>NZ_KQ033885.1:787537-1958815 GCF_000967265.1 Bifidobacterium mellis
GGTCATTGTTGTGTAGGCCTCCGGAGTCGTTGCGATGGGTCCACCAATCTGTCGGCCGATAGATTTGCAGAATTTTAATCAGAATCATTGTAGGTCCTTGGAAGAGTGCCGGCGCAACCATTGCAGCAGGCTTGATTCGCAATGGAGTCAGGATTCTGAACGGGTCCGCCTCTGTGGAGCGGTAGATAAAAACAATGCAAACACGCCAGGGTCAAAGCCTTGATCGCGATGTGGGCTCCATCGAGTGTGGACGGCCATCGGATGGGATTGCCCGTTGATGGCCCAGCTGAGATTGCCGGTTGGAACCGTAACTGCGTTTGCGCTGTGTCTTAGTCCAGGCTCTCGCAGTTGCAGAGGCGCTGGATATAAAAAAGAATCCCGAGGTGACCTCGGGATTCCATCTGTGGAGCTAGGGGGATTCGAACCCCCGACCTTCTCCATGCCATGGAGACGCGCTACCAGCTGCGCCATAGCCCCGTGCTTGCCTTGCTTGGTGAAGCCTTGCTCATAGTACACCGGGATTGGCGAATGGAGCAACTCAGTGTGTTGCCCCGGAATTGCAGGGATTGTGAGCTAATTGATGGATTTTATCCTCGAATGGTCTTGAGTCATTCCTGAGCTTGCAAGTGCGCTAGCATGATGAACAAGGGGCGACCAAGGGGGTCGGCAGCAACGGAAAGGCGGCGGACCATGACCGGCAAAAACGATGTCGAAGTACGGGCTGAAAAGCGGAACGAGAACCATCCTGGGGACCAGCTCATCATCAACTGCCTGCCCTTGGACCAGAGCGAACGACAGGAATTCCTCCAGGCGGCTCCAGGCGTTCATCAGGAGTTCATTGTCGACACGGACATGCGGCAGAGCATGCATTGGCTCATCGATGTCCCTCAATCCCTCCGATCGGAGGCCACGATCATTTTGGGTAATCCGCCGTCCGAGCAGGTGGTTGCCTGCCGTAACCTGGTCTGGCTGCAGACCAGCAGCGCGGGTGTGGATGCCTACCTGAAACCGGGGGTTCTGCCTCCGGATGCCATGTTGACCAGTGCCTCAGGCGCTTACGGGCAGTCGGTCTCCGAGCACATGTTCGCCATGATGTGGGCCCTGATGAAGGACCTTCCTGGTTACCGGGACAATCAACGCGTGGGCCGTTGGGAACCTCGCGGGGCTGTCCTTTCACCGCGCGGTTGCCAGGTTCTGGTGTTGGGCACGGGGGATATCGGAGCCTCCTTCTCTCGTCTGGCCAAGGCTGTAGGCGCTCGGACCATCGGTATCAGGCGGCATCCCGACCAGCCGGTGGAGGGGTTCGACCGTCTGGCTGGTTTTGACGATCTGGATGCCCTGCTGCCTGAGATGGATGTAGTGGCTCTGGCCCTGCCTTCAACGCCGCAGACCAGACATATCATCGACGGCAATCGTCTTGCATTGGTGAAGTCCACCGCCGTGCTGATCAACGCGGGCAGGGGAGATGCCGTGGACTGCATGGCTCTGGCCCAAGCCCTGGATAAGGATGGCATTTTCGGTGCAGGGCTGGATGTGACCGAACCGGAACCTCTGCCTGAAGACCACCCACTCTGGAGGCAACCACGCTGCCTGCTCACCCCGCATGTGGCCGGGGGAGCTTATCTCCCCTCCAACATGGACAAGGTTCGGGAAATTTGCCTGGATAATCTTCGTCGGTTCATGGATGGCAGACCCCTTCGCAACCGGATGAGGTGACCGCCGTGCCGACAGAGCAAAGCCGTAGCGGCAACAGTCGTGGGCGGACGACTGTTCTGCGGTGGGTGGCCGTTCTGCTGGCGCTTGCTTTGATTGTGGTGGGCTCCTTGGCCTTGGCTGGCAGGCTGATGGGTGTCGGATCTGCTCGCCATGATAATCAAAGCTCCTCTGCAAACGGCCGCAAGACCGCTTCCCATAGCCCTCCCGGGTATTCTCCTGAGCAGACTGCTGTCCACCCGCCTCTGATCTCGCCTGTGGACTACAACCACGACGGTGTGGACGATTACACGGCCATGGTGCGTGGAGCCCATCAGGAGGCACGCATCCATCCACGTTATGACAGCGGCTACTATCAGGGCGGCTATCCACCCGATGACCGGGGTGCCTGTACCGATGAGATCTGGAGGGCCTTCCGACAGGCCGGCTACGATCTCAAAGCCATGGTCGACGCTGACATCGCCTCGTCTCCTGGGGCCTATGTCGGAGTCATCAGCAGGCCTGATCCGAACATCGACTTCAGACGCACCAACGTCCTCGGCGTATTCCTGTCCCGGCACGCCCAGCGTCTGACCAACGACACCGCGGCCACCGACCAGTGGCAGCAGGGCGACATTGTCATCTTCGACACCTCCTGGCACATCGGCATAGCCTCGGATAAAAGGGACAGCCAGGGCATTCCCCTGCTTCTGCATAACATGGGCCAGCGCGCCAGGGAGAACGACTACCTGGGGTCACCTGGCCATCGTCCCATCACCGGTCATTTCCGCTTCGACGCCTCCAAAATCCAACCCGCCGTCCTGCGCCCATGGAGGGGGTGACCAGGGACTACCCTGCGAAATTGAGCACGGCGGCGACTGGTTATCTGCTACTATCGGTTCGGCCAGACACGTCGGCCAGGTTCGAGCACGAGAGGCGGTGATGGCGATGATGAGAGTATTCAGCACCATGAACGGGCAGATCGAGCAGATCGGCAAGGCTTCCAAGGGCTCATGGATATGCTTATCGGCGCCCACCGATGTCGAGCTGGCCAACGTCTCGCAGACCACGGGCATAGACCTGGCTGACCTGCGTGCCCCCTTGGACGATGAGGAGCGCTCGCGTGTGGACGTGGAGGACGAGTACACCATGGTCATCGTCGACATTCCCCGGGCCGAGGAGCGCGACGGCCGGGACTACTACGAGACCATCCCCCTGTCCATCATCGTCACCGAGGATCTGATAGTCACCGTCTGCATGCAGGACACCGTCCTGCTCCATCCCTTCATGGAGGGCACCATCCGGGGTTTCAACACCTTCATGAAGTCCCGCTTCATCCTGCAGATCCTCTACCGCAACGCCACCCTCTACCTGCGATACCTGCGCATCATCGACCGCGAGTCGGACCGGTTGGAGCTCAAACTGCGCCACTCCATGCAGAACCGGGAGATCCTCATGCTGCTGGAGCTCAACAAGACCCTGGTCTATTTCGCCACCAGTCTCAAGTCCAACGAGATCGTCCTGGAGAAGCTGACCGGGCTGGAGCGGATCAAGCGCTATCCGGACGATGAGGACCTGCTGGGCGACGTGATCACGGAGAACAAGCAGGCCATCGAGATGGCCAACATCTACTCAAGCGTGCTTTCGAACATGACCGACGCCTTCGCCTCCATCGTCTCCAACAACGTCAACAATGTGATGAGGATCTTCACCATCATCTCCATCAGCCTGTCGGTGCCCACGCTGATCTTCTCCATGTATGGCATGAACTTCAACCAGGGCATGTTCGGCATGCCGTTTACCGACAAACCCTGGGGTTTTGCGGTCGTGGTGATTCTTTCGGGCCTGGTGACCGCCCTGGTAACCTGGTTCCTGACCCGTTCGAGAATGTTCAAGTAGGGGCCGGTCATGTTTGCACGCAGGATTGCGGCGGCTCTGCTGGCGCTGGTTCTTGCGGTGCCCCTGAGCGGGTGCGGCCGCCAGGAGGATCGCTACCGGGCGGGTTCCATCGGGCCCAAGATCAGCGTGGGCATCTCCTTCGATCAGCCTGGACTTGGGTTCGCCCAGTCCGGCCAGTACCGGGGACTGGATGTGGACGTGGCCCAGTATGTGGTCCACGAGCTTGGATATGCCGAGTCGCAGATCGTTTTCCGCCAGGTGAAGCCTGCGGATCGCGAGCGCATGCTCGAACAGGGCCAGGTGGACATGGTGGTGGCCGGCTACTCCATCACCCAGGAACGGCAGAAGCTGGTGGATTTCGCCGGGCCCTATCTGGCTGCCGGGCAGGATCTGCTGGTTCGCCGCACTCAGAACGACATCGCCGGGGTGGAGGATCTGGCCCAAAAGCGGGTCTGCGTGGCAGCGGGGTCCACCTCCGGGGCCCTGGTACGCTCGCTGGCCCCCCAAGCCCAGGTCCAGGAGCGGGAGGAGTTCCCCGAGTGCATCACGGCCCTGCTCAGCGGGGATACGGATGCCGCCAGCGGCGATGACTTCGCCCTGGCCGGCCTGGCTCATGTTCGCGGCGGTGGCCAGCTGCGCCTGGTCGGCAACCCCTTCTCCCATGAGCGGTATGGCATAGGCGTGCCCCGCGGGGATCCGGAGCTGGTGGGCGTCATCGACCAGGCCCTGAAGAGGATGATGCGGGACGGATCCTTCAAGGCCGCCCTGGGCCGGGCTTCCCGGTCAATCGGCTTCTCCATCGATGCCGCCGCCCGTACCCTGCAGCCCGGCGACCACTGAGCACGGCTCCCGTAAGGACGACGGATGCTGGACATCGGCCCGGCCGTGTCCATGTGAATGGCGATAATTCACCATATGAACGCGAATGAAGACAGGGATCATCAGCAGACCCAGGAATCCGATCAGCCTCAATTCCGCTACGATGCCGCCATGGCGCAGACCATCGAGGAGCACTGGCAGCAGCGCTGGGACAAGGAGGGCACCTTCTGGGCCGCCAACACCAAGGGTGATTTGACGGATGCCCAGGGAAATCACGCCGAGGGTTGCAGTCCCTACTTCGTCATCGACATGTTCCCCTATCCTTCGGGCAAGGGCCTGCATGTGGGCCACCCCCTGGGTTACATCGCCACCGACGTGGTCAGCCGCTACCACAGGATGAAGGGCGAGAACGTCCTGCACGCCATGGGCTACGACGCCTTCGGCCTGCCCGCCGAACAGTACGCCGTCCAGACCGGCCAGCACCCCCGGGTCACCACCGAGCAGAACATCGCCAACATGCGCTGGCAGCTGCACCGGCTGGGGCTCAGCTTCGACGACCGCCGCTCCTTCGCCACCATCGATACCGACTATGTGCGCTGGACCCAGTGGATCTTCTCGCGCATCTACGAGTCCTGGTACGACCCCGACTACCGCCGTGCCGACGGGGGGACGGGTTCTGCCAGGCCCATCAGCGAGCTGGTCCAGGCCTTCAAGTCCGGAAGCAGGCCCATCCCCGGCCATGCCGACGCCTCCTGGGAGGACCTGGACGAGGCCGAGCGCTCCGAGGTGCTCAACGACTTCCGCCTGGCCTACATCTCGCGCTCGCCGGTCAACTGGTGCCCCGGGCTGGGCACGGTCCTGGCCAACGAGGAGGTGACCGCCGAGGGACGCTCCGAGCGGGGCAACTACCCGGTCTACCAGCGTGAGCTCAAGCAGTGGTCCATGCGCATCACCGCCTACGGCCACCGGCTTCTGGAGGATCTGGACATTCTGGACTGGCCCGAAAAGGTCAAGCTCATGCAGCGCAACTGGATCGGGGAGTCGCATGGGGCCTCGGTGGACTTCACCGTGCCCAGCCCCGACGGCGATCAGACCATGGAGGTCTACACCACCCGTCCCGACACGCTTTTCGGTGCCACCTTCGCCGTGGTTTCCCCCGAGCATGACCTGCTCCAGCACCTGCCCCAGGAGTGGCCTGAGGACGTGCCTGAGCAGTGGAAGGGCGGCTATGCCAATCCTGCGGAGGGCGTGCAGGCCTATCGCAGGGCCGCCGAGGCCAAGACCGCCAAGGATCGCGTGGATGAGGGCGGAGCCAAGACCGGCCTGTTTACCGGGCTGTACGCGGTGAACCCCATCACCGGGGCCAAGCTGCCCATCTTCACCGCCGATTACGTGCTGATGGACTACGGCACCGGAGCCATCATGGCTGTGCCTGGCGGCGATCAGCGCGATTACGACTTCGCCCTCAAGTATGGCCTGCCCGTCGTCTACACGGTCAGCCCGCTGGCTGAGTCCGGACAGACCCTGGACGACTACCGGGGCAAGGCGCCTTTCATCTCTCACGACGGCATTGTGGTCAACTCTTCGGTCCAGGCCACCCAGGCCGCCGGCGACCCGCTCAGCCTGGACGGTCTGCGGGTCGACCAGGCCATCGAGAAGGTCACTGCCTGGCTGGAGTCGGCCGGGGTGGGCCATGGGACGGTCTCCTACCGGCTGCGCGACTGGCTCTTCTCACGTCAGCGCTACTGGGGCGAGCCATTCCCCGTGGTCTATGACGACCAGGGCCTGCCCCACCTGCTGCCCGACGACCAGCTGCCGGTGGCCCTGCCGGACGTGCCCGACTACTCGCCCAAGACCTTCGACCCCGAGGATGCCCAGTCCAGCCCGGAGGCCCCGCTGAGCCGCAACCAGGACTGGGTGAACGTGACCCTGGACCTGGGCGACGGCCCCAAGGTCTACCACAGGGACACCAACACCATGCCCAACTGGGCCGGCTCCTGCTGGTACTACATGCGCTACATCGACCCCAAGGATGACCGGCACATGGTCGATCCGGAGGAATACAACTACTGGCTTGGGCCCAAGCACAATGCCACGGCCGGGGAGTCAGGCGGTGTCGACCTCTACGTGGGCGGCGTGGAGCACGCGGTGCTGCACCTGCTCTATGCCCGCTTCTGGCACAAGGTCCTCTACGATCTGGGATACGTCTCGTCCAAGGAGCCCTTCCACAAGCTCTTCAACCAGGGGATGATCCAGGCCTACGCCTACACCGACCAGCGCGGCCAGTATGTGCCCGCCGCCGAGGTGGAGGAGCACGAGGAGGGCGGCAAGGTCAGCTACACCTGGCAGGGGCAGCCGGTCAACCGTGAGTTCGGCAAGATGGGCAAGAGCCTCAAGAACATCATCACCCCGGACGATATGTACCGCACCTATGGGGCCGACACCTTCCGCCTCTACGAGATGAGCATGGGCCCATTGGACGAGTCCCGGCCCTGGAACACGCGCAACGTGGTGGGTGGCATGCGCTTCCTGCAGCGGCTCTGGCGCAACGTGGTGGACGAGCAGACCGGCGAGGTGGTCCTGGACGAGGGCGAACCCGACCAGAAGACCCTGAAGCTGCTCAATACCACCATCCACGACGTAACGGTGGAGATGGAGGCCATGCGGCCCAACACGGCCATCGCCAGGATGATCGTGCTCAACAACCATCTGACCGGGCTGAACCCGACGCCCAGGGCAGCCATCGAGCCCTTGGTGCTCATGCTCTCGCCCATCGCCCCCCACATCTGCGAGGAGCTCTGGAGCCGTCTGGGTCACAAGGAATCCCTGGCGCATGCCCAGTGGCCGACCTGGGATGATCGCTATCTTGGCGAGGACACGGTCACTGCCGTGGTCCAGGTCAAGGGCAAGGTCCGCGGCAAGCTGCAGGTCAGCCCCGACATCGCGCCCGACCAGCTCAAGGCCATGGCCCTGGCACTGCCTGCCGTCCAGGAGCGGCTGGGCGGCAAGGAGCCGCGGAAGGTCATTGTCAAGGCGCCTAAGATCGTATCGGTCGTGCCGGCCTGACCCTGCACTGTCCACAGCCAGGCCAGGCTGTGGACAGGCGATGACCTTCGACCACATAGCCCCCCGGCCTCATACTGGGGGGCTTTTTCATGCCAGGCTGGACCCATGAGCATCAACATCACCCAGCCGCCGGCACCGCCCCTCCAAGCACTGGCCCTGAAACAATCGCTGAATCAATCGATTCGATCGGAGCCATCAGCCGAAGGCATGGCCAAGTCCCGGTCCCGACGGAATCGGCCTGTCTGGTCATTTACGCCGCTTCAGGCCTTGACGGCCATCCTTATTCTGGTGGCGGCCCTTGCCCTGAGCCTGACCCTGCTGGCCCAGCAGGGACGGGCCCTGGCCAGAGGGGTGGCTGTTGACGGATCCGGGACCAGCTCATCGGCTCCTACGAACAATAACGCGAACAGTGCTGCACACCGAGGCGAGCAGGCCTCGGAAAACGATCACAGCCGTGGTACCCATGGTGAAGCAGGCAGCGGGCAGGCCGATCCTCCGGTCTCCGGCTCCTCCCAACCTGCCGAAAAGGCCGACAACGCCCCTGCTGCTCCGGTCTCCAGCGCCTCATCAGGGTCAGCCGATCAGGCGGGGCGCGTGAATCTGAACAGCGCCAGCCAGCAGGATCTGGAAAACGTCAAAGGGATCGGTCCGGTCAAGGCTGCAAAAATATTGGAACATCGACGAGCCATCGGCGGCCGCTACACTTCGGTAGACCAGCTCCTGGATGTCCCCGGCATCGGTGCCAAGACCCTGGCCCGATTACGGCCATATCTGGTGGTGCAATGATGGCCGGTCATGCAGCGGTTCGCGACGGGGTTCGCGATGCAACTGATCGGGAGAACGGCAGCCGCAATCTTCGGATGCTCCCCGCTGCCTGTCTGGCCTGGGCGGTTGCCCTGCTGGTCCCTTGGCTGCTGGATCGGAGCACGGGCGGATCGTCGGCAGGATCAGCCAGGTGCGGGGAGTCCAAAGGCGGCATGGACAATGGAAGTATGGGCATGACGGTCTGGATGATGCCGCTTGTCCTGGCGCTTCCATTACTCCTTGCAATGGTCCTGCTTGCCATCAAGTTCGTCCGTTTGGTCGCCGCAGAGGACCCCGATTGCAGGAGTCATGTTTTTCGTCGGCCCCATCGCTTATGGAAACGGAACCATCTGCCCCGAGTATGTACGCGTCCCGGGAACAGGGATAATCGGGGCAAAAGTCCTTGGAACAAAGATCATCGGCATAGACCCTGCGTGAATACCACGAATACCAAAGACACCGGTTATTTGAACACCAGGAACACCAGTCATGTGGACACGGCTCATCAGAATATTCGGTTTCATTGGTTGCGCCGGTTTCCAAACCAACGCTCATACCCCGGGTTCAGGCGCTATTCCGCTCACGGGTCTTCCTTGCTCCGCTCTTCACCCAAGTTTGTTTCTGCCTCCTCGACCTTGGTTTCCGCTTGGTTCGGTCCACGGAGGCTACCGATGCTGGCCGTCCTGGTTGCCGTGGCTTTGACCGCAGGATTGGCTGCCACGGTCGGTCATGAGTCGGTGCGCGGCGGGCCGGCAGCCCGTCAGATCCGTCGGGGAAAGGCGATGGCTGAGGTTCTTGGTCGGGCTGTGGGCCCCATGAGCGCATCCTCTCGGCGAGGCTGGGACTGTCAGGTGGAATTAAGGCTGCAGTGGGTGACTGTGGCCGGGGTGCGCATGCCCTCCGATGAAGGGATGGTGCTCTTCGCCCGCAGCCGGTCATGCCTGCTGCAGCAGGGCGGACAGTATCGTGTACGAGGCCTCTTGGAACCCTCCGCTTACGGCCGTCCTATGCCTTGGCTGGCCGTGGAAGGCGGCATGAAAGAGGTCAGGCCGCCAGGACCCAGTAGACGATTCATCGCTCGCATGCAAGGGGCCTTTCTTGAACAGACCAGCAGGCTGGACGACCAGGGGCGGATCCTGGTGCCGGGGTTGACCATGGGCATCCTGGGCAACCAGGCCCCACCCGGATCGGGTGGGTCTGTGGGCAGGCCGGCAGTGGAACCTGCATATGCCACCCGTCTGACCCAGGATTTCCGGGCATCGGGCATCCTTCATCTGATGGCCGTCTCCGGCGGGCACTTCATGGTCCTGGCCTCGCTGCTGGTTTCGATCATGCGGGCCCTGCGCTCGCCGCCCTTGCTGACGGCCCTGGTTTTGTCTGCAGCATATCTGGGTTTGGGCATGTTGATGGTCCCCGGGGACTCAGTCTTGCGAGCTCAGGCCATGGGGCTACTTTCGGCATTGGCTCTGGCCGCCTGCCGGCCTGCACAGTCCTTGAACACGCTGTCATGGTGCGTGCTGCTGGTCCTGATCCTGCGGCCTTCCATGGCGGCAAGCTTCGGCTTCGCGCTCTCCTGTGGGGCCGTGCTGGGCATAGGTCTGGGCAACCGGCGTTTGACGGCCCTCCTTGAAGACCATCTTCCGGCATTTCTGGCACGTCCTTTGGCCACGACCCTGTGCGCCCAGGCTGGGACGCTGCCCGTGCAGGTGCTGATGAGTCCCGGACTGCCTCTGCTGGCCCCTCTGGCCAACCTGCTGGTCACTCCTGTGGTCGATGCTGCCACAGTAACCGGCCTGCTGGCCCTGCTCACATCCTGGCTCTGGCCCTCATTGGGGCTCTTGCTGGCCCGGTTGACCTCCCTGGGTACCGGAGTCATGGCTTTTGCGGCAACCTGGCTGGGCGAGGCGGCTGCTCCGGCGGCCTGGCCTTCGGGGCCAGTCGGCAGCGTCTGCCTGGTGGGTCTGGTTCTCATGGCCGTGATCGATCATCGATTGATTCGACTCATCCGTGCCCGGAGGAGGGACCCTTCATGGTCGTCTGTGACAGGCCTGGATTCCGGGGTTCCTTTTCGGCCATCGGCTTGGGGGTCAATCAAGGTCTGGGTGCAGCAAACCCATGGCCTTCTAGCCCGGTTGGTCTTCAAAAAACGACCGGGGTCAATGTCCAGTGATGAAGGGAGATTTGAGTCATGACCAAAGCTCAGCAGGAGAACCCTTCCGTCCATCTGGTGGTCGGCGGTGATCCCTTCCTCAACGGGCGGCGCGTCAAGCAGCTGTGCGCACAGGCATGTGCCGCTCATCCGGACAGCGAATACCTAGAGATGGACGCGGCCGACTGCGACGCTTACGCCTTTCAGGAGGCGGTCGGACCCTCCCTGCTCAGTCAGACGGCCGTGGTCCTTCTGGATGATCTGCAGGCGGCCGATGAGGCCTTGACCCAGGTCCTGGTGGATTTCTGCCGCGAGCCGGCAGGATCCGAATCCAGCATCGTCATAGCACGTCATGACGGGGGCAACCGGGGCCGTCGGCTTCTGGACCAGATGGAACGGGCCGGAGCAGTCATAGAACGGATGCCGGATCTGAAGAAGTTCGATGACAAAGTCGATTTCGTCTACGGGCAATTCAAGGCCCATCAGCGCCGCATCCAGCCACGGGCGGCCCAGCGTCTGGTGGATGTCCTGGGCGAACGAACTCCGGAACTTGCCGCCATGTGCTCCCAGCTCTGCTTTGATTTTGACCAGGACCCCATGACCTTGGAGATCGTCAACCGGTATTTGACCGATAACCCGGCTGTATCCGGATTCGCTGTGGCGGACAGGGCCCTTGCCGGTAGGCCGGCCCAAGCCGTCGTCGCCCTGCGTTCAGCTCTGGAACAGGGCAACGAACCGGTATCCCTTATCGGAGTACTGGCCCTGAAGCTACGGACGCTGGGCAAGGAGGCGGCCATCGAATCGGGAGCCATCACGACAGCCGAGGCCAAGGCCGCCTACTGGCAGTTGCGGGAGGCAAAACGACAGCTGCATAGATGGACATCCTCCGGCCTGGCCGCCTGCATCGAGGCCTTGGCCCAGGCTGATGAGGTCAGCAAAACCAGTAGCGGCGACGCCCGCTATGCTCTGGAACGGGCAGTTGAGCTGATTGCCGCCAAGGGAAGGACATTGGCATGAGCCTGCAGGACAGCGCCGGGCAGCAGGATGGATTTGGGCTGGCCGTGCCTACGGGCGAGGATATGCAACGCCTGGGCAGAAACCTGGCCTCGTGTCTGCAAGGCGGGGATGTGATCCTCCTGTCCGGACCTCTGGGGGCGGGTAAGACCACGCTGGCCCAGGGGCTGGGCAGCGGACTTGGAGTGGACGGACCTGTGGTCTCGCCTACGTTCACCATTGCGAGAGAGCTGCATGGCCATCTGTCCGACGGCTCGCCGGTCACCCTGATCCACGTGGATGCCTATAGGCTGGGCGGACAGGACTATCTGCCTGGCGAGGATGCCGTGGATCGGCTCCTGGATGAGTTGGAGTCCCTTGGTCTTGACGAGGAGCTGGAGGATCCGGGCCAAAGCACCATCGTCCTGATGGAATGGGGCGAGCAGATGGCCTCGGCACTGGCCGATCAACGTCTGGAAGTGAGCATCGCCCGACCCGTGGATCCCCGGGAAGATCCTGACGCGCCACCCAGCTCCCAGGGTCAGCGTATGGTACGTCTGCGTGGAGTGGGTCCTTCATGGGCCACCAGACTGGAGCAGCTGAGAAAGGCGATGACGGCATGAGCGGGAGCGATACGCCCCTTTTGGTGATAGACACTTCATATGGCTCGACTGTGGGGCTGCCGGGGCGGGAGCCTTGCATCGAGACCGACTCGCGCTCGCATGTGGAACGCCTCCAGGTCAATATCGCCAAGGTCATGGACCAGGCCGGGCTGTCTGCCGACGATCTGAGGACCATCGTGGTGGGACTGGGCCCTGCGCCCTTCACAGGTCTTCGGGCAGGAATCGTCACTGCCAAGGCCCTGGCCTTTGCCACGGGTGCCCGTTTGCTGGGACAGGACGTCCTGGAGCCGCAGGCCCGCTATGCCTACAGCCGGTTCAAGCAGCAGGACCAAGACCATTCCCGGCTCCTGGTCCTGGCAGTCAATGATGCTCGACGTCGGCAGCTCTACTATCGTCTCTTTGACGACTTTGGAGACGTGGAAGCCCCGGCCCGGCCGCTGACAGAAATGAGCATCGACTATCCAGCCGCTATCTGCGAGAAAATCGCAGCCGTTGTAGAAGAGAGTGAGTCTGTGGATCCGCGTCCTGTCACTCTGGTCGTAAGCGGTCACGGAGCCGGTCGCTACGCTGACCAGTGGCAGCGTCCGGATAAGCATCCTGGTATACGGGTGGTGCTGGACGAAGGATCCTTTTTGGAGGATCGGACCCGTGGGACAGGTCTGATGGCGGCTTGTGCATGCCGACGTGCCCAACGGGGGCTCATCGATCCCGTGGAACCGCTTTACCTTCGTCGGCCGGACGTCTCGGTCCCCAATCCGCTCAAGCACGTGGCAGTCCAGTCATGATTCGTAGGGCGGCCTTGGGGAACCTGGACCAGCTGGTCGACCTGGAGGCGCGCGTCTTCGGCGACCAGGCCTGGAGCCGGCAGGAGCTGCGCTTCGAGTTGTCTGCGCCCTCACGCACCTACCTGGTATGGGATGACCAGGGTGCCATCCTGGGCTACGGGGGTTATTGGTCGGGCGAAAGGGATGCCGAGCTGATGACCATGGGGGTGCTACCGGAAGCCCGGAGTCGAGGCATTGCAGGATCCCTGCTGGCCAGGCTGATTGCCGGAGCCGATCGCAAGGGTCTGCAACGCATGGACCTGAAAGTGCGCGTAGACAACCCTGCGGCCATTGACCTCTACAAAAAATTCGGCTTCTCACAGACGGGTCTGTGCAAGGGCTACTATCAGCCTGAAGACGTGGATGCCTGGGCCATGACCAGACCTTTGAGCTCGATCGGGCCGGGTCCGGTGGGATCTGTCGGCAGCAAGCCTTCAGAAGGACAGGAAAGGATCATCAACCATGAGTGAGCCTCTGGTGCTTGGCATCGAATCCACCTGTGATGAGACCGCGGCCGCCCTGGTGCAGGGCAACCGGCTGCTGTCCAACGTGGTGGCATCCTCCATGAACGAGCACGCCCGCTATGGGGGCGTCATCCCTGAGATCGCCTCGCGGGCACACGCTGAGTCCTTTGTGCCGGTCGTCTCCAAGGCCTTGAAGGATGTGGACATGGACCTGTCCCAGGTGGATGCCATAGCGGTCTCGGCCGGACCGGGACTGGCTGGTTGCCTGGCCGTAGGCGTCTCCGGTGCCAAGGCGCTGGCCTGGGCGGCGAAAAAGCCCCTATACGGCATCAATCATGTCATCGGCCACATAGCGGTCACACAGCTCCAGTTCGGTCCCTTCCCTCAGAATGCACTGGCCCTGATTGTTTCCGGCGGCCACACTTCGCTGCTGCATGTGGATGACCTGGCTCGATCGGTCCAGGTGGTGGGCACTACCCTGGACGACGCTGCGGGGGAGTGCTTTGACAAGATTGCACGTCTGCTCGGCTTCCCCTATCCCGGCGGCCCCCACATCGACCGCCACGCCCGTCTGGGCGACCCTCACGCCATCGCCGTGCCCCAGGGACTGACCAAGGGCCGGGCCGGAGCCGAGCATCCCTATGATTTCAGCTTCTCCGGGGTCAAGACCGCCGTGGCTCGGTGGGTCGAACGCAGACAGCAGGCCGGACTCGACATTCCTGTGGATGATGTCTGCGCCTCCCTGGCGGATTCCGTGGCCACCGTCCTATCCCGCAAGGCCATGGCCGCCTGCCACAGATTCGACACGGATACCCTGATTGTCGGCGGCGGGTTCTCAGCCAATTCGCAGCTGCGCGGCAAGCTTGAAGAGTTGGGCGACCAGGAGGGCGTCAAGGTCCGCATTCCGAAGATCAACCTGTGCACGGACAACGGCGCCATGGTGGCCATGCTGGGCGTCAATCTGGTCCAGGCCGGACTGCCCCCCTCGGCTCCTGACTTCTCCATTGACTCGGCCATGCCCATGGACAGGATCCTCATGTAATCGACACGCCAAGTTGTCGGATACGAGAGTCCTGACTATAGTATGGTAATTGTGTTCAGCGAGAGTTGAACGGGACATTCCCGCATAGCTCAGTTGGCAGAGCGTTCGACTGTTAATCGAAATGTCGCTGGTTCAAGCCCAGCTGCGGGAGCTCTCAACCGCCGGTCCTCCGGCGGTTTTCCTTATCCGCCAGGTTTCTTCATATTGTGCAATCCGTCAAGCAAATACCCCCCCCCCGTCTCGAATGATCCTCGTTGCTGTAGATACGAGTATCAGGTTGCTCAACCAATTGAACTGCTATACAGGCCTCCCAGCCTGAGGTTTGATGCTGCCGCTTGTTTTGAATATCCTCATCTCTTATGTGAGATGATTGATTATGCATCCTGTTGTTCGGCACTAGACAGGCGTTTTTTGACTGCCTGGGGCGACAGACGGGTGGCTCGTCGAATTCACAACGTTGTACTATTCAGATGTTCCATAGTTTCAACATGGACGAGAATCATGGACGATACAGTCAGAACGAAGGAGTCGGACAGTGGCGCAAGGGCAGCGGAATCACAGGGGCAGGGCACAGTTCAGGGTGGATGAGGAGCAGGAGTCCACGCCCATTGACGATCGCCTCTTCGGATCCTTCGTGGAGCACCTGGGCAGGGGAATCTACTCGGGCATCTATGAGCCGGGTCATCCGACAGCAGACGAACAGGGCTTTCGCCGGGACGTCATGGATCTGGTCAAGGAACTGGGCGTGACCACCATCCGATATCCGGGCGGCAACTTCGTCTCGGGCTATCGTTGGGAGGATGGCGTGGGACCGCGCGAAAGCCGTCCTCGGCGTCTCGACCTGGCCTGGCACTCCGGCGAAAGCAACGAGTTCGGTCTGCATGAGATGCGCGACTGGCTGGACAAGCTGGGCGGCAACGAGCTCATGGAGGCCGTCAACCTGGGCACCAGGGGCATGCAGGAGGCCCTGGATCTGCTCGAATACTGCAATGTGCCATCGGGCACCGAGCTGTCGGAACGGCGTCGCGCCAACGGCCATGATCGCCCCTTCAACATCAGGATGTGGTGCCTGGGCAACGAGATGGACGGCGACTGGCAGATCGGCCACAAGAGTGCAGAGGAATACGCCGATCTGGCCAACCGGACGGCTGTGGCCATGCGGATGATCGACCCGGACTTGGACCTGGTTGTCTGCGGCTCTTCCTCGCACACCATGCCCACTTTCGGTCTCTGGGAGCGCACGGTCCTGGAGCGCTGCTTCGAAAATGTGAACTTCCTCTCATGCCATGCCTATTACGCGCCCAAGGATGGGGACATGGCCAGTTTTCTGGCTTCCGGCGTGGACATGGACAGTTTCATCACCGACGTAAAAGCCATCATCGCCGCCTCGCGTGCCCGGCTGGGCAGTGATCATCAGGTTTTCATCTCCTTCGACGAGTGGAATGTCTGGTACCAGGATGCTGAGGCCAGCAGATCGCCCGAAGGCATCGGCAATTGGCCCGTAGGCGCACCGCTCCTGGAGGATGTCTATTCGGCGGCGGATGCCGTGGTGGTGGGCGACCTGCTGATCACCCTGCTCAGGCATGCCGACGTCGTTCATGCGGCCAGCCTGGCCCAGCTGGTCAACGTCATTGCCCCCATCATGACCAAGCCCGGCGGCCCGGCCTGGAGGCAGACCATTTTCTACCCCTTCGCCCTGACCTCCCGTTATGCGCGGGGCGCCAGCGTGCTCAAGAGCCTGCAGAGCGGCGACACCTATGAGATATCCCGCTATGGCCGGGTGCCCATGACCGATTCAGCGGCCGTCAGAGGTGCCGATGGTTCACTGAGCGTTTTTGTAGTCAACCGCAACCTTGACAGTTCTGTTGATTTCAGTATCGCCCTGCCCGAACAGGATCGAGATCGGCAGGCCACGGTCAGCACCCTGCACGAGGACGACCCCTCGGCGCGCAACACGCTTGAAGACCAGGAGCGGGTCGTCATGCATGCCCGGAAAGACTTCAGGATGGATGGGGACGCCTTGACTCTTCAACTGCCTCCCATCTCTTGGACGGTCATCCATCTGGCTTGAACAGGCCGCTAAAGGCATCCAGGCCGGGAACCTTCCGAGGATCCTCGATTACGGTGCCTTTACGGTCTGTGTTGATGTGGACGATTACATATTCGACCACATCCCTCCCTCCGGTTCACACGGCTGTGGCATCCAATCCATCATGATGGTGGGCGCCCAATCGGGCATCCACGATGACGGATTGAAGGTGCGACTATGGCCTGTGCGCGTGACCATAAGAACAAGGGCATCAGGCGGGTTACCGGCCGGATGCCCATCATGCCTTCCGGCTGTCGGCCCCCATGGTTTCCCCGGACCCTGCTGGTGTTGACGCTGGCACTGGTCCTGTCGGCTGCGGGGCCTACGGCAACCGTCACGGCTCAGCCTGCGCCGATCCTGCCTTCGGTCACGGCTCCGGCGCAGAAGGGTCGAGTTGCCTCATCGACCAGAGCCTGCCGCCGGGGCTGGCTGTGGCCCCTTGAACCCTTGACTGGCGATAAGGCCGCCCCGCAGGTTACGCGTCCCTTTGATCCCCCGGATCGTCCATGGCTGAGCGGTCATCGCGGGATGGATTTGGCGGCGGAGTCAGGCAGCAATATCCGTGCCCCTGCAGACGGTGTCATCGCCTTTGCAGGTTCCGTAGCGGGCAAGGACGTGGTCTCCATACGTCACGGCAACCTGGTCTCCACCTATGAGCCTGCACAGAGCTCCTTGCCGGCAGGTACCCGGTTGCAGACCGGTACGGTCTGGGGAAGGGTGCAGGGGGCCTCCGACCACTGTGGCCAGGCGTGTCTGCACTGGGGCCTGAAAGACAATCAAGGCCGTTATCTGGATCCCGGCGCTAAAGTCGGAAATCATAGGATTCGTCTCAAACCCTTATAGCAGTGCCAGAGTCGTTCAGATGACGCGCGCATTCGCAGACCGGGTATATCGCCAGCCCGGGAGAGCGGTTAGAATTATTAAGCATAACGCCGTTTCAGCAGGGAGTGGTCATGCAGAACATGCAGCAGGAATTCACGCGTCCGCTTGAGGAACCCATAGATGCCGATGCCAGCGTCTTCTCCCTGCTTGAGGACAGGGTGGAGCGCCTGGGCGACGACCCTTTGATCGAATACCGGAGCGGACGTGAGTGGAAGGCCATCACGGCCCGTGAGTTCCGGGACCGCGTTGTCTCGTTGGCCAAGGGGCTTATGGCACGGGGGATAAGCCGTGGGGATTCGGTGGCCATCGTCTCGCACACCCGATGGGAGTGGACTGCCCTGGACATGGCCATCCTGTCCATCGGAGCGGTGACGGTGCCGGTCTACGAGACAGATTCTCCAGATCAGATCCGGCGCATCTTCAACGACTCCCACGTGGGCATGGCCTTTTTGGAGGATGACGACATGAGGGCGCGTGTGGACGCGGTTCGTTCCCAGTGCGCCTATCTGAACGACCTGTATGTGATCACCAGGGGTGCGCTGACCACCATGACCGCCTACGGACGGGCGGTGGACCAGGCGGACTTCCAAGCCCGGGCCGACTCGGTGCAAGGCTCCGACCTGGCCACCATCGTCTACACTTCAGGCTCCACTGGCAAGCCCAAGGGCATTGAACTCAGCCACAGCAACATCGTCTTCACAGTGCGTTCGGGTGCTCAGGCGGTTCCTGACATCTGCCTGGGCGAGGGCAGGCGGCTTCTGCTCTGTCTGCCTCTGGCCCACGCCTTCGCCCGATGCCTGCAGTTCTTCGCCATCGCCACGGATCTCACCCTGGGGCTTACCGGGTCCATCCGCAATCTGCTGCAGGATATGCAGACCTTCAAGCCCACCTTCATCCTGGCTGTCCCGCGAATCTTCGAGAAGATCTACAACGCCGCCTCCCAGCGAGCCGGCACAGGCGCCAGGGGCAGGATTTTCCTGGATGCTGCAGGTGTGGCCCGGCAGTGGTCCCGTCATCAGCAGACCGGCAGCCGGGTTCCCATGTCGCTGAAGACCAAGCACCTCATGTACACGGGCACCGTCTATGATCCCATCCTGGAGGCCCTGGGCGGCCGGGTCAAGTATGCCATTTCGGGCGGCGCCCCCCTGGACAGGGACATTGCGGACTTCTTCAATGGCATAGGCCTGCCCCTGCTGGAGGGCTACGGCATGACCGAGACCATGGGTCCTGTGACGGTCAACCCCACCGAGGGCTATCGGCTGGGCACCATCGGCCTGCCCATGCCCGGCATCACTGTGGGCATCGACCAGGAGGGCCAGCTATGTGTCAAGGGCCCCGACGTCTGCATGGGCTACCACAACCATCCAGAAATCACCACCAGGCAGATTCGTGACGGCTGGCTCCTGACCGGCGATCTGGGCAGCTTGGACGAGGACGGGTTCGTCCGGCTGACTGGCCGGCGCAAGGAGATCATCATCACTGCAGGGGGCAAGAACATCTCGCCGGCGCTGCTGGAGACGGCTGTCGAGCGTTCGCCCCTCATCAGCCACTGCATGGTCATCGGGGACCGCAGGCCATTCATCTCTGCCCTGATAACCCTCAATTACGATGAGGTCGACCGATGGTTGCGGGACCAGGGCGCTGAGCCCTTGAAGGATGCCGCTGCGGCCGGGGAGAACCCCATCATCCGCACCGAGGTCGACCGTGCCGTGGACGCGGCCAACGCTCAGGTATCCCGGGCCGAAGGCATCCGCCGCTATCTGATCCTGGACCAGGACTTCACCCGAGAGAACGGTCTGCTGACCGCATCATACAAGCCCCGCCGTCAGGAGGTTCTCAAGCGGTATGAGGACCGGGTCGAGCAGGAGATCTATGCTCAAAGACCTGCGTCGGCTGGCTTGATGTAGCCTGTATCGATCAGCGCCGCCTTGAGGTTGGAGGCCGAAACCGCGACCAAGGGTCTTGACAGGCGACGCACCTGTTTGCCGTCCTGGTTGACGGTCTGGATCGTGTCCATGGCCGGTACCTTGCCCTGGCTGTTGAGGCCGACGCAGGCCTTGGCGATATCAGCCGCAAGCCCCAGCCTGTCCTCAAGTCCGGTCATCCACTGCTGTCCGTCCACGATTTGAGGGATGTTGTCCACGTAGGCGCCATATCCACTGATGATTGGCCAGGCGGTGTGGTCGTCCGAGGGCGTGGATTCCTGGGTTTTGCCCGTGGCCTGTGAAGACTCCGCTTGCGACCCCGCCGAATTCTGGGGTGTAGGGCTCTGGGCGGGTTTGGGCACGCGCTGTCGGTGCAGATCCTGGCGGCCGGCCATGGATCCCACAATGCCGGATATGGAGATCTCCGGGTTGACGTCCGCTGACGAACCCCGGTATCCCAGATCCCCGAGCTCAGAGACCACTCCGGAGACGATGAAGTCGTTCATGGCCAGAATGCCATCCACCTCGGTGTGGGTCTTGGCGCCATCGTCCATGGCCAGGCGGGTCGCCAGCTCTTTGCCGGTAGCCGAAGCATCCTTGCCTGGATCGAAGGCGACCGCCTGCCAGTCCTTCTCGGTGCTATCCGCCTTCAGACGCCCCGATGGGCTGACAGCCCGCCCGTCCTTGAAGTAAGGACCCAGCACCTGCCAGATACCAGCGAAGGCCTGGGCGGGGAAAGAACTCTGCGCATCCCGCTCCTCTTGCCGGTCCTGCTCAGCCTGGTCGGCTTCAGCCTCCTTGTCCGCAGAGGAGGCATCAGAGGGGGATGTCTCGGCTGTGCGGTTGGGCAGCAGGATCTCGATGCGGCAGGGGTTGTTCTTGCTGACCTTGTCCAGCTCCAACTTGCTGGCCAGCTTGTCCGCCTGCATCTGACCAATGGCCCGGGCATCGGACAACTGTACGAACAAATCCGGCTGAATGCCCGGAACCTGGTTGGCCAGCAGCACCACATGCATGCCCGCGCCCGCGGCCAGACGCAGAGACGAGACCAGGCGTGCGCGCGCCTTGTCTTTGGCATCGGCAACCAGCGACTTGCTGATGTAATCGCCGTACTGGCGGGTGATGGAGTCTGGCGAGGTCATGGGTGCGACCACCAGTGTGGTCGGCGCTGAGGTCTTCCCGGCCTTGCGCTCCGCAAGGCTGTTGACCACGTAATCCTGCAATTCCTTGCTCTGATCCTCCAGATTCCCGCTGGTGTAGGTATCGATGCGCTTGCCGGAAAGATGCTCCTTGATCAGTGCCGCCTTGATCTCGGGAACCAGGGCGGCCCACTTGTTGATGGGCGTGTGCTGGGAGAGGGTGATGCCGTCGGAGGGGGTGAAAATGGCCACCCGACCGGGCACTTCTGCAGGTGCCGTGGAAGTCGCCCGGCTCTGCGGGGCGCTCGGGGAATGCTCCCCCTTGCCCAGGGCCGGACCGCAAGCACCGGTCGATGCCACCATGGCCAGGCTCGCCAGCAGGGCCAGCAAGCCGGACAAATGCCGTGCTAAGCCGGTCTTCTTCACATTCGCTCCTTCGTTCCGACAGTGCCCGACTCTGGCCGGGTCCCGAGCAACCATTCTATGGGCTCTCGGGCAGGAACGTATGGAGTCTCCTCGCTTTTGCGCACAAGGTTCTCGCCTAGCGGCAGACGGTCAAGAGTGAACCGGGCGGATCGGCCGCCTGCAAGGGCAAGGAGATGATGCTCTGTCCGATCTGCTAGTCCGCCCTGGCTTCCGTGGCCTCTGTCGCAGCTGAACCCATACGCTCGGCAAGGGCGTGGTCCAGGGCATCCATGAACCCTTCGGTGTCGAGCCAGGGCTGGTCAGGACCGACCAGGCTGGCCAGATCCTTGGTCATGCGGCCGGAGCGCACGGTCTCGATGACCACTGACTCCAGGATTTGTGCGAACTGGGCCACCTTGGGCGTATCATCCAGTCGCGCCCGCTGCCTGAGTCCGCCGGTCCAGGCGAAAATGGAGGCGATCGGGTTGGTGGAGGTGGTTTCCCCCTTGAGCCAGCGCCGGTAATGCCTGGTCACGGTCCCATGGGCGGCCTCGGCCTCTACGGTCTGCCCGTCGGCCGTCATCAGCATGGAGGTCATGAGGCCAAGGGAGCCGAACCCTTGGGCTATCGCATCGGACTGGACATCGCCGTCGTAGTTCTTGCAGGCCCAGACATAGCCGCCCTGCCACTTGAGCGAGGAGGCCACCATGTCGTCGATCAGCCGATGCTGGTAGGTCAGTCCCTCTTGTTCGAACCGACTCCGGTACTCCTGCTCGTAGACCTGGGCGAAAATATCCTTGAACCGGCCGTCGTAGGCCTTGAGGATGGTGTTCTTGGTGCTCAGGTAGACCGGGTAGTGCCTCTGCAGGGCATAGTTGAAGCAGGAGCGCGCGAAGTCGCGGATGGAGTCGTCAAGGTTGAACTGCACCTGGGCCACGCCCGGACCTGGGTAGACGGTTACTTCCCGGGTCATCCGGTCGCCCCCGTCCCCGGGGGTGAAGGTGACGCTCAGCTTTCCCGGCCCGGGCACGGTGAAATCGGTGGCCTGGTATTGATCGCCGAAGGCATGGCGGGCCACCACGATGGGCTTGGACCATCCGGGAACCAGCCGGGGGATGTTGTCGATGACGATGGGTTCGCGGAAGATGGTTCCGCCAAGAATGTTGCGAATGGTGCCGTTGGGCGACTTCCACATGCGCTTGAGACCGAATTCCTTCACCCGGGCCTCGTCTGGGGTTATGGTGGCGCACTTGACGCCCACATGCTCGCGCTGAATGGCCTGGGCCGCCCGGACGGTGACCTTGTCGTCGGTGGCGTCCCTGTTTCGGATGCCCAGATCGTAATAGTCCAGGTCCACGTCCAGATAGGGCAGAATCAGCCGTTCCTTGATCATTTTCCAGATGACACGGGTCATCTCGTCACCGTCGAGCTCGACGATGCGTCCCTTCACGGCGATCTTGTCCATGGCGGCCTCCTAACAGTGGGCGGGCCGGGGGCCGGATCCTGCCCCCGGTGCCGCAGTTGCGCTCGCGAACAGTTGTATCCCAAGTTTGTTACTCTCTCTTCCCCTGCTCGTAACCCGTTCGTAGCACGCCGGAGCGTCATCATGAGGCGCTAGGCTTGCAGACATGACACAGGAAATCGAAATCGGTCTCGGCAAGAAGGCCACGGTGGCCTACACGCTCGATGATGTCTCCATACTCCCATCAAGAAGGACCAGGGATCCCCAGGATGTCTCCACGGCCTGGCAGGTGGATGCCTACGAGTTCGACCTGCCACTGCTGGCGGCGCCCATGGACTCGGTGACCAGCCCCGAGACGGCCATCGCCCTGGGACGGTTGGGCGGACTGGGCGTGCTCGATCTGGAGGGACTGTGGACCCGATACGAGGACCCGCGTCCCCAGCTGGATCGGATAGCCCATGCCTCGCCGGAGCAGGCGACCGGGGTCATTCAGGAGGCCTACCGGGAACCGGTCAAGGCTGAGTTGATCACCCGCCGTCTGCAGGAGATTCGCAAGGCCGGGGTCACGGTGGCCGGGGCCCTCTCGCCGCAGCGCACCCAGGAGTTCTACACCACGGTGGTCGATGCGGGTGTGGATCTCTTCGTAATACGTGGAACGGCGGTTTCGGCCGAACATGTCTCCACCAGCCACGAGCCCCTGGATTTGAAGAAGTTCATCTACGACCTGGACGTTCCGGTCATCGTCGGCGGGGCCGCCACCTACCAGGCTGCCCTGCATCTGATGCGCACGGGTGCCGCCGGGGTGCTGGTCGGGTTCGGCGGGGGAGCCTCCTCAACTGATTCCGCCACCATCGGGATTCAGGCTCCAATGGCCACGGCCATCTCGGATGTGGCCGAGGCTCGTCGTGACTACCTGGACGAGTCCGGTGGACGTTACGTCCAGGTCATCGCCGATGGGGAGACCGGCACCTCGGGGTCCTTTGTCAAGGCCTTGGCCATGGGGGCCGACGCGGTCATGCTGGGCACACCCCTGGCCAAGGCCACCGAGGCTCCAGGCCAGGGCATGCACTGGGGGGCTGAGGCCCATCATCCTGAGCTGCCACGGGGTCGCAGGGTCCAGGTCGGCCAGGTGGGCAGCCTGGAGCGCATACTCTTCGGGCCCAGCGATCGCACGGATGGCAGTCTGAATCTGATCGGGGCCCTGCGCCGGGCCATGGCTTCCACCGGCTACGTGGATGTCAAGAACTTCCAGAAGTGCCGTGTGGCAGTGACTCCCTCTCCGCGCTGCTGAGCAGGACAGGGCATTCAGAGCCCATTTATCCACAATCCGTATCAAGGCCGGTTCAGGTTGACCACATTCCTGAACCGGCCTTTACATTGCCTCAGCGCATTCATACTCTGGACGTAATCGCTGTCGTTGCGTCGGTCGCCCAGTGCACCTCGCCGGCATGAGAGGGGGAACAGGCACATAGAAGTGCGAGGGGAGAAGTATGACGGAGTATATGGATCTGGCGCCGACCTGGGACGGGGATCAGGCAATCGGGGATTCGCCGGGACCGGAGTCTGGCGGCTGGTGGCCGTCTACCTGCGCTCAAGTGCCGCTGGGACTTGGGGACATCAATCTGACAGTGCGAACCGTCAACTTCGTCCGTCCAGGAGATGGTGCTGGACATGAGGGTCTGACGGGGGACCTGAAACGAATTCTCATCAACCTGTGCGCCCTGGCATCCAGGGTCTTCGATGTGCTGCGGGGCCGCCTGCCGATGAAGAGCCTGGACCGTGTGCTCAACCGCGTTTGCATGGAGCGGCTGGCTATATTGGCTAGACTGATACGTGATCGGCATCTGGGTATGGTCCGCACGACGGATCATGTCGGCATGGCCTACCTGCCGCTGATTCCTAAACTGGTCGAGCTCTACCGCGTGGACCGTGACCGGTACGAAACCACCATCGGATTCCTGGTCGGCGAGCGCACGGTGCTGACCAACCTGATCGTCGCCAGAAGCGGTTCGCGCTGGCTCTGTGTGCGCTTCGACATGGGCTAGGCGGCGGCTTTGGCGGGTTGACCCATATGATGGTGGGTATGTTGCGTGAATATACGGTCGAGCTTCAACACCCGACGACGGACAAGGACACCATCTATTCACTCCTGGCAAAACGCACTGCGCGCGACCCTGAGGAGCTGGTTGCCCAGTGGCAGGATCCCATGACCAGAAACTGGCATGACGTCAAGGCCGGGCAGATGTCCGCACGGGTTCGCGCCGTGGCCAAGGGCATGATGGCTCTGGGCGTGGAAAAGGGCAGTACCGTGGTCATCTACGCCTCCACCAGCTATGACTGGGGGGTTACGGATTTCGCCTGCGCCGCCATAGGTGCGGTCTCGGTGCCCATCTATGAGACCGACTCGCCCAACCAGGCCCAGAAGATCGTTCAGGACGTGGACTGTGTCCTGGCCTTCGCTGGCGACTCGGAGCATGCGCAGATTCTGGAGCAGGTCCGGGGATCCTCGCCCAAACTCAAGTACGTCTTCAACTTCGAAGCCGGGGGTCTGAACGCGGTCAGCGAATTCGGCCAGGGGATCGACGACGAGCGTCTGGACCGGGCCATCGCCCAGGTCAAGGCCGACGATCTGGCCACCATCGTCTACACCTCGGGCTCAACCGGTGAACCCAAGGGCGCCATGCTCTCCAACCGGAACTTCGTCCACATCGTCTTCGTGGGTTGGGATGTGCTCTACCACATGCTGGCGGCGCCCTCCCGTCTGATGCTCTTCCTGCCCCTGGCCCACTGCTTCGCCCGCTACATCCAGTACGTGGCTATCGGCGCCCAGGGCGTGGTCGGATACGTCTCCAATGCCAAACACCTGCTGACCGATCTGCGCACCTTCCGTCCCACCTATCTGTTGGGCGTGCCCCGTGTCTTCGAGAAGGTCTACAACGCCGCCTCGCAGAAGGCCGGCACAGGTCTGGCCGGCAAGGTCTTCGCCAAGGCCACCAGGCACTTCATCAAGTGGTCCAAGGATGAGCAGGAGGGGCGCGGCCACTCGCCGCTGACCCGCCTGGCCCACGCCTTCTACACCAAGACCGTCGGCAACACGATCGAGTCCGCCCTGGGTTCCAACCTGAGCTACCTGGCCTGCGGCGGCGCGCCCATGAACGCCGACCTGGCCCATTTCTTCAACGGAATCGATGGAATCACCTTCATACAGGGTTACGGGATGACCGAGACGGCGGCCCCCTGTATCGTCAACTTCGAGGATGCCAACGAGGTGGGGTCGGTCGGCCGCCCCGGCTCGGGCATCACGGTCAGGCTGAGCGACGACGACGAGCTCCTGGTCAAGGGCCCCAGCGTCTTCATGGGCTACTACCACCAGCCCGAGCTGGATTCCACCGTCCTCGATAAGGACGGCTGGCTGCACACCGGCGATCTGGCCCAGATCGACGACCAGGGCTTCGTCTTCATCACCGGCCGCAAGAAGGACGTCATCATCACCGCCGGCGGCAAGAACGTCAGCCCGGCTCCCCTGGAGGATGTCATCAGCACCTGCCCGATAGTCTCCCAGGCCGTGGTCGTAGGCGACGGCAGGCCCTTCGTAGGCGCCCTGGTCACCCTGGATGCCGGCATGCTGAAGTCCTGGCTGACCTCCCAGGGTCTGGACGCTGACATGAGCCTGGAGCAGGCCAGCCACAACGATGCCATCCATGCCTTCATCCAGCAGTATGTGGACAAGGCCAACTGCAACGTCTCGCGGGCCGAGTCGGTGCGCAAGTTCCTGGTGCTGGACAAGGATTTCAGCCAGGAGGACGGCACCCTGACCCCGAGCCTGAAGGTCGTTCGCCCCGAGGTGCTCCGCCAGTACGCCGAACTTGTGGACAAGGTCCTCTATGCGCCCAGGACGCCGGCCAAGCCCGCCGCCAAGGAGAACGACATCGTCAGCAGGGCACGGACCACCATGAGCGATTCCCTGGCCAGCATGACCGGACGCAAGCGTGATGGCCGCCAGGAGGAGGAAGCGGCCCCAGAGGATGAGAAGGACGGCCGTGACGGCCGGGATGACGAGGAGTAGGCAGTGGCGATTCGTACAATCAGAGTGGTTCCCGATCCGGTTCTGCGCACCCCCTGCGATCCTGTGACCAGCATTACCCCGGCTGTGCGCAGTCTGGTGCGTGACCTGGTGGACACTGTCGACGACCCGGGCCGGGCCGGCCTGTCGGCCAATCAGATCGGCGTGGGCCTGCGCGTATTCTCGTATAACATCGGCGGCAAGGTGGGCTACATCATCAATCCGGTCATCGACAAGACCTCCGGCGAGCAGTATGGCGAGGAGGGATGTCTGTCCCTGCCCAACCTCTGGTATCCGACCAGGCGGGCCGACTACGCCCGAGCCCACGGCATCGACTTGGACGGCAAGACGGTGACCCTCGAAGGCCATGGCATCATGGGGCGGATGATCCAGCACGAGTGCGATCACCTGGACGGCCATGTCTATGTGGATCGGCTGGAGAGCGATGTCCGCCGCAAGGCCATGCAGCAGCTGAGATCAGCCAAGTAGGCAGAGGGCGAACATGATACCCGAGGTCATTGGCCTCGGGTATCATGGTAATTCGGCGTGTCATTGCGCAGGTCCGCTGTCACGGGTGGGCAGGCGCGCCAAGAGTATTCCCGAACACACGCCGTAAATTCGCGCCATGTCCGCGACGCCCTGTGTCGGTCGGCTCTTCGGAGTTGCACGCAGGTGCACATGGCCAGGCAATAACCGACAATGAAAGGTACGGACATGGCACAGATCACCATGAGCGAAATGCTGAAGGCCGGCGTCCACTTCGGACACCAGACCCGTCGTTGGAACCCCAAGATGAAGCAGTACATCCTGATGGAGCGCAACGGCATCCACATCATCAACCTCTTCAAGTCGCTCGGTCTGATCGACCAGGCCTATGACTTCATCAAGCAGACCGTGGCCCACAACGGCACCGTGCTCTTCGTGGGGACCAAGAAGCAGGCCCAGGAGGCCATCAAGGCCCAGGCCACCCGGGTGAACATGCCCTACGTCTCCGAGCGCTGGCTGGGCGGCATGCTGACCAACTTCCAGACCGTGACCAAGCGGGTCGGCCGCTTGAAGGAGCTGGAGGAGATGGACTTCGACGATGTGCACGGCTCGGGGCTGACCAAGAAGGAACTCCTGCTCCTGCGGCGCGAGAAGGATAAGCTGGAGCGCCAGCTGGGCGGCATCCGCAACATGAACCGCACCCCTTCGGCCCTGTTCGTGGTCGACATCAACAAGGAGGCCCTGGCGGTCTCCGAGGCCAACAAGCTGGGCATTCCGGTGGTGGCCCTGGTGGACACCAACACGGATCCTGAGCTCGTCACCTACCCCATTCCCGCCAACGACGATGCCATTCGCGGCGTCGAGCTGCTGACCAGGCTCATGGCCGATGCCGTGGCCGACGGTCTGCTGGAGCGCTCCGGCAAGGCCGCCAAGACCGAGGAGGCCTCCGACCAGCCCATGGCCGAGTGGGAGAAGAACCTGCTGGAGAACAAGGACGGACAGCCGCAGGAGCAGGCCCAGGAGACCGCCCAGGCTCCCCAGGCCGGGCAGCCTGCGCAACCGCAGCAGGAGACCCCCGCTGCTGATCAGGCCGCCTGAATCTGGCGTCTAGATAGGAGAGTTTCATGGCAAAAATCACCGCTGCACTGATCAAGGAGCTGCGTGACCAGACCGGCGCCGGCATGATGGACGTCAAGAAGGCCCTGACCGAGGCCGAGGGCGACATGGCCCGCGCCAAGGAGATCATCCGCGCCACCGGCATCCAGGCCGCAGGCGCCCGTGAGGGCCGCAAGGCTCAGGAGGGCCTGATCGCCTCCACCGTCGTCGAGGGCGGACAGGGCCAGATCGGCTATGCCGTCGAGCTCAACTCCGAGACCGACTTCGTGGCCAAGACCCCTCAGTTCGTCGAGTTCGGCAAGGAGGTCATCGACGACGTGGCCAAGGCTGATGCCTCCAACGCCGAGCAGGTCGATGCCGCTCCGTCCAAGTCCGGCACCGTCAAGGAGACTGTGGAGGAGGCCGGCGCGCTCTTCCATGAGCACGTCAAGGTCGGCCAGGTGGCCCGGGTCGAAGGTCCCCGTGTGGAGATTTACGCCCACCGCAAGTCCGTGGAGATGCCCCCCTCCATCGTGGCCATGATCGCCACTGATGAGGCCGGCGCCCAGGTGGCCCATGAGGTGGCCCTGCAGATCTCCGCCATGAGCCCCAAGTGGCTCAGCCGCGAGGATGTGCCCGCCGACGTGGTGGAGTCCGAGCGTCGTGTGGCCACCGAGAAGTCCCAGGCCGAAGGCAAGCCCGAGAAGATCATTCCCAAGATCGTCGAGGGGCGTCTGAACGCCTTCTTCAAGGAGACCGTCCTGCTGGAGCAGCAGTATGTCAAGGACACCTCCAAGACCATTGGCGACCTCTTCAAGCAGGCTGGCGGCAAGGCTCTGGCCTTCGCCCGTCTCGAGGTCGGCAAGGGCGACGAGGAGTAGTCGGTAGTCCGGCAATGTCGTGGGTCGTCTCGCCCGATCCTGTCTGAGGGATGGGCAGACGGTCGGCACTGATGGCAGGGGAGTGGCCTTCGTGGTCGCTCCCCTTCTTTTGTCCTGGGTCAATTCCCAGGGCCTGCTCAGGTAGGGGTTGTCGCCCAGCCCCGATACCCTATTAGCGGCGTATTCCGCCCGTCATCATGTCTGGAGAAAGGGCTTTTATGACCGGATCCGATTCAGCGCAAAACCCAGCAGCGCCTCGTCGTGTGCTGCTCAAGCTCTCCGGAGAGGCCTTCGGGGGAGGCGAGGTCGGCATCGACGTGCAGGTGGTCAAGCGGGTGGCCAAGGAGATCGTCCAGGCGGTGCAGGGCGGCGTGCAGGTGGCCATCGTGGTGGGCGGCGGCAACTTCTTCCGCGGAGCCGAGCTCAGCCAGGCCGGAATCGAACGCTCGCGCGGCGACTACATGGGCATGCTGGGCACGGTCATGAACTGCCTGGCCCTGCAGGACTTCCTGGAGCAGGATGGTCAGGCCACCAGGGTGCAGACAGCCATCACCATGGGCCAGGTGGCCGAGCCCTATATTCCGCTCAAGGCCATCCGTCACCTGGAGAAGGGGCGCGTGGTCATCTTCGGCGCAGGATCCGGCATGCCTTACTTTTCAACCGACACCGTCTCCATCCAGCGGGCCCTGGAGATCCACTGCGTCGAGGTCCTGATGGGCAAGAACGGTGTGGACGGTGTCTATACGGCTGATCCGCACAAGCAGGCCTCGGCGCGCATGTTCACCAATCTGAGCTACCAGAGGGCCCTGGTGGACAACCTGGCCGTCATGGATGCGGCAGCGCTGTCCATGGCCCGGGACAACGACATGCCCATCCGAGTCTTCGGGCTGGAGGGTGAAGGCAACGTGACTGGCGCGCTCGAGGGCCAGCGTCTGGGCACCCTGGTCCACGGCGGCCCTGATCGCACCCTGTGACCGGTCGCGGGCAGACCCCACGCCGCTTGGCCCCCGTGGCCCTATGGCCGTAGAGTATAAGAATGAAGGACCTCGCGCGCACAGGCGGATGGTCCATACAGCAAGGAGCAGATCATGACCACAGTGGTGGACCAGGCCGGCAGGCAGATGGACAAGAGCATCGAGGCGACCAAGGAGAACTTCTCGGGAATCAGGACCGGGCGAGCCAACCCCTCCTTCCTCAACGACATCATGGTGGAGTACTACGGCACTCCCACGCCCATCAAGTCACTGGCATCCATCGGCGTCCCGGAGCCTCGCACCCTGGCCGTCACCCCCTTCGACCCCTCCCAGGCGGGTGCGATCGAGAAGGCCATCCGCGACTCCGACCTGGGCGTCAACCCCAGCCGTGACGGCAACGTCATCAGGGTCACCATGCCCGAGCTGACCGAGGAGCGCCGCCGGGACTACGTCAAGCTGGCCAAGAACAAGGCCGAGGAGGGCAAGGTGGCTGTCCGCAACATCCGGCGCAAGGTCAAGGAGGAGCTGGAGGCCAAGGTCAAGGACGGCGACCTGGGCGAGGACGAGGGCAACCGGCTGCAGAAGGAGCTGGAGACCGTCACCAAGCAGAAGAACGACACGATCGACCAGCTCCTGGATGCCAAGGAGAAGGAGATCCTCGAGGTCTGATCCGCCTGGGGAGGGTCCACACTTCATGAGTACCAAGGAAAGCTTAGCCGAGAATGCAGGTCAGGATGCAGTCGCAACCCTGAACAAACGGACCGGGCGCAACATGCCACAGGCGGTGGCTACCGGTGCGCTTCTGGTGGTCATCATCCTGGCCTGCATCCTGGTGCGCATCGACGCATTCATCTATCTGATCGTGATCTTCATGACCCTGGGGCTCTGGGAGCTCAGGGTGGACTTTGCCACGGCGGGCCTGCACATTCCGGTGGTCGAGCTGTGGGTATGCTCGGCGGCCACCATGCTGGCCTCGTTCTACGCGCCGGACCATGTGGCGGTCATGACCGCCGGTGTTCTGATCACTGCCCTGGTCGGGGCTCTTGCGGCCACCCGCAACCATCGTCTGGGCGGCCGTCTGCTCAAGGCGGTGAACGCCAAGCTGTCGGGCAAGGATGCTCAGACCATGGCCGATGCCTCCTACGGCACCGCAGAGGGTGATAGCCGGTCAAGCAGCCTGGCCAATGTGGGAGTCACCCTCCTGACCGTTGTCTACATCACCCTCCTGGCCTGTCTGATAACCCTGCCCACCACCTTCGGCGGGCATCCCGCCGCACATGCTTTCATGGTGATTTTCCTGCCTGCCTTGAGCGACATCGGCGGTCTTCTCTTCGGCTCGCTCTTCGGCAAGCACAAGATCTCGCCCCGCATCTCGCCCGGCAAGTCGCTGGAGGGGCTTGCAGGCTCCATGCTCTGCTGCCTGGTCGGCGCCCTGGTCATCTTTGCGGCCACCTACCCCATGGCGGATTGGGGACGAATCTGGTGGGTCGCCCTGCTCATGGGCATCATGGTCGGAGCCACAGGCACCCTCGGGGACCTGAGTGCCTCCTTGATCAAACGAGACCTGGGGATCAAGGACATGGGCCACCTGCTCAAGGGCCACGGCGGGGTGCTGGACAGGGTGGATTCCATCCTCATGTCCGCACCGTTCATCACACTGGTTCTTTTGACTACCGGCCTGTGACCGGAATTGATGGTCGGATGACTGATACAGGATGAGGTTGAGGTATGACGGATGTCGACATGACCGGTGACGAGCCTGAGACCGGCATCACCCCCGGAGGCAAGGATGGGGCCTTCAGGGACGTTCTGGCGGGCGACCACGCCCGGCGAGGCAAGCCGCCGCGCCACTTTACGGACATGGACCAGCAGGAGCGTCAGGAGATCTGCGCCCAACTGGGCCTGCCGAAATTCCGGGTCTCGCAGTTGGCCAACCATTACTTCAATCACCTGTCCACCAACCCGGACGACTTCACAGACTTTCCTGCGGCCAGCCGTCAGGAGGCCGCACACCGCTTCTTCCCTGAACTGATCACCCCGGTCACCGTTCAGAAGGCGGATCAGGGGACCACCATCAAGACCCTCTGGGAGCTCTTCGACGGATCCAGGATCGAATCCGTGCTCATGCGCTACCCCTCCAGGGCCACCCTCTGCATCTCCAGCCAGGTCGGTTGCGGCATGGGCTGCCCCTTCTGCGCCACAGGTCAGCTGGGCCTGACCCGGAACATGTCAACCGGTGAGATTCTGGAGCAGGTCCGGGCCGCCTCCCGGATGATGAAGTCCGGACAGGTTGCCGGAGGTCCAGGTCGTCTGAGCAATATCGTCTTCATGGGGATGGGCGAACCCATGGGCAACTACCGGGCCGTGCTTTCCGCAGTCAGGCAGATCAGTGCCCTGCCGCCCAAGGGATTCGGGATCTCGGCCAGGAACATCACCGTCTCCACGGTCGGCGTGGTCCCCGGTATCCGCAAGCTGACCAAAGAGGGAATCCCGGTCCGTCTGGCCGTCTCCCTCCATGCTCCCAGTGACGAGCTGCGCGACAAGCTGGTTCCCATGAACCGCCGCTTCAATACCACCCAGGTCCTGGACGCGGCCCACGACTACTACCTGGCCAGCGGCAGACGGGTCAGCATCGAGTACGCCCTGATGCGCGGCATCAACGACCAGGCCGAGCACGCCCGCCTTCTGGCCAAGCGCCTCAACCATTACGGGGACGACTGGGCGCACGTCAACCCCATACCCCTGAATCCGATCGAGGGGTCGCGCTGGACGGCCTCCAAGCCCGAGGATGAGCAGCGCTTCCTGGACATCCTCCACAAGGCCGGCATCACTGCAACCATGAGGGACACCCGAGGATCGGACATCGACGGCGCCTGCGGACAGCTGGCAGCCAAGTCCGTCAAGCTCCAGGCCTGATTCCGCGTTTTGCAATGTGGCCATGACACAGCCATGCCATAGTGTGGACATGCCATGGTCTTCGGACACTGCAGAAGCTAATGTCGTGACTCAAACAAATCGGTTCAGGCAGGAAGGCAGGTCGCATGACGGTAGCGGTTCGTGTCATTCCCTGCCTTGATGTCGATCAGGGCCGTGTGGTCAAAGGCGTCCACTTCAAGAATCTGCGCGATGCGGGTGATCCGGTCGAGCTGGCTGCCGCCTACTATCAACAGGGCGCCGACGAATTGACCTTTCTGGATGTGACCGCTTCGGGCAGCGGGCGGGCCACCATGGTGGACCTGGTCAAAAGCACTGCCGACCAGATCTTCATTCCGCTGACCGTTGGCGGAGGCGTGCGTACCCCGCAGGATGTCGATACTCTCCTGCGGTCAGGCGCCGATAAGGTCGGCATCAACACGGCAGCCATCGCCAATCCGCGGGTCATCGGAGACATCGCCCAGCGGTTCGGCCGCCAGGTCCTGGTGCTATCGGTCGATGCCCGCCGATCCGATGTACAGGGCATTACCTCGGGATATGAGGTGACCACCATGGGCGGCCACCAATCCACCGGCATCGATGCCATTGACTGGGTCAAGCAGGCCCAGGAGCTAGGGGCCGGCGAGATCCTCCTCAATTCCATGGATGCGGACGGCACCCGTCAGGGCTTCGATCTGGAGATGATCGCCGACGTGCGCAAGGCTGTATCACTGCCGCTCATAGCAAGTGGAGGGGCAGGCAAGGCCGCCGATTTTCCTCCTGCTGTCAAGGCCGGGGCCGACGCGGTCCTGGCGGCTTCCGTCTTCCATTTTGGCCAGGTGTCCATCAAGGACGTCAAGCAGGCGCTCCATGCGGCCGGGTATCCGGTTCGATGGCAGGCCTGAATCAATCCCGCAGATAATTCTTCGGCACCACATGGTGCACGGCATTTGCAGGCCCTGTTGGCATCCATCGGGAAACCATACCCATACCATAGATTCATGGATAATCACCCGACAAGGTCATGTCGGACGAATCAACAGGACCAATCAGCAGAACCAATCAGATGAATCAAGGAGAACGAGGATCAATGTCACAGTCTTCGAAGGACCGGGAAGCACGTTTGGATCCGAGCATAGCGGCCAGGCTCAAGAAGGACGCCAAGGGACTTGTGGCCGCTGTGGTCCAGCAGTATGACAGTCGTCAGGTGCTTATGGTCGGGTACATGGATGAGGAGGCCTTGAGGCGCACCCTGACCACGGGTAGGGTCACTTTCTGGTCCCGCTCCAGACAGGAATACTGGCGCAAGGGAGACACCTCCGGGCACGTCCAATACGTCAAGGCAGTCAGCATCGACTGCGACGGGGACGCGCTGCTTATCGAAGTAGACCAGGTGGGGGCGGCCTGCCACACCGGACACAGGTCATGTTTCGAGGCCGGAGGACCCCTGCCGGCGGTGCAGGGTAACCGTACGCAGGCACAAATGCAGAGCGAGGAAGGGTGATCCAGTGCAGAAAGACGCTAAGGTTGTGGCAGGGAACACACAGGAAAATGGAGGGAAGGGCTCTATGACCGTCTTGGATGAACTGGTGGCCGGCGCCGTGGAGGATGCTAGGGGCCGGGTACAGAAGATTCCCTTGGAAAGCCTCAAGCAACAGGTCAGGAGCATGAAGCGCAAACCTCTGGATGCCGCCCGACTGCTCAGGGAGAGCGTCGGCATTCCGATCATCGCGGAAATCAAGCGAGCCTCGCCCTCCAAGGGGTACCTTGCCGACATCAAAAATCCGGCCGCCCTGGCCCGACAGTATGCCAACGGGGGCGCCTCGGCCATATCGGTCCTGACCGAGGGCAGGCGCTTCCTGGGGTCCTTGGAGGATCTGCGGCAGGTCAGGCAGGCCGTCGGCATTCCCGTGCTCAACAAGAATTTCATCGTCTCCGACTACCAGGTCTGGGAGTCCAGGGCCAACGGAGCGGATATGATACTGCTGATTGTGGCTGCCCTGGATGATACCCGCCTCAGGCACCTGCTCGACCTGGCCGGGAGCCTGGGCATGACCGCCCTGGTCGAGACGCATGATCGTCAGGAGATCCAGCGGGCCATTGCGGCCGGTGCCAGGGTGATCGGCATCAACGCCCGGAACCTGAAGGACCTGAGCGTCGACGTCGACCAGTATGCCCGGCTGGCATCCAACCTGCCCAAGGACGTGGTCAAGGTGGCCGAATCCGGAGTGTTCGGCACGGTCGAGCTGGAGCGCTACGCCCGGGCAGGGGCCGATGCGGTCCTGATAGGGGAAGGTCTGGTCACCTCCCAGGACCAGGAGGGTACAGTTCGTCTGCTGGTTCAGGCCGGTCACCGCTTCAAGGCCGCCGAGGCCAGGCCCCTGTCGACCCATGACGGTCCCTATTTCGGCCCCTATGGTGGACGTTTCGTCCCTGAGGCCCTGGTGGGCGCCCTTGACGAGCTGGAGCGTGTCTATAAGGAGGCCAAGGCCGATCCGGCCTTCCGTGAGGAGCTGAACAGACTCAACCGGGTCTATGTGGGGCGTCCCTCGGCCCTGACGCCGGCCCCCCGGTTCGCCAAGCTGATCAGTGACCGGGTCGGCGGCCAGGTCAGGGTCTTCCTGAAGCGGGAGGATCTGAACCACACGGGCGCCCACAAGATCAACAACGCCCTGGGGCAAGGGCTCCTGGTCAAGCGGATGGGCAAGACCCGCGTCATTGCGGAGACCGGCGCCGGACAGCACGGCGTGGCCACGGCTACGGTCTGTGCCCTCCTGGGCTTCAAGTGCCGAATCTACATGGGGCAGATCGACGCCCGCAGACAGGCCCTGAACGTGGCGAGGATGCGAATGCTGGGCGCCGAAGTCGTCGAGGTGACCACCGGGACCAGGATTCTCAAGGATGCCATCAACGAGGCCCTGCGCGACTGGGTCACCAACGTGGAGTCCACCCACTACCTGCTGGGCACGGTGGCCGGCCCCCATCCCTTCCCGACCATCGTCAGGGACTTCCAGAAGATCATCGGCGAAGAGGCCTCCGCACAGCTTTCCGCATACGGTATCGACCATCCCGACGGGGTTGTGGCCTGCGTGGGCGGTGGCTCCAACGCCATAGGCATCATGAACACTTTCCTGGACGATCCCCGGGTCTCCCTTTATGCATACGAGGCCGGCGGGGACGGGCCCAGCTCGGGCAGGCACGCCATCCGCCTGTCGCCAGGCACAGGACAGGTCGGCGTCTTCCAGGGGACCAGGTCCTATCTCTTGGAGGACGACCAGGGCCAGACCATGGACACCTACTCCATCTCCGCCGGACTGGATTACGCCTCGGTGGGTCCTGAGCATGCCTGGCTGCACGACATGGGCCGGGTCAAGTATGACTATGCGACCGACAAGGAGGCCATGCAGGCTTTCAGCGACCTGTGCCGGACCGAGGGCATCATCCCTGCCCTGGAGTCCTCGCACGCCTTGGCAGGAGCCAGCAAGGCGGCCATCGACCTTCTGCGCAAGGGAATCAGGAATCCTGTCATTCTGATCAACATCTCGGGCAGAGGCGACAAGGACGTGGCCACGGCGGGCAGATGGTTCGGCTACCTGTCCGAGCAGGAGGCCAGTGCTCTGGAAGCCCAGGCCGGGCACGCCAAGAGCGATCAAGCAGAAGAGGAGGCCCGTTGATGGTCAACCAGCAATGGCAATGGCAGAAAGCCCCCGTCCAGCCCGTCCAACCCGTCCAACCCAAGGGGCTCAGCCGCGCGATCAGCCCGGTGGCGTCCACGCTGCAGGCCCTCCGCCAGCAGGGCAGACCGGCCTTCATCGGTTACTTCCCCTATGGATTCCCCGACGTGCCCACATCGCTGGAGGCCATGCGGGTCATGGTGAAAAGCGGGGTCGACATCGTCGAGATCGGACTGCCCTACAGCGACCCGGTCATGGATGGTCCGGTCATCCAGGCGGCCAGCAAGTGCGCCATCGACAATGGCGTCAAGGTGGAAGGCGTCTTCGATGCGGTCCGTCAGGTCCAGGCGGACGGCGCAAGGGCTCTGGTCATGAGCTATTGGAATCTGATTCTGCATCACGGCGTGGCGGATTTTGCACAGCGCATGGCCGAGGCAGGCGGGTCAGGGCTGGTCACCCCGGATCTGATCGTCGACGAATCCGGGGAATGGATAGAGCAGTCGGACCGCTATGGCCTCGATCGGGTCTATCTGGTCTCGCCCGACTCCACCGATGCACGTCTGCAACTCACCTCCCGAGCCGCCAGGGGCTTCGTCTATGCGACCTCTCGGATGGGCGTGACCGGCGAGCGAACCAGCATGTCCGACTCGGCCCGGAACCTGGTGGCTCGGGTCAGGCATGCGGGCGCCCCTTATGTGTGCGTGGGCATCGGGGTTTCGACCGCCCAGCAGGCCTCCCAGGTCGGCGCCTACGCGGACGGGGTCATCGTCGGCTCGGCCCTGGTCCACTGTCTTCTGGATGACGAGGGCAGGCCACGGAAGGACCGCAGAAAGGCACTGGAGGCCCTGGCCGAGGTCTGCTCCGACCTGCGTTGGGGCATCTCCCAGGCCAGGAAGTGAGCGGGGCTGTAAGGCCCAGGGGCTAGATTGGGGCTTTATGACGCTTGCCTACATTCCATCGCCGGGAATATCCAGCTTCCAACTGGGGCCGGTCACCATCAGGTTCTATGCCCTGACCATGCTTCTGGCCATCATCGTGGCTGCCTGGATCACGGCCAGACGCTGGAAGAAGGAGGGTGGCCGGACCGACCAGATTCTGGACATCGCCATCTGTGCGGTACCGGCCGGCATCGTCGGCGCAAGGCTCTATCACGTCATCACCACCCCCGAACGCTACTTCGGAGCCGATGGCAACCCAGCGGATATCCTGCGCATCTGGCGTGGAGGCCTGGGCATCTGGGGTGCGGTCCTCCTGGGAGCTCTGGCGGCCTGGGCCTGGTGCCGTCACAAGAATTACCCGACCGCCCTGCTGGCCGACAGCGTGGCTCCAGCCCTTCTGGTGGCACAGGCCATCGGGCGGCTGGGCAACTGGTTCAACCAGGAGCTCTACGGGGCTCCCACCACGCTGCCCTGGGGCCTGAAGATCGACGCGGCGGGTTCCGCCATCGGCAGCAGCGAACAGTGCTATGACGGGGCCACCTGCCCGACCGGCACCCTCTTCCAGCCAACATTCCTGTATGAGATGATCTGGAATCTGATCGGCGCGGCCCTCCTGGTCTGGATCGGCCACAAGGCGGTGAACGTCCTCAAGGCCGGCTCCCTCTTCGCCCTCTATGTCATGTGGTACACCCTGGGGCGCACCTGGATCGAGGCCCTTCGCATCGACTTCGCCCACGAATTCCTGGGGGTCAGGATCAATGTCTGGGTGTCCATGACGGTTTTCTTCCTGGCGGCTGCAGCCTTCGTCCTCATCGGGCGCAAGGGCAAGCCGACCTCCCTGCTGTCCGAAAAGCTGAGGACCATCACCGAGCTTGAGGTCCGTCAGGAATCCGAGGCCCGGAGCAAGTAGGGCGGGGGTCGGCCACCCAAGGGTCGGGACCTGTGTAATTGAGCTACAAACCGGTGCCGCCAGTCTTCCGCACAACATAGAATAATCTTCATGAGCATTCAGATAGCACCAAGCATTCTTTCCGCCGATTTCGCCAACCTGGAGCGGGATCTCAAGGCTATTGCCAATGCCGATATGGTCCACGTGGATGTGATGGACCACCATTTCGTTCCCAACCTGACGCTTGGCGAGCCTGTGGTGGAGCGCATCTGCCAGGTGACCGACCTGCCGGTTGACGTGCATCTGATGATCGAGGACCCCGACCGCTGGGCCCCTGAATTCGCCACGCTGGGTGTCGCCTCCGTCACCTTCCACACCGGAGCCGTCCATGCCCCGGTCCGTCTGGCCCGCCAGCTGCACGACATGGGGGTCAAGGCCTGTCTGGCCGTGCGCCCTGCCGAACCCGTGGAGCCCATTTTCGATATTCTCGATGAATTTGACATGATTCTGGTCATGACCGTGGAACCAGGCTTCGGCGGCCAGAAGTTCCTGGACAATCAGATGCCCAAGACCCGCCGCCTGCGTGACCAGATCACCGCCCGCGGACTCAAGACCCACATCCAGGTGGATGGCGGGGTAAGCCCCACCACGGCCCCCATCGTCGCAGAGGCTGGAGCCGATGTCCTGGTGGCAGGCTCTGCGGTCTACGGTGCCGACGACCCGGCCAAGGCCATTGACCAGATCAGGCAGGCCGCGCAGGTAAGCTACAAGGACTGACAGGTTTTGCAGGAAGAACGGAGATAGCCAGATGAAGACCTTCGATGGGTTGTTTGAGGAGCTCACGACCAAGGCCAAGGAGCGCCCGGAAGGATCCTTGACTGTTGAAGAGCTGGACAAGGGCACGCATTTCATCGGCAAGAAGATCAATGAAGAGGCCGGGGAGACCTGGATTGCAGCCGAGTACGAGGGCAAGGAGCGGACCGCCGAGGAGATGAGCCAGCTGCTGTATCACATCCAGGTCATGATGATCGATCGGGGCATTACCTTGGAGGATGTCTACAGGTACCTGTGACCCCCCAATCCCATTCCGCTGTAGATTCGCTTCCGCAATTAGGAGGTTGCCGTGTTGAAGGTCGCGGTGCCCAATAAAGGCATGTTGTCCCAGCCCGCATGGAGACTATTGTCAGAGTCCGGCTATCGTCTGCGTTCCAACGATCGGCAGCTGGTAGTCGATGACGTCGACAACGACATCCAGCTCTTTTACTTAAGGCCCAACGATATAGCGGTCTATGTCGGCCTGGGAACCATCGATCTGGGCATCACCGGGCGTGATCTTCTGTTGAATTCGGGTACCGGGGCCGTCGAGGTCGCCCAGCTGGGATTCGGCGCTTCCACCTTCAGGTTCGCCGCTCCGGAGGCCAGCTCCATCAACACCCTGCAGGACGTGGACGGCAAGCGGATCGGCACCACCTTCGACCGGCTTCTTGAAGACTACCTGACCAGTAAGGGGCTCAAGGCTGAACTGATCCACTTGGACGGGGCAGTGGAGTCGTCGGTTCAGCTTGGGGTGGCTGACCTCATAGCCGATGTGGTCTCCACCGGCACCACCCTGCGCAACGCCGGGCTTCGGGTCTTCGGCGATCCCATTCTGAAGTCGGAGGGTATTCTCATCAGGTCGCCCCGCCTGGATCCGGATGATGAGCGCCTGGCGGTCATGTCCCGTAGGCTGGAGGGTGTGCTGACAGCCCGCCGCTATGTACTGATGGATTACGACATCCCGGTTGAGCGTGTAGCCATGGCTGTGGGCATCACGCCCGGGTATGAGTCTCCGACAGTCTCCTCCCTGCACGACAAGCAGTGGGCGGCGGTCAGGGCCATGGTACCCAGGGACCAGGTGAACAACCTCATGGACCGGCTTTATGAAATTGGCGCGCGCGCCATCCTTGTAACAGCCCTTCAAGCCTCTAGAATGTAGTCGGATGGCACTGATCGATCGAATTTCACGCAGCAGGTACAGCCCTGAGCCGAGGTCGGTGATTCTCACCGTACCCAATGTCATCAGCCTGCTTCGTATCCTGTCCATACCCCTTATTGCCTACCTGGTGGCCAACCGGCATCTGATCATCTCCCTGGTGGTCATGCTGATTTCGGCCCTGTCGGACGGTATGGATGGGGTCATTGCCCGCAGGTTCAACCAGGTCAGCAAGCTGGGGCAGATTCTGGACCCGGTGGCCGATCGTCTGCTCATTCTCTGCTCTGTCCTTGCCCTGAGCATCGCCTCCATACTGCCCTGGTGGCTTCTGGCCCTGGTCGGTGCCAGGGATGTGCTCATGGGCCTGCTGGTTCTGGCTCTGGCCCAACACAACTACGGCCCTCTGCCGGTGCACTTCGCGGGCAAGACCGGAACGGCCGTGCTCATGCTTGCCATACCTGCCCTGATCTTTGCGGATGTGGGCACTTCCGCCTTCTTCCGCTTCTTCCATCTGGTGGCTCTTGCCGCCGTCATCTGGGGTGTGGCGCTCTACTGGCTGGCAGGGCTGATCTACGCACGTCAAGGCATTGGACTGCTTCGTCAGGACCATCAGGACCATCAGGATGGCCATCATGACTGAGCCACAGATGACGCCTGAATCCTTCCCCGTGCCGCCCGACCGTGCCCTGATTCACCGCCGGGCGGCTTTTTCGCATTCCACTGCCGGCCTGGAGCGCCACTATGTGGATGAGGAGAGCTCCGAGCCCTCCCAGGAGTCCATTCGTCGGCGCATGGCCGATGAGTCCCTGAGGCTGATCGATGACCTGACCAACCGTCCCATGGATCCCATGTTCGAGGATGCCCGCCTGCTGCCCGCTGAGCGCAGATCACCGGTGAGTGTCTGGGTGAACAGGATCCTGGTCTTCGTCATCTGCGTGCTGGTCGGCTTGGCGGGCACGGGCATAGTGCAGGTGCTGCACAGGGACCCGCGTCAGAAGGTGCGCGAAAAGCTGATTACCCAGGTAGAGGCGGTCAGCAAGCGTGCCAACGACCTCAACGGGCAGATTTCTGACCTCAACGGCAATATCGACACGCTTTCGGGTCAAGTGGGTGGCCAGGGCCGGAACGACACGCAGACCGCCGACGATCTGACCAACGGTACCAGCAAGGTGCAGGGCCAGGGCATCGTCATCACCCTGGCCAACCCTATAGCCTCCAAGGATGCCCGGGACAATGCTGATCAGATCAAACTGGTCACGGACCAGGACCTGCAGTGGTTTCTGACCAAGCTTTGGTCTGCGGGAGCCGAGGCCATCGCCATCAACGGCAATAGAATAGGAACGCAGACTTCAGTGCGCACGGCCGGTCAGACCATCCTGGTGGGGACCGCCTCCATTGAGGCGCCCTATAAGATCGAGGCCATAGGCGACCAGGGCGCCCTGTCTGATCTGATGGCTCGTAGCGATCTGCAGAATCGTCTGCGTGACCTGAAGAATGCGAACATCACCGTCAATGTGAATAAGCAGCGGCGCCTGAACCTGAATGCTGTCGGTCTGCCCAATCTGTCCTATGCCGGAAGGAGTCATTGACATGTCGGCAATTCTCGGCCTGATCCTAGGCGTGGTGGCGGGCATCTTCCTCAAGCCCGACATTCCCATCGTCCTGCAGCCCTACCTGCCCATTATGGTGGTGGCGGCCCTGGATGCATTGATGGGCGCGGTCCGTTCCTACTTCGAGCGCAGCTTCTCGGACCGGGTCTTCGTGGTCTCCTTCATCTCCAACGTGATCACCGCCACTCTGCTGGTCTTCCTGGGCAACCAGCTGGGCGTGGGCTCCCAACTGTCCACGGCCGTGATCGTGGTTCTGGGCATCCGCATCTTCTCCAACGTCTCCGCTATTCGGCGGTTCATTTTCAAGGGGTGATCATATGAGACACACCCTCAGGAAGAAACGCGATGAACAGATGCCCAAGAGCATTCCACCCAGGCGGCCTGGGCGGGTCAGGGCCCCATCCGACGATACGCAGACCGGCGCTTTCCCTGTGGTTCGCCGGAGGCCTCTGCGCACACTCAACTCCAACGCCACCAGGGTCAGGCTGGTCACCAGCGTCCTGGTTGCCCTTATGTGTGCGCTGCTGGGCTTCGGGTACGCCGTCCAGGTGCGCAATAACCAGTCCTCCTACCAGAGCCTGTCCGAGGAAGAGCTGGTGCGGGTGCTGGACGAGACCAGCAATCAGGTCGACAAGCTGGAGGAGCGCAAGAGCCAGCTCAACCAGCAGCTGACCTCCATCAAGTCCGCCGCCGATAAGCAGAAGGAGGCCGCCCGCATCGCCCAGCAGAACGAACAGAGCAGCGGCATCCTGTCCGGACGGCTGCCGGCCCAGGGCAGGGGAGTGGTCGTAACGGTCACTGAGGACAGCGACCGCGTGGATGCCTCGACCATGTTCAACCTGATCGAGGAGCTGCGCAATGCCGGGGCTGAGGTCATATCCTTCAACGATGTCCGGGTGGTCACCAACACCTATCTGCTGGATACCCGCACCGGCCTGCAGTGCGACCACGCCAAGCTGCACAGCCCATATGTGGTCAAGGCCATCGGAGACCCGGACAGCCTGCAGAACGCCATTCAGATCGCCGGGGGAGTGGGCTCGCGGATCAAGGTGCAGTTCCATGCATCCGTATCGGTGGACCAGTCCGATAGTGTCAAAATCGACCAGGTTCGACGCGTGCAGGACTATCAGTATGCAAAGCCTGTAGAATAGGCAGTTATGACAGAACCTATTCCCACTGCGGGCGAGACGACCATCATCGGCATGCCGGCCCTGAATATTCCAGTCACCTCCAACGGTGACCGTCCACTGACCAAGGACGACCTGGAGACCATGGCCCGATTGCCTGAGGGCACAGCCCTGCTGATCTCCACCAGGGGAGCGGTGTCGGGATCGCGTTATCTGCTGGATGAGGACCAGGTCAGCGTGGGCCGTGATCCGAAGGCGGACATTCTGTTGGACGACTCGACGGTCTCCAGGGCGCACGCCATTTTTGTACGGACCGATCATGGCTTCCGTGTCGAGGACACGGGCAGCCTCAACGGAACCTACGTCAACCGTGAACGTGTGGACCAGGCCGACCTGCACAACGGCGACGAGATCATGATCGGCAAGTTCCGGTTGGTCTACTTCGATAATCGGGCAGTCATCTCCAAGAACTGACAGGGGGCTTGACATGGCCGAAGAGGCGCCGATGCTGGTGCAGGGGGAACTCTTTTCGCCTGAGCAGGCCGAAGGCACGACCCGTGGCTACCGTGGCACGGTCGCAGCCAAGGTGGCCGGCATCACCTATCGACAGCTGGATTATTGGGCCCGCAAGCGGATTGTGGAGCCATCAATCAAGGCCTCGCACGGTTCAGGCTCCCGCAGGCTTTATTCCTTCAAGGATGTCGTCATCCTGGCTGTTCTCAAGCGACTCCTGGATGCCGGCGTCAACCTGGTCAACGCCACGAGCACTGTGGCTTATCTTGAGCGTCGGACCGTCGGCCAGCTGGAGCACGTGACCGTGGTCTGCGACGGCGACGAGGTCACCGAATGCTCAGGCCCCGATCAGGTATTCGCCTTGATGCAGTCCGGGCGTGCCGTCTTTGCTGTCTCTGTGGGCGCAATCTGGCATCGCATGGATTTGGAATTGCAGACCTGCGACCATGTGGATTTGACTACCGGACAGCTGACCCCGGGACTGCCTGAGCGGCCCATCGACGAGCTGACGGCCATGCGTCTTCGTCAGCGTCTGGAGCACCAACACGAGCAGCGTCAGCGGGCTGCCTGAACGGAATGTGAGGGTATCAATAGGGGAGAAAAACAATAAGTAATTTGACATAACGTACATTATCGGCTTATTAGGTCATGATTTCGATTGCGCCGTTTTCCGGTGATTTTCCAGCGATTCCATGGTCTCTTTATTATGGTCGTCTCGGTGACGTCGCAAGAGCATCGCTCACAATTATCAATGGCCACCCGGGTGATCTCGGGTGGCCCCCTAAAGCATAAATGTGGTTCTATGCGGTTCTGGCCGACTCAATGCTGGGTATGGTCGTTGTCGAAGTAATCATCGACAGCTTGGCACAGCTGGTCGACCTGCTCGATGATTCGGTAGCAGCCGTGAGACTCGAGTTCCCCGGGTTCGGCATAGCCCCAGCGGCATCCTAGGCAGTCCAGGCCGGTTTCCAAGGCGCCATCGGCATCGGTCCAACGGTCACCGACCATAAGGGCCCTGTCGCCGAGCTTTGCATTGCAACCGATCTTCTCAAGTGCGTAGGTGATGACCTGGGCCTTGGTAATCCTTGTGGAGTCCTTGCTTGCTCCATAGACACCATCTACCAGTGGCGTCAGCCCGAAGTGGTCACAGACCGGCAGAGCCTGATACTCGGGTTTGCAGGTGGCCACAGCTATAGTCAGACCATGCTGACGCATACGACTCAGCTGTTTTGGAATGCCGTCAAAGACCGTAGCGAGCAGGCGTCCAGGGACCTGGTGTCCTGGATGCTCCGGATCCTCGAAGGCTGCTATCCCGCTGTAATAACGCCGGTAGATTTGCACGCCCCTATCGACATCTTCCTCTCTGATGCCGTTGTGGCGCAAGGACACTTCGATAGCCGGTCCAATGAATCGTCGAAGCGCGCCCTCATCGGGCACAGGATGACCAAGCTCTTTGAAAGTTTGTATCACAGAGGCGATAATGCCCGGATGAGAAGCTGTCAGGGTGCCGTCCAGATCCAAGAGAACCAGGCGGCTCGGTGATTTACTCATAGTCGGGGAACCATCCTTCGCGGTGCATTTTCAGACGCTTGTCCAGCACAGCCTTGAGCTCGTCCTCGGACCGACGCTCCAGCAGCATGTCCCAGTGGGTCCTGGTCGGCTTGCCGGTCTTGCCGGACTCCTGCTCGTCGTGTCCCTCAAGGTGAGCGATCTGCCCGCAGCGGCACTCCCACTCCTGGGGCACCTCAGCACCCTCAGCCAGCGGCAGAATGGTCCGATGGCCCTTTGGGCAGATATAGGCGACCTCGCTGCGTGCCGCGAAGTCCACATTTTGATCGGATTCTAGGGACTTCGCCCCAATGCTCATGCCGCGAAGACTGCGCTCTGCCATGATTCCTCCATACTCGTGTCCGTCCTGCTTCCAAGCTACAGAACAGTGTTGACCTGAAACTTATTCCCTGATTGGGCCCGTGTTCACTCCACGCCGGTGTAAGCCACAATGCCGCGATTGACCTGGTCGGCGGCGATGCTGGCAGTCCTGGCCAGGTGATGCCCTCCCCTGCCCAGGTAGGGTTCCACCTGGACGATCTGGGTGAGCACATCGGACAGGCGCTTGGCGTTGCGCACGAAGTCTCCCGCCGTCAGGTCGCTGTCGCGCAGGATGGTGGTCAGCGAGTCGCCACAGGCCCAGTCGTAGATGGTCGGCCCCAGGCCAAAGTCAAGTTCCGGGGGCAGTTCCAACCCGGCCTGATCGCAGCGTTCCTGCACCTGGGACCACTGACGCTTCATATCCTCCATGGCCTCAACCAGCCCGGGAGCCCGGTATCCGGCCCTCTCCCCCGGCTGCTCCCCTACCCCACGGCGGGATTCATAGACCAGTCCGGAGACTGCGGCCGCCAGCTCAGGGGGCTCCAGATCGTCGAGGATGCCCCGATCCAGAATCTCGGCAAGGCTCAGATCCTGCTCGCTGTAAATGCGCCTGAGCAGTTGGCCCTTCCGGGTCAGTCGGCAGTCGTCAGGGTCCACAGGCCGGGTGTAGCGCAGGTCGGCCAGAATCTGGCAGATCCTGTCGAACTGGCGTGAGACCGACCCTGTTTTGGATTCGTACTGCTCCCGGGTGCGCTGCAGCTCCTTGTCCATGCGAATCCATCGGTTCCCCCAGCGCAGGTGCTTGGGCAGGTCCGGGCACTGGCGGCAGGGATGATTGCGCTCCTGCTCGCGCAGCTGGTCGATGTGCCGGTCAAGGTCACGGAATGCCCGGTCGCGGGCCTTCTCGCTGGTGAATCGTTGCCGCTTCAGGCGGCGGCGATCATTCTTCTGGGCCGAGGAGAGGGCTGAACGGATGCGCATGAACTCGATCAGATCGCCACGGCTGCACTGGGCGGCCTTCCGGTAGTCCTCCAGGCCGCTGGTCAGGGTTTCGATGCGTTCCTCCAGCTCCGAGGCCGATCGGTTGGCCTCCCACTGGGCAAAGGAATGGTCCAGGGTGTCCCGGGCCCGGCTGTAGCTGGAGGAATTGAGCAGGTTGACGGCCATGTTGAAGGTGGGCCGGAAGCTGGAGTGCAGCGGGTAGACCCTCCTACTGGACAGGGCTGCCATGGTCTTGGGGCTGAAGTCCCGGTGATCGACCACCACCACATGGCCGATGTCATCGATGCCGCGTCGGCCGGCCCGACCGGTCAGCTGGGTGAACTCACCGGGTGTCAGGGCCACATGCCCGGTGCCGTCGAACTTCTCCAGCTTCTCGACCACGACGCAGCGGGCGGGCATGTTGATGCCCAGGGCCAGGGTTTCGGTGGCGAAGACCACCTTGAGCAGCCCTAACTCGAACAGATGTTCGACTATCTGCCGGAAGAGGGTGACTACGCCGGCGTGATGGGCGGCGAAGCCCTGCTCCAGAGCGAAGCGGAACTGGGAGAATCCCAACGCTTTGAGATCCTCCTTGCTGAGCTGCCCTGCTGCCATGGAGTCCACAATGTGCCGTATACGGCGGGCCTCCTCGTCGGTGGTCAGCTGCAACCCCGCCCGAATGCACTGTTGGACGGCCTGGTCGCAGCCGGTGCGGGAGAAGATGAAGTAGATGCCGGGCAGCATGTCCATGAAGTCCAGCTCATCGACCACGTCAGCCCGGCTTGGACGGTACCGCTCCCCCATCCTTCGCTCCGGCCTGCCGCCTCGGCCATGGCGATGATGATGCCCCTTGTCGCGGGCCTGGATGCGCTCCTGTCCGGCCTTGTCCAGCTGGGCCAGCCGGGAGACCAGACGCGGGTTGATTTTTGGGGTCTGCTTTCCAGAGCCATCGTGCCGATACAGGTCCAGGATCTCGGGCTCGGTGTGCCTGTCGGCCTGGACCAGGACGTGCTGCTCCAGCGGCACGGGTCTGCGCTCGGAGACCACCAGATGGGTGCGTCCACGCACCGAGGAGATCCAGTCGGAGAATTCCTCCACGTTGGACACGGTGGCAGACAACCCCACAATGCGGGTGGAGGCCGGAAGATGGATGATGACCTCCTCCCAGACGGGCCCCCGGAAGCGGTCGGCCAGATAGTGGACCTCGTCCAGAATCACGTACTTCAGTGCCGTCAGGGTGGAGGACCGCTCGTAGAGCATGTTGCGCAGGACCTCGGTGGTCATGACCACGATGTCCGCCTCGGAGTTGATGGAGGTGTCGCCGGTCAGCAGCCCCACCCGATCCTCGCCGTAGCGGTCGACCAGGTCATGGTATTTCTGGTTGCTCAGGGCTTTGATAGGGGTCGTGTAGAAGGTCTTGACGTTCTGTTCCTGGGCCAGGAATACTGCGAAATCGGCCACGATGGTCTTGCCGGCGCCGGTGGGAGCGGCCACCAGGACGTTGTCGCCATCCTCCAGGGCGGTGATGGCCTCCAGCTGGAAGTCATCCAGGGGGAAGGGAAGCTTGGACTGAAAGCGTGCGGGCGCCCCGGTCATGCGTTTGCGGTGGCGACTGAAACGGGCGTAGCGTTCCGCCGGCCCCGGTTCGGATGCTGCTGAATCCTGTCCGTGGTGACGATGACCTGACATGTTCCTCCAAGAACTACCTATTGAACTGCTTCCACCGCCGCCAGATGCGGCCGTGGTTCCTCCTGCGCTGCTCCTTGCGCTCCAGCACCAGGGCATGGGCCTGGCTGTATCGCTCGGTTGACTGCGACAGGGGCAGGGCGAAGGCCGGACCTTTAGTCCTATCCGTTGCCTGGGACTGCCCTGCTGCCGGGGGCTGCGGCATGTGACGGTTCAGATCGTCCGAGACCCGCCCTATGGAGCGGCTGGCTGCCATGGCGTGGCGGATGGCGTAGACGGCTCCGCCGATCAGCATGGCCAGCATGAAGATCACAAGAAGGATCCAGATCCATCCAGGCATGGCACTCCTCTCCGACCGGGACTAGTGCCGGCCCTGCTCCTTGTCGTGAGCGTCGCTGATGGTGATCTCGCGCTGGGCACGGGCCAGGATCATGGTGCGCAGGGTCTTGGGCGCCACTGCGGTGATGTGCTTGGCGTGGGCGATGCAGAAGGCCACGAACCAGGAGTCCGAGGAAACGGTCAGGTGAACCTTCTGCCCGGACCCGCAGGGCTCCACAGAGGCACCCGGCAGGGACTTGATGTAGGGCAGGTCCGGCCGGTCGGTGATGAAGACCGCAGCCGTGCCGTTGTCGAAGGACCACTTGCGCAGCTCACTGACAGGCACATCCGGGAACTCCACCTTGTGCCTGGGCTTGACGATGGTTGCATGTTCGATTCTGGCGATTCGCAGAACCTGCCACTGCCTGTTGCGTCCGGTGCCCTGTTTGAGGTGGCGGCTGGAATCCGAGGGAGCATCCGCGGCCTCGGTGCCCTCCGCTGCATCGCCGATATCGGTCCAGGCGGCGACATAGTAGACACCCTCATCCACGAAGATCTTGGCGGGGGCCACCACCTTGCGGCGGGTCCGGCCGGCGGCGTCCGTGTACTCCATGTCCAGCAGGCACTCGGTCTTGATGGCCCGGCGTACCACCGAGAAACTCTTGGGCTCGGTCTCGTACCCGGTAAGGGAGAGCCAGGGTGTCTCGCCCGGCCCTACATGCTTGCGCAGGCGCTGGTAGAGCGACTCGGCCTGGGTGCGGGATTGCTCGGGCAGCAGGGGCGAATGGGCCAGGTAGTTGAGCGAGGCGGTCAGCATGCTCAGGTACTGGGGTGAAATGCCGGCCAGTCGCTCCAAGCCCAGCGAGTTGGTGGCCGAGACGATGCCGCTGTCATCCAGCAGGGACCAGTCAATGTCGAAGAACTGGCTGCCGGCCATCTCCCCGTCATCCGAAACCGTGGTCAGGGTGTTGATGTCCTTGTGGATGGTATTGACGTACTTGCGCAGCTCTTCCTTGCTGCTGGGGTGGCCGATGAAGCGATCGGCCAACTCGGCCAGGGAGAACTCCTCGCCCAGATGTGCGGACAGGAAAAGCATGAGCCGCAGTCGGCGGTCCACCTCGGACCCGGTCTGGAAGGATGATGCACTGGCCCTGCGGGCGTGCCGTAGGTCGGTGTCGTCGTCGCTTAGGTCACTGGCGAAATGCTCGACGCTGGTTCGTGCAATCTCCGGGGAGATGACCGTTGCCGCGCCGGGGCTCTGCGACTCGTCGGCCAGCTTGAAGCGGGTGGCTGCATCCAGACGGCGCCGGAAAGCATCCGCAGCCTCCTGCGGGCTGACGATGGAGGCATCGGGGTGCTCCAGGACGAACATGGCCAGATCGTCCGAGTCGGCATAGGCCACGTTCAGGTTCTCCCCGTCCACGTCCACTGTGGCGGCGAAGCGGCGGGAATCGATGACCTTGACCAGGTTATCGGGAATGCGCTGAGTACCCAGTCCCGGAGCTATGGAGTCCAGACCCAGGCCAGGGATGGGCACCTGTGGCACTCGGGGCGTTGTGCGTGAGACTGGCCGGGTCGGCTCCTCGCACGCCTCCTGGGACATGGCAATGGATCGCGCGAGGTAGTTGGCTGCGGCCAGTACCGGCATGTCTTCCTGGTTGAAGTGCATACGGATGCGGGGCTCGTCCCCCAGCTGCAGACGGTAGGAGGCGAAATCCTGGCCCTCGGACTTGGAGGAATACTCGGGTTGACGGGATTCGATGGCAATGCCCATGGCCGCCAGCTTGGCCCGGTCACGCTGGAACTGCTTGGCAAAGGCAGCCTTGGCGGCCTGGTCGGCCAGCTCGCCGTAGGAGTCGGCATAGGCCTTGACCCGTTGCGCTATTTGCCGTGATGTAAGCCATTGCGGGAAAGCGGACGATAAGACGGCTAGGACATCGAGTTCGTGCTTGCCCCACTTATCCGAGAAACGCCGTCTTCCGTTCGTGCCTTCTGCCATCAGTCCTCGCGTATCGTTAAAATTTGTGTATCAGTGCGCCTAACGCACGTCTACCTATCATAGATGGATTTTCAGGACCGTGGGAGCCAAACACCCAAATATGGTCCCTTTTCTTGACAGGCTGAACCCTGTTGCGCCTGGCCTTAGACCCACTCGTCCGGTTCGATCCCTTGGGGTCCCACATACTGACCGTTGGGTACGTATGAAGAGCGCCCCTGGTCGCTCAGATGGGCATCGGAATATAGGGTCACATCCCTGCCGAAGGTCCAGTCCCCCTCGATGGTGACCGAGTTGGCAGCCGCCAGGCTGGGAACCCCGTAGGGGAAGCGCTCGTCGAAGTCGGCGATGTACTTGTAGTAGCGTTCATCCAGCTGGACGTTGGGGAAATCGTAGTTGCCGTCCTCCATCTCATAGGAGTCGGTCAGATGGAAGCGGTCGGAGCGCATGATGAACAGGTCGTCGGTGGTCTTGACCGGCAGGAAGCGCATACGATCCACCTGCACGCAGATGGCCCCCTCGAAGAGCGTGGCGGCAGAGCCCATGGCGGTCTCCAGCTGCACCACGGGGCGGGTGGAAGGATCGGTGGGGTCGACGGTCTTCCGGTTCTCGATGATGGGCAGAGGCAGCACGCCGTCGTATTCAGTCAGCTTGTCGCGCAGGGCATCGACCCTGACCCAGATGCTGTTGGTGTTGAAGTAGGGGTGCTTGCGGATGGACATGGCCGAGCTGCGGTCATGCGGGTCCACCTGGGACATCTCCCGCAGGATGAGGCGTCCGCTGGCCTTGTCGATGACGATGTGGCCGCCCTTGCGATCAGCCTCGGTCCGCTTGGCCACCTCGATCATGAAGGGCGCTCCGGATTGGGCGAAATAGCCGGCCAGGGTCCTTGAAGGCCGGGCGCCCAGATTGTCGGAGTTGGAGATGAACAGGTAGTCGATCCCCTGCTCCTTGAGTGTGTCCAGCAGGCCGGTCTCCCAGATGGTCGAGAAGATGTCGCCGTGGCCGGGAGGGCACCATTCCAGGTCGGGCTTGGCCGGGAAGTCGACCGGACGGCCGGTGTCGGCGTCGATCTTGGGCTCGATGTGCTGAATGATCTCCATGGGCACGCCGTTCTGGACGAAGCGACGGTCCTGCTTGACCACGCGCATGGTGTCGCGCGATGTGCGGAAGGAGTTCATGAAGATCAGCGGCAGGGGTACCCCTAGGCGCTTGCGGGCCGTCAGCACCTGGCCCATGATGATGTCCAGGAAGCGCATCCGACGGGCCTTGTGGCGACGGATGGGCAACAGGGACTTGGCCTTTTCCAGGCCCATGGAGGTGCCCAGCCCACCGTTGAGCTTGATGAAGGCGGTGCGGGAGAATGCGTCCAGGGCCATGTCCATGTCCATGGTGTCGTGGATGTCTTTGGTGCGGGGCACGTCCTTGAGCGGGACGACATCCTTCTCGCGCACGCAGGCCTTGGCATCTCCCCGTTCCCAGGTTTCGTAAAGGTGCCTGAACTGGTTGATGGAGACTTCGCTCATGCCCTTGTCGCGCATCTTTGCGGCCGAAAGGTCGAAAACGTCTGTGCTCATGGAACCCCTTCCGGGCTGGAACGACTCGCGGCCGACGCGGGTTGCGCCGACCGTCCAGAATCATGATAGCAAGTCGATCATGTGCCCGGTCTGTCCGGACAGGTCTACCGGGACTCGCCGGACCGTTGTCGGCCCGGTGACGCTGTGCTACTATCTCTACTCGGTGCTGATGCACCGTCGGGCCGTAGCGCAGTTTGGTAGCGCACTTGACTGGGGGTCAAGGGGTCGCGGGTTCAAATCCCGCCGGCCCGACCATATAGCAATGATTCCAAGGTCTTAGGCCTTGGAATCTTTTATTACCTGTATTCCCGGCTCCAGGCACATATTTGACATATCACTGGTTCTTCTCGTTTCTTCGCTCTTTTAGCTGCACTGCACTGTGGTGGATTGGGGCGACATGTTCATATGGAGGTCGCATGGCGACTGGTATATCATTAACTCGCGTCCCCTAACCCGCACACTAATATCAGGCTGATGGGTGTCCTGGAATCATTCGACTTCCCAGCGGATTGAGCTTACAGCTTCCAGGAGGCCTTCATCGTGGGAGACGACCACCAGGGCTCCCTGGTAGGGTGCCAGCACCTCGGCCAGAGCGGCCTGGGAGCGAAGGTCTAGATGATTGGTCGGTTCGTCCAGGATCAGTAGCTGGGGATGCTCTAAGAATCCCAGGCACAGCAATAGTTTGCGGCCCTCGCCCGCAGAGAGTTCGTGACCGGCCAGAAGATCTTCTGGATCAGCGTTGAGCTGGCCGTAAGCCGACATCAGTTTCTTTTTCTGAGTCCCCGGCAGCGCGACCGCGTCCTCCAAGGCCTTGTGTATTCGTGCCGAGCCAATGATCTGAGGCAGGATCAGGCGGGGCAGATCCGTGGGCAGACGGGCGGCAAGCAGCTCGAGCAAGGTGGACTTACCACGTCCATTCGGACCACTGATGCCGATGTGGTCTTTCGGCCCGATGGTGATGGTTTTTAGAGCTGGCCCATGCTGGCTGTCTTCGACGCCATGTCTTTCCATCCAGTCACGTAGGTCGCCGCCATCAACTCGGACCAATTCACGTTTGTGGCTGGCTTCGGCCTGCAGGCTCATGCTCCCGTCATAGCGTTTAGCGGCAGTCTGTAGGTCGGCGTTCTTTCTGCTGGTCGCGGCGATGCGCGCGTCAGCTTGCCGATAGCCGCGGGCAGCTGCTGTTCCCGAGGCCCCGGGTTTGGCCAGTTTGTGAATGTTCCGGGCGTCGTGGTCGTGTGGGTCGATCCGGCCTCCCTGCTGTCTCAGGGCATCCACATGCTGGAGTTTCTGGAAGCGTGCAGCCTTGAACCGCTTGAGCCTGCTCAATTCCCGGCGGTTGCTATCCAATTCCTCCTGGGCGTGACGGTCTTCAGCCTTCTCCTGCTCCTCGATCTGCGCCAGCCTGCCTTTGAACTGGGTCAGCGTCAGCACATTGCCGGCCTGCGTGTGACGTTTGCGGAAAACCAACGACCTAGGGCAGCTGGCGTCGATCAGGGCCCGGTCGTGAGAGATCAATAGACCGATGCCTGCGAAGCAGTCCATGGCCTTGCCGATATGGGTTCTGGTCGCTGCATCCACATGGTTGGTCGGCTCGTCCAGGACCAGCAGGTCAGGTTCCCGGCTGAGGGAGCAGGCCACTTGCAGGCGCTTCGCCTCACCGCCGGAGAGGGTCGGATACCGGTAGACCCAATCGTCTGCTATGCCCAGGGTCCGCCTGATGGCAACGGTCCGCTGTGACCAGTCGTTGGCAAAATCGTCCAGGTTATGCGGTTGCTCGGCGATGTCCTGGGGGCAGTATTCGCAGACCAAGCTGTTGGGTTTCGGGCTGATGCTTCCCTGGGTCGGCGATAGGCGTCCGCACAGGAGCAGAGCCAAGGTGGTTTTACCGCAGCCGTTGTCGCCGAGCAGGGCGGTCCAGCCCCGGTCAAGGGTCGCGGACAGATGCTCGAAAATGGCGGATGGGCTGCTCGGATAGGCGAAGCCGAGGTCGGTGACGGTGATGATACTAGGGTTCGGCATGGGTTTCCTTCTGATGGTGATGCGGTCTGGTTCATCATTAGGGGAATCTTCGGCTGTGACTGGTCGATCAGTTTCTCAGCCCGTCACCTTGTAGCTTTGGCCCGTTGGCATCATGTGGGCATGTTGCAGTGGATGGCGAGAATACGAGTGACAGAAGTTTTGGCCTGAAGACTCCCCTTCTGGAGACAGTCACCGCGAATAACCGGGGAGCTCGTACATTGATTACTTTGCGCGGGTGGCGGATTGGAACAAGGCTCACCAGTTCTGACGGTCTAACTGACCGTCTGGGCAACTGTCTCATCACAGACGCAAGTCCATGTCCTCTTTCACTTGGACTGCCTTGGCATATGGGGCAGGCCTTCCAAATAGCGCTCTTCTCCCAACTCTAATCTGGAGTCTCCTCATTCGCACCGTGTTTCAGCCTGATATTGGTTTACCGAGTTGCCTGCAGAGGATTAGTTGAGGAATCAACGAGATTTTGATTCTCATACATAGTTGTTGCGAACTCGGGAGTTGGTCGAGTTGATGTAGTTTGACAGGGCTCTGGTAGCTGATCCGCTACGATTTTCGATGATTGCCATAGCCAAAAGTTACTTACTTAGACTGCAAGAATGACCGGGTATGTCAGTAAGATGGAGTTACTAATTGGCCAGCATTTTCTGATATTCAACATATAGCGAGATAACAATTATGTATGTCCGTAAATGTCTAATTTTCCATTCCTCGGTATCATTCCATCTCTAGGAAGTTGAGTATAGTTACGCTAAGATTTGTCGAACAGCAAGGATTTCCGTCTATCATCTTTCGAAAATCATAGAAAAATCGATTTGGCACAATGGTGCACCAATTATCTACTTCAGCTCGTATAAATTAGTAGTGGGAGCTTGCTAGCATCGCCTGAATTCTAGTTGATACTGGCAACAGTCAAAGGTAACTAGCTCGTACAAGTACAGCGGCCCTCTCTTGGAGGGGCGCGTGTCAAAATCCCGTAGGTCCGGCAAGACATTTGAATTGCAAGTAAAAAGTTGTTTGAAAGCCTTTAGTGAGTGTGTTATACAAACTCGCCTGACATAGAACACTGTCGGATTTGCTGATGACGAGTTCTTGCAAGGCTTCTATTGTTTTATACCTAGCGTTATTGCCAGAGATTTTGGATAGGGACAAAGCTATAAAATGCTGTAGTTTCTGCCTTCAGCGGCAGGTGACACGACATTTATGAAATGTATTTTTGGTGTGGAACAGGATTCGTTAAAGGTGTACTTATTGATTCGGTGACTTCCGTTTTGCTTGTTCGACAAAGTAAATCAGTGTTGAAAGTGATAATACGAAAAGAATAAAAAATAGCAAGGCACAAATCCATGCAAGATCTGATTGCGTCGAATCGAACTGAGTAAAGAGGCTAGAGTGCTCGTCGCTGTAATAGCCAGCTCGAATTTGTATGGCAGCTGTGACAGCTAAACCAAATATGCTCGCAACATTCATTATTATCGCAACCACTTTCATAGATACCCCTTTTCACTGGTATCGGCCTGCGCCTACTAATGGCGATTAGGTTTTAGTGGGATTGGCTGGACGACAAAAGCAGTCTACACACTACCATCCCTAGTATAGGGCGAGTACATGTCAAGGAATGAATCCATATCATTGTCATCAAACTTCGCCCACCCTTTAACTATGCGTTATTAGTAATAACACCGTATGGTCAGGATTCATTTTCGTGAATTATTAGCGCCGTTTTATTTTTTCAGCGTTCGCGCTGTCAACATGTAAATTGTTTGCGATTTTTTGTATTCTAATCCAGCATCGCTTCGGCAGAGGAAAGTGCTCTTTTCTTATACCCACTAAAAAGACGAGGTCTTGCCTCGGAGTATGCACTCCCTTATCGGGACGTTCGCTGATGTGGCAGCTAGAACGTTCTCTTGGATCATCAGGGTTGTCCATTTCCCGGCTATGGCATCTTACTGATATCCTTACAGCCCTGAGTTCGTGTTCTCAATCTATCCAGATCACAACTCAACAGCAGGCATTAACGAACAGAGGGTACCGGTCATGATTACTCTCTTATCCGATAAAGTCTGCATATCAAACTGATAGGCTAGGCTGATATTGCAAGGTTTAGTCTTGAACGTGTATGCGCTTCAATTCAAGATGTGCTCTTGTCAATAAGGCCGGTAGTTGCTGTTGTTATCCCATTCAATTATCCGGGCGACACGCATTTCAGCCCCACATGCGAATAAATATGGTAAGCCGGCCGTTTTATTCAATCTTGTTATATCTTATATGTGTCGCTGAATTCGAGCATTCTTTTGATACCGCCATTGGTTCTCCAGGGGGGGGGGGGATAGAGACGCTATATAAGCGCATAGCGATGTACTCCTGCTGAACGCTAAAAATGTAAGAATATTAAGAAAAAACTGCATGTCACAGCTTACGAAGTTATAAACGCACACTTCTAGGAATCACATGTTTAATACCACCGGTCTGATCAGATAGCAAGGTTTCTGAGGTTAAAGGGCCTGGTTTGCTGTAGAGCGGATTAACGTTCTCGGATAGCCACGATTTAGCTTGCAATGCCATGATTTTGCAATGCCATGATTGATTGTGCGAATTGTTCTTCGCTCTTTTGCATAGACGAAGAGTACTCCTCATAAGTCGATGCTCCACCGGGAATTGGGAAACCAACTTTGTCGAGTACGACTTTCTGCTCCTCCTGTCTGAATTGCTTACTTTGCTCACCGTCATCGATCCCAGTGAGCAATTCAAGTCTATTTACATTTGGTTTGCAGTTATCATCCTTTTGTGGTTCTGGATACCAGTACTGTCCATATCGGGAATCAAACCGATACATGTATGCCAGTAGTTGAAGATAGTCTGCACCAGAAATATTGTCCACCGGTTTGTATTTCGCGTCAGCAACTACGATGGGAGCACTGCTTATTAAGAAATCAGGATATATAAGTCCGGTAACTCCTTTGACTTCAGAATTTCGGTCATGTTTTTCAGGCTTGCCGAACAAGTATTGTTTTCCGGTTTTCGACTTGTTGCGCGGATGAACGAAAGATAGGCCCTTACATTTGTTGCGCAAAAGAACGTTAAGATACTCCTCCCATAGCCATGAGCAGTCGAATAGAATGCCGTTGATGTGACCGTTCCTTACGGCACTTGCTGATATGGAGTCGTGGCACAAGATAGCCACGCATATTTTTTGTAGTAGCCTGTAACTTCGAAAGTACTCATTGACAACGGGATGCCGGATATTCCAGTCTATGATCTTGTTTCTTTCTGACTTGAGATATCGCCGAGTCCTCAGCCGGATAGTTCGTACATTGTCCCTGACGTTTTTGTTGCCATTAAGCAACTGCTGTCCAATTTTAAATCCTGAAACAATATATTCAATTGTGTGCCTGATTAATTCACTGACGGGGTTATCAAGATCAAGATCCCTGGTGGTATACGCCACACGCCCGATGAAAGGGATATCAATGCTGAGGTACCTCGCTACATCGACCGTACCCTTCAGCCGTGAGTCGTTATACTCTCGCCTCACATACATTTTGTATGCACCGACTTGAAGAGCTTTACTCAAGAAATATGGGAATAAAAGTATCAGCAGCTTTTTCCAGCGGTTGTTCTTAAGAGGTGGAAAGTTGAATCCCTTTGCTACATCTACATGTAGAACCTTCTCCAATAGATACGCGAAGAAATAGTCATTCTCTATGTGGACAGGTTCTTCATTCCGCTTGAAAAATCGTGTGGATATGCTAACTACATCATGGTCGTCCCCAAGCACTCCTATAAGGTTTTGCGTTCTTGTCTTGCCCTGATAAGTGCCAATAACGCGCTGGTTGAGACTTACATCAACATCCCCATCCTCGTCCTGTCCTACATAAATAATACCTTCTTCATCCAGTAATGTTTCTACTGTCTGATTCCGTAACGATTTACAGAGGTCGGTTGAAGTAAATAAGTCATCTTCAATAGGGCTGTTATCCGTGATGTACCAGAACTGCTGGCCTGCATCTGAAGCGCTTTTGACCACTTTTCTCATGCCTCACTGGAGTCTGAATCACTGCTAGCTGTGGGTGCGTCATCCTCCTGAGTGGATTCGTGTTTGGCACTGGAGGAATCGTTCCCTGTTGTGGTTTCCTTTTTATCTTTAGAAGCATCACTTGTTTCAAACTCTTTATGGATCTCTTTTAATTTTCTATCGGCATCATCCATACCCCTCAGATAATCAGTCAGCAATGGTTCGAGATGGTTCTTCCAAAGTTCCATAGGTGCCTTATCTTCTCTTGATTGTGCTATCTTGAGGAAGTATCCGACTCCTAACACATAATCTGTCCCTAAGAAGTCGCTTATTTTGCTATTTACAGCTGTCATCATGCTCTTTGCTTTATCCCCATTGGGCGTACCGTCAAGAGCTTTCGCCGATTCTTCTGCAGTTATTTCGACAAAAGTGAAGCGGCGTCTCATAGCAAAATCAAAGGAATCTACGCTGCGGTCTATGTCGTTCATAGTTCCGATGATGTATACATTCCCGGGAATATAAAACTTCTGGCCTGCATCCAATCCGCCACGTTTTTTATAAGCTGAAGAATGGAGGTTGGTATATTGAGTGTCAACACTCCCTTTTTTCCCTCGGTAATCGGGGTCGATGCTGAAGAACAGCTCTCCGAATATCTTCGACAGATCTCCTCTGTTGATTTCGTCAATGACAATCACATAATTCTGCTCTGGATTAGTTCTTGCTTCGTTGACGAACTTAGTAAACGTCCCAGGATACAGTTGAAAACCCACATTGCCTGATGCTGTTGTCTCAGGTCGAAGGCCTTCTACGAAATCCGTGTAGTCATAGCTAGGATGAAATTGGACAAATTCATATTGCGGACTTTCATTGAGTTGTTCGTTTAGTTGCTCATCGTTGTCATAGTCTAGGCATAGCAATTCAGCGGCTATTTTCCTGGCGACTGTAGTCTTTCCGGTTCCCGGGGCACCATGGAAAATAATGTTTCTGACTTCTAGTAGTTGTTTTGCTCGTTCACTGAGCCTGCTGTATTGTTCCGAGGTCATGTTGTGAGGCATTTTAGTTTTACCAGTCCTATAAGTTCTATATATCTTGTTTAGCTGGACAATTAAATCAAGCATTTGCTTGACCAGTCGGTTCGGTCTCTTTGCTGACAAATCAAGATCATCTACAGAGCAAGAAAGTGAGGGCAGTTCTTTCTGCCATGGTTCTGACCTGACCGGATGCCAGCCAGCGCGCAACCCTGTAATACTTTTACTTTTCTCTTTGAAAATCGGACGGATATTAAGGAAGGTTCCGTTTACATTTATATACGTGGAATTAGGTGTAGCAAAAGCCCCATTTTTAAAGAACCACAAGGTGAAATCCATGCCTGTTGAAAGGACATTAAAGCCATCGTCCAATTTCCAATGTTCCGCAAAACCTCTCTGCGTGCTGTTCGTATACTCGAGGCGTGAACCGTTTTTCTTTGCTTCTACATTTTCGTCATTGTGTTTAATGAAGAAATCCAGTAAACGAGCGAACTTTTCATAATCCTCTTCCGTTTGGCGGAACTCAAAAAGAAATTGTTTATATCGATCTATGCCTGCTTTCATATCATAATGATGTAAAGCACTGGAATTTTTCTTAAAATCTGAGTCAGCTAAGATTTGATCGTAAATAGGTTTGAATTCGTCGTAAGTAAGATAATCAAAAGCTGATTCTTTGACAGCAGTCGCAACTTGACTTCCAGCTTGGTCAAGGAGCCTAGTTTTCATATTCCTAAGCGTACTTTCGAGCGTATATGTATAGTTTCCTCTTGGTAAAGTACCCTTATCTATTAGATGTGTCCTATTCCAATTCTTGAATCTTTCTTCTTGAATGGTTGCAGGCGTTTCTTTGCTGCTCTTCCATTTGTCCGATTCCGTCGATATCAATGTGTTCCCCTCACTTTGGTGATACCTGTTCAAATCTACCGTAGTTGGTAATTTTACTGGATAACAAGCTATTACCGCCTAAACTTAGATTATACCCTCAGCACAACATAATTTTGAGTTGTCTGGTTGATTTATCAACCTCTTATTCCCCTGAGTTGTAAAAGGTTCGAATAAGAAGATCTGTAGTATTGAGGTTTATTGTGAAGTCTGATTTGGTTTATAACCAGTTCATTGCCTCAACGAATAAACGTTTCTTATAACTTTTTGAACGAATTAATTCTTCTAAGATTCTAATATTAATCTTGTTTTTGTAGCTTTGTATTTCTGGATGGTGAGTGTATTTTTTTTGGACCGATTACGGTGCCTATAAGTTATAGGCATTCCTGTGGGCCCCTAAGCCTTGCAGTCAGTGTTGCCAGACGAAGTTTCTTCTGATGTACGAGGGATGCAATCTGTGCTGGAATTCTCAACGAGTCCAGCGTTTTGAACCATTCTGCAAATCGTTACTCCTAAAAAAGGATTATCTCTGATTTTGCGTTCCAAGGCAAGGTCCACTGTGTTTCCCGACTGGAGCGCTCACTGTTTGATCCGTGTATGAAGCTGATTGTTGGAAATAGGGACAGGTCTCTCGCCTAAATTGTCCAGACGTTGGAAGTAAACCGCTATACCGTACCTGGTCTTTTGGCTCAAAAGGACTTCGTTTGTCATTAATGGCTTGTGAGTATCATTCTCTCAGCCTGTATATGTGCCTGGACCTTAAGCCGCCCTTGCTATCGTTTTTTGACTAGCTATAAGCTAGAGACAACTATTTAAAGCCAATCCTCTTACTCTGGCTGAGAAAGATAGATCCGGCCCACAGTTCCTTTGTTGATTCGAGTTTTACGAGAAAAAGTGAGGTTCAAGGCCGAAATATATCCTCGATGGTTGAATCGAAGACGTCGGCCAGGCGGAAGGCCAATGGGAGCGAGGGATCGAAATGGCCTTTTTCGATCGAAATTACTGTTTGACGACTTACTCCCAGCTTTTTTGATAGTTGCTCCTGAGACCAGCCACGCTCCTTTCGCATCTTTGCCAGGCGGTTATTCATGATGGGCGAACCTCACAAATGCATACGAAAGGGCAAGAATCAGGAGCATCGCTATCAGAACGCATACCAGCACGAGGGCCCACTGATCGGCTCCCATCAAACTGGCCAGCAGGCAACCGGCCGACACCAACCCGATGAAAATACGGTATGAAAGTTGCTCGGCCCTTCCGTACCAGTGGCTCTCTATTTTCTCTTCTGCATGCAGATTTGATCTAGGCAAGGTATCGGGATCTACCAAAATTACCCACCAAAGGCTCACGGATATGGGACAAAGTACTACGGCCGCTATTAGAGCCTTGATCATCCATGGCACGGACTGTGGCATGAAGTCAGCCAGAAGGATTCCCAGAACTATGCTGCTTGCTAGGCCTGGAATCAAAGCGGTTGTGAGCGCTGGCATCGAACGGGAGCCGAAACGAACAGTGCCAAACAATCTGGGTTGCACATCGACAGTTGCGTCATTGCTCTTCTTGCCCTTCATGGGCTTCTCCTTTGTGGAACTCAATTCAGAATCGGGCGACCTGTATGAGCATCAGAATAAAGTAAAGTAAACTTTACGTCAAGCCAATTTGACATCTTATTCTTTATGTGGTTTACCTAACGTCTTTACTGCGACATTGGAAGTGGGACTCGAGGTTATTTTCGGTCTTACGGTCGCTATGAAACCAGGCTGTTGGAAGAAAGCCATTCGCAGATGTCGGCGAAAGATCTTTCTGCCAAAACGAATCTTAGAAGCTTTTGTCCCTGTTATTGTGAAAACAGTAATGGGCTCACGCATCAACCGAAGAAGACTGATATGTTTGCTTTAATCAAGATCCGGCGCACGGAAGATCTTGTGGTCTCAGTAGGATGAGAAAATTTTTGTCCATACCGGTTACACAGGGTTTTGCCTGTTACTGATAGCAGCTATTTCCAAGGCCATAGGAAAATCCTGGAAGGACTTTGTAACAAGTCCTCATAAAATAATTAGTTTAATTTGCGGAACCATAACCTATTGTGCCATTGTGTTTATCCTACCTTTGCTGTGCAGATAGCTGACTGTAATTATTAGACCGAGTATTGCCAAACTTGCGGTTTTGTCATGGTAATGATACAGGTGATTATTGGTATGACAGCCTGCTCATCTTGTTGTTTGGTATGCCTCTGTTGCTTGTAATTCGTCTTGTATGTTTTCTCTGAACTTGAGTGCCCATTGAGGAGGACACCTGTCGGCTTTTGTATCAGCAGAGGAAGCCTGATTGCGTTTGAACCCAGTTGCCTTTGAGGCACGCTTGGGACAATCGACAAACCATATCGCTGTTTGTGGTTTCTGCAGGACTTGATCTAGGCGTACTAAACAGGCAAATCCAAGAATGCTTAACTGTGGGATGTATTGTTCATATTATCATTGCTTCATTATTCTTTATGTTATAGATGCAGCTTGAATGTACATGATCATGGTCTCTGCCTAAATACAATACAGAGATTGGTCTTGGTTCGATCCCTGCAACAAGCCAAGCAAGACTATGCTGATTGGTCTCGACAAACGATATTGACTGTTGCTATTTGGTGCAGCAATGTCAGCAAGCATTGAGAAATTCTCATGATTCTTTTTAAGGAGTCCAATCAGTTTATAAAGGCAAGTTCGAGGAATATCCCAAGAAGCCGTTGTTTACTATGAGTCATGAATACAACGAATATTCTCGAAAGAAACATCAGTAAACAATCCTATGTGCCCGACAGGCGCTCTTCTGGCAACAGGCAAATCCCACCAAGTGAAGATGATTCGCCTATCTACCATGGCGATCCAGCGCCGGTCGATGCCGATATTGTCATTCCCGTATACAACGAGGAGACCCAGTTGGCTGACTCCGTATCCACCTTATGCAGCTTTCTGGATCGTCACGCCAGAGATCTGACACCCTTTAGCTGGAATGTCGTGATTGCGGACAACGCCAGCACCGATGCCAGTTGGCAGATCGCCAAGTCCCTGTGTGACTGGTGTCCCAATCAGGTATGCGCCTTGCACCTCACCAGAAAGGGCCGCGGGTACGCCCTGAAACAGGCCTGGCTCAGCTCCAGGGCGGCAGTCGTCGCATATATGGACGTGGATCTATCCACCGACATCGGCTCTACGGGCAGCCTTATTCTCCCCCCTGCTCCAGGGCGGGGCTGACATCGCCTTCGGCTCGCGTCTTATGCCGCAATCTCAGGTCACCCGCTCCCCCAAACGTGAATTCATTTCGCGCACCTACAACCTTATGCTCCGCTCATATCTGGCCGTCTCCTTTCATGATGCCCAGTGCGGTTTCAAGGCCATAACTGCCCAAGCCGCACATGCTCTGCTGCCGCAAGTGAAAGATAACGAGTGGTTCTTCGATACCGAGCTGCTTGTGCGAGCCCAGCAGGCCGGGATGACCATGCTGGAGCTTCCTGTTCGCTGGGTGGAGGATGCCGGCTCGACGGTCGACATTCCAGACACGGTAAAGAAGGATCTGGAAGGCATGCACCGGGTCAGGGAGGGTATGGATGCCCGAGCGGTCGAGGGGCTTCGCGTCGACCTGGACTCCCCTGCTGTCCGGGATCAGATACGTCAGCATGAGCTGCGCGGATCTCTCTTGCCTGCAAAAGAGGAGGATTCGCATTCACCTATGCGGAATCCAGGCGAAGAGACTGCCGCTTGTTGAGCGGCTGGCAGCAAACGAAATCTCATACATAAAGAGCAAACTTCACCTATCATGAACGCTTCATTGGCTTCTAACAGCAGCTATGGCTTCTCCCCGCATTCACAGACTTTCAATCCGCCACGATCAACAAGCGTAGACACAGTCGCTGAGGAGCACACCTCCCGCGCGTATATTCTGCCCCGACGGACTTGTGAAGACTGGATGGCACTGGGAGCCATGCTGCTTGCGGCCTGTGCAATATTCTTCATCAACCTTACGGCCTCCGGATATGCCAACGAGTTTTATTCGGCTGCGGCCCAGGCAGGCTCGGTCAGCTGGAAGGCCTTTCTCTGGGGGTCCCTGGACTCGGGGAACGCCATCACCGTGGACAAGTCGCCGGCAGCCCTTTGGCTGATGGCGCTTTCCGTGCGCATCCTTGGTCTGAATTCCTTTGCCATCCTCCTGCCGGAAGCGCTGATAGGGGTTGCGACCACCTACCTGCTCTATGCCACCGTGCGTCGTTACTGGGGAAACTGGGCGGGCATCGTCACCGGTTTCATCTTCATGCTTACTCCGGTAGCCGCGCTCATGTTCCGCTTCAACAACCCCGATGCCTTGCTGGTGCTATTGATGACTGGCGCCACTCATGCGCTCCTCAGATTCCTGGAGTATGCCAACCATCCTTCTGGCAATCGAAAGCGGACCTGGTGGATGGTCCTGGCCGGTGCTCTGATCGGATTCGGCTTCCTTGCCAAGCAACTACAGGTGCTGCTCGTACTTCCTGGTTTTGCCCTGCCTTTTCTTCTGGCCTCGCCGACAGGCATGGTTCGTCGCATCCTGGATTCACTCGCTGCCATTGGTTCCATAATCGTCACCGCTGGCTGGTGGGTGCTGCTGACGGTCATCGTGCCAGCCAGCGACAGACCTTATATGGGGGGATCCCAGCGAAACTCCTTCCTTGAGCTCACTTTTGGCTACAACGGTTTTGGACGCTTGACCGGCAGCGAAGAAGGATCCGTCATACCCGGCCACGGCCATGAGGGAGGCGGCATGCCGGCTGGCGGCGGTCGTGGTGGTGGCATGTGGGGCCAGACTGGTCTCAATCGTCTGTTCAGCGGCGAGTTCGGTACGCAGATTTCCTGGCTGGCTCCTTTGGCTTTCGCGGGCATTGTCATCAGCTTGCTGGTTATCGGCAGAGCTGCCCGTACTGATGTGCGCAGGGCCAGCGTCATTGCTTTCGGAGGTTGGTTGATCGTTACCTGGCTCGTTTTCAGCTTTATGGCCGGCATTTTCCACCAGTATTACACTGTGGCACTGGCTCCAGCCCTGGCTGCCTTGGTGGCTATCGGCGCATTCAGTCTGTGGATCGCCCGGGACAAGCTCTGGGCCAGGATCGTTACGCCGATTCTTATCGTTTTCACGGCCTTCTGGGATTTCAGCCTGGCAGGTCGGTCCCAGTGGCTTCCCTGGCTGAAGTGGGCCATTCTCATAATCGGTCTCATGGGCGCTCTCGGCTTTGCTCTGGCTGGGCTGTTGCGAATACGACGACTCGCTCTTGCTGCCCTCATTCTCTCGGTCATAGGGCTTATGGCTGGCCCTGCTGCATGGACGCTGTACACCGTATCCCAAGGACACATGGGATCGATCGTCCTGGCTGGACCTAGCCTGAGTTCTGAGAGCATGGGTGGCGGCCCCGGTGGCATGCACGGGGGTGCTCCTGGTGGCGGTCGGCCTGGCGGTGGCCAGCATGGCGGTGGTGAGGCAGGCGGCATGGCACCTGGCAATATGCAGCAAGGCATACCTGGTGGTGACGGCGGGCCCATGGGCTCATATCAAATGGGCCAAGACCCAATGAATCAGCAGGGTCAGTCGAGCAAGCAGGGCCAGATGCCTGGCGGCAGTTCGAATAGTCAACAGGCTCCTAGCATGGGTTCTCAAGGACCAGGTCCCATGGGCAAGGATTTCTCGGGGTCACAAGGGGAATCCAGCACTTCGGGTGTGCCTTCCGTGCCATCACAGCGCAGGGGCAAATCTGGATTCCATGATGGACCAGAAGGAGGAAGGATGAAGGGAGGAAGTCTGCTTGGTGGAGGCCGGTCCAGTTCCAAGGTCGTCGTCATGCTGGAAAAGTCATCCGACTCCTATCGCTGGGCCGCGGCCACAACAGGATCCCAGCAGGCGGCGGGCTATCAGCTGGCTTCTCAAAAGCCGGTCATGGCCATTGGCGGGTTCAATGGTTCCGACCCCTACCCCAGCTTGGAACAGTTCAAGCAGTACGTGAAGGATAAGCAGATTCATTACTACATAGCTGGTGAGATGGGTGGCCATCAGATGGGAGGTTCCGGCACTGCCACGCAAATCTCACAGTGGGTGGCCAAGCACTATACCGCAACCACGGTTGACGGCGTCACTGTGTATGATCTGAGCCAGCAGCAGGCCAGCTGAGCGCAAAGAGGGCCGAACTATCCAAAAGCCACTCCCTCCGTTTGCGGTTACAGGATAAAGACGAGACGAGCTACTGACTTCTAATCTGTCGGTTGCGAGTAGTTTCCTCGTTTGCGCGTTGAAAAAGTGCAAAGCAGTTAAGAGCTAAGCAGTGAGTGGATTGGAACTATCCCAGCCCGCTCATTTCTTATTGATCAATACAGGATGGTATTTGTGTCCGATTAGAGCAAGACTAGTTATTGCAGACCAAGGCACTTCAGGTCAAACTCAATAGCGTTATTGATTTCATTACGCTGGTCTGCGTTGCATTGGTTTGCATTGCACGGTAGTAGATAATACTTACAAATGGAAGGATTTCTAAGTGTGTTCCCCGCATCCGCGGGGATGATCCTCCCGGTCGAAGGTCTCGGGGCCGTCCCAGGTAGTGTTCCCCGCATCCGCGGGGATGATCCGTGATAGCTCTTCTTTCGGGGCTTGGCTGGCTTGTGTTCCCCGCATCCGCGGGGATGATCCCTCATCGCCTGGCTCCAAAAAACCATGGTCGTGGTGTTCCCCGCATCCGCGGGGATGATCCCTTTCAAATATGGTAGGAATGAACTGCTGTACAAGTGTTCCCCGCATCCGCGGGGATGATCCGCCTTCTGGAATGATCGTCTTCCGAAGGTGTAGTACATATCCAATATATGGACAGATATTGCCAAAGTGACAATTCTCTATCATAATTCTCTTATGCACAAATCGTGCATTTTGTTGCGACGGCAAAGGAACCGCCATGACACATATATCTTTGAAACAAAAGCTATTTTCTGACGCGAATGGCTGGGTTCGTGTTGGCGATGCAGTTGCTGGATGCCTTTTCTGATGTCCAATAAACCAATAGATATTGCTGTCAGCTTTTTCGGACTAGCGTTAGTCCTTGCCCATATTATATCGTTTGTTACTGATTCACAGTTCTGGGCTTTATGCACTTATCCAGTGGCTTGGGTGGCGATGATTATCTTTATGGCAATAGAACGCCGAGGGAAACACGATAAAGACTAGCGTCATTTGAAGATGCTGAAATATGTGAGTTGGGCGAACTGCCACATGTTTTATAGTTCGCCCTGTTCGCTTTTCCTTATGTGCTCTAATTCGTGGCCAAAGCACTCCATATACAGTTCCTCTGGATATCCTAAACCGCTGTGCGATCTCGTTGACAGTGACGCTTTTGGACGCGTAGAGCTGTCGGACCATGGCCTCATCGCTCTTGCTGAGTTTGTGGCGCCGGCCACCAACCCTACCTCTCGACCGGGCAGCCTTCAGACCAGCATTTGTCCGTTCACGTATCAGGTCTCTCTCGAACTGAGCCATGGCCGCAAACACATTGAACACCAAGACGCCGCCAGGTGTTGTGGTGTCCATCTGCTCTGTCAGCGACTTGAAGCCGACCCCCATGTCCTGCAGTCGGTTCATGACATCAACCTGGACACTGCGCCCCAGACGGTCAAGCTTCCACACCACCAGCACATCACCCTCCCGAAGGACCTCAACCATCCGATCGAGCTCCGGCCTGCTGGCCTTCGCACCTGAAGCGTGATCCACATACCATCGCTCACACCCTGCAGATTTCAAAGCATCGACCTGCAGGTCCTCATTCTGGTCCAATGTGCTGACCCGGGCATATCCAATCAGCATGAGCACGACCCTCCCCCGCACGAGTTCTCTGTGGCCTCTATCCGCAAGTGTTTCAAAACTCATCCTTCATCAATTAAATATTACATTGATTTTTAGACGAGTTTTGAAACACTTAAACAGATGAAACACCTCTCTGGAACCTGCACCTCACTAATTGTGCCAAAAACGAACCATTCTCAAACGATCATCGGCTAATAAGATTCTGACTACCTCTGTCACATGAATAGGAGGACAAATACTTACAAACAGCCGATTACAGCATTGCGATACCGATTAGTTGGCCTGGCTTCATAGCTGTAAAGTTTATAGTTATACAAACAGACAATGGGGTGCCGATCAGGGAGTGAAATGTCCGAAAATCCGGGCGGGACAAAGCCCAAACGCAATTGGAGGCGGGTCCTTCTTGCCCTGGCAATAGTACTTGTTCTTGTCATGGCAATCATTCTGCCTGGGGCTTCCATTTTGGTCTATGAGGACACCTTCGGAAAACGGTATAACACTCCTGGATGGATGCGTTATGCGCTCGCAGACTTTCCCGGCTTGCGCATGAAGCGGTGCGTCTTCCGGTCCAAGGACGGTAAGGAACTGGCGGGATATCAGTATTCAAGAAATAATCCGAACCAGCGAGAGGACAAGGCTGAGGGCCTGGTGGTCATTGCTCATGGTTTCGGCGGCGGCGGACAGAATACCTACATGGATGTTGCTAACTATTTCACCTCCCAGGGCTTCCTGGTCTTCGCCTATGACGCGACCGGCAATGATGAAAGCGCCGGCAAGTCCGTCAGGGGCCTTCCTCAAGGGGTCGAGGATCTTGACCAAGCTCTTCGTTTCGTGGAGGGTGAGCAATCATATAAGGGCCTTCCTCTTTTCCTGTTCGGGCAGAGCTGGGGAGGCTATGCGGTCGGCGCTGTTCTCAACCTTCACTCAGAGGTCAAGGCTGCAGTCATGGTTTCTGGATTCAATCGTTCGATCGATATGATGCGTCAGCCCGGCAGAAAAATCGCTGGCCCTGCCGTCTCGCTTATCCTGCCCTGCCTGGGCTTATATGAGCATGTAAAGTTCGGGAAGTTTGCGGGCTATACCGCTTTGGATGGCTTGAAGAAATCCAAGGCGGGAATTTTCATCACTCAGAGCCGTGACGATCAGGTGGTACCGGTCAGATATAGTTATGACCTCTTCCATGAGACATTTCAGTCCAACCCACGATTCCGTTTTCGTGAATACCAGGATCGCGGGCACGCCTATGTCTACTATTCCCAGGACTCAGTACAATACCGCAAGCAATTCGACCAGGAATACAAGGAACACATGAGACGACTGGGTCAAAAGCCTTCTAACGAAAGCTATAACGCATATTCGGCCAAGCATTTCGACAAGTCGAGGGGCTTCGAGCTGGATGTGCCGTTGATGAACCAAATGGCGGACTTCTATCGCCAATATATGGATTAAGCCGTAAAGATACAGCCGGATGCAGCCCTCTTCCATCTACGGATAAGCCCGCTTGCATTCAGTGCTATTCAGTGGTTTGCAATGTTGGCCTGATACCAAAGGACGGCGATGTTGATCCGGTCCCTGACTTTGAGTTTTGCCAGTATGCGGCTGACGGTCTTTTTGACCGAGTCAGGCTGCAGCTGGAGGCGCTCGGCAATCTCCGCATTCGTCAGGCCTTGGCTGACCAGCGAAGCGACCTCAAGCTCGCGTTTGCCCAGCTGGGCGAATTTAAGGCGAGCCTCAGATTCATCATTGGCTTTTGGCCTTGGAACTCCTTTCCTGATTACTTCGGCCGTGATGCGCGGCGTAAGAATGGCATCGCCTGCATGCACCGCATGGATGGCTCTATTCAGATCGGCTGTCTTGACATCCTTGAGCAAGAAGCCGGAGGCGCCTGCCCCTAAGGCTGTGAAGGCATAGTCGTCCTCGTCGTAGGTGGTCAGAATAAGAATGCTCATTTCAGGGTGGAGCTTTTTGATACGGCTGGTGGCATCCAGCCCGTCCATGACCGGCATTCGCACATCCATCAGAATCACATCGGGCAGGGGTTGCTGATTTCCGGCGGCTGTTGCCAGTTTTCCCAAAGCTTCTTGGCCGTTGGCCGCCTGTGCTACGACATGCAAGGTTGGATCCTTGGCGACCATGAGTGCCAGTCCCATGCGGGTCGGGCGCTGGTCGTCGACGATCATGACAAGGATCATGCACTTTCCTCCTTACCCGTGTTGTCAGCTGCCGTTGCAGCTAGTGGGGGTATGCGAGCCTGCAAGGTCCAACCGTCAGGACCAGGACCCGAATGGAAGCTGCCGCCATGAGCTCGCACTTCGGCTCTTAACCTGGCAAGGCCTGTACCGTTGTCACCGCCATCGTTAGCATCATTGTTCAAGAGCTGGCCATCATCACGAACGGTAATGTTTGTGCCGCCCTGGCTGTCGTGATCCCAGGAAACCACAATACGATCGACTCCTTGTCCGTGGCGGAGAGCGTTGGTGATCGCCTCCCTGGTCACAGTGAAAGCAAGATTGGCCTGCCTGGGATCTTGTGGTCGACGGCCTGTCTCTGTCAGGGCAGTGCTGATGCCGGCATGACGGACGTGGTCGAGGATTGGTTTGATGTCATTCCAGCCATGCCCCTCCCCTACGGACTGCGCTGGGTCGTTTTCAGGTCCTGCTTTTGATTGCAGGGTTTTTACAGCTGTTCGGGTATCGTCCAATCCCTGTCGTGCCAGGTCGTTGATCATCGAGATGGCCTCATCAATTTCCGGCTTACCGCTGGCATGATCCATCCCCTCGGATAGGGCGATGATGGCGGTCAAGTCGTGACCCAGACTGTCGTGCAAATCGGCGGCGACCTTGGACTGATACATGGCTTGGTCCCGCTCGCGGGCCAGGGTCTGGGCATGCAAGCGCTCCTCCTCCAGCGCCTGCTCCGACATGCGTGACTGCCTTGCTGAGCGTGAGAAAAAGGCGGCTGTCAGACACAGGGCGAATGCCAGACCAGTCGGATATAGAAGGTCAGTGAAGTGGACATCATGATGCCAGTTGGCAGAGAGTGCAATGCTGAGCAGACCCAGAATGGTGGAACTACACAGTCCAGCTGCCAATGATGCCATGCTTTTGGCTTCTACAGCGCAGGCGTAGAGGTTGACGAGCCAGGGAATGATCAGGTAGGTGCATCCCGAGCCATAGATTGCGGCAGTCAGGGCAAGCAGGCCACTGAAAACCAGTAGGGTCGCCATAGGATATAGGCGGCGCAGGCATAGGGTGACAAGTGCGACAAAAATAATGACCACGAACAGGGGCAAGCCCCAGCTGTCAGACTTCAAAACCTGGTAAAGGGTTCGATTGGCACTGCCCGGGGCGAGAATCAGCCTGGTCAGCATCATCGTCTCGTAGATGGCGCAGAGAAAGACTGCCACGAAAGCCGTATATGGCCGGGTCCACAACTGAATCCAGCCTTGAGTTTTCTTGCCTGCTCTCATCGGTGAGCCTCTTCCTGATAACTGCCGGTATTCCATTATGCTGTCAGACACTGAGATATGCGACCTTACGAGTGCTGCATCCTCTCTCCATTGACTCTGCATCAAAATTAGACTGCTCTGCGGGCCTCGTGCCGGAATATAAGGAGGCTGATCAGCACCCAGAGGATTGCCGTCATGCACAAAGCCGCCATAGAGGCCGTAGACGCGATATTGCCCATGTCACGGGCTGCGGATGCAGTGGTGATCAGGGCCAGCGGATAAGGCAGTGCCAAGGCAGGTGCGGCAACCGACAGCACACAGCCTGCAAGGGTGAGCAGAAACATGATGCTCATGGTTGAGGCAAAGGATTCGGCTCTGGCAGCTATGGCTTGGGTCAGAGTCATAATGGCCCACACTGCCAACGTCATCGGTACGCCACGCATAAGATAGGGACCGAGTTCCGCTGGGTCGAAGCCTCCTACCAGAACACCCACGAGTATGAATTCGGATTCGAAGATGGCGACGGTAAGGAGGGATGCCAGCAGTCCGTGCAGCATTTTCCCGACTATGGCGGTCCCGACCATGCCGGAGGCATTAAGGCGCTGCCAGTTGCGTCCCTTGTGCTCGTTGGCTTCAACCTGGGCTGCAAAGGCTGCAACCAGGACTGGTATGAAGACCATACTTGGCAGAAGGATCGCCTGCCCCCAGACCGCAGCCCAGGTCACTCCTTGAGCCTGGAAGTCCGGTCTGTAGCTCTGGTACTGGTCCCAACCGTTGAATATTCCTATGGCGTCGAAGAGCACTGTGGCCAGCCAGTACCAAGTATTGCCGGCCTTGCGGATCTCCCATCTGAAGGCGGCAGTGATCGATGGCCTAGGGCGATTCATCGGGCTAATGGTTATGGTGTTTGTCGAGTACTGTCTGTTCATCGGTCTGACTCCTTGACCTTGACGATGAATGCTGATATTCCGGACCAGATAATGCAGGCCAGAAGGCTGGTCAGGACCTTTGGCCAGGGATTGGCGGCCAAAGTCATTCTGGCAAAACCATCAGAGCTGGCTGAAAACAGGAACGGGCTGGTCGCGGAACTGATCCCGGCTGGGAAGAACCAGCCCAGACCCGGCATACTCATCGGGCCCAGCCCAGTCCCGATCAGACCGGCTATCACACCCAGACCCAGGCCTATGGCCTGCCTTTCGATAGTCAGGGAGAGGGCGAGTTGTATAGCCGTAACAGCCATGGATGAAAAGCAGGCAATCAGAGCCGGAAGGAGTATGTATTCGGCCAGACTGCCCTCGAGATGAAACCCTTGTGCTGAAGCCGTCAACGGTATCCAAGTCAGAGGAATTACGAAGCAAAGTGTAAGCGCGCACCCCGCAACTACGAGCTTGGCAAGAAACATCCCTATCGGGCTCTGGCCCAAGGAGAGCCATTTGAGATCCATGCGCTCGCTGCTCTCCATGACGGCAAGCCGGCTGGTCAGCAGGGCCGCGAGGATAGGTGCCAGCAGGCCTACGGTCTGGAAGATCTCACCTTGTGCAAGGGCTACGGTACGAGTGGTGGGGTTCGAAGATTCAGCTCGTTTCATGAATGCCAAGCCTGACCATGACGAAACCAGGGCAATCATGCCCAAGGCCATCCACCAGAATGAGGAGCCTTTCAACTTACGAAGCTCCATGGAAAGCAGAACAGGTAGCCCTCCTGGATGGGATGGGCGTGGCGGTTTTCCCAATCGAAATTCTTCGGACCGCATGGAGATTGATTCGACAGAGCTCATCGTGCGCTCCTCTGTTTATGACCGAACGGCTTCACAGGACCCTGCGCTACATGGTTCTGCGGGTTTTCCACGAGTTCGAGGAAGGCCTCTTCCAAGCTCTTGCGTTCGGAAGCGACACGGTATACCTGCAGACCATGCGATACCATCCGAGTCACCAGCGTCCCGATTTGCGGATCTGGTATCTCGGGAATGCGCAGGGTTGCGCTCTTCCGGATATATTCGTGGTGAATGCCTTGAGCTTCGAGCAGCTCTGACACGAGCCCAGGGTCGGACACCCGTAGATCGATATGGCCCTCATCGCGAAGATTTTCCAAAGTCCCCTGGTAGAGCAGATGACCATCGGCAATGATGCCAACCACCGGAGCCATCTTTTCAATCTCCGACAGGATATGGCTGCTGATGATGACAGTGACCCCCTCCGAGGCGGCCAAGTCCATAATCATTCGTCGCACCTCGACCACTGCCTCGGCATCCAAGCCATTGGTGGGCTCATCCAGGAGCAGGAGCTCCGGATGCGAGATCAGCGCCATGGCGATGCCCAGCCGCTGCTTCATCCCCAGAGAGTAGGCGCCCGCCTTCCTCTTCTCGTATCCCCGCAATCCAACCTTGGTGAGCACTTCTGAGGCAGCCGAAACTGGTAGACCCAGATAATCGGCTACCATGCGGCAGTTATCGAGACCTGATAGGCCTGGATAGAAGCTGGGTCCTTCAATCATGGAGCCCACACGGCCCGCCTGGATCCTGCTCTTCTTTCCGACCTGCTGTCCAAGCATCCATATGCTTCCAGCAGTCGGTTTTGTCAATCCCAGGAGGAGTTTCATGGTGGTCGATTTTCCGGCTCCGTTTGGTCCCAGCAGTCCGTAGACCACGCCTGCCGGCACCCGTAGATTCAGTCCATCCACGGCTTTGAATCCGCCATAGGCCTTGACCAACCCCTGTGTGGACACAGCCAGTTGCGGGTCGTTGTTTCCGTCCGTATATGCCATTGCGCCTCCCCTTCCAATCGGAATTCAACTGATTCCTATGCAAGTTCGACGGGCGCAATCCTTCAACGCGGGAAAAGAAACTGTCCCCTGCAGGGGACACGTCGCTGCTGACGAGGCTAATTTGCATCCATGGGAAAGACGCCTCGCTGGATTTAGTCATCTTCATGATAAGGGATTACTTTGCAAACAAGCAGTAACAAAAGCGACCTCCTCAAGAACCTGTTATTGGGTATTGGGACGCTAAAGGCCGGTGTGTGCATGCACTCCCTTTACCCCATCTTCAGGAAACAATTGATTTGACCTTGACATGATGGCAGGGTTTAGGGTCAAGGCATGACACGTGAGAGCGAATTCAGTGGCGAAGGCAGCAAGAGCGGCTTGAGCATCGGTCAGATGTCTGAACTTACAGGGGTCAGTAGGAGAATGCTGCGCCACTGGGAAGAGGAAGGACTAATCTATCCCATTCGTGGACTGTCGAATTACCGGCAATATATGCAGGATGACGTCGCACGGCTGGAGCGAATTGTGACCTACAGGGAGATGGGCTTCAATGCCAGACAAATCAAGGCATTGCTCGATTGCAAAACACCGCTTGCTTTGGACGAGTTGCGGGGTCAGCGCTCGCAAATTGATGAGAAAATCCAGCTGCTTAGGAAAGCTGCGGATCGTTTGGACCGGCTTATAGCCCTTGCCCAGGGGAATTCAGGCAATGATTCAGCTCCTACGAAGATCGATCAGGAGGACCAGTACTTTTCGGAAGCATACGAACGCTGGGGTGCTAGCAGGCAGTGGCTTGAGTATGCGGAGCGAAAAGCTTCCCGCTCCGAACAAGAACAGAAAAAGGACATGACCCGGCTTAAAGACGTGGAAAGTGAGCTTGCACAAGCCAAACGCAAAGGTCTGGCTCCCACCTCGGACGAGGTTCTCGAACTGATTGACGAACATCGGCAGGCTTTGTCATGGTTCCACGTAACGCCGTCCATGCATGTCATTCTGGGGCGAATGTATGTGGCCGACCCGCGTTTCAGGCGCCATTACGAACAACTGGAACCTGGATTGGCGAAATGGATGCTGGTTGCAATCGAAACTGCAGCGCGTGCAAACGGGATAGATCTGGCAACCGTCAAATGGGAGTGATGCAGTCAGTATCTTCCGTCTACGTATCACGTTTTCTGTTTGACTACCCAATTCAAAACATTTCAACTAAGGAACGAGGTAGCCATGGACAACCATGACCAGCCCAAAGCTACTGCTTATGCAGGTGCAGGCATAAGTCCCGTGCCGGAGCCGGGGAAGGGTGCGGAACCGCCGGAGCCTTATAGGGGCATCTATCTCATGCCCATGTTCATGTGCCTGTATAGCGAAGATCTAGATGAATCAGAGGTTTTCTGGACGCAGGGATTGGGCTTCATCAATTTATACACCATGCCGGGCATGATGATTCACTTGAGGCGCTGGGCCTTTCAGGATGTGCTGATTCGTAAGAGTGGTTCCAATACTGGCGACCCTGATACGGATATGGAGTCCATAGGAAGCCTGAGCGTAGCAGTCACGGAAAAGCAGATCAGCAAGATTGTGGATGCATGCGAGCGCCTCCGTCCTGGCTCCACTTCAGCTCCATTACGTAAGCCGTGGAATTCGCTTGAAGCTAGGATTCACACTCCGGAAGGCCTGATTCTTATTCTGACAGCCGCTTTGGCTGTCGACAAACAGAAGGCTCAAGTTTATCTGAACTCGCACGGTCAATGAACAAAGATGAAGTACCTCCCCTACTCGTGATTTGATTGAAAGAGCAACGATTAGATGTCTCGAACGGCCGGTGGATCAAAACATGAGGTCTGCATCTTTTCGCAGATAGTTGTTGGTTCCGTTCTTGATGGTCGGCAGAACATGGTGGTAAGAAGAGGCATTCCAACTGCGCTGCCAGCCAGTTGAAGAGCACAGTGGTAGCAGAATGTAGATGCATGATCCGGTAGGTTGCTCTGGACCCGGTAAGATCAGGTAGACTACCTGGAGAAGACAAGCCGCAAACCCCTGTAAAACTGGTTTATTTTGGGACGTCACAGACCGAGAAGGCGAAACTCATAAGAGTTCCTACTGACTTACTCTTATCTGATTTTAATATTTCAATGCTTTTGAGATTCTCATTGTCTTGTACCTGGTTCAGCGCGTACTGTTCACCATCTGAGGTGGTAAAGCGGAGGATGGGGTCTCCCTGCTTGCTGAGCTTGCATGACACGGTGCCCTCATCAACTTTAAGAGGCCAGGTGTGACCCAGATCTTCTTTCGAAATTGTTTGCGGGTTACTGGTGGCTGCGACTTTATTGCTTTCATCAGTGGAATACTCCTCAGGGTGCTTCATGCCATCGGTGCAGCCGACAACCCCCACGGTCAGCATAATTGTGGCGCATATAAGCAAAATGGTTCTGAGGCTCTGCTTGAGTCGCTTTATAATCATTCGACCTTCTTTCATACTTGGAGACGGTTTCTAGCGCTCGCTGGCCAAAGCCATATATCCGTCCTCAAGGTTGGGCGCGGTTTCGACAGAGCCTGCGGGCGGGGTGTCGGTGACTATGCGGTACCTTGTCCCCTGTGGGGTAGGTTCCGCGTTGATGATTGTGGCATTATCCGGTGGGGCTGCGATGGGGGGCGTGACCCAGGTGTGACCGGCAGCTTCATGGATCAGCCCCTCTGTTGGCCCGTCATACTGTTTGCGCCCGAAACGTAACACGCACACCCAAGGGCAGGTTTGTGCAACGTCATCGAGTATGTGGGTGGAGAGGATGACGGTTCGATCCTGCCCCAGCTGGGCAAGGAGTGTGCGGAACCGCATGCGCTCTTCGGGATCCAACCCCGCTGTGGGTTCGTCGACTACCAGTAGCTGGGGGCCGCCCATAAGGGCCTGTGCGATGCCGACCCTGCGCCTCATACCCCCGGACAACCCTCCGATGGGTTGGTTCATCACGTCTTCCAATCCCACCTGTTCCAGGAGGGTATGCGCCTGCTCTTGTCGTACGTGTTTGTTGTCAATCATTTTCAAGATGCCGATATAGTCAAGGAATTCAAGTGGCGTCAGGTTGTCGTAGGGGGTGATGTGCTGTGGCAGATAACCCAGGTGCCGTTTTAGATTTCGCCTATTGGCTGGCGAAGAGAGGTCTTGCCCATCAATAAAAACTTTGCCTTTAGTCGGTTTGATTATTCCGGTGAGAATGCGCATGAGGGTTGTTTTGCCGGCACCATTTGGTCCTATGAGTCCTATCATGCCCTGTGGAAGATCAACGGTCAGATCGTTTAAAGCGGCCGGTCTCCCCCGAAAATCCTTGGTCAGATGGTCAATCGAGATAAACATGTGGGTAATTCCTCTCAAAGTCAGTGGTTAGTCATACCCGAACTTTTATGTGGTTGGAGGCCATGTTCGCACCAGTGAAAAGGAGGTAGATGATGCACACCTGCCAGAGCAGGGATATGACCCCTGATTGGGCGGTAAAGGGGCCATTCACTGGTACGTACATAGGATTGGTGTGGAACCATCCCTGCGCAATGGGATCGCCAATGACTGACAAGGGGCCGCCATTGAGTGTTGGAAGTGGTAAGAGGGGGGTATAGAAAGCCAGCCAAGCCCATGCCAGGACGGCAAGAATTCGGGCTACGATCGTGGGCAACAGGGCTCCCAGCAGGGCGGATATCCCCATAGCGATCAGCATTGATGGTGAGAGTATGACAAGTGCTACTGCCAGGGCCACCAGTATTGCCTCACCGTTGCCGTGGATGGCTTGGTGGACCGCGATCAATACAAGGAAAAGCAGGGAAGACGATATGCAGATAACCCAGGCTCCCAGGACATGAGCTGCGCGGATGACTGCCATCGGCAAGGGGGAGGTGGATTCAAGTTCGTCCATACCTGTTCGCCTGCCGGCAGTCATAAGGTCGCTGAAAGATGCTGCGTATGCCAACGGGGTGAACATAGCAAGAACCTGTCCGGTAAAGACAAGACCCTGTATGTTGCTGAATCCAGGTGACATAGGAGAGGCATAGGCCAAAAAGAGGGCGAAGAGCGCCAGCGGTATGCTGGCTATCCATAAGGCTTTGCGCCGATAAAACATCAGTAGCGTGATGCGTACAAGACTCAGTATCCTCATAGGGCTGCCACCTTTACGACATTGCGCTCTGCATCACTGCAGATTTTCCATCCGAAGATTGCGCCTGCCGCCGCAATAATCATTGGGACGAGTCGTTGCCGGACCGGATCGGTTATGTATGGATCCCATATAAAGCATAAAAACAGCCAAATAGCTATGGAAGCCAGCGATGACGTTGGCATGGACATGGTAAGTACGGCTATAAGGAAAACCAGACAGTTGACAATGAATATACTGCCAACCGGGGTAATGATGCTCACCCATCCCTGGTCGCGTGGCCAAAGTCGCATCAAATGCAAGCCGATAAAGAGAAGGCCTGCGGCAGCAAGAAATGCTCCGGTAATGATAAGCAGCCTGGTCACTTGAACTTTCCGCCATCCAGTTGGAGTTGACTCAGTAAGTTCAACGATTGGGTCACCATTGAGCACAAAAGCTGTAGATAGGCCAGCAGCAATTACTGGCACCTGAGTGAGAGCCATCATAACTGGTCGTATGCGACCCGGTGACCAACTGCCTTCCAGTAAGAGGCCCGCAAGAAGAATACATGCGGTCAGTATGAAAGGCAGCAATACCAGCCTATAAAGCCTCTTGAGCTGTATACCTACGAAAGCCAACCTCATCCACCTTCCTCATATCTGGTTTTGGCCTCGGCTGCCGCCAGACATTGCTCGCTGCTCGTCCTGTCTGCTTAGTTAGTAGCGAGAGAAGATGAAAAGGTTCATTAATTTTTATCACCGCCGGCGAGTTGAGTATGCCAGGCAAGAGGGGCTGTAAGGATAGCAGCAGATAGGAGTCCCACTGTCAGTAGGATGGTCCCTGCCCAGGCTGCGGTTGTAGTGGGTACCGAATTGACCCATGCCGGTAGGAAAAATGATGACCTCAAGTTCTGCAAAGTTCTCATTAGTGGTGCAAGTACCCCTAGGAGCAGTGCAATCCAAGAGCATTGCCATATGCATAAGAGGGCCACGATATTCGCCAGGAGTGTCATGGGGGCTATCGTTTGGGCAATAACCGGCAGGGGCCGTATTCCAGGGTTAATCGCAGTGACAATCAACAAGGCTGCTCCCCCGACGACAATATTGGAGATAAAGGCCAGCAATAGCCCAGTAGCTACTACAACTTGAGGTCCCAAAGGCATACTGAGCATTAATTCACGATCATCTTTAATGGAAAAGACCAGGATCATGGTCAGTGCCATGTTGAGCATGAGCATATTTGAAAAGATATGCGTACCGAGACTGCCATACCGTGCACCTTGCATAAGGTTGCTAATTAAAACGGAGCACGCTGCTATCGCGATTTCCACCAGTAAGATATATCGCGGTATGAGGCGTAATTGTGCCAGAACAAGCGGGCCACAGGAACGTACTTGACGCATGAATGGTATCGGTTGATACGTTACCAGTGACGGCTTCTGGTGGATGGCCTTCATTACGCTAGTAAAAGCCGGAACTGCCGGCTGGGCATTCTGCTCTTTTTCCCTAAGCGCCTCTTGAACTTCACCCCGGTACTCTTCGGTGACCGGGCCTGTGCTGTCTGGGCTTGTGCTCTTATATTTGTCTGTCATAATCACCTCTTCAATTATCTCTGGCTCGGCACTTTATGGGTTTTGACAGGAGCGAGGTCGGTCAACTGCGGGCGCAGGATCTGCCTTGCCCGGGCAATGCGAGATTTCACAGTCCCAACCGGGACGTCGAGCAGGGAGGCTATTTCCGGGTAGGGTAACTCGTGGAGCCAGGCTAGCGTCACCGTGTATGCCATTTCTGCTGGAAGTGCATCAATCCTTTGCCGTATTATTTCCATCGTCAGATCCTTATTGACCAGTTCTACAGGCTCCAGCTGATCATCGGTTATCGAGTCAAGTTCCACCTGATCCATTTCGTCAGGTGGTTTCGGCTTGCGACGTTTCATATAAATTTGCCGCCGGGCGATGCCGAGTATCCAGGTAAGTACCTTGCTGTCTGCGCGGAAGGTTTTTGAGGAACGCCAGCAGCCCAGCCAAGTGTCATTGAAAACTTCACTGGCATCTTCATCGTCGGATATTCGCAGGGAAATAAAGGCTTGGACGGTATGAGCATACTTATGGTAAAGTGCTTCAAAGGCCGATTCATTCTCAGCGGCCACCATCTTGATCAGCCTTATATCATCGGTGTCTGGATCAATGCGAGATCGTTTCACTGATGATGTCCTTCTCTGTATTGTCTACATCCTGGATATCGTCCTGCATACTGTTATGCAAGCGGTTATCGCGGTTATGCTCCATTGCTATTACGAATTTGCTGAGATGCTGTTTTTTGGATCGTCCATCCTGTGAATCCCGTCGCAAGACAAAACATTAACGTCTGCGCATCAAGTAACTTCTCAGCAGGTGTAGGTGTCCTAGCGCTTATTTACGCCCTTTCAAGTACTTCCGTATCTTCTTTAGGGCCCAGTCGTAGTGGCTGGAGGTCGAAGAGATGAAGGCAAAGCCCAAGGTAGAGTTTCCGGTCCATGGGAGGGCGCCCTTGGTGAACAGCTGTTCGTTGGTGAACGACTGCGCCAGAGCCATGACCTTCTTATGGGATTCAATGAACAGGTTCAAGGCCTGATCGTAGGTGGTGTCATCATGCTTGTCCCGCAGCTTCACATTCATCTCGCCGTAATTGCGCCAGTTGTAGCCGTCAGGAAGAAAGTCGTGGGTCCTGCCCTGCTGGTTGTCCTCCACCCAGTTCAACAGCAGCTGATGCCACTCGTAGAGATGGACGAGCACGTCCTTGATGTTCCTGTCGCGTGCCCAATGGGCCCCCTTCTCCTTGCTCAGGTCGAAGGAAAAGCGGCCATTGCGTTCTTCAGGTGTCAGCGGCTCAAGCAGCGCCATGATTTTGTCGAAGCCATCATCAGCCGCCTTGATGAATTCTTCCTTGGTGGTCGGTCGCGCCATGACGGTCCTCCATTGCTATATTAGCTGTATTTGATGAGCAGCCGAGTGGGCTTGATTTTTATGATTTTGTTATTGCATTTCAAAGGCGCTTGCTTTAGCTATTCTACGATGTAACTAGCGCTTGGGCAAAAAGAAAGTGAAATATCGTTTCTGCTGAATGTCCATTTAGATTATTTACATCTACCGAAGCCAAACATGAAATATAGGGTACAGCACTTGCCAGGAATTCTCATTCGCCATATTTGATTTTCAGCATGGACTATGTCACCTCTTTGAGGGGGAGAAGTTGATATATATGATTAAATATAGCCAATCTCCTACAAGAAATGCGGATCAGCAGTATTGTTATTTGTCAGCATCCGCTTACTTGCACATACTGTAAAACGTCTATTTCTGTTTATATCTTTAGAAAACTGAATTTTGCATTTGCTTCTACAATTATTAATGTTTCTGAATCGATGTATTTGGTGATATTTTAACGATGTAATTACCGTTGAGCATTTAAAGAGGAAATGAGGGGGGTTTTGATTTATGTCAGATGATGAGGGCGTTGAAGCAGGCGAGGAAGTAAAAGGACCCTTTTATAATGTAGAAAGAGGTGGATTTAATAAATCGGAGCATTATTCGAAACAGCAAATTCGCATCTTGGTTCAATCGGTATTAGCAAACTCTGTAAATCTCTCTACGCTCATAGGTTCAGGGGCATCTATGCCAACAGTTCCCTTAATGGGTAGCGTTTTCAGTGATTACCGAAAATCCTTAAAAGACCAAGGCAAAACGAACCTAGATAGAAAAATCGAAGGATTTCTTAAAAAGCGAGCCAGTGACAACCAAACAACTTTAAGCGAAAGTACTGATGCGGGAAGTGGCGGATTAAAGAAGGAAATCGAAAACTTCAAAGACATTGAACCATTCCTTTCATGGCTTGATTACCGCGTCTTGGGAGGTGTGGATGAAAAAGAAGACAGCGCTATGTATAAGAATATAGTGGCGTTTCTGCTAAAAAAGATCCGTGAAGGAGACGCAAATGAGCAGCAAGAGGATTCAGGAAAAGACAAGGATTCAGGAAAAGACAAGGATTCAGATAAGGACAATGTCTGCAATGTAAGCAATAACTATCGAAAAGTGATTCAGGGATTAGGAGAATCAAGAAGAGTTGTAAACGCTCAGAGTAATGGCCACTATGATGTCGTAAATCTATTCACTACCAACTATGATCTATGCCATGAACGTGCTTTAGAATCCAGTAGATATGCCTATACTGATGGTTTTACGAACGGTATAAAAAGCACATTTTCTATGACTGAATTCCATAGAAGACCGGCTGATTTGGAAAATCGATTTAAAGATCACCTAGAATTAGTCAATCCATTTTTCAGACTGGTCAAATTGCATGGTTCTATAAATTGGAAAAGCGACAGCGAAAATTCCCAAATAATCAGGACACAAACTGTCAATGATACTGATGATGAAGCGGATTTGCAGGATGTTTTGATATCGCCAACTTCTTCCAAGTATGCGTTAACTCAAAATGAGCCCTACTCTGACTTGTTCAGAGAATTTGTTAACACACTTGCTGTGCCTAACACAGTGCTATTTACTGCTGGCTTTAGTTTTGGTGACGATCACATTGCTAAATTAATACTGGATGCACTCGCAAGACCAGATTTTACACTCTACGCTTTTGTTTCGAAGCCTATGATCTCAGATGCCAGTAAGAATGGATTATCAGCATTCTATGCGAAAGCAAAATCCGCTAATGCATATTTTATATATCCATACAAAGATGCAGAAGGCAAGGAACTTGATGAGGATGCACCCCTACAGTTCTCCGACGTTGCCGACTTTTTTGCCCCAACAATATTTACGTACACAGATGTTGAAGACTCAGACGCAACACTTCATATCGACGTGGATACCAAAAAAGGTGGCAAAGAATGATCGAGTCCAGCAGAAATAAGCTAAGCGAGTGGCGTATAGGCACGATAACCTATGTTGATCAAAAACAAATCAGATTTCGTGCAGTTTCGAGCGACATTACTGACCGGCTGTTGTGGGGGAAATTCCGACATATAAATAGCCTCAACCAGTATCTTTTCGCTTATTTGAACACCGCCGTAAAAGTAATATTCAAAGTTATTGCAATAGCAGAGTATGAAAAGCCATACGGACATGAAGCATCGAATAGGTTCCTAGATGACTACGTTTTCTCAGCTATTCCACTGGGCGCGATCAGTTCTGGTGGTTACAGCCCTGGTGTCGTTGACATTCCAATGGTTGGTTCTGATATCTATGCTTGCGACGAAACTGAGCTGGCCGTTTTGTTCAACTGTGATGAAAGGCAATCAATCGGGCAATTAGCAGGTTATCGCAATATTCGGCCTTCTTTGGAACTTGACGATCTTTTTGGCGGCCACACAGCAGTGCTGGGCAATACAGGGTCAGGAAAATCAACCACTATACGACTGTTACTAAGCAAGATAATGAGGGAACTCGTTTGCCAAAAGCAAGGTATAAAGAATGATGCACTATTTGTTGTGTTCGATCTGCATGGTGATTACAAAAATATAGCTCAGAATTTTGAGTCAATCGATTCGGGGAAAGTTACCTATTATGACAATAAGAATTACCATTTATCACCAGGCGAGTTAACGATTGATGACTGGTCCTCGATTCTGAATCCATCCCAACGAATACAAAAACCCTTACTGGAACGTACAATTCGATATTCATTCTTAACTGATCAGGGGATGAAAAAGCTATATGCAGCTTTGGCATACCAAGCATTGGAAGACACCAATGCGGACAGCCATGCCTCTAGGCGGATTTTAATCTCAAAATATGTTGATAAACTAGAAAAAGATATTAACTACCCCGATAGTACAGATCCGAATTTAAAAGAAACGTTTATATTAAATGTACCTGGATCAAGGACGGGAGAGATACGTTCACCCCAGTCATTCAAGGAATTGTTCGAACTGTATAATTTGTACTACGGTAATCTACCCGACGGCTTGCAGAGTACATTGCAGGAATGTTTTCTCAACTATTTGACTCCGAAGTTCATGGATGGCAGCCAGCCGAATATCAATGAGATTCTTAAGGATAAAGATTATTCGAAAGATCCTTCCACAATATCGATGGAGGACATTGACCGGTCCTTAGATTTTGTATTTGCTGAAGAAGAGGTCAGAGGTAATAAGCAGGCCCGATCTTATTCAGAAGGACTTGTTACTCAGCTTTATAATCTTCGAGAGAAATACTCAGATAATATTTTGAGCAATTCTGCAAATACGACGTCAGTTTCTTCAATATTAGCTCGTAAGAAAGGATGTGTCATCTTCGATGTTTCCGAGATGCCAGATTCTGATGGGCTTAAGTTATTCTCTAATTATGTTGCAAGATATCTGTTTGAGAGAAATAGACAAGATGATGATTACGACAAAGAGCCGGTTTATCTTATATTTGATGAAGCGCATAGATATATTCGTCAGAATGATCTCACCGACGACAGTATTTTCAATCAAATCGCTCGCGAAGGTAGAAAATTTGGCGTTCATTTAACGATAATCAGCCAAATTCCAAGTGAATTATCGAAGGTCGTACTATCGCAGACTGGCGCTTTCATAATTCATAGAATACAAAATGCAATCGATTTGGATTATATAAAAAGGAACGTTCCGTCCATCACCGCTGATCAAGTCAGTCGATTACCCAGTTTTGCACCTGGTACTGCCGTTGTCCTCGGAAGTGCCTTTCAAGTACCGATGGAACTTGAAATAGACGGTATTTATAAGGATGAAACTCCAGGAGTTTCAATGTACAAAAGCTGATTAATGTAATTGGTTGCTGATACGGCCATCGCGCACGGCAAACAGCCGATCGCACTGACCTGCCACCTCATTGTTGTGCGTCACCAGTACGATGGTTTTCTTTTCGTGGTTGGCAAGGTCCTTCAGCACCGATATGACTTTTTCTCCGGATTCCTGATCCAGGGCGCCAGTCGGCTCGTCCGCGAATACCACGTCTACGTCGGATAACAGGACGCGGGCCAGGGCAACACGTTGCTGCTCGCCGCCAGACAGCAGGGTGACGCTTTTCTTTTTCTGATCGATAAGACCAAAGTACTTCAAGAGGGAATCCGCCGTCTTTCTGGGAAAGCGGGATCCGCGAAGGGTGAATGGCAGAGCCAGATTCTGTTCGACTGTCATGCTGGTGATCAGGTTGTAGGACTGGAATACGAAGCCTAGATGCTGGCGTCTGAACTTGGTCATGGCCGACAGCCCCAGACGGGTTATGTCCTTGCCCAGCAGAAGCACAGTGCCGCTAGTGGCCTTCTCCAGCCCAGCCAGGCAGTACAGCAGAGTTGATTTGCCGCTGCCTGACGGCCCGATGATGCCGGTCATCTCCCCCGGATAGGCAGTGAATGAGATGTCATTGAGAATGGTCAGTGAATCGCCGCGGCGCGGGGAGACCACCATGGACAGCCCCGTAGCTTCAATCGTGGGTGTCGGGCCTCTGCTTTCGCTTACGTTGGGGTTATTCATGGTTGCATCTTTCCCCTGGTTGATCATCGACAACCTTCCAGACCGAGGCATCTACGCTCAGTAATGCTGATTCGCCTCGCAGATGTCATGTGCCCTCGTTCGTCGCTTGCCCCTGTATGACGGTCATCCTTGTCGTCATCAGTCACTTCCATTGATATCAGCGAAAGAAGGGATGAAATACCCTGAGTTACCCTGAATTATCCCTGATTCGACCCTGATTTTTCGAAATAAGAGGCATGCTCGATCAGCCATGCTTACGCGCCGCCACTGGCAAAGTCAGTAGCGGCGGGGATCAGCTGATTACTGCTGCAGCCTCATTCGCTGACAAGCAGTAGGGATTTGATGGCGGTGCGCTGGTCCATGGCCTCATAGGCTTCCTGGATGTGATCCAAGGCAAAGCGCTGGGTGAAGACCTTGCCTGGCTGGATGCTGCCCTTGAGCACCTGGTCAAGGAGCAGATGCCTGTCATATGTGGTGACTGCGGCCGTGCCTCCTCGCAGCCCAACATTGCGCCAGAACAGCTTAGAGGTGTCCATGGTAGCCTGCTGCGGCACGCCCACCCTGCCGACTACTGCGCCGGGCCGGGCCACCCTGATGGCGGTGTCGGTGGACAGCTCGGTGCCCACGCATTCCAGGACGGCATCGGCTCCTGCTCCGTCGGTGAGGGCCATGACCTGCTCCACAGCAGCGTCGCCGCGTTCAGCCACGATGTCAGTGGCTCCGAATTCACGCGCCAACTTCTGGCGGTCCTCATGTCGGCTCATGGCAATGATGCGTTCGGCCCCACGCAGCTTGGCTGCTATGACTCCGCACAGACCCACCGCCCCATCGCCCATGACCACGACCGTGTCGCCTTCTTTGACCTGGGCTGTTGCGGCTGCATGATAACCCGTGGCCATTACGTCGGAGAGGGTCAGCAGTGAGTCGAGCATGTCGTCGCTGTAGTCCTCGGGCTGGCCTGGAATCTTCACCAAGGCCCAGTCCGCGTTGGTGAAACGCAGATACTCACTCTGGTAGCCGCCGCTCCCCCGCCTGTCCGGATCAAGGCAGTCACCGTCGAAGCCGGCCCTGCAGGCCGCGCAGTGTCCGCAGCCATGGGTGAAGGGCGCAATGACGAAGTCGCCTGGCTTGACGTGGGTGACTTCGGAGCCCACCTTCTCGACCACTCCGATGGCTTCGTGCCCCACATAACTGCCTGAGGGCATAGAGGAAATTCCCCGGTACCACCACAGGTCGGATCCGCACACGCAGGCTCGGACGACCCGAATCACGGCATCTTTGGGCTTTTCGATGTCCGGCATCGGCGCTTCCTCCAGCTCGATGCGGCCCGGCTTCACAAACTTTGCTGCCTTCATGCTCCTGCTCCCCATTCTTCACTACCTGGCGGATCCGTCTGCCAAGTATGCGGATGAAACATAGTCTACGGAGTTCAATCCGCTCGAAGTCAAGTCAAATCCTTATTGTGCGCGATTCACAGAGGTGCGGACAAGATTGTCACACGGGAATACGGTCATAAGATGCAGCCATATATAGGTGCTGTATAGGGATGCCGTATAAGGGTTGCTATGTAGAGGTGGTGTATTGAGGTATCGTCATAGGTCTTGTGACAAATCGTAAGCATCCTTGTATGCACGTCATAGGCCGAACCTCAACGATTCAACTTATTTGGAGGAGCTTTGTGGGCTGCCAAGTTCCTTAAGGAAGGAAGCATAGGCCTGGGGGTTGCGATGGTTTTTACCTGCTTGGACAATCAGCCCGTGATATTCACGCAGATCGTTGAGTGACCATTGATCAACCCGAATAAAATCCGCCTCGTACTCTTCGCCCTCCTGATATGAACGTAAAGAGGCCCACCTCAGACCGTCCAGCATCCGGCGTGCATAGGCGTCCCAGATGAAGCAGGGCTGGCCGAATGCATAAAGCCGTATGACATCCGCCGTCTCGCGTCCGACTCCGGCAATGGTGAGCAGGCTGTCACGCAGACCTTCATCCGCGCAGTCCTCCACATCGGCCGTTCGGATGCCATGAGCCAGCAGCCACTGAGCCAGGGCTTTGCAGGTGCGTGCCTTGGCTTTCATAAAGCCGCTTGATCTGATCAGGTTCGTCAGCCTTGTCAGGTCGACGTCGGCCATGTTGCAGGGGTTGAGCAGGTTGGCCTTGCGCAGTTGCTCGATGGACATGGCCGCGTTCCCCCAGGCTGTATGCTGGACCAGCACCGCTCCGATCATCATTTCGAAGTCAGTCTCTGCCGGCCACCAATTCTGCACTCCCAGACGAGCGAGCAAACGCGAGTACAGCCACTGTGAGCAACCGGCATTTATCCTGCCCGCATCGCCCATAACGCCTCCATACGATTCCTGACGCTTTCATGGTAACAGCTGGCTCCAGCCGGTGCGGAGCGAGTCAGAGGATGGCAGGCGCCTGGGCGAAGTCTGTGATAGCGCCATCGGCCTTGGAACGGATAGAATCCCAGTCCTTGGCCGAGGACTGGTCGTACATGGCCCAGACCTTCATCCCAGCGCGCTTGGCCGAATCGACGGCGACAAGAAGATCCTCGAACACTGTGCAGTGGTCAGGCGCAACGCCCAACATCCGCGAAGCCAGCAGGTAGATTTCCGGCTCCTCCTTGCCTATGCTTTCGGCGTCATCCACACTGCAGACCTGGTCGAAACAGTCGACCATGCCTGCATGTTTCAGGGCAGCCTGTCGCAGGCGCGGAGGGAGGCTGGTCGCCACAGCCAGGGCGGCACCGCTGGCCCTCAGCGCTCGCAGGTAATCGAGTGCATGTGGCTTGGGCTGCACAGCCGTGGCGTAGAGCAGGAGCGCGTCCTGGTTCCACTCCTCAATTAGATCCTCCGAGCGCTCGTCAAGATGGAAGCGGTCGATGGTGTACCTGGCGATGGCGCCGGTCTGCATGGAGGCCACTGCGGATGCGTAATCGTCCGGCATGGGGATGTGGCGGCGAGCAAAGAAACGTTGGTCGATTTCCTTCCAGACTCCCATGGAATCCAGAAGTGTGCCGTCCAGGTCGAAGATGGCGGCCTTGCCAATGTTGACTTTTGTTCTATTTCCGCCCACGCCGCAAGTTCTCCTATTCGTCGAAGTTATTCATAGTAGCATGATCTCAAATCATGTCCGGACCGGCGGCTTAGAGCCAAGGCCCTCCCCAACCAGCCATGGCTTCGGAAAAGTGGGTATGTTCAACAGTTTAGTCTTGCTCCGCAAGTCATCATTCCGAGCGATTGTCAAATATTTTGCGCTCAGTGAGTGAAAAGCAGATAAAAGTTGAAGAAAATATACAATATTGGTTGAAACAATGTTAGCATGCAAATACTAGAGAAAATCATCGAAAAAGGAGTCTTATGGCTATTCAGGAAACAACAGCGGCTCTGGCTGATCCACTGCGTCGTCGTGTGCTGGATCTCTTGGAACAGGGCGGCATGGAGGCCGGACGTCTGGCCGAAAAGCTGGGAATGACGCCATCCAAGCTGTCCTATCATCTGAGGAAGTTGAAAGAAGCAGACCTGATTGTCGGCCACAAACAGGGCACCAGGGTCATCTACGAACTCAATCTGAGTGTGCTGGACAGCACCATTCAGTGGCTCTACCGCCTGCGGACAAGCGCCAGCGACAAGAGAAGTCTGCCCGAGCCGCAGACCGTGAGCAAGGAAACTGGTTCGACGGCGGTTTCTGAGTCCTAAGGAGACTCTCATGGCGGATGGCAGCAAAGCGGGTCGGTTCGTCCCGACCCTTATCGCGGCTCAGTGGTTGCCGGGGATAATCATGCTGGGCGTAAGCCGCATAGTGGTAAATCGTCTGCCGAATGAAAACGTCCCGCTTCATTGGAATGCACAGAACCAGGTGGATCGCTGGGGCTCTCCCCAGGAGCTGGTTTGGATGCCCTGCTTCAGTCTGGTCATTGCGCTGATTTGGACCATCCTCATGCTCGTCCTGCGCGCATATTTGATTAAACGTGGTGATGAAGCGGGGCATACCTTGACCGTTTTTCTGCTTGGTGGTCTATGCATGCAGATTGTTTTCGCGGTTTTAGATCTGTTCGAATTAGCTGTTGCTGATCCTCATTGGGGATGGTGGCCGACGGATTTCGGCATTGATAAGGTCGCCATGCTATTGACTGGTCTGACTCTCATAGTCATCGGCAATCTTGCTCCTAAAACCAGACCCAACGGCATCAGCGGTTTTCGAGTGCCAGGTGCCTACGCCAGCCGCGAGGCTTGGCGCCGTTGTCAGCAGTTTGGCGGGGTGCTCTTCATGATTCTGGGCGTGGTCATGATCCTGGCCGCCCTGGCTTATAGCGGAGTCAGGCTCTACTGGATCTGTGGAACCGCTCTGGCAATCGTCCTTGTACTCATATGTGCCTATGGTTCATACGCTGGCAGAAAGTATGCCGGGCAGGGAGAACCTATCTACCACCGTTAGTTCCTGTATGCAATGCGTGAGCTAAAAGAGACTGTAAATGACAGCTCAGGATACAAGTAAGAACTTCCTGAATCCGTTGAAGGACTCAAAGCTGATTTAGATCAAATCAAGCACCCGCCAACACGGTCCTTCATCATCAGTATCATTTCACGAGCCAAGCTGCAACAGTCTGGACAGGCAATCTGCTCTCACCTTAGAAACTGGAATAACAGACACCGCACAAACCCTGTATTTCATGGCAACATGGTTGAATGCACTCGAAATGAGGACGAAAGCAGTGCGCTCCTATCGGGGATTGTTGGAGATGTAAGAGCTTTAACATCACCTTTCTCATCTAATTAACCCAATAACGACCGTCTACACACCCGGCGATCTTCTGCGTGCATGCTATAAAATTCGTTTAGCTATTTAGTCAGTTTAGATCTCGGGGAAGTTCGTACGTCCTATTACCGATCCATAGTCTTGCTTAAATTAAGGAATTCATATACGCCATCGTTCGATTTTTGCATTTTAGAACCCGTTATTTTAAATCCTGCGCCCTGATAAGCTTTAATTGCACGTTTATTGAAGCTGGCTACTGAAAGAACAATAATTCTATAATTAAAATTATTCTGTATGAATTCTTCGATTCCTTTGACGAAATTTAATCCCAACCCGTGTCCAGTCAAATCCGGTCTCAATCCTAAACCAACTTCTACTTTTTCCTCTGATAGCCTTTCCAAGCAAAAATAACCAACCAGTTCATCTTGATCATCCACAACCTGGTAATACTTATCTCCACGCAACTTCGGAGTGATTATCTCTTCAAGATCCTCTAGATCATTTTCCATATCATAAAAGCTGTATTGGCCACCATAGTGCCATTTTCTAGCGATCTGGTCTGCATTTGCCTGAGTTAAGTGTGCTATTTTCTTAAATATCATATTTACTCCTTACTCAATGTGCAGATTCCGAATTAATATCGGTAGTAATAGTCAAGAGATCTTGTTTAAGTGACCCAAAGGTTAATCAATAAAACCCGAACTGGGGGACAGACACAAATACTGTCAGCCAAGTTTGCATTGCGAGGCTATTGGAGTGAGATGATCGATGTGCTGCGCCCAATCTGCAGGGTTATGGAAAGGTCCCTGGGCCGACTAAAGAACTGGCCCAGGGACCTTCTTTATTTGCGCTTCTTTTTCTCGCGTATATGCACGGAGATCTGGATGGGAGTGCCCTCGAAACCGAACTCCTCACGCAGGCAGCGTTCCAGATATCGGCGGTAGCCGTGTTCCAGGAAGCCGGTGGCGAAGATCACGAAACGCGGCGGTCTGGTGGAGGCTTGGGTGGCGAAGAGGATCCTCGGCTGCTTGCCGCCCCGCAGCGGATGCGGGTGTGCAGCCTGAACCTTGCCCAGGAAGGAGTTGAGCTTGCCGGTCGGTATGCGCTTGTCCCATGATTCCAGAGCGGTGCGCATGGCCTTGGCCAGCCGGTTGGTGTGCCAGCCGGTCTTGGCGGAAAGGTTGACCCGCTCGGCCCAGGTGACCCGGTCGAACTCGGTCTGCCAGAGCCGCTCAAGACGCTGACGGCCGAAGTCGTCCAACAGATCCCACTTGTTGAAGACCAGGACGATGGCCCGGCCCGCATCCACAGCCTGGCTCATGACCTTCAAGTCCTGGTCGGCGATGGGCTGGGAGGCATCGAAGAGGATCAACGCCAGTTCCGAGCGTTCGATGGCCGCCTGGGTGCGCAGGCTGGAGTAGTATTCGGCACCCGAAATCTTGTGTAGGCGGCGCTTGATGCCGGCGGTGTCGATGAAGAGCCAGTCCTCGCCGTCCACCTGGACCACCTCGTCGACCGGGTCTCTGGTGGTGCCGGCCACATCGTGGACCACGGCCCGCTCCTCGTGGGCCAGCTGGTTGAGCAGGGAGGACTTGCCTACGTTGGGCCGGCCGACCAGGGCCACCCGGCGCAGCCCCTCCGGGGTGAGGAATCCCGAGGTCTTCTCGGCCTTGCCGAGCTCTTCCAGCGCGGCGTCCAGCAGGTCACCTATCCCCCGGCCGTGCATGGCGGAGATGGCATAGGGTTCGCCCAGTCCCAGCTTCCAGAATTCGGAGGCGGTGTAGTCGGCCATCCGGTCGTCCAGCTTGTTGACAGCCAGGACGACCGGCTTGCCGGCGGCCCGCAGCATGGTGACGATCCGCTCGTCGCTGGCGGTCAGCCCCACCTGGCCATCCACGACCAGAATGACGGCATCCGCCAGTGATACGGCGACCTGCGCCTGGGAAGCGATGGCGGATTCGATGCCCTCCACGTCGCTCTCCCAGCCGCCGGTGTCCACCAGCTTGAACTGGGTGCCGGCCCACTCGGCCTCGTAGCTGACCCGGTCGCGGGTCACGCCAGGGGTGTCCTCGACCACGGCGGCACGGCGGCCGAGAATCCTGTTGACCAGGGTGGACTTGCCCACGTTGGGCCTTCCCACCACGGCCAGCACGCCTACAGCCTTGGGGCCCTGGTCCTGGTCATCCTGGTTCTCGGAGCCGCCCTCCAGCAGGGCACGGTCCTCCTCGTCCAGCTCATAGTCGTCCAGGTTCCGGGCGTACTCGTCGTAGGATTCCTCCTCCATGGCCGAGGAGACCAGATCGATCAGGACCTTCAGGGTCTGCTCGAAGGTCAGATCGGAGTTGTCCACGGTGGTCACCCCGTCGGCGGCGCTCATGAAGGAGGTGACCTTGGAATCCCGGGCATCCCGGGCGGCCAGATCCTCGGCGCCGGCCGACCCGGACTGGGCCTGGCCGCTGCGACGGGCCTGACGGACCTCCTCACGGGCTGTCAGCAGCACACGGACCTGGGCATCCGGGGCCACCACTGTGGTGATGTCACGTCCTTCGGCCACAACGCCCCGCTCCTGGTCAGCCATGATGGCCCGCTGGGCGGCGATGAGGACATGGCGCACGGCCGGAATCGAAGAGACCACGGAAACATGCTCGGAGACCTTGGTGGAACGTATCTCTTCATCCACGTCACGGTCGTCAAGGCTGACAGTAGGATGCTCGGGGTCCAGTCCCATAACCAGGTGGCAGCCGGTGATGGAATCGGCCACGGCTTCGGTGATGGCCCCATGGTCGGGCTGGTCCGCGTCCAGGTCCAGCCCGCGGTCCATGCACCAGAGGGTGACCGCCCGGTACATGGCGCCTGTGTCCAGGTAGGCCAGTCCGAAATGCTTGGCCAGGGCCCGCGAGGTGGAGGACTTGCCCACTCCCGCAGGGCCATCGATGGCGACGGTGATCACAGTCCGACCTCCTTATCCAGGGCCTTGATCTCGGTGGCGGAGAGCACCCGGTAGGAGCCCGGACGGATCTCGCCCAGCCGGATGGGGCCGATCTGGGTGCGCACCAGCCTGGTCACCGGGTAGCCGATGGCGCCGAAAATGCGCCGGACTATCCGGTTCTTGCCCGAATGCAGGACCACCTTGACGATGGTGTGCTCGCGATTGTGGTCGATGATGGCGCAATGGTCCAGCCGGATGAGGCCGTCGTCCAGCTCCACACCCTGGGTGACCAGCCGTCGGCAGACGTTGCCGCCAATGTGGCCGCTGAGCGTGGCGATGTAGGTCTTCTCCACCTCGTAACGCGGGTGCATGACGTGCTGGGCCAGCTCCCCGTCGTCGGTCATGAGGATGAGGCCCTCGGAGTCATAGTCCAGCCTGCCCATGTGGAAGACGCGCTCGTAGCGGTCCCCGATGATGTCGCGCAGGGTGAACCGACCCTTGGGGTCGTCCATGGTCGAGAGGACCTTGCGGGGCTTGTTCAGGGCCAGGGTGACGTGCTTGTCGTTCAGATGGATGCGCGATCCATCCACGCGGATCTGCTGATGGGAGGGGTCCACCCGGCTGCCCAGGGTGGTAACCAACTTGCCGTCGACCTCGACCCTGCCCTGGGTGATGATTTGTTCGCATTTGCGACGAGAGCCGAATCCGGCCTGGGCCAGCACCTTCTGGAGGCGGATGCCTTCCTCCCCCTGTTCGCGCGCTCTTATCGCCTGTGTGTATGGATGTGGCATCGTTCTCCCAACGTGGCCTGATAGATATGTAACGGATACCGTTCCGGACGACCGCAGCCGCCGAAAGGTCATATCATACTATATCGGAGCCTAGGGAAGTGTTGTTGGCTTGCCCTAAGCTTGAAACTGTTATTGCTCATTGTCGTCGAAGGGATTGCAAGGTGGGGAACATGACTATGGAAGCAAGTGCTGAGCCGGTCCTCGAACAGGCCGACGGGCAGGTTGCCGCAAAGCCCGTCCGCAGGCGGATCAGACCTCGTGATGTTCGTTGGATTCGTGCGGCCGCAGAGTTGGCGGGAACCTTCCTGATCTGCGCGGTCATCTACCTGTCCTACAGCTTCGGCCAGCTGGTCATGGGCCAGCCCAGCGTGGTGCTGCCGGTCTTGGGTACCGCTCTGACCTACCTGGTCGTGACGGCCATGCTGGGAGGTGTCTCCGGCGGACACTTCAACCCCGCCGTGACCGTGGCTGCCATGTTCACCTCGCAGATCAGCATGGTGGACGGATTGATCTACATCGTCGCCCAGGTGATCGGCGCTATTGGCGCCGGTGCACTCGCAGTCGCCCTTATTCCTGTCAGCAAGTCCGTGCCGGACAGGACCTGGCTCATGTTCTCGGTCAACGGTTTTTCCGGCGGATCACCCGCTGCAGCCACCCTGGGCCAGCAGCACATCGCCTTCGGGGCGCCCATGGCCATCGTGGTTGAGCTGATCGGCTGCATGATCGTGGTGGCTGCGGCCATCACCACCCTGCGCTCCGACGGCCGCGCCCGCCGCAACCATGCTCTCTATACCGGGCTGGCCTACGGCGTCGGCGTGCTGGTCACCTACCCCATCACCTGCTCGGGACTGAACCCGGCTCGCTCCACCGGCATCGCCATCTTCGCCCAGTCCAAGCACATGGCCGTCAGCCCGATCTCCCAGCTCTGGCTCTTCTGGATCTGCCCCCTGCTGGCTGCATCCCTGGTGGCCCTGGTCATCATCGTGACCAGCATCATCACCGACAACATGGCCATGCATGCCATGGGTATCGCCACTGACGCCCAGCCGGTTGCACAGGCACAAACACACGCTGACGCCTTCGCTGCTACAGGTGCGCAGACACAGGATCAATCCGCCCAGGCCAATCCTGCTCCGGTTCAAAACACTGCCGCTGATGCAGCAGATGCTGCAGACACGGCCGCCCCCGCAGACACCACGGCTCAGGCTGTCGATGTATCGGCTCTATCAGATACTGATGCAGGGCAGGATGCCGATGCCGGTAAGCAGGCTGATGGTGGCCAGGATGAGGTTGCCCCAGTCGATGCAGGGACCATTCCCGATCTGCAGGTCGAGCCCCTTCACACCGCTTCCGAAAACGAAGAGGGTGACGAGGAACCCAAAGACAAGCCTACCGAAGGCTGAACTTAGCAGGACCGAAAAGCCTGAGAGGGGTCACAGCAGCAGCTGAATGCTGAAGTAGGTGACCAGGAGGCCGATGCCCAGGGCGATGCTGATGAAGGCGTCGAAGGGCACCGACCGCACCTTCCAGGGGCTGCGATCCTTGAGAATCAGCCGCAGGGCGCCGCAAACCAGGGCCGCGATGGATACCAGTCCAGTCGCGGCCCAGGTGTATCCACAGAAGGCCACGAGCGCGGCGACCAGCACCACCGTAAAAATGATCCCCTCACATACAGGACGGCCTTCCTGGGCCTCAGAGACGAAGGGATGACCTCGGCCTGATGTCTTGGGCGGCTGCGGGGGCTTGAGGTCCGGGTTCTCGGCCTTATCTGCGTCTGTCATGCTCTCCTGCCTCTGCACTTGCTCTGCAGGTTCGAGCCTACCAGCGCTGCAGACGCAAAGCGACCGTGCCGCCATCGCCCTTGGACGATGATGGCACGGTCACTGTTCCAACAAGGAGCCAGAGCTGTCCGATCAGTTCTTGTGCTGGAAGATCAGATGCTCGTTGGCGAAGGTGTCGAAGCCCAGGCTGTAGAGCTCGCGGCCATAGCCGGAGTTCTTGATGCCTCCGAAGGGCAGCTCGGGCATGGTCACCCAACCGCCGTTGATGAAGGTCATGCCGGTCTCGATGCGACGGGCCAGGGCATCCGCATGCTCGGTATCCGAGGAGAAGACCACACCGCCCAGGCCGTAGCTGGAGTCGTTGGCCAGCTCGATGGCCTCATCCTCGTTGGCCACCTTGTAAATGGAGGCCACGGGGCCGAACATCTCCTGGTTGTAGACAGGGTTGTCACGGTCGATGTCCGTCAGAACCGTCGGGGTGAAGAAGGCCCCCGGCGAATCGTAGGGCTTGTTGCCGTAGACGACCTTGGCTCCACCGGCCACGGCCTTTTCGACCTGCTTGGCCAGGTTGTCGCGGGCGGAGACCATGCACATGGGGGCCAGCGTGGTTTCGGGGTTGCTGGGATCGCCCAGAACCGCGTGCGAGAAGGCGTCAACGATGAGCGAGACGAAGTCGTCGTAGCGGTTCTCCGTGACGATGAAGCGCTTGGAGGAGGTGCAGACCTGGCCGGCGTTGGTCAGCCTGGCGCCTGGGGCCACTTTCTTGAGCAGATCCCAGTCAGCGTCATCCAGGACGATGAAGACGTCGTTGCCGCCCAGCTCCATGGAGGACTTCTTCAGGTTGGCTCCAGCCGACTTGGCCACCGAGGCGCCGCCGCGCTCCGATCCGGTCAGGGCCACGCCAGAGACGCGGGGATCGGCGATGGCACGGTCAACCTGGTCATAGTTGACGAAGAGGTTGGTCAGGCTCCCCTCGGGGGCTCCTGCCTCGGTCACGGTCTCCTGGAAGGCCACAGCCGAACCCGGCACGTTGGAGGCGTGCTTGAGGATCATGGGGTTGCCCAGAATGAAGTTGGGAGCGAACACGCGCATGATCTGGTAGTAGGGGAAGTTCCAGGGCTCGACCATGAAGACGATGCCGGTGGCCTGCTTGATGTAGTAGGCCTTGCCGGCGGGGTTGTCCAGGGGGACGGGGGCCAGCAGCTCTTCGGCGTGGTCGGCGAAGTAGTCGGCGATGTCCGCGCACAGCTCCACCTCGGCGCGGGCCTCACCCACCAGCTTGCCCATGTCCAGGGTCAGGTTGGCAGCCAGGGCATCCTCGTTCTGGCGGAAGAGCTTGGCAACCTGGCGCAGTTGTGCGGGACGGTCTCCGGGGCCCTCCTGCTTACGCCAGGTCTTGTAGAGGTCATGGCCACGGGCCAGGGCGTTCTCCAGGTCCTCGTCGGTGGCATCGGGGTAGGTTTTGACAAGTTCATTATTAAAGGGATTGACAGTCTGATAGGTCACAATATCTCCTTCGAATGATTGATAACCAGTCAGCATCTTCGCTGGTCAGTCTATTCAGCATATCACCGCATTGGACCCCGCGGTCAAGGAATTTGTCGCAGGGCGACATCCGACCGCGGGGTCCGGTTTCATCAGTGGAAGAAGTGGCGGGTTCCGGTCAGATACATGGTCAGATCGGCGTCCTGGGCGGCCTTGATCACCTCGGGATCACGGATGGATCCTCCCGGCTGCACCACTGCCCTGATGCCGGCCTGGATCAGATACTCCAGACCGTCTGCGAAGGGGAAGAAGGCGTCGGATGCGGCCACCGAGCCCTTGGCGCGGTTGCGGCCCTCGTCCAGGGTGTTGGCCCGCTCCACGGCCAAATGGCTGGAGTCCACCCTGTTGACCTGGCCCATGCCGATGCCCACGGTGGCACCCTGGTTGGCCAGGAGCACGGCGTTGGACTTGACCGAGCGGATGGCCCGCCAGGCGAAGGTCAGATCATCCATGGTCGCCTGGTCGGCAGGGTTGCCGGAGACCAGACGCCAGCTGGAGGGATTGTCTCCCGGGGCGTCGATCAGGTCGGGCGTCTGCACCAGGGCTCCCCCATCGATTTGACGAATGACCGGACGCTGACGCGGGCGGCGTTGCACAGACAGGATGCGCAGGTTCTTCTTGGTCCGCAGCAGGTCCAGGGCCTCGGGCTCATAGCCTGGTGCCACAATCACCTCGGTGAAGACCGGCTTGATCTGCTGGGCCATGGTCAGCGTGACCGTGCGGTTGGCGGCGATGACCCCGCCATAGGCGCTCATGGGGTCGCAGGCGTGGGCGCGGCGGTGGGCCTGGGCGATGTCCTCCCCCACGGCCAGACCGCAGGGGTTGGAGTGCTTGACCACGGCCACTGCGGGCAGGTCGGGGAAGTCCCAGACCGAGCGCCAGGCGGAGTCAGCGTCCACATAGTTGTTGTAGCTCATTTCCTTGGCCCCGCCCAAGTGCTCTGCCGCAGCGAAGCCGTCCCGGTCCAGCGGGTCCAGGTAGAGGGCGGCCTTCTGGTGGGGGTTCTCCCCGTAGCGCAGTTGGTTGGTCAGACGCCAGGTGCGGGTCAGTGCCTGGGCTGGTTTCTGATCTTCTGCCTTGTCCTGCTTGTCGTCGACCCATGTGCGTGCGGTCCATTCGGCGATGGCCGCGTCATAGGAGGCGGTCAGGGCGAAGGCTTTTGCAGCCAGACGTCCGCGCTCGGCCAGGCTGAACCCGGTGCCGGAGGCGATGCGCTCGGCGGCCAGGGCATAGTCGTCCGGGTCGGTGATCACAGCCACGCTGGCATGGTTCTTGGCGGCGGCCCGGATCATGGCGGGTCCGCCGATGTCGATGCGTTCCAGGCACTGGTCCGCGTCGGCGCCCTCAAGGACGGTCTGCTCGAAGGGGTAGAGGTTGACCACCACCAGGTCGAAGGGGGCTATGCCCAGGTCTTTGAGTTGCCGGACATGGTCGGGATTGGTCATGTCCGCCAGCAGCCCGGCGTGGATATGCGGATCCAGGGTTTTGACCCGGCCGTCAAGACTCTCGGGAAAGCCGGTGACCTTTTCCACCGGAGTGACCTTAACGCCCAGATCCTGCAGCTTCTTTGCGGTGCTGCCGGTGGAGACGACCTCGGTGCCTGCCTGGCGGAAGGCCGATGCCAGGGCCTCAAGGCCCTGCTTGTGGTAGACCGAGACCAGTGCTCGGTTGATGGTTCGATTCGTGGTGACCATGGAAACTCCTACTCCTATGCTTGAATGCCGAGGCGCCCCGCCACCTTCGGACCTACTTGCCTGGTCTGCGGGTGGACGAGACCTGTCGTGGTGTGTCTGCTCGGTCGGTTGCCTTGGGCTCCTTTCCCTCCTGACCGCGTGATTGATTGTTTTTTCCCTTGTTTTCCGCCTGGGCGGAAGTCTTTTTGTCGCCTGCCTGGCGCAGATAGTCAATCAGGACGTCCTTGATGATGATCAGGGCGGCGGTGACGAGAGCCAGCAGCCATACTCCCAGCAGGCCGACCCCCAGGGAGGTTCCGATCATGCGCAGGGAGGAGGCTATGGGCACGCCCACTCCGGCCAGTCGCTGGCGGCCCAGGGCACCGTTGGAGAGCTGGAAAAGCAGGGCAAGGCCGAGCAGGGTTACCAGCCAGGCCAGGACCATGGCCAGGGTTGCCATAAGGAAGCAGACTGCGGTGTCTCGGGATTTCAGCCCTGCTTGGCGCACGGCAGCGTGAATCCTGACCCCCCATGGCCCGGTCAGCAACAGAATGCCGGCGACCACTCCGGCCAGCAGGAGCAGGTTGAGCAGGAGCAGACGAACCTCCTGCCGGGAGACAGGCTCTGGGAAAAGTCCAAAGAGGGGCAGCGAGGGCAGACTTGAGGCATGGCCTGACCAGAGGGTGAAGGTGGCCAGACTGCCGATGTTGAAACCGTTTCCGAAGATCCAGGAGGCAGCCCAGATAATCAGATTGGGCAGCCAGGCCAGGGACGCCAGGCTGGTCGTCACAGCCGAGGCGGTGCCCATACGTGTCAGTTTGAACAGGCGGCCCACGTCTCCGTGATAGAGGGCGATCCAGACGATCAGGGCGACCAGGCCGGCGGCCAGCATGGCGGCCAGAAGAATCAAGCCGGCCGTGAGGCCAAGCCGGATGGTCCTGCGGACCTGGACCGGCAGAACCTTTTTGATTGCTTTGGCAAAAGCCTGGCGGAATGGTTCGGAGCGGACCCAGGCCCAGCCATAACCCAACAGGAAGACCAGGCTGGTCCGCAAAAGGATGACCGGGGTGGTGTCGACCTGCATGGTCTGGCTGCCCTGCATGAGAATCAGGTTGCACAGCACCCAGACGACCAGGCCGGCAATGCAGCCGCCGATGGACATGCCCATGCGGCCGACCAGGGTGCGGATCACCCAAATCAGCAGGCCGGTCAGCAGTAAGGGGATGATGGTCAGGGTCAGGGCCCCGGCTGTAAACCCGCAGCCTTGGGTGAGCAGGGTGATGGTTTCCGTCAGGGCCACAGTGGCCATGGACAGTGATGGCCCGCCCTCCTCGATGGAGATGATGAGCAGGAGCAGGGCCATGCAGGCGCCTAGGGCGACAGTGTAGATAAGCATGGCCAGGAAGGCCTCTAGGGCCCCCCGGAGCCATACTTTCACCCTGCCGGTCATATGATGGCATGCTCCCGCAGCAGGTCGCGGGTCAGCCGGGCGGTCTCGCCGGGTGTAGTGCCCACCTGGATGCCGACGGACTCAAGCACTTCCTTCTTGTCTGCAGCCGTGCCCTTGCCGCCCGAGATGATGGCTCCGGCGTGGCCCATCTGCTTGCCCTCCGGAGCGGTGAAGCCGGCGATATAGGCCACGATGGGCTTGGTCATGTGGGTGGAGGCCCAGCGGGCGGCCTCCTGTTCGGCCGAGCCGCCGATCTCGCCGATCATGACGCAGGCCTTGGTTTCGGGATCGCGGTTGAAGGCCTGCAGGGCCTCCAGCATGGTGGTGCCCACAATGGGGTCGCCGCCGATGCCCAGGCAGGCGGTGAAGCCGATGGAGGACAACTCCCCCATGAGCTGATAGGTCAGGGTGCCCGACTTGGAGACCAGTCCTAGAGGGCCGCGACCGGCGATGCCCTGCGGGATGATGCCCAGGTCCACGCCGACGCCGTTGGGCCGGTCGGACATGGTCATCAGTCCCGGGCAGTTGGGGCCGACGATGTGGCAGCCGCGTTCCCTGGCCAGGGCCACGCAGTAGGCGGTATCGGCAACGGGAATGCCCTCGGTGATGACCACGATCAGCGTGATGCCGGCCTCGATGGCCTCGACCATGGCGTCCTTGGCGAATCTGGGCGGGACGAAGACCACGGAGGTGCGGGCTCCGGTCGCCTGGCGCGCTGCTGAGCAGTCGGCATATACGGGCACATGACGGGTCTGGCCGTCAGGACCGTCGAAGTCCACCGTCATTCCGGCCTTGCGGGCGTTGACCCCAGCCTGGATGTTGGTGCCTGCCGCCATCATGCGGGCCGTGTGGACCATGCCCTGGTGACCGGTCATGCCCTGAACCATGACGGGGGCGCCGTCTTCAACGAAGAGGGTCATCGTCCCGTCTCCTTTCCTGCCTGAGCGGCCAGGGCCACGGCCTGGTCCGCCGCCTCCTCCATGGTGCGGGCCACCTTGAGCCGAGGCTCTTGGGCCTTGGCCAGCAGGTCCAGTCCCTCGGCAGCCTCATTGCCGTCGAAGCGGACCACTATGGGCCGGTCGTCGTTATGGTCTTGCCCGTCCGCAGCGTCCACGGCGGCCAGGATGCCCTGGGCCACCTGCTGGCAGGAGGTGATGCCTCCATAGACATTGACCATGACCGAACGGACCTTGGGGTCGGAGAGGACCACGTCCAGGCTGGTGCGCATGACCTCGGGCGAGGCGCCGCCGCCGATGTCAAGGAAGTTCGCGGGTCCAACAGGAACGCCCTGGCGGCGTCCTGACCCAGCCACGGCATCCAGGGAGCTCATGACCAGTCCTGCACCGTTGCCGATGACGCCCACCTGGCCGTCCAGATGGACGTAGTGCAGGCCTGCGGCCTTGGCCTTGGCTTCCAGCGGGTCCACCTGGGCCGGGTCCGTGAAGCGCTTCCAGCCGTCGTGCCGGAAGGCCGCGTTCCCGTCCAGGGAGATCTTGGCATCGAGGGCGTCCAGGTGCTTGGTGGCCTCGTCGTCCGGGTCGCCCACCTTGGCCAGGGGGTTGATCTCGACCAGGGTTGCATCGCTGTCCTGAAAGGTGTGCCACATGCCCAGAAGAATCTGTGCGGCCTGCTCCAGATCCGCATGGTAGAAGCCGATGCGCTCGGCCATGGTGCGGGCGGCCTGCCTGTCGAAATCCTCCAGGGGGCCGATGTGCAGGCGCCGGACCGATTCGGGATGCTCGCGGGCGATGGTCTCCACCTCGGTGCCGCCGCTGGCCGTGGCCAGGACATCATAGTCCCGGGAGGTGCGGTCCACCGAAATGGACAGGTAGTACTCGTGCAGGATGTTGCGTGCCTCGGTGACCAGGATCCCGCTGACCGGATGGCCGTCGATGTTCATGGGCAGGATGGCCTCGGCCAGGGCTACGGCCTGATCGTGATTCTCGGCTCGCTTGACTGCTCCGGCCTGTCCCCTATGGCCAATGGTGGCCTGGCCCTTGATCATGCAGGGGTAACCGATGACGTCGGCTGCCTGGCCGGCCTCTTCTGCGGTTGAGGCATAGACGGCCCTGGGTTGGGAGATGCCATGTTCAGCGAGCAGCTGCCTGGCCTGGTATTCGTACAAATCCATGGTGAAGGTCCCCCAATCGTGCTCAGGCGGGCATGTTCATCAGGCAGGTGACCGGGTAGGCACCCAGGGCCTTGCGGCCGTCCAGACCGTTGAGTTCCATGACGAAGCTGAAACCAGCCACCTGGCCCCCGGCCTGTTCCACCAGACGTGCCGCTGCCTGGGCGGAACCGCCTGTGGCGATCAGGTCGTCGACAATCAGGACCCGCTGGCCAGGTCGCAGGGAGCCCCGCTCGATTTCGATACGGGCGTTGCCGTATTCAAGGGCGTACTCCTGGCTGTAGGTGGGCTCGGGGAGCTTGCCGGCCTTGCGCATGGGCAGGAAGCCCTTGCCCAGATCGGTGGCCAGCTGGGGGCCGATCAGAAAGCCGCGTGCCTCAAGCCCGGCTACCAGGTCGAAGTCCTCCGGCTTGACGGGCAGGGTGCGCTTCATGGCGTCGAGGATGATGGCCAATCCCCTGGGATCCGACATGGCCGGGATGAAGTCCCTGAAAAGGATCCCCTTCTTGGGAAAGTCCGGAATGGTACGGATCAATGAGATCAGATAAGCGGCGTCATCATCGCCCACCTGCTTAAGTTCTCCAACCTTGATATCGTCCGATTGAGCCATGATCTTCTTTCTGTTTTGCTCCTTGGAAGTGGTTGCCGGGGCCATCATACGCGCGCCGCGTTTCCGTTCGGAGTCAGCCTGACGGAAGGTGTGGCGCGCGTATGAGGTTCAGGACTTGGTGGAAGTCGAATCCGGAGCCTCGGAGGTGTCGGACTCTTCAGAGGCGTCGGAATCCTTGGATGCCTCCGAGTCTGCAGCGTCATCGGACTTCTCAGCAGTCCTGGCCTTGTCTGATTCGTCTTCCTGCTCCGGTTCGGAATCCGACGACTTGGATTGTGCATCATCCTTGCCTTCGGAGGCGGCAAAGTTCTGTGTGGCGGTATCGTCGGCGGCGGTGACCTCGGCGGGGGCGTCCGCATCCTCGGACTGGCCCTCGACCTGCTCGGGCAGGGGGTTGCCGTTTTCGTCAACCTCGTCGTCGTGGACGTAGGCCGGGACGATGGGAGGCTTGGTGATGGCCTGGATGCGCCAGCGGGACTGCGAACCCTCGGAGTCGATGACCACCTGCTCCTTCTCCAGGTCCACGGAGACCACCTTGCCCAGAAGACCAGTGGTGGTGGCGACCTCGTCACCGGGCTGCAGGGACTGGCGGAAGTCCTGGACGGCGGCCTGCTGCTGCTTGCTCTTGCGGGAGCTTCCCCACATCATGGCGATCATCAGGGCGATGATGACGATCATGAAAATCATGGATCCCATGGCTGTTTCCACTCCTTGTTTCGGCGGGTATCAAACGGCGATATGCATTGCTGCGAAGACCCCAGTCTAGAACAGCTTCATGACATCCTCGGGCGGTTTGCGGCCCAGGTGCTCCCAGGCCTTGGAGGTGGCCACTCGCCCCTTCGGGGTGCGTACCAGGAAGCCCTCACGCACCAGGTAGGGCTCACAGACCGTCTCGACCGTCTCGGCCTCCTCGCCCACCATGGCGGCCAGGTTGTTCAGGCCCACTGGTCCGCCGTCGAAACTGTTCACGATGGCCTTGAGGACGGCCAGATCCAGACGGTCCAGCCCCTCGGAGTCGATCTGGTAGAGGGACAGGGCCTGCTTGACGTCATCAGGGCCGACCTGGTCAAGATCGTGGACTATGGCCCAGTCGCGCACACGACGCAACAGGCGGTTGGCGATCCTGGGCGTGCCACGGGAGCGCAGGGCCAGCTGGTGAGCTGCGTCATCCTGCAGGACGATGCCCAGGACCTTGGCCGACCGCTCGACCAGCTTCTCCAGCTCATCCTCCGGGTAGAAGTCCAGGTGGGCGGTGAAGCCGAAACGGGCCCGAAGGGGCGAGGGCAGCATGCCCTCACGGGTGGTGGCGCCGATGACCGTGAACCTGGGCAGGGTCAGCGGAATGGAGGATGCTCCGGGGCCCTTGCCCACCATGACATCCACGCGGAAGTCCTCCATGGCGATGTAAAGCAGCTCTTCGGCTGCTCTGGGCAGGCGGTGGATCTCGTCGATGAAGAGCACCTCGCCGGCCTCCAGGGAGCTCAGGATGGAGGCCAGGTCGCCGGCATGCTGGACAGCCGGCCCCGAGGTGACACGGATGGGCACCTCCAGCTCGTGGGCGACGATCATGGCCAGGGTGGTCTTGCCCAGGCCTGGAGGGCCTGCCAGAAGGATGTGATCCGGGGCCACATCCCGCTTCTTGGCGGCCTTCAGGAAGAGGCCCAGCTGGGCCTTGAGCCGGGGCTGTCCGATGAATCCGTCCAGGGTTTCCGGACGCAGCTCCTCGTCGCTGACCGGCTCGCCTTCGATGGGCCGGGCCGAGACCATCCGCAGGGATTCCTCCTGGGCGTCGCCATTCTGGGTATCGATGTACCCGGTGGTCATCTGCTTGTCAGCCATGGGTCAGCGCCCCCTGTCCAGCCGGGTCAGGGCCTGCTTGAGCACCTTGGGAATGTCGGTTGACTGCAGGGGCAGGGTGTAGCCGCCCTCGCTGCAGGTCTGCTCCACGGCCTGCTCGGCATCACGCTGCAGCCAGCCCAGGGAGATCAGTCCCTCGACCACCTGGTGGGCGCCGTCGTCGGTCTGGGCGGGTCCCTGTCTGCCCGTGCCGGCATCCAGATCCAGCTTGCCGGAGAGTTCGAGGATGATCTTCTGAGCGCCCTTCTTGCCCAGGCCGGGCGCCCGGGACAGGGCCGCAGCGTCGCCGTCTGCCACGGCCTGGGCAAGCTGGTCAGAGTTCAGGGTGGCGAGTATGGACAGGGCCACGCGGGGTCCGATGCCGCTGACCTTCTGCAACTGGGCGAAGAGGGATTTCGACGTGCGGCTGAGGAACCCATAGAGGGTCAGCGCGTCCTGTGTCAGGGACAGGGCGGTGTAGACGGTGACCGTGGACTCGGCATGCATGGAGGCCAGGTCCGACTGGGGCATGCGCACCTCGAAACCCACCCCCGAAACATCGATGACGGCGGAGCCCGTTTCGATGGCGGCCACCCGCCCGGTCAGCATTGCCAGCACTTGATCACCCCTCGATGGAATCGAACGTCTGTTCGAATCAGCTTACATGTCTCGCTGGACTCCCCGATGCTTGCCGTACTTTGCAGAGGCTTCGGCCCACTGGCGTTGGGCCTGGGTCAGATGCTCCTCGCGTTCCCCGCCCTGGATGGCCCCGGCAGGCCGTAGGGCATGGCAGATGGCCTGGGCAAGAGCGTCGGCTGCATCGGCGGGCTTGGGCAGCTGGTTGAGCCCAAGAATGCGGGCCACCATCCGCTGCACCTGGATCTTGTCGGCCTGGCCATTGCCGGTCACAGCCATCTTGGCCTCGGTAGGGGTATGCAGGGCCACGGGAATCCCCCGCTGCGCCGCCCCCAGCATGGCCAGCCCCGCCGCCTGGGCGGTTCCCAGCACGGTGTTGTGGTTGGACTGGGCAAAGACCCGCTCGATGGACACCACGTCGGGGCTGAAACGGTCCAGGGCGGCCGTCAGCCCCTGGTAGATGGTCAGCAGCCGCAGGTCCTGGCTCTGTTCGGGGTCTGAGCGCACGACGTCCACATGAACAAAGGAAAGCCGGCGCGATGCACCGGCTTCAATGACGCCGACGCCGCATCGGGTGAGCCCCGGGTCGACGCCGAGAACGATCATGGGGTCACTCGTCGTCCAACTGGGCCATGACCTCGTCGGGGGCGGTCCAGTTGCTGTAGATCTCCTGCACGTCGTCCAGGTCGTCCAGGTTGTCGATCAGCTTGGAGACCTTGCGGGCGGAGTCCAGGTCCAGGGTGACCTCACTCTTGGGGTTGAGGACCAGATCGGCGGAGTCGTAGTCCATGCCCGCGTCCTGCAGGGCCTTGCGGACGTTGACCATGTCGCCGGGGGCAGTCAGCACGGTGTAGCTCTCGCCGTTGTCCTGCACGTCCTCGGCACCGGCCTCGGCGGCCTTCTCGAAGACCGTATCGTAGTCCAGGCCCTCCGAAGGGACGATGATCTGGCCCTTGCGCTCGAAGTTGAAGCTGACCGAGCCGTTCTGGGCCAGGGAGCCGCCGCCCTTGGTCAGGGTGGAACGGACCTCGGCGGCCGCGCGGTTGCGGTTGTCGGTCAGGCATTCGATGATGATGCCCACGCCTGCGGGAGCGTAGCCCTCGTAGACGATGCTCTCGTAGTTGGCCGCTCCGGCCTCCTCGCCCGAGCCGCGCTTGACGGCCCTGGTGATGTTGTCTGCGGGCACGGAGGACTTCTTGGCCTTGACGATGGCGTCGTAGAGGGTGGGGTTGCCGTCGGGGTCACCGCCGCCGGTGCGGGCAGCGATCTCGATGTTCTTGATCAGCTTGGCGAAGAGCTTGCCACGCTTGGCGTCGATGGCTGCTTTCTTGTGCTTGGTGGTCGCCCACTTCGAATGCCCTGACATATGTCTCCTGACGGTACGAATGCGTAAACGAATGGAATTCTAGTTCCGCTCTTCGACAATTTTACTGGTTTTCAGGCCCTTTCGTGGGGGCTTCATCGTAAAGAGAACCAGCCTTCCGGCCTACCAGTCTGCCCAGCAGGCCACGGCGATGATCGGGCCGGGCTGCCAGGGCCCGGGCGTAGACATCCAGAACCTGGTCGGTGACCCGCTCCCAGTCGTAGTCGCTGGCACGACGCATTCCGCACGAGGCCAGGTCCAGGCGGGCAGGTCGGTCGTCCAGCAGACCCAGGACCACCCGGGCGCAGTCCTCGGGGTCTGCGTTGGAGAACAGGCGTGCGCTGCGCCCGTTCTGGGAGACATCCTCGAAGGCGGGCAGGTCCGAGGCCACCACCGGGCAGCCCGCCGCCATGGCCTCGACCAGCACAATGCCAAAGCTCTCTCCCCCGGTCTGCGGAGCCACATACAGGCCAAGGCTGTGGTAGAAGGAGGCCTTGTCCTCGTCGCTGATCCGTCCCAGGAAGGTGAAGTGCCGGGCCAGTCCGGGATCGACGGCTTCGAGTATTTCCCGGGCCTCCCCCTGGCCGTCACCTGCACACAGGAAGCGTGCTCCGGGCACCCGCCGAAGAATGGCAGGTGCGGCCTGGGCCAGAATCCTGAACCCCTTGCGCTCCTCCTTCATCCGTCCCAGGAATCCGATGGTGGGCTCCCGCTCGCTCCCCTGCCATTCCGGGCGCGGTCGGGCATTGCGCAGGGCTCTGGTTTCAATGCCGTTGGGGATGATCTGGCTGGGTATGCCCGGCTCCAGCAGGTTCTGGGCGTTCTGCATGGCCGAGGGGCTGACGAAGATGGCCTGGCTGATGTTGGCCAGGTATCGGCGCAGGTAGCGCCTGGTCAGCCTCAGGGCCAGCGGGGTCGTATCGAAGGCCGCATGGAAGGTGGCCACATAGGGGCAGGGAATGAATCCTGGCCGCAGGGGCTTGTGGCTCAGGGAGGGCACCTCGGGCTCGTGCAGGTGCAGGATGTCGAAGTGGCCCTGCCTGACCCACTGCCGGGTCTTGTGGCCGGCCACGCCGAAGTAGCTCAGGTTGGCCACCGATCCGTTGTAGGGAATGGAGAAGGAGGAGCCGGTGGTCTGCACCCAGAGGGGCATGTCCTGGGTGCGTCGGCCCGGGGCCAGAACCTGCACCTGGTGGCCGCGGTCCATAAGATGCCTGGCGAAGTCGCGGATGTGCAGTTGGACGCCGCCCGGGGTCTCGAAGGAGTAGGGCGAGATGATCCCCACCCGCAGAGGAGCCTTGATGGCGGCCCGCTCCGGCTCCCGCTCAGGCCTTTGTTCGGGTGCCTTCATGCCCGTCACCTCCCTTGTTCTCGGATGCCTGGGCCAGGATGAAGTCCGGCAGGTCGTGCATCCGGGATAGATCCAGATCCTCAAGGAAAATCGGCTGGAGCATGTGCCAGTCCTCGGGATGCTCGCGAATGCCCTGGGCCCACTGGTCCACCCAGGCCTGGGTCAGGTCCTTGATGGCCTGCTCCCGGGGCATGTCCAGGTAGGGCTCGATGGCGATGGGCCCGTCCACCTGGCAGACATAGCCGTAGGGGGCCTTTGCCTGCCGTCGGCGCTCCCCCGTCAGCCTTTCCCTGTGCATGTTCACGGTATATAGGGGCAGACGGGCATCCAAGGCGATGACGGCAGGACCTGCGGCCACGCGAATCCAGGAGTCGAAGGCCTTGACGAAGACGCCTCGGCGGCTCAGGTCGCGGTCGGCCAGCAGGGGCACCACCTGGCCAGGCTTCCGCAGCAGGGTCGTCAGACGGCCGGTGATGTCCGGCTCGCCGGTCAGCAGGATGTTCATGCCCAGGCGGCGACGGATGTCTGCAAAGGTGTTCAGCATGCCCTGGTCTCTCAGCCGCTCGGCCACCGTGGTGACCTGGCCGACAGTGGAGCAGGCCCAGAATCCCGCGTAGTCCCAGTTGCCCTGGTGGCCCATGCCGATGGGCAGGGATCGCAGGCCGATGTCGCTCTTGGCCGGATCCGGGTAGGCGCTGCCGCCGCCGTGTATGCGTGCCAGCAGCTGCTCCTTGGTGCGGGCTCCCACGGTCAGGGCCTCGACGAAGTAGACGAAGTAGGAGCGCATGCCCTGGCGCGAGGTGCGCCGCATGCTGCGACGGTCGGCCTCTGGCATGACATGGGCCAGGTTGCGCTCCAGCTGTCTGACACCGCCTATCCGAAACAGCCAGCAAAGGTCGGCCGCCGCCAGGAATAGGCCGCGCAGCAGCCCCTCGGGCACCAGACGCGCATGCTGCGCCAGAAAGATGAGCAGTCGGTCCGGCATAGGCTCACTCGTGGTTGGGGTTGGCGGGCTGCGGGTTGCGGCTCATGTCCTTGGCGACGTGGCTGATCCGCTGCCAGACGGTGACGATGCCCAGCAGGGCCAGCAGGACCAGGAAGCAGCTGAGCACGGCCAGGGGCAGCCCGGCTCCCGTCAGGGCCATGCCCACCAGGATGATGACCAGCCGGTCCGATCTGGTGGCGATGCCATTCTTGGCCTCGAAGCCCTCGGCCTCGGCCCGGGCCCGGGCGTAGGAGGTGACGAAGGAGGTCATGATGGCGAAGAGGGCTGCAGCCATGCCCACCTGTGCCCAGATGTCGGGACTTTGGTGGCTGCCATCGGCCACCCAGGCCAGCTCGTGGCGCCGCAGGTAGATGATGACCCCGGTCAGGACGGCCCAGTCGGCTATCCGGTCAAGGGTGGAGTCCAGGAAGCCCCCGAACTGGGTGCCACCGCCGGTCAGCGCGGCCACGGAACCATCCAGGGAGTCGAAGGCCACCAGGATGGCCAGGACGATGGCCCCGGGCAGGAGCCAGCCGGTGAACCCGGTCGCGATGGCTACCAGGGTGGTGCCTACGGCTCCGCTGATGGTGACACCGTTGGCGCTCACGCCCAGACGAACCAGGCCGCGGGCGATGGGGGCGATGATGCGCTTCCAGGGGCGCCGTAGATGCTCGAACATCGGTCAGTCCTGACTGCAGGAGGTGTTCGCTCGGAAGTCGTCTGCCGAGTTGATCTGGGCGCGGACCTTGATGGCCTCGTTGATCCAGGCGCGGGCCTGCTCCACGGGCACCCCGTTGAGCTGGCTGCCGTCGCGGAAGCGGAAGGAGACCGCGTTCTTGGAGACATCCTCCTCACCGGCGATCAGGATGAAGGGGGCCTTGGACTTGGCCGCGTTGCGGATCTTCTTGCCGAAGCGGTCGTCGGAGCGGTCGATCTCGCAGCGGACCATGTCGTCGCGCAGCTGGTCCAGCAGGTGCTCCAGGTGGGGGGCGAACTCGTCGGCCACGGGCACGGCCTGCACCTGGACGGGGGCCAGCCAGGCCGGGAAGGCGCCGGCGTAGTGCTCCAGCAGGATGGCGAAGAAGCGCTCGATGGAGCCGAAGAGGGCCCGGTGGATCATGACCGGCCGCTGGCGGGAGCCGTCGGCGGCGATGTACTCCAGCTGGAAGCGCTCGGGCAGGTTGAAGTCCAGCTGAATGGTGGAGACCTGCCAGGTGCGCCCGATGGCATCCCGGGCCTGCACGGAGATCTTGGGCCCGTAGAAGGCAGCGCCCTCGGGGTCGTCGACCAGCTCCAGCCCGGAGTCCTTGGCCACCTCGGCCAGGGTGTTGGTGGCCTCCTCCCAGACCTCGTCGGAGCCGACGAACTTGTTGGGATCCTTGGTGGACAGCTCCAGATAGAAGTCGTTGAGGCCGAAGTCCTTCAACACCTTGAGCACGAACTGGAGCAGGTTGGTCAGCTCCCCCTTCATCTGGTCCCTGGTGCAGTAGATGTGGGAGTCGTCCTGGGTCAGGCCGCGCACGCGGGTCAGGCCGTGGACCTCGCCGGACTTCTCGTAGCGGTAGACGGTGCCGAACTCGAACAGCCGCAGGGGCAGCTCCTTGTAGGAGCGCTGGCGGGACTTGAAGATCAGGTTGTGCATGGGGCAGTTCATGGGCTTCAGGTAGTAGTCGAAGCCCTGGCGGGTCACCTTGCCGTTGGCGTCCTTCTCCTCGTCCAGGTGCATGGGCGGGTACATGCCGTCCTTGTACCACTGCAGGTGGCCTGAAATCTCGTAGAGGTGGCCCTTGGTGATGTGCGGGGTCTGCACGAAGGAGTAGCCGTTGCGCCGGTGCATCTGGCGGGAGTAGTCCTCCATGGCGTTGATGATGGCCGCGCCCTTGGGGTGGAAGACGGGCAGCCCGGGCCCGATCTCGTCCGGGAAGGAGAAGAGGTCCATCTCGGCGCCCAGCTTGCGGTGGTCGCGGCGGGCGGCCTCCTCCAGACGGGCAGTGTAGGCCTTCATGTCGTCCTTGTTGGCCCAGGCGGTGCCGTAGATGCGCTGGAGCATGGGGTTCTTCTCGTCCCCGCGCCAGTAGGCGGCAGCCGTGCGCATGAGCTTGAAGCTGCGGATGTAGCGGGTGTTGGGCAGGTGGGGGCCCCGGCAGAGGTCCTTCCAGACCGTGTTGCCCTCGCGGTCCAGATTGTCATACATGGTCAGCTCGCCGCCGGTGGCCACCTCGGTGGCCTCCTCGCTGTTGATCTCGGCCTCCTTGGCCCCGATCAGCTCCAGCTTGTAGGGCTGGTCGGCCTCCTCCTTGCGGGCCTCCTCTTCGGTGACCACGCGCCGGCGGAAGCTCTGGGAGGACTTGATGATCCGCTTCATCCGCTGTTCGATCTGCTTGAGGTCGTCGGGGGTGAAGGGCTTGTCCACGTCGAAGTCGTAGTAGAAGCCGTCCTTGATGACCGGGCCGATGCCCAGCTTGGCGTCCGGGCGGATCTCCTGGACGGCCTGGGCCATGACGTGGGTGGCCGAGTGCCGCATGATGGCCAGTCCCTGGTCGCTCTCCAGGGTGATGGGCTCGACCTTGTCGCCCTCGTGCAGGGGTGTGTAGAGGTCGCGTGGCTGCCCGTTGAGGTCGACAGCGATGATGTCCTTGTCGTCAGCAAAAAGCTGGACGCCAGTCTGATCCGCCGCCACCTCCTTCCGTTCGCCCTTGACGATGATGGAGATGCTCGACTGTGTCATGAATGCCGTCCTTGCTATCGGAGCCCGCGTTACAGGGTGCAGGCTGGACATGGTTATCGAGCCACAGCCTAGGTCGTCACTCAGACAAGGAGGGGCCTTTGTTGCCCATGGAGCGCAGATAATCCTCGGCTTCCCGGACCAGCTCTTCGGCGGCCGGCTCGTCCACCTGGGCCTGGTCGACGTCCATCTCCAGACGGTGGACGTAGTTGGCCAGGTCGTCGTTGCAGCGCAGCAGCATTCCGGCCTGGGCCTTCCACTCGGCGGCCTTGCGGGGCAGCTCCCCCTCGTCAAGGTGGACGCCGAGCATGGCCGAGAGCCTTTGCAGCAGCTGCAGGGTGCCCTGGGCGCACTCGTCGCTGCCCAGGTACTGGGGAACGGAGACCCAGATGGACTCGGTGCTGTAGCCGTCTTGGGTGGCCAGGGCATCCAGAACGGTGGGGATGCCTATGGGGCCGGAATGGCCGTCGGTGTCGGTCTTGGGCTGGTCGCCGGCCAGGTCGTCGATGGGCAGGGGCCTGGTGTGGGGGCAGTCGGCGAACATGGCGCCCAGGGTGATGATGGCCTCCGCCTCGTCGTCTTCGGCCCAGTGGATGCTGCGCCGGCAGAAGTCGCTCCAGTGGTAGTTGGGCTCCGGGCCCATCTCCAGCAGCAGGGTGTGGGTGTCATCAATCCGCACCCGGTAGATCTTGGCGGAGGGCCAGATGATCCGCCGCCGACCCTGCACATGGCAGAGCATGGGCCGTGACATCTGGTAGTCGTAGAACCCGTCGCCCGGAATGCTGCCGATCTCGTGGGACTCGTAGACGTTCAAGAGGTGGCGGATGACGTTGGTCGAGGCTGAGCACGCATCGTTCCAGCCATCGAAGGCGGCCACCATGGTGCAGTGCTGCCTGGCTTCTTCACTCATACCTATCACCCTACCGGTAGGAAGCCTTGTATTTCGCGGCTTTGCCATCAGCGGAGGGTGGCTCTATGACGCGGCGACACGCGCTTTTTGCCAAGTGCGGAGGTCTACGCTACAGTAGTGCAACGTGCTTCGGCAGTCACCACCACGGTGAAAGTTGAATGTGCGGGCATAGCTTAGTTGGTAAAGCGCGACCTTGCCAAGGTCGAGACCGCGGGTCCGAGTCCCGTTGCCCGCTCGAGGTTTCGAGCAGTTTAACCAATACGGTGGGTTAGCCAAGCGGTTAGGCAGCGGCCTGCAAAGCCGTATAGACGAGTTCGACTCTCGTACCCACCTCTCTCTCGAAACGAGAATGACCCGGGCGGTTGGCGCAGAGGTAGCGCACTTCCCTGACACGGAAGGGGTCACTGGTTCGAATCCAGTATCGCCCACGAGGATCACTTCGGTGGTCTTTCCCAATCCGGGCGATTGGCGCAGCGGCTAGCGCACTTCGTTCACACCGAAGGGGTCGCAGGTTCGATTCCTGCATCGCCCACCTGGATTTTCCACTTCTCCCCTATTTTCCATCTAGAGACAGTTTTCAGTCAGTAATTGATGCCTGCAAATCTTCTCAATTTTCAGTGATCGTATTCCTAATGATCCCCGACTAATTATTCCTCCAGCTGGAATTCAGGTAATAAATTATTGTTACCAATACAAACCAGGTTTACTTTTCAGGCTCTCCTGCATTGGTCGTATCGGCTGAATTGCGCACCAGCTGCCGCTTGCTATGCCGGTTGTCATGGCAGATAGCGAACGGAGTGTTGAGCATGTCCGGGACCTTGTGATAATTTGCTCTTAGCAACAGGTCGGGGGACCTGCCAGAAACGGGAGTACCTGATGCATCCTTGAAGAGGTGATAGCATGAAGAAAGGCCTAGGCCAATGAGGGCACGTAACTAGCCTGGCTGAATCTGCAATGCACCGCAGCTTGAGGAAACTGTGGTCTCCCTGTTTTACCTATGAAATACTTGCGTGGTCTGTATGTGTGACCACGTTCCGGTTGTCGCCAATGGCGGCGGCCGCGGTGTAAAGCTCCTCCGGCGGCACAGAAATATACCCCCCTCTCCTGCCGCCGGAGGTTTTACTTTTCAGGCCCTATTTGAGGGCCTGCAGGTACCGGTAAAGGGTGGGAATCGAAATCTTGAGCTCGGGAGCGACGATGCCCACCGCGCCCTTGATGAGGAAGATGCCCCGGTCCTTGATGTTGCGGATGATGTCCAGCCTGTCCTGCTTGGTCAGCTTGTCCATGGGGATGTTGAACTGGCGGACCTCATCCCTGGTGATCCTACGGATGTTCTCCGCAGGCTCCTCGCTCACGTGGCTGCGCGAGGTCTCCGTGGAGATCTGCACATCGTCGGAGTCAATCGAGGACAGGGTCTGCAGCACATGGGCGGCCTGCTGCAGCTCGGTGATGTTGATACTGATGCAGAGCAGGCCAATGACGGTCTGCTCCTGGTTGCGGATCAGGTAGGAGGAGACGCGGAACTCATGCTTGTTCAGGCGGCGCCCCCGGTAGTCGGAGACGAAGTCGGCCCCGTCCTGGTCGGCCCGTATGGCCAGTTGGAGCGTCTGGTCCGTAACCCCGTCGCCCAGGGAGCGTCCGGATAGCTGCCCGTTGCGGATGAAGACGATGGAATTCTCCGGGCGGGTGATGTCATGCACCACAATCTCGGCCATGGGACCGAAGGAATCGGCTATGAATTCTGCCAGGGGAAATACCTCTTCAAGGTTGTCTACTGTGAAATGCATGGCTGATCCTCAACATCCTAACAGGGCGGCTTGTAGCCACCGGTTGGTGCTGCGGGAAGCGAAAGGCATTGGATGGCGTGATATGGTCCATCACCTCCATACCAGCTAATCGGCCTCCTCTAATCCCGTATATTAGACCTTCTTTTGCGCACTTCAGTCCGTTACATACGGCCTATTGAGGCCGCAGGAGAGCCGAAGTGCCGAAGGAGTTTTCATGGTAGCGCACGAAAGCGGCTGAATCTTGCTTTTCGCAAACCCGGCCAGTCGTAACGGACGCAGCGTTGTAGCGAAGCCGCTTCCCACCTATCCTGCAGGACGGGATGAGAGCGGAAACCTGGTAATCATGGGGAACCGAGTGATTCAGAAGCTGAGGATACGTACCTGTAGCGCGCCTAGGACAAAGTGCATGAACAATGTGAGTCTGGTCACGTATTTTGGGATCGGTTGGATCTAAAGGCCACTTTGTCAAAGAAATTAAACAAGTTGATACGACACATGTCTGAATGGATAAACAGCGGCCGGGCCGGCTGGTGGCTGTTGAGCCTCCTGGCCTGCCCGGCCGTGTTTCCTCCTCTCCCAGGCGGAGGCGGGGGCGTGCATGCCTGCCCTCGGCTTCCGCCTGCAGAAGTGTGGTGGGGGCGCGGGAGGGAAGTGTCGGGCTCTCTTGGGGTTTGAGCCTTGATTGACACGTTTCCTCCCTGCTCCCCCTATATGGGCCGGGGGCGGGGGGATTGATACGCCGCCCGGCCGCTCTTACTCGTGCGAAGCATGTGATAGTTGGTGTTGTTCCTTCCGGTGGCGGCGCGAGGCGAGGACCCCGCCCATGCCGGTCATGCCCGTGGCCAGGGCGAGCAGGATGCCCTCCCCGCCTGCCTTGGGGAGCACGCCTGCAGGCAGGTACGTGTACCTGAGGGAGGTGTCGGGCTTTTGGGGTGCGCCGCCCAGCGTGTAATCCACGCTGACGGTGACCGTGCCCGGCTGGTGTGCGGGCGTGAACACGCTGACACTATTGCCGTCGCCGCGCGTCAGCCCTGATACGGTGGTCTGGTCGAACCTGACGCCGGTGATCACCAGAGCCAGGTTGAACGACACCGGCACAGGAACAGGGCTCTGAGCTTTACTGTTATATTCCCCTGTGGGGATGCTGTCGTTGCCGAGCTGGCCATACTCGTTGCGTCCCCAGGCCCAGGCGTTGCCGTCGCTGCCCACGGCCAGGGAATCATGGTATCCGGCGCTGACCTGTGCGGCTTGCAGTCCTTTGCTCGCGTCCCCGGGGCTGGCGGGGTCGCGCACGCGCGCAGGAACAGGATTAAAAGTGGAGCCGCTGCTGTTGTTGCCGAACTGGCCATACAAATTGCATCCCCATGCCCAGGCGTTCCCGTCGCTGCCCACGGCCAGGGAATGATCAAATCCGGCGCTGACCTGCAGGTAGGTGAAGTCCGCTGGCAGATCCGGGTACGTGTTGCGGTCGGGCGTCTTCACCCTGACCGGCGTGTACCGGTCGATGCTTGTCCCGTCGCCGAGCTGGCCATTGCCGTTGTATCCCCAGGCGTAAACGTTGCCGTCGCTGCCCAGGGCCAGCGAATGCTGGTATCCGGCGCTGACCTGCAGGTAGGTGAAGTCCGCTGGCAGATCCGGGTAGGTCTTGCGGTCGGGCGTCTTCACCCTGACCGGCGCATGCCGGTCGCTGGTTGTCCCGTCGCCGAGCTGGCCAAAGTAGTTGTATCCCCAGGCGTAGGCGTTGCCGTCGCTGCCCACGGCCAGCGAATGAGAGCCTCCGGCGCTGACCTGCAGGTAGGTGAAGTCCGCTGGCAGGTCCGGATACGTGCTGCGGTCGGGCGTCCTCACCATGACCGGCGCATGCCGCTCGGTGCTTGTCCCGTCGCCGAGCTGGCCACTGCCGTTGTATCCCCAGGCGTAGGCGTTGCCGTCGCTGCCCACGGCCAGCGAATGAATGCCTCCGGCGCTGACCTGCAGGTAGGTGAAGTCCGCTGGCAGGTCCGGGTACGCCTTCCGGTCGGGCGTCCTCACCATGACCGGCGCATGCTTGTCGTCTCTCGTCCCGTCGCCGAGCTGGCCATAGTAGTTGAATCCCCAGGCGTAGGCGTTCCCGTCGCTGCCCACCGCCAAGGAAAAACCAGAGCCGGAGTTTTTTCCTCCGCTTATCTGGTTGAATCTGATGCCCCGGCTGGCGCTGTCGGGCGGGGTGATGGTGGCGGGTTCCCTGCCCAGCTGGCTGCCCTTATCGGGGCTGATGCTCCACCTGCTGTTCCGGCCTGCCGGCGTCCAGTGGGCGGCCAGGGTCAGGTCCTTGCCGACGGGCCTGCTGAAATCGTAGGCGACCTCGCCGGTGAACCATCCGTCGAACAGGAAGCCTTCCCGCGACGGGTCGGGGGAGGGGCGCTTGACCCTGCCGTACGGGGAAAGGACAGTCTGGTCCGCTGGTTTCGGGTTTCCGCCGCCCGTGTCGAAGCGGACCGTGAACGCGGATCTTGGCTCCGCAGCTCGTGCCGGCGGCTGGTCGACCGTGTACGCAAGGCTCCTGGCGAAAGGCTGCCCGTCCTGCCTGCCCATGATGAGGATGGCGGCTTGTCCCGGCTTGCGGGCGGGAGCTTCAGCCCGCCAGGAGCTGCCGGTCTTGCTGAGATTGAGAGGCTGGCCGTCCAGGCTGGCTGATTCCAGGATGGGCGCCTGCGTGGTGTCGAGCCTATCGGGTTTGCCGGGGTTGCCTTGCCCGTCCAGGCTCCACCTGTACAGGCTGCCCTGCCTGCTGATGGCGGCGATCCCGCCGCCGATGCTTGCAGCCTGCACGTACTGCTGGCTCCCGTCATCCGCACGCTTGGGGGTTTCGCCGGGCTTCCAGGCCCAGACAAGACCATTGGAATCAACCAACGCTGCTTGTGTAGCGTCACTGCTTATTGCTGCGACGGCAGAATGGTCGGGCACAATCAGCAATTCTGGCTGGGTTTGTCCGTTGTCCAGATAACTGGTCTGGCCGGTAAAGTCCAGAAGCACAAAGCCATGATCCGTGGCTGATATCTGAACAATTCGGTGAGCAACCTTGACGAGTTGAATCTGAGCGGTATCAATGGCATCCGGCTTCCAAGTCCAGATTCTGCCCTTGCTATCCATGGCGAGCAGGCGATCAGCATTGCCAGCCACCGTGATTGCTGGGGCCTGCTTGGGCAGACTTATGGCCTTTTCTGTCGGCTTCCCCATGCTGGTCCATGTGCGTATACGGCCATCCTGATTCACTGCTATGAGCTGGCCAGAAGCCATGGCAATGCTGGTGTACGTCGTGGAATCTGCGTCAAGCAGGGCAGGCGTATCCCCGCCTTTGCTCCAGGTGTAGATGCGGTGGTCCCTGCTCAAGGCCGCAAAGCCGTCATGGCCAACTATCCCAGTTATGAATCGCACGTCACCGGGTTCGCCCTGAGGCGATGGCACCTGAACAGGCATTTCAGCGTTTGATGTCCAGATGTACAGGCGGCCATCGCCGGTCACGCCGATCAGCTTGTCGTCATGGGCTTCCAATGTGCTGAACGAGGGTGAGTCCGCACTCGGGGGTGTGATGGTGATGCTGGTGCCGCCGGAAGCCGGACCATGGTCGGGGCTGAGCGCCCAGTCAGTCACCGGGGTCCACTTGGCCTTCAAGGTGATGTCCCTGGTGATCGGGGTGCGGAAATCCATGATCCTGTCATGCTCGGACCAGCCGTTAAAACGGTAGCCGTCGCGCTTCGGATTATCAGCAGGCGGCGAAACCAAAGCGCCATCCGGCACAGTTACATGTTCCGCTTTGCTTCCATCGGCAGGGTCGAACACCACAGTATGAGCATCAGCAGCAGACTGGGTCCCAGTAGGTGAATAAGAGCTGGATGGCGAGATTCCAAGGGATTGGGAAGAACCTGTCGGGGTTTGAACAGGGGAAGAAGAAACAGATGACGTCGTCAGCGGCGACGGGGAAGGCAGACTGGTCGGTTGTAGATCGCTCAGGGAACCGTTATCTACCTGAGCGGTATAACGACCCCCCCCCCCGTTGACATCTGAGCCGGAGGCGAAGACGGTGCCGGTGGCCATGCCGGTCAGCAGCAGGGGTATCAGCACCAATGCTGACATGAGCGACCGCAGGCCAAACCTATGCGTACGAGAATCGGCAGACGTCGACGACGAAACCACAACAAACCTCCCCAAAGGATTCAAACGCTTGGCTGACCCAGTCCCCCGCAACCATGGGCAGCGCATGAGCAAATCCTATCACGGGGCCATATGAGCGTCGAATCCCCCGGCAATTCACCCAGGCTCAGCTGGCCGCCACGCCCCCTACCGCGGGCAGGGCGCCGACCATAAGCATGATGGCCACGAAGACGGCCAGGCCGATCCGGTAGATGACGAATCCCCGGTAGGAGAAGCGCGAGACGATCTTCAAAAAGGCGATGATGACGATGTATCCCAGCAGGAAGCTGACCACGGTGGCGCAGATGGTGGCCCCCCAGCCTGGGAAGGCGGCGTCCGCGTTGATGTTTTTCAAGGATTTTACCGTCTCGAGGATGCCGGCGCCGAAGACGGCGGGGATGGCCATGAGGAAGCTGACCCGGGTGGCGGACTCGCGGGTGTAGCCCAGGGCGCGGCCGAAGGTCATGGTGCCGCCCGACCGGGATACGCCGGGGATCAGGGCAAGCATCTGCCCGATGCCGAAGAGCAGGGCGTCGCGGGCGCTCATCTGGCGGATCTCCTTGTTCTGGCGGCCGTGGCGGTCGAAGTAGTCCAGCAGCAGGCCGAAGACGATCAGCACCACTACGGTGATCCAGAGGTTGCGCAGCTTGGTCTCGATGATCTTCTGGAAGAGCAGGCCAGCCACCACGATGGGCAGTGTTCCCAGAATGATGTACCAGCCCAGGGCCGCGTCATGGTCCTTGGAGCCCATCCGCTCACGCCAGGAGGAGCCGTCCTTGCCGGCCAGGCAGCGGAACCAGTGGGTCAGTATGCGGGCAATGTCATGCCGGAAGTAGAGCAGGACCGCCAGCTCGGTGCCGAATTGGATGATGGCTGTGAAGGCCGCGCCCGGGTCCTGGCCCAGCAGGCCGCCCACGATGCGGATATGGGCGCTGGATGAGACGGGGAAATACTCCGTCAGGGCCTGCACCAGGCCGAACAGAATGGCTTCGAAGAAATTCATGGACCCCTCTTGCTATGTCGGACAACAATGGCAAGCATAGCCACCGCGCAGGGCAGGCAGAGCCAGGGGCCGGGCATGTCTCGCAGAATGCCCACAATGGGTCTTGTCGGAATCGACGACTCGACGAATAGGGGTGTGGATCATCATGGCCAAGACCTACAGAAAATCCAGGGGCGGGGCCCCGGCGGGATTCTTCGAGTGCGAGGGGCGCGGGCTGCAATGGCTGGGCCAGGCCCAGGCGCAGGGCGGTCCCCGGGTGGTGGACGTCTACGACTGGGGCCCGGACTACCTGGACATCGAGGAGGTGGCCTCCGCCTCCCCCACGCCTGGCGCGGCCTACCGCTTCGGCGCCCAGCTGGCCCACATGCATGATGCCGGGGCCGACCACTTCGGCTCCGCGCCCGAGGGCTACACGGGCACCTGCTACTTCGGACCCCTGCAGGATCCGCTGCCCATGGACGTGGGTGCCTGGGACGACCCGGCCACCTACTGGGCCAAGGGACGGCTGGAGCCCATGGTGGGCATGGCCATGGATCGGCGGGCGCTGAACCGTGAGGACATGAAGATGACCGAAGAGGTGATCCAGGCCCTGCCGGAGCTGCTGGGCGCGGCCGCCAATGATAAGCCCGCCCGGGTCCACGGGGACCTGTGGAGCGGGAACGTCATGTGGACCAGGAACGACGGGAACACCCAGGCCGTCCTGATCGACCCTGCGGCCCACGGCGGCCACCGCGAGGAGGACCTGGCCATGCTGCAGCTGTTCGGCATCCCCTACCTGGGGCAGATTCTGGACGGCTACCAGAGCGTGCATCCCCTGGCGGCCGGCTACCAGAACCGGACCACGCTCTGGCAGCTCTACGCCATCGCCGGGCACTGCGCCTTCTTCGGCGGCGGCTATGTGAGCGAGTACCGGGACATGTGCCGGTCGCTGCTGGGCTGAGCCAGCCGACTCAGCTGAAGATGTCCTTGAGCTTGCCGAAGATCCCCTTGCGGCCCCCGACTCCGGCAGGCTTGGCGCTCTGCGGGACCTGCTTGGCTTCGGAGTCGTGGCTGTTGGCGAAGTCCTCAATCAGGCGGCGCTGATCGTCGTCCAGCTTGGTGGGGATCTGGACCAGCACGTGGACAATGATGTCGCCGCGCTCCTCCCGGTTGCCCAGTCTGGTGACGCCCAGGCCCTTGATGGTGATCTCCTGGTCGGGCTGGCAGCCGGCGGGGATGTCCACCTGACGCTGGCCGTCGAAGGTCTCCAGGTCAACCTGGTGGCCCAGCACGGCCCAGGTCATGGGCACGGCGATCCAGCAGTGCAGGTCCTGGCCGCTGCGGGTGTAGTGCTTGTCGGGCTTGATGGTGATGTCCACATACAGGTCGCCGGCGGCACCGCCGCCCTCGCCCACCTCGCCCTGGGAGGCCAGCCGCAGGCGGGAGCCGTCAGCCACGCCAGCGGGCACGTTGACGCCCACCTCGCGCCGGGTGCGCACACGGCCGTGGCCGTTGCAGACCGGGCAGGGGTGCTCGATGATGGTGCCGTGGCCCTCGCACCGCTCGCAGGGTGCCTGGCTCATCATCTGCCCCAGCAGGGTCCGCACCACCTTCTGGGCATAGCCCTTGCCGTTGCAGACCGGGCAGGTCACCGGCGAGGTCCCCTTCTGGGCCCCCGAGCCGCCGCACTCCTGGCAGAGGCCGTAGGTGCTGATGGGGGTGCGCACCACGCCGCCGAAGATGGCGGTCTTCATGTCCACGGAGACCTGGGCCAGGGCGTCCCGGCCGGGCTGGGTGCGCGGAATGGGCCCCTGGGCGGTGCCCCCGAAGCCGCCGCCGAAGAACTGGTTGAAGACGTCGCCCATGTCGAAGGGGCTGCCTCCCTGGGAGGCCTGCGGGTCGTTGGGGTCCACGCCCGCGTCGTACATGCGCCGCTTCTCAGGGTCGGAGAGCACCTCGTAGGCGCTGTTGACCTCTTTGAACTTGTCCTCGTATTCAGGCCCGGCGATGTCCGGGTGGTACTTGCGGCTCATCTTGCGATAGGCACGCTTGATGTCCTGATCGCTCGCGCCGCGCTCGACTCCCAAAACCTCGTAGTAATCTGCCACCGATCATCCTTTTCGTTTGATGCCCTCTCGACCCATAGTTGCATGGGCCCACGATACCTATGACTTATGTCGCTGCCTTGACGCTCACGGCTCCCCGCCGCCGGCCAGAAAACCGGTCAGATAGGAGGCCACGGCACGAACCGCGCTCATGGTCGCCGGATAGTCCATATGGGTCGGGCCGATGGAGCCCACGAAGGCCACGGGCTCGTCGGCTTCGGAGCCGTCGGTCTGCCTGGACCGGGCATGCCCGTATCCGCTGGTCACCACCGAGGCGTGGGCCAGTTCCGGGGTCCGTGTCTCGGTGCCGATGGCCACGCTGACCCCGTTGCTCTCGCGCGAGAGTTCGCTCTGGGCCCGCATGAGCCGCATGAGCACCACCTGCTCCTCCAGGGCATCCAGCAGCGAGCCCAGGTCCCCCAGGGAGACGGCCTGGCTGTGGGTCAGCTGGGAGGTGCCGGCCATGTAGAGGCCGCTGGTCTGCTCCCGTGTGGCCATCTCGTCGAAGATCGTGGCCACCAGGCGCAGCATGGATTTGTCACGGCCTTCGGTCAGGGAGTCGGCCAGCATGCGGCAGCGGTCGGCGGCGCGGTCCAGGGGCAGGTCCTGGCACTGTCTGTTGATCTGGTCGGACAGGTCCGCCAGGGCGTTCGGGTCCTCCTGCAGGGGCCCGTGCAGGGTGCGCTGGACCACCCGGCCGGTGTCGGTGATGACCACCATAAGTACGGTCCCCCGGCTCAGTCCTATAAGCTCGGCCCGGCGCAGGTTCGAGCTGGCCAGGGAGGGCGAGGCCACTACGGCGATCTGCCCCGTGATCTGGGCCAGAAGACGGGCGGCGTGCTGGAGGGTGTCCTCAAGGTTGACCGACCCGGACAGGAAGGCGTTGATCCCCCGGCGCTGGGCGGCGGACAGGGGCACGATGGTGGCCAGCCTGTCGACAAAGTAACGGTAGCCCTTCTGGGTGGGGATGCGGCCGGCCGAGGTGTGGGGCTGGACCAGGTAGCCCTCGCTCTCCAGGGCCGCCATGTCGTTGCGCACGGTGGCGGAGCTGACTCCAAGCTGATGATTTCTGGTGAGCGAACCCGACCCTACCGGCTCGCGAGAACGAATATAGTCCTCGACGACCGCGCGCAGCACCAGCATGCGTCTGGTATTAGGCAATGTCGCTCCTTCCGTCATGGTTTCATTATTAGCACTCGGGCCATGAGAGTGCCAAAACGTCGTGCGAAGAGCCGAATTGTGTCGTCTCAAACCGATACGATGGAAACGCATAGTGAAGGTAATCGAACATTTTCGACACAAGTCGAACATGGAGACCTCTACATTGGAAGGAAAGCAGCACCATATGGCAGATTTCACATGGTCCGAACTCGATGAGCGGGCTGTCAAGATGGCCAAGGTCCTCTCGGCCGACGCGGTCGAGAAGGCCGGAAGCGGCCACCCCGGCTCCCCTATTTCGCTGGCGCCCATCGCCTACGCGCTCTACCAGCACTTCATCCGGCACGACCCCAACGACCCCGACTGGGTCGGGCGTGATCGGTTCATTCTTTCCGGCGGCCACGCCTCGCTGACCCAGTACGTGCAGCTTTACTTCTCCGGGTACGGACTGACCCTGGACGATCTGAAGCGCTTCCGCACCGCCGGCACCAGGACCCCCGGCCACCCCGAGTACGGCCTGACCCCCGGCATCGAGATGACCACCGGCCCGCTGGGCCAGGGTCTGGCCTCGGCCGTGGGCTTCGCCTATGGTCAGCGCTACGAGCGCGGTCTGCTGGATCCGGACGCACCCGAGGGGCAGTCCCCCTTCGACCATAAGGTCTGGGTCATCTGCGGCGAGGGCGACGTCGAGGAGGGCGTCTCCTCCGAGGCCAGCTCCCTGGCCGGCGACCAGCGCCTGGGCAACCTGACCGTCATCTTCGATGCCAACCACATCCAGATCGAGGGCGACACTCGCATCGCCCTGGGCGAGGACATCCTCAAGCGCTACCAGGCCTACGGCTGGTACACCGACGAGTTCAGCTTCATCCAGCCCGACGGCTCCTACAAGGAGGACGTCGAGGGTCTGGCTGCCGTCCTGGAGAAGGCCGAGCAGGTCACCGACCGGCCCAAGTTCATCAAGGTGGACACCCTGATGGCCTGGCCCACCCCCGGCAAGACCAACGATCCTTCAGCCCACGGCTCAGCCCTGGGCGCCGAGGCCGTCGCCGGCCTGAAGAAGACCCTGGGCTACGACCCTGAGCAGAGCTTCCAGATTGACGAGGAGGCCCTGGCTCACGCCCGCGAGGTCGCCCAGCGCGGTCTGGCCGCCCACAAGGACTGGGACGAGAAGTACCAGGCCTGGCGCAAGGCCAACCCCGACAAGGCCGACCTCTACGACCGCATCCATGCCGGCAAGCTGCCCGAGGGCTTCGACAAGGCCCTGGACGACCTGGAGGCTGGCTTCGAGCCCGGCTCCAAGGTGGCCACCCGCAAGGCCTCCGGCGCAGTCATCAACGCCCTGGCCCCCATCATGCCCGAGCTCTGGGGAGGATCCGCCGATCTGGGCGGCTCCAACAACACCAACATCAACGGTGCTGTCTCCTTCGCCCCCGAGGCCGACAAGACCGTCCAGTGGCCCAAGGCCAGCAAGTACGGCCGCCAGCTGCACTTCGGCGTGCGCGAGTTCGGCATGGGTGCCATCACCAACGGCATCCTGCTGGGTTCGGACACCAGGCCCTACAACGGGACCTTCTTCCAGTTCAGCGACTATGAGCGCCCCTCGGTGCGCCTGGCCGCCCTGATGGACATCCCCAACCTGTATGTGTGGACCCACGACTCCGTGGCCCTGGGCGAGGATGGCCCCACCCACCAGCCCATCGAGCACCTGACCGCCGTGCGCGCCATCCCCCAGATGGAGGTTGTGCGCCCGGCCGACCAGTACGAGACCGCTGAGGCCTACCGCGCCTTCTTCGAGAAGGACAACACCCACCCCACGGCCATGATCCTGACCAGGCAGGGCGTGCCCACCCTGGAGGGGACCAAGGCCAAGGCCCGCGAAGGCGTGCGCAAGGGCGCCTACGTGCTGGTCGACACCGAGGGCCAGCCGGATGTGCTGATCATGGCCTCCGGCTCCGAGGTGCAGCACGCTGTGGCCGCCTCCAAGACCCTGGCCGAGCAGGGCGTCAAGGCCCGCGTCATCTCCGTGCCCTCGCTGGAGTGGTTCGAGGAGCAGGACGACGAGTACAAGGAAGCCGTTCTGCCCGCCTCCGTCAAGGCCCGCGTCTCCGTTGAGGCCGGACTGGCCACACCCTGGTACAAGTACCTGGGCAGCTATGGCAAGCCCGTCTCCATCGAGCAGTTCGGCCTGCAGGGTAGCGGCGACGAGAACATGCGCGACCTGGGCATCACCGCCGATCATGTGGTCGAAGCAGCACAGGCCTCCCTGGAGGAAGTCCGTCGGGCCCGCTGAACCCGGCATCGTGATCAATCGGGGGCCGTCCGCGACGCCGGCCCCCTCCCCTGCAGGAGCGCCCGAAACGCGGGCCTGCGGGAATACAGCAACAGACTTCCCGGTAGTGCATAGTGAATGTGATTCCATCGGGAACCCAAATAAGGAGTGACAAGATGGCAGAAAATGCAAACACCCAGCGCACCAGCGATTCAGGTGTCTCGATCTGGTTGGACGATCTGAGCCGCACCCGCATCGAGTCGGGCAATCTGCAGCAACTGATCGCCGAGCGCAATGTGGTGGGTGTGACCACCAACCCCTCGATTTTCCAGAAGGCCCTGAGCCAGGTGGGTCCCTATGACGAACAGCTCAAGCAGCTGGGCCGCATCCCCGTTGAGCAGGCCGTCCGCGAGCTGACCACCACCGATGTACGCAACGCCACCGACATCTTCCGCGAGGTCGCCGAGAAGACCGACTATGTGGATGGACGCGTCTCCATCGAGGTCGATCCTCGTCTGGCCCACAACACCGAGGAGACCGAGAAGCAGGCCGAAGAGCTTTGGAACAAGGTCGATCGTCCCAACGCCATGATCAAGATCCCCGCCACCCTGGAGGGCCTGCCTGCCATCACCGCAACCCTGGCCAAGGGCATCTCGGTCAACGTGACCCTGATCTTCTCCCTGGAGCGCTACAAACAGGTCATCGACGCCTTCATCGAGGGCATGGTCCAGGCCGACAAGAACGGCCATGACCTGAAGCACATGGGCTCGGTCGCCTCCTTCTTCGTCTCCCGCGTGGACACTGCGGTTGACAAACTGCTGGAGGCCAACGGCTCTGACGAGGCCAAGTCCCTGGAGGGCAAGGCCGCTGTTGCCAACGCCCGCCTGGCCTACGAGCTCTTCGAGAAGGCCTTCGACAGCGATCCCCGCTGGGCCGACCTGGAAGCCAAGGGCGCCAAGCGTCAGCGTCCGCTCTGGGCCTCCACCGGCACCAAGAACGCCGCCTACTCCGACTGCAAGTACGTGGACGAGCTGGTGGCCCCTGACGTAGTCAACACCATGCCTGAGAAGACCCTGAACGCTCTGGCCGATCACGGCAACGGCGCTCCCTCGGTCAAGGGCACCTACGAGGAGAGCCACCAGGTGATGCAGAAGCTGGCAGACCTGGGCATCAACATCAAGGATGTGACCGACAAGCTGGAGGCCGATGGCGTCGCCGCCTTCATCGACTCCTGGGATTCGGTCCTCTCCGACGTGCAGAAGGGCATCGACCGCGTCAACGGCTGAGCGCCTGACTGACAGTCGCTGCCAATAATAATTGTGCCCCCGTCCGGCTCAAACCGCACGGGGGCACAATTATTATCTCAACTATATTTCAAGCAGAGGTGTGACTACTCTGCCTTGGCCTCCTCGACCACCTGCCGCAGGGTGGCGATCAGAGCTGGGCTGTCGTTGGGCATGTTCAGCCTGGTCAGGGTGCCGCCGGCGGACTCGATGGCCTTGGCCAGCTCCATGTCCACGTCGTAGCAGATCTCCAGGTTGTCGGCGATGAATCCGATGGAGGCGGAGACAATGGTCTTCATGCCGCTCTCGGTGATCAGATCCTTGGCCACGGTGACGAAATCAGGCCCGATCCAGGGCTCCTCGGTGCGGCCTGCCGACTGCCAGGCCAGTATGTACTGGTCCTCATTGAGACCGGCTGCCCGGGCCACGGCATTGGACAGACCGATGACCTCATCCTTGTAGGGGTCCCCTCCCTGGATGATGCGCAGGGGCAGGGAGTGGGCGCTGAAGATCACCTTGGTGTCCGGCCGGTCGGTCAGATCCTTCTTGGCTACCAGCTGGTCGCTCCAGAAGTGGATCAGCTCCTGGTGGTTCCACCAGGACCGGACCGGCAGGTACTCCATGCCCGGATGGGCCTCGATGGCCTTGCGGGCGCGGTTGTGGTAGTCCTCGCTCGAATAGGAGGAGTACTGCGGGGCCAGCGGCAGGCCGATCACCCTGGTGATGCCATCGGCGGCGATCTGGTCGACCGCATCCTGGATGAAGGGGGTGATGTACTTCAGCCCCTCGTAGACCTTGTAGGCGCCGGGATGGGCCTTGTCCAGCGCAGCCTGGAGGCCGTCGCGCTGGGCCGTGGTGATCCTGGCCAGGGGCGAGGGCAGACCGATGGCCTTGTAGCGGCCGACCAGCTGGTCCATGAGCGGCTTGGGCGGCTCCTGCCCATGGCGGATGTTGGTGTAGTACCCCCTGATGTCGGACTCCTGGTAGGGGGTGCCGTAAGCCATGAGGAGGACTGCTGTAGGTTCAGTCATCAGCAACTTCTTTCTGTGAAAATGGAATGCAGTATGTCAGGCCGATATTGACCAGGGCTATGACGATGACCACCAGGAACATGTTCCTGTAGGAGGCCAGCCCGGCCTGTCCACCCGCCTTGCCCAGCTCAATGGCCGAGGCGAAGAGCAGGGGGGCGATGGTGGTGCCGATCTTCTTGCAGGCCGACAGCCCGCCGATGGCCTGCATGCGGTTCTCGGGCCCGGCCAGCCTTCCGGCGATGACCTGGAGCGGCGAGGACATCATGGAGCCCATGCCGACCCCCATCAGGAAGGACAGGACCATGAAGAGCTGCAGATTGTGCAGGGTCAGGGTGATCACCAGGGCCATCAGGCCTATCAGCGATGAGGAGAAGACGAGCGTGGTCCGGTAGCCGAACTTGTCGACCAGGAGACCGCCCAGCCAGGACCCGACCACGGAGCCGAGCCCGACGCCGACCATGACCATGCCGGCCGAGCGGACCGGGAGCCCGAAGACGGAGTGGACATAGGTCGGAATGTAGACGAAGAGGGAGAAGAACATGCCTCCCAGCGTTCCCAGCAGCAGGGTGAGCCCGTAGGAGGGCAGCTTCAGCAGGCGGATGGGCAGGAAGGGCATGGTTTCCTTTGAACCGCCCAGATTGCGCTCATGCACCAGGAAGACCGCGCCGGCCACCACTGTGACCAGGAAGCACCCGATGATCAGGGCCAGATAGGCGGTTCCGTACTGGAGGAAGGTGATCGCCACCATCAGCAGTGCCAGGGCGATGCTGAAGGAGCCCAGGCCCAGGTAGTCGGTCTTCCAGGCGCGGTCGGTCTGGGAGTCGCCCATCATGAACCAGGCCAGAATAAACAGGATGGCCAGGAAGGGCAGCATCATGAAGTAGTAGGCCCGCCATCCGTGGGTGATGCCCAGGAGCATGCCCGAAAGGACCGGGCTGACCATGGCGGAAAGGCCGGCGATGATGCCCACCGTGGAGACCTTCCTGCCCTGGTTGTTCCTGCGGGCGCGCTGCAGAAGGACGTTCATGGACAGGACCATGATGCCGCTGTCTCCCAGGGACTGGATGAACCGGCCCAGCAGCATGACCGCATAGTTGGGCGAGACCGCCGTCATCAGACATCCAAGGAACCAGAAGGCCAGCTCCCAGAGGAAGACCTTCCTGGTCCCGTGGGCGTCGGAAAGGTTGGAGGTGATGGGGGTGCCCACCACCAGTCCCAGGGTGTAGAGTCCGACCACCCAGGAGGAGCCCATGGTGGTCAGGCCGAAGGTCCGTGTGATGGACGGCAGCATGGTCGGCACCGCTCCCCCATCCAGCTGGGTGATGAAGACGATGACCATGAAGAACCATATGGGCGTGGAAAGGATCGATCTTCTCTCTCTTGTCGACATGGTGTTACTGTCCCATCTGGTCCGTGAGCAGCCTGTCGATGCGCTCGGGATCGGTATGGGTGCCTACCAGGAAGTAGGGGAATTCGCCGTAGATGGAACTGGCTTCGATGTAGCGCATCTCGGTGACGATCTTCTTGAATTGGACAGGGTCGTCGGCGAAGAGCGTGACACCCCACTCGTAATCGTCCAGGCCGATGGAACCCGTCAGGATGATGGAGACCTTGCCGGCGTAGGAACGGCCGATCTTGCCATGGTCGTGCATGTAGGCCTTGCGCTGGTCGTAGGGCAGCGTGTACCAGTTGGCTCCGGGCACACGGGTCTTCGACATGGGGTAGAAGCAGATGTAGGGCTTGTCGGGCGTCTTGGGATGCAGGCTGGCATTGACGTAGGACCAGCCACGGTCCGTGGTCGGCTTGCCCGAGTAGAGGCCCACCTCGGTGACCGACACATAGGAGATGGTCGGCTCCAGGTAATCGGACAGGCGCAGCTTCTCCAGGGAGGTCTCGACCTCCTGCAGCTGATCCAGGGTCTCCCTGAGGACCATCAGGCCCAGGTCGGCCTTCTGCCCGTTGACCTGGCACCAGTAATGGCTTCCCTTGCCCTGGGACTGGACCTCGTCCAGTTGTGCGGCCAGGGCCTTGAACTCATCCAGGCATTCCCGGCGTTCGTCCTGGGGCACTCGGCGCCACTTGGCCCAATCGATTTTCCAGAAGAGGTGAAGGCAAAACCAGCCCTCCAGACTCGGTGCAGCTTGCTCAGCCATGAGCACTTCCTTTCGCTTGCTTAGCTTGCACGGCATTGTGTGATGCGCCGCTCATCCGGCACACCGTTTCCACCTTATCCGTTGAGCGACTGAATCGTTGGATTATCGGTGCATAGTGAATGACATATTGTGGTAATAGTCAAGGACTATAGGTCTTGAACCAAAGTCGTCCGGATATGGAAAAACCCCGGTCGATGCCGGGGTCGGGTATTTCAGGTATTGTCTGTCGGAATCAGGCCAGCTTGTACTTGGAAATGAGATCCAAGGCGATGATGATGGCCACCCAGATCAGGGCCACGATAATGGTCAGACGATTCAGGTTCTTCTCGGCTGCGCCCGAGGTGCCGGCGTTGGAGCCGATTCCACCGCCGAACATATCGGACAGGCCGCCGCCCTTGCCCTTGTGCAACAGAATCAGCATGGTCAGCAATATGCTGGCGAGGATGACGACGATTTGAAGCACAATCTTGACAATGGCCACGGCACATACCTCCACGTAAGGAACTGGAAACAAGTATACATACACCCGTCGAAAAACGCATCAGCCCTTGGCGGCCAGTCGCACAATCCGCGCGAACTCCTCCACATCCAGGGAGGCGCCGCCCACCAGAAAGCCGTCCACGTCCGGCTGGGTGATCATCTGGGAGGCGTTCTTGGAGGTGACCGAGCCGCCGTAGAGGATGCGCACGGCCTGGCCGGCAGACTCTCCGAACTTGCCTGAAATGTGATCGCGGATGGCCCGGGCGGCCTGCTGGGCGGTATCCGGAGTGGCCACCATACCGGTGCCGATGGCCCAGACCGGCTCGTAGGCCACGATCAGGTTGTCCATGTCCTCCTTGGCCAGGTCTCGGGTGACATCGTTGACCTGACCAACGGCGAAGTCAAGCTGGATGCCTTGGCGACGCTCCTCGTAGCTCTCCCCCACGCAGAGGATGGGCTTCATGTCCGCAGCCAGGACGGCCCGGACCTGGTCGACGATGTTGGCATCGTCCTCGGGATGGTACTTGCGCCGCTCGGAATGGCCCACTATGACGTAACTGCAGCCCAGTTGGGCCAGCATGTCGGCGGACACATCCCCGGTAAAGGCCCCCTGTGCGGTGACGGAGACGGCCTGCGCCCCGTATTCGATGGGCAGGTTGTCGGCCTCCACCAGCACCTGGACGGAACGCAGGGCGGTGAAGGCGGGCATGAGAGCCACCTGGCAGCGCCTGCGGTCGAAATGGGCGTCGCGCAGGAGCCAGGCCAGCTTCTGCACGAAATAGGTGGCTTCCAGGTGGTCGAAGTTCATCTTCCAATTGCCGGCCACCAGGGGAATGCGTGCCATACCAGACCTTTCCATCCGCGCAACAACAGCAATGCCGGGCCGCCGGATGCGAAACCCGGTGACCCGGCATTGCCCGTCTGTCTGCCGATTCTACTCCAGTACCTTCAGACCCGGAAGCTCCTTGCCCTCAAGGAACTCCAGGGAGGCGCCGCCGCCGGTGGAGATGTGCGAGAAGCCATCCTCGGGGAAGCCCAGGTTGCGCACGGCAGAAGCGGAGTCGCCGCCGCCGACGATGGTGAAGGCTCCGGCCTTGGTCGCATCGACCAGACCCTGGGCCACAGCCCGGGTGCCATCGGCGAATGCCGGGAACTCGAAGACGCCCATGGGGCCGTTCCAGACCACGGTCTTGGAGTCCACGATCTTGTCGTGGAAGAGCTTCTGGGAGTCGGGGCCGATGTCCAGACCCATCTTGTCCGCGGGGATGCCGTCGGCAGGAACCACCTGGTGGGGCGAATCCGCCTTGAACTCGTCAGCCACCACGATATCGGTGGGCAGGACCAGCTCCACGCCCTTCTCGCGGGCGGTGGCCATGTAGCCCTTGACGGTATCGACCTGATCCTCCTCCAGCAGGGAGGAACCGACCTCATAGCCCTCGGCCTTGAGGAAGGTGAAGACCATGCCGCCGCCGATGACCAGACGGTCGGCCTTGCTGAGCAGGTTCTCGATGACGCCCAGCTTGTCGGAGACCTTGGAGCCGCCCAGGACCACAGTGAAGGGCCGCTCGGGGTTTTCGGTCGCCTTGGACAGGGCCTTGACCTCCTTCTCGACCAGCAGGCCTGCCGCAGAGGGCAGGAACTTGGCCACGGAGTAGTTGGAGCCCTGGGCACGGTGGACCACGCCGAAGCCGTCGGAGACGAAGACATCACCCAGGTCGGCGATCTTGCGGGCATAGGCATCGCGCTCGGCCTCGTCCTTGCTGGTCTCCTCGGGGTTGTAGCGCACGTTCTGCAGCAGGACCACGTCGCCGTCGTTCATGGCGGCCACCTTGGCATGGGCATCGGGACCGTAGGTGTCCTCGGCCAGAGGGACCTGCACGCCCAGCAGCTCGCCCAGGCGGGCGGCCACGGGGGCCAGGCTCAGCTCGGGGACGACCTTGCCCTTGGGGCGACCCAGGTGGGCCATGAGGATGACCTTGGCGCCCTGGCCACGAAGCTGCTCGATGGTTGGCAAGGCGGCGCGGATGCGACCGTCGTCCGTAATGGTGGTGCCGTCCAGCGGCACATTGAAGTCCGCGCGGACGAGCACGCGCTTGCCCTTGAGGTCACCGAGGCTCTTCAGTGTTTTCATGCGTATCCTTTCTGACTGCGGGTCCATGCGCCCGCTCCCCTGCCATGGTACTCAGGCAGACCGACCTGTGTGAGCTATCTCACTCTTGTTTGGCCTGTTCCTCGGCCCTCTTCTTTTCGACCTTGGTGGCCAGCTGCAGCAGGCGGCGGATGCGTCCGGCGATGGCATCCTTGGTGACCGGTGGATCGGCCAGGCGGCCCAGCTCTTCAAGGGAGGCCTCGCGGTGGTCCAGACGGAGCTGGCCTGCCGCACGCAGGTTCTCGGGGATGTCATCGCCCAGAATCTCAAAGGCCTTGGTGACCTTGGCGCTGGCCTCGACGGCTGCCTTGGCCGACCGGCGCATGTTGGCATCGTCGAAGTTGGCCAGGCGGTTGGCCTTACCACGGGACTCACCGTCGCTGCGCTTGCCGGTCCACTCCCTGGAGGACTTGGGGGCGCCCATCAGGTTGAGCATGCGTTCGATGACGTCCGGATCGCGCAGGGTGACGCGCTCGGAGCTACGCACCTGGCGGGCCTTGGCGTTGATGCCCAGACGGCGGGCGGCGCCCACCAGGGCCAGGGCGGCCTCGGATCCGGGGCAGACGATCTCCAGGTAGGAGGCCTTGCCCGGGTCGGACAGCTCGCCATGGGCCAGGAAGGCCCCTCGCCAGGCGGCCTTGACCTGGGCGATGTTGCCGGAGACGATATCGGCGGGAAGACCGCGAACCGGGTGCTTGCGGCGGTCCAGCAGACCGGTCTGCAGGGCCAGGGCACCGCCAGCCCGCAGCACGCGGACCGAGTAGCGGGTCAGGTTGCCGGTGGGGGCCTGACGCTTGACCTGGATCAGATCGGAATCATGGCCGTAGACGTCCCTGATGGTGTTCTGCAACCACTGCGCTGCCGGCAGGGAGTCGAATTGCGCTTCCACCACAATGTGACGCTGAATGATGTGCAGTCCGCCGCCGAAGCGGATCATGGCCGCCGATTGTGCTTTCTTGGCAGAGGGGGGTTCGTTGTCAATCGCGGCCAGCTCGCTTTTGACATCATCAAGTAGGGCCAAGAGCCGTCCTCCTACGAAAAAATACTGAAAAATGAATACTTCCTGGCCGCGCGACACACCTGCCGTGCAAACCACCGGATTACTGTGATACCGAATATCTTGGACAAATTGCGCCTTTGGCTATCCGCGGGAACGGTGCGGCAGCTCGCGGGCCGAGACGGTCACCTCCATTCCCCGGGACCGCAGGCGGGCGGCCAGAGCGTCGGCCATGGCCACTGAGCGGTGCTGTCCGCCAGTGCAGCCAAAGGCGATGGTCACATAGTGTTTGTCCTCGCGTGCATAGCCGCTGAGCGCGGTCAGAATGGCGGTGGTGTAGGCATCCAAAAACTCCTTGGCGCCCTTGCTGGCCATCACATAGTCGCGGACCGGGCCGTCATGGCCGTTCAGGTCCCGCAGCTCGGGGATCCAGTAGGGGTTGGGCAGGAAGCGGACGTCGGCGACGAAGTCGGCATCGATGGGCAGCCCGTACTTGAACCCGAAGCTCATGATGTGCACGCCCACGGTGGTCGGGCCGGAGCCCAGGACCATTTCGTACAGGCGGGTGGAGAGCTGATGGATGCTCAGGTTGGAGGTGTCGATGACCATGTCGGCACGCTCCTTGAGCCCGCCCAGCAGGCGGCGCTCCTCGCGGATGCCGTCGATCAGGCGGCCCGAGCCCTGCAGGGGGTGGGGTCGGCGGACGGATTCATAGCGTTTGACCAGCACCTGGTCGGAGGCATCCAGAAAGAGGATGCGGCAGCGCACGCCCAGGTCGTCCAGGTGGCTGAGCACGGCCGACAGGTCGTCGAAGTAGGAGCGGGACCGGACGTCGATGACGGCGGCCAGGCGGTGCAGGGAGCTTCCGGCCGAGGTCATCATGTCGACCAGGGGCACCAGCAGGCGCGGTGGCATGTTGTCGACCACATACCAACCCATGTCCTCCATGGAGTCGGCGGCGCGGGAGCGGCCTGCGCCGGACATGCCCGTGATCAGCAGTACCTCGAAGCCTGCGAAGGGCGGTTTTTCCGTCGTCATCGTCATTCCTCCCTCAAGGCTTGGTCCATGGCGGCCACCGGTACAGCGGCCAGGGGTCGGTCGGTCATCAGCGCCACCTGACGCACGGCTTGATAGAGCAGCATGCGTTCACCGCTGATGGCCCGGGCGCCCGGCCGACGGCAGAAGGCTCTCATGAGCGGGGTGGGCCGTGGGTCATAGACCACATCCAGAAGGACCGGGCCCATGCGGCTGCCGCCATCAGCCGTATTGAGCAAATCGGCCAGGGGATCGGCTGCACCCGAAGGCAGGGTGGAGACGACGATATCGCCCTTGGTCAGGGCCCTTTCGGCTGCCTCAGCCTGGTCCATGGCGGTGACGGTTGGCTCAGGCAGACCCAATCGGGAGGCAAGGTCCAACATGTGGTCGCAGTGCTTTGGGTTGCGGGCCAGCAGGTCCACATGTTCGGCCCCCAGCACCTTCAAGGCGCAGAAGGCGGACTCGGCGGTGTTCCCGTTGCCGATGACCAGGGCCCGCGCTCCCCCGTATGGTTGGTCGGGAAGCCGGTCCTGTCCACCCTGACCGGCTGCCTCAAGCAGGGCGGCCAACTCGTCAGGGTCCTCGTCGGCCCGGCAGCGGTCGGCAGCCTCCAGCAGGGCGGCCACAATTCCCTCCACGTCGGTGTTATACAGAGACAGCCCATTGGCTGGGCCGCCCTGTGCAAAGACTGCTGTGTTGGCCACGCCCAGGGTGCTGGACCAGCAGTCACGAAAATCGCCCATGGGGCCAACGGCACTCTTCAGGGGCATGGTCAGGCTGAGACCGGCCCAGGTCGGGTCAAGCCCGTGGATAAAGTCCGCCAGGCCGTCAGCGTCCATGCGCACACGGTCGTAGCGCCAACCGTCCAGGCCCAGTGCGGCGTAGGCCGAGCGATGTAGGAGGGGCGAAAGGGAATGGCTGATGGGGTCGCCCAGAACGGCACAACGACAATCAGGTCCATTCATGTCTGCAATCACGCACCAATCAAGATCAGGGCATGGCCTTCTGCCAGCCTTCTGGGCCATTTTATCGCTGGCTGTCCCCGGCCTGGTCCTGGTCACTGTGCAGGGCCCGGTAGATGGCCTCGGCCTTGGCGGAGCCGATGCCCTTGACGGCCTCCAGCTCCTCCTGGGAGGCCTGACGCATGCGCTTGACCGAACCGAAGTGATTGAGCAGCTTCTTCTGGTAGGCGGGGCCGATGCCCGGAATCTCGTCCAGGGCCGATCGCAGGGCACCCTTGCGCCGGGTCTGCCGGTGATAGGTGATGGCGAACCGGTGGGATTCGTCGCGCACCCGTTGCAGCAGGTACATGCCCTCGGACTGGCGCTTGAGGATGATGGGATAGTCGTCGTCAGGCACCCAGACCTCCTCCAGGCGCTTGGCCAGGCCGCACAGGGCCACATCGTCCACCCCGCAGTCGTGCAAAGCCCGGGCTGCGGCGGTCACCTGGGGCTTGCCGCCGTCGACCACGACCAGGTTGGGCTTGTAGGCGAAGTGACGGGCGGTGGTGTTCTGCTGGACGATGGCGCCCTCCTCCTGCTCCACCAACTCGGGTGCCTTGTCGCTGGCCTTTCGCTCAGCCTCCATGCTGTCACCGCTGTCGCCGGCGATGTTGCCGTGGCGGAAGCGTCGGGTCAGGGTCTCGTAGATGGCGCTCATGTCGTCCACAGCGCCCTTGCCGTCCTCGCCGCGGATGGCGAATCGACGGTATTCGGACTTCTTGGGTACCGCGTCCTCGAAGACCACCATGGAGGCCACCTGGAACTGGCCGCCCACAGTGTTGGAGATGTCGTAGCACTCGATGCGCAGCGGGGCGCGGTCCAGCCCAAGGGCCTTGGCCACGTCGTTCATGGCCTGGGTTCGGGTGCCCATGTCGCTCATGCGGCTGAGCTTGCTGCGCTGCAGGGCCTGGCGGGCGTTGGCATTGGCCCGGTCCATCAGGGACTTCTTCTCACCCCGGCTGGCCACCCGGATGGTCACTGCGGAACCGCGCAGCTCACGCAGCCACTCCTGCAGGTCGCCGGTCCGATCCGGCTGGATGGGGACGATGACCTCGGGAGGCACCGGCGAGATGGGGGCCAACAGGTCGGCGCGTCCGGTCTGATCCTGATGCTGGTGTCGGCTCCTGGTGGCCTTGGCCCGGGCTTCGGCGTCCAGGGCCGTGACCTTCTGGGTGGAGCCCATGGCATCCCTGTCCTGGCTGATGGAGACCTGGGTATCTGAATCTCCGGGCAGCTTGTGCAACTCGCTGTCGTTCTCATTCATCAGGTCCGAGTAGACCTGCACCAGGAGGTCGCTGATCAACTCGCTGTCGGAGACGTCCTCCACCCGCTCCACGCTCCAGTTGCGTTCGCCCCGGATGGCTCCCGAGCGCACGAAGAAGGCGTGGACCGAGGCCTCAAGTTCGTCAGAGGCCACGCCGAAGACGTCCGCATCCACGTTGGAGGCGAAGGCGACGGCATTCTGCTCGATGACCGTGTCCAGCATGGCGATCTGGTCGCGCAGACGGGCGGCCTTCTCGAAGTCCAGCTCCTTGCTGGCCTTCTGCATGCTTCTGGTCAGCCCGGCCCGGTAGCTCTTGCCCAGCCTTCCGGTGATGACCCCGGTCAGCTCCGTGCACAGACGTCGGTGGTCGCTGGCGCTGATCCGGCCCACACAGGGTGCCGAACACTTGCCGATGGAGGCCAGCAGGCAGGGGCGGCCGCTGAGCTTGGCCTTGCGGAAGACGCCGGGGGTGCAGGTGCGCACCGGATAGGTCTTGAGCAGGGCATCCAGGGTGTGCTTCATGTCCCAGACCTTGGCGTAGGGGCCGAAGTAGCGGGTGTCGTGCCGCTTGCGCACGCGGGTCATCCACACCCGGGGGAACTCCTCGCCCACGGAGACGGCCAGGTAGGGGTAGGTCTTGTCGTCGCGCAGCTTGACGTTGAAGTGTGGATCGAACTCCTTGATCCAGGTGTATTCAAGGGTCAGGGACTCCAGGTCGGTGCCCACCACGGTCCACTCCAGGCTCCGGGCCGTCAGCACCATGGTCTGGGTGCGCGGGTGCAGGTTTTCCAAGGGCTGGAAGTAGTTGGTCAGACGGTTGCGCAGGTTCTTGGCCTTGCCCACGTAGATGACCCGGCCGTCGCCGTCCCGCCACTTGTAGACGCCCGGCTGGGTGGGGATGTCGGAGGTCTTGGGGCGGAAGAGGTCCCGGCTGTCCCCCAGCAGGGGCGCGCCGTTCTTGTTGACGCCGGTCGTGGTGCCGGTGGCGGACTCCTCCTCCAGGGCTTGGGCGGTGCGTCGCCATACCTGCGGCGTGTGCCGCTCGAAGCAGCTGCGGGTCATGATCGTGCAGCCTTGGCGACCTTGGCGGGATCAAGCATGGGCTTGAGGTACTTGCCGGTCCAGCTGTCCGGATTGGCGGCCACCTGCTCGGGAGTGCCCTGGGCCACCACGGTGCCGCCGCCGTCGCCGCCCTCCGGTCCCAGGTCGATGATCCAGTCGGCGGTCTTGATCACATCCAGGTTGTGCTCGATGACGATGACCGTGTTGCCCTTGTCGACCAGGCCGTGCAGGACCTTGAGCAGCTTGCGGACATCCTCGAAGTGCAGGCCCGTTGTGGGCTCGTCCAGGATGTAGACGGTCTTGCCGTCGGAGCGCCGCTGTAGTTCGGTGGCCAGCTTGACCCGCTGTGACTCGCCTCCGGACAGGGTGGGTGCCGGCTGGCCCAGACGGATGTAGCCCAAGCCCACGTCCACCAGGGTGTCCAGGTAGCGGGCGATGGAGGGATAGGCCTTGAAGAAGTGGGCGGCCTCCTCGATGGGCATATCCAACACGTCCGAGACGGTCTTGCCGTTGTAGGTGACCTCCAGGGTCTCCCTGTTGTAGCGCTTGCCGTGGCAGGTCTCGCACTGCACGTAGACGTCGGGCAGGAAGTTCATCTCGATCTTGATGGTTCCGTCACCGTGGCAGGTCTCGCAGCGGCCGCCCTTGACATTGAAGGAGAAGCGGCCCGGACCATAGCCGCGCACCTGGGCCTCGGGGGTCTTGGCGAAGAGCTGGCGGATCTTGTCCCAGACGCCGGTGTAGGTGGCCGGGTTGGAGCGCGGGGTGCGGCCGATGGGGTTCTGGTCCACATGGATGACCTTGCGCACCTGGTCCACGCCCTCCACCCGGGTGTGCTTGCCGGGCACGATGCGGGCGTTGTTGAGCTGGTCGGCCAGCACCGGATAGAGGATGGAGTTGACCAGGGTGGATTTGCCGGAGCCGGAGACGCCGGTGACCAGGGTCATGACCCCCAGCGGGAAGGAGACCTTGAGGTTCTTCAGGTTGTTCTCGCGAGCCCCCACCACGGTCAGCTGACGGGTCTTGCTGGTCTTTCGGCGGCGCTTGGGCACCTCGATGGAACGGCGACCGGCGATGTAGTCGGCGGTGATTGAGCGGGAGGCCTTGACCAGGTCCTGCGAGCGCCCGGAGAAGATGACCTCCCCGCCATGCTCGCCGGCCCCCGGGCCGATGTCGACCAGCCAGTCGGCCTGGCGGATGGTGTCCTCGTCGTGCTCGACCACAATCAGGGTGTTGCCCAGGTCGCGCAGCCGCTGCAGGGTCTTGATCAGCCGGTCGTTGTCCCGCTGGTGAAGGCCGATGGAGGGCTCGTCCAGCACGTACATGACGCCCACCAGGCCCGAGCCGATCTGGGTGGCCAGGCGGATGCGCTGGGCCTCGCCGCCGGAGAGGGTGGCCGCCGCCCGGGACAGGGTCAGATAGTTCAGACCCACGTCGTTGAGGAAGCGCAGGCGGGCGCGGATCTCCTTGAGGACCTCGCCGGCGATCTTGGCCAGGGCGCCCTCCATGTGCAGGCCCTCCACCCATTTCAGGCTGGCGGACACGGCCATGTCGCAGACCTGGGCGATGGACAGGCCGTCCACGGTCACGGCCAGGACCTCGGGCTTCAGGCGCTTGCCCTGGCAGACCTGGCAGGGCACCTCGCGCATATAGGACTCGTAATACTGCTTCATGGGCTGCGAGTCGGTCTCGTCGTGGCGGCGCATCAGGGTGCGGACCACGCCCTCGAACCCGGTGGTGTACTCGCGCAGGCGGCCCCAGCGGTTCCGGTAGGAGACGTCCACCTTGAAGTCGTGCCCGTACATGACGGCATGACGGACCTCCTCGGGCAGGTCCTTCCAGGGGGTCGAGGTGGAGAAGCCCATCTCCTTGGCCAGGCCGTCCAGCAGATGGCCGTAGAAGCGTTGCTGGCTCTTGGTGCCGCTCCAGGGCTCCACGGCCCCGTCCTTGAGGCTCTTCTCCGGGTCGGGCACCACCAGCTCGGGGTCGATCTCCAGGTTGAATCCCAGGCCGGTGCAGGCCGGGCAGGCTCCATAGGGGGCGTTGAAGGAGAAGGTCCTGGGCTCGATCTCGTCCAGCTCCAGCTCGTGGCCGTTGGGGCAGGACCGCTTCTCGGAGAAGGGCTGGCGGCGCTCGGGGTCCTTGGCATCCAGATCCACGAAGTCGGCCACCACGGTCCCCTTGGCCAGCCTCAGTGCTGTCTCCACGGAGTCGGTCAGCCGCTGGCGCATGCCCTCGCGGATGACCAGCCGGTCCACCACCACCTCGATGGTGTGCTTCTTCTGCTTGGTGAGTTTGATGGAGTCGGACAGCTGGTGCATGTCCCCGTCGATGATGGCCCGGGAGTAGCCGTCGGAGCGCAGAAGCTCCAGGGTCTCCACAAACTCGCCCTTGCGGCCCTTGACGATGGGTGCCAGCAGCTGGAAGCGGGTCCCCTCCGGTCTGGACATGAGGGTGTCGACGATCTGCTGTGGTGTCTGGGCGCGTACCTCGGCCCCGCAGACAGGGCAGTGGGGAATGCCGGTCCTGGCGAAGAGCAGGCGCAGGTAGTCGTAGACCTCGGTGATGGTGCCCACCGTGGACCGGGGGTTGCGGTTGGTGGTCTTCTGGTCGATGGAGACGGCCGGGCTCAGACCCTCGATGAAGTCCACATCGGGCTTGTCCATCTGCCCCAGGAACTGACGGGCATAGGCGGAAAGGGATTCCACGTAGCGGCGCTGCCCCTCGGCGAAGAGGGTGTCGAAGGCCAGGGAGGACTTGCCGGAGCCCGACAGACCGGTGAAGACCACCATCCTGTTGCGGGGTATGGACAGGTTGACGTTCTTGAGGTTGTGGGCCCGGGCCCCTTGGATGACGATTTTGCGGTCGTTGGGCACCATGGACAGGTCCGCCACCAGGGACCCCTTGGATTCGATCATGCGCGGGTTCTCGATGGCCGCGTCCACTGTCGACTTAGGCTTGTTCTGCTGCTTCACGTGCTTCCCATCCGCTTCCCTGAAGACCCATGGCCAAGGCTGAGGCCAAAGCCTGACCATAATATCGCCGGGGCCGAATAATTCGAACAGGTGTTCGATGACGGCTTAGATGGCCTGGTCCGGCGGATTCAGGGGCGGATGGCCGCAGCCGTTGAGGAAGCAGTCGTGCTGGTGGTCGTTGATCATGCCGGCCGCCTGGAGGAAGGAGTGGACCGTCACCGGTCCCAGGAAGCGCAGGCCCAGGTCGCGCATGTCCTTGCAGACGATGGCCGACAGGTGGTCGTAGCGCGGTATTGAAGGATCGTCCGTGTAGTCGTGGTTGATGGTCCGGCCGCCAGTGAAGGACCAGCAGTAGCGGTCGAATCCCTCCCCGGGAAATCGGCGGGCGATCAGGGCGGCATTGGCCACGGTGGCTTCGATCTTTCGACGATTGCGGATGATGGCCGGGTCGGCCATGAGACGGTCGATGCGGTCGGCATCGAAGGCGGCGACGGCCTGAATATCGAAGTTGTCGAAATCCTTGAAGAGGGCCTGGCGGCGATGCAGGACCAGCTGCCAGCTGAGCCCACACTGGAATATCTCCAGGGAGAGCATGGCGAAGAGCCTCTGGGAGCCGTGCAGGGGGCGGCCCCACTCATGGTCGTGGTAGCTGCGCATGAGCGGGTCGTCCACCTGTGCCCAGTCGCATCGATATAAGGGTTCGGTCATTCGCACTCCCCTATCCAGTGTTTGGGTTCAGGCTAGCACCGACGGAGGCCCGGACCGGGTGGTCAATACCACTGAGTCGGGTGGGCCGATTTAGAGTTGGAGCAGAGGCCGGTCGCCCATGCCCGGGGCAATCCCCACGGCGGCAGTACGGTTGCGGCCGGCAAGGAGAGGAAGCATGTGCCATGACTGACAAGGACAATCCGCGCAGACTCTGGACCGACGACGAGGACCCGGTCGAGAGGGCCAAGCGCACCTCCCCTGCCATGCAGGGCAGCCAGTCGAATTCAGATTCGTCGTCCAAGTCTTCCACAGCGGCAGGGTCGGCAACGGCAGCTGGGAATTCGGGGAATAGCAGTTCGGCATCTTCGGCTGCAACAACTCCAAATTCATCCAACTCAAATTCATCCAGCTCAGGTTCATCGCCTTCGGGTGCCACAACCAAGCAGTCCGGTGATTCGTCGAAGAAGTCGTCGGCTGGGGATACCGGTGCCGAGGAGACCGCCAACGGAGGCGGGACTCGTTCTGATCGCAGCGGCAATGAAAATGAAGCAGCGCAGGAGTCCTCCAAGGGACGTGGCTGGAAGATCTTCGAGGACATCCTGCTCTGGGTGGCCTGGGTGGCCATGGTGGGCTTCAACGGCTATGCGGAGGTCTACCACTTCCATGGCACGACCGTGGGCGGCCTGGCACGCAAGGTCGACCTGTGGATCATGCCTGCCGGATACGTCTTCGCCATCTGGGGCGTCATCTACATCGCCTTGGCCATCTGGCTCTTCCGCTTCTGCCTGGCCGGCCCCAGCCGCAAACGCCTTGGCTTCATGCCCTTCACGCTGAGCGGGCTGCTCTTCGTGGCCACCTGCTGTCTGAACATCGCCTGGCTGGCCCTGTGGCACATGGAGCGCAACTTCTGGGCCCTGGTCATCATCCTCATTCTGACCGTGCTGGCCTGGATGCTCTACGCCCTGGTGCGCAGGGACGCCACCAAGGCCGGGACCCCCACCGCAGCCAAGGCCCTGGACTGGATCCCCCTGTCCATCTACGCCAGCTGGCTGAGCGTGGCCACCCTGGTCAACGCAGGATACATGGTGGTCGCCGGACACAGGGTCGGCAATGCCGTCCAGGGATTCGCCACCATCATCGTGGTCGGCGCCCTCCTGGCCGTCGCCTACCTGATGAACAGGCATGGCAAGGACTGGGTCTTCGGCCTGGTGGCCATCTGGGCCTGCCTGGGCATCGGCATCAGGATATTCTCCTTCGCGGCCGCCATGGGCGTGCTGGTCATCGCGCTGACCGCCGTGGGCGCCTTCCTGGTCTACTTCCCCTGGAGCAAGTTCAGGCTGGTCCGCCGCTGACCCATCCATGATCCATCCATTGCCCCGTCAGCCGAGACGCACTGGCGGGGCTTGCTTCTTGCTACCATGGTCCCTTGCAAGTTTTGAATCCATAAGGAAAGCGGGGTCGGAGGCGGCATGGCTATTGAGGCGCAGGGACTTGAGATCCGAATAGGTGCCCGACTACTCCTGCAAGCCACCGACTTCCATGTGACCAAGGGCGACCGGATCGGCCTGGTGGGCCGCAACGGCGCCGGCAAGACCACGCTGACCAGGGTCATCACCGGCGACATGCTCCCCTCGGCCGGCAAGGTGCGGGTGACCGGACAGCTGGGGTACCTGCCCCAGTCCACCCATGCGGGCGACTCCGAGCAGAGCGCCCTGGACAGGGTCATGAGCGCCAGGGACATCGCATCCATCGTCCAGCGGATGCGCAAGGCAGAGACCGAGATGACCAATCCTGACCCCAGGATCATGGAAAAGGCCATGAAGCGTTACGACAAGGCCCAGCAGGACTTCGAGAACGCCGGGGGCTATGCGGCGCAGTCTCAAGCCATCGTCATGGGCGAGAGCCTGGGGCTGAGCCAGGAGACCCTGCAGCAGGCACTGGGCACCCTCTCCGGCGGTCAGCGCCGACGGGTCGAGCTGGCCAGAATCCTCTTCTCCGATGCCGACACCCTGATTCTGGACGAGCCCACCAACCATTTGGATGCCGACTCCATCGAGTGGCTCAAGGGCTACCTGCGCCGATTCGAGGGCGGCTTCCTGATCATCTCCCACTCCACCGAGCTGCTGGACGAGACCGTCAACCGGATCTGGCACCTGGATGCCCAGCGTTCCTGCATCGACATGTACACCATGGGATGGAAGGCCTACCTGCGCCAGCGGGTGGTGGACGAGGAGCGCCGTCGCCGCGAACGGGAGGTGGCCGAGAAGAAGGCCGACCGTCTGATGCGTCAGGGCATCCGACTGCACGCCAAGGCCACCAAGGCCGTGGCCGCCCAGAACATGATGCGCCGCGCCCAGCGCCTGCTGGCCGACACCCAGGAGGCGGAAAAGGCCGAAAAGGTGGCCGACCTGCGCTTCCCGGATCCTGCCCCCTGCGGCCGCACGCCCATCATGGCCGAGGACCTTTCCAAGGCCTACGGATCCAACATCGTCTTCGCCGGAATCAATCTGGCCATCGACAAGGGCTCCCGGGTGGTCATCCTGGGATACAACGGCGCTGGCAAGACCACCACCCTGCGCCTGCTGGCCGGCATCGAGCAGCCCGACACGGGCAAGGTGACCCTGGGGCACGGGGCCAAGATCGGCTACTTCGCCCAGGAGCATGACACACTGGATAACGACGTCACCGTTCTGGAGAACCTGCAGCATGTGGCCCCTGATCTGGACAACACCCAGGCGCGGACCATCCTGGGCTCCTTCCTCTTCTCGGGGGACGACGCCATGAAGCCCACCAAGGTGCTTTCGGGCGGCGAGAAGACCCGACTGGCCCTGGCCACCCTGGTGACCAGCCGGGCCAACGTCCTGCTGCTGGACGAGCCCACCAACAACCTGGACCCCGCTTCCCGCGACGAGATACTCAAGGCCATCGCCAAGTACGAGGGGGCCATCGTGCTGGTCACCCACGACGAGGGGGCCGTCAAGGCGCTCAACCCCGAGCGGGTGCTGCTCATGCCCGACGGTGATGAGGACCTCTGGAGCGACGACTACCTGGATCTGGTTGCCGAAGAGTAGGTAGCCACAATGGCGAAAAGCGGGTCAGTCGTCCTCCCCCAGGACCTCCACCCCTTTGACCCCTGGAGTCTGACCTATGGATTCGACCAGCTCGGTCACGTCCCCCTTGCCCAGCAGGTTGACGGTGACATCGGCGCCCTTCCAGGCATCCCGGTGCAGCTCGTGGATGGTCAGCACCCGGGATTCGAAGCCCATGCGGGTGGCCAGCAGCAGGGATTCGCGCAGACAGCCGTGGCCGTCCTGATATACGATGCGCAGGACCGTGTTCTGACGATTGCGCAGGAACCACTTGAGGATGGGCGCGATGACCAGGACAGCCAGAAAGTAGAAGACGACGGCCAGGATGGCGATGGCGAAGAGCTGGACCCCGCAGGCCATGCCCACGGCGGCGGCCACCCAGATGGCGCTGGCCGTCGTCAGACCCTTGACCGAATCATGGTTGAAGAAGATGACTCCGGCGCCGATGAAGCCGATGCCCGAGGCCACCCCGGCCGCGATTCTCGAGGCATCCCAGGAATAGTTTCCTACAGCGGCCTGGATGCCATAGAGGGAGACCATGGTGAACAGGCAGCTGCCCAGGCCCACCAGAATGTGGGTGCGGATGCCAGCGTCGTGTTTGAGGAATTCGCGCTCGAAGCCGATCAGGCCACAGAGCACCACCGTCAGGACCACTGCCATAATCTGGCCTTGATTCGGCATCGCGAATCCCTGCATGATTTCCTTTCCTGCCCTCGTAAATAGGCAGACCTTATAACGCTTGCAGGACAAGGCCATCGGATAGAGTGGAGCCAGCACGTGGCCGGTCGCGCCGCCGCACGTGGACCTTTTGAATGAGGGGTGTGATGCCATGAAGCCGTCACCAGATGAACGCCGCGAAGCCCGGCGGACCCTGGCCACCAGCGCCTATTCCGCCGACATGATCCGATCCCTGGAGCAGCCGTTTTTGGACGACGGGGTGCCCCTGATGCGCATTGCCGCCGGATCCCTGGCCTCCGTGGCCGACGTCATGCTGACCCAGGCCGGGATGGAGCCGGCAGAAGCCAGAATCGTCCTGCTGGCAGGGGCCGGCAACAACGGCGGCGACGGGCTCTATGCCTCGGCTGACCTGGCCGGGCACGGGGCCGATGTGACGGTGGTGGCGACCGGGCGGAGCCTGCACCAGGGCGGATTGGATGCCCTTCTGCGCGCCGGCGGAGTGGTCACGGCCCTGGACCCCCAGGCGGCCATCCCCGGTTGCGAGGCGCCGACAGGACCGGACCAGGCCTCAGAGGAGCTGGACCAGGCCCTGGAGCTGTGCCGGCAGGCGGATCTGATCATCGATGCCATGACGGGTATCGGCCTTAAAGGTGCATTGCGCGGCATCCCCGCCGCTCTTGCCGCGGAACTGGGCATGGAGAGCGGTCTGCCCGACAGGCCCGCCTGGCACGACCCCGCCGGTCAGGATGGGCCCTTGGTGCTGGCCGTGGATACTCCCTCCGGTTTGGACGTGGACGAAGGCACCCTGCCCGGGGCCTACATACCGGCGGATGTGACCGTGACCATGGGGGCCATGAAGCCCTGCCTGATGCTTCCCCCGGCCGCCTACGTCTGCGGAAGAGTCGTCCTGGTGGACTTCGGCTTCGACACCTCGGCCCTGGTCCCCAGCGTCTCCTGCATGAGCGTTGAGGACTGCGCCGGACTTTTGCGGGCGCCCAGGGTGGATGACACCAAGTACACCAGGGGCGTGGTCGGTCTGGTCACCGGGTCCGCCCTCTACCATGGCGCGGGGCTGCTCTCCAGCAGAGCGGCGGCCAGTGGCAACGTGGGCATGATCCGTTACTGCGGCCCCGAGCAGGTGGGCGACCTGATCCTGCAGGAGCTGCCCGAAACGGTCCTGGGCCGTGGACGGGTCGAGTCCTGGGTGCTGGGTTCGGGCGTGCCCACCCGGCAGGCCCAGGAGGCCGCCGGTCCTGAAGGCCAGGACGGTCAGCGGGATCTGATTGCCGACATACTCAATCGACAGGCCGCGGACCTGGACGAGGACGAGGCAGCAGCCGATCCGGCGGTGGTGGCCGATGCCGGAGCCTTGGATCTGCTGCCGGACCGGCTGGGACCGCGCACCGTACTGACCCCGCACGCCGGCGAGATGGCCGCCCTTCTCAACTCGCACGGTGAGAACGTGGACGGCGACCAGGTCATGGCCGAACCCCTGCGCTGGGCTGTCCGCGCCTGCCAGCTGACCGGAGCCACCATTTTGCTCAAGGGGGCCATCACACTGGTCGTCGGCGAGGACGGCACCGACCGCCCCCGGGTCATGACCACCGGCTTCGGCCCGGCCTGGCTGTCCACGGCCGGATCAGGGGATGTACTCTCCGGCACCATCGGAGCCATGCTGGCCCAGAACGCCGGACCAATCCAGGATGATGCCACGCTGATGGTTGATCTGACGGCTGCTGCGGCCTTCCTGCATGGACTGGCTGGCTCCTTGGCCAGTGGCGGCAGGCAGACCGGCTGGGAGCAGCCGCTGATCTTCGACCCCCGCAAGCCCCAGGACTTTGCGGATCTGGTAGCCGAGGACAACCAGCCGGAGGGCCAGGGGACTGTTGCAGGACGCATGGGGCAACCGATCCGTGCCGGGCAGGTGGCCGATGCCCTACCCAAGGCCATAGGGCTGGTCATGTCCAGAGCCGAGGGGGCTGCTGAACCGATCGAACCCATTCAAGATGGGGACGATGCCTCTCAGTTCTTCGAAAACAGCTCGCTCTGGTTCTAGAGCGTCATCAAAAAGGAGTCGATTCGATGACCTCGCAGCTCATTGTCATGCGTCACGGGGAAAGCGTCTGGACACAGAAGTCGGTCAACCGTTTCGCCGGTTGGGTGGACGTGCCCCTGACGGAACGTGGACTGGACCAGGCCCGTCATGCCGGACAGCTGCTCAAGGAATCAGGCCTGCTGCCTGACCTGGTCTTCACCTCCCTGCTGACCCGCAGCATCGTCACCGCCAACACGGTGCTGGACCTGGTCGATCGGGCCTGGATTCCGGTGGAGCGTACCTGGAGGCTGAACGAGCGCCACTACGGTGCCTTCCAGGGACAGACGCGACCGGCCATGCTGGAGCGATACGGCCAGGAGCAATTCAATATCTACCGACGTTCCTATGATGTTCGGCCGCCTGCCATCGAAACCGATTCACCATACTTTCAAGGACAGGATCCTCGCTATGCCCCGGCCATGGGCGACGGGCTGGACAGCCGGAATCCGGCCGAGATCCGCGCCGAATGCCTCAAGGATCTGCTGATTCGCCTGAATCCCTTCTGGCGCAGCCGGATAGCCCCCAATCTGGCCTGGGGCCGGACTGTGCTCATCGTCACCCACGGTTCCGTGGTCCGTAGCCTGATCAAGGTCCTTGAAGATATTGACGACAAGGACATCAGATCCATCAACGTGCCCAACGGCGTGCCCATGGTCTACAGCTTCGGGACCGACGAAGACGGCAACCCCCAGGTCCAGGGTCCGGGTCGTTATCTGGATCAGCAGGCCGCCAACCAGGGTATGGCTGAAACCGCGGCCCTGGGCCGATAGGGCCTTGGGTATAGATTGGCTTGTATGACACTGCTCCAACTGCGCTACATCGTCAAGATTGTCGAATGCGGCTCGATGAACGAGGCCTCGCACGAGCTCTACATCTCCCAGCCGGCACTGAGCTCTTCGGTCAAGGAGCTGGAGAACGAGCTGGGCATCGAGATCTTCACCCGCCACTCCCAGGGGATCGCCCTGACCGTGGACGGGGCGGAATTCCTGACCTACGCCCGGCAGATCCTGGACCAGACCGACCTGCTGGAGGCCCGCTACCGGCAGGTCAGACCCCGCAAACAGCTCTGCCGGGTCTCCACCCAGCACTACATGTTCGCAGTCGAAGCCTTCGTGGAGATGATCAACTCCATCGATTCGGACGAGTACGAATTCACCATACGGGAGACGCGCACCAGAGACATCATCGACCAGGTGGCCACCCTCCAGTCCGAGATCGGCATCATCTACGAGTCCGACTTCAACAAACGGGTGCTGTCCAAGATGCTCCGGGAGAAGCACCTGGACTTCCATCCGCTCTTCAGGGCGGACCTGCATGTCTTCATCGCACGAACCAACCCCCTGGCTGATCGGGCCATGGTGACCATGAAGGACCTGGAGCCCTACCCCTTCCTGCAGTACGAGCAGGGCGAGGAGGGTTCCTTCTACTTTGCCGAGGAGGCGGTCTGGCCCGACTACTCCCCCAAGCAGATCACCGTGAGTGACCGGGCCACCATGCTCAACTTCATCGTGGGGCTGAACGCCTACACGGTCTGCACCGGCATCGACAACGAAGACCTGAACAACGAGAAGATCGTCAGCGTTCCCCTGGAGTCGGACGAATCCATGCTGGTGGGCTGGATTGTCAACAGCCGGACCAAGCTGTCCCATGCCGCCGAACTCTACTTGGACAAGCTGCGCCAGGTGGTCTCCAACCACGGATATTCACTGATTGAACAGGGGTCAGGCAAGTAGCAGCCAGGCAAGCAGCAGCTGAATGGGTGTCATCTGAACCGGACCGCTGATGCTCCAGCGGCGATTGTTGGACTTCGCTGCTGGCCGGCAATCGATTGGTAGTCGCGGTTTACCGTACTTTCAACGCCTTCCCTTGGGCTCCGATGGAGGGCATCTTACCCTGGTGGCCCACATCCTGTGATTTGAGTCCCAAGGCTTTGAGCAGGGCCCGATCCAGATGTTCCAGGCCTCCCTGGCTCTTTGCCGCTGCGGTCAGATCCCAGACCTTGCCATTGATCATGATGGTGGGTGTCGAAAACTCCCCCTTGGCATCCTTGGCGTCCTTGCGGGTGATGGCGTAGGCGTTGACCTTGTCCACCCATGGCCTGTAAGTACCCTGTGCGAAGCGGTCTGCCAGGGACCTGGGCACGCCTACTCCCACAGCCTGGTCGGCCAGGCGTGCGTCGGAGACGGCCTGATAGGAGCTTTCATCGGGCTGGAAGTCAGCGGCAAAGACGGCGGCGGCGAAGGCCGGCAGATGATCCGGATCCTCCTGGGCCACCATGGCCAGGGCGTTGTCCACGCGGCTGGAGTACTGGTCGCTGGATGCTGAATCCAGGAAGTTTAAAAAGTTGTAGGTGACATTGATCTGACCGGCGCCGATCATGCGCTGCAGCTGAGGATCGATGACCCGGCCCACCTTGCCGCACCAGGGGCACATGGGGTCCATGAAGATCTCAAGGGTCGGCGCATCGGCAACCTTCTTCCTGCTGCCGATCCCATTGGCTGAAACAGTCAGCCCTCCCTGGTCGTCTGCCACCGATGGCGTGACGGTGACCTCTTGCAGGGCCTTGTAGGCCTTGGCATCCCCGCTGGGACCCTGGCTGACTTGTGCGGTCGAGCCTGTGGATGAAGGCTTTTGGGCAGACTGGTCGTCTCCTGAATGATCGGCCCACAGCATGTATATGCCTGCCGCAAGCACCAGCACAAGAGCCACCGCCACCAGTACCAACGGCAGCCTCCGTGAGCGCTGTGCAAACACGGTTCCTTCAAGCTCGCTCTCTTGAGGCTGGCCTGTCTCGGCCGGTTCCTCCTCAGTCGCAATATGGCTATCGGCAGGTTCTGCCGCACCCACCGCGTCGACCCCAGTCTGGTCCGGTTCCTCATGACCGTTCTGCTCCAGCGGTTTCGTCATGATCCATGGCCTTCCTTGCGATGATGATCCGTCGGCCTGCCCGTCGGACCTTTACCAATCTACACGAGGGTCGGCCGACAGAATGGCCGTCCGCAGAATGTGCGCCGATATGAGCCGGTCCCTTGTCTAGGCCCCGTAACGCTCCAAGTAGTCCCTGGCGGCATCGGCCGTGCGCTGGTCCAGAATGGGCGACCCGTCCGGGCCCTTCATGGAGGCAGCGGCATCGAAGATCTGGCGGACATTGACGATGCTGATGACCGGGAAGTGGAATTCGTCCATGATGGACTCCACAGCCGAGCCCTGGCCCTGTCCGGTGCGCTCCATCCGGTCCACGGAGAGCACCAGGCCGACGATGGTCACCTTGGCCTGGGACATGATCTTGGGCACCACCTGGCGGACCGCGGTCCCGGCGGTCATGACATCATCCACCAGCAGCACCCTCATGCCGTCCCTTAACTGGGTGCCGACCATGAGCCCCCCGTCGCCATGGTCCTTGACCTCCTTGCGGTCAAAGGTGTAGCCGACCGGCATGCCGTGCGCCCCGCTCAGTGCGATGGCGGTGGAGACGGCCAGGGGAATCCCCTTGTAGGCCGGACCGAAAACCGTGTCGATATCGGCGGGCAGGGTCCCCTGTTTCACGGCCTGCATGATGGTCCGGGCGTAGAACTCCCCCAACAGGGCGATCAGCCGTCCGTCCTTGAAGGCCCCGGCGTTGATGAAGTAGGGCGAGCGCCGCCCCGACTTCAGGGTGAAGTCACCGAACTTGAGGGCTCCGCTCTGGAGGAGGAAGCTGGTGAAACCCTCCTGGATGCGGCGGGTCTGCTCCTGGGCATCCCCGTCATGTTCGGCCCTGTTTTCTGCTGCGGATGCGCTCATCGCCAGCACTCCCCTTTCTTGAGCAAATCGGCCAGCTCGGGCCGCTCGTCCAACAGCTCGTCCAGCTCCCGGGCCACCCTCATTGGTGCCACAGGATCCACCAGTGCCGCGGCCCCCACCTCAACGGCGTTGGCCCCCGCATAGAGGAATTCCAAGGCCGTGCGTCCCGAGTCGATGCCCCCGATGCCGATGATGGGGATGTCGGGCAGTGCCCGGCGCACCCGCCAGACGAAGGACAGAGCTATGGGCAGGATGCAGGGGCCGGAGACGCCGCCGGTGCCCTGGGCCAGGATGGGTTTGCCCGTAGTAATGTCGATGCGCATGCCTACCAGGGTGTTGATCAGGCTGAGGGCATCCGCTCCCCCATCGACCGCCGCCTTGGCCACCTCCACGATGTCGGTGACGTTGGGGGTCAGCTTGACCACCATGGGTTTGTCGGTCAGACCCCGCAGCCGGGTGACCAACCGGTTCAGGGCCTTGGCGTCGGTGCCCACGGACATCCCCCCATGTGAGACGTTCGGGCAGGAGACGTTGATCTCCAGCATGTCGGCCGGGGAGTCGGCCAGCCGTTCCACAACGATGGCGTAGTCCTCGTCGCTGTGGCCGGCCACATTGGTGACCACGTTGGCCCCCAGGGCCTTGAGCCTGGGTAGTTCGTCCACCAGGTAATGGTCCACGCCCGGGTTCTGCAGGCCCACGGAGTTGACCATGCCGGCTGGGCTCTCGGCTGTCCTGGGCGTGGGGTTGCCTTCCCAGGGCACCGGCGAAACCCCCTTGGTGGAGATGGCGCCCATCTGTGAGACGTCGTAGTAGTCCCCGCAGGCATCCAGGTTGAAGGTGCCCGAGGCCGTGCCCACCGGGTTCTTCCAGGGCGTGCCGGCCACAACGGTGCCATGCCGCCAGGCGTGCGGCTCCAGAGGGTCCATGATTGTCAGCCCGCTCATCGTGTCTCCTTCTTGTCCTCGCCTGCATCCCAGATCAGACGGTCGGCGGCAAAGACCGGGCCGTCCTTGCAGACCTTGAGCCTGCCGTCCACGGTGTCGACCACGCAGGCCACGCAGGTGCCGTAGCCGCAACCCATCCGCGACTCCATGCAGCACTGGGCAGGCAGGCCGGTCTTGCGGGCCCAGGCGGCCACGGCCCGCATCATGGGCAGGGGGCCGCAGGTCAGGATGATGGTCCGTCCCGGGTCGATATCGCCGCGAACCCGATCCAAGAGGGTTATAACATCCCCGGAGGCATTGTCGATGGACTCCAAACGGTCGGTCAACGGGCCCATGATGGCATCGGCGAACCGATGGTCCCGGTAGCCCAGCAGGGCGGTGGTGCACACACCGGACCGGCCTTGAAGGCACTGGGCTGCACGGATCAGCGGAGGGACGCCCAGGCCGCCGCCCACCAGCAGATAGTCAGCCGGCTTCTCCAGGTCGAAGCCATGGCCCAGGGGTCCCAGCAGGTCCACAGCCATGCCTGGCTGCAGGCGGGAGAACTCATAGGTCCCCTGGCCCACGACGGCGAAAATGATCTCGATCTGCTCGCCCTCCAGAACCCGACTGATGCCGAAGGGTCTGGGCATCATGGTCATGCGATCGGCCGAATAGAGGTTGATGAAGGCTCCTGCCGGAGCGTGGGCTGCCAGGTAGGGGTCGCTGATGGTCATCCGCCAAACCTGCCGGTCCAGGGGCTCCATGCCGGTGACCTGGGCCGTGCGGCGTCCGGGCATGCGGCCTGCCTGTCGGGCCTGATCCTCCACCCGGCTGGTGGATATGAAGAGGTTGGGTTTCATCGGGCCTCCTTAATCGCCTGATTGAGATCGTCCTTCATGGCCTGTGCGGCTCGGCGGGCATCGCGGGTGACCATGCCCAGGGCCGCCTGAACGCTGCGCTGCGGGCTGTAGTCGGGATCCTTCCGCCAGGCCGCGATGATTCCCCGGGAGGAATTGACCACAGCACCGCCGCCGGACCGGTCGAACATGGGCGCCACGTCGGCCGCCGAACCGCCCTGGGCTCCATAGCCGGGGACCAGGAAGAAGGTGTGGGGCATGGCCTGACGCAGAAGGGCCCCGTCCTCGGGGTGGGTGGCACCGACCACGGCTCCAAGCCTGGAGTATCCTGATTCACCGATGGAGGGCTGCCCCCAGGTTTCGACCAGGCCGCCCAAGCGCTGATAGATGGTGCCGCCGCCTGAATCTGGGTCCAGGCCAAGTTCCTGGATCTGGCTGCCCGATGGGTTGGAGGTGCGCACCAGGGCGAAGAGGTCACCCTGGATATGCTCGGCCGCCTGCAGGAAGGGTTTCACACCGTCGGAGCCCAGGTAGACGTTGATGGTCAGGGCATCCTCATACCAGGGGAACCTCCCGCCTGCCCGGGCCGGCTCATCCACTGCCTGCCCCGGGGCGAAGGACAGGGGAAGCCCGTCCAGGTGGGCGGCGTAGGCCTCGGCCGTGGAACCGATGTCCCCGCGCTTGACATCCCCGATGACGTAGAGTCCCCGGTCGGCTGCGGCCCGGCAGGTACCGGTGTAGGCCCTGATGCCCCAGGGTCCCAGAGCCTCGTACATGGCGATCTGGGGTTTGACTGCAGGCACCAGATCGGCCACGCCCTCCAGGATGGCCAGGTTGAAGCGCAGATAGGCCCGGGCCAGGTGGTCCGCCCAGACGGCCTGGGCCTGCTCGCCCTGGGTTTGCTGCGGGTCCTTGGGGTCCAGGCCCATCCGGGCCATGCTTCCGGCGGCGCGCTGCCTGGCCTGTTCGATCAGCTGGCCGGGCAACAGTTCCGGTCGCGGATCCAGGCCGACCACGGTCGGATTCTGTTTGTCCTGAATGAGCGCGGTCAGTCGGTCCATGCACGGATCCTTTCCCTGGTGATGACACGGCTTGCGGGCAGGCGGGAGAAGACCAGACGCCCATCCCTTATGGTGGCCATGACCCTTCCGGTCAGTTCCGCCCCGGCAAAGGGGGTGTTCCTCGCCTTGGAGTGGAAGCGGCTGGGATCAACCTTCCACCTGGCCTCAGGGTCCATGATGACCAGGTCGACGGGTGGCTGGCCGGCATCACTGTGCTGATCGGACTCCAGCCGAGGATGATCAGTGTTGTTTGCCTTGTGCGAGGGCAGGTTTTCAGGCAGGAGCCGATGCATGCCCATGAGCTCGGCTGGAGCCAGGGACATGAGCTCAATCAGACGGTCATGACTGATGAGCCCGCTTTTGACCAGGACCTGATTGCAGACCGCGTAGGCAGTCTCCAGGCCGATGATGCCGTTGGGGGCGTCCTTGAGCCCCAGGGCCTTCTCAGCGGTGGTGTGCGGGGCGTGGTCGGTGGCGATCATGTCCACAGTGCCGTCGGCCACGGCCTCAAGTGCTGCCTGCTGGTCGGCGCGGGAGCGCAGCGGAGGATTCATCTTGGCCATGCTGCCGCTGCGCAACAGGTCCTCGTCGCAGAGGGCCAGATAGTGGGGCGCGGTCTCGCAGGTGACCGACAGCCCGCGGGCCTTGGCCCGGCGGACGGCATCGAATCCCCCGGCGGTGCTGACATGCTGCAGATGCACCCTGGTGCCGGTGCGTTCCGCCAACTCGATGTCGCGGTGGATGATGGCGGTCTCGGTCGAGGCGGGAATCCCCTCCAACCCCAGTTGACGGCTGACAGCGCCAAGATTGACCTGACCGTGCTCGTGGTGTTCGCAGTGGTCCAGGATGGGCAGGTCGAATTCCCGGGCGTTGGCGGCCACGTCCTCCAGGGTTTGGTCGGTCACGGCCGAGCCGTCATCGCTGATGGCGACTACGGGATGGTCCCAGCCGTGTCCGGGCAGGTGCCCCGACCAGTCGTCTGGGTTTGAGGCCTGACGGCCGGCCCGGTCCAGAGTGGCCGCCACGCAGAGGGCGTAGTCCACCGGCAGGCGTAGCCCATGGTCCCGCTCATAGGATTCCAGATAGTCGATGACCGTGCGCCCATCGGCCATCCGCGCGCGGCCGTCCATGGAGGGCCGGGTGTTGGGCATGAGCAGTATCAGCCCGTAGCCTCCGGCCGCTGCGGCAGCTGTGCCGGTCACCATGTCTTCCTTGTCGGTCTGTCCAGGGTCGCGCAGGTGGACATGGGGGTCGACCAGGGCCGGAGCCAGCACCAGCCCCGAGGCGTCTATCTGATCGACCTCTGCCGACATGGCGCCGGTCTCGTCAATCAGCGCGCTGTCGGCGGCCTGGGGAAGCACCAGATCGACCGGCCTGCCGCTGCGCCAATCGGTCAACCCCAGCAGCCGCATGTCAGTCTTCTGCCTTCTCGTCGCAGTAGTCGCAGCGGTAGACCCCGGCAGCGTCCAGGTGGAAGCGCTGGTCCACGCCGGTCTCCACCGTGGTGACGCAACGAGGGTTGACGCAGGTGATGACGTTGACCAGATGGTTGGGTCGGTCCGGCTGATGCTTGCTGACGATCCTGCCTTGCCGGACTACGTCGACGGTGGCCTCGGGGGCGATGAACCCCAAGGCGGTCAGGTCCAAATCCCCGGTCTGCTCGATCTTGATGATGTCCTTGGACCCGTACTTGCGGCTGTCCGTATTCATGATCAGAGCCAGACGGGTCTTCGCCGGGTCCACGCGCAGGTAGTGCAAGACCTTCAGGGCTGTGCCCGCACGAACGTGGTCGATGATGATGCCGTCGACAATGCTGGTGACCTTCATGCCGCCACCTCCTTCTGCTCGCGGTAACCGGGCAGCTCGTCGCCCAGCAGGGCGCTCTCCAGGGCCATTCTGACCAGCATGCCGTTGCGGACCTGCTGGAAGTATGCCGCACGCGGATCATGGTCCACCTCCACGGCGATCTCGTTAACCCTGGGCAGCGGGTGGAGGATGGCCATGTCGGGGCGCGCAGCCCGAAGCTTGTCGGCATCCAGAATGTAGGTGTCGCGCAGGCGCAGGTAGTCGTCCTCGTTGAAGAAGCGCTCCTGCTGGACACGGGTCATGTAGAGCACGTCCAGGTCGCCGATGACCCCGTTCAGGTCCCCGGTCTCCCGGTAGGTGCAGTCGGCCGAGGAACGAATCCTCTCCAGGACGTATTCGGGGGTGCGCAGCTCGTCGGGGCTGATCAGGACGAAGTCCACGTGGCCCAGGCGGCAGAGGGTGGTGATCAGGGAGTGGACGGTGCGGCCGAAGGTCAGGTCCCCGCACAGGCCGATGGTCAGGTGGTTCAGCCGACCCTTGCGGGCGCGGATGGTGGCCAGATCGGTCAGGGTCTGGGTCGGGTGCATGTGTCCGCCGTCGCCGGCGTTGATGACCGGGACCGTGGCTGCCTGGGAGGCCACCAGGGCGGCACCCTCCTTGGGGTGGCGGATGGCCACGATGTCGGCATAGTTGGAGACGGTCTTCAGGGTGTCGCTGATGGACTCCCCCTTGGAGACGCTGGCCAGCTGGGCGCCGGCGAATCCGATGACCTGGCCGCCCAGACGGAGCATGGCGGTCTCGAAGCTGAGCCGGGTGCGGGTGCTGGGTTCATAGAAGAGCGTGGCCAGAACCCGGCCGTCGCAGGTGTGGGCCACCTGACGGCGATGGGTGTCGATGTAGGCCGCCCGATCCAGAAGGTCCAGGATCTGGGTCATGGGAATGTCGTCGAGGGTTACCACACTTCGCCCACGAAGAGGAACGACGTCGGAAGAGGTTTTGGATGCGTGATCAACTTGTTGGGACAACGGCTCACCTTCCTCAAGGTGGCCACCTTATGTGACCTGAACAAGCATACGACGCCGGATGGACCCGGGGTCAGCCTCCGTAGAAGAGCCGTTCCATGACCTGCCTGCAGCGGCGCATGGCCGCCAGCAGCTCGTTGACGAAGTGCTGGCCCCGGTGGGCCGGGTAGCCCAGACAGACCGCGATGCCTCCCAGAACCTGACCGTCGTCCGGCAGGATGTCCGCCTGGGAGACGCGTCCGGACCAGAGGAAGTTGGCGTTGCGGGCTGCGGTGCAGAGCACCCAGCTACGGCGCAGGGCCTCGGCATCCTTGGTCTCTATGAGTCCCGCAGCCTCCAGGGCGTCCAAGGCCGTCAGCGTGCCGGTGACCTGCAGCTTAGGCAGATCGTGGGCGTAGCGCAGCTGGAGGAGCTGAACCGTCCACTCCACGTCAGACAGCCCTCCCCTGCCCAGCTTCAGATGCCGGTCCCGACGCACCCCGCGCGGCAGCCGCTCCGCCTCCATCCTGGCCTTGAGACGGCGGATCTGCCCCAGCTCCTCCTCATTGGGCTGCTGCTCGGGGTAGCGAAGCGGATTGGCTATGCCCTCCAGGAAGTCCTCGGCCAAGCCGGCATTCCCGGCCGCAAATCTGGCCCGGATCAGTGCCTGATGTTCCCAGGTATCTGACCAGTCGCGGTAGTAGCGCTGGTAGGAGTCCAAGGATCGCACCAAAGGCCCCTGGCGTCCTTCGGGGCGCAGGTCGAAGTCCAGGTCGATGCCGGGCTCCAGACTGGCCCGTCCAGTCAGGACGGCCCGCAGGTCGGCGGTCACTCCACGTGCGAATTCGGCCGCCTGGTCCTGATCGGCGCCCGATGCGGGACGGTAGACCAGCATGATGTCGGCATCCGAGTTGAAGTTGACCTCCCTGCCCCCGTAGCGCCCCATGGCGATGAGGGCCATTTCAGCCGGCGCACTAGTCTGTTCCAGACGGTGATCCACGGCCCAGTCCAGGGCGGCATCGATGGCGGCATCGTAGACATCCGACATCCCGGCCAGGCAGGCCTGCTGATCGTCCACCCCGCTCATCCAGCCCAGCCCGATCCTCTCTATCTCCTGTCGGCGCATGGCCCGCACTGCGGTGGCGAACTCCTCCAGTGAGTCCGCGTGCCGGGTTCGATAGGCAGCAGCGCGCTTGTCCAGGGTGGCCCGATCACGGGGGATCATGTCCTGGTCACGGCCCAGCCAGGTCACCGACTGAACGGACCTGGCCAGGGCGCCGGACAGATACCGGGAGTTGGACAGGACGTGGCAGAGGCGGCGGGCGGCCGAGGTGGAGTCCCGCAGGAAGCCCAGGTAGGTGCTCTTGCCGCCGAAGTGCTCCTCAAGGGTTCGCCAGCCCAGAAGACCCATGTCCGGATCCTGCCCCTCCCCCAGCCATTGGAGGACGGCGGGCATGAGAATACGGTTGATCCTCGCCGACCGGGTGACCCCTGTGGTCAGTGCCGTGACGTGGCGGATGGCTGCATCGGGGTCGGCAAAGCCGATGGAGGCGAACCTGGCGCGGGCCGCCTGGGGGCGCAGGCTGACCTCATCCTCGTCCACCTGGGCGTTGATGGGCAGCATGGGACGGAAGTAGATGGCCTGGTGAAGGTTGCGAACCTCGATTCTGGTGGCCTGGTATCGGGCCAGCATCTGGTCGGCATGCAGTCCGAAGGCCCGGGCCAGCCGCCGCAGATCGCGGTTGTTCTCCAGCTCCTCCAGACTGGGCGGCCGTTTACCGGGGGTGCCTGAACGGTTGATTTTCGGGAAGAGGTGGGTGCGGCGCAGCTGCCACATCTGCAGACGATGTTCCATGACCCGTTCGAACCGATAGTCATGGTCCAGCTGGTCGCCGTGCTTGCGTGAAATGTAGCCGCCACGGGACAGGGCCTGCAGGGCATCCAGGGTGGCCGGACAACGCAGATCGTCGTCGCTGGAGCCGTGGACCAGCTGGAGCATCTGGACGGTGAATTCAACATCCCGCAGTCCGCCCTGGCCAAGCTTGATCTCCCGCTCCTTGCGGTTCTCGGGTATCAACCTCTCCACCCGCTGGCGCATCCGCTGGCAGTCGTAGACGAAGTTGGGTCGCTGGCAGGCACCCCAGACCAGGGGCTCGATCATGGCAGAGTAGTCCTGTCCCAGGGCCTTGTCGCCCGCAATCGGACGGGCCTTGAGCAGGGCCTGGAACTCCCAATTCTCGGCCCATTGGGCATAGTAGTCAGCATAGGAGGCCAGACGACGGACCAGGGGACCGTCACGTCCCTCGGGCCTAAGGGCGGTATCAACCTTCCAGAGCGGCGGCTCGGTCGAACCGGGGATGACTGACTGGCAGACCCGCTGCAGGAGGACGGCCATGGCAGTGCCCACGGCGATGGGATCGGACTGACTGGTGTCCGTCCCCGAGGCCGGCTCCACCAAGTACATGAGATCCACATCGGACACGTAGTTGAGCTCCTGGGCGCCCAGCTTGCCCATGCCGATGACCGCCAGACGACATGAATCCGCATCGGGAACCTGACGGCAGGCAATGCTCAGAGCCCCTTGGAGCGCGGCATCGGCCATGTCGGACAGGGCCCGGCTGATTGCTGGCTCCAGCTCCAGAGGATTCTTGGCTGCCAGGTCCCGGGCCATGACTGCAGCCAGCTGCAGCCGGTATTCGAACCGCAGTGCATCGGCGTAGGCCGCCAGCGAGCGCACGGAGTCCGATTTTGCTTCCACCTTATCCAAGGCGTCAAGGACCCGCTTCTGTCTGGTTTCCGCCGGACAGTCAGCCAAGTGATCCGGATCCAGGGCAGCCGCCTCTACCAACTCCGGCCGCGAGCGCATCAGTCGGCCCATGGCCTCCGAGGCCCCCAGCACCCTGATCAGCGACTGGGCGGCCTCTTGGTTTTCCCGTGGGGACCCGGAAAGAAAGTCCGGCCTGACTCCCTGTGGATACTGTTCGAGAATTCGCGTCAGCCCCGCAAGGGCTTCGTCCGGATCGCAGGCCTGTCCCAGGGCTTGGACCAGGGTTTGCGCCAGAGTCTGGTCGTCCACCAGACGGGCAAGCCGATCCAGCCGAACCCGGGCCTTGTCCAGGTCGTGCAGCCCAAGGTGGATCAGGGTCGAAGTGGTCGGTCGCACCGGATCTTCCATGACTTATCCCCTGCCTTTCCTCAGGCCCGCAACGGCTCTGATGTCTGCGGAACCGATACAGGCATTATAGGGGTGACGGTCGTCAGCCCCAGTTGGACCAGCATGGCAATTCCGCGTTTGTATGAATAATGGCTTATTCGTCAGCTGGCGATTTTGTCGATTCTTTAACAACAACGATGCGCTGGTTTCCCGCAAAATCGATAAAATCCTGTGCGTAAGGAGAATCAGCCGAAGGTGTTCCATAAGCACCCGTGCCCTCCGCTTCCAAGGAATTACGCCATGGAAGGCACCATAGCATTCGAGTAGTGAACTGATTCGCTTCCAAGGCGGAAAGCAGATAGCCTGTCCAAGGACGGGAATCATATAGATCTTCCCCATCTCTTCCATTGTTAAGTCTTGAGGCAAAAGCTCCTGGAGAACCGATTTCCGTAGCAGCCGCAAGCTTTCCCCGCTCTTCGGCGAGACGTCCGACCAGGGTGAGCATAGTAATAAGCTCCTCATGCTGCTTTGTTGGACTTTTGCTTGAAGGATGCTGATCCATGTCCCAATAATCGTCGATTCCGAGCACATCGACATAGTCGTCTCCCGGATACCCGTACAGATATTCCTCTGTCATAGCAGCTTTATTGGTTAGGTCTATTCTACTGCGATCCGGGGAATAGGCATACAGCACATGGTGAATACCACAGCTATTCCTCAAATAATCAATACTCATTCGCCATAATTGCCTGAACTCCTCTTCTGAGGTGTCAGTTGCTTGCATGGGGGAACCGAGGGACCACCAGAACCAGGTGCCATTGTGCTCATGAAAAGGCCTAAACACCACAGGAATCGGTAAGTTGTCGTCATCGGTCAAAGAGTTGAGCATCGTAGCCACACGGTCAAGCCAGTCAAGAAAGCGCCCATGGCAATTGCCTCCCGGCAGCACTGCACGAACAGAGCCTGGAGCTATATTGCTACCGTATCCACCGCCGGTGACCGGGTTTACCGAGTGCCATGTGAGGGTGGGAATTGCACCGATATTGTTTGCATGCAAAACCTCTTGATGAATATGGGCAAAAGAAACATCATCGATATTCTTTTCCCAACCCAATTCAATACGCCCCAGATCAAACCCCCAAATGGCGGGGTATGCTCCCGTAAGAGTCGCAACATCACTGTCGCATTCGTGCATGCGTCGGCATAGTGTAGTGTCCTGGTGGCCGAGCATTGTTTTCTTCCCGGTCAATCGCCTTAAACGCGAGTACAGACTTAGTAATTGATCGGTTGGATGGCTATCGATGGGCGACCCTATATGATGCATATCTCCTCTTTCCAGGCAGTTGCTTTATCGATTAGAGCCTCTGAACCGACGCCATGACTAAGGTCATAACAAGAACAGACATCCAACTATGGCAAAGTCGCACAGATGAATCGGTTCAGTTATACTGAAATATAGCATCGTAATCAGTGATTTACCTATTTGACTTCTTATTGCTGAGTCTGACGTGACTCCTGAGAAGCTACAGAAAGGAGGATTGCATTGACTGCGCCGAAAGAGCACCGTTCCAAAGCTGTGGATGCCTTGGCATCGTCTCGAGTGAGGACTGGAGGCCGGATCGCCGTTTTGCAATCGCTTTCAGGGAAAAAACGCTGGTCTTACTTTGTCGATCATTTTTTGATTCTAATTATCGCGATTATCACCATATGCTGCTTGTTGATCTGGCTGATCATGCACATTCTGAACCCGGCTCCCGGCCCCAAGCTATACGTAGCTCTTGTTGATCATCCCATAGAGAGTGCAGAAGCAGATGAAATGAGCTCGCAAGCAGCAATGACCCTGCATATGAAAGCAGATGATAATTCCGGTTTGGTTGTCGATGACGGGTTTGATTGTTCGCGTGATGGTCTTCCTAAACTTCAGACCATGCTCAGTGCCGGTACTGTCGATGTGATCATTGCACCAAAGAGCACCTTCGCTCGGTTGGCCAGTTATGGATATATGAGTGACTTGAGCCAAATTTTCCCGGATAAGCAGTTTGGCAAACAAGCGCTTTTGCCCGGTCCAACAGATGACGGCCAGGACGACGACGCAGAAGCCTCAATGAACAAAGGCCCGGTAAAGCCTTATGGTTTAATGTGCGATTCCATTCAAAATCAGCGCTGGCAACCACACCAGAAAAAGAAAGCGAAAAGCACGGATTTGCAAAGGCCAAACAGCGCATCGTCTGATCAAGCAGTCATTGGACTGGCAGTGAATAGTCCTCACATGCATGATGCTGCACGGTTCGCGAAGTTTGCGTGTGGAAGGTGAACCGATGGCATCTATGTTTCGACAGGACAGCCCGTATAATACCGTAATGTCAGCCCTCGGAGACTTAGCTATACTCAATATTTGCTGGATCATATCCTGTATACCCCTGGTTACCATAGGTGCAGCCGACACAGCCTTGTACACCCAGATCGACCAACTTCAAACTGGCCGCGGAAGCCATATGATCAGACACTTCTTCCGTGGCCTGATTAAAAATAAGTTACGGTCATTCAAATTGACAATCGTGATGGCATCCCTAGTCTTTTTGACCGGCTTTGACCTATGGTATTTTTCCAACGGGATGATTGGCTCTGATTTGTCTTCACTGGCTTACGGCATCGTTGCGACAACTTCTTTTGTGTTAATGGCGGCTGGTTCATTCGTGTTTCCGCTAGCCGCTCGGAGCGACGCAAAGGCTATGCAACTGATAACAGCATCAGCGCGGCTGGCCTTGCTGCATCCCTTATATGCATGCGCAATAACCGCTTTGAAGCTATTGCCCCTGATACTCGTGATCGTTGCACCTGACGCGCTTCCTGTCATTGGGATTGTATGGAGCATTGCGGGAACAAGTGTCACAGCGTATATTACGAATGCAATTTTACTCCGGGTTGCTCCTCGACCTGCACCATAATCGTAGAACATGTGATTGAATGACCAGTCTTGTGTCTAAAGAGTCAGTGGATTCTCAGGGGGCCACTCGACTGGCGGAAAATGAGACTGCTATCATCCTCTCTTTGAGAACGGACTGTGTCTCCGGCAATCAAAGCCAGCATCATTTGAGCTGCTTTCCGACCTCGTGCCACAACGTCGCGGTCCAGTGCTGTGATACTAGGCAGGCCGACCTCGCACATAAAGGAATTGTTCCATGAAATCACCGAAAGGTCGTCAGGGATGCGCAGCCCCATGTCCGCAATGGTCTTGAGCGAAGAAAGCGCCATTACATCGCTGTCATAAACGATGGCAGTCGGCCTTTCAGGTAATTGCAAGAATCGTTTCGTGCTTGCTCGTGCTTCATCAGGCGAATAATCAGTGTGAAAACAACTATACTGCAAACCTAATTCCGCTACTTCCTCGACAAAGGCATTATCTCTGATGAAAGTATGCTCCAAAGTCTCGGGTCCAGCTATTCTTGCAATCTTGCGATGACCTATTTCATGCAAATAATCAACAATAAGATGAGCCGCACTCTGAGCATCGTCAGACAAAGACGGCAACCCATCGGCAATTGAGACATCGCACAAAGCCAGCACAGGCATATCAGGGTGACGCTTGAATAAAGCCATCCGTGGGTCGCCCAGCTCCAGGTTCATGATCAACGTGGCGTCAACTGCACCGGCACTGATCCATTCTTTGAGAATAGCCACCTCCTGTTGCCGACTTTGCGAGGATCGCAATAATAAGGAATAACCCTTCTTCTCCAGCTCTGTCGTCAACCCGGCGATAAGTTCCATTGTGTAGGACTCGACTGAAAGGATACCGGTATCGTACGTAAGCACGAGTCCCACATTGTGGGTCTTGGCATCGGAAAGCGCCTTGGCCGCGCTGTTAGGCCGCCATCCGAGATGTTCGGCTACGTCCAATACCTTTCGCCGTGTTTTGCTTGAAACACCAGGTTTGCCGTTGAGAGCATAGGAGACAGCACTGTTGGAGACGCCAGCCTCGTGGGCCACATCAGAAATAGTCACTTTCGACTTCGGCAATACCATGCTCTGTTCTCCCGTCAATGCATAGTTTGGAAAGGAGGGCGAATGCAGACCCGTGCACTTAATGCAGCACGTACGAAGCTATTCTAGTAGCCCAAGATTCACCGATGGCATTCTCGCAAATCATTGGCGCAACACAGCACACGTTTTTGGACGAAAACCCGGGGATCCACTTTCTTTCGCGAAGCTATATGCCAGTTCAGACTTTCTCCCGGGAGCAAAGACACCATTCCACCATCGATGGAAGCTGAAGAATCAATTTTGTCAACCATGCAGAAGATATCGCGAGCGTACGCATTGGCCGTAATCTTCAAAAGATATCCATCTGTGCACGTTTTTGCCTCTACTGATAGAGGATTGGGATTCAAACGCTGATCGATCACTTCAGCAAAGTCGTAAACGGTTCTGGCAAATGTCGTATCACAGCACTCCTGACCATTCGGCGCAGCCACAAGCAGCTCATTATATGGATCGGAGCAGGTTGCCACTTCGTCGTTCAGCAAGAGGGTCCTTTTACTCAACCGTTCTGAATCGACGTGAAAAACCTGCTGCGCTAATACAGTTCCCCCTAAGGTACGTCGTTCAACCTTCCAAGTCATATGGCGGTCACAGATGCTGTCGTTGATCAGCACGAGAGCGAGGCTGTCTGGATCCACCTGGGAACCCTCCCAGCTCCGATCCTGTAGCCTCTGATCGGAAGTCCAGGGCTGAATTGTCGCAAGGCAGGGCGCGAAGCATGAGCGCGCCACAAACCAAAGTGGCTTTTTATGGCCGTCGTAGTCTATCGCCGACCAGGAAATAACCGGCCAATCATCGTTGAGCTGCCAAATCAAGGTTCCAGCATTAAGCGGTTCCAATGACCTCATATGTTCCAGCCCGTAACGAATTGCCTGCCCTTGTTGCAACTGGCAGGCCCAGTGCCAATCCTCCAGATCACTCCAACGGTCACTGGGGATTAACCAATTTCGTGAGCCATCCGAATCGTAAGCGATGTCATCAAATTGTCCTGGAGTCAAATGGGACCGCATGCCCTTTGCCAGTTTTTCATTACCGGACGAGGCTTTTTGGTGGGCCAACATCTGAGGAGAGGACGGCCCAGGCTGAGGATCGTGGATTACTCTCATCAAAGTGCTCCAGGCAGGAGGGGCTTGGTATCCAAATTCATCAGCGAAACGAGGACGATAAGCGCGGTATCGATGGTAATCAGCATTGTTCCATACATCCCAGATATGCATAGTGCCATCCGTATCGGCATTGGCGTCCACAAACGGAGTGAAACTCATGGGAGAACTTGGTAGATAAACCCGAGTATTATCCAGTCTCTTCAGCAGTTTGGGCAGTAGCGTAGAATAGTAATAATTTCCCCACCCCTTTTCGCCATAGCCGTATGCGTTCTTCGGTTCTTGATCGTCGTTCAAGGCCTGTTTGAAACCACCCCATTGCGCATATGCGACATAGTTTTCATTAGAACCATTCCATACAACCAGACTCGGATGCGGGCATAATCTGCTTATCTGCTGTATTGCCTCAGTTTCGACTTCTTGCCGCATTTCGGCTGTTTCTGGATATGCAGCGCATGCAAAAGCGAAATCCTGCCAGACCAGGATTCCATACTCATCTGCTAAATCGTAAAATTCATCTGTTTCGTAAATGCCGCCTCCCCATGCTCTGACCATGTTGGCGTTTGATTCGACAAGATCTTGGAATCGTGCTCGATATGCCGGTGAATCCGCCCGGGAAATAAATGCATCCAGAGGTACCCAATTGAATCCTCTTGCGTGAATTGGAAGCCCGTTGATATATAAGCGGAAAGGACGTCCATTCTTATCTGCCCTGGTATCCACCGTAACCGTACGAAAGCCGATTCTTCCCTTCCATTCGGCCGTTCCGACACGCACACACAGATCGTATAGAGGCTGTTCCCCGTACCCGCGTGGCCACCACAGCATGGCTTCAGGAACCTTCAAAGTCGAAACCAGTTCAGAAACTCCATAGGCAATGGTTCCCCCCACAGCCTTTCTCGTCCCATGACCTTCAACCGTCAGTTGATATTCCATCGGAACATTCTCCGAAGGCGGTTGCTTGTCTGACAGAGACGTAGAAAGTCCAGCCCAGTCGAGATCCACATGAACCTCAGCAACGCCGGTGCCATCATCCTGCACCTGAATGGACGGACGCACGGCTCGGATTCTTGTCTGTGACCAAGAATCAATGCCGATTGGCCTCCATATACCAACTCCGGCCACATCAATGCCCCAATCCCATCCAAATTGGAAAGCCGGCTTGCGCAGTTGATTGAATGCGTGATGCTCCGTATGCGGATAATACCCGATAAGCCTTTCGCGCTTTTCAGACTCTCGAACAGGCGAATTCAGAGTAACGACCAACGTATTTATACCTTGTTGCAGAAAACCGTCAACATTCCATCGGTAGACGCAATGGAAATTCCTGCCGGTCCCCAGCAAACGGCCATTGAGTTGCACCAAAGCCACGGTGTCTAACCCGTAAGCCACCAAGTCATGACATTGCTGACCATCTTCATGCCATACGAATTGACATGTGTATTGCCAATCAATATCGCCAATCCACTGTTGCATCCGCTCATTGTCGCCATCAAATGGATCGGGTATCAGCCCCGCCCTCAGAAGGTCCAGGGTAACCTCCCCCGGTACTTCTGCAGGAAGACCCTCACGGAGTCTTTCTCGAAGATTGGTCGGAGCCTTTTCGGGATTGAGTGCCCGCACGATCCAATCTTTGTCGAGTGATAGGAAACGCGCAGAATCACCTGATGAGTGCAACTGTCCAGACGTCATTATTTTCCTTTTCCACGGCTAGCCGGTTTATACCCGGCCACTGAAATATTCATAACCGAGGCACAAGTAAATTGATCTCGTCGCCTCTGCATCAACATCTATGTTTTGTCAGGGAGAGTGATTTACTCCTTGACTGCTCCAGCTGCTATACCGGTGTATATCTGCTTTTGGAAAAGCAGGAACAACACAAGCATCGGAAGCAGAGTCAGAATCACTCCTGCGCAGATAAGATTGTATTTGCTCCCCTGCGGACCAGTGAAAGTATACAGCGCTATGGCAACGGTCTTCAAATGCGCACTTTGCAGATACAAGTTTGCAGCATAATACTCGTTATAGACCCCAACACCTTTCAGAATGACGCAGGTAACGATTGCAGGCTTAAGCAACGGCAACAGGATCTTTGAGTAGACGGTGAAATATGAAGCACCATCCACTATCGCGGATTCATCCAAAGAAATTGGAATATTCTCAAAATACTGTATAAAAACGTATATGGAGATCACATCAGTGCCCATCGACATGATGATGTATCCCCACAGCGAATTGACTGCGTGCATGCCAACCATCATTTTATACAAGGCCACCTGCATTGCAATGCCGGGCAAGAGAGCAGCCACAGTAAACAGCCCTCTGATAAGAGTATTGCCTGGAAAAGTGAATCTGCTTAGAACGTAGGCAAGCTGCGTGCCAATCAAGGTAGTACAGACTAAAACGACCACAAGAATAATAAACGAGTTCTTAAAGGCGTTACCCATATTGGAGAGATTAAAAGCATTGATATAGCTTTGTATATTGAACCAGTTCTTTGGCAACTGCGTAACTGTGGTTGTGGCGTATTCCTTATCTGTCTTGGCCGCGGTGATCACACAGCTTATCAAAGGCAGCATAAACCAGAAAGCCAGGAATATCAGTATTGCATATTTGAGCACATTGAAGACGGCATCCTTGAGGACCGGTGGATTCGCTCGGGATCGGCCTAGTTTGCCGATGGTCGCGGTCATCTTTTTCGTCTGCATCACTGCCCCCGTTCCAGGCTGTAAGCCCTCTGTCTTCTACCATTTGCAAGCAGTGGTGCCTTGCCCGCAGCGATGCGATTCCTTTGACGCTTGGCACGCCGGGCACGCCTTTTCGCTGCTTTAACGCCATCATCCTGATTGCGGAAAAGGAATTTGAATAGGATCTGCTGTAAAAGTGCGAATATCAAAATGACAATCAACAAGACGACAGCCATAGCCGAAGCCAAACCTACTTTTTGATTTGTATGTGCTATGCGGTCCATAAGAACGAAATAACTTCCTGTGCCGTTGGCCCCAGTGGTTATAACGAATGGAATCTCAAAAACACTTAGGGCTCCAGTAACCGACAGCACAACATTCAGAACCAGGATCGTTTTGATGCTCGGAAGAATTATATGTAGAAATTGCTGAAACTTATTGGCCCCATCTATTTCGGCAGCCTCATAGAGCGACTGGTCAATCGACATGATGGCTCCTATGAACAGAATCATGGTTTGGCCCATATATCGCCACACGGAGGCGCCCACCAATGACCAGTTGTTGATGGACTGATCCTTAAGCCAATAAGGCAGGCTGTTCAGGCTGAAACCGCACCATTGAAGCACGCTGTCGAATATGAAACCCCTCGTATAGAAGAATTTAAATATAAAACCGACAGCTATTCCATTGATCAGGTAAGGAAAGAAGAACAAACCCTTAAAAAGATTGCCGCATCGTACCCGAAAACTCAGTATGGTTGCAAGATACAATGCCAGTGAAATATGAAGTACTGACCCCGCCATGTAATATAAGCTCAGTTTCAGAGAGGGCAGTATGTCCGGCCTTGTCACAATCTGGCGATAATTCTGCAATCCGACCCAATGGGGGACACCAATATATTTCATGCGATAGAAACTGAATCCAACCATTTGCCCGAAAGGCAGATAAGTGAAAACAACAAGAAGCGTCAATGGAATGGCGCAAAAGGCCACGATAATGATGCCTTTTCGCCAATCAAAGGGCCGCTTGTTGTCCGGAACTTCAGGAGACAGCGAAGATCCAACCATTGTTGCTGTCATAACTCCTTCTTCCTCGATCTGTCCGGACTGCCGACGGTAAAGTGCCGTCGGCAGCCTCTTGATCAGCATGGATACTTACTTGCCTGCTGTGTCATACTGCGCTTCGATACCTTCTGTCTCCAGAGCATCATTCCACTTGGAATTCCAATCCTTGACCAGGTCATTGTATGGTTTGTCATGCTTGGAAGCATGCTCAACAATGGCTTGAATTCGCGCATTGCCGCCCGCATTAACAGCGAGCTCCGAGTCAGAATTCAAAGTATTGAACAGGTCCTCTTCGCCTTTGACAGCTGGCTGGTCCTCGACAAAACGAACATCAGCGAATTCCTTGTAGGCATCAGGCATGCTCTTGTCAGATTGCGCTGTAGGTATGCCTCCCTCGTTCTTGGCAAAGCCGGAAAGCTCGGTCATCCATTTGATGAAGATCATGGATGCCTCTTGGCGAGTCTTGGACACATGGCTATTGATGCCGTATGCATAATCCCCGGCAGAAACGGTGTATTGCTTGTTTTTGACGCTGATCGGGAATGGCATATAACCGATATCGTCCGGATGGTCTGCAGCATTCTTGCATTGTGAAACCGCCCAGGCACCTAGAACCATTGTGGCTATCTCGCCTCTGTTGATTTTGGCTTTGCTTGACTCCCAGTCGGTCGTAGAATAATCATCTTCGGTCAAGCCGTCTGAAACAGCATCATAAAGAATCTTATAAACATTGTAAGCGTGAGTGTCATCTCCCGGATCAGAGAACGGATTTTTGGTGTGCAACAGCTTCTGGTTCATATAACGCCCATCTCCAGTGGCATTGACGCCAATGTATCCGTCCCAAGCTGCCATGGTCCAACCCGCGGCATAATTAGTATAAAGTGGTATAGCCTTTGTCTTCTCTTTGATAGCTTTCAGGGCCTGAATAAATTCCTGAGGCGTTTTTGGATTCTCACTAACCCCAGCTTCTTTGAAGATTCGTTTGTTGTAGACGATCCCCAGACCGTTTCCATTGCTCGGTACGCCATATACTTTCCCGCCATATTCAGATGCACTGGACCAACGAATCAACTTTGACATCTCCTCTTGGGTGCCAAAGGGTAGGAAATATGTACTCAGATCAGAACGATCCACTGCAGGTATCATCATCATGTCGCCCCAATCCTTGCCCTGCAGCCTCGTTAAGGCATCGCCGGCATAATTGGTATCGGTTTCAACTTCAACGGAGATGTTTGGATACAGCTTGTTGAAATCAGCGACGTACTGCTTCCAGTTTTTCCCAGGATAAGTATCAACAGACATGTCTGTTTTGTGATTGAAAAGCTTGATTTTGGTGTGAATATCCTTTCCGGTAGTACCGAGTTTGATGGATGAGTAATTCAGTTTTGTCGCTTGGGCATTTGAATCATCAGCTCCGTTTCCTCCGCATCCGGACAAGGGCCAAAAACATAAGCCGGCCATGGCTACTGCAATCAACTTGCGTGCATTCTTCATTGAAATCTCCTCGTTGAAATCCACTGATATTCACTTATGCGACATTTTGAGCGGTTCCGATAAAGGCCACCTATTGGCCTTATTGGAAATAGTTCAGCATCGATTCATTCCTGAATCACATGAATGGAGTCGATACTTGACAAAATAGCAACCCATGGTCTTTTTGTCAACCGGTTAAGTTCATTTCTGCAAACCTGCTTTTTGCTCGGTTATTACGCACTCTAAAATCATCCCCAGCAAAATCGCTGCAATATGGGGTAAACAGTGATAACATCCAGCCGTTCATTTCCTGGCATTCAGTTATAAATACCGGCGATCCTACCTTATTGCATTTTGCTACAATGAATCGGTTCAGTTATTATTTAATTGATAAACACAAACAGTGAGGTTGCATGCCGTTCGACCTCGAGACGAACACGACGGTTGCTGTCTGTCATCGTCGAATGGCGTTGGGATGAGAGGCGTTGTCATTGAGTGATAGCTATGCGAAGCCAAACGAGGCGAACACACTTCGACTTATAAAGCCAGCAAACAAGTCTTTAACATACATGGGCAGGGTTGACTGGAAGGCTGATCAGTGCCCATTATGGGTCTTTCCCTATACGCAGGTCAGATTCAGATTCACCGGAAAGTACCTTGGTGTCCGGCTGATAAACGCACGCCAATATGGAACCAGCTGTCTAGGTGCATTTATAGACGGATTTGAATATCGAATAGACCTCGTGCATTGTCGTTCACAAAGGAACGTGCCTGTCGCAGATCAAGATTTTGTCTGGTCTGATTCAGCTGTATCGCCATATTCGGTAGAAGTAACCATAGCTGACAACCTGCCTGACATCGAGCATGAAGCAGTAATATTCAAGCGTCAGGATGGACAGCATTATCTTAAGTTAACCGGAATCATGCTTGAACAATCAGCAAAACTGTATCCTGATAAAGAACAGCCGTCAAAACGACGAATGGAGGTCTTCGGAGATTCAATCGCTTGCGGAGAGCGCAATGAAGCCAGCCTGTATGCAGGCCGCGAGGATCCATCAGCAGATCTTAGTTCATATAGCAATGCTTGGTATTCCTTCGCCGCTATTGCAGCAAGATCGCTGGGGGCACAGCTCCATGACGTTTCACAGGGCGGGGCCGCTCTGCTTGATGGCATTGGCTGGTTCCAGGCACCACAATCCATTGGCATGGAGAGTATCTGGAATAAAATTGAATACAATTCGTTTATCGGTCCTTGCAGACCCTGGGATTTTTCACAATACCAACCGCAGGTGGTAATCGTCGCCCTCGGCCAGAATGATGCTCATCCAAGAGATTTCATGGCTCAAGACTACTCAGGATCGCAGGCTGAACATTGGCGGCGGAGCTATGCAAAGTTTCTTCGGACTCTTATGGAGATTTATCCTCGAGCACAAATCATAACCGCTACATCCGTCCTGGCCCACAATGAGCATTGGGACCGGGCCATTGAGGAGACGTGCCGCGAGTTAGGCCGATCTTGTATTCATCATCTTGTATATCGTCGCAATGGCATTGCCACAAGCGGTCATCCGCGTATAAGCGAACAGCAGGAAATGGCTGATGAGCTTGCGGCTTTTATTCAGGATTTGGGCAGCAGAATTTGGTGACAGAAAAGGCTCTGATGACAAACGAGCATTACAAAAATACAAGTGATCCGAAGGGATGGAAAGTGTCTGCAACCGACTTCAACCATCATAAATTACAGCTTGCTGCCATCTTCACTGATGGTGCAGTCCTCCAAAGTTCCAAACCAATCCCGATTTTCGGAAGGGCTTGCCCGGAAGACACAGTCCACATTGAATTAACTCCGACCAATTCGGATCGATTGAGCGGATCAATCAGCGCAACCTGTCGGGTCGAAACCGGCGGAAAATGGCTGGGCGTTCTTCCACCATGCCACTCTGGTGGGCCGTACAGCCTCTCCGTTCGCACTGAAAAAGAATGCGTTAATCTGAAGAATCTGATGATTGGTGAAGTATGGCTGGCTTCGGGTCAGAGCAATATGGCATTCAACCTGGCGGATAGCGCCGACGGAGCAACTGTTGTCGCTGAAAGCCAAGACCCATTGATGAGGTTTTATCAGGTTCCTCAGACTGGTCGTATTGACAGGCAGGCAGAAGCCCAGGCATGTTGGAACTGCTGCGATCCGAAAACAAGCGGACAAATGTCTGCAGTGGCCTACTACTTTGCCCACAAGCTTCGCAAGAGTCTCTCTTCAAAGACCGCAGTGGGAATCATCGATTGCTATATAGGCGGTACTTCAATAGCCGTCTGGCTTGATCAAGAAACCTTGCGATTCTGTCCGGAAGGCCAGGACTATCTGGATCGTTTCAGTAGGACTGTATCGGGTCGCACTGACGAAGAGCTGGAAGCTCAAGCCGAATCGTGGCAATCAAGCTTTGATTCGTGGAACAAACGGGTATCGGGAATACGGCAGGCATATCCCGGGATATCAGACGAAGAGATCACCTCGGCATGCGGCCAATGCCCGTGGCCGCCCCCAATGACCCGGCATTCTAAATATCGTCCAACAGGGGCTTTCTCCTCTATGCTTGAACGGATAGCCCCCTATGCTCTGGCAGGTATCCTTTGGTACCAGGGAGAAGAAGATGGGCCATTTAGCTCGACTTACCAAACTTTGCTTGGATTGCTTATAGACCGATGGAGGTTGTTATGGCAGCTACCGGATCATACGATAAGCACATCTGATAGTGCTGCGCAGAAAAAGCTGCCGTTCTTTATCGTCCAATTGCCCCAGTGGTCGCCCTCACAAAGTGAAGATCAAACAGTAACAGACTCCGATTGGCCTTGTATCAGAAAAGCGCAATTGTCAATGAGTCAGGCCAGGAGTGCTGTGCATACAATTTGTTTGATTGATTGCGGAGAGGAACATAACCTGCATCCGAAGGACAAGCGCACTCCAGGTGAGCGTTTGGCAGTTCATGCCCTTCATTGGGTGTACGGTCAACAGGCACTACCGATAAATGGGCCGAGTCCACTCACGCCGAGAAAAATTGATCCAGTCCATCTGTCTCTGACCATGGTTCACGCTGCTGGTATGCGCTTTAGTGCGACCATTCCAGGGTTGCGGCATGCTGAGATTGCTCATCCCTCTGATTGGAGAGAGGCAGGAGAATCTGGTTTTGAAGTGGCAGGACCTGATGGCCGATTTTATCCGGTTGCGGCGAAGATTCTACCGTTTTCAGGAAAGCAATCCTGCCTGCCATTAGGGCAATCCCGTCGACCAATCTGCAGACAAGACGACCGCAGAATCATCATATTGCCATTGAACAAGGTCAGAAATCCACGATGGCTTCGTTACGCCTGGCATGGATGGGGGCCGGCACCATTGATGAATGATGCCGACCTTCCTGCTCCGCCCTTTTTTAAGGCAATATCTGTAGCTGATGAATAGACCAAGGCGACTTCAATAGAAGGAATTCATCACAGCTTAGGGTCTGCCGCCTCCTCCTTGGCCCCCGCCTGATGGAAGAGGTGGCGGACGTTGTGCCAGATGCGCCTGGTGACGCCGGAGTGGTTCATGGAGTAGAGGTGGATGCCGTCCACCCCATGGGCCACCAGGTCGGCGATCTGCTGTGAGGCGTAGATGATGCCCGCCTCGCGCAGGCTGGCCCGGTCGTCGCCCCAGCGCTCCAGGATGGATTCAACCGCCGCCGGGATCCGCGCCTTGCAGACCTCGCTCATGTGCCGGACCTGGCCCTCGTTGGTGATGGGCATGATGCCGGCCTCGATGGGCACCTGGATGCCGGCTGCCCGGGCCCGGTCCAGAAAGTCCAGAAAATCGGCGTTGTCGTAGAAGAGCTGCGAAACCAGATGGTCCACGCCGGAATCGACCTTGATTTTCAGATTCTCAATATCCTCCTCGGGCGAGGCGGCCTCCGGATGGGTCTCCGGATAACAGGCTCCGTATATCGACAGGTTGGGCCGACGGGACCGGATGTAGGCAGCCAGGTCGCTGGCGTGGTCGAAGACTCCGGCAGGCTCACGGCCTTCCACGCTGTCGCCGCGCAGGGCCAGCACCGCTGCCACCCCTGCGTCATCGAACATGTCCAGGGCCTGGTCGATCACCTCGCGGTCCGCATACTGGGCCGTCAAGTGAGCCACGGCAGGGATGCCGTACTCGGTATGGATGGTCTTGGCTATGCGGGCCGTGGCTGTGCGGTCCGAGCGCCGACCTGTCCCATAGGTCACCGAGATGAAGTCGGGCATCAGCCCTTCCAGCCCATCCAGGGTGTCGTAGATGGTGCCCACCGGGGCATCACGCTTGGGGGGAAAGACCTCCAGGGAAAAGATAGGCTCATGCATGATCCGACTCCTGACTGGACGATAGTTCCGCACGCACCTGATGGGCGGCGGCCACCATGTGCTCCAGGCTGGGCCAGGTCTCCTTGTCGCCTCGGGTCTTCAATCCGCAGTCGGGGTTGATCCAGACCTTGGCCGCGTCCAGCTTCTTGAGGATGGCGTGGATCCGGTCCACGATCTCCTCTGTGGAGGGGATGCGCGGCGAGTGGATGTCGTAGACTCCGGGGCCCGCCTCGGTCTCGAACCTGGCCTCCTGGATGGCATCCAGGACGGTCAGGTCGGAGCGGGAGGCTTCGAAGGAGATCACATCGGCGTCCATGGCATCAATGTCCTTGATGATGTCGTTGAACTCCGAGTAGCACATGTGGGTGTGAATTTGGGTAGTGGGTTTGACGCCGGAATGCACCAGCCGGAAGGCGGGGATGGCCCAGTCCAGGTATCGGCTGTGCCAGTCGGAGCGCCGCAGCGGCAGCTTCTCGCGCAGGGCGGCCTCGTCAATCTGGATGATCCGGATGCCCGCGGCCTCCAGGTCCAGGACCTCGTCTCGGATGGCCAGGGCCAGCTGGCGGGTCTGCTGCTTGTGATCGATGTCCTCGCGGGGCCAGGACCAGTTGAGAATGGTCACCGGACCGGTCAGCATCCCCTTGACCACATGCTTGGTGCGGGACTGTGCATAAGAGGACCAGCGCACGGTGATGGGCCGGGCGCGGGAGATGTCCCCCCAGACGATGGGAGGCTTGACGCAGCGGGTGCCATAGGACTGGACCCAGGCATTCCGGGTGAAGAGGTAGCCCTTGAGGTTCTGGCCGAAGTACTCGACCATGTCGTTGCGCTCGAACTCGCCGTGGACCAGCACATCCAGGCCGATCTGCTCCTGGTGGTCGATGACCTGGTCGATCTTGCGGGCGATGAAGTCGTCGTAGTCCTCCTGGCTGATCTCCTTCTTGCGCAGGCGGGCACGCTCGGCGCGGACCTCGGCGGTCTGGGGGAAGGAGCCGATGGTGGTGGTGGGCAGCAGGGGCAGACCCAGCTCCTGGGCCTGGATTCTCTGGCGTTCGGGCCGGGCCGGGGTGCGTACAAAGTCCTCGTCCTTAAGGCCGGCCAGGCGCTGTTGCACCTGCGGGTCGGGCTGGACGCGGCTGCCGTCGAAGAGCTTCTGGTTGTCGGCAAGGGCCTTGCTGGAGCGGCGCTGGTCCTCGTCGGCATCGGCCAACTGGGCCAGGTCGTGCAGCTCGCCCAGCTTCTCCAGGGCAAAGGCGAAGTGAGGGCGCACGGTGTCGGCATCCAACCCGTCCTCGTCGGCCACGGTATAGGGCACGTGCAGCAGTGAACATGCGGTGGACACCACCACGTTCGGGGTCACCTGGTGCAGGGCATCCAGCAGGCCCAGGCTGACTGCGTAGTCGTTACGCCAGATATTGCGGCCGTTGACCAGGCCGGCGAAGATGGTGGTTCCCTCCGGCACGCCGTGCTCCTTGAGGGCGGCCAGGTTCTCATCCCTGCCCTCGACCAGATCCAGGCCGATGCCGTCGAAGCCCAGGTCAGCCAGCCGGGCATAGCAGTCGCCAATATGGCCGAAGTAGGTGTTGAGCAGGATACGGACCTTACTCTGACCGCTCTGGCGGGCCTTGAGAATGGGCCCATAGAGGGTATCGAAGAGGTCCTGGTCGCTCGGTTCCTTGTCCAGGACCAGATAGGGCTCGTCCAGCTGTATCCAGTCGGCGCCAAGGCCGATGAACCGCTCCAGTATGGTCGCATAGGCCTTGGCCAGGTCCTGGACCAGTGCCGGGTCAGGATCCAGCAGCTCGCCCTGGGGGCCGCGTGCCAGCTTGAGGAAGGTGTAGGGGCCGATCAGCACCGGCTTGGCGGCGATGCCCTGCTCGCGTGCCTCCTGGAACTCCTTGAACGGCTTGTCGCCTTCCAGGGCGATTTTGGTATCCTGGTCGATCTCGGGCACCAGATAGTGGTAGTTGGTGGTGAACCACTTCTTCATGGGCAGGGCGGTCACATCACCCTGCTCCCCCTGGTAGCCGCGGCCCATGGCGAAGAGGGTGTCCTCGGGGCCCAGTCCCAGCTTCCGATAGCGCCCGGGTACGACGCCCAGGAGGATGGACGTGTCCAGGACCTGGTCGTAGTAGCTGAAATCGTTGACGGGAATAAGGTCGACGCCGGCCTGCTGCTGAAGCTGCCAGTGCCTGGCCCGCAGATCGGCGGCCGTGCGCCGGACCTCGTCCAGATTCCGTTCGCCCTTCCAATAGCCCTCGATGGCCCTCTTGAGTTCGCGGTGTGCGCCAATGCGCGGGAATCCGGACACGGATGTAATCGCTGCCATGAAACCTCCCAGTTTCGTCCTGATGTCTTTGGTCAGCCTATCAGCGGCGGGGGGAGGCGGGTAATTGGTGCAAATAAGGTGTCGCCATAACCTGAATCGATAACGACATGACAACAGCCACGGGATTACTGGTCGCTAAGACTGCCTAAGGAGGATTGTCAACGGCTTGTTCTGCCGGTCAGTCTTCAAGATCCTGGGGGCCCAGAATGCCAAGCAAACGGGCCTGGTGGGTCCCCCAGTCGGTCAAGGGCCGCTCGGAGCCCAGCAGAACCATGGTGGCCGGGGGCAGTCCAAGATTGAGCAGGTCCAGAAGGTCGGGATCGGAGTTGTCCTCGGCCAGCCATTGTGAGCAGATAGACATGGTGGGCTCATGACCCAGGATGAGGACCCGGCGGTCACGGTCCTCGGTCTGCGCCAGCTCGTCGAAGACCGCCTGCATCCCGGATTCATAGAGGGATTCCCGGTAATCCACACGCGGTCCGTCCCCCAAGGGCTTGAGCATGGCGTCCAGGGTCTGACGGGCCCGGGGTGCGCCCGAGCAGATGATGCGGTCAGGCACCAGGCCCAAAGCGGTCAATCCACGGCCCATGATCCGGGCCTGTTTCTGGCCCCGATCGGTCAGCTGGCGGCTACGATCGCCCTGTGACCCCTGGCGTTCGGTCTTGGCGTGACGCATGAGCATGAGGGTTCGGCTGCACCGCCGCAGGTCCTCGGCCTTCAGACCCTTTCGCAAACCCATTCATACTTCCTTTCCCGACGATCTCATCAGTCGCCCTTCCCATTATGACAGAGCCCAGTGGATACGCCGGTCATGGGTGATCAGTCTTCCTGATCCTGTCCGCCCTGCAGAGTGCGCACCTGATGGTCCAGGTCACGCAAGACCTTGCGCAGCTTGCGATCGGAGACACGGCGCAGCTCCAAATCCTCGAGATCCTCCAGGTCCACCATCTCCCGCTCATGACCCAAGCCGCTGCTCTTGGCTGATGACCGGCCCTGATCCACGTCGGTCTGGTAATCCTTGGTCGCCCGGACGTGCTTGCGCAGAGCCTGCTGGCCGGGAGCCATGGCCCTGCTGGTCAAGAGGAAGCCGGTGTGCCCGATCATCTCATGCTCGGGTCGGACCGCCAGGCCGTCGGCCTTCCAGGAGCGCTCCAGGCTCTCCATGATCTCAGGCTCGGTCCACCGCCCGTCGGCGCGCAGGGCCTCGGCCAATCGGCTCAACTGGGTGGTGGTGGTCACGTAGGCGGTCAGCACGCCGCCGGGGGCCATGACCCGGTAGGCCTGCTCCAGACGGTTCCAAGGGTCCAGCATGTCCAGAACAATACGGTCGAATCCGTCCTTGGGCAGGTCGGCGGCAACGGTATCGAAGTCGCCGGTACGCAGGTCCCACTGGGCAGGGCGCTGTCCAAAGAAGACCGTGGCGTTGCCCATGGCCACCCGTGCGAACTCTTCCCGTCGCTCGATGCTGGTCAGCTTCCCCTCCGTGCCGATGGCATCCAGCAGGCCCAGACTCATGGCCCCTGAGCCGGCTCCCGACTCCAGCACCCTCATGCCGGGACGGATGTCGCCCAGGAGGATGACCCTGGCTACGTCCTTGGGGTACATGATCTGGGCGCCGCGTGGCATGGAGAGTATGTAGTCCTCCAGACGGGGGCGCATGACGGTGAAGGCCCATCCCCCTATGCTTCGCGAGGACTTCCAGGGTTTGGCCCTGTCAGGTGCCTCCGTGTCTGTGCCGGCATCCTGCTTGTGGCGCATCCGCCGCCATTTGTCAGCAGAAATCGTGACGACCACGGACCCCTCGGGCAGACCGATCATGGCCTCGTGCGGCAGGAGGCCATGGTCGGTCTGGGTCAGGCCGCCTGGTTCCAGCATGACCGTCAGCTTGCGGCCACGCCTGTCGGTCAGCTGGACCCGCTCCCCTACGCTCAGCGGACCGCGTCTAAGGCTCATGCCCCCTCAGTCCTCCTCGCCCTTGGTGAACTGGGAGTTGTAGAGGGAGGCATAGGCGCCGCCGCGCTCCAGCAGCTGGTCGTGGGTGCCCTGCTCGACCACCGAGCCGTGGTTGACCACCAGGATCAGGTCGGCGTCGCGGATGGTTGACAGCCTATGCGCGATGACGAAGGAGGTCCTGCCCTTGCGCAGGGTGTTCATGGCCTGCTGGACCAGCAGCTCGGTCCTGGTGTCCACCGAGGATGTGGCCTCGTCCAGGATCAGGATGTCGGGGTCGGACAGGAAGGCCCGGCAGATGGTCATCAGCTGCCGTTCGCCCTGGCTGAGCTCGCTGCTGTCTTCGTTGAGGACGGTGTCGTAGCCCTGGGGCAGCTTGCGGATGAACTCGTCCACGTGGGTGGCCTTGGCGCCATCGATCATGGTCTGTTCGGGGATGGTCTGCCCCTCGTCCAGCCCGTAGAGCAGGTTGTCGCGGACGGTCCCGTCAAAGAGCCAGGTGTCCTGCAGGACCATGCCGAAGTGGCTGCGCAGGTCGTGACGGGTCACCCTGGAGGTGTCCACGCCGTCTATGGTGATGCGCCCGCCCTGGATCTCATAGAAACGCATGAGCAGGTTGACCAGGGTGGTCTTGCCCGCCCCCGTGGGTCCGACGATGGCGATGGTCTGTCCTGGCTTGGCCTCGATGGAAAGGTCCTTGATCAGCGGCTCGGCCGGATCGTAGGAGAAGCGGACGTGGTCGAAGCGGACATGGCCCTCGACCTTGCCTCCGGTCTCCTGGCCCAGATGGTCGGGATGCTCGATGTCCGGCACCTCCTCGGCCTCGTCCAGGAAGTCGAAGACCCTGCGGCAGGAAGCCAGGGAAGACTGGAGCATGGTGCCCATGGAGGCCAGCTGGCCGATGGGCTGGGAGGCCTGACGGGTGTACTGGGTGAAAGCCTGCAGACCGCCCAGGCTCATGCTGCCGTTGAGCACGTGCACACCGCCGATGATGACCACGATCACGAAGCTCAGGTTGCCGAAGAAGGTAGACATGGGCGTGACCAGGGCCGAGAAGAAGGAGGCCTTGAAGCTGGCCTGGTAGAGCTCCTGGTTGCGCTCCTCGAACTCCTCCTCCGCCTTGCCCTGGTGGCCGAAGGCCCGGACCACCATATGGCCGGAGAACATCTCCTCCACGTGGCTGTTGACCTGGCCGGTGCGGATCCACTGCCTGGTGAACTGGGGCTGGGTCTTCTTGAGGATGACGCCCGCGCACAGGGCCATGACCGGGATGATGATGAAGGCGATCAGGGTCAGCAGGGGCGAGATGGTCAGCATCATGATGAAGGCGCCGATGATGGAGAAGACGGAGAATAGCAGCTCGCCCAGGATCTGCTGCAGGGTGCCCGAGATGTTGTCGATGTCGTTGGTGGTCCGGCTCATGACCTCGCCGCGCGGGGTCCGGTCGAAGTACTGCAGGGGCAGCCGGTCAAGCTTGTCCTCTATCTGCCTGCGCATGGTGTAGACCGCGTCGGAGACCAGCCGGGTCATCAGGAAGTTCTGCACCAGCCTGACCAGGATGGAGATCAGGTAGATTCCGATGACGAACATGAGGATGGTGCCGAAGCGCCCCCAGTCGATGCCCACGCCCACCTGGACGTTCATGGAGTCGATCATCCGGGCGAACTTGTCCTGCCCACGGGACTGCAGGTAGGTGACCACAGCCTGCTTGGAGGTGCCGGGCTTGGCGCCCATCTTGACCAGCATGGACCCCAGCAGACCCTCGAAGAGGACGTTGGTGGCCTCGCCCATGACCTTGGGACCGATGACGATCATGGCCACGGCGGTCATGCCGGCAAGGACCATGACGATGACCCTCCAGGGACTGGCCAGCAGGTAATGGACCAGCCGGCCCACGGTGTGACGGCGGCCGCCCACGGCCTGCGAGCCTGTGTTCGTGCTCAAGTTCCTTGCCATCTACTCGGCCCTCCCCTCGTCAATGCTGAGCTCTTCCACGTCGGGACCCTGCCCGCCCTGGGACTGGACGATCTCCTGGTAGGTGGGGCAGTCCTCCATGAGCTCGTCGTGGGTGCCCCGGCCGACGATGCGGCCGCGGTCCAGGACCAGAATCTGGTCGGCCTGGCGGATGGATGCCGCCCTCTGGGCCACGACGATCTGGGTGGCCTCGCGGGTGACCGGGACCAGGGCCTTGTGCAGGGCCCGGTCGGTGGTCATGTCCAGCGCGGAGAAGGAGTCGTCGAAGGTGTAGATGCGGGGGTTGCGCAGGATGGCCCTGGCCATGCAGAGCCGCTGCTTCTGCCCGCCGGAGAAGTTGGTGCCGCCCTCGGCCACGCGGGCATCCAGGCCCTCGGGGATCTCCCGCACGAAGTCCTCGGCCTGGGCGATGCGTAGGGCCTGCCAGATGCGGTCGTCGTCGGCTTCGGGGTCCCCGTAGTGCATGTTGTCGCGGATGGTGCCGGTGAAGAGGATGGCCTTCTGCGGGACGGGCCCGAAGATCAGGGCCAGCTGGTCGGGGTCGTACTCGCGCACGTCGTGGCCATCCACCAGGACCTGGCCGTCGGTGACGTCGAACATGCGGTTGGCCAGTCGGATGATGGTGGACTTGCCGGATCCCGTGGCCCCGATGATGGCCGTCGTGGTGCCCGGCCGGGCGGTGAAGGAGATATCCGAAAGGACCGGATCCTGGGCACCCGGGTAGCTGAAGTCCACGTGCTTGAACTCCAGCAATCCCTGGGGGTGCTCGTTGCGGTAGGGGTGCTCGGGAGCGGCGATCTCGCTGGTGGCCTCCAGGACCTCGTTGATCCTTCGGGCGGCCACAGCGGCCCTGGGCAGCATGACCGACATCATGGCGGCCATCATCAGGCCTGACAGGATGATCATCAGGTACTGGATGAAGGCCTGCAGGGCGCCGATCTGCATGGCACCGGAGTCGATGCGGCGGCCGCCGAACCACATGATGGCCACGTTGGACATGTTCAGCAGGAACCACATGAGCGGCACCATCATGCTCATCAGCCTACCGGTGGAGATCAGGACGCCGTAGACGTCGCGGTTGGCCTTGTCGAAGCGGGCTGCCTCGGTCTTCTCTCGGACGAAGGCACGGATGACCCGCACGCCGGAAATCTGTTCGCGGACCAGACGGTTGACCGAGTCCAGCATGTTCTGCAGGCGGGTGAACAGGGGTCCCATCCTGCCCATGAGCACCAGGGCCACCAGGAGGATCAGGGGGACAATGACCGCCAGGGACCAGGTCAGGGGGCCGTCCTGGCGCAGGGCCAGAACCAGCCCGCCGATCAGCATGACCGGGGCCTGCAGGATGATCATGAGGGTCTGCATGGTGGTCATCTGCATCTGCTGGACGTCGTTGGTGGTGCGGGTGATCAGGGAACCGGCCGAGAAGCGCTCGATCTCGTTGAGGCTGAAGCCCTCCACTGAAGCGAACAGGTCCCTGCGCAGCTCGTAGCCCATCCTCATGGCCAGCCGGGTGGCGCAGTAGACGGCGACCACGTTGGCCACGATCTGGAGGGCGGTGATTCCCATCATCTGCCAGCCGATCCTGTAGATGGCATCCTGGTCGCCTACGGCCACGCCCTTGTCGATGATGTCCGCCTGCAGGTTGGGCAGGTAGAGGTTCAAGGCCGTCTGCGCCACCTGAAAGAGCACCAGAACGGCCACCTGGAGCCAGTAAGGCCGCAGGTAGCGGGTCCATATCTTGATCACGTCAACATCCTTCACGCATACAGGTCCGCCGCGGTCCCCGGGCAGACAAACCACCATAGTTTATACCTGCGTCTGGGCTGATGAATTTGCTATTCCTTGAGCTGATACGGGCGTGTCAGAACAGGTCCGCAGGCATTGGCGTTCAGACGGCGAAGGCACCCCAGCGTCCCTCGCGGTGGACCACGGTCAGGTCCAGGCCGAAGAGCTCGCTCAGGCGCGGACCGGTCAGTCCACCCTCCAAGGGTCCCTGGTAGACGATGGTGCCCGGATCCGGGTCACCGGTGTCCGCAGTGTCGGCAGGACGCCGGCCCATCATGGCTATCCGATCGAAGCCCAGAGGAATCTCCTCAAGCCGGTGGGTGACCAGGATGACCGTGCGGTCCCTGTCCTCCCGGCCGATGTCGCTCAGGGCCCTGAGCACCAGCTCCCGGCCGCCCAGGTCCAGCCCGGTGGTCGGTTCGTCCAGGATGAGCAGGTCGGGATTGGCCATCAGCGCCCGGCATATCAGCACCCGGCCGCGCTCCCCCTCGGAGAGCCGGTACATGCGCTTGCCCTTGAGGTAGGCGATGCCGAACCGGTCCATCAGGGCCAGGGTGGCCTCTTCCTGCTTGGCTGTGAAGGTCTCCCTCCAGCGTCCGGTGGTATCGCTGAAGGCGGTCAGCACCACGTCGTAGGGATCCTCCTGGGGGCTGATGGTCTTGGCCAGGCCGGCCGAGGCCAGACCAATCCGATGCCGGTAGGAGAAGACGTTCACCTTGCCCAGCCGGTTACCCAGGATCTCTACGCTGCCGGTGCTGGGGAAGCCTCGGGTGCTCATCATGGCCACCAGGGTGGATTTGCCCACGCCGTTGGGTCCGAAGAGGACCCACTTCTGCCCACGGCCCACCTCAAGGTTGACATCGTTCAGTATGACCCGGCCCTGACGGCGGAATCCCACGTGCTGCATGAGCACGGCCTGCTGTTCTGCCACGCTTTCGCTCATGGTCACAGGGCCGTTCCGTAGGAGTCCAGACGGGGATTGTCCCGGTTCCCGCCGACCAGGAAGAGTCCCAGCACGCCCAGGCAGAAGACCGCAGCGATGGCGATGGTGGCCCAGATGGGAACGTGGGGCAGCCACATGCAGACCAGGAAGGCCAGGCCGGAGCAGATGATCAGGGCCCAGACCAGGATTCGCAGCCACTGACGCACGCCGCTGGGAGCCTTCAGCAGACGGGGGTTGCGATCGTTGGGGTCCACGGAGTCCTTCTGCACCAGGTCATCGGTGTGCCCGGTGGGCTTCCACTCGGCGCCCTGGCCAGCCTCCAGCCGGCGGGAGCGCTCCTGCAAGGCCCGTTCGTCCATCACTCCGGCCCTGCCCTTGGCCGTCATCCTCCGGTCATCGCTGCCGCCACGGCGGCTCCGCTTGGCCTGCGCCCTACGTTCAGCGCGGTTGGTCATATCCCACTGCCTCCATCCCTTCGATCGGCACCATACCTTTTCATATTAGCGTGGGCGCCGGCCGGCCACTGGCAGGGTCATGGCGCGCTCATCGGCTCGAATGGGGGCAGGCAGTTCGGTGGCGCCGGTCAGATACCGGTCCACGGCCGCAGCGCAGGAACGACCCTCGGCCAGAGCCCAGACCACCAGGGACTGGCCACGTCCGGCATCGCCGCACACGAAGATCCCATCACGGTCGGTGGCATAGTCGGCATCCCGGGCCACGTTGCCGCGAGGGTCCAGGCCTATGCCGGTCTGCCCGGTCAGGGTGGCCGTCTCCGGATGGGCGAAGCCAATGCTGATCAATACCAGGTCGGCGGGCAGGACCCGCTCGGTTTCGGGATGGGGGACGATTCGGTCCTGATCGTCCCGGCTGACGTCCACCACGCGAACGCCGCGCACCCGTCCCTCATGGTCCCGGTCGAAGCCGGTGGGAGCACTGCTCTGGTCCAGGCTGATCCGGTCATCGGAACCGTCGCCCAGGTACTCCAGGCTGTCCACAGCGTACTCGTAGTGGCCGCCCTCCTCCATGGAGGAGGTGGGATTGTAGAGCCTGGCATAGGTAGGCCAGGGCCGGTCATCGGGTCTGGAGGAGGGTTCTTTGGGCCGGATCTGGAGGACGGTGACCGACTTGGCGCCCTCTCGAAGGGCCGTGCCCAGGCAGTCCGAACCAGTGTCGCCGCCGCCGATGATGATGACATCCTTGCCGGCGGCATCGATGTTGTTGATGGGCTCGCGGCCCATGAGTTTACGGGTTGGGTCGGGCAGGAAGTCCATGGCGTAGTGGATGCCCTTGAGCTCCCGTCCGGGCAGATCCACCCGTCGGGGTTCGGTGGAACCGATGGCCACCACCAGGGCGTCATAGCGGGCCCGTAGCTGGTCCCAGCCCAAGTCCCGGCCCACCTCGACGCCGGTGCGGAATCGGGTCCCCTCGGCCTCCATCTGCTCCAGCCGACGGTCCAGCAGGGACTTCTCCAGCTTGAAGGCGGGAATGCCGTAGCGCAGGAGTCCGCCTATGGCATCGGCGCGCTCGTAGACCACCACCGTGTGCCCGGCCCGGGTCAGCTGCTGGGCGCATGCCAATCCTGCAGGACCCGACCCGACGACGGCCACGGTCATGTCGGTCAGCCGCTGCGGAGGCCGGGGCTTGACCAGGCCCAGGGACCAGGCCTGATCGATGATGGTCTGCTCGTCCAGCTTGATGGTGGTGGCCGGCTGGTGGATGGAGAGCACGCAGGAGGACTCGCAGGGAGCCGGGCAGATCCGTCCGGTGAACTCCGGGAAGTTGTTGGTCAGGCTCAGCCTTTCGTAGGCCTCCTCCCAGCGGCCTCGGGACAGCAGGTCGTTGAACTCGGGAATGAGGTTGCCCAGGGGGCAGCCGGTCATGCAGAAGGGGGTGCCGCAGTCCATGCAGCGGGCGGCCTGCTCGGCGGTCCAGGGACCAGGACCGGTTGACTGGTGCACGTCCCGCCAGTCCTTCAGGCGTTCGGCTACCGGGCGCTCGGCCAGCTCGTGCCGGGTGCGTACCTTGAGGAATCCCTTGGGGTCGACCATATCAGTGCGCTCCTTCCATGACCTGGGCGTAGGTGGCGTCCCAGACGCCGGGCGCGTTGAAGTCCACCTGCTCGCGCTCGGCCTCTTCCATGGCCTTCTTCATGGCCAGATAACGGCGGGGAACCAGATGGGTGAACCGGGCCAGCGCGCTCGGCCAGTCCTCCAGCAGGGCGGCCGCAGCCTTTGACCCGGTCAGCCGGACATGCTCGGCTATCAGTTCCTTGAGCATGACCGCCTGGTCCTGGTCGGGCTCCAGGGCCAGCAGGGAGCCGTCATTCCAGGCTTCTGGATTGAGCCGGGAGGCATCCATATCCAGCAGGTAGACATCCCCTCCCGAGAAGCCGGCGCCGAAGTTGCGTCCGGTGGAACCCAGAACAACCACCAGGCCGCCGGTCATGTACTCACAACCGTGGTCGCCCAGGCCCTCGACCACGAAGCGGCCGCCCCCGTTACGGACGGCAAAGCGCTCCCCGGCCCGGCCGGCCACGAACATGTCGCCCGAGGTGGCGCCGAATCCAGCCACGTTGCCGCAGATGACGGTCCGGTGCGGATCGAAGCGGACGCCCTGGGAGGCGTGGAGGACCAGACGACCGCCGGACAGACCCTTGCCTGCATAGTCGTTGGCCTCGCCGGTCACCCGGATGGTCTCGCCCCTGGGGATGAATGCACCCAGGGACTGACCGGCAGAACCTGTCAACGTGATGTCCACGGTGTTCGCAGGCAGGCCGGCGGCGCCGTATTTACGGGTGATCCTGTAGCCCAGCATGGTGCCCACGCTCCGGTTGACGTTGCGCACGGTTGTCTTGATGGCCACCGGCCGGCCCTCGTCCAGGGCATCGACGGCCTGATTGATCAGGTCCACATCCAGGGACTTGTCCAGTTCGTGATCCTGGGCCTGGGTGTGGTGCAGCACCGTGCCCGGGGTGGGGCCCGGCTTGCGCAGGATGGCATCCAGGTCGATGCCCTGGCTCTTCCAGGTGCGCACGGAGGGGTCCCGGCGCAGGCACTCCACGTGGCCGACCGCCTCCTCCAGGCTGGCGAATCCCAGGGAGGCCAGAATCTCCCGCACCTGACGGGCCATGAACATGAAGAAGTTGACCAGGTCCTCGGGCCGACCGGTGAAGCGCGAGCGCAGCTCCGGGTCCTGGGTGGCTATGCCCTGGGGGCAGGTGTTCTTATGGCAGGCCCGCATCATGACGCAGCCCTCCACCTGCAGCGCCGTGGTGGCGAAGCCGAACTCCTCGGCCCCCAGCAGAGCGGCTACGACCACGTCGCGGCCGGTCTTGAGCTCCCCGTCGCACTGGACCACAATCCGCGAGCGCAGGTCGTTCATGACCAGGGTCTGCTGGGTCTCGGCCAGGCCCAGCTCCCAGGGGGTGCCCGCGTGCTTGATGGCGTTGAGCGGGGCCGCCCCCGTGCCGCCGTCCTGACCGGAGATGAGGACCACGTCGGCATGACACTTGGCCACTCCTGCGGCCACCGTTCCCACCCCGTGCTCGGAGACCAGCTTGACGTGGATGCGGGCCCGGGGGTTGGCCATCTTCAGGTCATGGATGAGCTGTTTCAAGTCCTCGATGGAATAGATGTCGTGGTGGGGCGGAGGAGAGATGAGCTCGACCCCGGGTGTGGAACGCCTGACCTGGGCTATCCAGGGCGGGACCTTGGCGCCGGGAAGGTGGCCGCCCTCCCCCGGCTTGGCCCCCTGGGCCAGCTTGATCTGCAGGTCGGTGGCCGAGACCAGGTAGTCGCTGGTCACCCCGAACCGGGCCGAGGCCACCTGCTTGATGCGGCTGGTCCGGGCCGGGTCTGCAATCCGGTCCGGGGACTCGCCGCCCTCGCCCGAGTTGGACCGGGCCCCGAGCCGATTCATGGCCAGCGCCATGGTCTCATGGGCCTCCTGGGAGATGGACCCGTAGCTCATGGCTCCAGTGGAGAAGCGGGTGACGATGGACTCGGCGGGCTCCACCTGGTCCAGGGGTATGGGCGCCCTGTCGGAGTGCAGCTCCATGAGGCCGCGCAGGGTCATACCGCGCTTGGCCGCCGCGTTCACATGGTCGGTGTAGGTCTTGAAGAGTCCGTAGTCCCCGCGCTTGGTGGACTGCTGGAGCAGGAAGATGGACTCCGGGTCGTTCAGGTGGTCCTCGCCAGTGCGCCGCCAGTGGTAGTTGCCGCCTGTCTCCAGATCATGCCCGGAGCCTGCGGTCCACTCAATGGGATAGGCCACCCTATGGCGCTGGGCCACCTCGGCGGCGATCTCGTCCAGGCCTATGCCGCCCACCAGGGAGGTGGTGCCGGTGAACCAGCGGTCGATGACCTCCTGGCTCAGGCCGACGGCCTCGAAGAGCTGTGAGCCGCGGTAGGACATGATGGTGCTCACGCCCATCTTGCTCATGATCTTCAGGACCCCGGTGCTCAGCGCCCGGACCAGGTTGGCGGAGGCCTTTTTGGCGTCCACATGCAGGTCGCCGCTGTTGGCCAGGTTCTCCACCGACTCCAGGGCCAGGTAGGGGTTGACGCAGGCGGCGCCGTAGGCGATCAGCAGGGCCACATGGTGGACCTCGCGCACGTCGCCGGCCTCCACTGCCAGGGAGACCTGGGTGCGGGTGTGTTGGCGGAGCAGGTGGTGCCGGACGGCCCCGGTCAGCAGCAGGGAGGGTATGGGTCCCCAGATGTGGTTGGAGTCCCGATCGGACAGGACGAGCACATTGCAACCCTCCTCGATGGCCTGATCCACCTCCCCTTCGATGGCCTCCAGACGCTCCTCAAGGGCCTTGCCGCCCCCAGCCACCTGGTAGAGGCCGCGGATCAGACGGGGGCGGAAGCGGCCTTCCAGGACCGGTGCCCGGTCCAGGCGCTTGATCTGGGCCATCTGCACGGAATCCACCACAGGCAGGTCGATGTGGATCTTCCAAGCGTGCTCGGGGGTGTCCTCCAGAAGGTTGGGCTCGGGCCCGATGGCCGAGGCGATGCTGGTCACCAGCTCCTCGCGCTCCCAGTCCAGGGGCGGATTGGTGACCTGGGCGAACTTCTGGGTGAAGTAGTCGAAGAGCATGCGGGACCGGCGCGAGAGCACGGCGATGGGCGCGTCATTGCCCATGGACCCGATGGGCTCGCCGCCGGTTTCGGCCATGGGCCCCAGCAGCATGGTCAGGTCCTCCCGGGTGTAGCCGAAGGCCTGCTGCCGACGGTGGACCGAGATGCGCGAGTAGTTGACATGCTCGCGCTCGGGCAGGTCGTCCAGACGGACGGTCCGCTCCGAAACCCACTTCCGGTAGGGGTGCAGACCGGCCAGTTGGTGCTTGATCTCGCTGTCGGGCACTATCCGGCCCTCTTTGGTGTCAGCCAGGAACATGCGTCCCGGCTCCAGCCTGCCCTTGGCGACGATGGATTCCTGGGGCGTATCCTCCAGGACGCCGGCCTCCGAAGCCAGGACCAGGTGGCCGTCATCGGTCAGCTGCCAGCGGCCCGGGCGCAGGCCGTTGCGGTCCAGCTGGGCGCCTACCAGGGTCCCGTCGGTGAAGACGATGGCCGCCGGGCCGTCCCAGGGCTCGATCAGGGTGTCGTTGTACTCGTAGAAGGCCTTCAGGTCGGGGTCCATGTCCGGATCCTGCTGCCAGGCCGGAGGCATCATCATGGAGACTGCGTGGGGCAGGGACCGTCCTGCCAGGTGGAGCAGCTCCAGGGTCTCGTCGAAGGTGCCCGAGTCCGAGGCTCCAGGGGTGTTGACCGGCAGGAGCGGAGCCATGTCGCCCAACAGTTCCGAGCTCAGCATTCCTTCTCGGGCCGACATCCAGTTGCGGTTGCCCTGGATGGTGTTGATCTCCCCGTTGTGGGCGATCATCCGGAAGGGCTGGGCCAGGGGCCAAGAGGGGAAGGTGTTGGTGGAGAAGCGGGAGTGGACGATGGCCAGGCGGGCCTTCATGGCCGGATCGCTCAGGTCGGGGAAGAAGCCCTGCAGCTGCTTGGTGGTCAGCATGCCCTTGTAGGTGATGGTCCGGCAGGACAGGGAGGCGAAGTAGACGCCCAGCTCGTGCTCGGCCCGCTTGCGGACCCGGTAGCCCAGCCGCTCCAGCTTCAGCCCTCCACGGCCTTGAGGCCCGGCGTCGCACATGATGGGCATCAGGAAGCGGGGCATGGAGGCCAAGGCCTGCAGACCCAGTCCGTCAGGATTGGTGGGCACCGCCCGCCAGGCCAGGACGCGCAGCCCTTCCTGGCCGGCAATGGAGGCTATGGCCTCCTCCTGGCTGGCAGCCTGTGCCGGATCCCTGTCCAGGAAGGCCATACCCGCCAGATAGTGGCCGGCTTCAGGAAGATCCCGGTGGACGCGGGTGCGCATGAACCCGTCGGGCATGGAGAGCATGATGCCGGCCCCATCGCCGGTGTTGGGCTCGGCTCCCACGGCCCCTCGGTGGTCCAGGTTGACCAGGACGCGGATGCCCTGTTCGACGATAAGTCTTTCGTCCCGTCGGTTGAGGGTGGCCACCATGCCGAAACCGCAGGCATCGTGTTCCGTATCAGGGTCATAGAGCCCTTGCGGGCCGTGAACGTGCAGATCGAGAGGGGCCGTGAATGACACCGCAATCACCTCATTCGTGGACGGGGGCGGGGCCGGCATGCTCCACCCTTGAGGAGCCTTGTCAATGGTGAATCAACAGAATAATGCATCCACAGGTGACATCCGTGTAACGTTCCGCAGTGTCTAACGAATTCCTACCGCATCCAGGACCTGATCGATGACCAGATCGTTGAGCAGACGGCCCCGGCGGGTCACCTGTATTCTGTCACGCAAGGGCAGCAGGAGACCCTGATCGACCAGATCCCTAAGGATCTTCGGGTCGGCCGGACGACCCGCCTGCCTGGTCAGCCGATCCAGTCCCAGACCTTCCGGCAGGCGCAGGGCCAGCATGACCGTCTCCTCCAGGTCCTGTCTGAAGCCCAGAAGCTCGGCATCCTGCCAGGGCACATGTCCGGCGTCCATGGCGGCGGCCCAGTCCCTGGGGTGGGCGATGTCCCAGGAGCGGATGGCCCGGGCACGCCTCTCCCCCAGGCCGGGCTCCGGCGACAGCCACCAGCGTGCCCCGGGATCGGCATCCTGCACCGCTGCTGTTCCTGTGGCCCTGAACCCGGGCGAGACGGACGGCATGGGCTCCTGTTCCCGAGCTGCATCCACCGGCGCCATGCCTGTGTCCTGGCCGTCCAGGCCCCGATAGTGGGAGTGGGCGCCGGGCCCGATGCCGGCCCAGTCCACGTTGTGCCAGTAGCCCAGGTTGTGGCGGCTCTCCTGGCCGGGACGGGCCCAGTTGGAGATCTCGTACCAGTTAAGGCCTGCCTGGGAGAGCATGTCGTCGGCCATCTCGTACTTGGCCGCCTCGTCATCGTCATCGGGGGCGGGCAGTTGGCCCCGGCGCACGGCACGGCCCATCTTAGTGGTCGGTTCCAGGGTCAGGGCATAGGCGGAGACATGGTCCACTCCCAGGTCCAGGGCCGCCTGCAGGCTGGTCCGCCAATCCTCGAGCCGCTCCCCCGGAGTCCCGTAGATCAGGTCCACACTGGCCCTGAGCCCCAGATCCTGAGCAGCGGCCACATCAGTGGTCACATTGGCAGGGGTGTGGGTACGGTCCAGGGTGGCCAGGACGCTGGGCACCGCTGACTGCATGCCGAAGGAGACGCGGTTGATGCCGCCCCGGAGCAGCTGCTCCAGATAGGTCCGATCCACGGTGTCGGGGTTGGCCTCGGTGGTGATCTCAGCCCCGGGGGATAGCCCCCAGAGGTCGGCCACGGCCTCGACCATGCGGACCAGATCCTGGGCAGGCAGGATGGTCGGCGTGCCTCCGCCGAAGAAGATGGTGGATACGGGCGGCTCTATCAGGCCGCGGGAGGTCTGCCAGTCGCGGACCATGCGCATCTCCTGGATGGCCAGGTCGGCGTAGTGCTCCCGGCTGGCGCCCCCGCCCAGGTCGCGGGCCGTGTAGGTGTTGAAGTCGCAGTAGCCACAGCGGCGCATGCAGAAGGGCACATGGATGTACACCTGGTAGGAGCCCACCCGTTCAGCCCTCCTTCTTGGCGGCGGCCCGGATCTTGTCCTTGGTGTCCCGGTCCTGGGCCTGGCCCGTGCTCAGGGCGGCGATGAAGGCCTCCTGGGGCACCTCGACATGTCCCAGCATCTTCATGCGCTTCTTGCCAGCCTTCTGCTTCTCCAACAGCTTGCGCTTGCGGGTGATATCGCCCCCGTAGCACTTGGCCAGCACGTCCTTGCGCAGGGCGCTGATGGTCTCCCGGGCGATGATCCGCGACCCTATGGCCGCCTGGATGGGGATCTCGAACTGCTGGCGGGGAATAAGCTTGCGCAGCTTCTTGGTCATCATCACCCCGTAGGCGTAGGCCTTGTCCTTGTGGACGATGGCCGAGAAGGCGTCGATCTTCTCCCCCTGGATGAGGATGTCCACCTTGACCAGGTCGGCGGACTGGGTGCCGTCGGACTGGTAGTCCAGGCTGGCGTAGCCCTTGGTCCGGCTCTTCAGCTGGTCGAAGAAGTCGAAGACGATCTCGGCCAGGGGCATCTTGTAGTGCATCTCGACGCGCTCGGGGCTCAGATACTCCATGGTCCCCATCCGCCCGCGATGGTCCTGGCAGAGCTCCATGACCGGTCCGATGAACTCCTTGGGGGTGATGATGTCGGCGCTGACCACCGGCTCCAGAATCCGGCGAACCTTGCCGTCGGGGAATTCGCTGGGGTTGGTCACCGTATGCTCGCTGCCGTCCTCCATGGTCACCTGGTAGGTGACGTTGGGGGCTGTGGCGATCAGGTCCATGCCGAACTCCCTGCTCAGGCGCTCGGTGACGATCTCCATGTGCAGCAGTCCCAGGAAGCCGCAGCGGAAACCGAAGCCCAGGGCCACTGAGGTCTCCGGTTCGTAGACCAGGGCCGCATCGTTGAGCTTGAGCTTGTCCAGGGCGTCGCGCAGCTCGGGGAACTGGGCGTTGTCGATGGGGAAGAGCCCGGAATAGACCATGGGCTGGGGGTCCTGATAGCCGGGCAGGGGCTCATTGGCCGGGTTGGCCTCGGTGGTGACCGTGTCGCCCACCTTGGACTGGCTGACGTCCTTGACGCCGGTGATTATATAGCCGACCTCCCCGGCACCCAGGGCCTTGGTGGGGGTCATGTCCGGGCTGATCACACCCAGCTCGATGGGGTCATGCACGGTCCCCCGGCCCATCATGCGGATCTTCTGGCGCTCCTTGAGCTCGCCGTCCACCATCCTGATATAGGTGACGATTCCCCGGTAGGAGTCGTAGACCGAGTCGAAGATCAGGGCCCGGGCCGGAGCCTTGGGGTCCCCCTTGGGGGCCGGCACCTGGTCCACGATGCGGTCCACCAGTTCGCGGATACCTTCGCCGGTCTTGCCTGATACCCGCAGCACCTCGTCCGTGGAGCAGCCGATCAGGTTGGCTATCTCCTCGGCATGCTTGTCAGGCTCGGCCGAGGGCAGGTCGATCTTGTTGAGGACGGGGATGATGGTCAGGTCATCCTCCAGGGCCATATAGAGGTTGGAGAGGGTCTGCGCCTCAATGCCCTGGGTGGCATCCACCAGCAGGACAGCGCCCTCGCAGGCCTCCAGGGCCCGGGAGACCTCGTAGGTGAAGTCCACGTGGCCGGGGGTGTCAATCATGCCCAGGGTGTATTCGACGCCGTCCTTGACCCAGGGCAGGCGGACGGCCTGGGACTTGATGGTGATGCCACGCTCCTGCTCGATGTCCATCCTGTCCAGGAACCGGTCGTGCATCTCGCGCTTGGGCACGATCCCGCTCAGCTGCAGGATCCGGTCGGCCACCGTGGATTTGCCGTGATCGATATGGGCGATGATGCAGAAGTTGCGGATCAGCGATTGGTCGGTGAATCCTGGTTGGTTCTTGGCTTCCTGCACCGGTCTGCTCTCCTCACGTACGTCTGGTCTAACGATTCTAGACGATGCCCTGGGCCGAAGCGCCCGCCCCTGGCGGATTCTTCTCCCGGTCGGGTGCTACTATGGTGGGTTGTCTGTACAGATACATTCATCGTTTGGAGCAACATTGGCAAACATCAAGTCGCAGAAGAAGCGGGTCATCACCAACGAAAAGGCGCACCTGCGCAACAAGGAGGTCAAGAGCGCAATCAAGACCTCCGTGCGTTCCGTGCGCAAGGCCGTGGATGCCGGTGACAAGGAGGCCGCTCAGGCTGCCTACCAGGTGGCCGCCCGCCGTCTGGACAAGGCCGCCGGCAAGGGTGTGATTCACCGCAACCAGGCCGCCAACCGCAAGTCCGGTCTGGCCAACGCCGTCAACGCCCTCTGAACCGGGTGCCCCATTGGGGCCGGTGACCCAAGCGCTTGGGTCACCGGCCCTTTTTCGTATCCGATTTCCTGTCCGGGTCCTCGCCGGTGTGCTTGATGGTGACGCTGATGTTCGACCTGCCGCGCATCAAGTGACGGATGGCCCTGGCCAGCTGGGCGTCGTTGAGCGGCAGCCGGGCCGAGCGACGGTCCATTGCCCCGGGCACCAGGATGTCGAATTTCACCGAGATGATGCGCAGAACGACCACCAGGGCCACAATGGCCAGGTCCAGGATCATGTCGACCCGGGCCGGATAGAGCCCATGCTGCTGGGCGCGCGTGGAGGCCAAGGTCAGCAGACAACCGATCAGGGAGGGCAGCGCGTACCAGTGCTGGTCCTGGATGACCGCCGGCACCTGGTTGAGGAGGATGTCGCGCAGCAGGCCGCCGACCAGGGCCGTGGCCATGCCCATGAAGATGGCCGTCATGCCACCGGTTCCACACATCAGGGCCTTGGCGGTCCCGTTGACGGCGAAGGATCCCAGGGCCATGGCATCGGTGACCAGCATGGACCAGGTCATTCGGCTGATTTCAGGATGGGCGACAGCCACCACCAGGCCGGATGCCAGGGTGACGATGACCGAGCCCTTGTCGGTGATGCCACTGGGCGGCACCTGTCCCAGCAGGACGTCACGAACCACCCCACCGCCCAGGGCGCTGATCCAGGAAACCAAGAGGATGGCGATGATGTCGTAGCCCTTGCGCACGGCAGCCAGACCGCCCGAAAGCCCGCAGCTCAAGATGCCCAGGTACTCGATGACCATGAAGATGAGGTTCCCCTCCAAGGCCGTCTTCATCCCGCGCTTCTCCTCCCGGAATCGTCCCGCACTCAAATCTGTCTATAGATTAGCCAACCCCAAGGCTGAACAGGCCGGGGATGTGTCCAAGGCCACAAAGATGAGGGAAGGCGGCCCAGGGCAAAAAGTCGCCCTGAAGCCGCCTTCCTTTCAAGACCTGTCAGGCAGGAATGGGGTCAGTGCTCAGCAGACCTTCCACATCCAATCGTGCGGATCCTCGATCTCGCCCAGCTGGATGCCCAGGAGCTCGTTGCGCAGGTCCATGGTGACCTTGCCTGAACCACCGTCGGCCACCTGGACGTCGAAGTTCTCGGACTTGAAGCGCCCGATCGGGGTGATGATGGCGGCGGTCCCGCAGGCGAACACCTCGGTGACCTCGCCCGAACGGATGTCGTCCAGCAGGGTGTCCAGACGGATCATGGTCTCCACCACGTCACGACCGTGGTCCTGGGCCAGGGCGATCAGGGAGTTTCGGGTGACGCCGGGCAGAATGGTTCCGGTCAGGCTGGGGGTCTCCAGGTGTCCGTCCTTGTGGACGGTGAACATGTTCATGCCGCCCAGCTCCTCCAGGTAGGTCTTGGTAGCCGCATCAACGAAGCAGACCTGCTCGCAACCATGCTCGGCACCGCGGTTCTCGCCCAGCAGGGAGGCCGCGTAGTTGCCGCCGCACTTGGCGAAGCCGGTGCCACCGGGGCCGGTGCGGAACCACTTGTCCTCCACCCAGATGCTGACCGGCTTGACACCGCCGGCGAAGTAGGGTCCCGAGGGCGAGGCGATGACGCAATAATCCACCGCATGCGGGGCGCGCACGCCCAGGAAGGGTTCGGAGGCGAACATGTAGGGGCGCATATAAAGCGTGTATTCACGCCTCCTGGGCACCCAGGCCGCGTCACGGCGAACCAGGGCCGCGACCGAACCCAGGAAGTCATCGGGCTCCAGCGGGGGCAGGGCCAGACGCTTGGCTGAGTTGTAGAAGCGCTGGGCGTTGGCATCGGGCCGGAAGAGCCAGATGGAACCATCGTCGTGGTAGTAGGCCTTGAGTCCCTCGAAGGCCTCCTGGGCGTAGTGAAGCACCGAGGCCCCCGGATCCAGGCTGATCGGTCCGTAGGGCTCAACCCTGCGATCCTTCCAGCCGTCATCCGAAGTCCATCCCATGTGGGTCATGTTGTCGGAGAAGAGCTGACCGAAGGCGGGCTTGTCAATCAGCCGGGCACGTTCCTCGTCAGAGGCGGGATGATCGTTGGGAATGACCTTGAAAGCGTCCGCCAACTCATTGAGTGCCTTCGGGTCGTGATGTGATTGCTCTGCCATTGTCTACCACTTCTTCTTGCTACTGTATTTGGTTGCTCGGGTGCAATGCTTATGGCGATGCCCGGTACCCGAACTATCGCATAGGCAGGCCCCGACCTGTTCATCTCATTTCGCATAGTGACCTTCTCATGCAAAAAGGCCGCAGGATCGTGATGATCCCACGGCCTTGCAGAGCGGATCTCCGCGTTCACTCGCTCTGGGCGTCGTCCTCCGGAGCAGCTTCCGCATCGGCCTGTTCGGTCTCCTCGGTGGGGGTCTCCAGGCTCTCCTCCTTGGGGATCTCGACGGAGACGATGGATTCCTCCATATCGTCGATGACCAGCTCGGAGCCCTCGGGCAGCTTGACATCCTTGGCCAGGATCTTGTCGCCCTCGGACAGGCCCTCCACGCTGATGTCGATGCGATCGGGCAGGTTGGACACGTCAGCCCGGACCTGCAGGTTCTGGGTGTCGATCAGGGCCACGGCAGCGCCCTTGGTCTCGCCGCTGACGAAGACAGGCACCTCCACGGTGACCTTCTCGCCGGCGCGGACCTCATAGAAGTCGATGTGCTCCACCTGGCGCTTGACCGGGTTGCGCTGCACGTCCTTGACCACGGCGGTCTTGGTCTTCCCGCCGAAGCTGATGGAGAAGAGGGCGTTGGCGCGGCGCAGGGCCAGAGTGGTCTCGCGCATGGGCAGCTTGATGTAGTCGGGCTGGGCGCCGCCGGCGTAGATGGTGGCGGGAATCTGCTGGGCCACGCGCATGCGGCGTGCCGCCCCCTTGCCGAATTGGTCGCGGACTTCGCCCTCGAGCTTAATTGTGTTAGCCATGTTGGCTTCCTTCCTTGAGTGGTTCCTCAAGACCGACCTGGGCCGGTCCTGGCGCATCGCCGCGTCGGATTCCGGACCGCCCAAAAGGAAAGGCCGCCGATGATCCAGCCGAGTCGATAACGGAGGCCGTGCGGTCTCCCTCGCCAAAGCAACGTGTCTACTTTAGCACCCAGGCCGCCCTTCTCCAAGTGGGCGGCTATTCTGGACATATCCCGCGATTATTGAAGGAGACAACGTGTCGTTACTAGCATCGGTCAAATCTTTTGTGGCACACCAGGTGGGTCATGTGGAGGGACCGACTGGCGAGGAGAATGCGGATCCGTCACAGGCTGCTCCCAGGGCCGCCGAGGAGTCCCTGGCCCTGCCCAACACGCACTTCTGGTCGGCCGACTATGCCACCACCACGCGCATGGATCCAGCCTCCGGCCTGCTTTCGGCCACCACCGCCGGCATGGGACCGGTGCCAGACGACATGACCGTCTATGACATCTACGCCGACCGGGCCCGCCGCACACCCGACCAGCCGGTGCTGCACTTTGTGGAGAACGGCAGCTGGACCTACCGGACCGGCCGGGAGATCCTGCACGACATCAGGACCACCGCCAAGGGCTTCCTGCACTACGGGCTGAAGAAGGGCGATGCAGTGGCCTTCATGTGCAGGACCAGTTACGAGTGGGACATCGTGGACGCCGCCGTCCTGTCCATCGGCGGGGTCATCGCCACCATCTACGACACCGATTCGGCCGAGCAGATCCGATTCATCGTCAACAACTCCGATGCCAGGCTGCTGGTGGTGCAGACCGCCGAGATGCGGGCCAAGGCCGAGGGGGCCGACAAGGAGTGCCCCACCCTGGAGCGGATCGCCTGCCTGGAGTCCGGGGCCCTGCAGGAATTGCAGGCCTACGGCGAGTCTGTCAGCGACGCCGAGCTTGACGAGCGGATCAACTCCATCCACAAGACCGACCTCTGCTCCATCGTCTACACCTCCGGTTCCACAGCAGCGCCCAAGGGCGTGGAGATGACCCATGAGCATTATTGCCAGCTGGCCAGGAACCTGAACGCCTTTATCCCCAATCTGACCCACGACCCGGATGGATCCATCCTGCTCTTCCTGCCCCAGGCACACACCTTCGCCCGGGCCATCAGCTATGGGGTCGTCTACGGGACCATGCACGTGTACATCTCCACCGGACTGGCCACCCTGCTGTCCGACCTGCAGGAGTCCAAGCCCACGGTCATCATCGGCGTGCCCAGGGTCTTTGAGAAGGTCTACAACGCCGCCTCCCAGAAGGCCGGGCACGGCATCAAGGGCAGAATCTTCAACAGAGCGGCCCGAGCTGCACGCACCTATATGGAAGACATATCCCGCCAGGGCTGGCCGACCAAGCGCAGCGCCCTGCGGCGTGCCCTCTACGACCCTCTGGTCTATTCTTCCCTACGCCAGGTCCTGGGCGGACGGGCCAAGTGGATCGTCTCCGGCGGCGCTCCCCTGGACCCGGAGCTGCTGGGCTTCTTCCGCGGCGCCAATGTGCCGGTCTACGAGGGCTACGGCCTGACCGAGACCACCGCACCCTGCGCCTTCAACCCCCTGGGCACCCCCTACCACAGGGGCTCGGTGGGCATCCCCTTCCCGGGATTCACCATCCGCATCGCCTCGGACGGTGAGGTGCAGATCAAGGGCGTCTGCGTTTTCCACCGCTACCACAAGAACGAGGAGGCCACCCGTGATTCCTTCACCGAGGACGGCTGGTACGCCACAGGTGACCTGGGGCGGCTCTCCCGTGACGGGTTCCTCTTCCTGACCGGGCGCAAGAAGGACCTGATCATCACGGCCGGCGGCAAGAACGTCTCCCCCAGGCCCATAGAGGAGGTCATCGAGCGTTCCGAGATCGTCTCCCAGGCCCTGGTTCTGGGAGACAAGCGGCCCTTCATCTCGGCCCTGGTCACCTTGAACGAAACAGCCCTACGACCCTGGCTGGCCTCCAAGGGACTGGATCGGAACATGTCCCTGCAGGAGGCTGCGCAGAACGCCGTGGTCCGGGCCGAGGTCCAGGAGTATGTGGACCGGGCCAATGAGGGCGTCTCCCGGGCCGAATCGGTACGCAAGTTCATCATCCTGCCCGAGGAGTTCACCCAGGACAACGGGCTGATGACACCATCCATGAAGGTGATCCGGCCCAAGGTCATCGAGCGCTACGCCGACCTGCTGAACACCCGGATGTACACAGCAAAGCGCACCCCGGCACCCCGCCGCTGAGCACGATCAGAACCCCAGGCGCTCCAGCTGCTTGGGGTCGGTCTGCCAGTTGTGGGCCACCTTGACGTGCAGATCCAACCGGACCTTGCGTCCCATGGTCCGGTTGATTGCGGTACGCAGTTTCTTCTTCACCCGCACCAGGTGCTCGGCCCCCCGCCCGATGACGATGGGCTTCTGGGAGTCGCGCTCTACATAAATGCCTATATGTACAGTGTCGCGCCCGCCATCCGGATCCGGCTCGATGGACTCCACGCGGACGGCCAGGGAGTGGGGCAGCTCGTCGTCGAGCTCCTCCAGGTAGGCTCCACGGACCAGCTCGGCGATCATGTCCTCGGGACGCTCCTCGGTCAGCTGGTCGTCAGGGTAGAGTTGAGGGCCCTCGGGCATGGCATCCATCAGCACCTGGGCCACCTCGTCCACGTTGTCGGCCTCCAGGGCGCTGACCGGAACGATCTGGGAGAAGTCGGCGAAGGCGCCGATCTCCAGGAGCTTGTCCACCAGTTGACCTTTGCTCAGCTGGTCAATCTTGGTCACTACAGCAATCAGGGGCTTTCGCCAGATCCACTTGCCGTCCTTGTCCTTGCGGGCGAAGTCGGACCGCAACCGGCTCAGAATGCGACGGTCGCCAGGGCCTATGGCCTGGTCGGCCGGCAACAAAAAGGCAATGGCATCCACATCCGACAGGGAGGCCTCCACCACGTCGTTGAGCCGCTGGCCCAACAGGGTGCGCGGACGGTGGATGCCCGGGGTGTCGACCAGGACCACCTGGGCCTCGGGACGGGTCATGATACCCCGGATGGCCTTGCGGGTGGTCTCCGGCCTTGAGGAAGCTATGGCGATGGGTCTGCCCACTAGGGCGTTCATGAGCGTGGACTTGCCCACATTGGGTCGGCCCACCACCGCCACGAAGCCCGATCGGTGGACCGGCGCCTTGGCATCGCTGTGTTCTTCCTTGGTCATGAATTCTCCTGACTGTCCTGCTCGGGTTGATCCCCGTTGGTCTGTTGGTCTTCTTGCTCCACGCCGTCCTCAAGGGCGATGCTGGATCCGTTGGCTGGCTCGACCACGATGGTGGCGATCTTCTTTCGACGGCCGACCGCTTCGCCCGCAGTCAGCCTGATTCCCCGGGTCACCGCCGATGAACCGGAAACGGGCACGGAACCCAGCAGCTTGGTCAACAGGCCATAGACCGTATCCACGTCGTCCTCGTCGATGGTGATCTCATAGAGCTCCTCCAGGTCGGCGATGGGCGTGCGGACCGGCAGCTGCCAGGTGTGTGGTCCGATCTGCTTGGGCTCATCGTGCTGGACCCGGTCGTGCTCGTCCTCCAGCTCGCCCACGATCTGCTCGATGGCATCCTCGATGGTGACCAGGCCGGCGATGCCCCCGTACTCGTCCACGACCACGGCCAGGTGGTGGCGGGAGCGCTGCATGTAGTGGAAGAGGTCGTCCACCGGCTTGGACTCAGGCACCAGTACGGGACTACGGATGATGGAGGCGACCGATCTGTCGCCCTTGCGGTTGAAGGCCAGGGCGCGGACCACATCCTTCAAGTAGACGATGCCGACAAGGTCATCCACGTCGTCCCCAATGGCGGGAATGCGGGAGAATCCCGACCGGGAGAAAAGCTTCAGAGCCGAATCCAGACTGGCGTCCTTTGAGATGCAGATCATGTCGGTGCGAGGGACCATAATCTCGCGGGTCAGCGTGGTCGACAGGGTCAGCACGTTCTTCAGCATCTCGGAGATCTCCGGATCGAAGGCGCCGGCCTCCACCAGCTGGTCGACCATGGCACGACCCTGCTCGATCTGGATCTTCTCCAGCTCCTCGTCGTCGGAAAGGTCACCACGATGGTTTTTGCGGGAACGGGCTTCAGCCTGCCGCCGACGCTTGAAAGGCGTCATGAAAACGGCCAGCCCGACCAGACGCACATGCTTGAGCAGTGCTTCCATGGGCTGGCGGGACCGGCCACGAGGACCCAGGGTGACGGAGAGGGCGGCCACCAGGATGGCCATGACCACTCCGCACAGTAGCTGCTCCCAGAGGGGCAAACCGCCAAGAGCAGCCATGCAGGCCACCAGGACGCCGACCATGATGTCGCAGATGATGCGGAAAAAGGCACAGGCGCTTCCCGTCACCTGCCGCTGCGAGATCAGGCTCTGGGCCCGATGAATGCGGTCAATCCGCTTCATCCTGGAGAACTGGCTGAGTTCCTGGTCGGTCTGCAGTCCCAAAATCAAATTGTTGAGACTGGATCGGGTCACCCGATTGAGCGCCCCCTGGGCCTCTGCCAACGCCAGGGAGAGCACGACCAGGGCGATGACGGCCAAAGCCATGACCACCAGGGCGGCGATGGTCCGCTCACTCATGGGACTCGCCTCTCCGGTGGGCATCACGACCGTACCGCTCGTAGATTGCCAGAGCATTGGTGGCCCCGGCCGGCAGCGCGGCATCCGCAATGGGCCCCTGGCGCAGGGCCAGGAAGGTCAGCAGGAGTTGACGCTGCAGACCGAACATCTGCGCCTCCTGCTCCCTGCTTGCGTGGTCGTATCCCAGCAGATGCAGGGTGCCATGGATGGCCAGCAACAGCATCTCCTCCATGGTGGAATGGCCGGCTGCCAGGGCCTGCTGGGCCGCCACCCAGGGGCAGATGACAATGTCGCCCAGGATGCCCTCCTGCCGATGGTTCTCATCGCCGGGGCGCAACTCATCCATAGGGAAGCTCATGACATCGGTCGGACCGGCCAGGTTCATCCAGCGCTCGTGCAGCACCGCCATGGGCTCGGGATCGTTGAAGATGATGGTCATGTCGGACTGGGTGCTCACCCGCATCTGGTCCAGCACCCATACCCCCAGGTCGGAGAAGGTCTTGGCGTCGATCAGCCACTGGGTCTCGTTGGTCACCTCTACGCTCATGCCTGCTCCCATCCCCGGCTGCGGGCCTGATCGGCGCGGTCGTAGGCCCGGACAATCTGCCCGACCAACCGATTGCGCACCACGTCAGCCGCCTGCAGGTGCACGAAGGCGATATCGTCGATGCCGTGCAGAACCTGTTCGATGGTGGCCAGACCGGATGCGGGTCCGCCCAGATCCACCTGGGTGACGTCGCCGGTGATGACCATTTTGGTGTTGAAACCCAGACGGGTCAGGAACATCTTCATCTGCCTGCGGGTGGTGTTCTGCGCCTCATCCAGGATGACGAAGGCATCGTTCAGGGTTCGCCCGCGCATGTAGGCCAGTGGGGCCACCTCAATGGTTTCGTCGGCCAGAAGGCGGTGGAGCCGCGTGGTGCCCAGCATGTCAGCCAGGGCATCGTAGAGGGGCCTCAGGTAGGGGTCGACCTTCTCATTGAGGGTGCCGGGCAGGAAGCCCAGGCTCTCCCCCGCCTCAACGGCAGGCCTGGTCAGAATGATGCGCCCGATGCGCCCGGCCCGGAATTCCTGAACGGCCTTGGCCACCGCCAGATAGGTCTTGCCGGTGCCGGCCGGACCGATGCCGAAGGTGATGGTATGCGTTTCAATGGCGGCCACGTAGGCGGACTGGCCGGCGGTCTTGGGCCTGATCGGACCCTTGGACGCCTGGGTCAGGGGACGGCGACGAACTACAGCAGGGGCTGCCTGACCCGACTGGTCGGCGTCTTCCAGGGCGTTGGCCCTCGCCTGTTCTGCAATGGCTGTCCCCCGATAATTGCGGTCTACGGAAGTACTGTCTGTCGTATTGGGATCCTCGGATTTTCGACCTACGGAGGTTTGGTCTGCCTTATCGCTGTCTGTAATTTTCTGCTCATCCGGATGGGAGTAATCGTCTGCCTCGGCGGTCCCCATGCGGCGATGGTCCAGTATCCGCCCCACCTGATCGGCATCCAGGGGAACCTGATCCGCGGTCTGCATGAGTTCATTCAGTAGATCCCGGATCTGGGCCGCTTGAACGTCGCCCTGCCGGTCCTGGGCCCGCAGCATGATCCGGTTGCCGCGAACCAGGATTGACACAGCCGGGAAGGCGCGGTCAATCCTGTCGATGACTGCATCCTCCGGCCCCAGCACCTGAACCGGGTCGATCCCCTCCGGAATCTCCAGGGTTCGCGTAGTTACCGCCACGGATTACCTTCCTGCACGAAGACGATGGTGAACATAGGCCTCACTCGGGCAGCACCTGTCCGGTCAGGACATGGGCGTGGACGTGGAAGACCGATTGGCCGGCGTCCTCCCCCGTGTTGAAGATCAGCCGATAGGCTCCGTGGAAGTCCTTGTCGGCGATCTGCTGCGCCACCTGGACGATGTGGGCCAGGGTATCGGGATCGGCCTTGGCCAATTCGGCCACTGACCCATAGTGGTGGCGCGGGACGATCAGGACATGGACGGTGGCCTTGGGGTTGGCATCCTTGAAAGCGTAGACGGTCTCATCCTCATAGACCTTTTCGCTGGGGACATCCCCTGCCACGATTCTGCAGAAAATGCAGTCCTCTTGTCGATCGTCATCGCTCATGACCACTCCTTACCGTTTGCCGACATGGCTGTTTTTGGCGTTTTCGCTGTTTTCCATCTTATTGTCGAGGTCGTATATTGCGCGCGACTTCATGCGCTGGGCTCAGGGGCTTCGCAGTGCCAACGACCCAGCATGTCCGCCAGCAGGGTCAAGGCCACAGGTCCGGCCAAAGCGGCACGGAGGATGTTGCCCCCCAGCCGGACCGGTAGGGCCCCCTGCCTCATCATGCCCTGAATCTCCTGATCGGCAATGCCTCCTTCGGGGCCCACAACTATGGCGACCGACGAGCCCGATGGCAGCTTATGTACGCGTTTGCGGACCGCATCCCACCCAAGGTCGGCATCCTGGTGCAGTACCAGGACCAGACTTCCCTGATCGGTCGCCTTCCGGCACCAGGAGGCCAGGCCATGGCTGTCCACCTTGTCCAGCAGTCGAGGGCGGTAGGCCCTCCGGCTCTGTTCGGTGGCAGCGTCCAAGGCGGCTTTCCAGTGCCGGTCGTTGCGGCCGGGCCGCCATTTGGCTATGGACCGGTCAGCCTGCCAGGGCATGATCTGATCTACTCCGATCTGGGTGGCCATATCAATGGCCTGCTCGTCCCTGCCGCCCTTGGCCAGGGCCTGAACAAGAATCAGTTCCTTCTCGGGAGGTGCCTGCCGCCCAACGGCGGTGACCTCCACCAGGCCGGTCGATGCATCCCTGACCAGGGCGCTGATGCGCAGTCCGTCCCCGTCCGATAGATCCAGCTGGTCCCCGCTCTTCAGCCTCATGGAGCCCAGGGCATGGCGGCGGATGTGCTCGGGCAGGGTCAGGCGCCAGCCGGTATGGAGCTCATCGCTGGCCAATGGGGAATCATCATGGTCGGGATCCAGCAGGAAGAGGGGTGCGGTCATGGTGTCAGGCTACAGCCCGCCGCCGAAAAGCACTCACTGTGACGACACGCTCCCCCGATCGCCCAGTGCACGATGTCGCCTGAGATGCTATGATTATCTCCGTTGCGATTACGCACCTGTCCGGGTGGCGGAATGGTAGACGCGCTAGCTTGAGGTGCTAGTGCCTATATTTATACAGGCGTACGGGTTCAACTCCCGTTCCGGACACTCGATTCCACGTCGTTGGGGACTACCGCGGTTCGTATCCTTTCCAATTTGCATATTTACCGAGGATCAGTGTCACATATAGAATTCGCAAATCCATGTATGGCCGGAATCGTGGCTTTGATTCATGCAGCTGATCAATACGGCCCTTTTTGACTTATCGCCTGACTTCTTCACTGAAATGACCACGGCCTGGTTTTCGGTCGCGCCGCCTATGCTGTTGTCAGAACGAGAAGGAGGTATGGCAGGCGTGCTCAAGGTGAGAATCGACTCCATCGAGGATGACAGAATCGAGGCCTACACCAGGCTAACCGAGCCGCAGCTGCGCAATCGTCTGGAACCAGCCAAGGGTCTGTTCATCGCCGAGTCCCCCAAGGTCATCGCCCGTGCCCTGGATGCCGGGGTTGAGCCCATTTCCTTCCTGGTGGAAGAGCCCTGGCTTGAGGGAATGCGCTCCATGTTCGACCAGGTGGACGCAGCCTTCGGACCCAATGTTCCCGTCTACGTGGCCAGCCCTGCACAGCTCAAGACCATCACCGGGTACCGGCTGCATCGGGGCGCGCTTGCCGCCATGCGACGCTGGCCCCTGCCAACCGTGGAGCAGATCTGCCACTCGGCAAAGCGTGTGGCCGTCATGGAGAACATCGTTGATCACACCAACATCGGCGCCCTGATGCGTTCTGCGGCAGCCCTGCAGGTGGATGCGGTCCTGGTCACCCCCTCCTGCTCGGATCCCCTCTACCGCAGGGCCGCACGGGTCTCCATGGGTACGGTCTTTCAGGTTCCCTGGACCAGGATTGGCGGCGATGACGTCCACGCCTGGCCCGACCAAGGCATGAAGCAGCTGCATGATCTGGGTTTCACCACGGCGGCCATGGCCCTGAACCGTGATGCCATCAGCCTGGATGAACTGGCTGAACGCCTAGGACCAGGGACGGACCGGATCGATCGTCTGGCCCTGATATTCGGTACCGAAGGCGACGGGCTAAGCCACAGGACCATCGCCCGGGCGGACCTGACCGTGCGCATCCCCATGAGCCACGAGGTGGACAGCCTGAATGTGGCTGCCTCAAGTGCAGTGGCCTTCTACGCGACCAGACCCGAACACGCTAGCTGATCCCAGCCAGCTGACTGAGCCAGCCAACCGACCGAGCCAGCCAACCGACTGGGCCCTTTGCTGCGTAGCAAATTCCTGCCGCCCTGAGTCTTTTCACTGCCTGGCTCAATACCGGGTGAACCTGACGCAATCAGTGGTCTTGGGAGACGGCCGGCGAATCCTCATGAATGTAGTCGTCAGGATCGATGGTCCCCCGCCAGCGGCCGATGGCCTTGAGGCCGTGGTACATGACCAGCGTTGCCACAGAGCCGATGGCGATGCCGTTGAAGCTGACCCCGGCCACCGCGAAGGTGAAGTCCGCGATGCCCACGATCATGACGACGGCGCCCACGGTCATGTTGACGGACTTGCCGAAGTCCACCTTGTTCTCCACCCAGATGCGGATGCCCAGCATGCCGATCATGCCGTATAGCATGGTGGTGACCCCGCCCAGAACGCCTGTGGGGATGGTGTTGATGATGGCCCCGAACTTGGGGCAGAGGGAGAGCAGGAAGGCGAAGATTGCGGCGCACCAGTAGGCGGCCGTGGAGTAGACCTTGGTGGCGGCCATGACGCCGATGTTCTCCGCATAGGTGGTGGTGCCCGAACCTCCGCCCAGCCCTGCCAGCGTGGTGCCCAGCCCGTCGGCCATCAGGGCGGTTCCGATCTGATCGTCATAATCGCGGCCGGTCATCAGGGCCACCGACTTGACGTGACCGATGTTCTCGGCCACCAGGACCAGGACCACCGGGATGAACATGGCCAGGACGGACGGGTCGGCCTGAGGGGTGTGGAAGTGGGGCAGACCGAACCAGGCGGCCTTCTCCACAGCCGCGAAGTCGACCTGGCCCTGGGTGACCGCGAAGATGTAGCCGACGATGACACCCAGAAGGATGTTGAGCCGGCCGATCAGACCCCTGAAGAGGACGGCTATCAGCATGACGGCCACCAGGGTGACCAGGGCGGTCAATGGTGCGGATTTGAAGTTCTTCCAGGCCGAGGGCGCCAGATTGAAGCCGATGATGGCCACGATGGCACCGTTGACCACCGGGGGCATGATCATATCGATCCAACGCGAACCGGCGAAGTGGACGATCAGGCCGATCAGGAAGAGCAGGGCGCCGGTGACCATGATCCCAAAGGAGGCCACAGCCAGACCCTTGTGGGCGGTGGTCACTGCCAGGACGGGAGCGATGAAGCCGAAGGAACTGCCCAGGTAGGAGGGCAGACGGTTGCGGTTGATCAAGAGGAAGAGGGCCGTGGACATGGCCGTGAAGAAGAGGGTGGTAGAAGGGTCGAATCCGGTCAGAATGGGGACCAGGAAGGTGGAGCCGAACATGGCGATGACATGCTGGGCGCCGATGCCCGCCGTTCGTGGCCATGTGAGTCGCTCATCGGGTTCCACCACTTCGCCCGGAGCCAATGTTTTCCCGTCGCCGTGCAGTTTCCAGCCCATGGACAATGCCATTTCACTGTGCTTTCTCTCATGCGCCGTGCCGGTCACGGCGGACCGGAAACATCAGTATATTCGCATGGGAGGACCCAGGTCAGTCTACCGGGCGGATAACCTCACTGATAGGTGGGCATGTTCTCGAAATTGAAGCCGATGGCGGCCAGCTGCTCACGACCCTCAGGAGTGATCATGTCCAGGGTCCAACGCGGCGACCAGGTCCAGTCGATGCGGAACTCCTCGACCAGGCCCGCCAGGACGCTGGCGCATTGGTCCTCGATCAGGTCGGTCAGCGGGCAGGCCGGCGTGGTCAGGGTCATGGTGATGATGGCCCGTCCCAGTTCGTCGATTTCGATGCCATAGACCAATCCCAGGTCGACCACATCGATGCCCAGCTCGGGATCGATGACCTGGTGCAGGGCCTCCCTGACATCCTCGGCTGTGGCCCGGCCGATGTCGTCGACGGCCTTGAGAGGGATGGCCTCTTCGGCGGCTGCCTCGGCATCAGCGGCATTCTGGTCTGCAGTCTTCTCACCATTGGCGGCCGACGCACTGGCTGGGGTTTGGGCACTCGAGCCTTGGTCCGCTGACGGGCCTTCAGGGGAGCCTTCAGAGTTAGCTGTGTTGGCACGCTGATCGTCAGACTTGGCCGAATCGGACTTCTTGTCCGCCTGGCCGTCAACCTGACGCATGGAACCGCCTTCGGCCGACTTCAGAACCGTCTCGGCACCCAGGGGATTGCTGGCCAGGGCCTGTGCCGTGCCGGGATCGCTGATGGCCCTGCCCACCGAGGCCAGGATGGAGTCCTGGGGTTCGGGCACCAGATTCGTATTACCGCTCATACCTGCTCCTCCTTCTCACCTTTGTCGCCTTCTCGTCCAGCTGACAGGGCCTGGGCCACCGAGGCCTTCATGCCCTCCCAGCCCAGCAGGGCGCACTTGATTCGCATGGGATACTTGGACACGCCCTGGAAGACCATGGCATCGCCAAGAGCGTCCTGCGTCTTCTCATCCTCAAGTCCGGCTCCGCGCGACTCCATGAGCTTGCGGAAGTCGGCAGCCAGGTCCATGGCATGATCGACGGTCTGCCCCTGGACCAGATCCACCATGATGGACAGGCTGGCTTGGCTGATTGAGCAACCCGAACCCTGCCAGACGATCCGCTGGATGAGGTCGGGACCACCCTGCTCGCCGGGCGCCACCTCCACATGGATGGTGGCCTGATCTCCGCAGGTGGGATTGAACTGATGGGACTCGGCAGCCAGGCAGGCCTCATGCTCCACCCTGATGGTCACGCCGTCGCCAGCCGGGTCCCCCCCGGCACCAGCCTGATCCCCTACACGCCCGTGAGGATCCCGGGCTGCATCCAGGATCACCTCCTGGTACATCTGCTCCAGTTCCTCGTCATCCATCCCGAAATCCGCCATGTCCTCAAACCTACCAGTATGTCTTTGCCAAAACCGTCGATGCGCTGCCGGTGAAGACCCTCAGGCCACCCGGAAGAACTTGCGGACCCCGGAGACGGCATCCAGCAGGGCATCCGTGTCGGCCACGGTATTGTACACGCCGGTCGAGGCCCGGTTGGAGGCCATCAGGCCGAAGTGTCGATGGACCGGTTGGGCGCAGTGGTGTCCCACGCGGATGGCGATGCCGCGCGAATCCACATACTGGCCCACGTCATGGGGATGGACCCCCTGCACGTCGAAGGCGACCGTGCCGATCCGATCCTTCGGAGTGGTCGGCCCCAGGATGCGTACCCCGTCCAACTCCCCCAGCCTCAACAGACCGGCGGTGATGGCCTTCTCGTGTTCGGCCACGTTCTCCATACCCAGATCCATCAGCCAATCGGCGGCTACGCCAGCACCTATCATCTGGGCCACCGGCTGGGTACCGGCCTCGAACCGGGCCGGAGGATCCATGTAGCTGGCTGGACGGTCCAGATAGGCTAGCTCCACCATGGATCCGCCGAATGATGCCGGAGGCAGGGCCTCAAGCAGCTCTCGGCGGCCATAGAGGAAGCCCACGCCGGTGGGGCCATACATCTTATGCGCACTCCAGGCGGCGAAGTCCACATCCATGGCATGCAGATCGATAGGCAGGTGAGGCACCGACTGGCACACATCCAGCACCACCAGGGCGCCCACCTGGTGGGCACGACGGACGATAGGCTCGATGTTGGTGATGGCGCCGGTCACATTGCTGACGTGGGTGACGGCGACCACCTTGGTCCGCTCGGTGATGACCTGGTCGGCGGTATCGGCCAGAACACGGCCTTCATGGTCCAGATCAAAGTACTTGAGGACCGCCCCGGTCCGGTAGCAGAGCTCCTGGAAGGGCAGGAGGACCGAGTGGTGCTCGGCCTTGCTGACCACGACTTCATCGCCAGGCTTCAGGGCGAATCGACGTGCTGCCTTGCCTCCACGGCCCAGGCTGGCGTTTCCGAAGGAGGTGGCCAACAGGTTCAGAGCGGCTGTGGCCCCGGCGGTGACGACAATCTCCTCTCCGCCCTCCTGGCCTTCTGCGCCGACCAGGGCGGCCACGCGGGAGCGGGCATGCTCGAAGGCCATGGTACTGCGGGCGGCCAATTCGTGCGCGCCCCGATGCACCCCGGCATTGTCCTTCAGATAGAAGTCCCGAACGGCATCGATGACCGCCAGGGGCTTCTGGGCAGTGGCAGCCGAATCCAGATAGACCAGGGGGTGGCCATGCACCTGCTGGTCCAGAATCGGAAACTGCTGCCGGATGCTGTCATCGATGACCATTGCGGACCTCTTCTCTTATCCTCAGGCCAGGGCTGATTCCGAGTTGGCACCCTCGGGCAGGTACTGGTCGTACCCGGTCTCCTCCAGGGTGTCGGCCAGCTCGGGACCGCCGGTCTTCACGAAGCGACCGTCAGCGAAGACATGGACGATGTCAGGCTTGATGTACTTGAGGATCCTGGTGTAGTGGGTGACCATGAGCACGCCCATGCCGGTGTTCTCCTTGGCCCTGTTGACCCCTTCGGAGACGATGCGCAGAGCGTCCACGTCCAGCCCGGAGTCGGTTTCGTCCAGGATGGCGAACTTGGGCTTGAGCAGCTCCAGCTGCAGGACCTCGGCCCGCTTCTTCTCGCCGCCCGAGAAGCCCTCGTTGACCGAGCGCTGGGCGAATTTGGAATCCATGCGCAGCCGCTTCATGGCATCGTTCAGATCCTTGGTCCACTGGCGGATGGCCGGGGCCTTGCCGTCGACCTCGGTCTTGGCGGTACGCAGGAAGTTGGTCATGGACACACCCGGCACCTCGACCGGGTACTGCATGGCCAGGAAGAGTCCGGCCTTGGCCCGCTCGTCCGGGGTCATCTTGAGCAGATCGTGCCCATCCAGCAGGGCCTGGCCCGAATCCACCTCATACTTGGGATGACCCGCCAGGGTGTAGGCCAGGGTGGACTTGCCCGACCCGTTGGGCCCCATGATGGCGTGGGTCTCACCGGAGTGGACGGTCAGCGTGGCCCCCTTGAGGATCTGCTTGCGACCCTCCTTGGTCTCCACTGAGACGTGCAGATCCTTGATTTCCAATGTGGACATGTCAGTTCTCCTCCAAAACGTGCTGCATCTCTTGATCCTCGCCGGCCGCCAGCCTGCGGTCGATGACCCCCATCAGGTGCCCGGAGACGCTGGGGACGTCGATCTCCTCCACCAGTTCGCCGAAGAAGCCCCGAACCACCAGCTTGCGGGCCTCCTGCTCGGGGATGCCGCGGGACTGCAGGTAGAAGAGTTCCTCGTCGTCGAAGCGTCCGACCGAACTGGCATGGCCTGCCCCGATGATGTCGCCGTTCTCGATCTCCAGGTTGGGCTCGGAGTCGGCGATGGCCCCAGGGGTCAGCACCAGATTCCTGTTGAGCTCGTAGGAGTCGGTTCCAGGCGCGGTGGGCTGAATGAGCGCGTTGCCCACCCAGGTGGTGTGCGCGCCGATTCCGTCCAAGGCCCCCTTGTAGACCACACGGGACTTGCAGTTGGGATGGTTGTGCACCACCATGGTCCGGTGCTCCATGTGCTGGCCGGGATCGACGAAATAGATGCCCAGCATGTTCAGGTCGCCCTGCTCGCCGCCGAAGTCCTGGTCCATGCGCAACCGCACCACATCGCCGCCCAGGCTGACCACCGAGTGACGCAGGGAGGCCTCGGCGCCCAGGTGGATGCGGTGGTTGCCTACATGCTTGCTGCCCTTGTCCCACTCCTGGATGAAGGTGGTCGACATCTGCGAATTGTCACCGATGTCGATTTCAACGCCCTCAGCCAGACGTGCCTGGCCCTGGTGCTCAACCACCAGATCGGCCTTGGTGCCCGCCTCTGCCTTGATGACCAGGTGGAAGGCATCCAATTCAGGGCCGCCGCCGTCCACACGGACCAGCACGGGCTGATCCAGGGTGCCCCTGAGGTTGACCACGGTCGCCTGTTTGCCGCTGGCCCACTCCACAGCGGCTGCTCGGTCGCTGGGCTTGAGGACGGTGCCGCAGGGGGCCTGATCCATGGGAATCCGGCTGAAGCTGACCTGGTCCGCAGGCGGTTCCGACCCGTCGATCATGGAGACCGAGACCTTGGTCAGGCCGCTGGGCTGGAAGACGGTGAAGAACTCCTCCATCCGGTCGATGGGGGTGAACCGCCAGTCATCCTGCTTGCGGGTGGGCATGGGGAAGTCGTCAGGATCGAAGGAGCGGGGCTCCTTGTCGGCGCTGGACGGCATGGTGGCCGGGAAAGCATAGGGATCCTTGGGATCCGCGTGCGGAATGGTTACTTCGCTCTTCTGTGACATCAGCCTACCGAACCCTCCATCTGCAATTCGACCAAGCGGTTGAGCTCCAACGCGTACTCCATGGGCAGCTGCCGGGAGATGGGCTCCACGAACCCGCGCACGATCATGCCCATGGCCTCCTTCTCCTCCAGGCCGCGGCTCATCAGATAAAAGAGCTGGTCCTCGGAGACCTTGGAGACGGTGGCCTCGTGGGCCATGGAGACGTCGTCCTCGCGAACATCCACGTGCGGGTATGTGTCCGAGCGGGAGTAGTCGTCCACCAGCAGGGCATCGCAGACCACCGAGGAGGAGGACTTCTCGGCCCCCTTGATGATCTTGACCAGGCCACGGTATGCGGCCCTCCCCCCGTTGCGGGAGATGGACTTGGAGACGATGGTGGAGGAGGTGTGGGGTGCCAGGTGGATCATCTTGGCGCCCGTGTCCTGGTACTGGCCTTTGCCGGCGAAGCCCAGGGAGAGGGTCTCGGCCTTGGCGTAGGGCTCGGCCAGGATGCAGGCCGGGTACTTCATGGTCGCCTTGGACCCGATGTTGCCGTCAACCCACTCCATGGTGCCGCCCTCGCGCACATAGGCACGCTGGGTGACCAGATTGTAGACGTTGTTGGACCAGTTCTGGACCGTGGTGTAGCGCACACGGGCGTGGGGCTCGACCACAATCTCCACGTTGGCCGCATGCAGGGAGTCGGTGGAGTAGATGGGGGCCGTGCAGCCTTCCACATAGTGGACGTAGGAACCCTCGTCGGCGATGATCAGCGTGCGCTCAAACTGCCCCATGTTGGGCGTGTTGATGCGGAAGTATGCCTGCAAGGGGATGTCCACATGGACGCCCTTGGGCACGTATACGAAGGATCCGCCCGACCAGGCCGCCGTGTTCAGGGCGGCGAACTTGTTGTCATCCGGAGGGATGACCGTGGCGAAGTACTTGCGGAAGAGGTCCGGGTACTCCTTGAGGGCCGTGTCCGTATCCAGGAAGATGACTCCCTGTTTGCGCAGGTCTTCGCGGATGGAGTTGTAGATGACCTCGGACTCGTACTGGGCGGCAACGCCGGAGACCAACCGCTTCTTCTCGGCCTCGGGGATGCCCAGCCGGTCATAGGTGGTGCGGATGTCGTCGGGCAGGTCCTTCCAGTCCTTGGCCTGCTCCTTCAAGGGCTTGACGTAGTACTTGAAGTCGTCGGCATCGAACCCGCTCAAATCCACGCCCCACTTGGGCATGGGCTTCTCCATGAAGGCCCGATAACCCTTGAGACGCATCTGCAGCATCCAGTCAGGCTCGCCCTTGTCGGCCGAGATCGCCCGGACCACGTCCTCGTCGATGCCCTTGTGGGCGTTGCGCCCGGCATCGTCGGAGTCATGCCAGCCATAGGTATAGTCGCCGAACTCGGAGATGATCTGGTCGTCTTTTTTGATTTTTTCTTCATTGACGCGGGAGCGGTCGGCCACATACTGGCTCATTTCCACATCCCGCGATGTGTCTGTCCGCTGCGAGGTGCTGTCCACGAGCTGAGACCTCCTAACACACGCACGGCCGCCATATGCGGCCGATCACACCATTACAGGATAACCGGGGCACTGGTGAACCGCCAGACCCGGGCTTACGCTCTCTAAGGAATCCGACACTTCCTCTTGACAAGAGCGCCGATATGGACAATCGCCCGCCTCCCCACAAGAGGGAAACGAGCGATCATACCGAAAGGGTCCGAAAGGAATCGACCTCAGGCGGCCTCCTGGCCCCCGTGCTCCAGGCTGGCCTTGACCAGGCCGGCGAAGAGAGGGTGCGGCTTGGTGGGCCGGGACTTGAACTCCGGGTGGGCCTGGGTGCCCACATAGAAGGGGTGCTGGTCCTGGGAGAGCTCCACGAACTCGGTCAGCTGCCCGTCCGGGCTGGTGCCCGAGATGTGCAGTCCGGCCTTATCCAGCCGCTCCTTGTAGGCCACGTTGACCTCGTAACGGTGGCGGTGACGCTCGGAGATCTCGGTGGAGCCGTAGAGCCGGGCCACCAGGGAATCGGGCTTGAGCACCGCCGGGTAGGCGCCCAGCCGCATGGTGTGGCCCATGTCGCCGTGGCCGGCCACGATGTCCTTCTGCTCCTCCATGGTGGCGATGACCGGGTTCTCGCAGTCAGGCTCGAACTCCGAGGAGTTGGCGTCCTCAAGCCCCAGGACGTGGCGGGCGAACTCGATGACCATGGACTGCAGACCCAGGCAGAGTCCCAGGGCTGGCAGGCCGGTCTCGCGGGCGTAACGCAGGGCGCCGATCTTGCCCTCGATGCCGCGGATGCCGAAGCCTCCGGGGACCACGATGCCGTCCACGCCCTCCAGGGCCTTGCGGGCACCATCCATGGTCTCGCAGGTGTCGGCCGCCACCAGCTTGACCTGCACCTGGGACCAGTTGGCGAAGCCGCCGGCCTTCAGCGCCTCGATGACCGACAGGTAGGCGTCAGGCAGGTCGATGTACTTGCCCACGATGGCGATGGCCACCTTGGTACGGGGGTTATGGACCCGGTCCAGCAGGTCCTCCCACTCGTTCCAGTCGACGTCGTGGAAGGGCAGCCCCAGCTTGCGCACCACGTAGGTATCCAGACCCTCCTTGTAGAGAATCTTGGGCACGTCGTAGATGCTGGGCGCATCCACGCAGTTGACCACGCCCTCGGCATCCACATCGCACATCAGGGAGATCTTGTCCTTAATGCCCTGGTTGAGCGGCCGGTCCGAGCGCAGCACCAGGGCATCGGGGGCGATGCCCAGCTGGCGCAGGGCCATGACCGAGTGCTGGGTGGGCTTGGTCTTGAGCTCGTGGGCGGCGGCCACGTAGGGCACCAGGGAGACATGGACGAACATGCAGTTGTCCGGGCCGATGTCCCGACGCACCTCGCGGGCGGCCTCCATGAAGGGCTGGGACTCGATGTCGCCCACAGTCCCGCCGATCTCGGTGATTATCACATCCACATCGTCGCTGGCCTGGGCCCGCATGCGGCTCTTGATCTCGTTGGTCACGTGGGGAATGACCTGGACGCACTGGCCCAGGTACTCCCCCGCCCGCTCCTTGCGCAGGACGGACTGGTAGATCTGGCCGGTGGTCACGTTGGCCTTCTGGGAGAGGAAGACGTCGGTGAAACGCTCATAGTGGCCGATGTCCAGGTCGGTCTCGGCCCCGTCCTCGGTCACGTAGACCTCGCCGTGTTGGAAGGGGTTCATGGTCCCCGGATCGACGTTGATGTAGGGATCCAGCTTCTGTTGAAGAACGCGGATTCCGCGGCTTCTCAGCAGTCGGCCCAGAGAGGATGCGGTCAGCCCCTTGCCCAGTGAAGAGACCACGCCGCCGGTGACGAAAATGTGTTTGGTGATATGCCCTTGCGAATTTCCATGTTCTCTGACCATGGAACTTCAGCCTATCAGGCAGGAGCGACCAGAAACCGGCCAACACTCGAGGAGGAGGGACGGATTCAGGCACGGCTCAGATGCAGGTGGTCGCCCAGGTAACGGCCGGTCACCGAATCCGGGTTGCGGGCCACGGATTCAGGGTCGCCCTGGGCCACGATTCTTCCGCCCCGATCACCGCCCCCCGGGCCCATATCGACCACATGGTCGGCGTTGGCGATCATGTCCAGATCGTGCTCGATGAAGACAACCGTGGCCCCCTTGCTGACCAGACGTTCCAGCACTCCGATTAGGACGCGCACATCCAAGGGATGCAGGCCGGTGGTGGGCTCGTCCAGGACGAACATGGAGCCGTTCTGCCTGCGGCCCAGCTCGTTGGACAGCTTCAGCCGCTGGGCCTCCCCGCCAGACAGGGATGGGGTGTCCTCCCCCAGGGTCAGGTAGTCCAGGCCCAGGTCCTTCAAGGTCTGCAAGCCTCGGCGGATAGCTGTGTACTCGCGGCCCTGTGCGAAGACCTCCAGGGCCCGGCCCACCTCCATGGCCAGCAGATCGGGCAGGCTCAGCGGCTCCTGGTGGGACGGCGTGGACAGGCGATAGTGCTCGGCCTCCGGACGGTATCGACGACCCTGGCAGCTGGGACAGGTGATGGGGATGTCGGGCAGGAACTGCACGTCCAGGCTGATCTGCCCGGTTCCGTCGCACTGTGGGCAGCGCAGGGATCCGGTGTTGTATGAGAATGCCGAGATGCCGAGCTTGTCCTTTTTCGCCTGGTCAGTGGCTGCAAAGAGGCGGCGCAGCCGGTCCATGAGCCCCGAGTAGGTGGCCACCGTGGAGCGCACGTTGATGCCGATGGGCGAGGAGTCCACCAGGCGAACCCTGTCGATGCCCGCCGGATCCAGGCTATGCACATGCTTGGGCATGGGGTGGCCTTGGATGCGGGCCTGAAGGGCCGGGACCAGGGACTCCAGGATCATGGTGGTCTTGCCGGAGCCGGATACGCCGGTCACAGCCGTCATGCACCCACGAGGAATGGCCAGATCCAGAGGATGGACCGTGTGAATGGGTCCTGACTGCATGTGGATCCACCCATTCCCTGCAGGCATGGGATGCCGGTCCCGTACCAAAACGGATTCACGTCCGTCCAAAAAGCCGGCGATGCGCGAATCCGTGTCTGCGGCGATTCGCTCTGGGGCTCCCTGGGCGAGTATCCTGCCGCCGCGCTCCCCTGCCCCGGGACCCATTTCAATCAGATAGTCGGCTGATTGCAGAACCTTGACGTCGTGGTCGACGAAAACCACCGAATTGCCGTCGGCCAGCAGGTCGCGCATGACCCCTATGAGCCCCTCCAGGTTGGCAGGATGCAGACCGGTCGAGGGCTCGTCCAGCACATAAAGCACGCCGGTGGTCTCGTTACGCACGGCCCTGGCCAACTGGGCCCGCTGCCGCTCACCTGTGGACAGGGAGGCACTGGAGCGGTCCAGTGTCAGGTAGCTCAGTCCCAGCTGGATCAACCGCCTGCCCATCTCGTCCAGGGTCTTGCACAGGGCCGAGGCCATGGGCCGCATGGGTTCGGGCAATGTGGGCGGCAGTTTCCGACCCCAGTCCAGCACCTTATCCAGGGGCCAGGAGGTGACCTCGGCCAGATTGTTCCCGTTGATCTCGGGCAGACGCGCCTGCTGGTTGAGCCTGGTGCCCTTGCAGTCCGGGCAGGTCCGCTCGGTCAGGAACTTGGCCACCTTGGCCAGACGCTTGTCGTCGTTGGCCCTCTTGAGCTCCTCGGTCACGGTCAACCGTGCGTTGCGGAAGGTGAAGTCCAGCTCGTGGACCCCCTTGATCGAAGTGATGGTGATGTGCTTCTTCTCGGCCGGGCCCTCGAAGACGATCCTCCGCTCCCGATCAGTCAGATCCCGCCAGGGCACGTCGGTGCGGACTCCGAACTCGCGAACGATGTCGGGCTGGACATTGAAGCCGAAGGTCCGCCAGGGCACCACGGCCCCCTGGTCGATGGTCAGGCTGTCGTCGGGGACCAGGGTGGCGTCGTCCACCTCGCGCACGGTCCCGGTCCCCTGGCAGGTGGGGCAGGCTCCCAGGGAGTTGAAGGCCAGCTCCTCGGCGCTGGGGGGCTCCACCTTAGCGCCGCAAATCGGGCAGGTGATGGGCATCTCGGCCGCCACGGCCAGGGTGGGCGCCTGGCGATGGCCATTGGGGCAGACGTGGCTGGCCAGCCGGGAGAACATCAGCCTGAGCACGTTGAGCAGCTCGGTGGCGGTGCCGAAGGTGGAGCGCATGCCGCCCACGCCCGGCCGCTGACGCAGAGCTAAAGCCGGAGGCAGGAAGCGCACCGAGTCAACCTGGGGACGCTGGGCCTGGGTCATCCGCCTCCTGGTGTAGGTGGACAGGGACTCCAGGTAGCGGCGGGAGCCTTCGGCATAGAGGACTCCCAGAGCCAGGGAGGACTTGCCGGAACCCGAGACCCCCGCGATGCCCACCAGGCGATTCAAAGGAATGTCGACATCCAGATTGCGCAGGTTATGGACCCTGGCGCCGCGGACAAGGATGGCCTTGGGCGGTGCGGAGAGTTTCCTGCCGGTCTCCCCGCCCTCGCTCATGCGGTCTCCAACAGGTGGGCCACTGCTTCCAGGGCCAGCCGGTAACCGTAGAAGCCCATGCCGGTGATGGTGCCGGTGGCCACCGGCGAGATGACGCTGCGTCGGCGGAAGGCCTCGCGGGATGAAGGATTAGAAATATGGACCTCCATCAGCGGCAGCCCTGCCTGGGTGACCTGGACGGCGGCATCGGCAAGCCCATAGCTGTAGTGGGTGAAGGCGGCCGGGTTGAGCACTACGGCACTGCCTTGGTCCACTGCCTGATGCATCCAACGGATGACCTGGCCCTCGTCATCCGATTGCAGCACCTGGACATCCAGACCCAGCTGCCGGCCCCAGTCTTCGCAATCCCTGGTCAGGGTCGCCAGATCCTGACGACCGTAGACTTCAGGGTCCCGCACACCCAGCCGACCCAGGTTGGGTCCGTTGACCACCAGAACCGTCTGCCTGCCCTTGTAGGCATCCGCCATCTGTCATCCCTCCTCGCGTATGGCCTGGAAGGCCTCCTTGAGCGCCGAGACCGGCGGGTCGTCCAGGTGGGTGGGTTTGCCCAAACCATCAAGAATGATAAACCGCAACTTGTTGCCACGAGCCTTTTTGTCCCGATGCATGAGGGCCAACACCTGATCGAAGTCTCCCCCATTCCACCAGGTTCTCAGTCCCAGCGAAGACAGAAGACGCCGATGATAGTCGACCGCCTCCTGATCCAGGTGGCCGGTGATCCTGGCCAGCTCGGCTGCGAAGACCATGCCCACGGACACGGCCTGACCATGCCGCCAGGTGAAGTGTTCGATCTTCTCAATGGCGTGGCCAAGGGTGTGACCATAGTTGAGGAACTCCCGCAAGCCGGATTCCTTGAGGTCCACTGAGACGTGCCGGGCCTTGACCTCTACGGTACGTTCGATCAGTTCCTGGACAACCGTGCCCAGCCACTGGTCGGACTCCCGTCCGTTGAAGGCGCGCAGGGACTCGGCCCGCTCCTCCAGCTCACGCAGGATGCCGCCGTCCATGATGAATCCGGACTTGGCCACCTCGCCCAGGCCCTCTACAAAGATCTCATTGGGCAGGGTCCGCAGGGTCCGCAGGTCAGCCAGGACGCCGGCAGGGGTATAGAAGCTGCCGACCAGATTCTTGCCCTGCTCGAGGTTGATGCCGGTTTTGCCGCCGGTGGAGGCATCGACCATGGCCAGCAGGGAGGTGGGGCAGTTCACATAGCGAATGCCGCGCATCCAGGTGGCGGCGATGAACCCGGCCTGGTCTGTGGCCGCTCCCCCGCCCAGTCCCACAACCGCGTCGGAACGGGTGAAGCCCTCGGTGGCCAGACGTTCCCAGATGCCCTGGCTGACCTGGATGGTCTTGCCGGCCTCCGCGTCGGGAATGGTCAGATCCACCACCTGATACCCTGCCTGGCGAAGCAGGGCCCGGGCATGGTCGGAATGGCGCTGGACCGGCTGGGTGTGAATCAGGGCCACCCTCATGGTCTGGTCGCCGAGCAGCTCATGCAGTCGCCCGGTCACCCCGGCGCCGATCCTCACATCGTAGGGATCGGGACCGCTGACGTGAACCACCCGCTCAGTCAAGGCATCGGCCAGCCTTCGGGCCAGGGCACGGGGGGTGGTGTTCCTGGATTTGAGGGTGATGGTGGCCAGCTCCTGGTAGACGCTGCGCCGCTCGCGATAGAGGGCCATCCAGCGCTCCGATGCGCCGCCGCGAAGAAGGGGGCGGTGATCCGAGCGAGCCGCCCGGCTTACGCCCTCCTCGGGGTCGATCTGCAGGTAGACCACAGCACCGCCTGCCCGCCGATAGTCCTGGAGCGCCTGGAAGACACCGGTACTCATGGGTGCGCCTCCACCCAGGGACAGGATGCCACCAGGAAAGTCCTTCAAAAGGTCCAGGACCGCCCGGGTCTCCATGTCACGGAAAGCCTGCTCACCCTGAGTGTCGAAGATCTCACTGACCGACCGACCCGCTTCTTCCTCGATGCACTGGTCCGTATCCCGGAAGGGCGCCTTGATCAGGGCGGCCGTCTCCCTGCCCAGACGGGTCTTGCCCGCGCCGGGCATGCCGATGACGACGGCCTTGGGCATACTGCTGCTTTCAATCATGCAAGACCGCCCCTCACCGCAGATGCTCGGGCCAGGACTGGAGGTAGGCCTGGGCGTTGCGCCGAACCTCCTCGAGCGAGTCGCCGCCGAACTTCTCCAAAGCGAATCGGGCCAGGGTCAGGTTCATCATGGCTTCGCCGATCACTGCGGCGGCGGGCACGGCGGTCACATCGGAACGCTGATGGATGGCCTGGGCAGGCTGGCCGGTGGCCACATCCACCGTGCGCAGGGCCCGCGGCACCGAGGAGATGGGCTTCATGGCAGCCCTCACCCTGATGGGCTGGCCGTTGGAGGTGCCGCCCTCCAGTCCGCCTGCGTGGTTGCTGAGCCTGCGGATGGTGCCGTCCGGACCGGGCTCCATCTCGTCATGGGCCTGTGAACCAGGGCGATCAGCCTCCCTGAATCCGTCGCCGATCTCCACGCCCTTGATGGCCTGAATGCCCATGAAGGCGGCGGCCAGGGCCGCATCCAGACGCCGGTCGTCCTCCACATAGGTGCCCAGGCCTGCAGGCACGCCATAGGCGATGACCTCGAAGACCCCGCCGGCGGTGTCGCCGTCCTTCTTGATCTGGTCGATCTTGGCCATCATCTGCTTCTCGGCGTCCTTGTCCAAGGTCCTGACCGGCGAGGCGTCCAAGGCGGGTCCGTCCTCAGGGCCGGGCGTGACCTCATGCCCCTCCAGGCCGACCCCGGCTATGGAGATGACGTGGGAGACGGTCCGTATGCCCAGGGCCTGCCGCAGGAAGTCTGCGGCCACCGATCCCAGGGCCACCCTGGAGGCGGTCTCCCTGGCCGAGGAGCGCTCAAGGACGGGACGCGCATCCGTGAATCCGTACTTGCGCATGCCGGTCAGATCGGCGTGGCCGGGCCTGGGCCTGGTCAGCGGGGCGTTGCGACCGGTCGCCGGGGGCTCCTGATCGGCGGGCAGCTCGTCCACGCTCATGATCCGCTCCCACTTGGGCCACTCCGTGTTGCCGATCTCGATGGCCACCGGTGAACCGAGCGTGCGCCCATGCCTGACTCCGGTCAGCAGACGCACCTTGTCCTGCTCAAAGCCCATTCTGGCCCCGCGGCCATAGCCCAGCCGACGACGGGCCAGGGCCGATTCAATGTCCTTGGTGGACACGGCAACCCCTGCGGGCAGACCCTCCATCATGGCCACCAGGGCCTCTCCATGGGATTCCCCTGCCGTCTGCCAGCGCAACATATTCAAGCTCCTCGTTCGTTCCTCGTTTGCCAGGTTAGGGCTACCTATGATTATCTTAGAAGATGGTCTACCTCATCCCAGCGCCGGGACTGCTGACCGCCCTCCTCCTGGCCCTGATCGATATCCGTTCCCGGCGAGTCCCACGTCTTCTGGTGTTCTTCGGACTGATACTGCAGACCGTGACCCTGCTGTGCTTTTGCCTGATCCAGGCTCAACCGATGCTGCTGGTGCAGTGCCTGCTACTGACCCTGGCATGTTCAGGCCTTCAGCTCTTGCTGGCTCTGGTCCGACCCGGCGCCCTGGGACTGGGCGATGTGACGGCTACGGGTCTGGTCGCCCTGAGCCTGTCTGTTCTGGGATGGACCACCATCCTGGTCTGGTGGCTGATGATGGGCCTGCTGGGGCTGGCCGCCCTGGCTCTGGTCTGGTTGGCCCGTCGCCGCGGGTCGGCCAGGACAGACGACCCTCTCTCGCTGGCCTACGTCCCGGTCATCCTGGCCGCAGCGGTGGTGGCCCTGCTCATCGCAGCCATCTAGGACCGGCAACTGAGATCCAGGGACAATACGCTACTTGCCCTGCTCGTTGTGCTGGGACTCCCAGGCCTTGTACTCCTTGACGTCGCGGTTGAACTGATCCGGGTTGTCGCTGAACCTGGTCTCTCCGGTATCCATGTTGACGGTCACGAAATAGAGCCAATCGCCCGACTCGGGGTGCATGACAGCCTGGATGGCCTCGTCTCCCGGGCTGCCGATGGGGCCTGGTGGCAGACCCTGATGGACCCTGGTGTTGTAGGGGTCGTTGGCATTCTTCAGCATGGCATCGGTCAGCTTCAAGGCGGAGACATTGTTGGAGTAGGCCACAGTGCTGTCCATGCCCAGAGGCATTCCCTTGGCCAATCGGTTTTCGATGACCCGGGCCACCTTGCTGTAGTATTCCGACTTGTTGACCTCGGCCTCGGTGATGGAGGCCGTGTTGAGTATGGTCTGCCGCTCCTGGCCGCCGGGTACGCCCAACTGGTCCAGGTGCTCGATCCGCTTGGAGACCAGGTTGCCCAGGATGGCCTTGGCCGACCCGGCCTTGCGCACGTCGTACTCGCCAGGCTGCAGCCACCCCTCGAAGTTGCCCTGCGCCTCCTGGGGCAGGATATCCTCGCCCTTGGCCTGGATCAGGGCATCGAATTCGCTCTGTGGAACACCGGAGAGCTGGGCGGCCCGGGCAACCACATCGCGGACCCGCTCGCCGGCCCTCACCTGCAGAAAGCCTCCGGCCTTACTTCGGTCGGTCAGAATGGCCACCACGTCGGAGGCCTTCATCCGCAGACGCAGATCGAAGGTGCCGGGCAGGAGCCTGGATTCGGACTGGGCGCTGGAGATGGCCTGCAGGAAGGCGGCCGTGGACTTGACCACCCCCGCCTTGACCAGATTGGCGCCCACCTGATCAGCCCCCTGGCCGCTCTCGACCGTGAACTCCAGGGGCTGTCCGCCCGGGCCTGGATAGTCGGGGGCGACCTCCTTGGTGGCTACGATCCGGGGGGCGCCATGGCGCAGCCCACCTACCAGAATCACCACACAGGAGGTGGCCAGCACGACCGCAAGGGCGATGATGATGGTCATGATCTGCTTGCGATGCTTGCGCCTTTCGCGCCGACGGCGCATCTCACGGCGTGAACGAGGAGGACGCGGCGGCATGGCGGAAACCGGGGCCTGCCCATCGGCAACCCACTGGACCTTGTCCTGGAAGAATTCCTGCATGTCGTCGGCCAATTAGCACTCCTTGTCGGCACGTTGGTCGTCCAGGGCCGACTGCAACAGCACAACAGCGGACTGCTGATCGACCACGGGACGATGTCTTCGCCCGTCCACACGGGCATCGTAGAGCTGGCGATGGGCGCTGACGGTCGTCAGTCGTTCGTCTCGCAATACTACACTGGGCAGCTGCTCAGGGGCAATATCGGCATCCTGGGCCGCCTCCTGCAGGCGACCGGTCAGGGCACGCACCCAACGGGCCGCCTTTTTGGCGCTGCGACCAGCCTGGCCGCTCAGAAGCAGGGGGTGTCCGACTACGACCCTGGACACGCATTTGTCCATAATCAGGTCTTCCACCTGGTCCAGGGCTTGGAAGTAGTCACCCTGAACCCTGATGTTGCCAGCGGGAAAGGCCAGGGTCAGCTCCGGGTCCGACAGGGCCAGACCCACCCTGGCCTCACCAAGATCCACCCCCAGCCACACGGCTGTCTGTGATCCCACGGGAAAGCTCAGCCCTCTTGGACCTGATCGCTCAGGGCTTTCAAGGCCCGATCGATGGCCGAAGCATCCTGGCCTCCGCCCTGGGCGAATTCAGGCTTGCCACCGCCGCCGCCTCCCAGGACCCTGGAGGCCGTCCTGACCAGGTCGCCGGCCCTAAGACCGCGGTCACGGGCCGCCTGGTTGGTGGCTACGAAGATGACAGGCTTGTCGTCCTCGCTGACACCGGCCAAGGCGACCACAACCGGGTATTCATCGCCCATACGGGCCCGCAGGTCGGTCACCGTCTTGCGCAGGGCATCGACCGAGCCGAAATGCCCCATGTTCCGGGATGCAACCTTGACCTCACCCGGGGCATGCAGGGCCTGGTTGGCCAGCTCGGGCACAGCCTGGGCCATCTGCTGCTCATATGTGGCTGCCAGTCGACGGTCGGATTCCTTGAGCTTGGCCAGCAGAGCCGAGATCCTGGACTCAAGTTCGTCAGGGCGGGCGTTGAGCTTGTCGGAGAGCTGAGAGACCAGGGCGTGCTCACGGGCGTTGTATTCGTAAGCCCCCTGGCCCACCACGGCATCGACACGACGAACGCCGGTGCCCACCGAGGCCTCGGACATGATGGAGACCGCGCCGATCTTACCCACGTGGTCCACATGGGTTCCCCCGCAGAGCTCACGGCTCCAGCCGTCCTCGCCTATGGAGACCACACGGACCACATCGCCGTACTTCTCCCCGAAGAGGTGCATGGCGCCCAGGGCGATGGCGTCGTCATACTTCATCTCCTGCGCGGTCACAGCCAGGTTGTCGCGCAGCCGGTCGTTGACACGGGCTTCCACAGCATCCATGGCCTGGCGGCTGGGGGCCTGCGACCACTGGAAGTCGAAACGCAGCCTGTTGGGTGCATCCTCGGAACCGCGCTGCGTGGCCTGGGGACCCAGTTCCTCTCGCAGGGCCTTGTGGACCATGTGCGTGGCGGTGTGCGAGCGGGCAATGGCCCCGCGCCGGTTCCGGTCGATGTTGGCCGTGACCTTGGCCTGCAGGGTCAGCGTCCCTTCCGTCAGCCGGCAGCGGTGGATGGTCAGCCCCTTGATGGGCTTCTGCACGTCGTCCACCTCCAGGACGGCCCCATCGTCGGTCAGAATCTCGCCCTGGTCGGCCAGCTGGCCACCGGCCTCGGCGTAGAAGGGCGTGCGGTCCAGAATCACCTCGACCTGGGCAGGGGCCTTGACGGCCGGAACCGCTCCCTTGCCTTCCTGGATGATGCCCAGGACGGTCGAGCGGCTGGAAAAGTCGGTGTAGCCCAGGAAGACCTGAGGTTCGTCCAGGCTCTTGCGCATATCGTCGTATACGCTCAGGTCCACGTTGTGCCGCTTCTTCATGGCATCGGCGCGGGCCCTGGACTTCTGCTCGTTCATGAGCTTCCGGAACTCGTCCTGATCCACCTTGACGCCCTGTTCGGCAGCCATCTCCAGGGTCAGTTCGATGGGGAAACCGTAAGTGTCATGCAGGGTGAAGGCATCCTTGCCGGAGACCTCGGGATCGCCCTTCCCGCTCTTGGCCTTGTTGACGGCCGTATCCAGAATGGTGGTCCCCTTGTCCAGGGTCCGGCGGAAGGCCTGCTCCTCGCCATAGGCCGATTCGGCCACTTCGGAAAAGGTGTCGTTGAGCTCTGGGTAGCTGGGGGCCATGGCCTCCTTGGAGACCGGGAAGAGCTGGGGCAGAACCTCCTGGTCCACACCCAGCATCTTCATGGAGCGGATCGTCCGGCGCAGCAGTCGACGCAGCACATAGCCCCGGCCGACATTGCTGGGACGGACGCCGTCGCTCATGATCATCAGGGCCGAGCGGACATGGTCGGCCACCACACGGAAGCGCACGTCATCCTGGTCATCGTCGCCGTAGTGCCGACCAGACAGGCCCTCGGCAGCCTGTATGACGGGATAGACCTCGTCAGTCTCGTAGATGTTCTGCTTGCCTTGAAGCAGATAGGCCAGGCGCTCCAGGCCGGCGCCGGTGTCGATGTTCTTGTGCTCCAGCTCCCCCACGATGTGCAGGTCGGTCTTGGAGCGGACATTGTCCACCTCGTAGTTTTCGAAGACCAGATCCCAGATCTCGATATACCGGTTCTCGTCTGCCGAGGGGCCGCCCTCCTTGCCATAGGCAGGGCCGCGGTCCACGTAAATTTCGGAGCAGGGGCCGCCGGGGCCGGGGCCGCCGGTGGTCCAGAAGTTGTCCTCCATGCCCAGGATTTCCATGTGCTCGGGGTCGAAGCCCTCGTTCTTCCACAGGGAGCGAGCCTCGTCATCGTCGGTATAGGTGGTCACCCAGATCGTATCGGGGTCGAAGCCGTAGCCGCCCTGATCCTGGGGCTTGGTCAGCAGGTCCCAGGCATAGTGGATGGCCTCCTCCTTGAAGTAGTCCCCGAAGGAGAAGTTGCCCAGCATTTGGAAGAAGGTGCCGTGACGGGTGGTCTTGCCCACCTCATCGATGTCCAGGGTGCGCACGCACTTCTGGTTGCTGGCCATCCGGCTCTTGGGCGGGGTCTGCTCCCCCAGCAGATAGGGGATGAAGGGAACCATGCCGGCGATGGTGAAGAGCGTGGTGGGATTGGGCGAGATCAGAGAGGCGGAGGGAACCACCAGATGATCCTTGTCCTGGAAATAATCGAGGAAACGCTTGGCGATTTCCGATGTGCGCATGCTGCTTCTGCTCCTTCAGACCCGATGAACGCCGACTGGATTACGGGTTGTCAAATGACTCGGTTGTCCAGGGCGCGGACAAGTCGCCCACACTCCGGACCCATGGGTGAATATGGTGAATTTTACACCGGCCAGGCGCATCTGTCCTGGCTTGTCCGCCCCAGGCTCAGCCCTGGAAACGGTCCAGATAGCGGCGGTCCAGCTCATCCTGCCGCTGGTGCATGGTCTGGGTGAACTGGCGTACCAGGCCGGACAGGGTCCGTGAGGCCACCTGGTCCTGGTCCTCGCCCAGCACGAATTCCCTTGCACGCTTGGGGATATTGGCCCTGACATAGGCCTCGGCCTTGGTCACCAGGACTACACCTGCCGTGACGCCCAGCCCCATCCAGAAGATCCGTTTGAACATCAGCGGGTACTCCCCTCGTTCCCTTGGCCGTCATTGGCCTTTTTTGCAGTGGAAGGTTTGGATTCGGCACTGTCGCGGCCTCCTGAAAGGAATGACGAGATCGTCTTGCGCAGGGCATAGAGGAAGGCTGCCGCTTTGATGACCGGCTTGCCCAGCATCGATCCGTACAGGTCGGTCAGGGCGCCGAGGTTGCCTGCCGTGGTCGAGGCCGCTGCGGAGATGCGATTGACGTCGGTCAGGGTCTGGTTGAGCTGGGTGACCGTGCTGGTGGACTCGTCCAGGGTGGGCACGACATGGTCGCCCGCCTGCTTGATGGTCTGCGCCAGCTGGTCGAAGAGCTTCCCCAGACGAATCAGGGGATAGATCAGAAACCCTGCCAAGATAGCGAAGGCAATGGCCGCTATCAGGCCGGCAATCTGTCCTACGTCCATCTGCTACCTCTCTTCCATTGGTACGATACTGGGGACAACGCTAGCACGCGCCGTCTATCAGACCAGGCCATGACCGGCCGGTTGAAGCCGGTTCAACGGTTGAAGGACCGAACCTGCAGGGCGCGCTCAAAGGGGGCCTCCGTATCGAAGTCGAATATGGTGACGCTTCCGTTGCTCGGGCGGCTGCTGGTGTCGTAACGACCGCCGCCGAAGCGGTTGACCAGACTGAGCAGGGTGTTGCCGTGCGAGATCAGCAGGACGCGGTCGCCATTCTTCAGATGCGGGTCGGCGGCGATCAGGGCGAATCCTCCGGCAATCCGAGTCCAATACTCGTTGTCGGACTCGGCATCGCCAAATGGGTCGGCCTCCTTGAGGAAGTCCCTGGTGGCGGACAGACCGAACTGGTCCACAATCTGCTGGTAGGTGCCTGCTCCATGGGGCGCGCCTGCAGCCCACCAGGCCATGGCCATGTCCTGCCCCTCGAAGTAGCCGTAGAACTGCTCGCGGAAGTGGCTGTCGCTGACCGGTTCAGGCTTGTTCCCAGACTGGTTCTGGGCCAGGATCCTGTGGACTGTCTCCTGGGCCCGGGTGGTGTCCGAGCAGTAGGCGGCCGCAAAACTGACCTTAGTTAATTTACGACCTGCACGGTCGGCATCCTCCAGCCCCGATGAAGTCAAGGGCGAGTTGGACCAGCCCTGGAGACGGTTGTAGCGATTAAAATAGGTCTGCCCATGGCGGACGGCATACAGATGGAGCAACATGCCCCTATTATCCCACCCATACCCCAGCGGGGGCGGCAAATCCTGACATGCAAAGGGCCCCGGACGAACCGGGGCCCCAAAGTTCCTAGTGCTCAGCGAGCGTAGAACTCGACCACGTACTGGATGTTGATCTGAACCGGGATCTCCTCCGGCTCGGGCTTGCGGACCAGGCTGGCCTTCAGGGAGGCCAGGTCCACGTCCAGGTAGCCGGGGACTGCGGGTAGCACATCCCGGTGGACGCCTTCGGCGGCGATCTGGAAGGGGACCATGGTCTGGCTCTTGGGCTTGACCTGGATGGTCTGGCCGGGCTTGACCCTGTAGGAGGGGCGGTCCACGATGTTGCCGTCGACCAGGATGTGGCGGTGAACCACGTACTGGCGGGCCTGGGCGGTGGTGCGGGCGATGCCGGCGCGCAGGACCAGGTTGTCCAGGCGGCACTCCAGCTCGCGAAGCATGGCGGCACCGGTCTGGCCGGACTCATGGGTGCCCCGCTCGTAGGCGGCACGCAGCTGCTTCTCGGAGACGCCGTACTGAGCGCGCAGCCTCTGCTTCTCGCGCAGACGGACGGCGTAATCGGACTCGGTGCGACGACGGCTGCGGCCGTGCTCGCCGGGGCCATAGGGGCGCTTCTCGAACAGGCGTTGGGCCTTGGGGGTCAGGGCGATGCCAAGAGCGCGGGACAGGCGGACCTGGCGACGCGCACGCTGAATGTTAGTCATTGATGCAATCCTTACTTGCTTCTGTCGTTATCTGAACGAAGACGGCCGGAACCGTCGAGTCAGGCCTCTCCAATGCTTCACCGTGCCAAGCACGAACGACCTTGCGGCCGCCGACCCATTGATGGGCTGAGACTCCAGATAGGTTCGCGCACAAATGCGCAAACCAAGTGTTTATTAAACCACATGAGCCCGACCTGGGATTACATGTATGTTGTGATATATTCATACCAACGGTCGGTATATTATATTGATCCAAGGCATGAAGACTCCCCCAACCGATCAACAACGACCCATCTCAGGGATCTGAAAGGAAGACGACCATGGCCCGCAACGCACACCCCGAGCTGACGCAGGAGAGAATCGTCGAAGCCGCCACCGAACTCTTCACCAGCCAGGGCTACGACAAAACCAGCATGCAGGACATCATCAATGCAACCGGAGGCTTGAGCAAGGGGGCCGTCTACCACCATTTTAGGTCCAAGGAAGATCTCTTCGACGCCGTGGCCGACAGGTTGATGAACACCATGAGCGAGACGTCCGGCAAAACCCAAACCCGATCGAAGCAAGGCACGGCTTTGGAGCAGCTGCAGTCGCTCTTCTCCCCTGAGCGAGCGCAAAAGAGACTGGAGGCCGCGAATCTGATGTTCCGCAAATTCAACCCAAAGGCCAATCCCAAGATGATCGGCATGGAATTCACCTCCTTGGTGGATGAGCGGGACGACTTTGTCGACCTGATCACACAGGGCAACCAGGACGGCTCACTGCATGTGGAACACGTCGAACAAGCCGCAGAGATCCTCCGCCTACTGGCCAACATGTGGCTGCTGCCCTTCTTTCGCCGGGGCACGAAGGCAGAACTGCGCACCAGAGCCGCCTGTTTCTTCTCGATCATGCAAAGCTTGGGCATCCCCCTGCAAGATCAGGGATTCTCCGACCTATTGGCCTCCTTCGGCACCGACACCAAAGGCAACAAGAAGGAAAAAACCGAAAGCGAAGTCGCGATATGAACCCGCCCGCTCACGACCAAACCTCAAGCATGGACCACTCCAAAGGCAAGGGGCTGCTGACACTGCCGTTCATTGCTCTTCTGACGACTGAGATTCTCTCCAATCTAGGGCAAACATGCTTGGTCTTCGCCCTGCCGCTTCACCTGCTCAACATCTCAGGATCGGCATCCCTCTATGGCATGGTCTCCGCTCTGGCGGTCCTTCCATCCATACTCCTTACCCCCCTGGGCGGAGCTCTGGCCGACCGGCTGCACAAGCAGTCCACCATGGCGGTCCTGGACATTCTGTCGGCATTGACAGCCTTCTTGTACATCCTGATAAGCCAGAAGATTGACCCGGTTTTTTTGACCGTGGCCTGCATGATGCTGGTCAATGCCTACAGAGCCTGTTACAGCCCAACGGTGCAGGCGGCCCTTCACTGTCTGGTGGACAGAAAAGACCTGACCCGCGCATCAGCCCTGGTTTCCCAGGCAATCTCCCTGGTAGGAATGATCGGACCAGTAGTGGCCGGCATGGTCATGGGCTTCTTCGGAATCATGCAAGTGGTCGGGGTTGCCGCTTTGGTCTGTCTTCTTTCTGCCGTCTGGATCAGAATCGCCGTCAGGATTCCCGAACCGGCACAGGGTCCCTCCCAAGGCCCAGGAGCACTGGTGAGCCATCTGGCTGCGGACACCAAAGCGGCTGCACAGTTTCTGGTCAGGCACAGCAACCTCAAAGTGGTCATAGGACTCAGCCTGGCGGCCAACCTGATCTTTGCCTCGTACATCAACGTGGCCCTGCCATATATAATCACTCGGACACTGGGCCTGAGCAATGCCATGCAGGGGCTGGCCGAAGGGATACTGGCCTGCGGGAGCCTGCTTGGAGCCATCCTGGTGTCCATCCGCCCTAGCTGGTTCTATCTGCAACGGATACCCTTGCTGCTCTCGGGCAGCGCCCTGGTCCTCCTGCCCATTGCCGCAGGGCTGCTTCTGCATTTGCCTGCTCATGTCCTCTTCGCCCTGGTAACCGGGTGCATGGCTCTGGCTGCGGGAATGGTGCAGACGGTCAACATCACTTCCATGTCCTATGAGCAGATTCATACCCCTGCAATGCTGATAGGCAAGGTGATAGGGCTGACCAACAGTCTATGCATGTGCGCGATTCCGCTGGGACAGGCCGCCTTCGGCCCGCTGATCGACCACTGCCCCATGACCTTGATCATCACTGGTGTTGTCATGGTGACACTGCTGACATGTCTGATTGCCAGACTGGCCATGAAGCCGGATGAATGACTGGCAAATCAGGCATCAGCCGATCATACTGGGGTCGGAGCTGACAGGAGCGACCAGGGTGGCCCGGGTGCGTGTCAGGCGGGAGACCATGAGACCGACACAGGCATAAGCCAGAGCGAACAAGGCAACCACAGTCAGCGGAAGGCCCCAGGAGGCCAAACCTGTTGTGCTTGAATCCATGATTGATTGGACTGCAGTGTTGTACCACCAACCCGGCGTCAGTTTGCCGATGGTCTGCATGACCGGAGGCAGGGAGCCGCCGGAACTCGATCCTGAGGTGAACATAACCACCAGGCCGAAGGTGACCCCGACGGAGTTTATGAGCGAAGAAGAAGGATTGAACTGAGAAAGCATGAATCCAAAGGATGCCGCCGATACAGCGAATATCAGCATGACGAAAAAGCTCAGCAGCACCCTCCCCCAGCCAAACGAAGCCAAGGACACCCCCGATGCCGCCATACTGAAGGCAACGAGTGCCACGTAATATGCCCATGAGACACCTGCCACAATGAGGGCTGCCGTGAGCTCCTGTCCATTCAGGCTGCTGGACCGGATCGGAGAGGCAAGAAGGCGTCGATGTCGGTCTGGAGAACTGAAGGCTCCGAAGAGTGTGGCTACGCAGACCGTCAGCGCTGTCATCAAGGGAAAGGCAGCCAGGCCGACTGTCGTGGCGAAGCCTTTCAACAGGGCTCCATCATCATTCTTTGGGCTGGCATGGATGCCCACATGTGGCTGGTTGCCGGCATAGTAGGCCACTGCATAGGCAGCCGCATCCTTGACCGCAGCCGGCGAGTGCAGATCCGTCGAACCGTTTTGGCCCAGACCGCTCAGCAGAGCAGTACGAATAGCATCAAAATAACTGTCCACCTGCAATTGTGCCAGACTGCCACGGCTGGAATTATAGGAGGCGGCCGTTTCAACCTTAGGAAAATCAGTCGTCTTACCGCCGCTGCGAGCTTGGGCAGCAGTGTCTTCAAGCGTCTCAAGGAACCGTTGACCATATCCCTTAGGAATGATGACGGTCAAATCGCTTTTACCCGATACATTGGCGTCCTGCAGGGCCTGGGGCTTATCTTCGACTGTCACCAATTGGGCCGATTTGCCCAGATACTTCTTCAGACCCTGGCCCAGCTCGCAACCAGCCTGGTTACCGCTATCCCTATTGATGACGACCACCTTCGCACGTGCGGGCTCAAAGCGACCAATCGAGCTTGAGGCGTTGGCACGTACCGCGGCCTGCACGTTCGTGGAACCGATGACAATCATGATCAGGCTCATGCCCACCAGATACAGAAGGAGGTAGAACTTATGCGCCCAGATGATGCGCAGTGCTGTTTTACAAGTATTCATACCGTTGTTTCCTTAGGAGCAGGCCGCAGATGGACAGGAAGACGGCAGCCATGATGGCCAGGATGCCGCAGGTGCGGGCGAAGGGTGCCAGACTGTCGTAGTAGACGATGTCGTAGAAGAGGTTGGAGACCTGCTTGACGGGGTTGAGCAGATGAAAGATGGGAGCATGCTCCTGGATGGCATTGTTGAGGTCCATAGCCAGGCTGCCATAGAGGCCGATGAAGGCACTCAACGTGCAGTCGATCGCTATTACCAGGCCAACCTTCGTTTCGGTGGAAAGTTTGGGAATGGCGCCCATCATAGAGCCGAAAGCGGTCGCCATAAAGGTGCCCACTGCGATGGCTATGAGGGCTATCGGGTCGCGACCGCCGGTCTGCACGCCGCAGACTGTGCGGACGAAGATGTAGGCGACCAGGAGGCTGGCTGCGGAGAAGAGCCAGGAGGCAAGAAAGGCACCCGCTGCCTGCCGCCGCTTGGGGCTGGGAGAACTGTCCCGTCGGGCTCCCAGGGCTGAAAGGTTGGGCTGGGTCCTGGCAATCATCTCGGCTGCGGTGCTGGCACCGATAAGGCAGGCCATAGCCAGCACAGCGAAGAAGTAGGGCGCGGTCATAGAAGGGTGGATGTGCGTCAGGCGGATTTGCTTGGTGTAGGTCTGTTCGCCGGACTGCACGAGTATTCGGATATTCGTCGAGGCCAGGGTGGACCTTGCGGCGTTGGCCTGGTTGAAGCTTCCCAGCGAGGCGGACAGAATGGAGACCGTTATGCCTTCGGAGGCGGTTGAGTCGGATTGGATGCTGGCGGCTTCGCGGTCCGACAGGACCATGTTGACCAGTCCGTCAGGACCCGCGTACAGGTATCCGATGTCCTTCCGGCCATCCAGACGTGTGTCCGCTTCGGCCTTGGAAGCCACCGTCGTCGGGATAAGCAGCCGAGTGTCATCGGACCCGGCCTTGGGTTTCTTCGATAGTGAGGAAACGAGCTCGTCAGCACCTGGGCTGGCTTTCCAGTTGGCGTCCGAGACAATGGCGAAATGCTGTGCCTCGGCAGTGTAACCGTCTTGCAGGTTGCCCATGATGCCCAGCATCAGAGCGGCCAGAATGACCGGGAAGGCCAGGACCCAGAAGAGAGAGGAGGTGTTGCGTATCGAGGTCTTGACGTTGATCAGAAATGAGTTCCACATGAATAGGTGCTCCTTTACGGCAATTGAGCTTGGGACCGCGCTCAGTCGCGCAGTTCCTTGCCGGTCAGTTCCAGGAACACATCGTTCAGGGATGGCGGACGGCTGGTCAGGTGGCCGTAGCTGGTCTGGGTGGATTCCAGGACCGTCAGCACGTCCTGCAGGTTGTGTTCGCCCTGGCGGCAGTGGATGACCAGTTCCTTGCCGTCATAGTCGGCGGATTGGGCCAGGGGCAGGGCACGGATCCGGGCCAGTGTGGAATCCTGTAGGTCCAGGGTCTCGACGGTGACCTGCTCGCCGGCTTGGACCATGCCCTTGAGTTCCTCGGCTGTCCCCAGGGCGATCTGACGGCCGTGGTCCATGATCATGATCCGCGTGCAGATCTGCTCCACCTCCTCCATGTAATGGCTGGTGTAGACCACAGTGGCCCCCTGGGCGTTCAGCCGTTCGATGCCCTCCAGGATGGCGTTGCGGCTCTGGGGGTCAACGGCGACGGTGGGCTCGTCGAAGAAGATGAGGTCCGGCTGATGGGCGATGCCGCAGGCGATGTTGAGCCTGCGCAGCAGACCGCCCGACAGCTTGCCCGGACGGAACCTGCGGAAGTCGTCCAGCCCCACGAAGTCGATGGCCTGCTCGACCAGATCCTTGCGGTCGGCCTTCCTGGGCACATAGAGGGAGCAGAAATAGTCGATGTTCTCCTGCACGCTCAGTTCGTTGAAGACGGCCACATTCTGTGGAACCACGCCGATATGACTTTTCAGGTCGTAGGAGGTCGGGGTCATCTCCTGCCCGAATATCCGAACCGTCCCCGATTCATAGCTGAGCAGGGCCAGGATGCAGTTGATGGCGGTTGACTTGCCTGAACCATTGGGGCCAAGCAGTCCGAATACCTCACCACGACCGACTTCCATATCGAAGTGGTCTAAGGCCACCATGTCACCGTAACGCTTCACCAATGCGCTGACCTTCAAGGCCGGCTCTTGCTCACGTGAACTGTTCATGATTCCATCATCCCAGCTATGGCTGGCCCAACACCGTGACAGCCGTCATCAATATTGTGGATGGTCGAATCAGACCTATGACATTTGTCATGGGTGCTTCCGCATGCGGATAGGCGCAGGAAGGGGTAGCCCGCCAATTATTATTTGAGACAATAGGACAACAGGGCGAGGAGACATTCATGGGCAGGATAGCTGGTTGGCTGGTCCTGCTTGCTTTGGGGACCTTATGCGGATCATGGTATGGTTCAGGGGTTTCAGCAACCCTGATCGCCGGCCTCCTGGCCTCTCTAGCCGCAGGGGCCCTGTGTGAATGGCTGCTGCCGGCGCCAGGTTCCATGTGTGGCGGCGCTCTGGTGTCGCTTTTGGCAATGTTCATACCTGTCTGGCTTTTCTTCTTGCCGGCTCTGGCCTTCGAGGCAGGGGTTGGACTCGGAACCATGGTTCTAGCTACCGGATCAGCCGACTTGAAAGACACCCAGACCAAGGACTCTGTGCTGGCCTCCCTCAGGCAGCTCTTGGCCTTGCTGCCTGCATTCTTTTGGCTGATACCTGCCATCACTGACCTCATACTGTTCAGAGGCCTCACCCAAGGCTATGCGCTGCTTGTTTTGTTGACATCAGCACTGACGCAAGGCGGCGGACTGGCATGTGCGCACTTGGCCGTGGCTAAGGGTCGTGAATGGCAGATTGAAGACACCGAGCGCTACCGGATTCGCCAATTGCACGGCCGCATCAACGACCTGGACGAGGAGCGGGCCCAGGCGACCCGGATGGCGCACTTATCCGAGCGGACCCGGATCGCTCGGGATATTCATGACAATGTGGGCCACCTGCTCACCCGAGCCATCATGCAAGTCCAGGCTGGCCGGGTGGTTGCGCAGAGCAAGGGCGATCAAAGTACCGAGCGGATATTGGATGATGTCGGCAAGACCCTGAATGAGGCCATGACCACAATTCGTCGTTCGGTGCATGACTTGGAGGATGAGGGCACCGACTTCGCATCCCAGATGGAGGATGCCAGCTCCGAGGCTTCTATGGGGCGGCTGAAGGTCGATCTGAACAACGGCATCGAGACAGCGCCTGCACCAGTGTGCCGTTGCCTGGCCACCATTGTTCGCGAGGCCCTTACCAATACGGTCCGCCATTCCTCAGCCAGGTCGGCACAGGTCATTCTGTGCGACCTCCCGGCCTTCTGGCAGATGGTGGTGCAGGACGACGGCGGGTCTCAGCAATCGCAGCCTGACAGCCGCGGCATGGGGCTGGCCGATATGGAGGCCAGGGCCAGGGCCTTGGGCGGCACGGCCAACAGCGGCCCCAACCGACAAGGATGGAAGGTCTTCGTATCCTTGCCCAAGGAGCCCTGGTCCGACCACAGCGCAGCTGAGCATGGAGAGGATAGGAAGGTCATGGCATGAAAGTCGCTATCGCTGATGACGATCCGATTGTCTGCTCGTCCCTGTCAACGATTCTGACGGCAACTGGTACTGCAGACGTGATCTGGACAGCCAATGACGGCCAGTCAGCCCTCAAGTGTTTCCAGGCGGCTGGCGGCAGGCCTGACGTGCTGCTGCTCGATGTGCAGATGCCCGGCATGGACGGCCTGGAGGCGGCGGAGCGCATCATCGCCGTGGATCCGGCTGCTCGTGTGCTCTTTCTGACCACTTTTGCAGACAAGGAATATATTTCCCGCGCCCTGGCCCTGGGAGCCAAGGGGTATGTGATCAAGCAGGACGTGGCCTCGGTGGTGCCGGCCCTCCAGGCCGTCATGGCCGGGCAGACGGTTCTCGGAGCCGAGGCCGTGGCTAATCTGTCGCTTGGCAAGCAGGAGGAGCAGACGCGAAAGGACCCGTCCAAGCCTGTTCCCCGGCGCTTCCAAACCCTGACCGACCGCGAACATGAAATCGTCGCTCTGGTGGCCGATGGCCTCGACAACCAGGCCATCGCCAGTCGGCTCTGCCTCAGCGAAGGCACCGTCCGCAATCACATCTCCGCCATCCTAGCCAAGACCAACCTGGCCAACCGCACCCAGCTCGCCGTGGAATGGCTGTCCTCGCAAGAGTCATGAACGCATAGATTCTGTGGTCCCGTCCGTGGGTAGGCCCTGAGTCTCGATCGTTCAGAGCTTTTCGATCGGCGCCAAGCGCAGCATCAGCCGCTTGGTCCCCTCGGAACCGAAGTCCACGGTCAGGACCGAGTTGTGCCCCTTGTCCTGAATGTCGACCACCTTGCCCAGGCCATACTGGTCGTGGGCCACCCTGTCTCCCAGGGAGAAGTCCTGAATGGATAGGCCGTTCGACTTGGGCTGGGCCGAGGCCCTGCCAGCGTGTGAGGTTGACGACGGGTTTGTCGTGCTCCGCCTGGTCATGACCCTTCCATTTCTGGAGGAGGAGCCGAACGACCGCTGCGAGGAGGTCCGCGAGCGCCCGTATCCATTGCGGGAAGAGCCAAAGCCGGAGCCGAAGCCGCCGAATGAACGATGACCGAATGCACGGCCGTCGCTTTCATCCTCGAAGCCGCCGAATTCGTCCTCGTCGTCACCCAGGTCCCAGCCTGCGCGCATCCGCTCGTTGCCGGCCTGCCTACGCTTCCAGTCGATCAGCTCGTCAGGGATGTCATCCAGGAACTGACTGGGCAGCATCTCATTGACCTGTCCCCACTGGGAGCGGACGGCCGCCCGGGTCAGGTAAAGACGCCGCTTGGCACGGGTCACGCCCACATAGGCCAACCGACGCTCCTCCTGCATCTCGTCGGCATCCTCCAGGCAGCGGGAGTGAGGGAAGGTTCCCTGCTCCATGCCGGTCAGGAAGACCACCGGATACTCCAGGCCCTTGGCCGTGTGCAGGGTCATCAGCGTCACCTTGCCCGAGTCGTCGCCCAGGCCCGGCAGCTGGTCCGAGTCGGCCACCAGTGCCGTGGTCTCCAGGAAGCCCGCCAGCGTGGCGTCGGGAGTCTTCTGCTCGAACTCGGCGGCCACTGACTGCAACTGACCGAGGTTCTCCAGCCTGGAGGCATCCTGCGGATCGACCGACCTGCGCAGCTCGTCCAGCATGCCGGAGTCCTCCAGCACCTTCTCAACAATCTGGGACGGCTTGGTATCGTGCTCTGCGGCAAAGCCGGTCAGGGAGGTGATTAGATCCCTGAAGGCCTTCATCCGCTTGACCATCAGCGTGGAGGCCCCGGGCACCTCCTCGATATGCTGCACCCCCTGCCAGAAGGAAACCTGATGCAGATCCGCATAGGAGGTCGCCGCCGCCTCGGCACGTGCGGCCAGGCCGCGCTTGGGCACGTTGAGTATCCGGCGCATGTTCACGTCGTCCTGGGGATTGGCGATGGCGTGCAGATAGGCCAGGGCGTCCTTGATTTCCTTACGCTCGTAGAAGCGGGTCCCGCCCACCAGCTGATAAGGCAGACCGGCGTTGATCAGCCCCTCCTCCAGTGCGCGGGACTGGGCGTTGGCCCGGTACATGATGGCCATGTCGGAGTAGGGAATGCCCTCCTCGCTGCGCAGTCGGGCGATCTCGGTGGCGATCCAGGCGGCCTCCTGCTGGGCGTTGTCGGCTGCATAACCCACGATGGGCTCCCCCTTGCCCAGGGCGGTCCAGAGTTTCTTGGGCTTGCGGCCCTCGTTCTTGACGATGATGGCATTGGCCGCATCCAGAATGGTCTGGGTGGAACGGTAGTTCTGCTCCAGAAGGATGGTCCGGGCTCCGGGGAAGTCCTTCTCGAAGTCCCTGATGTTGCTGATGTCGGCCCCTCGGAAGGCATAGATGGATTGGTCCGAATCGCCCACCACGGTGATCCAGGCCTGGTCCTGTTTGCCGGCATCGGCACCGGCCAGCTCGCGCATGAGCACGTACTGGGCATGGTTGGTGTCCTGGTACTCGTCCACCAGCACGTAGCGGAACCGATGGTGGTAATACTGCGCCACCATCGGGGACTGCTGGAGCAACTGGACCGTGCGTACGATCAGATCGTCGAAGTCGACGGCGTTGGCCTGAGCCAGCCGGTGCTCGTACTCGGCGTAGACCACGGAGTAGAGCTCCTCCTCGTTGCCGAAGCGGGCGGTGATCTGCTGGCCGCGCTGCCCGGGCCGGTAGTCGGGGGCGTACTCCTGCAGCTGGGTGCGCCAATCCTGCAGGTTGTTCTTGTAGTCGGATATGTGGCCCAGAATGTTTCTGGGGGTGTAGCGCTTCAGATCGATGTTGAGATCCTTGCCGATCAGCTTGATCAGACGCTCGGAATCGGCCGTGTCATAGATGGTGAAACCCGATCGCAGGCCGATCTCCTTGCCATCCCGCCTCAGAATGCGCACGCAGGCCGAGTGGAAGGTGGACACCCACATGCGGTCGGCCACGGGCCCGATCAGTCGGCGCAGACGCTCGCGCATCTCGGAGGCCGCCTTGTTGGTGAAGGTGATGGCCAGGATCTGGCTGGGCCAGGCGCCGAACTGACTGAGGATCCAGGCGATTCTGCGGGTCAGCACCCTGGTCTTGCCCGAGCCTGCGCCTGCCCCGATCAGCAGGGCCGGCCCCTGGTATTGCACCGCCTCGGCCTGCCGATCGTTGAGCCCCTTGAGCAGCTCCTTGGCGCTGCGCTGGATCAAGTCCGGTTCCTCGTTCACAAGCCACCTCTTGCCATCTGGTCTCGGTCACCGTCTCAGGCCGGATGGCGCACACCCGGCAAACAACCATTTCTACCACAAAGCGGTGTCATCGGTCTTGGCTCATGGGTTAGCCAGCAAGCATACCAACACAAATAAAAGACCCCGTCCGCCTTAGATAAGGAAAGCGAACGGGGTTTAGTCGGGGAAGTCGAGATGACCCGGTCAGTTGCGCACTTGGTCCTTGGCGTTGTTGACAGCCTCGGTGGCGCCCTGCTCAGCCTTGGCCTTGCCGACCTTGGCATCGGCCTTGGCCTGGTCCATCTTGTCGGAGGCGGCGTCCTTGGCGTCGCCCATCTTGTCCTGGGCAGCGTCCTTGGCGTCGCCCATCTTATCGGCAACGGCGTCCTTGGCATCGGATGCCTTGTCCATAACGGTGTCCTTTACATCGCCAGCGACATCGGAAATCTTCTCGCCGGCAGACTTCATGGCATCCTTTGCATCATCCAGAATCCCCATATGGTCCTCCTTAGGTCCTTGAACGCACCGTGACGATGCGTGACCATTGCGGTCAATTTTCACTGTAACAGTTAGGGCCTTGAATCCGCGGATTGACGGGCTGACACGCCAGGAAGACACTCCAATCCGCTGGAGGTGAAACCTGGCGGATCAGGGCGGCCGGACCACAGTCCCAGAACCGGGTTATCTTGGTGTCTATCCGTCGGGACCATAGGGGCCCCGCATTCATGACGACAAGGACGATGACATGCAGGAACTTGAGGAGCGAATCCGCCGCCAGGGCACGGTCAAGCCTGGCAATGTACTCAAGGTGGACGCCTTCCTCAACCATCAGTGCGACGTGCGGCTCTTCGACCACATGGGCGCTGAATGGGCCCGCCTGTTCGCTGGGCACCAGATCGACAAGATTCTGACCATCGAGGCATCCGGCATCGGCATCGCCTGCCTGGCCGCCCGCCACTTCGGGGACGTGCCGGTGGTCTTCGCCAAGAAGACCCAGTCCATCAACCTTGACGGCGACCAGTACACGACCCGCATCTACTCCTTCACCAAGCAGCGTGAGTACCCCGTCATCGTGGCCAAACGCTTCCTCAAGAAGGGCGAGCATGTGCTGATCCTTGACGACTTCCTGGCCAAGGGCAACGCCCTGCACGGGCTGATCGACATCTGCCATGATGCCAAGGTCGTCATCGAGGGCATCGGCATCGCCGTGGAGAAGGGCTTCCAGGAGGGCGGCCGCACCCTGCGCAAAGAGGGCTACAACCTCAAGTCCCTGGCCATTGTGGAAAGCATGGACCCGGACCAGGGCACCATCACCTTTGCTCACAATCCTGCCTGAGTAGGTCGGCACCCGGTCCGGGTCGCATAAACGATGGACTCAGTCCACCTGATGCTCGCTGGTGCCGCCCTCCAGAATGGTCTTCACGTCGTTCAGCGAGATGTTGACCATGGCGGTCACGGCGGCATCGGTGTAGAAGCCGATGTGGGGCGAGACCTCCACATTGGGCATGGCCTTGAGGGTCTCCAGGGCCTGGTTGTCGACTTTGGTCCCGCTCAAATCATTTTCGAAGATGCCGGCCTCCCCCTCGATGGTGTCGATGGCGGCACCGGCAATGGACTTGGTCTGCAGGGCCTTGATCAGGGCCGGGGTGTCCACAATGGGGCCACGGGCGGCGTTGATCAGGAAGGCCGAGGGCTTCATGGCTTCCAGCGCCTGCGCGTTGATCAGATGGTGTGTTGTCTCGTCCAGCGGCGTATGAACGGTGACGATGTCGGCCCGCTGCAAAAGGGTGGGCAGGTCCACGTAATCCAGGGTGTCCGCCAGCTCGGGGCGGTGAACTGGATCGTTGGCGATGACGGTGGAGCCCAGGGCCCGGAAGATCCTGGCCACTGCCGATCCGATCTTGCCGGCTCCGATGATCCCCACGGTCAGATTGTGGATCTCGTGGGCCTGAAGCCCAGCCCAGGTATAGTCGTCCTTGGCCTCGCGAGCGCTGGCCTCCCCCAGATGCCGGACCAGACGCATGACCTGGGCCAGGACCAGTTCGGAGACCGACCGGGGCGAGTAGGCAGGCACGTTGGTGACGACAAGCCCGTTCTCCCGAGCGGCCTGCAGGTTGACGATGTCATAGCCGGTGATCCGCAGGGTCAGCTGCTTGAGGCCATACTCCTTGAGCCGCTGGTAGAGCTCGGGCTCGGGCAGGGCCGCGTGCTGCTGGATGACGATGCCGTCGTATCCCTTGATCATGTCCACGGTTTTCATCCCCAGATCGTGGTTGGTGGTGTCCACCTGAATGTCATTGGCTTGCGCCCAGGCCTGAATGGCCTCCTGCTCGTCGGGGCGTACTGAATACATGAGAATGCTGGTCATTTTCTAGTCCTTGGTAACTGTCCTCGTTGATTGTTGCTAGATGATGGTTGTGATGATCGCCGAGTGAATCGCCGGAAGGATCAGCCACGATTTTGAGCGCGCATATAGTCGCCGATCCGCTCCACGGCGGTATGCAGATCCTCCATGGAGGCAGCATAGGAGATGCGGACGTAGCCTTCTCCCCCAGGCCCGAAGCTTGCTCCGGGGATTACCGCCACCTTGGCCTTTCGAGCCAGGTCGTAGACGAAGCTCCAGCTGTCGCGCATGCCCTCGGGCAGCCGGGCGAAGATATAGAAGGCGCCCCTGGGATCGATGACGTCCAGACCGACCTCGGGCAGGGCCTTGACCAGATAGTCCCGCCGCTTGCGGTAGGCCTCGCGCATCGGATCCGTGTCATTCATGCCCTTGGTCAGAGCCTCCTGGGCCGCATACTGGGCATTGGTGGTCACCGAAGTGATGGTGAACTCGTTGACCTTGCTGATCTGATCAATGACATCGGCCGGGCCAGCGGCGATGCCGACCCGCCATCCAGTCATGGCATGGGACTTGGAAACCCCGCCAAGAACGACCGTTTGTTCGGGCAGGATGGTGCCCATGGACACATGGGTGCCCTGATAGGTCAGCTCGGCGTATATCTCATCGCTGAGCACGAAGAAGCCGTGCTTGCGCGCCACCTGGGCCAGAGCCTCCAGATCCTCACGGGCGTAGGTCACTCCGGTGGGATTGGTCGGATAGTTGAGCACCAGGGCCTTGACCGGACCATCGCTGTTTTCGATGGCGGCCTCCAGCTTGTCCGGCCTGAGAATGAAGCCGTCATCGGATGTGTCGACGAAGACGGTCTTGGCTCCGCTCAGCTGGGCGATGGGGATGTAGAGGGGGAAGATGGGCGTGGGCAGAATGACCGTATCGCCCGGGTTGATCATGGCGGTCAGGCCCGAGAAGATGCCCCCAGTGGCCCCTGCCGTGATCACAATCTGGTTGTCAGGGTCGTAGTCCAGTCCGTACTTAGAGTGGAGATAATCGGCAGCCGCCTTACGAAGACTGGGCATGCCGCGACTCTCGGTGTAATGACTGTGGTTGTCCTGGATGGCCTGGATGCCCGCCTGCTTGACGTGCTCGGGGGTGAAGAAATCCGGCTCCCCCAGGGTCAGCTTCACGATGCCGTCTATTCCGGCGATCTCCTTGTTGAACTCGAGAATGTCGCTCGGCGCCAGGGCTTTGACCCTGGCATTCATATGATCCGCCAATGTCATTGGCTTGTCCTTTCCCATGCGGTTACTACAACCATTGTTGCTGGTGCCGCCCTACCGACTATGCGGTGACGATGCACGGGAAATGCTGTCGACGACTGCAGGGCCGGTGGGTTCCGATCCATGCAACCGTTCCTACAAGGCACGCGGCGTCACAGATCGAATCCGTGCCACCAATAGGTAAATCGTGTGCCCTGCATGCTGAAACCTCCTGCGGAATCTACAATCAGCATTGCTGATAAGCATACTGCGGAATTTCAACAATCATATGAGCGTGACCATTATTTGACCAGTCTCTTCCATTTTGCGGACGCGATTGGCATGCAAAACACGTGTTTATAGCAGGTGACACAATGCCAGACCAGATTGATCTTGAAATTTCCCAGATAGATCTTCAGGTTCCCTGGGAGTCTTCCTCGGATTACCCATTCACCAGACTGGCAAATCGCAGTTCGTGATCTTTATCAGCACATTGAGATAGCCCCGTCCCCCTCCGCGCACAAGCTCTCATCACATTCCACCCCATTCCCTTCCAGCACGAAGCCTTGGTCGGTTGTATGTTGGGCTCAATTTCTTCGCAATGGTCGTCAAGCAATGGTCGGCAAGAACGAATTCGGGTAAAGAGCCATGTCAAAGTGTTGTCGTACCGCCGAACTCGGCCACGAGACTGGCTTGTTTGACTGTCAGGCCTCCGCGTTGAGATCTCTGTCATATACTTTGCCTCAAAGACAGCCAAGAGAAGGAATCCTTGGATGTCGGTCAAAAGGGGTGAGGGAATGACGAAACGAGTAGCGCTGGTCACTGGGGCCACCAGCGGCATCGGGTACGAAGCCTCTCGAATGCTCGCCGATCTTGGATACCGGGTATATGCGGCAGGACGACGAGTCGAGCGACTGAAGCCGCTGGCCGACACGGGGGTGACGGCCCTGCAGATGGACCTGACCGACTCTGCCTCCATCGAGAAGGCAGTCGGTCGAATTCTGCAGAAGGAGAAGCGGGTCGATCTGCTGGTCAACAACGCCGGCTACGGGTCCTATGGGCCGGTCGAGCAGGTCTCCATCGACGAGGTCCGTCGACAATTCGAGGTCAACCTCTTCGGACTTGCCCGATTGACCCAGCTGGTACTGCCCGCCATGCGCCGGACCAGACGCGGCCGAATCGTCAACACCTCATCCATGGCAGGCCGGATGGTCACCTATATGGGTGCCTGGTACCATGCCACCAAGTACGCCCTTGAAGCCTCCAGTGACGCCCTGCGCATGGAAATGCGTCCCTTCGGCATCGACGTGGTCCTGATCGAGCCCGGAGCCATCGCCACCAACTGGGGCACAATCGCCGCCGACCATCTCCAGAAGGTCACCCGCAAAAGCGCCTATCAAAAGGCAGGCTTCCGTGCTGCTGCCGGACTGCGCAGGCTCTACTCCAGCAGGCATTTGACCCAACCAACAACCATTGCCAAGGCCATCGTTCGTGCCTCGACGGTACGCTATCCCCGCCCACGTTACCTTCTGGGCTTCGGCGCCAAACCTCTGGTTGCCCTTCATGCCCTGCTACCCACCCGTGCCTGGGATTACCTGATGGTCCATGCCAAGGACCTGTAAATGAAGGCATAGGCTATTTCCAAGCCGAAACAAAAAGGGGGTTTATACTCTTCTTGCGTAGAGAAGAATCTTTTATTTCTTATAAATCAATATAGATGATATATAAATATTTAAATAAAATTAGAATTTTCTCTATGAGACACTCTAGTTTTAATGCCAACGAAACTGTATCCATACAAGTAGCTTGACAGTCATAACCGTAATCTCAATTGTTACGACTCAAAAGTTCTATATAGTAACCATACGGCATGTAGACCAAAAGTTGATGCCTATCAAACGATTAAGAGTGCCAATATAACATTTCGCAAAATAAGAAGTAACTCCAGTAATTTTCATTGAAAGATAAAAAGAGAGCAACGGACACAATTGCTGTCTGAACGCGAACAAGGCAAGCCCGCTGCTGACGACCTGCTCCTCAATAGTGCGGTCTATCAGCTTGATTATCCATTGACCGGCTGAGTTCCGGCTTACTCTTCCGCTCCAAAACAGTATTGGCGCCCCCATCAGGAACAGCCAAGCGACCATCCCGACAGAAAGAAACAAGGAAATGAGTGGTTCATCCCTGCAGCAAGCAAGTCACAATCACTCCACCCGGGCATCTATTGCTACCTGGCGGATGGCCTATGAAAGTATGGTCAAGTCCAGTTCCAGTCTTGAAAAAGGTGGATGGGCGCGCGATGCTGTAGAGGTGCTGATTCAAGAGATTGAGCCCAACCCGGAAGGCATGATGGAGGTGGATGCCGCCTTCATGGACGGGAACAGCATGGCCTTGGTCGCAGTGGCCGGCATCCAGCATGTACTCCACCCACCCCATATCCGTGGCCAGATAGCTGAGCTGACGCCATACAAGTAGTTTCTTGGTGGCACGGGGGCAACTCGCTATGATCAGGTCAGCAGATTCAAAATGCGCAATATGCTGACGGACAGGCCAGAAGACGCTGGAAGCTGGAAGCTGCCAAGGCTGCAACACCGGAGTCTGCCGGCCCCTACCGAGGGCACGATACGGTCGGGACCATCACCTTGGATATGCCAGGGGTTGGTGGCTGCCGACACATCGACATCGCGGCTACTTATGAAGCAGCCGGGCAGAGTAGCCGATTCTCCCCTGCCCAGCTCGGGCATCTATGTAGACAGCGCCATCAGAGGGGCGGCCGCCACCAACATGGAATTCGCCTTTTGCACAGCCAGACAAAGCGAGCAGATACAAATACTCAGGGCCCATCCGGATAGCAAGGGCGGAGCACGAATCGAGCCGGTGAAGAAGGAATGGCTGCAGGAATATAAGCGCTCACTAAAGGCGCCCATCAAATGACCGTTTTCAATATATTGGGCGCAGGGACGGCTATGTTGCCTGATGAAAGCCATAAGTTTGAATAAACTAATTTTTTAATTTATGCATGCTAAACATGTGATTTTAAAATCAATAGCCTCAGGCAGGCCCGTCCAATCGTCACCGCCGACTGTTGGAGGGGGGGCATGCCGATCGGCTATGCGAGTGTGAGCGCACTTGAGCAGAATGAGGATCTGCAGACCGACACTCTCAAGAAGGCGAGGCGTGAGAGGATCTACGTCGATTATTCCTCAGGGGCCAAAGGCCAGCCGTCCGCAGCCCGACCGAGCAGACGGATACCGCCATGCCTGATGAGATGTTGGTCTTCAACATGTTCTCCGGGCTGGTATCGACATTCCAGAGTCCGACCATTTTGCTGCTTTCCGCTTCCTTAGTGAATTTCATGAGCTTGTCGTGCTCATCATCGTCTTACCGGCGTCTCTCGGCAGGCCGATTCTCGGGGTGGTTGCAGACGAAGGACAGCACCCTGACATCGGGGTTGGCTTTGGCCATCTCATACTCCTCATGCGTGTAGCTCCTGTCCTCGCCGGGAGTGAGGGTGCCGTACCTGCCGCCCAGAAGCAGCACGTAGATGTCGGTGTCATTGAGCCTTTCACGGATGTAGTCGAACTGGCTACTGTTGGAGGCCATGAAGTTCTTCATGGAATATAGCTTCCCCGACACAGTTGCGCGAATATCCTTCATATCCTCGAAGGTCGAGCTGACGAACACCGCGTAATGTTTCCGTTCCGCCTGTTTCACTTGTGTTTTGCTCTGCTGGTGTACTTGCGGATCGTGCCCGTTGTCTAGCGTGCCTGCTTGCGATGTGGCACGGAAGACTTGGAAGATTTGGGTGTCCAAGGATCTAGGGGGCAAGGGGAAGTCCGCCTCGGCTTTTCCGCCACGTTGACCCATGATGGCGAAACGGAGGAGGTACCGAGAAGTGGGGAAGCAGTCGGCTCCTCCGCGCATCATCCCGCTCACGTCAGTTAGAACACATACGGGAAGAATCATTACCGATCCGTTACAGGACCGGAGGACCGACGATGCAGCCGGCGGCGGGAAGGCAGCCCGTCCGCCGCTGCACCCGGATCATCCCTGACAAGGGACCACTGCCCAGCCGGGCCGAGAAATAGAGGCAACCTAAGAAGCAGGCGGCCGACAAAGAAGCCCGGCAGGGAAGCATTGCAAGGAAGGGGCCGCACCCCTTGCAGGGGTGCGGCTCGGATACCGTCAGCGGGGCTGTTCGTCCCGCGGGTCGTCAGGCTCCGGCGCTCCGGCCTGGGCCATGACCTGCTCGCTGAACGCGAGGGCGGCCTCATGGTTCTCCGCACGCCGGCGACGCATCCAGGCTCCGCCCTGGACGGCCACGTAACCGCCCAGGAGCATCAGCCCGGCGGCCAGGACAACCAGGGCGATCTGTGAGCCCGTGGCGGGCAGGGCCGGAGGCTCGACCTTGCCGTTCCAGTCGTCGGTGTTGGACTCCACCGTGGTGTCCCCGCACAGGGCCACCCCGTCGACCATGACCGCATCCTTCGGCGTCTCCTGGACGGGCTTGGCGTCGGGGTCCTTCGGGTCGAAGGGCTTGTCGTCGCCGGGGACCACGCAGGGCGCCATCGGCCGGCCGGTCACCTTGGCCCGGTTGGTGTGGTGCCCGGTGACGCCCTTGAGGGTGCCGTGCACATCCACATACTTGCCGGGCTTGAGCTGGTAGTCGGCCCACCCGTCCGGATACTTCCAGTCCACGACCTGGCCGTCGCCGGCCACGGTCTTGTCCTCCAGCTTCAGGTCCCGGCCCAGGAACACGTAGCCCGTGCCCGTGTCGGGATCGATGCCAGACTCGTTGTAGATGTGCACCGTGATGTCGGTGTCGCCGTCCACCGTCAGGGCCTGCTTGGGGTCGTTGCGATCCCCCTGGGGCAGGTCGCTCCTGGTGTCGAACTTGACGATCCGCAGCCTGGGGGTCATGTCCGGGGTCCGGGTCCACACCACGTTCGAGGGGTTCACCTTGTCGTTGTAACGTTCGGTGAACCGGTTCTCGTGATGCTTGGTGACGGCCAGACGCTTGCACTGGATGTAGGCGCGCCAGCCGGCATCACGGTCGCCGGACGCGGACACCAGCGCCAGGTAGGCGGGTGTGGCCTGGATGGTCACCTTGCCCGACCGGTCCTGCTCCAGGGTGAACAGCTCGCCCAGCTTCGGGGAGACGAACCCGGAGCCGGCGATCCGGTCGCCCTTGCCGGCCAGCACCTTCCCGTCCTTGTACAGGTCGCGGGTGGCGTACACGGCCCACTGGCCCGTGTACTGGTCGAACTTGGGATCCAGCTGGTCCTCGATCAGCCAACGGTCGGCCTGGGCGTATGCCCGGTTGGCCGGCAGGATGCTGCTGTCCAGCTGGTAGAGGAACAGCCGGTCCTTGTAGATGCTCCTGCCGTTCGTGCTCTCCCCGTTGACCTTGACCACCACATCCTTGGACGGGTTGATCGGCTTGAGCGGGTTGGACACCTGGTTGGTCTGCTTGCGCAGGTCGTTGATGACCTGCGTGGCCTTGTTCTTCACCACGTAGCCGTCCTTGACCTTGATGACCCTGTAGGGAAGCACCAGGTCATAGGTGCGGCCCAGCAGGCCCTGGTCGATGGCCGGCTCGAGCAGCGGGTTGTGGCTCCTGGCGGCGTAGGCGGCCAGGTCGGCAGGCTGCGGGTCGCCCTTGAGGATCTCCCCGGTCGCCGGCACCCTGGTGTCCACGGTCCGGGCGAACGCGTAGACCACGCCGTCCTTGACCTGGATGTTGAACTTCTGGGTGTAGTCCTTGCCGTCCGAACCCTGCACCTCGATACCGGAGGGGTCGATGGACAGGTACTCGTCGTCATAGTCGTCCACCAGGCCCAGCCGCCACACGGCGTACGCCTGGTTGGTCTGCCTGGCTTCCAGGGTGACCCGGTAGTAGCCCGTGTCGCCCAGCAGGAGGGTCTTCCCGTCGATGCTGACGCCCTGGTCCTTCGAGCTGACGTCCTTCTTGACCGGGTTGAAGTCCGGCGGGGTGTTGAACACCTCGTTGGACGGGGTCAGGCTGTTGTTCAGGGTCAGCATCCACCGGTTGTTGACCCTGTGCCCGGCAGGGGCCTTCTTGCCGACGGTGCCCTCGAACCGCAGCTGGATGCGCGGGTTCCCGCCTGCCCTCCACTGGCCGATCAGCGCCTGGTCGGTGAAGACGACCTGCACCAGGTGGTGCGCGTCGTCCCACTTCGTGCTGTACCGGCTCTTGGGGATCACCCGGCCGGTGTTCAGATCCATCAGCTCCAGGGTCTGCTTGTCGACCTTGAGCCACTGGTCGTAGGTGTCCGTGAGGATCACGCGGCACACCCCGTAGGCCAGGTCGTCGGGGAGTTTGGGCTGGGTGAGCAGCTGGTATTCGACCTTCTGGCCGGGGTAGACGACCTTGCCGTCCACGCTGTCCTGGTCGCCGCCCTGGCTGGCCTCGGACACCACGTCCTTCTTGACCGGCGGCACGTACCCGCAGATCTTCGGCTCGTTGGTGGCCACCTTGTGGGTGTTGACCTGCTCGTAGGCGCTGTTGGTCAGGTCCGCGCCTGTGGCGCCGGGCTCCTTGCAGAAGGTCAGCTCGTCGCCGGGCTGCCTGCCGAAGTCCTTGCGCACCTGGGCCGCTCCCTTGCCGCGGGCGAAGCTGATCGACCCGGGGACGAGCATCGTCACCTGCAGGGGGTCCGCCATGCCCTTCAGGCCACGCGGGTACGACGGCTTGGCCTTGGCCACGGCATGCGTGCCTTTCATGGTGATGTCGAACCGGTCGGTCACATCCTGGCCCCGGTTGGCGATGTCGCTGACCGAGGAGGCGCGGTCGGTGCCGGCCTTGGCCTGGTAGACGCGGATTTTCGACACGTCGTCCGCCTTGAAGATGTAGGACGCCTGTGACCAGTCGTCCCCGATCTCGAACTGGGCGGGCGCCTCGATTAGGTCGGCCGCCACCGTGGCGTTCACCACTGAAGCCACCCTGTCGCCGTCGAGGAACTTCGCATTGTCGGCGCCGGTCGTGTCCGTGCGGGACGGGTCGATGACCGCCGCCCACCTGCCCGTCGCCGTGTCCTGCCTGATCCAGGACTTGTCGGGCTGGGGGCGCCACGTCGGGAACTCCTTGGCCCCCGTGTCCACGGCCGGCCTCTTGTTCCAACCCACCGTCGCATGATCGCTGACCTTGCTGAAATCAGGCTTCGACACCCGCACGTCGAAGGACAGCTCGTACTGGTGCTCCAGCGGCATCTCCCCATTGTCGGGGGTCCGGTCGACCGTCAGCAGGCCCGTGGCCTGGTCCCAGACAACCGAGAACTCTCCGGCCACGTCACGGCCGTCGGTCAGATCCCTCAACCTGATGTTCTCCACCGAATACGGGACACCATGCGGGTCGATTTGCTCGCGGAAATGCAGCTCATAGCCGCCACGGCCCGTTCCGGTCGTGATCGTCGTATGGTTGACCATCCGGTCGGCCGAAGTGCCCTTCTGGATCTTCTTCACCGGAGCGGGCGGGGGGACCGAGGAGACGCTGAACACCTCACGCGGATCACGGTCCGGGGTGTCCACCACCCCATCCATGCGACCCTGCTGCGGCACCTGCACATCGAACCAGTACCGGCCCTCCTGCCAATAGGCCAGGCCGAAATCGGCCGGGGTGAACCCGACCCGCGCATCACCCTGGTTGGGCAGGGCGACGTTCTTCACCGCCTGCTTCGCGCCCACATACCCGTCAGGCTGGCCATCGTAATGCATGACCACCGTCGCGGTCACGTTCTCCCGGATCGGGGAGCCCGAAGCATCCGCATGGATTACGTCCTGGACCTCATTGGTGCCGCCGACCACCATGGCCGTCAGCGACTGCTGATCCGTGGACACCTGGAGACGATAATTCGCAGGCTTCGGCTCATATATGTTGAGCATGATCACCACAACCGAAGTATGCGTGGCATCGCCCGCATACTCGTCAGCAAGCTTATCAACCGAGGTACCAGGCTGATCAGCAAAATAGTCACCGGTTTTATATGGTGAACCATGGTTGCTGAATGTCTTGCCGGACACGGTGGCCATCCAGTTTTTTATCCAGATGTCGTGGCTGGCCCGGTCCAGGCCTTGATAGACCTTGCCCGGGGTGGTGACCATGCCCACGGCCACCGTGCGGCACTGGCCATCGCCTGACTGGTCGGGATGTGCCTCATTGAAACGCGCCAGGCAGTTCGTGTTGGCCTCATTCAGGGCCTTGTCTATGGATCCCCACGCCTGCTCGTTGTGGATGGTCACGCCCATCTCCGCCATCGCAGTCATGACCGCAGCCCGGTCGGCGCCGCCGAAGGCGCCGCTCTCATTGTCCCGGTAGGCCCAGGATTGGGCGAACTTGCCCGAATGCGAGTTGCTTGTGTTGTCGCCGCCCGATCCGGCGCCGCCGGCGGCGAAGACCGGCTGGACGCCGATCATAAGCGTGGCCCCGGCAGCGGCTATGGCCACCGCCTTGCCCGCCCATCCGGAGCGCAGGCGCAAAAGCCGACACGCCCAGCGTCCGATCTTTCCAGGAGTCATCATTTATGTTTCCCTTCCACTATCATGAAGGGGACGGCCATGTGGTCGCCCACAAACAACGCCAGCGGGATAGGAGACCTGGTAAGAAACCGGTCCCGCTGGCAAATTCTCAATCAATCAGCCAAGGACACACACGCCAGCCGAATTACAACCATTACCGCCTGTAGTATTCCCTTTGGACCATTCCTCAAACGCTTGTTCCGACCAATTGTCCTGAGCTGGAGCTGGAGCTGATCCGCCGCCTCCGCCGCCCCGGTTGCCGGACGGCCGGTAGGCGGGCCGGCGGGATTTCGTGGAGCCTCTCCGCCCACTGTTGGAGGAGGCCTGACGGCGCTGGGTGGTGCCCTGCCGTTGCGCCTGCTGCTGTGCGGCCTGCGCCTGCGCCTGGGCTGCGGCCTGCTGGTCGGCCTGGCTCTTGGCCTGCACGGACGCGTTCACCCGGTCGATGGCCGCCTGCAGCGCATTCGCCGCATCCCGGTAGGCCTTCGCCTTATCCCCCTTGACCTGGCCCGCCTGATCGATGGCCTGCTGAAGGGTGTCACGGGTCGCATTGTCGGCCACCTTCCCGTCCGAATCGGCCAGCAGCCTCGACGCCTCCTCCTTCTTCCCGTCCAGGGCGGTCCTGGCATCCTCCAGGGCCTTCGCATCACGGGATGCGATCACCGCCTTGGCAGCCCTGGCCACAGCCGCATATTTGCCGTCGATCTTTCCGGCCTGGTCGGCCGTCGCGTTCAGATCCCCGGTGGACATGGAGGCCTTGCACCGGATCGTCTGCTCCTTGATTCCTTCGGCGTCCTTCACGCTGCGGGCCATGGCCACCACGGTCTTCGCATCCTTGACCTGGTCGGTCTTTATGCCCGCCGCCTCACGGTACTGCGCCAACCGGTCCGAGCCGGTCTTCCCCTTTAAGGCCTTCACCGCCTGGCTGCAGGATTCAAACGCCGCATCATGCCGGCGGCTTTCCACCACGCGCCAGCCCACAAGACCAGCCACGACGACCACCACCACGACCACGGCGACAACCACCGGGACCAGCCACTTCGGTCGTGGCTTGCCCGGCAGGTCTCCACCGCCCTCCGACACAATCGCCGGCGGCGCTTGGTCTTCCCCCTCGACTTGATTGGACACACTCTGCAGGTCCATGGTCCCCTCATCTTCATGATCCGCCATGAATATCCCTCTTCTCATCTACGCGGATTACTGGTGTATTCTTCCATCGTAACCGCGCGCGCAGCGTTAAAGTAAATTCCTGTACTTAAACCAGTCATCCTTACTTCAGAACCCTGACGGCGTAAACCGCAGATAAATTTTGGCGACAAGTCTCAGGTTCGCCAAAGGGCTGGATATGCATCCCCCCGATCAGGCCGGGGGTCTTCTTTTCCCCGCCGTCCTCCCCGCGAACGAGGAATCGACGCACGTACTTGGCCAACGTGCCGCGCCCGCAGCCCAAACTGCCGCCGCACCAGCAATACGGTTTGCCCCCGCAGGACACCCTCGGTCACCAACACCAACGACCGCCACCTGCACTGCACCCCCTCTCCTCATGTAGGCGTAAAACATGTCGGCTCATCTTCGCATCCACAAAAATCCCATGGATCCCCACGCCATAGCCGGCTGCAATCCAGACTCCGACCGCAGCCGTTACGCCTTCTTCAATACAGAATACACCAAAATTCTCATATTCAATAAATTCGATGACATATAATGCTGTGATTCTGGTATTCCAGAAGATAAACAGAGAATTTCCCCAACTCGTTGAAGAAGGGCCTGAGACGTGATCTCCATTGTCCGAAAAAGGCTTGCCTGTGCCGTAAACTGGCTTCTGATGAAATCTAGCAGATGGCATCAAGCCGATAAGGAGTCGGTCATTCTGATCAAGAGCTGGCTCCATGAAAAGGGTTCCGACACCTCGATCACTGACCTGGCGGAACTCTTAGGCTTTTCTGCCGCAAAAATGTACAGCATCATGCACCTGACCGGCGTGCCGCTGACCATCGCGGAATTCGCCATCGTATGCAAGCACTTCGGCAAGGATCCAACCGAGCAGTGCATGAACATCTTCGACAAATGCGGGTACGACCTGAATCCGGAGCATGCAACCCTGCTGAAGGAGGCCTCCGGCGGCCGGCGCCTCGGCCAGCGCATACAGGAAGCCCTAACCGCCTACCTGCGGGAAACCGATCATCAACAGGAAGAGACCCACTCCCCCGCGACCGAGCGGATAAGAAGGCATAGCCGGAAGAAATGACTTTTTTCCGCAGGCCGCGCACACCGCGGCGGCGGGACATGACGTTTCTGGCGTATATTTGCAGGCAGGTAAGAATTACCACCGTCCGACAATCCTCGGACGGGGTCCAGACTCGAAAAGCTTCACGTCGCAAAAGTACCCAAAACTCGAGCGTCAAAGCTTTACAACACAGCGGCACAGACTTCGGCAATCGACGACAAACGGATGCGACCTGTTGCAAAAGCAATACCAAGGGGCAGTACACATCGCAACGGAGAACGACGCGACTGACCAGCCGACCGGTGAACAATGGCAGCAGCTCAATGCACAGAACCGGGTCTACATCATGCGCAATCCCAGCGGAGGCGATTATAAAGCGTTCAGACGCCCGCTCGATGCCGTCAGCGCCATGCAAATCCAAGTCACCGAGGACTTGAGTGCTAAGGACCGGTTTGCGCGCCACGCAGACTTCCTGACCATCTCGCAGGAAAGCTACATCTCCTGGAGTAGGGACGAATGCGGCAACAGTCCGTCGCGAACCAACACCCGAGCACCTGCAAAGACAAATCGTCAACGAGAACAACGAAAGATCGTCATGTGAAGGAAGCACAAGCGTCTCCCAGGCGGCGGGAGCCGTTCATCGCGGCCCAAGGGCTTCCCCCGTCCGCGTCACCAAATGTTGCGCCCCCTTGAAGCCATCAAATGTTTAATTTTTAATGTAAAACATAAATATTTTACCTCAATGATTCCGGGCCCGCGTAAGAGCAGAACACCGAACCTTTAGGCAGGGTAAACATTCTAGCTGCATATGATATATGAAAAGGTTTAATTTAAACATTACACAGTAAGCATGCTAACCTTAAACAGGCGTGCTGTCCGAAGGACTCGGAAGGAGCGATGATTGCAAACGTCATAGCCTGGGCCAACACCAAGGGAGGCGTCGGCAAGACCACCAGCATCACGCTCACCGCCGGCACCAGAAGGAACCGAATATGCCAACCTCTACATTGAACGTAACGAGTCTTATTTCTGGCTACGAGGCCTATGCCTTTCCCGCAGAACTCGCGCTTACGGATTTGATACCACTCCGGCGCTCTCGCCAATCCCGTCGATTTTCTCCTTCGTTACTGCCTCTTCAGCTGAGTGCGTTCAGATCGGCGTTGGGGCTTTGACGACGACTCTTACAGCTGAATGATAGAAGTGGTCAACACTTCAGCGGCCAGAAAATAAGCACCAGGAACTTTGAAAGGAAAAGCCATGAGCTTGACGAATGACAACAATCCGAGGGTTGAAGTCACAATGATATTTGCTGACTGCGAAGACCCGATGGCTACTGCAGTGGAATGGGCTCAAAGCATCGCTACATCTAGGGGAATAGATCCCAGCAAGGATCAAGTTGTGTTCATCCGTGAACTCAGGCATGCGGAGCCGAGTCTAAGTCTGAAATCAGCCGTGTATCTTGCCCAGATGACAGCGCGAGCTTACCGAACTGAAGGCAACACAGATGGTACAGGCATCAAGAGTCTGCCTGACACCAATTGCAATATTCCGTGAGCCCTTCCAGTCCCAATCAAGCGAACTGGACATATAGGTATGCCTCAAAGTCATCCAATTGACTACATATCGAGCCCATCGTGATTGGGACCGTTTTGTTCGGGTATATCTTCTCCCCCAATAAGATAATGCTTCTCGCTTTCTCAGCTATTTTATGGAGATGAGCCATCTGTCTCACTGTCCGGGGGTAACACCAGTGCGGCCATAACTCTAGTTTTGATGATGCTAATGGCGCTTCCCGGAACACTTGTTGGATTGCGGAAGATCTCGGTTAGACCTGGCCTAGACCGCTGCGCTAACCTTGCCCATCACATTAATCAGAGGCGATACAGCGCTCTACAATTACGCAACAAAAGCCATTGAATCATCATGTGTCTTTCCTGCAGCATTGATCTCATCAGCAATTATGCTGACTTTTTTGTTTTCTGCGGATACTGCATGGCTAAGCCGTTCGGTATGCTGTCAAAGAACACACAAGCCACCGACCCTAGTGGCCGCAAGCGTGTCAGCGACGCAGATGTTGGTGTTACTGGAACAGCGAGCGCCTCTGAACTCACTACAACTGCACAGAAGCCAATGATTGAACAGGTTCCAACTAGAGAAGATTTCCCCCAATGTGCTGTTGGGAATAATTGGAATTTGACTCCGTAATACGGCAGTGTTTCAGCTGATTTATGCTCTGAGTATTTGCAATTCCGGCAACGACTAACACCGAAAATGCTCGCATTCGCCAACTTTACTTATAATTAAAGAGTATCGAATGAAACCAGGAAGAGAAGCGGAGCGGTTTCGACCTTTTATTTATAGATATCTGGATTGGTAATATCATCGTTAGCGGTGTTGAAGGGGTGATATTTACACTGATCTTTCTCGTTGTAACAATTTTTTGGAAAACCGCGCATACTCGTTCAACAATGCACGCGACTACCCAGCTGGTACTCGTATTCCTTATCGGTTCCCTGGAAACCCTGAATATTTTCATTCAATCGAAAAACAGAACACAGAAAGTCCTTCAGGGCCAGCAGTGTCATTGGGATACGTAATTATTACACTGGTTATCACTCTCTCCTATCGCAATCTTTATGCTCGGGTGGGGGCCATCTTCATGGCTCTTAATTCTTGTGTTCATTACCGGAAGCTTAGCCAGCGAATTACTATTCCCAGCACCGACAGCTTCCAAAAAGAGGAAACGATATTTGCGGGTAAAAATACCGTTTATCATTCTTGACTGTTTAGTCAAATAATGCTATCTTGACGAGCATGAGTCGCAAGAGAAGTTTCGATGATGATGAGGTACTTGCCCGTGCCCGCGAGGTTTTCCTGGAGCATGGCTATGAGGGCACGTCGATTGATGCTCTCGTCAAGGCCACGGGTCTGCTCCGAGGCAGTCTCTACGGTGCCTTCGGCAGCAAGCGTGGCATGTTCGTAGCTGCGCTGCATGATGCAACGGATTCGGAGTCGCGCGATTCAGGAGTGCTCAATCTGGTATTGGTGGCACTCATGGAGCTGTCAGACCATGATACTGAGGTTCGCAGGCTGGTCAGGGATTACCTTGCGAAGCTGTCCTGCTCGGGATCGGGAGATACCAATGCTGTGACCGCTGATGTCGCCACGCTCCTTGGCGAGACGCTGCTGCAGCGTGCACATATTCGGTTGCAGTCTGATGATGAAAGAAGATAAGTCATGAACAACAAGGTGGCAATTGTCGGGCGGACGCTGGAAGTTGAACCGCAGGGCTTGGATAAGATGTGGTCGTTCAAAGGGAAACTGGTGGTGCCGCTCGAGCATGTTCTCGGCGCCAGCGAGGATCCGGGCATTCTTGATGATGCCAAAGGCCTGCGTGCGCCCGGCCTTCATGTTCCCGGTAAATGGGCCGGCACATACATTGAGCATGGGGAAAAGACATTCTGGAATGTCACCAGACCGGAAAGTCCCATCGTCATCCAACTCAAGGACGAGCACTATGACCGGCTGGTGCTCGGGGTGGAGCAACCCCGCGAGCTGGTCAACCAGATCAATGTGGCCATTACAAAGCAGTAAACAATAAATTGCCGGACCTGAGCTCTTTTATCGACTATCGACATTTAATGGCCCAAGAACAAAATAGGTGGGCCGACAAGTCATATGACCATATGGTCTTTGACGTATTGCCGTATGATTTGTCGGCCCAGATGCTCACTCCCACTCGATGGTTGCCGGAGGCTTGGAGGTGCAGTCCAGGACCACGCGGTTGATGCCCGGGCACTCGTTGGTAATGCGCGTGGAGATGGTGGCCAGCACGTCATAGGGCAGACGCGTCCAGTCAGCGGTCATGGCATCCTCGGAGGAGACCGGACGCAGCACGATCGGCGAACCATAGGTACGCTCGTCGCCCTGCACACCTACTGAATGCACATTGGCCAGCAACACCACCGGGCACTGCCAGATCTGCCGATCCAGCCCGGCCTTGGACAACTCTTCGCGGGCGATGGCGTCGGCCTCACGCAGGGTCTCCAAACGTTCCTGGGTGATCTCGCCGATGATGCGGATGCCCAGACCGGGGCCCGGGAAGGGCTGACGCCAGACGATCTGGTCAGGCAGGCCCAGTTCGGTGCCGATGGCCCGGACCTCATCCTTGAAGAGGGTGCGCAGGGGCTCGATCAGCTTGAACTTGACATCCTTGGGCAGACCGCCCACGTTGTGGTGGGATTTGATATTGGCCGCTCCGTCTCCGCCGCCGGACTCGACTACGTCCGGGTAGAGCGTGCCCTGCACCAGGAACTTGACTTCCTTGCCAGTCTTGCCGGCTTTCTCGATCACCTGCCGCTGGGCCTTTTCAAAGGTGCGGATGAACTTCTCGCCGATGATCTTGCGCTTGCGTTCGGGCTCGGAAACGCCCTTGAGGGCCGTCAGGAAGTCCTGCGAGGCATCCACGGCAATCAGCTTGATACCCGTGGCGGCAACAAAATCATGCTTGACCTGCTCGGCCTCCCCCTTACGCAGCAGACCATGATCCACGAAGACGCAGGTCAGCTGGTCGCCGACGGCCCTGTGGACCAGAGCGGCCGCCACGGCTGAATCGACGCCGCCCGACAGGCCGCAGATGACCTGGTCGTCACCCACCGTGCGACGGATCTTCTCCACCTGCTGCTCGATGATGCCCGAGGCGTTCCAATCCGACGGCAGTCCGGCGCACTGATGCAGGAAGCGGTCGATCAGGTCCTGCCCCAGAGGGGTGTTGGTGACCTCGGGATGCCACTGGACCCCGTACAGCCCCCGGGAAGGATCCTGCATGGCCGCCACCGGAGCACCCTCGGTATGCGCCAGAACCTCAAAGCCTTCGGGCGCACGGTTGACGGCGACGCCATGGCTCATCCACACATCCTGCCGCGCGGGAGAATCCTGCAGTATTCCCTTGGCGCTGTCGATGAAGGCCTCGGTCTTGCCGTACTCCCCCAGGGCCGCCTTGTCCACCTCGCCGCCCAGCTCATGGGCCATGACCTGGAAGCCGTAGCAGATGCCCAGCACGGGCACCCCCGCCTCGAAAATCCTCTTGTCGATGGTCGGCGCCCCGTCCACGTAGACAGAGGCCGGTCCACCGGAGAGGATGACCGCCTTTGGATCCTTGGCCAGCATCTGATCCAGGCTCATCGAATGAGGTACCAGCTCGGAGTAGACCCCCGCCTCCCTGACTCGACGAGCGATCAGCTGGGCGTACTGCGCACCGAAATCGACCACCAGGACGGGACCCTGTGCCATAAGACTCCTTATATATATGTATGCTGTATCTGCCACGGATGTCCGAAAGCGATGATTCAACGCTCGCGGACAAGTCCAGTATGGTTGCAGTTTTCGACAATGCTACCGTCATTGAGCCCTCATCGGCACCCCCGGCGGAAATTCATGTCTGCAAGCAGACAATTCCCTCGCATTTTCTCACAAGAGCGAACACACACTGCAAGAAAACGTTCAGAAAAGTCTGCTCGTTCACGTACCATGTAGGCATTGGGTACGAACCCGACGGATGCCTGAAATGACACCGTACGAGCCCGTAACCGAGGTAAATAAACAATCGCACTATAGTGCAGGAGTACACATGACGAATCCTGTTATCGGCACCCCTTGGGCGAAGCTGGAGACCCCAATCGCCGAGGAGACCCTCGAGGCCGTCGACAAGTATTGGCGGGCGGCCAACTATCTTTCCATCGGACAGATTTATCTTCGCAGCAACCCCCTGATGAAGGAGCCCTTCACTCGGGAGGATGTCAAGCATCGTCTGGTCGGCCACTGGGGCACCACCCCCGGCCTGAACTTCCTGCTGGGCCATATCAACCGTCTGATCGCCGACCATCAGCAGAACACCGTAATCATCATGGGCCCCGGCCACGGCGGCCCCGCCGGCACCTCGCAGTCCTACCTGGACGGCACCTACAGCGAGTACTACCCCAAGATCACCAACGATGAGGCCGGCCTGCAGAAGTTCTTCCGCCAGTTCTCCTACCCGGGCGGCATCCCCTCCCACTTCGCGCCTGAGACCCCCGGGTCCATCCACGAGGGCGGCGAGCTGGGCTATGCCCTCTCCCACGCCTACGGCGCCATCATGAACAACCCCAGCCTCTTCGTGCCCTGCATCGTGGGTGACGGCGAGGCCGAGACCGGCCCTCTGGCCACCGGCTGGCAGTCCAACAAGCTGGTCAACCCCCGCACCGACGGCATCGTCCTGCCCATTCTGCACCTGAACGGCTACAAGATCGCCAACCCGACCATCCTCTCGCGCATCTCCGACGAGGAGCTGCATGAGTACTTCCATGGCATGGGCTATGAGCCCTTCGAGTTCGTTGCAGGGTTCGACGACGAGGACCATCTGTCCATCCACCGCCGCTTCGCCGACATGCTGGAGACCGTCTTCGACAAGATCTGCGACATCAAGGCCCGGGCCGAAACCGACGACATGACCCGTCCCTTCTACCCCATGATCATCTTCCGCACCCCCAAGGGCTGGACCTGCCCCAAGTTCATCGACGGCAAGAAGACCGAGGGATCCTGGCGCGCCCACCAGGTGCCGCTGACCTCCGCCCGCGACACCGAGGCCCACTTCCAGATCCTCAAGAACTGGCTGGCCTCCTACAAGCCCGAGGAGCTCTTCGACGAGAAGGGCACCCTGCGTCCCGAGGTCACCAGCTTCATGCCCAAGGGCGACCTGCGCATCGGCGAGAACCCCAACGCCAACGGCGGGCGTCTGCTCAAGCCGCTGGAGCTGCCCGACATCCACGACTACGAGATCGACATCAAGAAGCACGGCCATGGCTGGGGCGCCACCGAGGCCACCCGCGTCCTGGGCTACTACACCCGCGACGTACTGGCTAAGAACCCCACCGACTTCCGCATCTTCGGACCTGACGAGACGGCCTCCAACCGTCTGGCCGCCGCCTATGAGGTGACCAACAAGCAGTGGGATGCCGACTACCTGTCGGAGCTGACCGACGAGCACATGGCCCACACCGGCCAGGTCATCGAACAGCTCTCCGAGCACCAGATGGAAGGCTTCCTGGAGGGCTACCTGCTGACCGGGCGCCACGGCATCTGGAGCTCCTACGAGTCCTTCGTGCACGTCATCGACTCCATGATCAACCAGCACGCCAAGTGGCTGGAGGCCACCGTCCGCGAGATCCCGTGGCGCAAGCCCATCGCCGGACTGAACCTCCTGGTCACCTCGCACGTCTGGCGTCAGGACCACAACGGGTTCTCCCACCAGGATCCCGGCTTCGTCGACATCCTGCTGAACAAGAACTTCAACAACGATCATGTGGTCAACATCTACTTCCCCGCCGATGCCAACATGCTGCTGAACGTGGGCGAGCGTTGCTACAAGTCGACCAACTGCATCAACGCCATCTTCGCCGGCAAGCAGCCCGCCGCCACCTACCAGAGCGTGGACGAGGCCGCCGCCGAGTTGGAGAAGGGGGCCGCCCGCTGGGATTGGGCCTCCAACGCCAAGAATGCCGAGGATGCTGATGTCGTCATCGCCACCGCAGGCGACATCCCCACCCAGGAGGCCCTGGCCGCCGACGACATGCTGCAGAAGCTGGGCGTGAAGGTCCAGTTCGTCAACGTGGTCGACCTGTTGAAGATCCAGGACACCGAGGAGAACGATCAGGCCCTGTCCGACGAGGAGTTCACCGAGCTCTTCAGCAAGGACAAGCCGGTCCTGTTCGCCTTCCACGCCTACCCCGGCTCCATCTACCGCCTGATCCACGGACGTCCCAACCACGACAACTTCTCCGTGCACGGCTACGAGGAGCAGGGCTCCACCACCACGCCGTTCGACATGGTGCGCGTCAACAACATGGATCGTTGGTGCCTGGCCGCCTCCGCCCTGAAGCTGGTGGATGCCGGCAAGTACGCCGACCAGATCGACAAGTGGACCAAGTTCCGCGACGAGGCCTTCCAGTTCGCCGTGGACAAGGGCTACGACCACCCCGATTACACCGATTGGGTCTGGCCCGATGCCAACCGCGCCGGACAGGAGACCATCTCCGCCACCGCCGCGACCGCCGGAGACAACGAGTGATACGCTGATCCGACCCTGAAACCGCCCGTCATGCGCAGCCCGCATGGCGGGCGGTTTCTGTATACTGGACAAGGTTGTGAACAAAGCAGTCATCAAGGCAACCAATTCCGGACAGGAGAAGACACAGTGAGTCTTGCAAGCATCACCATCATCAGCCCCGAAGCCGCCAACGGCCGCAACGTCGTGGCCTACGGCCTGACCAAGGCCTTGAGCGCCAAAGCCAAAACGGCCGTATTCAGACCAATCGCCTGCAGGAAGCACCCATTGACCCCGGAACTGGTTGCAGCCAGTTCATTCCCGGACATGGATCCGGAAATCTGCCGCGGCAAGTGCCCCTGTCACGCTACTGAGGACCCCATGCAGACCCGGGCCGATGTCCTCAACGCCTATGACGAGCTGGTGGATGCCGCCCATCCCGAGCGTGTCCTGGTTGTGGGTAGCGATGCCTCAAAGCTCTTCGACCCCGGCCTGTTTGCTCTCAATGCACAGATCGCCGCCGACCTGAGGTCCCCGGTCATGCTGGCCGTCTGCACTATCGGCAGGGAACCCGGCCAGGTCATGAAGACCGTGGCTGCCTGCCGTCGGACCATCGAGGCCCAGGGAGCTGTGCTTGCCGGAGTCTTCATCACCGGATGCCAGCCTGAACAGAAGGCGCCTCTCAACCAGGCCTTCCAGGAGTATGATCTGCCGACCTGGACCGTCTCCAAGATGGACTTCGACACGGATCCGTCCGCCGATCAGGCCCGCCAGGCCACCAGCCAGACATTCCAGCAGGAGGTGGACGTCGACCAGGTGCTGAAGGCCGCCGACGCCGCCAGCCCCAAGGCCACCACGCCTGTAGCATTCCAGAACGATCTGCTGGCCAAGGCCAAGGCCGACAAGAAGACCATCGTCCTACCGGAGGGCGGCGAGGACCGCATCATCAAGGCGGCCGACTACCTGCTGACCCGCAACATCGTCGACCTGATCATCGTGGGCGACAAGGATTCCATTCTGGCGCGTGGCAAGGAGCTTGGCCTCAACCACCTGGACAAGGCCTCCTTCCAGCCCATGGACGACGAGCAGGTGCTGGCGCCCATGGTCGATCGCCTCTGCCAGCTGCGTGCCAAGAAGGGCATGACCCCGGAGCAGGCACGCAAGCAACTGGCGGATCCTTCATACTTCGGCACCATGCTGGTCGTGCTGGGCAAGGCCGACGGCCTGGTGTCCGGCTCCATCAACTCCACAGCCAACACGGTCCGCCCAGCCCTGCAGGTGATCAAGACCAAGCCGGGCGCCTCGCTGGTCTCCGGAGCCTTCCTCATGTGCTTCCCCGACCATGTGGCGGTCTTCGCGGATTGTGCCATCAATCTCAACCCATCGTCCGAGCAGCTGGCCGACATCGCCATCCAGTCGGCTCAAACGGCCCGCTCCTTCGGCGTGGACCCGCGCGTGGGTATGCTCTCCTACTCCACCCTGGGATCAGGCAAGGGCCCGGATGTGGACCTGGTCGAAGAGGCCACCCGCCTGGCCAAGGAGAAGGCGCCGGACCTGCCCATCGTGGGCCCCATCCAGTTCGACGCGGCCTGGTCCCCCACTGTGGCAGCCACCAAGGCCAAGGGCGATCCGGTTGCCGGAAAGGTCAACGTCTTCGTCTTCCCCAGCCTGAGCGCCGGCAACATCGGCTACAAGGCCGTACAGCGAACCTCGGGCGCCCTGGCCATCGGACCGGTCCTGCAGGGTCTGAACAAGCCGGTCAACGACCTTTCCCGCGGCGCCCTGGTGGCCGACATCATCAACACCGTGGCCCTGACCGCCGTCGAGGCCCAGGACTGATCAGCGTCCCTGAAACGTCCCTATAAACCTCAGGGGCTGTTGCTGGTTCATATCTCCAAAATGGATCCAGCAGCAGCCCCAAAACCATGTCAGCCTGGCGATATACCGCGCCTTGTAAGGGCCGACGAGTAATCTTGAAGACTGATTGAGGAGCGCAGGCTTCTATACAAGCACATCAGGAGGATGCCCCAATGGCGAAAACCGTCCTAGTCATCAATTCGGGTTCGAGCTCGATCAAGTACCAGTTGGTCGATCTGGAGACCAGCCAGAGCCTGGCCTCGGGTCTGGTCGAGAAGATCGGCGAGCCCACCGACGGCCACTACAAGCACGAGGTCAGCGGCGAGAAGCATGAGCTTGAGGAGCCCATCCACGATCATGAGGTCGGGCTCAAGCGTGTCCTGGGCTTCTTCAAGGAGTATGGCCCTGATCTGGACAAGGCCGGCATCATCGCCGTAGGCCACCGTGTCGTCCAGGGTGGAGCCATCTTCCCCAAGCCCGCCCTCCTGACCAAGAAGACCCTGAGCCAGGTCAAGGATCTGGCCGTGTTGGCCCCCCTGCACAATGGACCCGAGGCTGAGGGCGCCGAGGTCATGAGCCGGCTGATGCCGCAGACCCCCCAGGTCTTCGTCTTCGACTCCTCCTTCTTCTTCGAACTGCCCAAGAAGGCCTCCACCTATGCCCTCAACAAGGACATCGCCAAGCAGTACCACATCCGTCGCTACGGCGCCCACGGAACCAGCCATCAGTATGTGGGCCAGCTGGTTCCCGGCCTGCTGGGCAAGCCTGCGGAAGGTCTGCGGCAGATCGTCCTACACATCGGCAACGGGGCTTCCGCTTCGGCGCAGGTTTCCGGACATCCCGTCGAGACCTCCATGGGCCTGACCCCTCTGGAGGGCCTGGTCATGGGCGGCCGTACCGGCGACATCGACCCTGCCGTTGTCTTCCACCTGATCCGCAACGCCCACATGAGCGTGGATGAGCTGGACACCCTCTTCAACAAGCGTTCCGGCATGACCGGCCTGACCGGCCATGGCGACATGCGCGAGGTCCATAAGCTGATCGCCGAGGGCGATGAGGACGCCAAGCTGGCCCTGGACATCTACATCCACCGCATTGTCGGCTACATCGGCAATTACACGGCCCAGATGGGCGGCCTGGATGCCATCACCTTCACGGCCGGCGTGGGTGAGAACGATGAAATCGTGCGCCGCCGGGTCATCGAGCAGTTGGAGCCCTTCGGCGTGAAGCTGGACCAGGAGAAGAACGACCAGCGCTCCAAGGAGGCCCGGATCATTTCCACCCCCGACAGCACGGTCGCCGTCTGCGTCATCCCCACCAACGAGGAGCTCTCCATCGCGCGTCAGGCCGAGGTCGTCGCCAGCCAGGGCGACGCCTACGGCAACAAGTTCCAGGCCTGACCGCTGACCCGACCTGTTCTATCATCTCAATCCGATTGTTGGTTGAATGATGGATGTTTGAGGCCCAGGTTTGGTCCTAAGGATTTGGTCTTAAGAACCAAATAGGCCGGTGACCACATACTGTGGTTGCCGGCCTTCTTCTATATGTCAGTCGCCCAGGGCCTCCAAGGCCTCCTTGTGCAGAAGACCATTGCTGGCAAGACCATTGCCTCCCCAGGGACCCGGGTTGCCTGCCAGGTCGGTGAAGCTGCCCCCTGCCTCGGTCACGATGGGAACCAGGGCACCCATGTCGTAGAGGTCCAGTTCCGGCTCGGCCGCCAGGTCGATGGCCCCCTGGGCCAGGAGCATGTACTGCCAGAAGTCGCCGAAACCACGCAGGCGCCAGATCCGATCGGTCAGGTCCAGAAGCCGCTCCCGTCGGCCTATGGCCTTCCAGCCGGTCAGTGATGACAAGGACATGGAGGCGTCTTCCATCCGGTCCACTCCTGATACGTGGATGGCCTTGGGGGCCTCGCCCTGGCGCGCCATGTAGGCTCCCTGACCCTGAGCAGCGTACCAGCGGGTGCCCAGCATGGGGGCCGATACCGCACCGACCACCATCTGATGGTCTGCCTCCAAGCCGATCAGGGTCGCCCATACCGGGACCCCGCGCACATAGTTCTTGGTCCCGTCAATGGGATCGATGATCCACCGCCTGCCGTTGGACTCCTGCTTTCCCAGCTCCTCGGCGTAGATGGTATCGTTCGGCCTAGCCCGGGCCAGCACGCGACGGATCACCGCCTCCGCCTCCCTGTCAGCCTGGGTGACCGGAGTATTGTCCGCCTTGCGTTCCACGTGAAGATTCGGCGACTTGAAGTAACCCACGGTGACCTGATCGGCCTGATCGGCCATGGCGATGGCCAGATCCAGATCCTCCTGCCAGGTCTGCCTTTCATCCTCGATGCTCATAACACGGTTCCTTTCGCTTGAATCGCTCTGGTTCAGCCTTGAACCTCGCCTGCCAGCATTCGCTTCCACATACCCGGGAAGTCAGGCATGGTCTTGGCCGTGGTACCGATGTTGCGCACCCGGATGCCGGGTATCTTAAGACCAATCATGGCGGCGAAAGTAGCCATGCGATGGTCGGCATAGGTCTCCATGACGGCCCCGTGCATACGCTGAGTCGGCACAGGCTCAATGGCCAGGCCATCATCCAGTTCGCGGGCTCGACCTCCTATTCTGGTGATTTCCGTGGCCAGCGCCTTCAGCCGGTTGGTCTCATGACCACGCAGGTGGCCGATGCCATGCAGGCGACTGGGCCCGTCCGCAAAAACCAGGATGGCTGCAATAGATGGCACAATCTCCCCCGCGGGAGACAGATCGAAGTCGCCAAGTCCATGGATGGCTTCCCCGCTGGTCACCCTACAGGTGGCGCTACCCTGACCGTCGGGAACCATGTCTACCTTCGCGCCCATGGTCTCCAAATACTTGGGCAGCAAGCCGCCTGGCTGTGTTGTCCGATCTGGCCAGTTGGGCACGCTGACTTGTCCGCCACCTATCAGGGCCGCTCCCAGGAAGGGGGCCGCATTCGACAGGTCGGGCTCCACCTGGATCTGATCAGGCAGCTGCGTCCCAGCAGATCCCCTGCCTTCAACACTCCACCTGCAACGGTCGGGATTGGCCTGAACCTGGACTCCGGCCTGACGCAGATCCTCAACAGTCATGGCGATGTGCGGAAGACTGGGAAGATGCTGGCCAGAGTGAACGAAGGTCATAGTGCCCTCAGCCCTGGCAGCCAAGAGCAGGAGGCCGGAAATGAACTGCGAGGATGCCGAGGAGTCTATGGTCACCTCCCTGCCTACCAGGCGGTCCGGCGGTGTGAGCGCAAAGGGCAGGAAGCCCTCCTGGCCCAGGTACTCGATCCTGGCTCCCAGCCGGGTCAGCCCCTCCAGCAGAGGTCTCATGGGGCGGCGATAGGCCTGCTCGTCCCCGTCGAAGTGGGTGGGACCATCAGCCAGCATGGCCAGGCCCGGCACAAAGCGCATGACGGTTCCGGCCAATCCGCAGTCCACGCGAGCGCCACCCCGGAATCGCCCGCCTGCCGGTGGAATGACGGTCACATTCGTAGCGTTGTTCGGGTCAATCCGACAGTCCACACCAAGAGCCTCCAGGGCCCCGATCATCAGGTCCGTATCACGCGACCTGAGCAGACCGGTCAGCCTGACGGGGCGGCTTCCCAGGGCCGCCAGAATCAGATACCTATTCGAGAGGGACTTGCTTCCCGGTATGGTCACCGTTGCATCCAAGGGGCCACCCGCCTGCGGTGCCTCCCATGTCTCTTCCGCTGTCATGGTAACCATGGTAACCGCAGGCGCAGAGCTGTTCCCACTCCCTGTTCACCCGCCAAGGGTCCAGCAGGGACCTGGCCCTGTGCTATATTGATACATTGTGCTCATACGTTGATGCTTATGAGCGCCGGGCTATAGCGCAGCTTGGTAGCGCGCCTGCTTTGGGTGCAGGATGTCGCCGGTTCAAATCCGGCTAGCCCGACTTTTGCCTTCGTCCCATGTCGGGAGTCGGATCCTTGGCATTCATGCCCAGCAATCCTGTAAGGAGAATCGTCAGAGCTAGAAGGCCCGTCAGACTCGCATAAATCGACATGGTGATGGCGATGCCGACCAGATTTCCCAGCGTTAGAAAAATCATCTGCCCCAGAGGCGCCCCTATCATCATGACAGTCTGTACCACTCCCATGGTTGCAGCCAGGTGGTCCTCACCCACTGTGCTGATGAGCATGGTCATGAACCGAGGGTTGATCTTGCCCAAAAGATAGTTCATGACCAGGAGCGGGAGGAACAGCAGGGCAGGAATGTGCAGCCATACCAGGTTGATCCCTACCATGGCGGCTGCGGCCATGACTCCGGTCAGCAAATGGGCCATGGGCAGCCGCCTGAGCGGATCTGCGGCAAGGAGTGCGCCAAGGATAAGTCCCAGCGAGGAGATGCCGTTGATTACGGCTATGGTTGTGCCGTAGCTTCCCCACCAGACCTCGGGCATGGAAATCAGCCCCAGATTGAGCAGGGGCTGCAGAGCCGTCCCCAGAAGGTTGACCAGACAGCCGAAGCCCACCATCAGGACCAGGAAGGTAGAGCTGCGGAACTCACCCAAGGCCATACGGAGGCTGGAGGACAGGCCCACATGCTTGCCCACAGGTGAACCATTGCCTGCGACCTCCGCCCTGGCGAATGCCTTATAGCCAATAGCCACCAAAATTCCCGCCAGCAGAAAGGTGGCAGCATTGATCAGCGCGAATACAGCGAATCTGTTGCCCAGGATAGCGATCAACACCGCACCTCCGCCTGCACTGATGACAGCCGCGACATTGGATGCAGCGGAGGTGATTGAGGTCGCCTGATGGAGCTGGCCTGGCTGGACCAGGTGTTTGAGGACCGGCATCCACAGACTTCCTGCATATCCCTCCAACATGGAAGATGCCATGTCCATGGCTACCAGCAGCAGAAAGACGGGCAAACTCTTGGACCTGCCGATTGTCATGGCCATAGCCAGGTAAATACACACCTGAATCAGCTTGATCACAACTTGCATCCGTGTCTTGTGCACGGTCCTGTCGGCCAGGTATCCGGTCAGGATGGCCGTCAGGGCTGGAGCCACCCAGGCCATTGAGGCTATGGAAACAGCCAGTCCGGCAAAGGGCATGGTCTGGGCATAGACAATGAAGACGATGTTGAAGAGCTCGCCTCCGACCGTATTCAACAGACTGGCCAGAACCATGGTCACAAAAGGCTTGTTCTTAAGAAGCTCCTGCATGGTCAGCCGTCGATCAGGGCAGTTCGATCTTCATGAGAGTCCGATGAAGCAGCCACCATGCCGGCAGGGAGGCCAGAAAGATGATCAGAAGCAGCAGAGCAGACAGTAGCGGGGATTGGGAGAGCAAGTTGCCCACTACAGCGTCCAGCAGGAGCAGGACCGCGAACATGATGGGCAGCGAACGCTTCCAGAAGCCTATAGAGAGGGCGATGCCAACCAACCCCACCAGTCCGGCAAGGCTGGTAACCAGCATGAGGAGAACCTGTTCGAGCAGACTGCCTGGCGAGCCCGTTCCAAGCGAACCCACAAGACGGTCGATCAGTAGCATGACGGTCAGGGTGATGGCCGTCCCAGCCAAGTAGGAGAGCGCAGTGAAGAGGCCGGCGAAGATTAGCTTGGCCAGCAGGATTCGGCTCCGCGATATGGGGAATGAGAGGGTGAGCGCCAGGTTCCTCCCCGTATAGGGCTCAATGAAGACCAGGTTGCAGAGGGCAGCAGCCACCAGGGAAAAGCCCACCAGAAGGATGACCATGGCCATCTGCAGCACGAAGGCCAGGCTTGACAACCGAGGATCTGACCGTCCGCAAGTGTGGCCAATGGCCAGGAACATGCCTCCGATGGCCAAGGCTGCGGCCACTACTGCCAGCCCTCCGAAGATGCAGGGCCATAGCCTGGTCTTTTTCAGTTCTAATTTCAGCAGCGTCTTCATATCAGCCCTCCATGGCCTTGACCAGGGTTCGCTCGGCGACCTCCTGGCCCTGATTGAGGAGCTCCGGCACGCTGGCCCGCAGGCTGACTCTGCCGTCCGCCACGACCATCACGTTGTCGGCCGTGCGCAACACTTCGGAGAGAATGTGGCTGGAAAAGAGGATTGCACTCCCCTGGGCTGCCAGGCTGCGCAGGCTATCTCGCAGCTGTCCGATGGCCACAGGGTCCAGTCCGTTGAGCGGCTCGTCCAGTAGGTAAAGGTCAGGATGATGGCCCATGCACCTGGCCAGGGCCAGCCTCTGCCTCATGCCCATGGAATACCTGCCGACAGGCGTGACTGAATCCGCAGTCAATCCAACCTTCTCCAAAAGTTGGCTGACCCCGGTGATCTCGGCGGCCCTACGCCCCCCGTCTGCCAGCGCGAGGTAGGCCAGATCAATCTCCAGGTTCTCCCTGGCATTGAGGGACTCGTAGAAGACGGGCCCGTTGATGGACACCCCCATTCTGGCAAGGATGCCCGGGTAGCCTTCGCTGAGAGGCTTGCCCAGAAAGCGGACCCGACCGCCGACGGGCCTTTGCATTCCGGTCAGGATCTTCAAGAGCGTGGACTTGCCGGCCCCGTTGGCACCCAACAAGCCCAGAACCTCGCCCTGCCCCAGGGTCAGGTCCAGTCCGGACAGCACCTCCCTGCCGTCTAACACTTGGACGATACCGTCCGCCTCCAGCACCTTCATGAAACTCCTTTCAAAAATACCACTGGTATGTTTGATGGAAACAAAAACCATACACTCGTTGAGTGCCCGAATCTTGCCAGTAGCCAGAGCACTTTGCCTTAAGAAATCCATCGGCTCTAAGCGATCCCTTGATCCTGATTCAGGTCAGATTCCACTTGCGTGGACTCCCCGCCGGTGGCAGTCAGAGGATTGCTCTTCAGATGCGCATGCAAGTGCACGGCTGCACGAATAACCCGATCATCGATGACCGGCGCCCCGATCCCCTTGAGCATATCGGCCAACAGAGTGAACTTGGAGACCACCTGGTCCCGCGTCATGGTCGAGAACCGGATCCCTATCCACATGTTGAGCAGGATATAGAGCACCTGGGCCAAATCCTCGGGATTGCAAGGGGCGATGGAGCCGTCCTCCACGCCTTCTCGAACGTAGGGGATGATCACGTCCACAATCCTGTCCATGGATTTCAAGTACATCTCCCCCACCATGCGGGGACTCTTCAACAGGGTTCTGGCTGAAAAGGTCACATCGAGACGCGAGTAGGCCGACAGGGAGGCGATCAGCTCGTTGCGCAGTTTTTCCAGACCAGTTTTTCCGGGCCATTGCCCCAGCCAGTCCCCCTGGGATGAGGAGGAAGCCATGCGCTCGGTAACCGCACGGAAAATGGCCGTCTTGGAAGGAAAATGGTAGTAGACCGCCCCCTTGGTCATGCCGCCCAGGCCGTCGACGATGTCCTGGATGCTGGTCCCGTCATATCCCTTTTCCAGGAAGAGCCGCTGGGCCACATCAAGGATCTGATTGCGATGTCCTTCGGGATTCTTCGGCGTGCCCATGCGGTACTCCCCTCCTTGTCAACGCATCGACGTCTGACCATCGTGGCCCGACGATCTCTTCTTACAGGAAGCTATCATACCACTGGTATGTTATGTCTACCTATTCATAGCACTTGCCAACTCGACATTAATCCTTCTGCAGGCGACGGATGGCCTCATGCTGGATGGCCACCACTGCCTTGGCATCGGCGACTCCCGCTGCACAAAGCTCCTGCCAGGAGACCCAGGCCGACTGGATATGCTCGCCCGGGTCGAAGTCGGTGGATCCTTGATGCCAGCGACGCAGATGCATGACCACGATGTGGCCGAGCTCGTCGCTCATCCCCAGAGAGGAATAGACATCGGGAGCAGCATCGATCCAACCGTCCTCCGGATCCAGGTGGCTTTCTAAGCCCGGCGCACCCTCAGGCCCGGGCACCAGACCGGTCTCCTCACGCAGCTCGCGCAGGACGGCCTTGACGGGGCTCTCCCCTGGATCGATGAAGCCGGCCGGCAGGCCGAAGACATAGGCCTGGGCACCCACCCGGTACTCGCGGGTCAGCAGATAGGCATCGGCAGCGCAGTCGTGTACCAGCATGACCACGCAGGGGTCGTGACGGATGAGCTGCCGATCGATAGTTTCCTTGGAACCGTCACGCTTGAACATGGCCACCTGCTGCTGGTCGATAACGAATATCGGGCCGCGAAAGACTTCCCTGTCATCCATCAGCTCTGGAGCGCGGGTCATATCGATGCCCTTGGGCCCCTGACCATCCCGGCCTGCCAGTCTGGCGGCCAATCGTGCCTGCAGATCCTGCGCTTCATCGCTCATGAAATCACTCATCCTCAACCATCAATCCTCAGCCGTCAACGCACCACCATGGTCCAGGGATCGGTGACGATGGACGAAACCTCCACCTGCGGGCGAACACCGGTAGCCGTCTCCAGGGCCCTGGCAATATCCCCCTTGGCGTAGTGGAACCAGAGGCTCTCGATGGCCGAGTGCGGGGTGTTGATCAGCATGGGTCTGGGCTGATTGGGCCGACCGGCCATCCTGGCCTCATAGAGGGCCTGTTGGTAGGCGTCCGTGGCAGGGTGATGGCGCAGATCGCTGGTGATGTAGACGTCGGCCCCCGTGGACCGAACCAGGTCGAACTCGGAGTCCCCCGAGCCGGGCAGCAGGGCGACTGTGGAGACCATGGTATCGTACGGACCGACCGCCTGAACACCCAGAGCCGTCCTGGGCAGGAGGCCCGCCACTGTATGGACCAAATCCTCAAAAGGCGTGGGCTTGGGAAGCCTTCCCCAACGACCCAGGCCTACCTGAATCCCCTGATCGGCATGCAGGTCGCGCCTGGAGACCGGCTGAGGAGCCAGCGGTCTCACCTCCTGCAGATCCAGGGCATCGGCAGCCGCCTGGGCCACACCACGGTAGGCGGCATCAGCGTTGGTATGCCCCACCCAGAGCCCACAGTGACCCTCAACCAGTCTGGTTATCATATCCCCGCGGAAGTCCAGGCCGGAAACCTGGTGGACTGATCTGAAGAAAAGCGGATGATGGGTGATCAGCAGGTCGGCCTTGTGATCCAGAGCCTCCTGAACCACATCAGGCCGAGGGTCCACAGCGCACCAGATCCGTCTGACCGGCCAGGACGGATCCCCCGCCACCAGACCCGGATGATCCCAGTCCTCCGCGTAGTCCAGAGGGTAGAGCCCCTCCAGCAGATCCACCACCTGGCCCAGGAGCACTGAAGGCCCCTGAACCTCATCCTGTCGGTCAGACATGACGATCCCTCCTCGGATCCTGCTGGTCCCAGGCCACTCCGTGTCAGGTCAGTGAGCAGCCAGCTCCCAGTCCTGGCCGATGCCGGTGGACACGTCCAGGGGCACGGCCAATTCAACGGCATGTTCCATGGAATCCTTGACCAGTTTGGTGGCCTTGTCGGTCTCTCCGGGAGCTATTTCCACCAGCAGTTCATCGTGGATCTGCAGGGAGATGCGGCTCTTCAGCCCCTGGTCGGACAAGGCACGGCTGGCCTTGATCATGGCGATCTTCATGATGTCCGCAGCCGATCCCTGGATGGGCGCGTTGAGGGCGGCCCTCTCGGCAGCCTCGCGGGTGGGACGACGCTTGGAGCGCAGCCCAGGGAAGTAGCGCCTCCGGCCGAACATGGTCTCGGTGTAGCCCTTCTCCCGGGCATCGGCCACCAGGGACTCCAGGTACTCATGGACCTTACCGAAGGTGGCGAAGTACTTGGCGCGCAGCACGTCAGCCGCAGCCGGGCTGATCTTGAGCTGCTGGGCCAGGCCGTAGGTGCTCAGACCATAGGCCAGGCCGTAGCTCATGGCCTTCACGTGGGAACGCTGGTCCCCGGTGACCTCCTCCATGGGGATGTCGTAGACCAGGCTGGCCACGTACCGATGGAAGTCGGCGCCCGACTTGAAGGCGTCGATCAGGGCCTGGTCCCCGGAAAGATGGGCCATGATCCGCAACTCCACCTGTGAGTAGTCCGAGGAGAGCAGCGCCTCATACCCGCTGCCGGGCACGAAGGCCGAACGAATCTCGCGGCCCCGGGCATCCCTGTTGGGGATGTTCTGCAGGTTGGGATCGACCGAGCTCAGCCGGCCAGTGGCGGCCACGGTCTGCTCGTAGGTGGTGTGCAGCCGCCCATCCCGGGGGTTGACGGCCTCTCGCAGGGTCTGCACGATCTGCTTGAGCTTGTTGGTCTCCCTGTGTTTGAGCAGGGCGCCCAGGAAGTCGTTGGCCCGCTCGTTGTTGACCGATTTGATGTAGAGGTCCTGCAGGACCGAAACGTTGGTCGAATAGGACCCGGTCTTGGTCCTGTGGGTGGGCACCAGGCCCATGTCATCGAAGAGCACCTTGCTCAGTTGCTTGGGGCTCTGCAGGTTGACACGACTGCCGGCCCTGTCCCAGGCGATTTCCTGAGCCTGGCGGGCCTCGGCGGCGAACCTGTCGTGCATCTCCTTGAGACGGGCATCATCCACCTTTGCGCCCTCGGTCTCCATCTGCGCCAGGACTGCGGAGGTGGGCAGCTCTATGGTGCGCAGCAGGCCGTACTGGTGGCGCTCGTCCATAAGCTCCTGCAGACGCTCGGAGACCATCATGACGTACTGCGCCTGGCGAAGAATCCGGGTCCCCCGCCGACGTTCGTCCTCATCCTCTCGCCCGTCCAGGGCCAGGGCCCCCTGTGTGGCCTCTGGCTCCTCCTCTACGGGGATGGCCAGGAAGTGGGCTACGGCCTGTTCCAGATTGTCGGCATGGAAATCAGGCTCAGCCAGATAGCCTGCCAACTTGGTGTCGAACAGGGGCAGGGGCATGTGCAGCCCCTGGCTTTCCAGGAAGTGCAGATGCTCCTTGTAGCCATGGACCACACAGGTCCCGATCCGCTGGTCGATCAGCTCCTGGATGGCCGCACGCATGTCTTCGTCAATGTCTTCCGCCATGAAGACCAGACCGTGGCCATCCATGGAGAGAATGGCCAGCTCCTCCAGGCCATAGTCGCCGTGCTTGGCCCAGCCGATGGCGTGGAGAACCCAGTGCTCCTTCATGGCCTCGCTGCAGCGCATGGCATTCTGGTCGGTATCGCCGATGTCCTTGACGTTACCCAGGGAATCGGCCATGGCCTTGACATGGTCCGCCGACTGTCGGCAAAGGGCCTTATCCGGCAGATGCTTCTCGCACCAGTCCCGCAGCTGGTCGGCCGACTCCGCCTTATCACGCTCGGGCTGGGTGAACTCCTCCTGCTTGTTGCTTACATCGACCAGTGCCGAGGCTGGAGAGTAATCATAATCGGCTACCGTGTTGAATCCGCGCAGGATTTTCTTACGGGTCTGCGGGCCGAACTGCAGCTGCTCGAAGATGGGCAGGACCTGATCCGTGTGGATGGTGCCGAAACGCAGATCCTCCACCTTCACGCCCAGATCCAGGTCGCGCACCAGGGCGTTGACCTTCCGGTTGAGCCGGACCTGGTCGGCGTTCTCCGCCAGGGCCTGGCCCTTCTTGCCGCCGATCTCGTCGGCGTGCTCCAGAATGGAATCCAGCGATCCGTACTTATTGACCCACTTGGCGGCATAACCGTCGCCCACGCCCGGTACACCAGGGATGTTGTCGGCTCCCTCGCCACGCATGGCGGCCAGATCCGGGTACTGCTGCGGGGTCACCTTGTAGCGATCCATGATGGCCTGGGGCGTCATGTGCTTGAGGTTCTTGAAGTGGTGGCCGGGGTAGAGCACCGTGATGTCGTCGTCCACCAGCTGGAAGGCATCCCTGTCCCCGGACAGGACCAGGGTCTTGAACCCAGCCTGCTCGCCCATGGTGGCCAGCGTCCCGATGATGTCGTCACCCTCGTAGCCCGGCTTTTCGATATAGGTGATGCCCAGACCCTTGAGCAGGTCCTGGATCAGGGGCAGCTGGCTCAGCAGTTCCTTTGGCGCGGCCTCACGGGTGCCCTTGTACTGGGGCAGCATGGCGTTGCGGAAGGTGCCGCCTTTGACGTCAAAGGCCACGCCCATATGAGTGGGCTTCTCCTTGGCCATGACATCCGCCAACATGGTGGCAAAGCCCCATACCGCGTTGGTGGGCTGCCCTGTCGAGGTGGTGAAACTCTCGACGGGAAGGGCATAGAAGGCCCGGAAGGCCAGCGAATGTCCATCGACGACCAACAGGGTGCGGTCGTCCTTGTCCTGCTTCTTCGTCTGGTCTTCCATAGGCGGGCTAACGGTCGTTCTGGTTGGCCACGTTGTTGATGACCACGTCGGCCACCTCCTGCATGGTCAGCCTACGGTCCATGGAGGTCTTCTGGATCCAGCGGAAGGCCTCGGACTCGGTCATCCCCATGTTCTCCATGAGCAGGCCCTTGGCCCGGTCCACCCGCTTGCGGGCCTCGAAACGGGCCTTCATGTCGGTGACCTCGTCCTTCAGGGCGTTGATCTGATCGAAGCGGGAAATGGCCACCTCAAGGGCCGGCAGCAGCTTTTCCGGAGCGAAGGGCTTGACCACATAGGCCATGGCTCCTGCATCAGCCGCCTTCTCGACCAGGCTCTGCTGGGAGAACGCCGTCAGCATAACCACCGGAGCCAGATTCTCCTTGCCGATCTCAGTGGCGGCGGTAATGCCGTCGGTGCCGGGCATCTTCACATCCATAACGACTACATCTGGCCTCAGCTCGCGAGTCAGATCAATGGCCTCCTGGCCGCTGGCCGCCTGGCCGACCACGTCATAGCCGGCATCCTCGAGAGCTTCGACGGTATCGAGCCTGATCAAAGCCTCATCCTCCGCCACAACCACGGTCCGCCCCTCGGGTGAATCGCTGCGGTTCTTACTCTCTGAAGCCACTTTCAACCTCGTTTCCTGAAAGTCCATCCGATCCTCACCGAAAGCCGATGAGGGACGGATGGGGTTCGCTTTATCGTGCCCCCGGTGAGACTCGAACTCACACTGCACGGATTTTGAGGCCGTTTCCTCTACCAATTGGGATACGGGGGCTTTTCATTACCACAGAGAATCTACCATACTTTGGCGACGACGCAAGGTTATTCGTGTTGAATCTGCCTTAGAATGAAGACAGTTATGTATACAGGCACATCAGCAGTCGAAGGAGAGCATGATGACCACTCATATCTATCGACGGTTCGATCCTTGGCGCACCTCCCCCGTCCAGGAGAAGGCCCGCAAGCAAATTATGGACAGCCACTACTTCAGCGTCGACAGGGTCACCTTTGAATCCAGCGACAGTCAGACCTTCGACCGCAGCATCGTCAGCGAGAAGCATGGGGATACCATCGCCGTCCTGGCCATCACCGACGACGGAAGGATACCCCTGGTCGAGCAGTACCGTCTGCCCACCCACCGTTGGACCCTTGAGCTGCCGGCCGGCCATCCGCTCAACGACAAGGAAGCCCCCATCGATGTAGCCACCAGACGACTGCGCGAGGAGGCCGGATACAAGGCCGCCTCCTTCAACCAGTTCGCCAGGTTCATCAACACCCCCAGCTTCTCCACGCAGCACACCACCCTCTTCTATGCCGAGGGCCTGACCCCGGTCCAGCCTGCCAGCCTGGCACCGGAGACCCCCCACCAGAATGTGCGACTCTTCACCGTGGACGAGGCCTACGACATGGTGATCGCAGGAACCATACTGGATGCAAAAACCACCATCGCCATCCTGCGGGCGAAAATCGGACTGTCGGACCTGCACTGATGCAGGAACCCCCGCACGACGAACCGGTGGCCTCTCCCCTACCTTGGCGGGCGGGGGAAAGACCACCGGTTTCTTGCTCTATCAGTACCGAATGAACCTGACGGCCACCCGCCTGGCTGACTCAGTCGACAGCCAGGCGGCATGCCGGAGAATCAGTCGTTGGCGCCAACCGTGTGCACGTAGATGCAGTCGGTGTTTCCTGGCTCATACTCGCCCTGGGCGCTGCTCAGCACCACCAGGCAGTCGCCGTCGGAGACCTTGCCCTGCTTCTTCAGGGTGGCGTCCACGAAGGCCATGAGGCCTGCACGGTTGAAGTCGTGGTAGTCCTGCTCGCACATGAAAGCCTCGGTGCCCCAGCTCAGGGCCAGCCAATGATAGGTGTGCTCATCGGTGGTCAGCGCATAGATGGGGGCGGCCGGACGCTCACGGGAGACGCGGTGCACGGTGTTGCCGGTCTGGGTAAAGGCCACGATGGCCTTGGCGTTGATCTTGTCGGCCAAATCCACAGCGGCGGAGGAGACGGCACCGGAGTTGGACATGTCCAGGTCGTGCATATCCGGGATGCGGTCGAACCCGTGGGTGGTGGCGTACTCGGAAATCCGGGCCATGGTGGAGACCGTGGTGTCGGGGTAGTCGCCCACGGCGGTCTCGTTGGAGGTCATGGTGGCGTCGGCGCCGTCAAGCACGGCGTTGGCGCAGTCGGAGGCCTCGGCACGGCTGGGGATGGGCGAATGAACCATGGAGCCCAGGACCTCGGTGGCGACGATGACCGGCTTGGCGTATTGACGGGCCAGCTCGATGCAACGCTTGGTCACCAGGGGGACCTGCTCGAAGGGCATCTCCACGGCCATGTCACCGCGGGCAACCATGATGCCGTCGAAGGCCTTGACGATCTCCTCCAGGTTCTCAACGGCCTGGGGCTTCTCGATCTTGGCCACGATGGGGATGCGGCGACCCTCCTCGTCCATGATCTCATGGGCGCGGTCGATGTCGGTGGCGAAGCGGACGAAGGACATGGCGATGATGTCGGCGCCGGTGCGGATACCCCAGCGCAGGTCCTCCTCATCCTTGGGGGTCAGTGCCGGCAGGCTCACGGCCACACCGGGCAGGTTGATGCCCTTGTGGGAGGAGACCGGGCCGGCCACGACCACCTTGGTGTGGACCTGGTTGCCCTCGACCTTGGTGACCTCCAGACGGACCTTGCCGTCATCGATCAGGATGGGATCGCCGGGGTGGCAGTCCCCGGGCAGGCCCTTGAAGGTGGTGGAGGTCATGTGCTCGTCACCCTCGACATCGTCGGTGGTGATGGTGAACTCCTGGCCCTCCTTGAGGATGACCTTGTCTTCGCCCTGCTCGTTCTTCTTGAACCAACCGCAACGAATCTTGGGACCCTGCAGATCGACCAGGGCCGCCACGTTGCGTCCGGTCTCCTTGCTGGCCTGACGCACGTTGTTGTAAACCTTGAGGTGATCTTCGGGGGTGCCATGGGACCGGTTGAGCCTGGCCACATCCATGCCGGCCTTGACCAGCTTGGTAATGTTCTCAAGCGACTCCGAAGCCGGCCCGATGGTATCGACGATCTTGGCTTTGCGCATATGCTACCTGCCTGTTCTTTTTCTTACTTACCGTTCCATTGTACAGACTCAGGCTGCTATGGACCAGTATTTCCCGTTAGCGCTAACAACCCTTGCGGCTCAAGGCTTCCCTTATTGCTTTGCTCCCTGGGGAGCAGCTGCAGAGGACATATGGCGGCTCTTGAGCACTGAAGCCAGGGCCGCGATGCCCACGGCCAAAACGATGACCAGCAGAGATGCCCAGGTCGGTATTTCCGGCACTGCTTCCAGGGGCCGCCCGCCGTTGATGAAGGGCAGCGTGTTGCCGTGCAGAGCCTCCATGATCAGCTTGACCCCGATGAAGGCCAGGACCACGGCCAGCCCCAGGGGCAGATACTCCAGCTTGTCCAGCAGGGATCCCAGCAGGAAGTAGAGCTGCTGAAGGCCCAACAGGGCGAAGACATTGGAGGTGAAGACGATGAAGGGGTCCTTGGTCAGTCCGAAGATGGCCGGAATGGAGTCAAAGGCGAACATGACATCGGTGGTGCCGATGGCCAGGAAGACCACCAGCATGGGCGTGAAGTAGCGCTTGCCCTCAAAGGTGGTCCGCAGGCGCTCACCGTCGTAGTGGCTGGTGATGGGGATGACCCGACGCAGGACCCTGATCAGCCCGTTCTCGTGGTACTCCTCCTGCTTGCCTCGGCTGGAGACCATGTTCCAGGCGGTGTAAAGCAGGAAGAAGCCGAAGATGAAGAAGACCCAGGTGAAGCGGGTGATCAGCGCCGTTCCGGCCAGGATGAAGACGCCGCGCAGCAGCAGCGCGATGGTGATGCCGACGCTGAGCACATAACGCTGAAGCCGCAGGGGCACGGCGAAATTGCCCATGATGATGACGAAGACAAAGAGGTTGTCGATGCTGAGCGAGTACTCGGTCAGCCAGCCCGAGTAGAACTCGATTGCCGGCTTGGATCCGGCCACCTTCCAGATCAGTGCCCCGAAAATCAAGGCCATGACCACGAAGAAGCCGATGTGCCTCACGCATTCGCCGGTCGAGGGCACATGCGGCCGCCGCCCGATCACCAGAAGATCAACTACGAAGAAAACGGCCAGCACAACCAGGCTCACAACCATGAACGGCAGAGGTGTCTCGGACATATCACCTGACTTTAGCGGCAAGATATGACGTGCTCATCTGCCCCTCCGCATGTCAGAACATCCTCACAGAGAGCGGTCAGCGGATCGGGCCTGTGATGCTCTCGCCTGGCATCACAGGCCCTAAGCATGGCCGGGGCAGGCCACTGGTCAAGAGCTCCGGACCAAGGAGCAAACTTACTTTTTGGCCTCGGTCATCTGTCTCAGCTCCTTCTTCAGATCCTTGATTTCGTCGCGTAGGCGGGCTGCGAGCTCGAACTGCAGCTGTTGCGCAGCCGTGTGCATCTGGTCGCTCAGCTGACGGATCAGGTCGGCGAGGTCCTGCGCCGGCAGACCGGCCTGGAGGATCTCCTGATGCCGCTTGTCGGCCTCCTCCTTGTCGTAGAGGGGCACGCCCAGGTGGGAGTTGCCGGCCTTGTTGGCATTGCGGTAGCCGCCCGCCAGCAGGGTCTGGGTGTCCACATCCTCCTTGGCCAGCATGTCGTTGACATCACTGATCTTCTTGATCAACGGCTTGGGGTCCACCCCGTGCTCCTTGTTATAGGCTATCTGCTTGGCACGGCGACGGTTGGTCTCGCTGATGGCCTTGTCCATGGAGTCGGTGACCTCGTCCGCGTACATGATGACCTTGCCGGACACGTTCCTGGCCGCACGGCCGATGGTCTGAATCAGGGAACGGTAGGAACGCAGGAAGCCCTCCTTGTCCGCATCCAGTATGGCCACCAGGGAGACCTCGGGCAGGTCCAGCCCCTCACGTAGGAGGTTGATGCCCACGATGACGTCGATCTTGCCCTCGCGCAATTCACGAAGGAGCTCCACCCGCCGCAGGGTGTCCACATCAGAGTGCAGGTATTCCACCTTGATGTCGCGCTCCATCAGGTAGTCGGTCAGGTCCTCGGCCATCTTCTTGGTCAGCGTGGTCACCAGGACCCGCTCGTGACGGGCCACCCTGGCCTTGATCTCGTCCAGGAGGTCGTCCACCTGGCCTTTGACAGGCCTCACCTCCACCTCGGGATCCAGCAGGCCGGTGGGCCGGATGACCTGCTCCACCACGCCGTCGGACAGGCCCATCTCATAGTCGCCCGGCGTTGCCGACAGGTAGACGGTCTGGCCCACCTTGTCCAGAAACTCAGGCCACTTCAGCGGACGGTTGTCCATGGCCGAGGGCAGACGGAAGCCGTGCTCGACCAGGGTCCGCTTACGGCTGGCATCCCCCTCGTACATGGCTCCGATCTGGGGGACGGTCACGTGGGATTCGTCGATGACCAGCAGGAAGTCGTCGGGGAAGAAGTCCAGCAGGGTATGGGGCGGCGTCCCGGGTTCGCGCCCGTCGAAGTGCCTGGAGTAGTTCTCCACTCCGGAGCAGGTGCCGATCTGGGTGAGCATCTCCAGGTCGTAGGTGGTGCGCATGGTCAGTCTCTGGGCCTCCAGCTCCTTGCCCTGCTTGCGCAGCTGGCCCACACGCCAGTCCAGCTCCTCCTTGATGGTCTTCAGCGCGCGCTCCATCCGCTCGGGACCGGCCACGTAGTGGGAGGCGGGGAAGATGTGCACGGAGCTCTCATGGGCGATCTCGTCCCCGGTCAGCGGGTGCAGGGTGGAGATGCGGTCGATCTCGTCCCCGAAGAATTCGATGCGGACGGCCAGCTCCTCATAGACGGGGATGATCTCGACCGTGTCGCCTCGCACGCGGAAGGTACCTCGGGTGAAGGCGATGTCGTTGCGCTTGTACTGCATGTCCACGAACTTGCGCAGCAGGTCGTCCCGGTTGATCCGGTCCCCCTCGTGCAGGAAGAGCATGCGCCCGGCGTACTCTTCGGGCGTGCCCAAGCCGTAGATACAGGAGACGGTGGCCACCACCACGCAGTCGCGCCTGGTCAGCAGGTTGGCAGTGGCGGCGTGACGGAGCCGCTCCACATCGTCGTTGATGTTGGAGTCCTTCTCGATATAGGTATCCGTCTGGGGAATGTAGGCCTCAGGCTGGTAATAGTCGTAGTAGGAGACGAAGTAGGAGACCGCATTGTCGGGCATGAGCTCGCGGAACTCGGCGCAGAGCTGGGCGGCCAGGGTCTTGTTGGGCTCCAGAATCAGGGTGGGCCGCTGCAGGCGCTCGATCAGCCAGGCCGTGGTCGCGGTCTTGCCGGTGCCGGTGGCGCCCATGAGCACCACGTCGTTCTCGCCGTTCTCGATCCGCGTGGCCAATTCCTCGATGGCCTCTGGTTGGTCGCCGGAGGGCTTGTAGGGAGACTTGACCACGAAGGGCTTATTGGTCCGCTCAATGTTGAACCCCATGAAACTCCCTTCCAGGATGCGTCATTCACCAAGGCCCGTCAGTCGCTGCGCGAGGATCCCTTGGCCAAGGCCTTTAACTCTTCATATATTCTATCAACAGACTCGAACATTTGTTCGATAGGCTGGGACCCGTCCACCAGCAGATCGGCCTGGGCGCGTCGCGAACTGCTGCTGGTCTGGGAACCGATGCGCTCAACAGCCTGGCTTCCAGTCATATGCCGCTGATTCACCATACGCGCAATCCTCACCTGGCTGGGGGCCTCCACCACCAGGACCCTGTCGAAATGAAACGGTATGGCTGATCCCACCTCGGTCAGCAGAGGCACCTCATGGACCACCACATCGGAACCGTCCAGCCAGGGCCGCTCGGCCTTGGCGGCCAGGTCATAGACCAGCGGATGGATGATGTCGTCCAAGTCCCTGCGATCCCGGTCGGCCGTCGGCCCGCCGAAGACCCGTGCCGCCAAGGCTGACCTGTCCACCCCACCGTGACCGTCCCCGCAGTCTGAACCGAAGCGCTCCAGGACCGGCCCCACGCCGGGCCCGCCCGGAGCGATGACCTCATGGGAGAGCCGGTCGTAGTCGATGACCCGGGCCCCGTCCTGAGCCAGCCGAGCCGCCACCGTGCTCTTGCCGGCCGCTATTCCGCCGGTCAATCCCACACGTATCATCCCGACCTCCCGCATATACCTTATGGCAGCGAATACAAATGGAGGGGCCCGACCGAGGCCGGACCCCTCCATTCACCGCTTAATGCTCACTTCTTTTCCTTGAGCAGCTGCTCGCGCAGGGCGGCCAGCTGGTCGTCGGAGGCCAAAGTGCCCTCGGAGCTGGACTCCGAGCTGTAGTTGGTGGTCTCCTCGGAGCTCTGACGGCGGGAGCGGGAGCCGGCGGCAGGCGCCTGGGAGGACCGGCTGTCCTCGGCGGCCGAAGCCTCGGCGTTCTCCAGCTCCTTGGCCACGAAGGCCTTGTGCTGCTCCCAGAGGTCGTGGGCGGCCGCATACTGGGACTCCCACTCCTCCCGCTGCTTCTCGTAGCCGGCGATCCACTCGTTGCTCTCGGGGTCGAAGCCCTCGGGGTACTTGTAGTTGCCCTCCTCGTCGTACTCGGCGGGCATGCCGTAGATGGCCGGATCGAAGTCCTCGGAAGTCGGGTCGACGGAGTCGTCGGCCTGCTTGAGGGACAGGGAGATACGGCGGCGATCCAGGTCGACGTCGATGACCTTGACGAAGATCTCCTCGCCCTGCTTGACCACGGTCTCGGGGTTCTCCACGTGGCGATTGGCCAGCTCGGAGATGTGGACCAGGCCCTCGATGCCGTCCTCGACGGAGACGAAGACACCGAACTGCACGATCTTGGTGACCTTGCCCTTGACGATCTGTCCGGGCACGTGGGTCCGGGCGAAGCGCTGCCAAGGATCTTCCTGGGTGGCCTTGAGGGACAGCGAGATGCGCTCGCGGTCCATGTCGACATCCAGCACCTCGACGGTGACCTTGTCGCCCACCTTGACGACCTCGCTGGGGTGATCGATGTGCTTCCAGGAGAGCTCGGAGACGTGGATCAGGCCGTCCACACCGCCCAGATCGACGAAGGCGCCGAAGTTGACGATGGAGCTGACCGTGCCCTCGCGGATCTGGCCCTTCTTGAGCTGGGCCATGAAGGTCTCGCGCACCTCGGACTGGGTCTCCTCCAGGTACTGGCGGCGGGAGAGGACCACGTTGTTGCGGTTCTTGTCCAGCTCCAGGATCTTGGCCTTGATCTTCTGCCCGATGTAGGGGGACAGGTCGCGTACGCGGCGCATCTCGACCAGGGATGCGGGCAGGAAGCCACGCAGGCCGATGTCGACGATGAGTCCGCCCTTGACGGCCTCGATGACGGTGCCCTCGACGACGCCGTCAGACTCCTTGATCTTCTCGATGTCGCCCCAGGCGCGCTCATACTGGGCACGCTTCTTGGACAGGATCAGGCGGCCTTCCTTGTCCTCCTTGGTGACGACCAGAGCCTCGATGGTGTCACCGACCTGGACCACATCGTCGGGATCGACATCCTTCTTGATGGAAAGCTCGCGGGAGGGAATCACGCCCTCGGTCTTGTAGCCGATGTCCAGCAGAACCTCGTCATGGTCGATCTTAACGACCGTCCCCTCGACCAGATCCCCATCGTCGAAGTTCTTGATGGTGGAATCGACTGCCTTGATGAAGTCTTCCTCGGACCCGATGTCATTGACCGCGACCTGGGGGACTTCCTTCTTGTTCTCTGCCATTAATTGAATTGTTTCTTGTATAGTTGGTGGATATTTTTCCGTATTGAGTTATGCGTTCCCGCCGGTGGGCGCGAACATTCTCCATGATAGGAGACACCACGGTCATTGTCGCCGGGGAGCCTCGGGCGTGTCGCAGGCAGGGATTCCGGCGGCCCGCTCAGCGGATTCGACCACGTTGACCAGGAGCATGGCCCGGGTCATGGGTCCCACCCCGCCGGGGTTGGGCGTATAGGCGGCTGCAGACAGCCTGGCGGCCGGATCGATGTCGCCCTTGACCCGCCAACGCCCCTCCTGCTGATCCCGGATTCGCGAGACGCCCACATCCACCAGGACGGCACCCTGGCGAACCTGGTCCGGGCCAACCAGCCCGGCCTGACCCACAGCTGCGATGATCACGTCAGCCCTGCGCAGGTGGGCATCGATATCCCTGGTGCGGGTATGGCAGAGGGTCACGGTGGCATCCACCCCACGGTTGGTCAGGAGCAGCCCGATGGTGCGGCCCACGGTCAATCCTCGGCCCAGCACGCAGACCTCCTTGCCGGCCAGGTCAATCCCGTGATGGTCCAGCAGATACAGGATCCCCCGCGGTGTGCAGGGCAGAGGGGTCCGCACCCGGCCGTCGGTATGCAGGACCAGCTGGCCCAGGTTGTATGGATGCATGCCGTCGGCGTCCTTGGCCGGATCGATATGATCGATGATTTCCGTGGTATCCACGCCCTCGGGCAGGGGCAGCTGGACGATGTAGCCGGTGCAGTCAGGGTCCTGGTTGAGCTGATCCACCGCAGCGAGAATCCGCTCCTTGCCGGCGTCGGCGGGCAGATCGATCCTGATCGACCGGATGCCCACCTGGCTGCAGTCACGATGCTTGCCCTCCACATACTTGAGCGAGCCAGGGTCCTCCCCCACCAGAATGGTCCCCAGGCCAGGAGTGCGTCCCATGGCCGTCAGCCTCGCCACGCGAGCGCGCAGGTCCTCCTTGAGTTCCGCAGCCGCCGCCTTGCCGTCCAGTTTCACTGCAGTCAATACATCTCCATCATCCAAGCGGGCGCAAACCCTTGTCGAAGCCGTCTGGGCCAGACTAGCGCAGATTCCTCCCCGACCGGAAGCATCGTCCAAGAGCCGGTACGGAAGACTTGGCGATGAAGTTGCGCGCTGTCCTCTCCCCAGCGATAATGAGAATCATGCTCAATAAGAGCAGGATCACCAATTGGAATGCCTGCGGGAAGGACGCCATGCACAAGGACACGGATAGAACATCCACGCAGGCCTGCATCGTCTTCGACCATGCCGCCATCCGGCGATCCGGGCGGCTGATCTGGTCGGAGGGGACCTTCACCATCCCCTCGGGAACCGTGACCGCCATCGTGGGCACCAACGGCACCGGCAAGACCAGCATGATGCAGGCCGAGCTGGGTCTGCTTCCCCTGGATGCCGGCAGTCTGCAGGTCCTGGGGCAGCCGGCCGGCCAGGCCAACGACCGCATCGGCTACGTACCCCAGAGCTACACCTCGGACATCGACTCCAACCTGACGGCCGAACAGTCCGTCCTGCTGGGGCTGACCGGCACCCGCTTCGGCATCCACCCCGTCACCCGGCAGGACCGCGAGCGCGCCAGAAAGGCCATGCGCTTCGTCGGCGTGGAGGACAGGGCCCACCTGCGCCTGTCCCAGCTCTCCGGTGGCCTGCGACAGCGGGTGGCCATCGCCCAGGCCCTGGTCTGCGATCCTGACCTGCTCATGCTGGACGAGCCCCTGGCCAATCTGGACCTGGCCGGGCAGCGAGCCACCGTCCACCTGCTGGCACAGCTCAACAGCCGTCTGGGCATGACCATCCAGGTGGTGGCCCACGACCTAAACATGCTGCTGCCTGTGCTGACCGGGGCGGTCTACCTGCTGGACGGGCATCCCCACTACGCCCGCATGGACGACGTGCTGGACTCGGACCTGCTCACCCACCTCTACGGCACCAAGGTGGAGGTGGTCACCACTCCCCAGGGGGACATGTTCGTGGCCCCCGACATGGACGAGCCGATCGGCCCCGTCCACAATCGCTACCAACCCAGCCAGGTGGCCCGCCTGCACAGGGCGGACCGGGAAAGGACCTCATGACCACGCCAGTCTTCGACCCACATTGGACGGAGATCCTCGCCGCCCCCTTCATGCGCAACGCCATGGTGGCCGGATTGTGCATCGCCGTGGCCGCCGGAGCCATGGGCTACTTCACCATCGCCAGACACTCCACCTTCGCCGCCCATGCCCTGGCCCACATCGGCCTGCCCGGCGCCACGGGGGCCGTCCTGCTGGGGCTGCCGGTCTCTGCCGGCATGGGGCTGTTCGCCCTGGGCGGGGCGCTGGTCATCGGAGCCCTGGGCAAGCGGGCCTCCCAGAGGGAGATCGCCACGGGCACGGTCCTGGCCTTCGCCACCGGTCTGGGGCTCTTCTTCGCCAGGATGTCCAGTTCGGCCTCCCAGCAGATGCAGGCCATCCTCTTCGGATCCATCCTGACCATCACCCGGGGCCAGGTCATCGGCTTCATAATCTTCGATGCAATCCTGCTGATCCTGCTGGCCCTGATCTACCGGCCCCTGCTCTTCAGCTCCCTGGATGAGCAGGTGGCCCAGGCCCGTGGCGTGCCCATCGGGCTGATGAACCTGACCTTCATGGCCATCATGGCGGGGGTCATCACCATCGCCGTGCCGGCGGTGGGGACCCTGCTCATCTTCGCCCTGGTCGTCACCCCGGCGGCCACGGCCAACATCCTGGTGGCCTCTCCCCTGCGGGCCATGCTCCTGTCGGGACTGATCTGCCTGGCTTCCATCTGGGGAGGTCTGGTGATTTCGGCCATGGTGCCAGCCCCTCCAAGCTTCGTCATCGTGACCCTGTCCACCCTCTTCTGGGCTCTGGCCAAGGGATGGGCCGCACTGCGCGCCTGATGCCGGTCAGCCCACCAGGGCGGCGGCCATGACGGCGATGCCCTCGTTGTGACCGGTAAAGCCCATGCCATCAGTGGTGGTTGCTGTCAGCCGAACCGGTGCACCAACAGCCTGGCTCATGGCCTGCTGGGCCAGGTGACGACGGGAGGCAATCCTGGGGCGCTGTCCGACGATGACCAGGGAGGCGTTGAGCAGCCTGCGACCGTGCCCATGCAGGCAGTCCACGGTCTTCTCCAGCATGGCCGCCCCATGCATGCCCGCTCCGGGGGCCTGTGATCCCAGGCCGAACAGGGTGCCGATGTCGCCCAGGTCGGCTGCTGACAGCATGGCATCGATCAGGGCATGGGCGGCCGCATCGCCGTCGGAATCGCCCAGTAGGCCAGGGGTTCCCTCATCCCAGGACAGGCAGGCCAGCCAGAGGGGACGCCCGCCGGTCGGGTCGAAGCGATGCGCGTCAAAGCCCAGTCCGACGCTTGGATGCCCCATGACCGGCCCCGGCCTCAGCGCTTGGCCTTGGTCTTGCCCTTGCCCTTGTTCTTGGCGGCCTCCTGGGCCACCCGTGCCAGGGTCTTGGAAGCCGGCTCCTTGGGAGACTTGGTATGGTGCTTGTCGTCGCCGGGCATAGGCTCCGCATAGCCCAGGTTGACATCCAGCAGACGCTGGGCCTCGTCCTCGTCCAGCTTCTCGGACAGGGCAATCTCGGAGGTCAGGATCTTGCGGGCCTTGATCAGCATCCGCTTCTCGCCCGCCGACAGCCCATGTTCGTCCACGTCACGCTGGGAGAGGTCGCGCACCACCTCGGCGATCTTGTTGACCTCGCCGGTGGCGATCTTCTCCACGTTCAGCTTGTAGCGGCGTGACCAGTTCATCTCCTTCTCCTCGACCACCGGGGTGCGCAGGATCTCGAAGACCTTGGCCACCGCCTTGGCGTCGACGATGTCCCTGACGCCCACCTTGGCCGCGTTCTCGACGGGGACGTTGATGACCAGCCCGTCAGAGGAGAGCACGGACAGCTGCAGGTACTTGCGGGTGACGCCCTTGACGGTCCGTTCGGTGATGGCATCCACCCTGGCGGCCCCATGACGCGGATAGACGACCATGTCACCGACCTTGTAACCCATATGTCCTCCAGAACGAGTCGATAAAATACCATACAATAATGTCATTGCGCATGGACTTGCCGATGGGGCTCGGAGGCGACGCGATTCTCTGCGAGCACACTTCCCCTGGAGGCTCTGAAGACTATTCTGGAAGAAACGACGGTGGTGGAACGAATGCCGGCAAGGCTCCACCCCGCATGACGAGCATCGTTTTGCGGATCAGTGATCGAAGACAGAGGTAGGCATGATCAAAAACACAAGCCGCTACACTACACCCAGCACCATCCTGGTGGTTGAGGATGAACCCACCCTGGCCACCGCCATCGCCCAGCGCATCACCGCCGAAGGGTGGACGGCACGGGTGGCCTCGGACGGTGCCAGCGCCGTGCAGGCCGCATCCCAGATCAAACCCGACCTGGTCATCATGGACATCATGCTGCCCATCATGGATGGACTGGAGGCCACCAAGCGGATCGTGGCCGAGCGGCCGGTGCCGGTGCTGATTCTGACCGCCCGGGACGACGAGGCCGACAAGGTGACCGGTCTGGGCGCCGGGGCCGACGACTACATGACCAAGCCCTTCTCCATGCGCGAGCTGATCGCCCGCTGCAAGGCCCTCCTGCGCCGGGTGGAGCGGGCCAAGGTCATCGCCAAGAACTCCGAGAACGAGAAGGTGCTGGACTTCGGATCCCTGGTCATCGACCCGGCCCAGCGCATCGTGACCCTGCGCGGGGAGCAGATCCACCTGACCCCCACCGAATTCGACCTGCTGGCCACGCTGGCCCGTCGGCCCAAGTCCGTGCTCACCCGCGAGAAGCTGCTGGAGGAGGTCTGGGACTGGGTGGATGCCTCGGGCACCAGGACGGTGGACTCCCACGTCAAGGCCCTGCGCCACAAGCTGGGTTCACAGATGATCCGCACCGTGCACGGAGTGGGCTACGCCTTCGAACCGCCCGAGGACCAGGAGCAGGAGAAAGATCAGCGGTAGCGACCGCGGATGTACGCCATGAACAAGGACGGCAGAAGCCGGCGCAAGGGGCCCGGTCTGAGTGCGCGGGTGGACCGCGAACGGCCCATCGGATCCTTCGCCTCACTGAAGGTGGAGCTGAGTGTCCTGATCATCATCTCCACAGCCATCGCCTTCGTCATGGCCTGGTTCCTGCTGAAGATGGGCTGGAGCGGCTGGATCGCCATGCCGCTGACCCTGGTGGTGGCCCTGGGGATCACCTACTTCTTTTCCCGAGGGCTCACCGCCCCCCTGCGGCAGATGCGGGATGCGGCCGAAGCCATGGCCGACGGGGACTACACGGTCCGGGTCCACGCCACCACGACCAGCCATGACGAGGTGGGGCTCCTGGCCCAGTCCTTCAACGAGATGGCCGAGGAGCTCCAGCATGCCGACCAGATGCGCCGGGACATGGTGGCCAATGTCAGCCACGAGCTGCGCACCCCCGTCTCGGCCCTGCAGGCCATGGTGGAGAACATGGCGGACGGGGTGACCGAGCCCACACCAGCCAACCTGGAGGGGATTCTGGAACAGACCCACCGGCTGTCCGACCTGATCGCCTTCCTGCTGGACCTGTCGCGGATGGAGGCCGGTGCCGCCAGCCTGCAGATCGAGGACTTCGACTTCGGGGATTTCATCGACGAGACCCTTCAGCCCCTGGCCATAGCCGATGCCGGGCACGCCCACGACATCCAGGTTGATCTGGAGAAGGGTCTGAGGATGGAGGGCGACCAGGACCGGCTGCGCCAGCTCTTCACCAACGTCATCAGCAATGCACTGAAGCACTCGGCCGACGGCACCACGGTGCTGATTCAGGCCCACGAGGACCGGCAGCGGGAGACCATAGTCACCAACGTGGTCAACTTCGGCTCGCAGATACCCCCCGAGGCCCGCACCGACATCTTCCGGCGCTTCGTCAAGGGCAAGGCCGGGCCGGGCACCGAGTCGGGAGGCACCGGGCTGGGGCTGTCCATCGCCCGCTGGGCGGCCCAGCTGCATGGGGGCCAGGTGCAGGTGGTGGACGATTCGCGTGGAGCGGACTTCGAGATCACCCTGCCCAGATATCACCGCGACCCCGACGAGGACGAGGGGGACGTGGACCGCTCCGGCGGGCCCGACGCGCCGCATTGACGGGGAGGCGCACTTCGGCTCATAATGAAATCGAACATTTGTTCGAATGTCATCGAGTTCGAGGTGTGCCATGGTCGCTACCATTCATGGGTCGCCGGATGCGGCCCCTGCTTCCCTGCCGGAGTGCCGGGTCGATGCCCTGAGCCTCTTCCGAGGACACCCCAGCCCTGTCCCCCAGGCCCTGGAGGCCGTCCACGCCGGCTTCCCCTCAGTGGCCCAGGACTACTTCAGCGGCGACTTCAGCTTCGACCAGAACGTCATCGTCCACCCCGACTCCACCTTCATCATCCATGTGGCCGGCGATTCCATGACCGGCGCCGGCATCTTCGATGGGGACCTGCTGGTGGTCGACCGCTCCCTGGAGCCGCGCGAGGGGGACATCGTCATCGCCATCCTGGACGACGAGCTGCTGGTCAAGCGGCTGGCCAGGCGCAATGGACGGACCATGCTACGGGCCGAGAACCCCGCCTACCCCGACTTCATGCCCCAGGAGGGCGAGGAGCTGGTCATCTGGGGGGTGGTCATCGGCAACTACCACTGGCAGCGGGTGGATACCAAGGGCGAACCCCGGAGCGGCTCTCCCCTGCCTCAGGTCACCTATCCCGGACGCAACCCGCACGGACATGGGCGCACGGGAAGTCAAGGCCGAAAACCCGTCTATCCTTCCACGGGCTGGGGGTCGGCATGAGCGCGCAGAGACCGGCCGATCCTGCTGCCAGGACCGCTCTGACAGGCCAGGTGGTCCTGGCCGACGCCAATTCTTTCTTCGCATCCTGCGAGGCCGTCTTCGACCCCTCCCTGGCTGACCGCCCGGTGGTCGTGCTATCCAACAACGACGGCTGCGTGGTGGCCCGCAACCGCCCGGCCAAGGCCCTGGGCATCACCAACGGCACACCCTGGTTCACCATTCGCGAACGGGCCCTGCAGGACGGGGTGGTGGCCCGCAGTTCCAACTATGAGCTCTACGCCAGCCTCTCCAGGCGCATGATGGCCATCATGGCCCATTTCCTGCCCAACCAGGAGGTCTACTCCATCGACGAGTGCTTCATGGACAGCATCTGGAACGACAAGCGCACCATTGAAATCTGCCGGGATCTGCGCGCCGCGGTCCTGCAATCCACCGGCATTCCCGTCAGCGTGGGGGTGGCGCCCACCAAAACCCTGGCCAAGGTGGCCAACCACTGGGCCAAGGACCATCCCTCGACCGAGGGGATCACCCTCTGGAGCCAGGTGGAGGCCCAGTATGGCGACCAGGCTCTGGCATCGGTGCCCGTCGACCAGGTCTGGGGGGTGGGCCGACGGCTGACCGGCAGGCTCATGGGCATGGGCATCACCACTGCCCTGGATCTGCGCGATGCCGATCCCTCCCTGATCCGGCACCGGTTCTCCGTCATGCTGCAACGCACCGTCCTGGAATTGAGAGGACGGCCCTGCATCGAACCCGAGACGGATGCCGCCAGGGGCGTGCGCACCGATCAGATTCTGTGCTCGCGCATGTTCTCCCATCCCGTCGAGGGCTACACCACCCTGGCCCAGGCCTTGAGCATCTACGCCCAGAAGGCCTGCCGCCGTCTGCGTCGGCAGCACGGCCTCTGCGGCAAAGTGCGGGTCTTCTGCTCCACCAGCCCCTATGCCCCCCAGCAGTTCTGCGCAGCCGGCCGGACTGTCGTCCTGGAGGATCCCAGCGACGATCCCCTGGTCATCGCCGGCGCAGCCAGCCGGGCGCTCAAGGGCCGGGTGGATCCGCACGCCCGCTGGATCCGGGCCGGGGTGGTTCTGCTGGACCTGACCGATGCCGACCGCTTCCACACACTGGAGGGCCTGGACGCAGCCCGGGACACCCATGGCCTGGGGGATGTCCTGGAGGATGCCACCCGTCGTTTCGGCCCCTTCCGGGTGGGCGTAGGCTACGGAGGCATCCGCGGCCAGGGCCGAGGCGACGAGGACACAGGAGCCGACTGGGCCATGAACCGGGGCATGCTCTCCCCCAGGTCCACCACCCGCTGGGACGAGATGGCCGTGGCCCAGGCCCGTTAGAGGTCCTCATGGCCTGGAGGAACGGCCGCCAGAGCCAAGGCAGCCACCGGCAGGGCGCCTGCGGCCTCCAGGGCACGGGCGCACTGACGGATGGTGGATCCCGTAGTGATGATGTCGTCCACCACCAGAACAGGATGACCGGCCAGCTGTGAGGGATCCGCAACCGCGATCCGGCCTGCCAGCCGACGAGAACGATTCCGGCGGCCGCCCGCCTGGACCGACTTGGTTCTCACGGAGTTCATGATCAGCGCTGGTTCCACCCGGGCGTCCAAACCCTGCCGCTGCAGAGCCTGGACCAGGGACAGAAGGATCGGCTGCAGATGAACCCTCCCCCGCCTGCGCAGGGAGGCAGCCGAGGAGGGGGCGGGAACCACCAGAATCGCCTTCGCAGGCTTGGACCGGAGCAGAGGATCAATCAGCCTGGACAGGGTCGGGGCCAGACCGGCCATGGCCTGGCCCAAGGGTCCATCCAAAGGCCTGTTGTCATGGTCCTTCCATGCCAGAATGATCCGCCGGACGGGTCCGCGATATGGAGCGCAGGCCAGGGCCAGACCAAGGGCATAGGCGGGCGCAGGTACCCACAGGGGTCGGAAGAGCAGGGATCTGCAACTGAGGCAGAGCAAGCAATCAGGACGGCCACAGCCGGCGCAGGCCCGAGGAGCCAGCAAATCCAGGACCGAGCCGGCCAAGGCCGAGACGACAGCGTAAGCGGCTTGTCGGAGCCGGCCGGATGCCAATGAAAGGTTGCGCATATGGCCCAGCCAACCCTCAAACATTGAGGATAGGCAAGCAGGGGAAGGCCATGTGCATGAACAGGCTAGCTGTTCACGGAAACACTGTTCACAGGCTCGTCCGTGGACAGGTTCAGCAGGTTCAGGCCAGGTCAGCCTCCAAGGCCCGGATCAGGTCCAGTGCATCAGCGGGATTATGCACACGCAGAGCCATGGCCCCGGCCAGAGCCGCCGGATAGTCGTTGCCGTCCGGATCCATCCGGTCGCCCACGAAGGCGATCTGGCCGACTTCCACGCCCAGTATCCTGGCCAGGGAGGTCATGGCATAGGCCTTGTCGATGCCCTTGGCTGAGATGTCCACGCTGGTGGAGCCGCCGGAGCGCACCTGCAGATGGGGCAGATCAGCAGCCACGGCCCGGGCCAGGGCATCCTTGCGGCTGTTGTCGGGATCCCAGGCTTCCTTGGCATCGACAGGAGCCTGCTGACCCAGGGCTGAGAAGGTTATCTGGCTGCCGCGATCCTCGATGCGCGGCCCCCAGACCTGCTCCTCCCAGTCGCCCAGCTGCTTGGCCCTGCGCTCAAGGCTGGCCTCGGCGGCCTGCCGGTCCTGGGCACTCAGGTCGTGGGCGTAGACGCAATTCCAGCTTCCGTCCTGCCAGCGGTAGTAGCGGGTGCCGCTGGTGGGCATCAGATGCAGCTGGTCGAAACGGGTGTCGTCGGGCAGGGCGTCCAGCACCTGGTCGCGGAACTGGCTGAACCGTCCGCCTGAGACGATGGCCACCGGCCGAAGCCGGGTCAGGGCGGCGAAATGGACGGCCATGGTCTGGTCCATGCGGGTCTTGGACAGCGCCAAGGTATTGTCCAGATCGAAGGCCAGCACCCGTGCCCGTGCGCAGATGAACCTTATGTCCTGGCTGCCCCACCAGGCCACGTCCACCGCACCGTCCTCCGCCATGATTGCTCCCATCCGCTTGTCGATCATCGCTCCATGCTACAAGACACCCTGAATCGAAACCGCCACAGACCTGAGGGGTTATGGTGAGTGTCATGATCAACGATCAGCCGCCTTGGGCCCGCACCGTTTACCGGGACAGTCATGGCCGAGGGATTCGTCGGCCCACCTTCGGCACACGCCTACCCCGCTATCGCACCAGATGCGGGATCTTCGACGATCTGACCGCGGCCCAGATCCGGCGGCTGGGCGCCGGCTGGCCTCAACTGGTCAAGCCCGTCCAATTCGCCGTCGAGGATGTGCCGCCCTCCGACCCGACCCCCTGGGAGGACCGGTCCGACCTCTTCTCACGCAGTTTTCCGGCGGGCCGCGGCATCCCCGCAAGAATCGTCCTCTACCGGATGCCCATCCAGAGCAAGACCCGGGACCGCACGGAGCTGGAGCTGATCATCCGTGACGAGCTGGTCCTGCAGCTGGCTGACCTTTACGGGCGCGACCCCGAGGAAATCGACCCCATGTGGGGACGCTGAGGGCCGAATCTCAGGGCAGGACGGTGGAGTCCGGTCCGGAACGGATCACGGTGGTGGTGGGCATGAGCCCGTCAGGAGCCATGACCGCCAGACCCGCCAGGCCAGCCTGGTTGACCGCGTCCACGCTAAGACGGGCATTCCAGATCAGCCGGGATGAACCATGCCCGGAGTCCTCGTTCAGCCGCACGGCGGCCACCTGATCGCCCAAATCGTGAGTCGAAAGCTCATTGGCTCGGCCTGCCTCGACAGTCAGCGAGCGCTCGCCCAGCTTGTTGCCCTTGTCATCGAATCCAACCAGTTCGGCCTTGACCGGATCCGCCGATGGGTTGACCAGGGTCAGCGCGGCCTGGGCAGGCTGGGATATGGTCAGGGCCGAGGAGGCGGCGGCAGTTCCCGCAGGAATCAGAGCCAGGTCGGACTGCGACTGGTCCTGACTGCCCTGGGCGGTCACCTGCAGGACTGCATGGACAGGCCGGTCGGCATGCAGCTGTAGAGCCAGCTTGCCATCCGGCACACCGCCAAGGTCCACCGCCGTGGCCTGAGAACCCTGCAGATCCACCCGCCGCAGGGATTGCTGACCGCCTTCATCCACCCAGGACAGGTCCACCGCCGTGGCATGGGATCCCTGCAGAAGGAGGGTGGCCTGGTCTGCACCTCGCAGGCCGGGAATGACCAGATCACGGCCGGGAGCCGCCAGAGCAGTCACCTGGTCCGACCCACGCGGATCAAGCCCCGACATGACATTGACCGAGACCGACATGGCCACCGGGGCCTGGGAGCTGCGAGCCCGGACATAGATGGCCTGCTGTCCGGGAGCCGCCGCAGACAGGTCATATGAGGCGTGGCCGCCAGGAGCCACGGTCATGGTCTTTCCGGTCTCCAGGGACAGGTGGCCCGAGGAGTGCGAACCCTGGACCTCAAGGCTGATCACCGTGGCCTTGGATGAGGGGTTGTAGACCACCAGCCGCTGGGTGGTCCCTCTGCTGGTGGCAGGCAGCAGGAAGTCCGCATTCATGAAGGCCCGGGGGCAGGCCAGCGCCTGGATTCCTCTAAGATCGCCCTCGGTGGCCCAGGAGACCATGCCGACGGCAGCCCCCGTGCCCGGCTGGGACTTGAGCATCCGTGAATCGAAGGCAGTGGCCGAAGCGCCAGGGTCGAGCGAGGCAGCCATGGCCTTCTGCCCGTCCAAGAGATCGGGATCGGTCACCGAGGTGCGTTGCCCGCCCCCCATTGGAGTAAGGCTGGAACTGCCGATGGATCCGAAGGCGGCCGCTGTGACACGTGAGCTCAGATCACCCTCCGATGCCTTGAACTGGTCGTCGCCGACCTTGTCCTCGTCCGCTACCGCCATTCGAGCCGGGCAGTAGGCCGCCACCTCCCGCTGGCTGACCCGGCTGGCAACGACTGTCGAACCCTGAGCCCCGTCGGCCAGGAATGCCGGAGGCGTCCAGACCAGCAGAGCGGCGATCAGGACCGCCACCAGGGGCACCGTGACCAGAGCGGCAACCAGGGATCCCTTGCTTCGTGCACTCATAGCTGCTCCCCTCCAAAGTAGCCCGGACGCGGCAGGGCCACCAGGCAGTATCCCAGCAGGATCAGACCCAGGGCCCACAGCCAGACCCTCCTCCAGGTGCTGGCCTCCGCTTGCGTGACACCAGCCATGTCAACGCCCACATCCTTGTCGGACTGCGGGCTCAGACGGAAATAGGTTCCCTGGGCATTGGCCACCACCTGCTGGGCGCCATCGCTGGCGGTGATGTTGGAAACCAGGTCATCGTTGGGCGTGGGTCCCAAGCCGGCGGCTCCTGAACGGTCGACGGGCACATAGATTCCCCCGAAGCCGAGGCCGGTCACCGCGGCTACGGCCTTGGAGTCGGCATTGGCCATCAGGGCCGCCGCCGAATGCGAAAGGAGATCCTCGCCGGTCAGCTTATTGCCGTTGACCCTCTGGATGCGCAGGGCAGGCGAGGCATCGATCAGCTCCCCTCGTGAGGTGTGCAGACCGGTGTAGGCCACACGGCCATGGGAGGGCGAGGTCAGCACCAGCACCCGATGGGACGGATCCTTGTCCAGGTAGTCCACGGCCACTGCCGGAAGCTGCCGGCCATCCGCTGACAGGGGGCCGCCGACTGGCGCAGCCAGACCCGTCACTGCCACGCCTGCAGTGATTAGGGCCAGGACCAGGCCCAGCAAGAGCCTCAAAACCCGTCCGCCACCATCGACTGCAACTGCTGACGTTGGGGACGACTGAGCAGGAGGCAGGGGCGGGCGATCGGCCTCGCCATCAGGGACCTGATCATGCCCGGGGGCAAGGGGCGAGAACGGGCGGACGGCCCTGCCAGCCAGCAGGCCCAGACAAGCCAGCAGCCCCATGAAGGCCATCATCATGCCAGGCAGAACCGAACCGGCCACCGGACCGGACTGGTCCAAGCCGGTGCAGACCGCCTGCGAGATCAGTGCCAGGACCAGACCCAGCAGGACCGTGGTCCAAAGAATCCTGGCCGCCTTGAGCACCCGAGGCACAACCAGGGCAACAAAGGCCAGCAGGGCCACCGCCAGCAGACAGCAGGCCAGCGTGGCCGGACGCCAGAGCTCAGGTCGCCACCTGATGGGCCATAGGACCGAAACATCCAGACCCGACAGGCGGGCCAACAGTTCCCCCAGGCTTCCGGTTCGAGGCTGACCGGTCAGGTCCCCCGAGGGAACCATCAGGTCTGCAAAAAGCTGCCTCCAAAACCCATCCTTGGCATGATGCAGGGAGTTGATCAGGGTGGGCGCCAGGGCCAGCACCGAAGGCAGGGGCATCAGCAGCAGCATGATCCGATGGGAGGGCACCAGGCAGATCGCCATGATGAAGAGCGGAATCATGGCCAGTATGAGCTGAGGTTCGGCTGCCAGGACCGGCAGGAAGCAGATGGAGGCCAGAGCCGCCTGCTGCACCGAAGCCTTGGGATGCACGGGAGCCTCGGTCTGATACAGCCCCACAGCCTTGAGAACGAAGGCGAAAGCGGCGGGCATGAAGGCCATGACCGTCAGCATGGGCAGCTGCAGACCATCCACGATGCCCAGGGCGAATGCCAGGCAGGCCCAGATCAACCCCAGCAGGACGCGGATGGGATTGGACCTGGTTGCCACGCCGGCCAGGGCCCAGAAAGACAGAGCGGCCAGTCCCGTCTCCGCCAGGAGCATCAGGGCCATGGCCTGGGCCACGTGACCGCCGGTCAGCAGAGCGAAGGGCAGGAGGACCAGGAGGAAGGGGGCAGGAACTGCGGGCTGTCCCACACCTCCGGCCCAGGACCAGGATGTGGTGGCCGCCTCCAGCAGGCGGGACCAGTCGGCTCCCGACGAGGGCAGGGAGGGTGCGTGGATGGCCCCTCCCGAAAAAATGGCGCGGCAGAGGGGCCAGTGGGTGGCCACCAGGGCCACCAAGACCGCCAGGGTCATGCCTGTCGCCCAGGCCAGGCGGCGCAGGAACTGCTGGCGCAGATGAGCCAGGGCCAGGTGGCTGAGCATGGGATGTTCCCGCTGGTCGCGGAAGGCCTGCCTGCGCTGCCGCCACTGCCGGATCTGCTGACTGTTGGCCTGAAGAATGTCCAATCGGCGGGGACCGCCATGGCAGGCGGAAGTCAGACGACGACGCATGGTCAGCAAGGCCGCGGGACGAGCCAGAATCCGCCAGGGCGCGCACAGACGGCAGATGGCCCTGTAGGGCCGCTTGCCGATAAGATCAACGGCCATGAACCACAGTGCCGCCAGAACCCGCCAGAGCCAGACCAACGGCCACCAGGGTAGGGCAAAATCGGTCAGCAGGTAGCGTTCCCGAGCCAGTATGGGCCCCATGGAGGCATCCAAGCGGTGGTCGGGAGGCACCGGCCGTCCATTCCGGTCACGCAATCCGCTCATCCGGGCGCTGGCATGGGCCATCCGGACGCTGGGCACAACCACCACCCGTCCTCCCGACAGACAGATGCGGCGGCAGAGGTCGTCGGCCTGGCCGAAAGTGCCAGCCCAGGCGCCCGGTCCGCCCAGGTCCTTCATGGTCTGCATGGGCACCAGGGCTCCAGCCAGGCTCACCGCGAAGACATCCTGACGCGCGTCATACTGTTCCTGGTCGGGCTCGCTGTCCACCACCAGGCCGACCGTTCGGTGATGGTAGGCATACCGACCCACGTCCCGCAGACCCTCGCCCTGCCAGTCATACTGCTTGGCACCCAGCAGGGAGGCAGTGGGATTGCTGTGCCAGGTGTCCACCAGCTTGTCCAGGCAATGATTGTCCAGTGGACGGCAGTCGTCATGCAGAAGCCAAAGTGCGCGAACCCGACCAGGCAGACGGGCATAGCCAAGCGCCTTGTCCACGGCATCACCGAAGGAGGAGGCGCCCCGGGCGCGAACCACCTGTACCTCCATCCGCGCGGGCCCCTCCACCGGGAACTGCGCATAGAGAGGCTCCACAGTGGTCCCCGAGCAGTCCGCGATGATCAGAAGGCGCGGCAAGAGGCTCTGTCGCAAGAGGGCACGCAGGGTGTCAGGCAGGTAGGTCAGGTCATGCTCGACGGTGATTACCGCCGCCACCGCATCCTCTACATGAGGGCTGGCGGCAGGCGAACATTCGTTCATGACTGCAGAGAGGACCTGCCGGACATCCTGGGCTTGAGGCGCGACGAAACTCATGCGTTCCAGTCTACGCAATCCAGGTCACCGGATGCCCCGCTCGGACACCTGCGGCGATTCAGACCTGACGCTGTGCGCGCATCCTCTTCTTGTAACGGCGGCGCTCCCGTTCACTCATGCCGCCCCAGATGCCAAAGCGCTCGTCGTGCTCGACCGCCCAGTCCAGGCACTGCTTTCGGACGGTGCAGTCGGCGCAGACCCGTTTGGCCTCCTGGGTGGAGCCTCCCTTGCCCGGGAAGAATGCTTCCGGGTCGGTCTGTGCACAAAGCGCCTCGCTTCGCCAGGATGGTCCGATGTTGACTTCGAACCATTGCATCAGCGGCGTCAGCCTGTTTTTAGTTGTATTGCTGTATCGAGTGTCTACAAAACCACTCATAGCGACCCCCCAGTCCCTAGTGTGTTTACACACTTTTATTACAGACACTGCCGGGGTCTTCTGTCAACCCCTACATGCCTGCAAGCGCAACTTAACAACACTTTGGGGGATCCGTATCGCCCGAAGAGGAGCTGAGGATGGGGGGTCAGACTATACTGTGACTGGTTCAAGCACGCGCCAGGGCCATCCCGGTTCTTCCCGCCGGAATGGCCCCTACAGCGACAGCCGATGAGGAAGGCATACCATTGACGTCCCCAACCAGAAAGATGGGTCTGCCCAACATCAAGGCGGGCAGGAACGGCAAGCCCCAGCACAGCGATGGGTTCCGCAGCAGCCACAACCTGCGCACTGGCATCTGTCTGGCCCTCACCTTCGTTCTTTGCTTCCTGGCCTCGACGGTGGCAGCCTTCTGGACAGACATCAACGGGCACATGCATGTGCTCGAGCCCATCAACCTGACCCAAGCCCACAAGGCCCCTGAAGACATCTACAAGGGCAAAACCCTGAACGTCCTGGTGCTGGGCCAGGACACCCGCGACGGCAAGGGCAATTCGGAAGTGGGCGGCAGCGGGGATGGCCTGGAGGAGAACCACCAGTCCGACACGGCCATGGTGGTCCAGATCGCCGCCGACCGCTCCTATGTGAACGTGGTCTCCATCCCCAGGGACTCCATCGTGAACGCCCCGGCCTGCGTCACCAGCAAGGGCGAGACCATCCCGGCCCGCCGCCAGGTCATGTTCAACTCCATCTTCGCTGAGGGCTACAACCAGGGCGGCGATGCGAATTCGGCCGCCAGCTGCTCCCTGGCTGCGGTCCGCTCCCTGACCGGCCTGGACATCCAGCAGTTCGTGGTGGCCGACTTCAATGGATTCAAATCCATCATCGATGCCCTGGGCGGGGTCGACGTATGCATCCCCAAGGACACCAAGGACAGCTACACCGGCATCGATCTGAAGCGGGGACTGCACCATCTGGACGGGACCCAGGCCACCGAATACGCCCGCATGCGCCACGGAACCGGAGCCGACGGATCGGACATCATGCGCACCACCCGCCAGCAGTACCTGATCAAGAGCCTGGTCAACGAGGCCAAGAACGTCGATATTTATTCAGACCTTCCCAAGGCCTACCGTCTGGCCACCACCTCCATGTCGACCCTGCAGCTGAGCGAGGGCCTGGGCAGCTTCCAGACCCTGCTGGGCCTGGGCAACTCACTCAAACATATCGACACCGCCCACATCTACGCCCGGACCATACCGGTCAAGGAATGGTCCCAGGACCGTTATCGGGTGGTATGGACCGAGCAGGCCGAAACCATCTGGCGCCTGCTTCGCCAGGGCAAGCCCTTGACCCAGGCCAATGAGGAGGCCGAGGAAGCCTCCCTGCCAAGCACCTCCTCGTCAGCCGCCTCCTCGCCCGATAATCAGACCCAAGGCACCCAAAGGGAGCAGGGCAGGACTCAAGGCCGCAACAGGAGCTCTGAAACCCGGTCCTCCACCCAGACCCCCTCTGCCTCCGCCACTGCGATGCCCGATCCGGATCCGCGCACAGGACTGATTACCATGCCCAATAAGACCCTGATTGATCCGAGCACAGGCGGAATCGTCGATCCGAACGACGGGACCATCAAGGACGCGAACACCGGACAGTACATCGGCATGGCCGACCGCTATCTGTTCGCCACGGTCTGTGCGGTTCCGGCGCAGAGATAGCCGTTCAGATCCCTCGGGTCGTTCAGGCATGCTATTGCTTGCCTAGTCGGTCAAAGCTATGGAGGTTGAAGGCATGCGGACTGGTTCAGACCAAGGCGGACAAGAGCAGGAGCCACCCAGCTTCATGCCCTCCAGACATCGTCGTCCCGAAACCGCTGCCAGCGCTCCCGCCGCCTCGGCCAGGCACAGCAGCAGACAGCCGGAACCTCCCAGCTTCTCGCCCTCCTCAAGGGGCGCACAGCCGGCGCAAGTCGGCAGGCCCCGAGCAGCCAGACGCACCAGCGGCTCCTCGCGGACCACGCCCATGCCAGCCGCCCAGGCAGCTCCCAGCGGGAATGGCTGGGGCAATGGCGGCAACCGAGGCCATCGGGTCAACCGTGGTCTGCGGTCCGGCAATGCCCTGGTACGCAGGCATCCAGTGCGCAGGTTCATAGGCATACTGCTCCTGGTCATCCTGATGGCCTTGGTCGTACTGGCAGGAGGCGGATGGTTCTGGATCAATGCCAGGCTCAACCGCGAGCAAATGCTGACGGACGCTCCAGGCTCCGGGGCCACCACCTGGCTGCTGCTGGGGTCGGACCAGCGTGACGGCTCCCCCGGGGCCGGCCAGGACACCAGCATCACCGGTTTCCGGACCGACACCATACTGGTGCTGACCAAGCCCCGGCACGGAGCTGCTTCACTGATTTCAGTCCCCCGCGACTCCCTGGTCAAAGAGGACGGGAGATACATGAAAATCAACGCCGTGGCCTACACCTCGGGCTACCGGTCCCTGACCAGCCAGATCGAGGACATCACGGGCCATAAGGTCGACCATGTGGCTCTGATCCGCTTCGGAGGCCTGAGCAAGGTGGTCGATGCCATGGGTGGCGTCAATCTCTGCTATGACGCCGATGTCAACGATCCCAGATCAGGCATGGTATGGTCCAAGGGCTGTCATCAGGCCGATGGCGGCATGGCCCTGGCCTTCACCCGCATGCGCTACTCGGATCCCAAGGGTGACTTCGGGCGGGCCGAGCGGCAGCGTCAAGCCATCTCGGCCATCACCTCCAAGGCCCTGCAGCCTTCGGTCCTGCTCAATCCCGTCACGGCCGGCAAGGTCCTTTCGGCAGGTCTGGATTCCCTGGTGGTGGATGAGCGGGCCAACGCCATAGATCTGGTGCGCATGGTCCTGGCCTTCCGCAGCGCCAGCGGCCCAAAGGGCGTCACCGGAAGCCTGTATTGGACCAACCCCAACTACTTCCCCAACAGGCGCGTCGGCTCCACCGTTCTGTTGGATCAGGCCCGCAACACCGAGCTGTTCGACCAGTTGGTCCAGGGCAGTCACGAGCCGGGCACCGTCGGGGGCATCTGACCGCCCAATTTGGCAGGCGCCATCCACATTCGACCACATGCCAGGTTCGCCCTGGCATTCAGGCGCCGGTCCTTTCATGCTGGAAACATGACCAAGGCCCATTCGTTAGCAACTGCGCCCCCCTCATCGGGGGCGGTCGGCCCCGAGCCTTCGACCGAGGCCGAGGATGGCAATCCACGCTCTGCCAATACGGGTAGGTTCCAGGTCATTCTGACCCTGGTTGCCCAGACGGCTCCGGCCCTGGCCCAGGCGGGCATGATCTGGTATGTGGTCGGCCAGGGCCGTTGGATGCTGCTCCTCCTGCTGCTGCCCAGCCTGACCGGCACCCTGGCCATGGTGCTTTTGAGCCTGCTGCGAGCGCATCGCCAGCCATTGACTGCACCTTCTGCCCGCGCGCAATTGGGATACGGTGCAGCATCGGATCGCGCATCCCTATCTACGACCACAGAGGACCGGACCCGGCAGGACTTGACGGAGCTGGCTGCTGACCCAGGCCCCCGGCTTGAGTCCCGGCTGTCAGGATCAGGGGCCTCGGGAGCACATGGTCAGCTCTGGCAGGGCATCGTCCATGCCTGGCTTTCAGCATCAGGTTCTGCAGCCCCGGCAGTCATTGGTATCCGTCCTGATCACGGTCCGCTGACCATCGATCTGCCACGCGACGGGCCCCACGCCCTGGTGGCAGGCACCACCGGATCAGGCAAATCGGTTTTTCTGCAGACCTGGTGTCTGGCCCTGGCCGCCAGCCAGCCGCCGGACCGGCTCAACCTGATCCTGCTGGACTTCAAGGGTGGTGCCGGCTTCGGCCTGCTGGCCCGACTACCTCACACTGTGGGCTGCGTGACCAATCTGGATCTGGACCGGGCCGTGCGCGCGCTGAACGGCCTTCAGAGGGAGCTGGAACGCCGCCAGCGCCTGGTTGCCAGGGCAGGGGTCGAGGACACTGCCCTGATGGCCGACCCACCAGCGCGCCTGGTGGTGGTCATCGACGAATTCCAGGCCCTGCGCCAACTCCTGCCCGACTATCTGGACAGGCTGACCTCGCTGGCCTCCCAGGGCAGGTCCCTGGGTATGAACCTGGTGGCCTGCACCCAGCAGACCATGGGGCAGGTCAGCGCCCAGATGCGGGCCAACATGAACCTGGGAATCTGCCTGCGGGTACGTGACCCCCTGCAGTCCAGGGAGCTGCTTGGATCCTCCTGCGCCACGGCGATCGACCCGGCCTGTCCAGGTTTGGGCTTCCTGGAGCAGGGCCGGGGCCCCCAGGCCTTCCGTACCTGCCCAGCGGCTGATCCGCAGGCCCTGGTGGAACAGATCATCAAAGCCGGTCGCTTCTGCGGCTGCCGTCCACCGGCACCACTCTTCTCCCCTCCCCTGCCCGAGCACGATCCGGCCTGTGGAAAGATCCTCTGGCGGTCAGGACGGCCCCTGATACCCCTGGGGCATATGGATGACGGGGTCCTGCTCCACCTCTATCGCCTGCCGCTCAAAGGACATACGGCCCTGATCGGACCACCAGGACGAGGCAAGAGCATCCTACTGGCCCTGCTGGCTCGTTCCCTGCTCCCCCTGATGCAGCCGGGGGCCCGACCAGAGCCCTGCTTCGACCTGCGTATCACGCGTCGGACAGGCCATGGCTACAGCAGCCGGGACTTCCCAGGTCCGGTGCCGGCACCGCCTCATGACCGTCAAAATGGCAACCGTGGGCTGGTCTGGATCCTTGACGATGCCCAGGATCTGCTGGATCCGCTCTGCCGGGATCCTCTGGCCCCGCTTCTGCAGGAGGCTCTGGGGCAGGAAGGAGCCACCGTGGTCCTGGCTGTGGATACGGCCAATGCCCTGCGCAGACCGGAGCGTTTCAGCCGCCGTCTGGTGTTCCCCTGTGGCGAACGGGGGGCCGACCTGGCAGCTGGCATCCCCGCCGATCAGCTGGCCACCCTATCCACCCGGGTCAGCGCCATTCCTGGACGGTGTCTGGTCCTGGAGGCAGGTCTCGCCATTCCGCTACAGGTGTTCTCTTTAGCCGTAAAACGAATGAACCCTTGAAAAAAGTCACTCATCGTGCTTATCTTGCATAGGGTAGTGATAAAGCACCGATAAAAACTTCTTGGAGGCTTAGGTAGATGAGTAATGCGTTCGATTGGCGCGCCAAGGCTGCTTGCCGAGACAAGGACCCTGAGCTGTTCTTCCCCGTCGGCAACACAGGTGCGGCCTATCAGCAGATCGAGGAGGCCAAGGCTGTCTGCCGGACCTGCAAGGTCATTGACGCCTGTCTGAAGTGCGCGCTGGACACCAATCAGGATTACGGCGTCTGGGGCGGACTGAGCGAGGACGAACGCAGGGCTCTGAAGCGCCGGGCCATGCGTGCACGCAGGTCCCAGGCCATGCAGATGCAGTCCTGAATCCTTCCCGATTGCGCCAAACGGTTAAGGGGCGATGGCTTGATGCCGTCGTCCCTTTTCTTTCCCTGAAAATATCACTGGCTGTAGGTTTCCGGGCTACAAGGCGCCCCGGTTAAAAGGCGCCCGGTATCACACATCCTGGGCCACGCGCAACTTGATGTTGATGACCACCCGGGTGCCGCCATCCCGGCGGGGCTCCCACTTGACCGTGCCGCCGAAGTCGTTGGTGACGAAGGTGTTGATGATCTGCGTGCCCAGCCCGGACCCGGTGGAACGTGCCTGCCCCTGATCCGACTCCGTGCTGTAGCCGTTGCCGTCATCTTCGACCACCACGTTGAGGTTGTTGCCGCCCCGGCCTACCGATATGGTGATATGCCCCTCGTCACGGCCCTCGAAGCCGTGTTCGACAGCGTTGTTGACCAGCTCGGTCAGCACCAGGGACAGGGGTGTGGCATCCTGGGCGGGCATCATCCCGAACTTGCCCACATAGGAGATGGTGATGTGCTGGTCGCTGGTGGTGGCCAGGTCCACGCTCATCTTCAGCAGGTTGGCGATCACCTTGTCGAAGTCCACAATCTCGTCGGCTGTCTGGCTGAGGCCCTCGTGGACCACGGCGATGGTCTGGACGCGGCGCTGGGCCTCCTCCAGCTCCTTGCGGACCTCGTCTGACTTGGTGCGCCGGGCCTGCAGCCGCAGCAGGGCCGACACGGCCTGGAGGTTGTTCTTGACCCGGTGGTGTATCTCGGAGATGGTGGCATCCTTGGTCTGCAATTCCTTCTCCCTGCGGCGCAGCTCGGTCACGTCCCGGCAGAGCACGATGGCACCGGTTCTGCCCTGCTTGCCATACAGGGGCAGGGAGCGCATGGAGACGGCCGATCCATTGGCGTCCAGCTCCGAATCCACGGCCGCCTTGCCCGACAGGACCAGCGGCAGGGAATCGGGCACGGGATCGTTCTCCTTGAGCAGGGAGGTGCCGATCTCGCTCAGGTACTGGCCGATCATGGTCTCCACCGAGCCCAGCCTGCGGAAGCAGCTGATGGCGTTGGGCGAGGCGTAACGCACCACACCGCTTGCCGTCAGCACGAAGAAGCCATCGGCCACCCTGGCGTTGTGCCGCTGGTTGAGCACCGAATCCGCGTAGGGAAACTCGCCACGGGTGATCATCTCGAAGAGTTCCTTGCCCGCGTTGATGCTCTCGCTCTCATAGCGGCCGTTGGACTCGCGGGTGGCCATGTTGGTCTCGCGGACCACCAGACCCAGGGTCCTGCCCTGGTGACGGATGGGGGCATAGACGTCGCAGACCGTGGCGCGGCCGATGGTGCGCAGCTTGTTGGACCGCAGCACCCCCTTAGACTGCATGGCCGCCTCCAGCTCCTCGCGGCGATCAGCCGGGAAATGCTCTCCGACCACATCTTCGGTGCGCAGGGACATGACCGTGGAGGGCCTGCACTGCTCGGCCACAGTGAACTCCCCCTCGCCGGTGCGCAGCAGGAGCAGCAGGTCGGCAAAGCTCAGATCGGCGATGACCTGCCAGTCGGCCACCAGGTGGTGGAGCCACTCGCGGTCCTCCTCATTGCAGTCGTCGCAGGATGCCAGAATCTCGGAAAAATCAGCCATGCCCTCCATCATACAAAGGGCCCTCGGAAGCAGACAGACGGGTCATGCCCAAGGCGATGATGACATGCGCGTCCAATACACAGGTCTGGGGTAGGGTGGTTCACGGATGTTTCGCCCCGGCGGCCGGACCCGACAGGCCCGGACCAGCCAAGGGGCCAAGGGAGGGCCATGGCAACCAGGACCAGCGAGGGCGGCAGACCGCCTGAAGACCAGGAGGTCGATCCCGATCTCGAACGCCGACGCCAGCAGCGCCGCCAGGAGCTGACCTACCTGCGCCGGGACGCAGAGGTGGCCCACGAGGCCCATCTGCAGGCCAGGGCCGACGCGGTGCGCGCCAAGGCCAGGGCCAAGGCTGCACGGATCATGGCCAAGGCCGAGATCAAGGCCTCACGGATCGAGGGCATCCCCGACATGGAGATCGAGCGCAAGGTCCGCCTGGATGTACACGGCCGTCCCAAGCCCCTCCTGCGCGGGTGGATCCACGCTGTGGCCGCCCCGCTGGCCCTGGCCGCCGGCATCGTGCTGATCTGCCTGGCCCACGGCACTGGCCTGAAACTTGCCTGCGCGGTCTTCATGGTCGCGTCACTGGCCCTCTTCGGCAACTCGGCCCTCTACCACCTGGGCGACTGGACACCGGGGACCACAGATGTGCTGCGCCGCCTGGACCATGTCAACATCTTCCTGCTCATCGCCGGCACCTACACGCCGATCTCCTTCGCGCTGGACCCCTTCTGGCGGCGGATCATCATCCTGGGCATGTGGGGGGCCAGCCTGGTGGCCATGATCGTCCACGTCTTCTGGATCGATGCTCCCCGCTGGCTCTACACACTGGTCTACGTGGTCTTCGGAGTCTCGGGGGTGGGCTTCCTGAAACTCTTCTGGGACTCCCCCATGGCCGGTCCGCCGGTGGTGTGGCTGATCGTGGCCGGTGGCCTGGCCTACATCCTTGGGGCGATTGTCTACGGTCTGCGCCGGCCGGACCCCTGGCCCCGGGTATTCGGCTTCCACGAGATCTTCCACTGCGGCACGGTCATCGGCTACGCCTGCCATATCGTGGCCATCTACCTGGTGGTCTGCAATCTGCGCTGAATAAATGGCCAGCCTGGCGGTCTTTTCATCAAGCTCCGCCCAACAAAGACCATCGGTCTGCCGTACGAATCAAGCGGTCGCCCATAGAGCGGTCTCTTATAGAAGAAGCCGCCCTCCGTCGACCATGGCGGGGAGCGGCTTCATTCAGGCCGGGCTGGGATGGTGAGGGGTCGTCCCGCTACTTGAGGGGCTGGGCATCCTTGACGGTGACCGAGATGTCCTTGCCGTTGGGAGCCTTGTAGGTCACGGTCTGGCCCTTCTTGGCGCCCATAAGGGCCGCGCCGATGGGCGACTCGGGGCTGATGACATCGTAGTCGGTGGCCACCGTCAGATCCCTGGAGCCCAGCACATAGACCATTTCGTTGCCGGCCATGGTCAGGGTCACCAGGGAGCCGTTGCCTACCGTGCCCGCCTTGGGGGCTTTGAGGATCTTGGCGTTGCGAAGCTTGACGATCAGCTCGTTGATCCGCCCCTCGTTCTTGCCCTGCTCCTCGCGGGCAGCCTGATAGCCGCCGTTCTCGCTCAGATCGCCCTCGGCCCGAGCCGCCGCGATGCGTTCGGTGATCTCGTCGCGGTACTCGCCCTGACGGTGGTCAAGCTCCTCCTTCAGCTTGTCGTAAGCGGCCTGTGTCAGCAGAATCGTCTTTTCCTCAGCCATGTGATTCCTCCTTGTTTGATGCACTTATCTCGTGGCCCGACCTGAACTGCAAAGTCAAGGGTATGAAAAAGGCGCCGGCCCTCACCGGCGCCTGGAGACCTTTGTCTACCGTGTCGATATGATGTCAATCACGAAAACCAGGGTATCGTCGCCGCCGATGCCCGCCTGGGGCATCCCCTGACGACCATATCCGTACTCCGGCGGAATGGAGACCACCAACCTGGACCCCACGTTGTGACCGGGCACCGTCTGGTCCCAGCCGCGAATGACCTGCCCCACGCCGATGCCGAAGCTGGCCGGCTGATGACGCTGGAAGCTGGAGTCGAAGACCTGATCCGAACCCCAAACGACGCCGTGATAGTTGACGGTGACGGTATCGCCCTTGCGGACGACAGGCCCGTCCCCCTCGACCAGCTCCACGGCGCGCAGCCCGCTGGGTGCCGGACCATGGAAGGTTATGGTCGGCGTGGCGCCGAATTCGGCGTTCACCTCGGGCATGGATTGGTCACTCATGACAACTCCTTTGGTTTTCTTGCGTACCAGAGTATCGGTTCGTCGGCCGGGTGACAAGTTGCGACACTGCCGTCCAAGCCGATGAGGCCTTGGTGCCCCGGGTGGGAATCGAACCCACAAGCCGGTGAAGGCGGCGGATTTTAAGTCCGATGCGTATACCATTTCGCCACCGGGGCCGTAACCCATAACGCCTTAGTATATCATTCGCGCAGGAGGGTCCGACCGTAGTCCAGGACCAGGCCGTCCAGAAGGCCGTGCTCGCTGGCCACATAGGTTCCCGAAGCCAGCGCACTGGGACTGGCCCGACCGAGACGCTCCAGCAGACGGCTCCAGATCAGGGCACCGCCGCCGATCACATCCACACGCCCGGGATGGATGGCCTTGAGCTCCCTACGTTCCTGGCGGCTCATGTTCAGCACCTGGTCGTCAACCCGGCGGGCCGCATCGACCGGAATGGACCGGCCATCGACAGCATGGCGATCGTAGACCTTGCATCCCAGGGCCAGTGCGCTCATGGTGGTGACCGTGCCGGAGACCCCGATCAGACTGCCTACACCGGCTACAGGGACCTGGTCGAAGGCCCGGTCGATCCAGCCGTCAACATCCTCAAGCGCCTGGTCGATCTGCTCCTGGGTGGGCGGATCGTCCAGCAGATGGCGCTCGGTCATCCGCACGGAGCCGATGTTCATGGAGTAGGAGGCTTTGACCTGGTCGACAGGCAGATCGCTCCCGTCCCCGCCCAAAACCAACTCGGTGGAGCCGCCACCCAGGTCGACCACCAGGTAGGGCGCAGGTGGCATGTCGTCGCTGCCGCGCTGCTCAAGCACGCTGACCGCGCCCAGAAAACTCAGGGAGGCCTCCTGGGAGCCACTGATGACCTCGGGCGTGACCCCCAGGATGGAGCGCACACCCTCTTCGAAACTTTCTCGGTTGTCGGCATCCCTGGTGGCCGAGGTGGCCACAAAGCGCAGGCCATCCACAGGGTGCTCCTGCAGCTGCCGGGCGAAGAGCCGACAGGCCTCAAAGGCGCGCTCAAGGGCCTGGTCGGAAAAGCGGTGGTTGCGGTCCACGCCCTCCCCCAGCCTGATGACCCGCATCAGCCTGGGAGCCACCGGATGGAGCCCCTGTCGGTCCACCCGGGCTATCAGCAGACGTATGGAGTTGGTGCCGCAGTCCACGCCCGCCACCGTCACCTGATCCATGGAAACCCCCTTCATTGCCTCTCCTGCCGGTTCTCTTGCCGGGATGTCCCGGTCCAGGGCTGGGCACACCTGCAGACCTGCGGATCGAACACCCGACGCACCAGGTCCAGGACCCGGTCGCCCAGTGGATTGACCCCAGGGCCCATGACCAGGGACTGTGCGGTCAGAGCATGTAGACACTTGACCCGCTTGGGCATGCCGCCGGCCGAGATTCCGGCGATGTGCCCCTCGTCGTCGCCCAACCGCCGGGCCAGGGCAGAACGGAAGGCCAGATAGAGCCCATGGGCCCTACGGTAGGCGCTGGCCAGGTCCGCATCCGAACCCAGCTCGGTATTCCAGGCGGCCATGATGCCGTCGGCCTCCAGCCGGGAGACGGCCTTGACGGCCTCAGGGCTGGTCAGATAGCAGGTGGTCGGAAAGGGCGTGCCATCCTCCAACTGGGGCCGGGTGACCACAGCCAGCGGATTGCCGCAGACGCAGCGGGCGCCCACGGCCACCATGCCCCTCGGATAGCGACCCAGCTGCCGGTTCACGGCGGCTACCTGCTCCGGTGTGGCCGGAGTCGCCAAAAGCTCCTGGACTCTATCTCCGACCGCTGCCAATTCCCGGTCGCCGACCAGGCCGGAGACTTTAGGCTCGACCCGGGCCTTGTCCCCGCCTTGGGATTCCACTGCTGCCTGGGGCCTTTCCTGGGCCTTGATCACGCTGTCCTCATCTTTCCTGATTCTTTGCTGCCGCTAAGTTCATCAACCGTCGGGGTTCACTGTCCTCCCCCGCCCTTGGATGGAGAGGGGCCGTCGGAGCCACCTGGACTGTTGGAACCAGCTGGGCTAGCCGATCCGCTCGGACCGGCTCCGTCGCCAGGATGCTGATCCGTGCCCCCCTTGTTCCTATTGGCCGACGTATCCCGGTCGGCCTTGGCGAAGGAATAGGCCATCTCCTGATACCAGGGCAGGGAGTTCTTCCTGGGAGCCCGAACCCCCTTGCTGTCGGCCTGGTCCTTGTCCTTGCCGCCCGTAACCGCCTCCGGATGCAGGACCCTGATGGCCTCCTCGTCGGGGAAGACGAATCCCAGCCGATCCCGGGCCTGGGCGGTCACATAGGCCTTGTCGTCCCAGCGCCGAATCTGGTTCTCCAGGTCACGCTTGTGCTCGACAAGCTGGGCCTGCTGGTTGCGCAGGCCGTTGAGCTCGGAAAGATTGATGGCGTAGGCGTGGAAGGTGGAGACCAGCTGGATCAGACCCAGGGCCACGATGATGACCGCCACAAAGAAGGTGATGGGTCCCGACGACCGCCTGCTTGTCCGCCGGTCGGTGCCGTCACGTTTGTTCTTGGCCATACCCATAAAAATACCCGCGGCAGCCGACGCGGACCGCCACGGGTGAAAGACTTCACGGTCGGGTCAAAACCTGCAAGGGGTCCGGCCCGACCGGCAAGACCTTACTTGGTGTACTTCTTGCAGGCCTTGAAGGCGCTGTAGCCGGCGTACTCGGCGGTGGAGCCCAGCTCCTCCTCGATCTCCAGCAGACGGTTGTACTTGGCGATGCGCTCGCCACGGGCCGGGGCGCCGGTCTTGATCTGGCGGGTGTTCTTGGCCACGGCCAGGTCGGCGATGGTGGTGTCGGAGGTCTCGCCGGAACGGTGGGAAACCATGGAGGTGAACCCGTTGGCGGTGGCCAGCTCGATGGCGTCCAGGGTCTCGGTCACGGTGCCGATCTGGTTGAGCTTGACCAGCAGGGAGTTGGCGGCCTTCAGGTCGATGCCCTTCTGCAGCCTCTTGGGGTTGGTCACCAGCAGGTCGTCGCCCACGAACTGCAGGCGGTCGCCCATGGCGGCGGTGATCTTCTGCCAGGCGCCCCAGTCCTCCTCAGCGAAGGGATCCTCGATGGAGACCAGCGGATAGCGCTCGACCAGGCCCTGGTAGTAGTCCAGCATGTAGTCGGCGTCGCGGTCCTCGCCGTCGAAGTGGTACTTGTCGGTGTCCTTGTTGTAGAACTCCGAAGAGGCCACGTCCAGGCAGAGGCCGATCTGCTTGCCGGGCTCGTAGCCGGCGGCTTCAATGGCATCGACGATGTACTTCAGGGAGTCCTCGTTGGACTTCATCTTGGGGGCAAAGCCGCCCTCGTCGCCCAGGCCGGTCTCGTGGCCGTCCTTCTTCAGGATGCCCTTGAGGGTGTGGTAGACCTCGACGCCGGCGCGCAGGGCCTCCCGGTAGGAGTCGAAGCCGTAGGGGGAGATCATGTACTCCTGGATGTCAGTGGCGAAGTCAGCGTGGGCGCCACCGTTCATGATGTTCATGTTGGGCACGGGCAGGATGTGGCCGTTGGTGCCGCCCAGGTAGCGGTAGAGAGGCAGTTCGGCGGACTCGGCAGCCGCATAGAGCGCAGCCAGGGAGACGCCCAGGATGGCGTTGGCGCCCAGCTTGCCCTTGTTGGGGGTTCCGTCCAGATCAATCATGGTCTCGTCCAGGGCGCGCTGATCGGTGGCGTCCATGCCGATGACATTGGGAGCGATGGTCTCATTGACCGCCTTGACGGCGTCCAGCACACCCTTGCCCTGATAGCGCTTCTTGTCGCCATCCCTACGTTCCCAGGCCTCGGCCTCACCGGTGGAAGCACCGGAGGGAACCAGACCACGCCCCTCGGCGCCGTCCTCGGTCTGCAGAACGACCTCGACGGTCGGGTTGCCACGGGAATCAAGAATTTCGCGCGCGAACACGCTTTCAATTGCTGCCACAACTGCTCCTTCAATAAGTTGTTGTGATGTCTCTTACAGGATACTAGTTTTGTTGGACGGGCGCGGGACCCGCTGGCGTGCCATCGTCCGAGGACTTGGGCAGCCCCCAGGCCAGGTCGTCCAGCAGGGTGTCCACCCAGGCGGTCATGGCCGCCGAATCCATGGGTCCCGAACCCAGGGAGCCCGCGAAGGGCGCTGGGATCAGCAGGGTCTGCGTCACCGGACGGTACTGGCTGCCCTTGTATATTCGTGCGATCCTGGCCTGGAGGGAGTCGGGCATGGCAACGGGCCTGATCCGTACCCGGGAGCCTTGGGAGGCGATCTCCGAAATGCCCAGGGAGCGAGCCTTGGCCCGCAGCCTGGCCACCGCGAAGAGGGTGTCGAACTGGGCCGGCGGACGTCCGTATCGGTCGGTCAGCTCCTCGTGCAGGTCGCGCAGATCCTGCTCGTTGCGGGCCGAGGCCAACTTGCGGTAGGCCTCCAGACGCAGCTTGTCCGAGTCGATGTAGTCCACCGGAATGGAGGCCTCCAGGGGCAGGTCGATGCTGACGGTGACCGGCTCGGTCCGCCCGGGCTCCTTGTACTCCTCCACCGCCTCGGAGACCATGCGCACGTAGAGGTCGAAGCCGACCCCCTCGATGTGGCCGGACTGCTCGTCGCCCAGCAGGTTGCCGGTGCCGCGCAGCTCCAGGTCCTTCATGGCCACGTCGTAGCCGGACCCCAGGGCCGTGTTCTGGGCGATGGTGGCCAGCCTGTCGTGGGCGGTCTGGGTCATGGGCTTGCTGGGGTCGTAGAGGAAGTAGGCGTAGGCGCGCTCCCGGCCACGTCCCACCCGGCCGCGCAGCTGGTGGAGCTGGGAGAGCCCGAAGCGGTCGGCCCGGTCCACGATCAGCGTGTTGGCGTTGGGGATATCCAGTCCGGTCTCGACGATGGTCGTGCAGACCAGCACATCGATGTCCCGGTGCCAGAAGTCGCGGATGACCCCGTCCAGCTGCTTCTCCCCCATCTTGCCGTGGGCCACGCCCACCTTGGCCTCGGGGACCAGGGTCTGGACCTTGGCCGAGACCTTGCCGATGTCCTCCACCCGGTTGTGTATGTAGAAGATCTGCCCCCCGCGCAGGAGCTCGCGGCGAATGGCCGCAGTCACCTGGGCGTCCTCGTAGGCGCCCACATAGGTCAGCACAGGCAGGCGGTCCTCGGGGGGCGTGGCCAGGGTGGACATCTCCCGGATGCCGGTCACCGCCATCTCCAGGGTGCGTGGAATGGGCGTGGCCGACAGGGACAGGACGTCCACGTTGGTCCGCATGGCCTTGAGGGTCTCCTTGGCCTCCACGCCGAAGCGCTGCTCCTCGTCCACGATCATCAGGCCCAGATCCTTGAAGCGGATGCGCGGGTTGAGCAGCTTATGGGTGCCGATGACCACATCCACGGCCCCGCTGGCCAGGCCCTCCATGGTGGTCTGGTTCTCCTTGGCGGTCTGGAAGCGGCTCATGGCGGCCACATCCACCGGGAAGCCCTCGAAGCGCTCGGTGAAGGTCTGGTAGTGCTGCTGGACCAGCAGGGTCGTGGGTACCAGGACCACCACCTGCTTGCCGTCCTGAACGGCCTTGAAGGCGGCACGGATGGCTATTTCGGTCTTACCGAAGCCCACGTCCCCGCAGATCAAACGGTCCATGGGCACCGGCTTCTCCATATCAGCCTTGACTTCGTCGATGGCGGTCAGCTGGTCGGGGGTCTCCTGGTAGGGGAAGGCGTCCTCCAGCTCCTTCTGCCAGGGGGTGTCCGGGCTGAAGGCGAAGCCCTTGGTGCGCTGCCGGGCCGAGTAGAGCTTGACCAGGCCCTGGGCGATCTTGTGGACGTGCTTGCGGGCCTTGGCCTTGGTGGCCGACCAGTCGGATCCGCCCAGCTTGTTGAGCCTGGGGATCTCGGCGCCGATGTATCGGCTGACCTGGTCCAGTTGGTCGGCCGGTACGAAGAGCTTATCCGGTGGGGCGTTGCGCTTGGAAGGGGCGTACTCCAGGACCAAATACTCCCGGCTGCCCTTGCTGGGGCCCACGCCCACGCTGCGCTGACGCATGCCCAGGAAGCGGCCGATGCCGTGCTGGTCGTGGACCACGTAGTCGCCGGGCTTGAGCTCGTCCAGGTCGATGGCCTTGCGCCGACGGTTGGAGGTCTTGCTTCCGGCAGCCACGCTGGTACGGCCGGTCAGGTCACGTTCGGTCAGCAGGGCCAGATGGGCGGACTGGTCCACGAAGCCGTCCACGGCCAGGGAGCGGTGGTACTCCACCCCGACAACGCCAGTGGTCTGTACGGCCCGGCGCAGACGGCTCAGCGTTCCCTGGGCCGGAGCGGTCACCACAACCCGGTCGCCGCGCTCCAGCAGGGAGGCGATGCCCGAAGCGGCCCGATCCTCGTCGCCGCGGTACTGGTCCGGAGCCAGGGCATCCAGACGCTCGGCCCCCTCCCGGTCCGGGTCCACCGACAGGTCGGTCAGCTTCCAGACCTCCCCCTTGCGGTACTCCAGGGATGAGATGACCTCGTCGTAGTCCAGGAAGCTGGCCCTGTCGAAGCTGATGGGCGCGCCCGAGCCCTGTCCTGAGGCGGCCACATGCCAGCTGGCGGCCAGGAACTCGTTGGCGGTCTTGACCAGGTCCTGGGCGGACCGGGCCAGAAGCTGCGGTTCCGACAGCAGAATCAGAGCGCCCTCGGGCAGCATGGACCCCACCGGCACCAGGTCGTCGACCAGGGCAGGCAGAAGGGATTCCATGCCCTCCACCGGAATGGCCTGGGCGATGGACTCCAGCATGTCGTCGGCGTTGGGGATGCTCCCGATCAGGGAGCGGGCGCGGGCCCGGACCTGGTCGGTCAGCTGAAGCTCGCGGCAGGGCGGCGCCCAGATCCGATCCAGGTCGGGGCCGTAGGTGCGCTGGTCGGAGGCGTGGAAGCTGCGAATGGTGTCCACCTCGTCGCCGAAGAACTCGATGCGCACCGGGTGGGCCATGGTGGGGACGAAGACATCCAGGATACCGCCTCTGACGGCGAACTGGCCGCGCTCCATGACCAGGTCCACCCGGGTGTAGGCATTGCGGACCAGGGCTTGGACTGCCTGATCCAGGGGCAGCTCCTGGCCGCGCAGGAAGACCAGGGGCTCCACATCCTGCAGGCCTTTGACAACCGGCTGCAGCAGGGAGCGCACAGGCATGACCAGGATGCGGATGGGTCCGAAGTCAGGGTCGTCCTGGACCGGATGGGCCAGGCGCCTGAAGACGGCCATCCGGGAGGCCACGGTGTCTGCCCGGGGCGAGAGCCGCTCGTGTGGCAGGGTCTCCCAGGAGCGCAGCAGAGCCACATCATCCGGGTCGCCCTCATACCAGGAGCGGATGGCACCGGTCATCTCCTGGGCGTCACGCTCGGAGGGGACGACCAGAACCACCGGGGCACGTCCGGCTGCTGCGGCCGCCAGGGCTGGCCTGATGCCCTGGGGAGCCTGGACCATGAGGGAGGTGTCGGTGTCGGCAGCAGGCTGGGAGTCTCCTTGGACCAATCCGGTAAAGGCAGCATCCGCCTTCAAGTCGTCCAGGAGGGGACGCAGGGACCCGTTCAGCGATTCCTGGGGCTCCGCCTTCTGGGTATGCTCATCGACCATTGAACTGCTCCTGAGCCTGGCTGAGGCCCTTGGTGATCACGGTTTCTGCGGCATCCGCACCGTCGGCCAGGAACTCAGGCAGGCGTTTGCGCTGATCGCCGACAAAGGTGCCCAGGACCCAGTCCACAGTGCGGCGGTGGGCGTCCGTTCCCCTCCGGGCATGCCCCACGCCCATACGGACCCGGGCGTAGGCGTTGCTGCCCAGGGAGCGGTCGATGGAACGGATGCCGTTGTGCCCGCCCGAGGACCCGCCGGCCTTGACCTTGATCCGGCCGAACTCCAGGTCCATGTCGTCATGGATGACCACGACCCGGCCAACGGGTATGTGGTAGTAGGAGCAAATGGAGGCCAGGGCGTCGCCGGAGTCGTTCATGAAGGTCAGCGGCTTGGCCAGGAAGAAAGGTATGCGCCGTCCGTCAAGGTCCAGGGTGCCACGGCCCAGTTGGGCCAGACCCTTGTGGTCGCGCAGGTTGACCGACCATCGTTCGGCCAGCAGATCGGCGCACATGAAGCCCATGTTGTGCCTGGTGCCCTCATACTCGTCACCCGGGTTGCCCAGTCCGGCTATCAGCCAGAAATCGGATGCCATGTAGGTGATACCTCCTGCTCTCGAACGGGACGGTGAGATTCTACACAGGCTCCCCGACCCCTTTACGCTCAAGGGACAGACTCCAGTAGGAGACGTCATGCAGGACGAACCTGTCCCAGGCGGCCTGGGACAGGAGGCCGAAGCAGCTGAACCCGAACCGCTGCAGCAGGGCCTTGGAGGCCGAGTTGTCATCGAAGATGATGGCCACGGCCAGACGCATGCCCTCCTGCTGGGCGCACTCCAGCAGGGAATGGACCATCAGGGCCCCCAGGCCCCGGCCACGGCTGTCGCGGTCCACGTAGTAGCCCAGCTCGCAGGTCTCCTGGTAGCCGGGCCGGTCGTAGTAGGCCGACAGGGAGCCGAAGGCCAGCACCTTGCCCTCCTGCTCCAGGACCAGGACCGGATGGCCCTGGTCCGGCTCGTGGCCCAGCCACCACTGCAGGCGCTGGTCCAGGCTGACCGGGGCCGTATCCGCTGTGGAACCACCGTCCATGACCGCCTGGTTGTAGATGGCGGTGATCGCCTCCAGGTCCCCGCGACGGCAGAGCCGGATGCGCGGGGTGGCGCTCACTTGTTGCCGCCCTCCTGGTCGGAGGCCTCCTTGAGGGCTTCACGCAGGCGGTTCTGCGCCTCGCCGTAAGCGCTGAAGTCGCCCTTCTTCAGGGCGGCATCGCCGTCGCTCATGGCCTGGTTGGCCTTGTCCAGGGCCTGTTTCAGGGCCTGCCCTCCTGTCGCCGACGCCCCGCCGGACCCGTCGGTCTTATCCGGGGCCTTATCGGAATCAGGGGCCTTATCGGAATTGGTGCGTCCGGTATTGTCGGCATCACCTGCCGATGCGCCCGAGTTGCCCTGGAATGTCTTGTCAAGGGCCGCATCCAGCGTCGCCGAGGAGGAGACCTTGTCTCCGAAGGCCACCAAAACCCGCTTGAGCAGGGGGAAGCTGGTGGCGCCGCTGGACTGCACGTAGACCGGCTGGATGTATATCAGTCCGCCGCCTATGGGCAGGGTCAGCAGGTTGCCGCGTTTGACCTTGGTGGACCCGGACTGGAGCAGGTTGAGCTCGGTGGAGACCGCAGCATCCGAATTGAAGTTGTTCTGGGCCTGCCCAGGGCCTGGCACATTGGAATTCTTGGGCAGCTCCATCAGCCGGATGGTCCCGTAGTCCGGTCCTATCACCCCCTTGGTCGACCCGGCGTCGGAGTCCACGGACAGGAATCCGGTCAGGATCTCCCTGGTGGAGGTGCCGGCGGGGATGAACGTGGAGGTCAGTGAGAAGGCGGGCCTGTCGGTCCCCGGGGTCTGCAGGGTCAGATAGTAGGGAGGCTGCTTGATCCCCGCTGTCTGCTCCTTGCTGCTCCCGGTCGGATCCACGGGGGTCTGCCAGAAGTCCTCGCCGGAGAAGAACTGGCTGGCCGAGTTGACGTGGTACTGGGAAAGGAGCTGGCGCTGCACCTTGAACAGGCTCTCCGGGTAGCGCATATGGCTCATCAGGTCGCCCGAGATGGACGAGAGCGGCTTGAACTGGCCGGGGAAGACCTTCTGCCAGGCCTTGAGCACCGGATCCTTGGCATCCCAGGCATACAGATCCACCGAGCCGTCGTAGGCATCGACCGTGGCCTTGACGGAGTTGCGGATGTAGTTGGCCTTCTGGGAGCCCAGGCCCTTGACGGCCTCGGAGCTCAGGGTGGTCGTGTCCTGGGTGATGGGACCCAGGTCCACCTTCTGGGAGTAGGGGTAGGCGTCGGAGGTGGTGTAGCCGTCGACGATCCACTTGACCCTGCCGTCCACCACAGCCGGGTAGACGCGCCCGTCCAGGGTCAGATAGGGGGCGATCTGGGCCACGCGCTCCTTGGGTGAGCGGTTGTAGAGGATCTGCGAGTCGGGGGTGACGCGGTCCGAGAAGAGGATCTGGTCGGATCCGAAGCGGATGGCGTAGAGGACCCGGGCCAGGAAGTTGCCCACCGAGGGGCCGCCGTTGCCCTTGAAGGTGTTGGTGGCTCCCTTGGAACCGGTGGGATAGTCGAACTCCCAGCCCGATGAACCCTGTGGCGCGCCGACGATGGAGTACTCGGGCGCGTTGGGCGAGAAGTAGATTCGCGGCTCGTAGTGCTGGCTTTCGGTCAGCTTGCCCTTGGTGGGGATGTCCTGCTCGAAGAACTCGGGCTGCCCGTCAGGGGTGACCTTGTTGCCATAGGCGGCCACGATGCCGTAGCCGTGGGTGAAGACCGTGTGGTCATTGACCCAGTTGCGGTTGTCGTTGCCCTCCAGGTCCAGCTCACGAGCGCCGATGACCGTATCCTGGCTGACTCCGTCGATGTCGTACTTGTCGACGGCCAGGGTGTCCTCGAAGGTGTAGTACTGCTTGGACTGCTGCAGCTGGCGGAAGGTGGGGGAAACCACCTGGGGGTCCAGCAGACGAATCTGTGCGGTGGTCTCCGCATCACGGGAGAGGGCGCCCGACTGGACCTCGGTGGTGGCGTCATAGGCCTCGGTCTTGAGCTTGTCCAGCCCATAGGCCTTGGTGGTGGCCGCAATGTTGCGCTGGATGTAGGCGGACTCCATCTCCTGGGCGTTGGGGTTGACCCGGAAGCGCTGGACCAGTGCCGGCCAGAAGACGGTCAACAGCAGGGACAGGACGATGGTGACGGCCACGGCCAGGACGGGCACCCGCCACTGCTTGACGGCCGAACCCAGCGACCCTGCATGGACACGGCCGGGTTCCAGGGTGTGTGAGCACAGAATCCATACGGCCAGGATGATGCCCAGCAGGGCCATGACCACGGACATGATCAGGGTGACGGGGATGGCCGCCTTGACCGAGGTGTAGGAGGCGCCGGTGATCCGATCGCCCTCCTCGGTCAGCCTGCCGAAGACGCCCAGGGCGGTGTCTCCGGCCCAGACCAGCATGAACAGGACCAGCCAGACGGCCACCTGGCGACGGGCGGGACGGGTCATCTCCAGAATGCCGCGTCCATGCACGGGCATGGTCAGCCGAATGCCGCCCATGAGGAAGTTGGTGACCAGACTGAAGACCGTGGCCGCCAGCAGCATCATCAGCAGGGAGGAGACCAGCAGCTGCAGGCCGGGCAGGATGAAGACGTAGAAGCCGTTGTCCAGACCGAACTGGGGGTCACGCACCCCGAAGGACTGGGCATTGAAGAGCAGGAGCACCTGCTTCCAGTCGGCGTTGAACTGGAAGCCGAAGAAGACACCGACGATCAGGGAGACCACCACGGCCACCTTGAGCGCCCTGCTTGAGGAGACCCCCTTGCCGACCTCGATCAGATCACCCTTGACCCTGATGGTGGACCCGTCGGGCGAATCGGGACGGCTACGGATGGCCAGTACGGCCGAGAGCAGGGTCACCGCGGCCAGCAGCAGGGCGTAGGCCAGCCATAGACCCACCTTGATGCCCAGCTGGGTCCAGACGATCTGCGCGGCTCCCAGCTGGGAGAACCACATGACATCGGTGATGAAACGGCTGAGCGCGAACAGGAGCAGCAAGACGACCAGGACGACGGCCACAACCACCGCCAGGATCCGCGAGCCCCGGGAAGGCCCGTCACTGCCCTTCCTGCGGGAAGTCAGCCGGGGATCACCTGGTCCGGGAAAGCGGAAACGAGGCGTACCGCCGCCCTCCTGGCCTGGACCCTCCCCATCGGTTTGCACGTGCAGGATGACCGGGTCGTCTTCATTGCGACGCCGGCCTGGTCCTCCTGGACCGCCCTCAGGGTCGAACATGGAACCGAAGAAATCGAAGAATGACATGTACCTAGCCTACATGAGACGGCGGTCTTGAATGGCTTGCCGGTAGACCTCCTCCACCTGATCGGCCACGGTGGTCACGTCGTAGCGGTCCAGGAGCGCAAGCTGGTCATGGCGCACGTTCCGCCTCCAGGAAGCGTCCCCCAGAGCCTGGGCAACTCGCCGGGACAGCAGTTCGGGGGTGTTGGGCGAGTCGACGGGCACCAGAGCCCGCTCATCGCCCATCAGGGTGGACCGGTAGCCTGGATTGTCCCCGGCCAGCACCGGAGCCGTGCCCGAGGCGATGGCCTCCAGCAGGACGATGCCGAAGGACTCACCCCCGGTGGAGGGAAAGACGGTCAGGTCTGAGGAGGCCAGCAGGGCGGGCTTGTCCTTCTCGTCCACAAAGCCGGGGAAGGCCACCGGGGTGCGCAGGACAGCGGCCTTCCGACGGCAGTCCTCCAGCAGCGGCCCCTTGCCGGCCATGGTCACATGCAGGCCCTCAGGCAGAATGCCGTCCCGCTCCCCCGCCTGGAGGGCCGAAAGCAGGATCCCAGCCCCTTTGCGGGCCACGAACCGTCCCAGAAAGACCAGATGCGGCCCCTGGCCGTGCAGACGCGCCACCTCCTGGTCTCCGGCGGCTTCTCGGGCCCGGCGCAGGGCAGCCACATCCACGGGATTGGCCACCACCCTGCTGGGCACACCGGCAGTCCGCCGGGCATAGCCGGCCGCCACAGGCGAGACCGCGATGACCCTGTCGATGCGCCTATGGGTCCTGCGGTTGATCATCCCCAGCAACCGGCCACCCAAGAGCTGCAGGCTTCCCGTGGGGGCGATGTGGTAGGTGGCCACCAGGGCCGTTGTCGGATCTGCGGCCCGGATGACACGCCCGGCCAGGAAGGGGCTGTAGGGTGCCTGAACATGCAGCAGGTCGAAGTGCCCGGCCTCCAGGACCCGGCGGATGGGCGCCTTGGGCGCAGGCAGCGGTATGCGCATCCTGTTGCCGTTGAAGGAGACCATGACGTTACGGGATAGGGAGTGAACCCCGTCAACCGGCGGATGGGCGGTCTGCCCGACCAGGTACTGGACCCTATGGCCCCGCCTGCCCAGCTCCCGTCCCAGGGTCAGAATGTGCTGCTGAACCCCGTCAAACACATCCAGGGTGTCATCGAAGACGAACCCGATGTTGAGCGTCACTGAGCGTCCTGGCCTGCTCCGGGCTCGGTCCCTGCAGCCAGCTGACGACCCTTCAAGGCCAAGGCCACCAGGTGCCGGTCGGCGGCCTCCCGCGCCTGCTGCTCGTCGTTGCCCGAGTCCAGCTTATCCACATAGATGGTCTCCACCTGGGCGACCTGGCAGTACTTGAGGAAGGTCTGTCTGCGCAGCTGATTGTCCAGGGCCTCACCGACGCCGCTGGACTGGTACCATTCCTTTTCCCCGCCGGTCAGCATGATCAGCTCCACCCGGCGCCCGGCCAGGGCCCCCGGGGTTCCGTCAGCGTGGTAGGCGAAGCCCCGGCAGATGACCCGGTCGATGAAGCCCTTCATGATGGCCGGCATGCTGTACCAGTAGACGGGGAAGACCAGGGCCAGCACGTCCGCATCCTTGATGCGCTCCTGCATGGCCTGGGCATCCTCGGGCATGGGTCCCTGGCCCAGGTAGTGGGTCCTGTCCTCCATGCCGAAGACGGGATTGAACCCCTCGGCGCAAAGGTCGATCAACTCGGTGCGAGCCCCGCCCTCGGCCGCCCCGTCCAGCAGGGCATTGCCCGCCGCATCGGTCAGGCTCTTGGGTTCGGGGTTGGCCGTGACTGCCACGATCTTCATGGGGATTCGCTCCTTACATTCCATTTCGCGCCTGCACCGACTGCGTGCAGACCCTTGTCATTGTCAGTCCTGGCAAGGACGGCAACACTGGTTCGGCAAATGCTTGACACTGCTCCTGGGCCCATCTATGTTATTGGGTGGTCGGTAGGTGAAGCTACCGCATGGACAAGGCATGCTGCCGCAAAGTGGTGGAGACACCCCGCGCAGGTCAACAGTCCCCGTCGGATCAAGGCAGGGACTAATGCAGGGCCAAATACCATGCGAAGCCGAAGCTTGAACGATGACAATGGTCGGCTCATGGCCGATCGCCACGCCGTCTTCGAGGCTGCCGACAGGGATGTTCCGCACCTTGGAGGGAGGCCATCGTGAATACTGTCGCACTGCCAGGAATGCTCCGTTCTCCACTGAACGACGACCGCAGCCAGGCATCGCGCTCCACCCGCATATGGACGGGCCTGGCCGTAGCCATTGGCGCCCTGGTCCTGCTGGGGGCCCTGGCCTATCTGCTGCCGGCCCTGGGCGCGCCCATAGGCCCCGCCGGCGTACCCTCGCACGTCTCCACCGACCCGTCCAACCTGCCCTACTACGCGCTGCGCTCCCTCTTCCGCATGTTCACGGCCCTGATCATCTCCCTGGTCTTCGCCTTCCTCTACGGACTGGCCGCCGCGCGCTCCCGCCGCCTGGGCGCCGTGCTCATCCCCCTGCTGGACATTCTGCAGTCGGTGCCCGTCCTGGGCTTCCTGTCGGCCACCATCTCCATCTGGCTGGTCCTTTTCCCCGGGTCCATCATGGGCGTGGAGGCGGCCTCCATCTTCGCCATCTTCACCAGCCAGGCCTGGAACATGGCCTTCTCCTTCTATAACTCCCTGACCAGTGAGCCCGCCGACCTGGACGAGGCGGTGAGGCTGATGCGCCTGACCCGCTGGCAGCGCTTCTGGAAGCTGGACGTGCCCAACTCCATGATCCCCCTGCTCTGGAACTGCATGATGAGCATGGGCGGCGGCTGGTTCTTCCTGACCGCCTCCGAGATGATCTCGGTCAACAACAGGACCCTGGCCCTGCCCGGCATCGGCTCCTTCGTGGAGGAGGCCACCGCCGAGCAGGACCTGGGCAAGGTGGGCCTGGCCATCCTGACCATGATTGTGGTGGTCCTATTGATTGACTTCCTGCTCTGGAAGCCGCTGACCGCCTGGGCCGAGAAGTTCCGCTACACCAGCAGCCAGTCCACTGAGCCCCGACGCAGCCTGGTGCTGACGGTCATCCGCCTGTCCGGGGTCAAGGACCTCTTGGGCCTGGTGGGCCACCCCCTGGCCGACCTGCTGGACCGGATCACCCGCCCCCTGGGCCGCACCGGGGCGCGCTGGAGCCGTGGCGGCGGACGCAGACGGGCCAGCGACCTGGTCTGGTGGGCCTGCCTGGCCCTGATCGGCCTGTGGGGTCTCTGGCAGCTGGACCGCCTGGTCATCCGCCCGCTGGGGCTGGGCGAGGTCGGCCACGTCTTCCAGCTGGGCCTGCTGACCTTCCTGCGGGTGCTGATCCTGATGGTGGTCTGCACCATCGTCTGGGTGCCCATCGGCGCCCTGATCGGCATGAATCCGCGCATCTCCCGCTACCTGCAGCCCCTGGTGCAGATCCTGGCCTCCTTCCCGGCCAACTTCATCTTCCCCTTCGTCACCATGGTCTTCATCATCTGGCGGATCGACATCAACTGGGGCAGCATCCTGCTCATGGCCCTGGGCACCCAGTGGTACATCCTCTTCAACGTCATCGCCGGGGCCTCGGCCATCCCCGACGACCTGCTGGAGATGTCGCGCAGCCTGGGCCAGAACCGCTGGCAACGATGGAAGACCCTGATCCTGCCGGCCCTGTTCGGCTCCTGGTGCACCGGCGGCATCACAGCGGCCGGCGGGGCCTGGAACGCCTCCATCGTCTCCGAGGTGGTCTCCTACGGCAAAACCGAACTGACGGCCAAGGGCCTGGGTGCCTACATCGCCCAGGTGACCGCCACCGGAGACACCCCCCGCATCATCCTGGGGGTGGCCGTCATGAGCATCTTCGTGGTCCTGGCCGACCGGTTCTTCTGGTCTCCCCTGCAATCACTGGCACAACGGCGCTATTCCCTGACATGAGAAGTCTGAGAGGTTCGACAATGACCAAGATCAATTCCAACGGGATCATCACGGCCGAGCACGTGACCAAGACCTACCAGTCCGACAAGGGCGCGGAGCTGACCGTCCTGGACAACATCGACTTCACCCTGCACGAGGGCGAGGTGGTAGCCATCCTGGGCCGCTCAGGCGCCGGCAAGTCCACCCTGCTGCGCATCCTGGCCGGTCTGGTCCCGGCCAGCAAGGGCAGCGTCGAATACCGGGGCAAGCAACTGGACGGACCCAACCCCGGCGTGGCCCTGGTCTTTCAGAGCTTCGCCCTGATGCCCTGGCTGACCGTCAAGGACAACGTCGAGCTGGGCCTGCAGGCCCGTGGCGTGCCCAAGAAGGAGCGCGAGAAACTCTCCCTGGCCGCCATCGACGCCATCGGCCTGGACGGCTTCGAAAGCGCCTACCCCAAGGAGCTCTCCGGCGGCATGCGCCAGCGCGTGGGCATCGCCCGTGCCCTGGTCCTCAAGCCGGACGCCCTCTTCATGGACGAGCCCTTCTCGGCCCTGGACGTGCTGACTGCCGAAAACCTTCGCCAGGAGGTCCTCAAGGTCTGGTCCGAGGAGGCGGGCAGCGTCAAATCGGTCCTGATCGTCACCCACAACATCGAGGAGGCCGTGGAGATGGCCGACCGGGTCCTGGTCCTGGACTCGCATCCCGGCCGGGTCATCGCCGACGTGCCCATCAACCTGGACAGGCCTCGGGACAAGCAGTCCGACCTCTTCCAGTCCTGCGTGGACTACCTCTATTCCATCCTGACCGGCCAGCGCGACAGCGAGGACATCCGCCGCCGTCTGCAGACCAAGGTGCGCAACCGTCAGGCTGTGCGGGATTCGGTCCGGGACGAGGAGACCGCCGAGCGCAACCTGCCCGACGCCACCCCCGGCGGCCTGGCCGGTCTGGCCGATGTCATGGTCAACCAGCCCAACGGCATGGATCTGGCCGACCTGGCCGCCAAGCTCTCCTTCGAGGTGGACGACCTCTTCCCCCTGATCGATGCCGGGCTCATGCTGGGCATCTTCCAGGCGGACAACGGACACGTCAGGCTGACCGACCAGGGCCGTGCCTGGCACGACGCGGACATCCTGGAGAGCAAGGAGATGTTCTCACACATGCTGATGGATCACGTTCCGCTGATCCGCATCATCGACCGGGCCTTGAAGAACAGCGACGACAAGAGCCTGCACGGCTCCCTGATCCTGGACCTGCTGCGGGCTCACCACTCGGACAAGGAGGCCGTCCAGCAGTTCGACACCGCCATCACCTGGGGCCGCTACGGCGAGCTCTTCGACTACGACGCCGACGACGACCGGCTGACCCTGGACCCGGAGAACCACACCGAGTGAGCAGCTGGGGCAGTCACGGTCCCCTTCCGCTCCTAGGATGGGTTTCGGGCGATGGAACCCGCCCGGGGCTTGAGCCCCGAACCGCAAACTGCTGACAGTTCCTGCACCATGATTCGACGACCCCGTCTGCGGGCCGGGTGCAGGCGCATGCCATTCAGCCCGACCCTGCGGACGCTGATCCGTCGGGAACCGAGCCTCCAATGACCAAACCCCCTGCCGGACCTGACATAGCCACGGCCCTGGTGGTGATGCTGGGCGGAACCCTGGGCACCGGCTGCCGGTACGCCTTGAGCCTGCTGCCGGGCCAGAGTGGTCCGCTGCATCCGGGAACCCTCCTGGCCAACCTGATCGCCTGCGCAGGCTACGCCCTGCTGACCGCCTTCCTGGCCGGACTGCCCAAAAGCGCACACGCGCGCCGAAGGCAGCTGACCAACAAGGGTCTGGGCATGGGCCTGTGCGGAGGACTGTCGACCATGTCCACGCTCTCGCTGGAACTGGTCCAAGGCCTGTCGGGCGGCCAAGTCTGGGCAACCCTTGCATACCTGCTGGTCTCCTTTGCCGGAGGCCTGATGGCCTCCTGGGCCATGGCAGCGCTGGGAGCGCGTTTGGCAGCACGCATCCAGGCGGGTGCGCGATGACCATTACGTTTACGTTGTTGATTTGCCTGTGCGGCGGCCTGGGTGCCGGACTGCGCTACCTGCTGGATACCCTGGTCAAAGCCCGCTGGCAGGTGGACCTGCCCCTGTCGACCATGATCATCAACCTGCTGGCCGGATTGGGCGCAGGACTGGTGGCCGCCCTTGCCACCTTCCACGGACTGCCTAACTGGGGACGGCTGCTGCTGACCACAGGACTGCTGGGTGGCTTCTCCACCTTCTCGACAGCAGTCAACGAAGTGCTAGCCCTGGCCCGGCAGAGACGGCATCTGGCAGCCCTGGGCTATCTATCGGCATCGATCTTCCTGCCACCACTGCTGACGGCCCTTGGTTTCATGCTGGCCGGACCGGGCATGTAGCAGATCCAGCCAGCAATCAAGGAGCTGCGGAACCTAGGCGCGAACCGGTTCCGGGCGACCCTGGGCGGAGTCTGCGGCAATCCCCAGCCGGTCGTCATGACGACGCCACCAGGCGGACAGCACCGAGCCGGAAATGTTGTGCCAGACGCTGAAGAAGGTGGAGGGTATGGCCACGATCGGGTCAGCGGCGAAGGCCTGCAGGGCCAGGGTCGCGCCCAGTCCGGAATCCTGCATGCCCACCTCGAAGGTGATGGCCTTCTGCTGGGCGTAGCGGAACCCTTTGGGGTAGATACGGTACATGAGCCGGCTGAAGAGGAAGCCCAGCCCGTACCCGCACAGGTTGTGGAGCATGACCACCGGCAGGACCAGGGCGGTGGCGGCGGTGAAGAGCTTGGCGTGGTTGACCGAGACCACCACACCGATGATGACCAGGATGGCAATTTGCGAGACGGCCGGCAGGGCCGCGGTCACCTTCTGTACCTTCTCCTTGAAGATGGCGTGGACGGCCAGGCCCAGGGCGATGGGGATCAGCACCACCTCAAGGGCGGTCAGGAAGAGCTGCTTGGTGGGGATGGCCACATACTGGCTGGCCAGCAGGTTCATCAGCATGGGGATCATGAAGGGCGCGCACAGGGTGGAAAGCAGTCCTATTGATACGTCCAGGGCCACATCGCCACGCGACAGGTAGGACATGACGTTGGAGGAGGTCCCCGAGGGGCAGCAGCCCACCAGGATGACTCCCACGGCGATCATGCCGTCCAGCCGGAAGATGCGGCAGAGCAGCACGGCCAGCAGGGGCATGATCAGGTAATGGGCTATGGTGCCGACGATAACCATGAGCGGCATCTTGACGATTCGCTTGAAGTCGTCCAGGCTCAGGGTCAGTCCCATGCCGAAGAGAATAATGCTCAGGAAGTAGTTGGTGTAGCTACGGGCCCAAATGCTAATCTGCGGGACAAAGAAGTTGATGGCGGCCCACGCTAGGACCACCAGAATGAACCACTTAGTCAACCAGTCACTGAACCGCTGCACCTTTTGCATGATTCCTGACCACTTCCTCTCGATAGTTCTCTCTGTGGTAGAGCAAAGTTAGAAAACCGAGGGCAGGCACGCCTGCTAATGGTCACATTTTGGACGAGGCCGTTCCGGCTCCGACTGGAATTCAGTTGACCAGGACGGGTGTGCCGGTGGGCACGGACTGCATGATCCACCGAGCATCAGGCACCGTCAGTCGGATGCAGCCGTGTGAACTGGGTCGGACGCCCAACATGTCGGCCTCCTCCTTGATGTAGTCGCCGCTCGAATCAGTGGGCACCGAGTGGAAGAGGAAGACCCCGTGGTTCAGAAAGCTGGTGTAGTAGCGGGCACCCATCCCCTCCCTGGGGTTGTAGAAGTGGTCGCCGCGCTCAGACTGGATGCGGAAGCTGCCCCTGGGCGTGGAGTCATCCATACCCGTCGAGGCGTACATGGTGTAGAGCAGTTGAGACCCATCGCGCACATAGACCCGCTGATCCTGAAGGCTGACCTCCAGGGAGAGGCCGGGGTGGGCTGCCGGATCCGGGTAATCGACCTGCTGCGAAGGCTTGAGCCAATCGACAGGATGAGTGGAGGAGCTAGCAGAGTCTGCCTTCTCAACCTTTGTCTGCTCCTCATCTTGTTCCTTTGTGTGCCTCTTTGTCGCTGATGAAGAGGAGGACTCGGATTTACCGGAATGATGCGCCTTGGAAAATTGTCTCGCCGAAACAGTGGCTGTGCTGGAAGCGCTCGCACCTGCTGATCGTTCCGCACGGGCCGCATCCACCGGCTGGATCAGGTTGACGATCAGGACTGTCAACAGCAGCGTCAGCAGAGCGGTTGTCACTACCACAGGCGTACGGCGGACAGGGTCCAGCAGCCAACGGAGCATGGCAAGCACACGCCGCTTAAGGCGTTTGCTATCCAATCCCCAGACAGCCATGTCCTTCCCCTTCGTCGCCATCGAACGAACTTGTATGCACAGTTCATTTTAACGGCAGAAGGAAACAGGGCGGACTCAGCCTTTCAGCACCTGCCTGGCCCAATCCTCCAGCAGGTTGCAGACCAGGACGGTCTGCTCGATCTGCACATTGTGGCCGGCTCGGTCCAGCACCGAGTAGGAGGCCCGGGGGAAGCGGCAGGCCAGGTCGAACTGGTCCAGGTAGCCCACACGGTCGTCCTGACGGCCGCAGACGAAGAGCACAGGGGCTATGAACCCGTTCCATGCTCGGTCGAAGTCCATATCCAGCTGGTAGCCCCCCTCCATTCGAGCCACCGTATCGGCATCGGCCGATCGAATGCCGGGCATGATGGTGCGTTGGTAGGCCTCAAGATGCTTCCTGGATTCCACCACAGCCATCTGCCGGTAGGCATGCCTGGTGAACTCGTCCACGTCGGCCAGGCTCTGATCTTCCCGGACCAACACCTGACGCGGGGGCAGGCGCCTGTGGGCGGTCACAGGGTCAACCACCGAGGAGAGCAGGGCCATCCCCCGGCAGCGGTCCAACCGACCGGCCGCGGCGTGGCGGCTGAGCAGCCCGCCCAGGGAGTTGCCCACCAGAGCGAAGGGGCCACCACCGCTGAAAATGTCCACCTGGTCATCCAGCCACCGGGCCAGGCCGTCCAGGTCGAGAATGGACGGGTCGGGCGGCGTGCGGCCGAAGCCGGGCTGGTCCAGATAGATCCGTTCGAAACCCCCCACCCGCTCGAAGACGGGGTCCAGGTCGTCGAAGATGTGGTGGTCCACGCCGGACCCGTGCACGAAGATCAGCGGCAGCCCATGACCCCGACGAATGGCGAACCCGGGCCTGGCGCTCACTTCTTGGAACCGGAGGGAATGCCGGTCTTGAACTCCACGATGTCGCCGTCCTGCATGACGTAGTCCTTGCCCTCAAGGCGCATCTTGCCCTCCTCGCGCACCTTGGCGTAGGAGCCGTCGGCGGCCACGAAGTCGTCGTAGGAGACCACCTCGGCCTTGATGAAGCCCTTCTCGAAGTCGGTGTGGATGACCCCGGCGGCCTGGGGGGCGGTCCAGCCCTTGTGGATCTGCCAGGCGCGCACCTCCTTGACCCCGGCGGTCAGGAAGGTCTGCAGGCCGAGGATGTCGAAGCCCACCCGGGCCAGCTGGTCCAGGCCGGACTCCTTGAGCCCGGCATCGGTCAGCATCTCGCGGGCATCGGCCTCATCCAGCTCGGTCAGCTCGGACTCGAACTGGGCGTTGAGGAAGATGGCGGGAGCGGGAGCCACGGAGTCGGCCAGCTGCTTCTTCAAGTCCTCGTTCTGTAGCTCGTCGTCGTCCACGTTGAAGACGTAGATGAAGGGCTTGGCGGTCATCAGATGCAGGTCGTAGAGCTCGTCCTTGTCGATGTCCCCGGCCTGGGCCGCCTGGTCGATGGTCCGCCCCTGGCCCAGAATCTCCTTGGCCTTGCGGACGGTGTCCAGGTAGGCGGGCTTGATCTTGCCCCCGCGCTGATCCTTCTCCAGCTTGGGCAGGGCCTTGTCGATGGTCTGCATGTCGGCCAGGATCAGCTCGGTGTTGATGGTGTCGATGTCGTCGGCCGGATCCACCTTGCCGTTGACGTGGACGATGTCGTCGTCATTGAAGGCACGAACCACCTCGCAGATGGCGTCAGCCTCGCGGATGTTGGCCAGGAACTGGTTGCCCAGCCCCTCCCCCTCCGAGGCCCCCTTGACGATGCCGGCGATGTCCACGAAGGTGACCGTGGCAGGCACGATCTTGTCCGTGTGGACCAGCTTGGCCAGGACGGGCAGACGGTCGTCGGGCAGGGGCACGATACCGGTGTTGGGCTCGATGGTGGCGAAGGGATAGTTCTCCGCCAGAACGTTGTTGCGGGTGAGGGCGTTGAAGAGTGTGGACTTGCCGACGTTGGGCAGCCCGACGATTCCTATGGTTAACGACATATCCACCAGTCTATTGCCCGGACTGCCCCGGCGTGGCTCCCCCTAGTCGCCGCGCTCCACCGCATCGATGGCCTCGATGACCGCTCCACGGAAGCCGTGCTTCTCCAGGGAGGCGACCCCCTTGATGGTGGTTCCGCCCGGCGAGCAGACCGCGTCCTTCATGGCCCCGGGGTTGGTGCCGGTGGCCAGGTAGAGGGCTCCGGTCCCCTGCACCATGCGCGCCGCCAGCCGGTAGGCCGCCTGCCTGGGCAGCCCGTGCTCCACCCCGGCGTCGGCCAGGGCCTCCATGTACATGGCCGTGTAGGCGGGCGCGCATCCGGCGATGGTCGTGCCCACAGAGACCAGCTCCCGGGGCAGCCGCTCAATCATGGCTACCGGGTCGAAGACCTGGGTGAAGAGCTCCCGCTGCTGGTCGGTCAGGGTATCGTCCTCCTGGGTGACCAGAATCCCCTGCCCTACCGAAATGGGGGTGTTGGGGATGGCGCAGATCAGGTGCGTGCCCTCCTCAAGAAGGTCGGCATAGTCCTCAAGGGTCATGCCGCCCACCACCGAGAGGACCATGCGGTCCGGGTCAGCCAGCTCGTGGCGGATGGGCTCGCAGACCTGGGCCACCTGCCCCGGCTTGACGGCCAGAATCACCAGGTCAGCGGCCGCAGCCACCTCGGTGCCGGAGTGCATGGGCCGCACCCCCATCTGGGCCGTCCGCTCCACCAGCCGGTCGTAGTGGGCTGCACAGGCCACAATCCGGCCGCCGGGCAGCACGCCTGCGTCGACCAGCCCCTGGGCCATGGCCTGGGCCATGTTGCCGTATCCGATGAATCCAAGAGTCAGTGAGTCCGTGTTCATGCCCTCAAGTCTAGCCGCGCGCCGGGAAGAGCCCCTCCAGATCGCCGCGCTCCAGGGCCAGCCGGTAGAGGTGGGCGAAGACCCTGTCCCCGTGCAGCCCGTCGTGCTCGAACTCGTTGGTCACCCAGGCATGGGCGTGACCCACGCGCGAGAGGGTGTCCAGCTGAAGCTCGGAGGGCACGTAGAGGTCGTCGGCATAGACAGCGGCCTGCAGGGGTACCTGATTGTCGGCAAGGCGGTCGGGATCGTACAGGTGGCCCCAGGAGCCCTCCTCCATGAGCAGGCTGACCGCCGGGCCGAAGGGGCGCAGGGCCGACTCCTGCTCGAACATCCAGGGGAAGATCGCCTCCCCGGTGAACATGAGCGGGCGGGCAGCAGTGTCGAATTCAGGACGGGCATCGCGCACCCGCTGCGCAGCCCAGCGCAGGGGTTCGCAGTCTCCGTCGGCGTAGATGAACTCCTGCAGGGGCCAATAGAGCGGTGTGACGGCAGTGGCCGCCCGCAGCCCTTCCAGGAAGGCCTGCGAGAGGGTGGCCCGGGAGCTGCTGGCGCCGGAAGCGGGCAGGCTGCCGTCCCCGTCCAGGAAGGCCGTGTCCAACAGCCAGTGGAGACGCTCGAACCCGCCGCTCTTGCCCAGGTCGGCGCCCAGGGTCTGCAGCCGCTCCACGCTCAGGGGATCGCCTCCGGGCAGAACCACATCACCCTGGGCCAGCCGGTCGGCAATGGCTGCCACACGGTCCTGGTCCCCCGGATAGCGCTGATAGAAGATCTGGGACCGCTGGGCCATCTTGGTGAAGGTATGGGAATAGAGCTCATAGGCATCAGCGGGGATATGCGGCACGCCCCCGGTAGTAAAAGCCGCAGCAATACCTTCGGGGAAGTTCGACAGGTAGGCCATGGTCAGGAAGCCGCCGAAACTCTGCCCAAGGGTCACCCAGGGACGGCCGGCGAAGACCGTGCGACGCAGGTGCTCGAAGTCCCTGATGATGGAGTCGGCCAGAAAATGCTTCAGATAGTCGGCCTGGGCCCGGGGCTCTCCCAGGGAGGCCATGGTGGAGCCGTCGATGGCGTTGGACCGGCCCGTACCCCGCTGGTCGGGCAGGACAATGCGGAAGTTGCGCAGGGCCTCGGCCATCCACCCGTCGGCAGTGGCGTTCAGCGGCCGTGGGGCGCCCGATCCGGGGCCGCCCTGCAGGTAGACCAGCAGCGGCAGGTCGTCGTGGATGTGCTCGGGTGCGCAGACCACGCGGTAGAAGCAGCGGATGACCGCCTGGCCCGAATGATCTTCGGCTCGCCAGACGCCAGGTTCACTGCCCGCCCAGTCCAAGGGAACGGGGATGGACCCCTCCCGAACGTAGAGTCCCGGCAGATAATATCCCTGGTTGGTCATACGCTGGCTCCTTTCTTTGAGATCAGTCGGGTTCATTGTCGCCGGGCGGTTGGACCTGGCTCGTGTGTTGTTGGCGGGCTGGGTGGTAGGGTGAAAAGCGGGGGATGTCGAAAAGACGACTGGCTTTTGTCCCGGCTCGTGCAATCTTTTGCACGGACTGACATTGAGCAATGGGCGGCTTTCCGACAAGAAGAACTTTGTTATGCAAGCGGCGTTGATTCCGTTTGGTGTCTGGTGAAGGGGTTTTGGTTTGATGCATCTGGTTTCTCGTCTGCGCCGCATCCTGGCGATGGCTGTCATCCTGCTGGGAATGCTTGCGGGCCTGGGCGTCGCATCCGCCCAGGCGGATGCTCCTGTCCTCACCGGGGGGGGGGGTCGTCAGACCCCTCGCGTAGCTGAGCAAACCCCCGGCATTCCCCCCAGCAGCGCACCAGGCACTCCGCTATCCTCGCCCTCGCCGATACAACCAGCCACACCATTAAGCCCCACGCCAGGCACCCCGTCATCGACGACGGGAACACCCGGCAGCGCAGGCTCCGCCCAGGCCAAGCCAGCCGAAAAGAGGGATGGTCAGGCTTCGCACATAGTGCGTTTCGACCCGGCCGACGGCAGCAAGCCCGCACAGTCAACCGTGAAAACCGGCACGCTCGCCTTCCCTCTGCAACAGAATCCTCAACGTGAGGGCTTCCGGTTCGACGGATGGACGCGTGACGGCCAGCCCTTCGACTTGCAGACCCCCATCCTCCAGGACACCACCCTGAAAGCCCAATGGACCAAAGCCGCGGACTGGACGCTGAGCCCGGACCACGGACCCGCCTCCGGCGCACGAGTGACCATCAGCCCGCCCGACATGCAGGAGCCTCAATTCGCCAGCATCCAAACGGCAGGCGGCCAGATCCTCGGCCTGACCGGCGACGGCCGCATCTACACCTGGACGCAGGAGAGCACGCCCAAACAGGTGCCCTTCCCCGCCCAGGCTCCCGACGGGTTCCACTACCTGCAGGTTGCAGCCGGCAGCCGGTCGCAGGCCGCCTTGGGATCCGACCAGCGGATATACACCTGGGCCAGCGGACAGCCCACGCCCGCCATCCTCGACACCGGCAAGGATGCCGGGTTCACCAGCATCGGCCTGAACGACGACCTCCTGCTGGCGGTGGACCGGCAGGGACAGGTCCACGCCTATCAGGCCAGCAATGCCGACAGCCAGAACCCGGAACTTATACAGCAGGCCGCCATCAGCCTGCCCGGGCAGGCGCAGGCCGTCACCGCTGCGGCCTCCGGCAGCCGGACCCTCATCGTGGACGAGGACGGGCAAGCCTGGACCTGGGAGATGAGCAAGACCGGCAAAGCCAAGCCCGCACGCGTCAAGCAGCAGCCGGAAACCCATATCGTCCAGGCGCAGGCCCTCAACCAGGGGTTCCTCCTCCTGGACGCGGACGGTCAGGCCCGGTACCTGGCCGATGGCAAGAGCAGCCCGACAATCGTCAGCCTGCCCGACGGCGAGCAAACCGGCACAATCAACAGCAGCGACAATCAGGCCACGATCATCGACAAACACGGCCACGTCTGGGCCTGGAAGCCCGGCAAAACCCCCAAGCGCGCAGACGACGGGAGCCAGCAGTACGTGCAGGCCGCCGCTGCCGGCGGCAGGATCACCGCCATCAGCAGGCAGGGCGGCATGCTCGCGTGGAGCATGGACGCCCAAGGCAACCCCGGCAAACCCGTGAGGCTCGACACCACTGCTGCGCCCACCTTGGCATCAGCCAGCCTGGACGGCCAGCCGCTCAGCCTCAGCAAGACCGGCAGCTCCTGGCGGGCTGAAGCTCCTGCCCGCAAGCCGGGACAGGCCGCTATCCTTATCACGGGCAGGCAGGACGGGCAGCCTTTCGCCAGGAGCCTTGCGTACACGGTCGACCAGCCGCCGGCACGGGCTGCGGAACCAGGACCCGCGTTCACGGTCCGCTTCGACACAGGCGGCGGAAACCCCAAACCAGCAGACCAGACTGTCCCCGCCCCATACGGGAGGGCGAAACGCCCCTCACCCGACCCTGTGCGGGAAGGCTTCCTGTTCGACGGCTGGTTCATTGGCGAGGTCGCCTACGATTTCAGCAGGCCCGTCGACAAGGACCTGAACCTGGCCGCCCACTGGTCGCCCGCAGGCCGGAACAGCAGGTGGAGCATCAGCCCTGATAAGGGCAGCCAGCTGGGCAGGGAACCCGCCACCATCACCCCGCCTGACAGTGCCAGCCGCGGCATCAGATTCAGCCAGGTCAGCGCATCAACATACGGCGGTAGTCCTGGTTTTTCCTTGGCGGTGGGCAGCGACGGGAACGCCTACGCATGGGGATACAACTACTATGGCCAGCTCGGCGACGGGACGATAGACGACAAGCATGCGCCGGTCAGGGTGAAGACGCCCGACCGCAGCATGTACCCGGACCTGCCGGAGGATTTCACCTACCTGCAGGTCAGCGCAGGATACTGGCATTCCCTGGCCCTGGGCAGCGACGGCAACGTTTACGCCTGGGGATACAACCAGTATGGCCGGCTCGGCGACGGGACGATAGACGACAAGCATGCGCCGGTCAGGGTGAAGACGCCCGACCGCAGCATGTACCCGGACCTGCCAGCGGATTTCACCTACCTGCAGGTCAGCGCCGGAGCCTCTCATTCCCTGGCCCTGGGCAGCGACGGCAACGTTTACGCCTGGGGATACAACCAGTATGGCCAGCTCGGCGACGGGACAACCGTCAGCTACCGGAATGCGCCGGTCAGGGTGAAGACGCCCGACCGCAAGACGTACCCGGACCTGCCAGCGGACTTCACCTACCTGCAGGTCAGCGCCGGAACCTATCATTCCCTGGCCCTGGGCAGCGACGGCAACACCTACGCCTGGGGATACAACTACGTGGGCCAGCTCGGCGACGGGACAACCACCACACGGTATGCGCCGGTCAGGGTGAAGACGCCCGACCGCAAGACGTACCCGGACCTGCCGGAGGATTTCACCTACCTGCAGGTCAGCGCCGGATGGCTGCATTCGCTGGCCCTGGGCAGCGACGGCAACGTTTACGCCTGGGGATTCAACGGCAATGGCCGGCTCGGCGACGGGACAACCAGCTACAGCCAGTCTACGCCGGTCAGGGTGAAGACGCCCGACCGCAAGACGTACCCGGACCTGCCAGCGGACTTCACCTACCTGCAGGTCAGCGCCGGATACTCTCATTCCCTGGCCCTGGGCAGCGACGGCAACGCCTGGGCATGGGGATACAACGGCAATGGCCAGCTCGGCAACAACAGCAGTGGCTCCACTTTTAATCCTGTTCCTGCGCGCGTGCGCGACCCCGCCAGCCCCGGGGACGCGAGCAAAGGACTGCAAGCCGCACAGGTCAGCGCCGGATACCATGATTCCCTGGCCGTGGGCAGCGACGGGAACGCCTGGGCATGGGGAGACAACAGCAGTGGCCAGCTCGGCGACAACAGCAGAAACAGCAAGTCGGCTCCTGTGCCGGTGTCGTTCAACCTGCAGCTGGTGATCACCGGCGTCAGGTTCGACCAGACCGCCGCATCAGGGCTGACGCGCGGCGACGGCGGCAGCGTGACCGTGACCACGCCCGCACACCAGCCGGGCACGGTCACCGTCAGCGTGGACTACACGCTGGGCGGCGCACCCCAAACGCCGGACACTACCCTCAGGTACACGTACCTGCCAGCAGGCGTGCTCCCCAAGGCCGGAGGGGAAGGCATCCTGCTCGCCCTGGCCACCGGCATGACCGGCATGGGCGGGGTCCTCGCCTCGCGCCGCCACCGGCAGGAAACACGCCGACTATTGCACGCTTCGCACGAGTAAGAGCGGCCGGGCGGCGTATCAATCCCCCCGCCCCCGGCCCTACATAGGGGGAGCAGGCAGGACAAGTGCCACTTAAAGGCTCAAACCCCAAGAGAGCCCGACACTTCCCTCCCGCGCCCCCACCACACTTCTGCAGGCGGAAGCCGAGGGCAGGCATGCACGCCCCCGCCTCTGCTTGGGAGAGGAGGAAACACGGCCAGGCCGGCCAAGAGGCTCAACAGCCACCAGCCAGCCCGGCCGCTGTTTGTTTCTCTATCCCAAATAATTACTATAAGCAGTCGCTCTTTCCCAACCGCCTGGACGTGGATTTGGCCGATGCCTATAAGTTCAGATGGTATGATTTTTGTGGGGATGTTGAGGGGTCTTTCGTCTTCTGACCGCATTCGGGCAATTGGCGCCGGATCGGCTTTGACCGTTCGAGAGACTCCTCTGCAAGTAAGATGTAGCAGTGGTGTTGGCTTGTCGTTGGGGAATAACAGAAGGCAGGCAAGCCTGTTGTTGGGGAAGAGGTTTGTAAGTCATCCGTATAGGCTCCCGAGCGGGTTCACTGACGTTCGTGATTATTCTTCTGCTGCTCCTGTCAGGCTTGGGCATGGTCGAAGCCGAAGCTGAAACCGACGCTGGTACTGAATCTATGTTTATCGGGGGGGGGGGGGTCGTCAGACCCCTCGCGTAGCTAAGCAAACCCCCGCCACTCTTCCCAGCAGCACAACCGGCACGCCGCTTCCTTCGCCCTCACCTCTGACAACTGCCTCGCCCCTGATCCCCACGACATCAAGCCCAAACACCCCGTCATCGCCGACAGACAGTCCAGGCAGTGCAGACTCCGCTTCAACCAGGCCATCCCGGCAGACAGATGATCAGGCCGCGCACACGGTGCGCTTCGATCCGGCCGACGGAAGCAAACCCACCCAAGCGACCGTGAGGACCGGGACGCTTGCCTCACCTCCGCAAAAGAACCCGCAACGTGAGGGATCCCGGTTCGACGGGTGGACGCGTGACGGCTTTCCCTTCGATTTCCAGACCCCCATCCTGCAAGACACGACGCTGACCGCCCGTTGGACCAAGGCCACGGACTGGACTCTGAGCCCGAACCACGGACCCTCCTCCGGCGCCCGCCTGACCCTCAGCCCGCCTGACAAGCAGGAGCCCTACTACACGAGCATCCACACGGCAGACAGCCAGTTTATCGGCCTGACCGGCGACGGCAACATCTACGTTTGGGCACAAGACGGCACACCAAAACAGGTTCCTCTCCCTGCCCAAGCTCCCGACGGATTCCACTACCTGCAAGCCGCAGCCGGCAGCCAGTGGCAGACGGTCCTCGGATCCGACCAGCACATCTACACCTGGACCAGCCAACAGCCCACGCCCACCATCCTCGACACTGACCTGAACATCAGGTTCACCAGCATCAGCACAAGCGACGACCGGCTGCTGGCCGTGGACCAGCAGGGCCGTGTCCACATCTTCCAGACCAGCCAGGCCGACAGCCGGAACATGAAACCCACTGAGCACTCCACAATCAGCCTGCCCGGGCAAACTCAGGCGACACTGGCCGTCGCCTCCGCCAGCCGGACACTCATCGTGGACGCGGACGGGCAGGCATGGTCATGGAAGCCAGGCCAGGCAGGAAACACGAAGCCGTCACCCATCATGCAGGACCAGGATGTGCGCATCATCCAGGCTGCAGCCCTCAACCAGGGGCTGCTCCTGCTGGACGCTGACGGGCAGGCCTGGTACCTGGCCGACAACGCGACCAGTGCCAAAGCCGTCAACCTGCCAGAAAGCACGAAAGCCAATCGGATCAGCGCCAGCAATGACCAAGCCATCATCACAGACAAGGACGGCCGCCTCTGGTTCTGGAAGTCAGGCGAGGCACCCACGCGCGCAGACAGCGGGAACCAGCACTATCTGCAGGCAGTCCGCATCGGCAGCAGAATCGCCGCCCTAGACAGGCAGGGAAGCCTATGCCAGTGGAGCATCGACACCCACGGCCAGCCCGGCAAACCGGCAAAAATCGACTCCACCACAGCTCCCACCCTGGAATCAGCCAGCCTGGATGGCCAAGCCTTGACACTCAGCAAGACCGGCGATGCCTGGCAGGCAGATGTCCCCGCCCGCGATCCCGGGCCGGCCGTCATCACCATCACCGGCAGGCAGGACGATAAGCCCTTCACCAAGAGCCTCAATTACACCGTCGACCAGCCGCTGTTAAGGGATGCTCAACAGGATTCCACCCACACGATCACCTTCGATACAGCAGGAGGAAGCCAGGCACCCCAACCCCAGCAAGTCGGCTACCCCTACGGTAGGGTGAAGCGGCCCTCCCCCGACCCGACGCGCAATGGTTACCAGTTCTACGGATGGTTCATCGACAACGTCGCCTACGACTTCAGCAAGCCTGTGACCAAAGACCTCAGACTTACTGCCCATTGGTCGTCAAACAAGTGGACAATAAGCCCTGATACGGGCAGCCAAATCGGCGGTGAAAGGACCACCATTACCCCACCAACCAATACAAACGGTATCAAGTTCAACCAGATCAGCAGCTCAAACACTGGTTCATTCTCCCTGGCTGTGGGCAGCGACGGGAACGCGTACGCCTGGGGAGACAACACGTATGGCCAGCTTGGCGACGGGACGGCCAAAAACTCCAGATATACGCCGGTCATGGTTCAGAAACCTGATCGCAAGACGTATCCAGACCTGCCAACGAATTTCACCTACGTACAGGTCAGCGCCGGAGGCCGGCATTCGATAGCCCTGGGCAGCGACGGATACGCATACGCCTGGGGATACAACAGCTCTGGCCAACTCGGCAATAACACGAAAACGGATTCGCATGTTCCTGTGCCCGTGCGTGACCCCGCCAACCCTACTGATACGAGCAAAGGATTAAAAGCCACACAGATCAGTGCTGGATACTGGCATTCGCTGGCCGTGGGCAGTGACGGATACGTGTACGCCTGGGGAAACAACGGAAACGGTCGGCTCGGCGACGGTACCACCAACGGCAAGTGAGTTCCCGTGTCGGTGATGTTCAACCCGCAGCCGGTGATCGCCGCAGCCAAGTTCGACACCAGCCCTGGCACGCATCTGACTCCTGTCAGCAACAGCAACAGCAACAGCGCCACAGTGCTCACGCCTGCACATCTGCCAGGCACGGTCACGGTCAGCGTGGACTACACGATGGGCGGCGCGGGAAACACACTGACCGACACGTCCCTCAGATACACGTACACACCTGCAGGCGTGCTCCCTCAGGCCGGCGGTGAGGGCATTCTGCTAGCCCTGGCCACCGGCATGACCGGCATGGGCGGGGTGCTGGCATCCCGCCGCCATCGGAGGGAAACACGCCAACTGTCACAAGCTTCGCACGAGTAAGAGAGGCCGGGGGCGGTGTATCAATCCCCCCGCCCCCGGCCTACACAGGGGGAGGGGACAGGGAGGAACGTGTCCATCAAGGCTTAAACCTCAAGAGAGCCGACACCCCCTCCCGCACCCCCACCACACTTTTATCTGCTGGAGTTCAGGGCAGGCATGCACACCCACATTCAGAAAAAGGAGAGAAATAGAGAAACACAGACAGGCCGACATATGAAGCTTACAGCACTCAGTCAGGCAAGTCGCCGTTCATTCCCTACAACCTCATAATTTCGTAAACAATCGCTTTTCCGCAATTGCCACGCTCATTGTTGCCGGGCGGTTGGATCTGGCTTGTGTGTTGTCTGCGGACTGGGTGGTAGGGTGAAAAGTGGGGGATGTCGAGAAGACGACTGGCTTGCGCCATGGCTCCTGTAATCCGATGCAGGGCTGGCGTTGGCAGGCAGCACGGCTTTCCGATAGACAGAACTTTATTAGGCAGGCGGTGTTGATTCCGCTTGGTGTTTGGTGAAGGGGTTTTGGTTTCATGCATCCGGTTTCCCGTCTGCGTCGCACACTGGCGATGATGACCGTCCTGATCAGTCTGCTGGCAGGCCTGGGCGTCGCATCCGCCCAGGCGGACGCTCCTATCCTCACCGGGGGGGGGGGTCGTCAGACCCCTCGCGTAGCTGACGGAACCCACGGCATTTCCTCCAGCAACGCAACCAGCACACCACTACCCACACCCTCACCAATACAAACCACCACACCATTAAGTTCCGCAACACCAAGTCCAGACACCCCGTCATCGACGACAGGAACAACCGGCAGTACAGACTCCGCTCCTGCTAAATCAGCCGAAAAGACAGATGATAAGACTTCGCATACAGTTCGCTTCGAACCGGCCGACGGCAGCAAACCCACCCAAGCGAGTGTGAAAACCGGCACCCTCGCCACTCCCCCACAACAGAACCCAGTGCGTGAAGGCTTCCGATTCGACGGGTGGACACTCGACAACCAGCCTTTCGACTTCCAGACCCCAATCCTCCAAGACACGACTCTGAAAGCCCTGTGGACCAAGACCACAGACTGGACACTAAGCCCGGACCATGGGCCCGCGTCCGGAGCCCGGCTGACTATCAGCCCGCCCAAAACTCAGGAACCTCAATTTGTCAGCGTCCAAGCCGCAGGAGAGCAGACCGTCGGTTTGACCGGCGACGGCCGTATCTACGTCTGGGCACAAGACGGCACGACCAAGCAGGTTCCCTCCCCCGCCCAGGCCGCCGACGGGTTCCGCTACCTGCAGGTTGCAGCCGGCAGCCGACGGCACGCAGCTTTAGGATCCGACCAGCACATCTACACATGGAACAGCCAAGAGGACACACCCACGATTCTCGACACCGGCCAGGATGCCGGGTTCACCAGCATCAGCCTAAACAATGACCGACTCCTGGCCGTGGACCGGCAGAGACAGGCCCACGCCTACCAGGCGACCGATGCTGACAGCCAGGATCTGAACCCGAAATTCACAAAGCAGACCACGACCACTCTGCCCGAAAAGGCGCAGGCCGTCACCGCCGTCGCCTCCGACAGCCGGGCCCTCATCGTGGACGCGGACGGGCAGGCCTGGACCTGGGATGCGAACAACAGCGGCAACATCAAACCCGCACGCATCAAACAGGACCCGAGCATGCGCACCGTCCAAGCCCAAGCCCTCAACCAAGGGTCCGTCCTCCTGGACACGAACGGGCACACCTATTACCTGGCCGACAGCACCACCGCCATGATCCAGGTCAACCTGCCCGAAGGCATGAAAGCCAGCAGGATCACCGCCAACAAGAACCAGGCCATGATCGTCGGCAAGGACGGCCACGTATGGTCCTGGAAGCCGGGCGAAGCGCCCAAGCGCGCGGACAACGGGAATCAGTCATACGTGCAAGCTTCAAGCACCGGCAGTAGGATCACCGCCTTCAGCACGAAGGGCGACATGTTCACCTGGAGCCTGGATAAGCAGGGCCAGCCCGGCAGGCCAGCCAGGCTCAACACCACACAGGCGCCCATCCTGGAAACAGCCAGCATGGACGGCCAAGCATTGACGCTCAGCAGGAACAACGACTCATGGCAGACGGACATGCCCGCCCGCAAGCCGGGAGAAGCCGTCATCCTCATCGCTGGCAGGCAGGACGGCCGGCCCTTCACCAGAAACTTCAAATACACAGTCGGCCAGACGCTGACACGAGACACCGAACCACGATCCACGCTCACGGTCCGCTTCGACACGGACGGTGGAAAACCCGAACCAGCAGACCAGAGTTTCCCCACCACGAACGGCAGGGTGAAGCGGCCCTCACCCGACCCGGCACGTGACGGTTTCCTGTTCGACGGATGGTTCACCGGGGATGTCGCCTACGATTTCAGCAGACCCGTCGACAAGGATCTCACCCTGACCGCCCACTGGTCGCCCGCAGGCCGGAACACCACGTGGAGCATCAGCCCCGACAAGGGCAGCCAGCTGGGCAGGGAACCCACCACCATCACCCCGCCAGACAGCGCCAGCCGAGGCATCAGGTTCAGCCAGATCAGCGGACCAAAAGACGCCGACCATGGTTTTTCCTTGGCGGTGGGGAGCGACGGGAACGCCTACGCCTGGGGAGACAACGGCTACGGCCAGCTCGGCGACGGAGGGACGTCCACCAAGCGGAATACGCCGGTCATGGTGAGGACGCCCGACCGCAGCACGTATCCGGACCTGCCCAAGGATTACACCTACGTGCAGGTCAGCGCCGGATGGGGTCATTCGCTGGCCCTGGGCAGCGACGGCAACGCCTACGCATGGGGAGACAACAGCAGTGGCCGGCTCGGCGACGGGACGACCACCACCCGGTATGCGCCGGTCAGGGTGAAGATGCCCGACCGCAACACGTACCCGGACCTGCCCAAGGATTTCACCTACATGCAGGTCAGCGCCGGAGCCCATCATTCGCTGGCCGTGGGCAGCGACGGCAACGCCTACGCATGGGGAGACAACAGCAATGGCCAGCTCGGCGACGGGACGACCACCAGCTATCGGAACACGCCGGTCAGGGTGAAGACACCCGACCGCAGCACGTATCCGGACCTGCCCAAGGATTTCACCTACGTGCAGGTCAGCGCCGGATGGGGTCATTCGCTGGCCCTGGGCAGCGACGGCAACGCCTACGCATGGGGATACAACAGCAATGGCCAGCTTGGCGACGGAGGGACGTCCACCAAGCGGAATACGCCGGTCATGGTGAGGACGCCCGACCGCAACACGTACCCGGACCTGCCCAAGGATTTCACCTACGTGCAGGTCAGCGCCGGATTGGATCATTCGCTGGCCGTGGGCAGCGACGGATACGCCTACGCCTGGGGATGCAACTACTATGGTAACCTCGGCAACAACACCGCCAGCTGGTACGGTGACGTGAATCCTGTTCCTATGCGCGTGCGCGACCCCGCCAACCCCACCGACAAGAGCAAAGGACTGCAAGCCACACAGGTCAGCGCCGGATACCATTATTCCCTGGCCCTGGGCAGCGACGGCAACGCCTACGCCTGGGGATACAACGGCTACGGCCTGCTCGGCAACAACACCAGCCGCCATTCGTCGGTTCCTGTGCACGTGCATGACCCCGCCAGCCCCACAGACACGAGCAAAGGACTGAAAGCCGCACAGGTCAGCGGAGGAGGCTCTCATTCGCTGGCCGTGGGCAGCGACGGCAACGCCTACACCTGGGGACGGAACCAGTATGGCCAGCTCGGCAACGACAGCATCCCCACAGGAGAATATAACAGTAAAGCCAAGAGTCTTGTTCCTGTGCCGGTGTCGTTCAACCTGCAGCTGGTGATCACCGGCGTCAGATTCGACCAGACCGCCGTACCAGGATTGACGCGCGGCGATGGAGGTAGCGTGACCGTGCTCACGCCCGCACACCAGCCGGGCACGGTCACCGTCAGCGTGGACTACACGCTGGGCGGCGCACCCCAAACGCCGGACACCTCCCTCAGATACACGTACCTGCCCGCAGGCGTACTCCCCCAGGCAGGAGGGGAAGGCATCCTGCTCGCCCTCGCCACCGGCATGACCGGCATGGGCGGGGTCCTCGCATCCCGCCGCCACCGAAAGGAAACACACCAACTGTCACACGCTTCACACGAGTAAGAGCGGCCGGGCGGCGTATCAATCCCCCCGCCCCCGGCCCATCAAGGGGGAGCAGGGAGGAAACATGTCAATCAAGGCTCAAACCCCAAGAGAGCCGACACTTCCCTCCCGCGCCCCCACCACACTTCTGCAGACGGAAGCCGAGGGCAGGCATGCACGCCCCCGTCCCCGCCCGGGAGAGAGGGAAACACGGCCAAGCCGGCCAGGAGACTTAACAGCCCCTAGCCAGCCTGGCCGCTGTTCATCTCCCTATCTCAGCATAATCGTGCAAACAGCAGCTTCGTCTCCGCGCATTCAGCCTCGCTCACATTCACCCACAGCCAAGCCTCGACGGGCCATGCTGTGAAAGTTGCGGTATCGTTACCGCACTGATATAACTGAAGGCTGTCAGAACCGTTCGCCTGCCCATGGCGGCGGTCAGGCAACCGCCGAGGTCGGCAGTCCGGCCCGGCGGCCGACCACTTCGACGAAAGGCCATGATGGCGTACGCGACGATCAGGGATGTGGCCCAACGGGCCGGTGTCTCCGTATCGACGGTCTCCCGAGCCCTCAACGACTCCGGGCGCATCTCCCCCGCCACACGACAGCGCATCAACCAGGTCATCCACGACCTGCACTATGTGCCGGACTCCCGGGCCCGATCCATGCACTCCGCCCACTCGCGCACCATCGGCCTGCTCATCCCCGACATCCGCAACTCCTACTTCGCGGACCTGGCCTATCTGATTCAGGGCCAGCTACTCAACCACGGCTTCCAGACCCTGATTTGCACCTCCACCCAGGGCGACCCCGGCGAGGACCGGGCCCAGGTGCGCAACCTGCTGGGCCAGCACATCGACGGAGCCATCATCGTGCCCGGGCCGCGTTCCTCGCACACCCTGGAGGAACTGACCAGACGCGGACTGCCTCTGGTCTGCGTGGACCGTGCCGCCGAGGGTGCCGCCGGGCGCGACGGGCGGGCCATCCCCTGCGTGGACGCCGACCCCGAGCCCGGCCTGCGACAGGCCCTTGAGGATCTGCACGCCCAGGGCCACCGACGCATCACCCTGGTGCCCGGGCCCCTCAAGGAATCGGCCACCTTCCGGGAGCGCCTGGACGTCTACCGGAACCTGCTGGCAGGCATCGAGGGCATGGACGACCCCCTGGCCGACCAGGTAGAGCCCGGAACCTTCGACCCCGACATGATCGACCTTTGGGCCCGGCAGGGAATCTCCGGCGTGCTCTTCGGATCCTCCCTGGATGCCATACGCGCCATCAAAACGGCCCAGTCGCGAGCAATCAGCATCGGCGAGGACCTGTCCATGATCACCTTCGACGACCTGCCCGTCTTCCGCATCCTGACCCCGGCAGTGTCGACCATCTCCCAGCAGATCGACACCATGGGGACCCGCTGCGTGGACATGCTCCTGGCTCTGATGGCAGGCTCTCCCGTGCGGTCGGTCCGGCTGCAGACCAGCTACCGCCACTGCGCCTCGGTGGGTCGCCCGCCCGCGCACACCGGCCAGGATCCCTGAACCTGTCACAGCGTGATCATCAAGGCGGACAAGCTCATCAAGGAACGGAGAAACATGATTCAAGATATGGCGGCGGCACCCGACCAGGTGCTCAAGGGACTGGATGCCATCACGGGGTCCATCTCGGTGGTCGGGTCCATGAATGCGGACTACACCGTCAACACCGACCGGCTGCCCAAGCCCGGCGAGACCATCAACGGCGGTCCCCTGCAGGTGCTGCCCGGGGGCAAGTCGGCCAACCAGGCGGCGACCGCGGCCCGCATCGGCGCCCAGGTCAGGCTCTTCGGGGCCGTGGGATCCGACTCCAACGCCGACTTCCTGCTGGGGCAGCTGGGCAACGCCGGAGTGGACGTCTCCCATGTGATGACCGTGCCGGGAGCCAGCGGAACCACAGTCATCACCGTGGACGCGAGCGGCGAGAACACCATCGTCTACTCCCCCGGCTCCAACGGCAAGGTGGATGTGGACTACGCCCACCGCTCCCGCCAGGCCCTTACCTCGGCCAAGGTGCTGGGCTTGTGCCTGGAGAGCCCCATCGAGACGGTCACCGAGGCCGCGCGCATGGGCCACGAGGCCGGTATGACCGTGTTGCTCAACGACTCCCCCTTCCGCGCCGACCTGCCCGCCGACCTGATCGCCAACTCGGACCTGATCCTGGTCAACGAGCATGAGATGGCCCAGCTGCTGGGCATCGACGAGCCCGAGGACGGCGACTGGCTGGGGGCCGACTGGGACCGGATCAACCAGACCATGCAGGACTTCGGCTTCCATCGGGCCATCGTCACCCTGGGCGGCGAAGGATCCATGGTGCTGGACCATGGCCAGACCTACCGGATTCACGCCGTGCATGTGGACGCCGTGGACACCACTGGCTGCGGGGATGCCTTCATGGGCACCGTGCTGGCCGGCCTGGCCTCCGACATGACCCTGGTGCAGGCCGCCCAACTGGCCTCCTACGTCTCCGCCTACGCCGCCACCGGGCAGGGGGCGCAGGCCTCCTACGGCACGGCCGAGCAGATTAGGCTACGTTTCTCCTGAGGCCGGGCGCTCGGAGGCGGATCATCAAGGTCGAGCCATCGGGATTAGTCCACCGGGATCTTATGACCAAGGTCTGTTGGTCAGGGTCCGATGATTAGTCAGGTGGACCCTCCCCCAACTTTATCAGGCCGACGAACCGTTGTGGAATGCACGACGGGGAGTCGGCCTGACTGGTATTTGAGCGAAGGAACGGCATTAAACCCCTCGAGGTGGCTAAACCGATGATCAGTAACCACATCTGCAAAGCCACAATTCTTCGGCAGCCAGGGACCACATGTGACCACATCATCCCTCGGACTGATGGCGCCTCCCATCACCCACGAATATTGTTGATTCCATGAACACAGTCAGTCAAACAGCGCAGCGACCAATCACCAGGTCCAATAATCGAATGCTGCTGACTGACGCTCTCTTCGCCATCCTTCTGTTTCTGCTGGTGAGCGGCTCCAGCGCCAATCTACGAGATGGGGCCCTGATCCCCTTGCAGGAAAACCTGATCCTGATGTGGACGGTCCTGCTCATAGCCCCTGTCGTTATCCGTCGCCGATTCCCGGATTTAGCAGCCGGGCTCTTCGTCGCTGTGGCTCTGGCTCAGCTCCTGTTGGGGCCTGCCATCATGCTCACCGATGCAGTCTGCCTGGTGATGGTCTATTCCTGTCTGCTCTACGGATGTCCATCCTGGCGCCGACTCTATCTGACCGTGGCCTGGGTCATGACGCCCCTATCCTGCCTTATCTTCACATTGGTCGATCTGGGGTTTCTGCCTCCGGGCAAGACGTGGCCGGACCACATCTCAATGTTGCCGATCTCATTCAAAGATCTGGCAATCACCTTCCTATCGAATTTACTGATCGAGGGGCTTCTGCTACTCATAGCCATCGTTGCAGCCTACTGGACGCGGACCAGAAGGGATGCCATTGATGAGGCCCGGCGACGCAACCACGCCTTGGCCCTGCAGGCAGAGCAAAGCGCGGCCCTGTCTGCCAGCGCTGAGCGGGCCCGCATAGCGCGTGAAATGCACGATGTAGTCGCTCACACTCTGTCCATTGTCATTGTGCAGGCAGATGCCGGCAGGTACGCAGCCACTGCCGATGCGAACCTTGCTCTCAAGACCATGCGCACCATTGATCAAGAGAGCCGCCGCGCCCTACGTGAGCTGAGCTCGCTTTTTGGCAAACTCAAGGCTCCACCCAACCCGGCATCCGAAACCAGCCAAAAAACAGCGGATCCTCTTCCAGGCCAACCCTCTTCCTCCCCACCACCAACGAACCCAGCCCATATCCAGCCGCCTGACCAATCTCAAGCAACTGCCCAAACGAATTCCGCTAGTCAATCCGCGAACGCTCATAATCTGAATCCAGCCGGAACAGATTGCACTCAGCCGAGCCAAACCAGCGGCCATCTTCCCACAATCAAAGAGATTCCAGCTGCCAACACTGCCAAGGCCAACATGGATACGGCCGACAATGCGCGTACCTGGCCCTCGGTTGCCACCTCTTCAAACAATCCGCCGACCAGCTATAAATCATGGTCAGACCTGATAGATGCCGCCCGACTTGCTCAGCCGAAATCCCAATTCAGCCGACGCATTAAAGGCCGACCATGCCCAGAAAAGCTGGATCGCAGCCGCGCCATAACTGCTTACCGGGTCCTGCAAGAAGCATTGACCAATGTTCGCAAGCATGCCGCTCCGGCTTCGGCTGTGCTAGTTGAAGAACAGTGGCTCACGGACGGTTTGTGTCTAACCATTGACGACCGCCCATTTGACCATGCCTCTACCAATTCAGATTCTCCGCCACAGATGGACCGACCTACGCATTCAGGTTTCGGTCTTTTAGGGATGCGCGAACGACTGACTTCTCTTGGAGGCAACCTTCAAACTGGTCCCGAAACAGAAGGCGGTTACCACCTCCAAGCGTGGATTCCTTTTGCCACTCCGCCAAAGTCCGACCCTGAAGCGGGGATACGTGCAAATCGACAGGCTCAATGGTCCCTGCGCTCGATTGTCTTCACGCTCTTCGTCTGGTTTCAACGCCATCCATTGACGGCCGACCTGGGTTTGGTAATCGGACTCGTATTGATAGAGAATCCAGGTCAAGCTCTTGCTATAGCACCTGTCACGCGACAATATGATCCAGGCCGACCAGTAAAGATCATCGCCACGCTAGGTATTGCTTTGCCTCTGATTGTGCGCAGGGTCCGTCCCGGCATTTGCGCCGCCATAGTATCTGCAGTTGCCGCCCTGCTGCTGCTCTTCTCGCCCTGGCTGCCAGAAGCTGCAGTCTTATCCCCAGTCGCCGTCTATTCAGCAATGGTTTACGGTAAATACACCACCCGGCGGTGGGTTCCGTTGGCGGTCATCGCGGATACGGTTTTATGGGCTGTAAGATGTGTAGCCAATAACCAAGGATGTCCAACCATTCTGGCCTACATGATAGAAGGCCCGGCAGAATCATCTTTCTCTGAATCCCATTTAATACTTTTCATAGTGATGGCCGCACCGGCCTTGATCTGTCTGCTGACCATTCTGATTGCCTCACGCCGACGTACTCGTGGTTCAGTCCTGCTCCTCCAGCAGGAACGCGAGCGCGCGCTAAACCAGACCCTGCAGGAAAGCCAGGCTCTGGCAGCCAATCAAGAGCGCGAACTCATTGGCTCTACCATGCAGGTAGAAGTGGCCGCAACCCTGAATACAGTCATTGCATCCACTACCAAAGCCATCTCCGAGTTGAACCATTATCAAGTCAAGGGGGTGAACCCTCCCCCAGAGCAGGTAGCGCAAGCCTTCGGCGACATTGCAACTCAAGGACGCCAGGCCCTAGCTCGCATGCGACAACTGCTCACTATCCTGCGTCACAGTTCCAGAACCGATTTGCGTTCAAACATTGACACCGCCGATTCCCAAGACACGAGCCTCGATTCATGCAGGAACCAGATGGTCGAACCCACACACAAGACCATACCTTTGCCGGCTCTTCATCCAGCCAAACCCCTGCCAGTAGATCTCGATGATCAGCTCGACAACCATTCGCAACAATCACAACAGGATAAGGAGCCAGAGCATGCCCAATCGGACCAATCAGAGCAATCGAACTCCTGACATAGGCGTTCCTGATGAGGAGCACCTCCTAAGACGAACATACAGAAAAATGAGCACTCTATAAGTCATACACCCGAAGATTAGCCCACTACAGGCAACGATAGCTGACGAGCGCCACTCCACTATTTAACAGTCGCTCCGACGACAGTTGTTCAGTCAACATTTCAGTCAACATTTACTCAGTCAACAATCAACCAGGCAGCGATTACATTGATTAGAAATTGAAACCGGTCGTAATTCCCAGTCATAATTCCCAGCAACACTCAACTCAGATAAAATCGGATGGTGGCGCTGGCCATCATCTAGCGGAAAGAAGCAGGCTCTCATGGAACGGACCGAACCCATCAGCGTTGCCGTCGTGGACGACCAGGATCTGGTCCGAGCCGGTTTTGCCATGGTCATCGGCTCCCAGGATGACATGACCGTGGTTGGCCAAGGCGCGGACGGCGAGCAAGCAGTGGATCTGGCCTCACGCCTGCGTCCTGACGTGATCCTCATGGATGTCCGCATGCCCGGCATGGATGGTTTGACAGCCACCCGCCTGATCACTACTTTGTCACCCGACGGTCCGGAGCCCAGGGTCATTGTGCTGACCACCTTTGATCTTGACGAATACGTCATGGCTGCCATAAAAGCCGGTGCATCAGGATTTCTGCTCAAGGATACCGAGCCTGAAACCCTCCTGTCCTCCATCCGTACAGTTCACCGGGGCAACGCGATCATCGCTCCTTCGGCTACAAAACGCCTGATCGAACACATGGCCCATGACGTGCCTGCGGCCGGGTCCATGCCATCGGGATCGACCTACCGCGATCCCGAAGTGGACCTGCTCACTGATCGCGAGCTGCAGGTCCTGATTCACATAGCCCAGGGCCTGAGCAACCAGGAGATAGCCGACAATCTGGGGATCTCACTGCCCACAGTGAAAACTCATGTCACTCACATTCTCCAGAAGATCAATGCCCGGGACCGCGTCCAGGCGGTGGTCTTCGCTTACGAAAACCATCTGGTATGAACCTGGACGTCATGCAGCATCAATCGTCACTAAGAGCCTCAATGGGTGAAACCTTGACTGCCTCCCTGGCTGGCAGCACACTGGCTGCCACCGCAGCCAGCAAGGCCACTGGCAGTATCAGCGCAAAAGTCGACCATGGCACGGTGAAGGTCACGGATCCTAAGGGCACAAAGACCTGGTAGGCTCCTATCCATCCGAAGAGCGTTCCTAGAACGATTCCAGCCAGACTGGCTCCCAGGGCTATCATGCAGGCCTCGACTCCCAAGGATCGACGAACCTGGACGCTGCTCATGCCGATTGCCCTGAGCGTGGCAGTCTCACGACGGCGTTCCAGCACCGACATCATCAAAGTGTTGGAAACCCCTATCAGGGCGATAATCACAGCAACGCCCAGCAATGCCACCATGATTGCCAACAAGGAATCGATTGTTTCGCTCCATGTCCTCATTTGCGTCAGCCCTCCGCTCATAGCCATGTCGTCATGCTCTCCTACAGCCTGACGTATGTCATCCAAGAGCAGTGCAGCATCGCGATCTCCCTGCGTCCTAATCCAGATTTCATGCGTCTTGGTGTCAATCCCAGCGACATTCCGGGAGTCCGTGATTGCATAGACGCCACTGTTATTCAGCCCTCCGAATCCGGCGAAGACCCCGGTCAATGTTCTTCTTGCATCTGCCTCCTTTTCACGTTCGTCGTCCGCCTGAGGATCAGCTATCGACAACTTCAGCTGACTTCCATCCCGGTAACCGGAATGCTTGGAAATCGTTCTGGTCGACACCAGTAGCGCATCCGACCTTTGCATACCTGGACCCAGATCGGCATGAAGCACTCGCCTGATCCGTGAAGCATCCAAGGCATAGACAGTCATGGAAGCTTGTGAGGGGCCTCCTGACTCGACCTTGGCATTAAATCGCTGCACCAGCTCTGCATCTGCAACACCTTCGACACGCTCAATGGCCCGCACATTTCTCTTGTTCAGCCCCTGACCAGATATTTCAATATCCACGGAATAACGCTGATCAATATCCTTGAACAAAGTACGTTTAGCGGTTACCGCACCCGTAGCCAAAGTGGAGACCAGAGTTACGCCAATCAGCAGAGCAACACCTGTGGCAGCGACTCGTGAGGGATTTCGAGCGATATTCGCTACTCCGACCCTGCAAGATGGTCCAATCTTGGACACAAGTCTACCCAGGCAACACAGCAGAGCCGGAATCCATCGACGAGCCCCTATCAACGCACCCAGAAAAATCAGCAAAACACCCAATACCGCGAGACCTAGCAAGAGTTCCTGCTGATTACTGGCCTGGACTGTATTGCCAGAGTTTGTCCTGACTAGCTCTGTGACGCGCCAAGAGGACCAGATCACGAATACCAAGCCGCTGGCTGCCAGCAAGATGCTGATCAGCAGACCGGTCCGCTTCCTGCTGCCTGACTCCTGATGATCCACTGGTTGCAGGGCTTCAAGTGGTCTGACCCTGATAGCTGTACGAGTAGACCCAAAGGCAGCCACCAAGGTTGCCAGAACGCCGAGCACAAACGGAACCAGAAGGGCTGTAGGTGTAAGCAGAAGTTCAAGCTTCATGGTGCCCGAATGCAAACCTAGGCAACCGGCAAGGCCCATCAATCCCATAGCCAACAAGATGCCGACCAGGGAAGATATAACGCCAAGGAGCAGGGCCTGCTGCAACACGCCTGCCCTGATCTGCCATCGATCAGCACCAATAACCCTCAGCAGGGCCAGATACCTGCGCTGTCTGGCCACCATGATCTGGAAGGTGTTGGCAATCACCAAGGCAGCCACCACCATGGCCAGCACACCGAAAGTCATGAGGAAGACGGTCATGAAGTTCACAACATTGCCGGTCTGCTCACTAAGCAGCCTGTCCTCCATGGCACGACGGTCCTCTAACCGGTATCCATCAGGAACGTATCGACTGATATTTTGCAGAGTGTTCTGGAGTTCCTTGCCCTGGCCATCAACCTGCAGATAGATGTTTCCCACAGGAGGGGACTCCAGTCCAACCATTCCTGCCATACTCAGCAGACGATCAATCCGAGTACCCGTCAGCACCACAGCTCCGCCGAAGTCGTCGTACTTTCCTCCATGGCTCTTGCTGATGCCTGAGATGGTCAAGTCTACAGTGCCTTGGTCAACAAGGCGTTCTTTACTTGAAGAATCCTGAGCACTATCGCTATCACCACCTGGCAGCATCGCCGAGGACAGATGCAGGCGCACCTTATCACCCAGACCAGCCTGGAGCCTGTTGGCGACGGAATGCGGCAGCACAACCTGATCGTCTGAATCAGGCCATTGCCCCCGATCCAGATCGATAGGCATAAGCTCCTGCCTGGCACCCACAATGGCCAGAATCCCCTTGCTGGACTGACCGTTTGCTTCCGTATCCACCATAAGGTCGACATCAGGGCGCAAACCACTAACACCGCGCAGTTTCGACAGCCCCTTGCCATTGAATTCGTCGAGCAGGATCGGCTGGTCCTGATCCCTTCTGGAGGTCACAGCATAGTTGGCGTGACCTGCATCCATACTGATTTCGCGACGCATGGAGGCATTCGCCACGTTGCCAAAAAGGAGCGTCAGGCACATAAAGATGGTGCCGATCACGATGGCCAGACCAGCCGGCATCATCATACGTGCATCGCGCTTCATCATCGTACGGGTTATCCGCCACACAGTGCACCCCCCTAGTCCTGTACCTGGGAATCGTCAGCAGTGCCAGCCGACACTTGTTCAGCCAGAAGGTCATTCATGGCCTTCACTGTCGGATTCTGTCGGTCCGCGACTATCCGTCCGTCGGCAAGGACAAGCGCACGATCTGCGTAGGATGCGGCATAGGCATCATGAGTGACCATGATAACGGTCTGATTCAGCTCGCGCACGGAATCACGCAGGAACTTCAGAACACCAGTGCTGGAGGCCAGGTCCAAGTTGCCCGTCGGTTCGTCCGCAAAGACCAGACCGGGTTTGGTTATCAGCGCTCTGGCGATGGCGACCCGTTGCTGCTGCCCCCCGGATAATTCACTGGGAAGATGGTCCAGCCTCTCCGACAATCCCAGAGTCTCTACCAGCTGCTCCATCCATGAGGTGTCGGGCCGAACATCGTCCAGTACCAGCGGCATGAGGATGTTCTGTTTGGCAGTGAACATAGGCAATAGGTTGAAGCTCTGGAAGATGAATCCCAGATGCCGTCTCCTGATAAGGGTCAGCTGACGGTCGTCCATTCGTGTCAGGTCGACTCGGCCGGCCTGATCAATCGATGGATGGTGACGATCTCCGCTCTTCGAATGCAGAAGATCAGCGGCCATATAGACATGGCCTGAGGTGACAGTATCCAGACCAGCCAGAACGTGCATGAGCGTTGACTTGCCCGAACCTGAGGGTCCCATGATGGCCGTGAACCGGCCACGCTCGAAATTCACGTCGATTCCACGCAGGGCATGGACGGCGTTCGATCCTTGCCCATAATCCTTGGTCAGCTGCCTGGCGCTGACGGCCGGCTGTCCCACGACGCCTGGACCTGCTCTGTCGATCAACCCTTGTGAAGACGAAGTATCCGCTTTGTTCTGCATGGTGCTCCTTATCCGCGAGGAAACCTTTCTCCCGTCAGCTTCCGACCCTATGCGGCTATTAGCTGCCGCGATATGCTCCCTGGGAGCGATGAAGATAATCATCCTTACGGATGAGTGCGCTGAAGAAGTCCTCCTGTTAGGCTGACACCATCCAACTCAACGCGGGGCTGCGGGAATGGACATCTGCGGAGATGAGGAACATCTTGTTCAGCACAAAAGACACGAGCCACAAGACATGCAACCATCGGACCAAGGGATTGAAACAGTTGTCTGGATTCCCGTGATTGACTACAGGAACACCCAAGCAGCGTCAAGGAAAACATCACCTGGCAGAATGAGTCATTCATTCCCGGCGCCGACCAAGGCATGCCAGAATGAAGGTTGGCTTGCCGTCATTCCTCTGCAAGAGCCACGACCGGCGGAGTCCGGTTGACGCGTCTTGCAGGCAGAACGCTTGCCAAGATCGCGGCTACGAGCGCCACCAGCAGAATCACCAGACCAGTGGACCAGGGAATGGGGAAAGCCACCGTACCCAGCGAGGAGAAGATCTCATAGGCTGCAGCCCAGCCGAAAAGCAGGCCCAGGACCATGCCAGACAAGGACGACACCAGAGCTATCAACGCTGACTCCACAGCCAGGGACCGCCTGATCTGCTTCCGGGTCATCCCGATGGCCCGCAGGGTGGCGGACTCCCGTCGGCGTTCCAGTACCGAGAGGGAAAGCGTGTTGGCCACGCCAATCAGGGCGATGGCCACTGCAACCGCCAAGAGAGCCAGGATGATCATGAGCAGGCTGTCGATGGTCCGATCCCACTGCTGCTTTTCAGCCAGACCACCCTTGACGGCAACAGCCGAATAACCAGAAAGCGCGTCTTTCACCTTGTCAATCAATGCCGGGACTGTTGGTGAACCATCGACCTTGGCCCAGATCTGCACGGTCTGAGGCTGAACGCCATTTAGCGAGGATGAGTCAGTCAGACCATAGAAATTACTGGCATCAATCCCCTGGAAGGGCGCATAGACACTGGTCACGAAGAGTCTTTGAGCCACCGATGCGGATCCGCCATGAGCGTCGCCTTGAATCGGGTTGAGAATATTGAGCCCCAGATTCCCTCCGTCATGAAAATCCTTCTGTTTGTCCATGCGGCTTTCCGGGAGCAAAAGGGCATCCTGTCCGGAAAGATCCTTGCCGACCTTGGCGTTCAGGAGACGATCGATCTTGTGTGAATCCAGGGCGAAAATAGTCATTCCCGCACCGTTCTCACCGCCTGATTTGACCATGGCAGCATACTGGGGCACCAGCTCGGCCTGCGCGACCCCGTCGATTCGACGAATGGCGTTCAGAGCCTTGTCATCCAGGCCATCGGCGCTGATCTGCAGATCGACGGAGTAGTGCTCGTCCAGCATGTTGGCCATGGTCTGCTTGGCACTGGCGGCGCCCGTGGCCAGGGTGGCGACCAGTGTCACGCCGATTAGGAGGGCGGTACCCGTAGCCGCCACACGGGAATGATTCCGCGCAATGTTGGCCACGGCGATTGTGGACGAGGGCCCGATCCTAGAAACCAGGGACCCGACTTCCTTGAGGATGAAAGGAATCCAACGATTGGCACTGGACAAAATGCCCAGGAAGGCAAGAACAATGCCGATGACAGCCATGGCAGCAACAATGTTCGGCCCGTCTCCGGATGTCTTGCTGGCCTTGTCTGCCGTGGCACTGAGCCTGACCTGCCAGAGGGACCAGACCGTCATGGTGATGCCCAGCAGAATCATGACCACGCTGACGAACAGACGCATCCTGCTCGTCCGCTTGTTCTCCAGAAGATCGGCAGGCCTCAGCGCCTCCAAAGGACTGACCCTGGTGGCGGCCCATGAGGAGCCCAGGGAGGCCAGGACCGTGACAATGATGCCGAAAACAAGAGGCACCAGGAAGACGGCCGGAGTCAGCTTCAATTGGAAGTAGAGGGAACTCGTATGAGCCTTGGCTGCACCCAGAACAGCCATGATGCCGATGGCGACGCCAACCCCGATCAGGGATGCCACAGCGCCCAGGATGATTGAACGCATCAGAACACTGGCCCTGACCTGGCTCTTATTGGCGCCTATCGTCCTCAGGAGGGCCAAATAGCGACGTTGCCGAGCGACCATGACCTGGAAGGTGTTGGCGATGACGGTGGCAGCCACGAACATGGCCAGTGTGCCAAAGACCAGAAGGAAGGTGGTCACGGGGTTTTGGGAACCGCCGAGCGCGGTCTTGACCAGCCGGTCCTCCATGGTGTGACGGTCCTCTAGGGAATAGCCCGAAGGCATGAGCTTGCGCAGAGAGGCCAGAGTCCCATCGAGGTCGCTGCCCTGTCCGGCAACATTCAAGTAGGCATTTTGGGCATACAGATTACCCATGTTGCCAAGGCCTGCTGTAGCCATAAAGGCATCTATGGTCTTGGGGGTCAGCACGATTGCGCCGCCCGACTCGCCAAACTCGCCGCCTTCGTTGCCCCGGTTCGAACTGACGCCCGACAAGGTCAGGGGCTCCGATATGAACCTGCCCGCCACCTGGTCGGCACTGGCCTGATTTTTCGACCCATGGTCCTCGGATATGTACAGCATGTTAGGCGACAGGTTCAGATTCACCTTGTCGCCCAGGGAGAGCCTGAGCCTGGACACAGTCGGTCCTGGTAGGACCACTTGGTCATCGGCGCTGGGCCAGGATCCCTTGGCAAGACCGACCGGCATCAGCGATGAATCCGCCATAGGAATGGCGATTACACCCTCGCTCTTAATCTTGCCGGCGCGGACATCCGCCATGAGCTGGGTGTCTGATCTGACTGCGTGAACTTCTGGGACTTTTGCCAGCTCCTCGGTTTTGAAGTCCTTCACTCTCTTCTGATCGGGATGGCTGCCCTCCGCGGGGATGATGGCGTAGTTGGCCTGGGCAGCATCGGATGAGACCATCCGCCGCATGGAAACGTCCATGGTGTTGCCGAAGAGGAAGGTCATGGCAATAAACAGTGTTCCGACGACAATGGCGATGCCGGCGGGAACCATCATGCCCAGGTCATGCCGCATCATTTTTCTGGCAACGAACCACATGAGCATTCCCCTCAGCGATGAGCAGCTGAGTCAGCTGTATCTGCAGAGGCCATTACTTCCTCGGAGAGCAGGGAGTTCATGGAATCCACAGTGGGCCTGTCCTGGTCCGCCACGATTCGCCCATCCGCAAATACCAGGGCACGGTCGGCAAAGGAGGCCGCAAAGACATCATGCGTGACCATGATGATGGTCTGCCCCAGCTCGCGAACCGAGTCCCGCAGGAAGCTGAGCACCTCGGTCGAGGAAGCTGTGTCCAGGTTTCCCGTGGGTTCGTCCGCAAAGACAATCGAAGGCTTGGTGATGAGGGCCCTGGCGATTGCCACACGCTGCTGCTGACCACCCGAGAGCTCACTGGGCCGATGGCTCAGTCTTTCCTCCAGGCCCAAGGTCTTGGCCAGAACGTCCAGCCAGGCTGTGTCTGGCTTGGCCCCATCCAGAATCAGAGGCATGAGGATATTCTGCTTGGCCGTAAACATGGGCAGGAGGTTGAAGCTCTGGAAAATGAAGCCCAGGCTCTGGCGCCTCAAGAGGGTCAGCTGATTGTCATTGAGCTTGGTCAGGTCGACCACGCCCCTCCGCCCTCCTTGACGGTGGGCCCGCCTGCCCTTCACCCCGACGGCATCGGTCCCGTTCAGGTAGACATGACCGGAGGTGACGGTGTCCAAGCCGGCCAAGGTATGCATGAGGGTGGACTTGCCCGACCCGGAGGGACCCATGATGACCGTAAACCTGCCCCGTTCGAATTCGACATCCACACCCCGCAGGGCATGGACCAGGTTCTCCCCACTCCCATAGTCCTTGGTCAGTCCCTTTGCCTTGATGGCCACCTGGGCGATCTGCCTCGGTTTCCCCGCACCGGACGACGAATCAGAAGACGACCTCGTCTTTGCTCCATGTTTCATGCCCCCATCTTACCCACCGCAAAATTTCCGATTCACATGTCAGGTGCTTCCTGCCACTGGGGAGAGGTGAGGAGAGGACATATACAAAGGTGCCCATCGAAACGTAATGAGGTTTCGACAGGCACCCTGTGCTTCTTCGCCTTCTTGGTCATATATCACGCATATACGGGACCAGGAAGGAAGTGTGATTGCCGGCTACTTGGCCAGACCGGACCCCTTCAATGCCTGGAAGGCACCCTTGAGATCATCCAGGATGTCTTCGATGTTCTCCGTGCCAATGGAGAGCCTGATGGTACCTGGATGGATGGCCTGATCCTCCAGCTCCTCCGGCGTCTCCTGGGAGTGGGTGGTCGATGCCGGGTGGATGGCCAGCGACTTCACGTCAGCCACGTTGGCCAGGAGGGAGAAGAGATGCAGGTTGTTGATGAAGACCCTGGCCGCATCCTTGCCGCCCTTCAGATCGAAGGTGAAGATGGAGCCGGCACCGTTCGGGAAGTAGCGCTCGTAGAGCTCGTGATCGGGGCGGCCCTCGATGGCCGGATGGCTGACCGACTCCACCTCCGGCACGGTCTGCAGGTAGTCCACCACCTTCAGGGCGTTCTCGACATGACGCTCAACCCTGAGCGAGAGCGTCTCGGTCCCTTGCAGGAGGAGGAAGGCTGCAAAGGGCGAGATGACGGCACCGGTGTCACGCAGGAGGATGGCGCGGATACGGGTGACGAAGGCCGCAGCCCCCAGATCCTGGTAGAAGCGCAGACCATGGTAGCTGGGGTCGGGTTCGGTCAAGGTGGGGAACTTGCCGGGCACTGCCGCCCAGTCGAACTGTCCCCCTTCCACGACGACCCCGCCCAGGGTGGTGCCATGGCCGCCGATGAACTTGGTGGCCGATTCCACGACGATGTCAGCCCCGTGCTCCAGCGGCCGGAACAGGTAAGGAGTGGCGAAGGTGTTGTCGACAATCACCGGCAGGTTGTGGTCATGGGCGATCTTTGAAATGGCCTCGAAGTCGGGCAAGTCGGCGTTGGGGTTGCCGAAGGTCTCGAAGAAGACCAGCTTGGTGTTCTCCTGGATGGCTGACTCGAAGTTGGACGGGTCCGAAGGATCCACGAAGGTGGTCTCGACACCATCGCGGGGCAGGGTGTGCTTGAGCAGGTTGAAGGTTCCTCCGTAGATGTTCTTGGAGGACACGATATGATCCCCGGTCTGGGTGATGTTCCGGAAGGCATATTCCACGGCGGCTGCTCCCGAGGCCACGGCCAAACCGGCGGTGCCGTTCTCCAGGGCGGCGATCCTGTCCTCGAAGACCCCCTGGGTGGAGTTGGTCAGACGGCCGTAGATGTTGCCCGGGTCCTTCAAGGCGAACCGGGCCTCGGCGTGATCGAAGTCGTGGAAGACGTAGCTGGTGGTGGCGTAGATGGGCACGGCCCGGGAATCAGTGGCGGGGTCGGCCTGCTCCTGGCCCACGTGGAGCTGAAGCGTCTCGAAATGGTACTTGTGCGTGTTCTGGTCGGTCATGTCGATTCCTATCTGTTGGTGACGTACGTCATCGGTCAAGTTCTTGATGTGACCATAAGCGGCCCAAGCCCACCTGTTCAAGCCGGAAAGGACTTTTCGGTATCGTCCTTTTTTATAACAGCTTCCAAAAGGTTGAAAGCGGGCCTTTTCCGTCTCGACATTGCACACGCGGAGGTACCCGTTTAACCCCTTCGCTGTAGAGTCGGGTAAGCAACGGAGAAGGCTCCGCTGCGAACAGCCTCAGCAGGCATGAAGGAGTTCAAAAGATGGCCGGACAGACGGACGATCAGAACAGGCTCTACCAGCGCGACAGCAAGTACATCCCCCGAGTCGCCGCTGTGCATGACATGTGCGGGTATGGCAAGTGCTCGCTGACGGCCGCCATCCCCATCCTTTCTGCTGCCGGATGCGACGTTTGCCCGGTGCCCACGGCCCTGTTCAGCGCGCATACCATGTTCAAGGACTACACCTTCCACGACACCACCGAGATGCTGCCGGGATACCTGGATGCCTGGCAGAAGGAGGGCGTCGAGCTGGACGGGATCTACAGCGGGTTCCTGGGCAGCGCCGAACAGGTCGACATCATTCAGCGCATGTATCGGGAATACCCCAAGGCCCTGCGGCTGGTCGACCCGGTCATGGGCGACGGCGGATCCATGTACCCCACCTACACCGAGGAAATGTGCCGGGCCGTGACCAACCTGGTCGATGGTGCCGACCTGCTCATGCCCAACCTGACCGAGGTCAGTCTGCTGACCGGCATCGACTACGAAGGCCAGGACCTTGACGACGCCCAGGTTGGCGAGCGTCTGGGCCGTCTGCTGGACATGGGCGCGAAAAACGTCATCATCAAGGGCATTGACCGGAAGGACGGCAAGCTGCGCAACTTCGTGGCCTCGGCAGATCATGGCGGTGTCGGCGAGCGCACCGAGCTGGTCCACGACAAGCTGCCCTTCATGATCCACGGAACCGGCGATGCCTTTGCATCCAGCCTCTGCGGGGCGCTCTTTGCGGGGCGAGGCCTGGCCGATGCCGCCCGGATCGCCGGCGAATTCGTCCGCTCGGCCATGCAGCACACACGCAACCAGCCTGACTATCAGCAGCGCGGGGTCAGCTTCGAGCTGGACCTGGGGCAGATGACCGCCCTGATGCAGGGGCAGTGAGCCCAAGGCCGGTGAAAGCGGCCTAGGAATACGGGAATTTGTCAAGAGCGGAGGACCAAGGTGGATGAGTGGAACCCAAACCACCTCAATGGCCGCATTCTTGCCGATCGGATACTCGTCTACAAGGTGATAAATCCGTCATAGAGCTATGCGGACCCACCAGACCGGAGGGCGTTGCCAGCGAATTCGCCGGCGGTACCTTCCGGTCTCTGTTATCTCGTTGTTTCTGGTTCATTTAGCTGCTTGCTGTCTTGCTCCCTTCGCTTATTTGCTTTACTTGGTGCCACTCGTTTCTGTTTCCTTGGTTTCTGTTTCCTTGGGTCAGATTTGCTTGGTTTCCGTTTTCTTTCGTTTCTGTTTCAGCCCTTCTTGCCTCTGCCGCCTCTTCCTGATGCAGAGATGAGTGCAATCGATAAAGCGTCAGCATCGTCAACCCACCCGTTCATCCACTTTCGTGCGTGCGCAGGTTCATTCGACCACATGCCTGGTTCGACTGGTCGCCGACTTCCTTCCAGTGGTCTCCTAGAAACATGGACACACAAGCACTGACTAGACCAACCAATCTCCGCACAGTTCTCAACGATAAGGATGACAGAACCGATGCCGACGCTATGTTCGCAGACCCATCGGTCACACAGCCCATAAGCACTCTGCCCGATTCCATAAGGTCCGCCGACAATCCAGAAATTACGCGACCTTGGAGAACAAGGTTAGGCACAAGCAACGATGAGTCCAATGACATGGAGCTGGCAGATATTGAACGACAGATCAGAGTCAGTGGCATAAACAGCCGAGAGCTGGGACGATTGGGCGAAGACTACGCCTGCCAGTGGCTGCGAGAACGAAACTGGAGAATCCTTGCCCGGAATTGGAGAAGCAGGTTCGGCGAGCTGGACATCATCGCCCTGGATCCCGAAGCGATTCTGGTCTTCGTAGAGGTCAAAACCAGGCGCACCGGTCGGTTCGGGTCCCCGGAACAGGCTGTCGGCCCGCGCAAACAGACCCATCTTCGTCGCGCAGCAGTCCAATGGCTGATCAGTCACGACCGGGATCCCATCGCACGGCATCGCGGCACCCGTTTCGATGTCATCAGCCTGTCAGTCAAGTCCGACCCTGGTAGGAGCATGCATTCCGAGAGCCCTTATCCCCTGGCTTCCTGCCAGACATCCACCGAGGCTGCCAGGGAAACCAACCGTTCGGGCAGGGGCGGATGGAATCCGGGATCGGTCTTCCTCAGACACACCGAGGAGGCCTTCTGATGCGTCTCGGATCCGCTGAATCCGTGGGACTGATAGGCCTCAAGGCCTTTCTCATCCACGTGCAGTCCTTCATCTCCCCAGGGCTGCCCTACTTCTCCATCATCGGTCTGCCGGATGCCTCCTTGTCGGAGTCACGGGAACGGGTCAAATCCGCCTGCTCGGCCTGCGGATTCCGGTGGCCGCAAACCAGGGTCACCGTCAACATGTCCCCTGCTTCAAAACCCAAACATGGCTCCTCGCATGATCTGGCCATAGCGACCAGCGTTCTGGAAGCTGGAGGAGCACTGCCGACGGAAGGCCTGGAGCATACGGTCATCCTGGGCGAACTCAACCTGGACGGCACGATTCTACCCATCAACGGTCTGCTGCCCATTCTGACCCAGGCCAGAGCTCAGGGAATCACTCGGGCTTTCGTCCCGGCAGACAACCTTGACGAGGCCCGTCTGGTTCCCGATATCGAGGTCGTGGGACTGCGCCACCTGGGCCAGCTCATCCAAGCCTTGGGCGGGCGAAGCAGGGTCGCCATCCCCGAAGCAGACACTCGCCAGACTTCTGACAAGCCGGCCACCATAGTGCGTGCACATCCCAGAACCGGCCAGCATGAAGACAACTCCCCCGCCAATGTCGATCCAACTCCGCCCAAGCCGGACATGGCTGACGTGATCGGCCAGGAGGAGACCAAGTGGGCGATGATGGTGGCTGCAGCCGGCGGCCATCACATGCTCATGGTCGGTCCCCCGGGAGCCGGCAAGAGTATGCTTGCGGAACGGCTTCCCAGCATCATGCCCGCCCTGGACGCTGTCCAACAGCTGGAGGTGGCTTCCATCCGATCCCTGTGTGGCACGCTGAGCCAGTATGGGATCACCGATGTGCCGCCTTTCGAGGCTCCTCATCATACGATCTCCATGGCGGCCATGGTCGGGGGCGGCGCAGGACTGGCCACACCTGGCGCCATCACCCGTGCCCATCGCGGAGTCCTCTTCATGGATGAAGCCCCGGAATTCTCACCAAGAGTGATCCAATCCCTGCGCGAGCCCCTGGAGATCGGGCGAATCTTCCTGTCCCGCGCCAAGGGCAGCACCACCTTCCCGGCTCGTTTCCAACTGGTCATGGCTGCCAACCCCTGCCCCTGCGGATACGGATACGGCACAGGCGAGCGCTGCACCTGCACGCCCCGCGAGCGCCTCCGCTACTGGAACAGGCTGTCAGGACCCATCATGGACCGCATCGACATCCAGACCACAGTCCCCCCGGTGACCGACCCGAGATTCGACGACCACCGTCCACGCCAGCACAGCGCCCAGATCCGCAAGCGTGTGACCCGCGCCCGTCAGACAGCAAAAGAACGCTTCCGCAAGCAGGGCTGGACCTGCAATGCCCAGATCAGCGGCGAATGGCTGCGCCAGAACACATCAGCCAAGGCACGTTCGGTTGTGGACCAGGCCCTGCGCAAACAACGGATCAGTCTGCGAGGAGCCGACCGAACCATGCGACTGGCATGGACTCTGGCGGACCTGGATGGACGGACCAGCCCCGATGCCGACGATGTGACCACCGGCATCCTGCTCAGAACGAGGGTTGTCTGAGATGTCCCGACCCTTGATGAAGACCATACCCGACAGCCAACCGCGACCAATGACCACGGTTGAAAGCGACTGGCTTGCCAGAGCTGTCCTGACCATGGCTGCAGATGGCCCCGATGCCTTTATGATCGCCTGCCTGCTGGGCTCGGACCAGGCAGCCGACCTGTGCCGAAACCTGATCGAGTTGGGAGCGCCGAACCAGCCGGGGGGCGACAGCCCCCATGATGCTGCTCGCACCAGCCTGGACGAACGCTTTCTTAAGGGGACGGCTCGATGGGGACGGCAAACGAGCCCTGAGGATCTCACCCGGTTCCACAAGACCAGCGACACCTGGCGAAGACGCCTGACTCCCTTGCTGGTCATGGACACTGGCCAAGTACGGACCATGATGACTGGTGGAGGCCAATTCTGGGTGATGACCCCAGGTGACTCCTGCTGGCCAGGCCAGATGGATGACCTGGCACGCCGATCCGACTGGGCTCCTCCCCTCTGTCTATGGGGACGTGGCGATCCTGAAGCATTGATCTGCTGTGACCGCCCCTTGGCCGTGGTCGGGTCCAGGGCCTGCGACGAGTATGGCCGGTCCATCGCCCACCAGATTGCCAGACAGGCCGCCAGCCAAGGCCACCTGGTCGTCTCCGGCGGAGCCATGGGCACGGACGCCGCAGCCCACTGGGGAGCCCTGGCCGCCGGCGGCGGACGCACAGTAGCCGTTTTTGCCGGAGGCCTGCGACATATGGGGCCCAAACGCAACAGCCGTCTGTTCGAGAACATTGAGGCGGATGGCGGCGCACTGATCAGCGAGCTACCCCCTGACACCATCCCTGAGGCGCGTCGGTTCCTGCTGCGTAACCGAATCATTGCAGCCTTGGCCTTCGATATCGTGGTAGCACAGGCACGGCACCGATCAGGCGCACTGAACACAGCCAACTGGGGCGTGGAATTGGGCCGTCGCGTACTGGCTGCGCCCGGCAGAATCGACCAGCCGGAAAACACCGGCTGCAACCGCCTCATCCATGAGGGCAAGGCGGAGTTGCTCCTGTCGGCATCCGACATCCAAGACATCTGCCATCCCGCCCATGCATCTATCCACCCTGGAAGGTCTGTTCAACAAGGAACCAGCGGCTTAGTCAAAACCACCGAAGATCATGAGCATCAAGGAAGTATGCAGCCCACGCAGCGCGTACCGCCGCTTGACTGTGATCATCCGATCCAAACCACTCATGGCAATCAGCCGCTCCAGATCACACTCAAACAATCCGGCACTAATGGAGGTAGGCTTCCGACCCACTCTCAGCACAAAGAGCATCCTTCAACCCCGCCATCGAATCCAGGTAGGGACTGTGAATGTGAAAAAACTGACGACTTGCCTTTAACCAAGGAAGAGGCAACCGTGCTGGCGGCTATCCGTACCTGCCAGTGCCGGGGCGGTCCGCCCATGATGGGACAGCTTCGCGCTGAGCTGGCCAATCAGGGACATGAGCTCTCAGTCAGGCATCTGATGCAGCTGCTGGGTTCCCTGGAGATCTGTGGTCTGATCAGCCTGCAGAATGGATGCGTGGTAGCTGAAGACCAGAAGAATCAAGCCTTCCAGCGACAGCGATCCAAATCCACCACCCAGCCGTCCGCACCAGCCGATTCATCGCTGCGGGGAGGAACAAAATGAACGCCTTCATCCTCCAGCAGCTGACGCTGACGTTCAGGCCCGCCAAAAGCGAATCCCGGGGCCAGAGAACCATCGCGGAAGACCACGCGATGACAGGGAATCACCCCAGGTTCAGGATTGTCGTGAAGCGCATAACCCACGAACCTGGCGTTGCGCGGATGGCCAGTCAGAGAGGCGACCTGCCCGTAGGTGGCCACCTTGCCGCGAGGGATCCGCCTGACGACCTGATACACCTGCTGGGAGAAGGAAAGTTCGGTCATGGGACCCATTCTGCCCGCGCAAGCAGACATGGGCCGGAGGAGCCGCCGCTATCAATAGGTCGTGACAGTATCAATGGTATGAATCCGCAGAAGGTCAGAAACCGCTATGATGCCGTCATCGTCGGAGCCGGAGCGGCCGGATTGTCGACGGCTCTGGGACTCCACAGAGCTCTGGAGAGCGACGGAAACAGGAACGGCTCGTCGCCAAAGGTCCTGGTCGTCTCCAAGCTGCAGCCCCTGCGATCCCACACCGGCTCAGCAGAGGGCGGCATTGCGGCCAGTCTGGGCAACCAGGAGAAGGACGACTGGCATTGGCACTACTACGACACCATCAAGGGCAGCGACTGGCTGGCTGACCAGGATGCCGTGCGGATTCTGGCCGAGCAGGCCCCGAGCATCGTCATCCAGCTGGAGCATGACGGAGTGGCTTTCTCAAGAACTGAAGACGGGCACATCGCCCAGCGGAAGTTCGGCGGCCATACCGCTGATTATGGCGGCCACCCAGTCAAAAGGGCAGCCTATGCAGCCGACCGTATCGGCCATCAGATCCTCCACGCCCTTTGGCAGCAGTGCCTGCGTCAGGGAGTCGAGTTCGCCGAGGAGTGGTATGTGACCGATCTGGTCGTTGATCCGCCCACTGATGAGGAATCCGGCGGCCATGCCCGAGGACTGATCGTCCTGGATACCCACGCCGGCAAGCTGCAGGCCATCCAAGCCGACAATATCGTCCTGTGCACGGGCGGGGCCGGCCGGCTCTTCCATACGACCTCCAACTCCTGGGATCTGACCGGCGATGGCATGGCGCTAGCCCTGCAGTCCGGCCTGCAGCTGGAGGATGTGGAGTTCATCCAATTCCATCCCACGGGCCTGGGCCACACGGGCATCCTGTTGTCGGAGGCCTCACGCGCAGAAGGCGGCGTGCTCAGGAACAGTCAGGGACGGGCCTTCATGCAGGACTACGCGCCGGGACACGGCGACCTGGCTGCCAGGGATGTGGTCAGCCGTTCCATCATGGCCGAGATTGATGCAGACCGGGGAGTGGCCGATCCATCGGACCCTGACGGACCTCATGATTGCGTCTGGCTGGATATGACCGGCATTGACGGCCAGCGCATGACCACCCTGCTCCCCCAGGTCACCGAGACCATCCATCGCTACGCCCATCTGGATCCCACTGTGGACATGGTTCCGGTCAAGCCCACCGCCCACTACACCATGGGAGGCATCCCCATCACCGATCGCGGCCGCGTCTATCGTTGGCAGGATGGCCGCCGTCGAATAGTCGACGGACTGTTCGCCGCCGGGGAATGCTCCTGTGTCAGCGTTCATGGGGCCAACCGACTGGGCGGCAACTCCCTGCTGGATGCCTGCCTCTTCGGTACCCGAACAGGACAGACCATCGCCGCCGCCATGTCCAATGCCGACAAGCCAAACGACATTACCGACACGTCTCCGCTGGTACAAATTCTGCAGAAGCGTCAGGCCTTCATGGACGAGTTGCTGGCTGGCGCAAGCAACGCCGGGCCCTCGGAACCAGCATTGGCCGACAATCAAAACCGAGAATCCGACACCAGTGATCGGTCCAACCTGAACAATCCTTACGCACTGATGGGCCGACTGGGACGGCTGATGGAGGAGGCCGTTGCCGTCCGATGCGATCAGAGCAGCATCGAAAAGGGTTTGCGCGGCCTGAATCAACTGGATGCTGATGCCAGACAGCTGCGCGCACACAGTGGCACGGCAGTGCTCAACCAGGAGGTGACCGCCATCATGGAGGTGGACAACCTGCTGACCCTGGCCCGGGCCGTCCTGAACGCCAGCCTGCAGCGTCGGGAGTCCCGCGGCGCCCTGTACCGGAGCGATTATCCGCAGCGCGATGACGAACACTACCTGGCTCACACCATGATCGATGCCGAGGAAAACGTCTCCTGGCAGCCCGTTCATATCGTCGACATGCCTCCCAAGGGTCGCAACTACTGATGGACCCTGATGATGGACTCTGAGACCAATCTGTTCAGTCAGGTACCTGTTCGACACCTATCTAGGTCAGGCAGGGATTAGGATGGAGTCCGCGCATATCAGTGGGCATCGGGCCGTTTCCCGAACAAGGACAGGAGCAACCGTGACATCACAGTCCACGGAATCAGACGGATCCAAGGCATCCGCATCGGACCGCGATCCCCGCCCGGTGACCTTCCGAATAGCCCGGTTTACCCCACGACCTCAATCAGAGCGTCCGGCGCGAACCAACCCATTCGCCAAAAGCTATCCTTTCGCCACAGCCGGTAACCGACGGGCCCGCGGCCGTCGTTGGACGCAGGAGTACACGATTCGTATCGCCCCACAGCGCACCGTTCTGGATGCCCTTCTGCAGATCAAGCGTGAGGTGGATCCCACACTGAACTTCCGGTACTCCTGTGGCCATGGCATGTGCGGATCGGATGCCGTGCTCATCAACGGCCGTCCGGATCTGCTCTGCACAGCCACCATTGCCGACTGCCTGTCTGTATCCAAGACCATACCGAACGTATACGCCTCCCCCGGTGTAGCTACAGGAAACCTACAGGCTCAGCAACCTCCGGCCTTCCGTCGCACAGGTACAACGACAACCGCAACGGCCGTATCCATGTCGGCATCGCACTCAGGCTCGGTCTCAGATTCAGATTCAGATTCAACGGTCCCGGACTTCTTAGCTACAGATCCTAGGAAAACCGCAACCGCTACAAAAACTACAGGCCTTATAGGCGCCCCACACCCCACAGAAAAACCGGACCCTGCAGAATCTTCAGCAGTGGAGATTCGCCCGCTTCCCGGCTTCACCCCGCTCAGGGACCTGATAGTGGACACCAATGCCATGTTCGAGCAGATTCGGCGCTTCAAGCCTTATCTGCTCCATGATGACTCCTCTGCCGATAGCGGCCAAGCGGACCGGACGAAAGCAGCCAAGACAGAACCAGCGTCAGAATACAAGCAAACGCCAGAAGAGCTGGCCCGGTATGAACTGCTCAGCACCTGCATCGCCTGCGGACTATGCCAGAGTGCCTGTCCTATTTATGCGGGCGGTGAGGCATTTGCCGGCCCGGCGGCCATGATAGCAGCGGCTCGATTCATCAACGATTCCCGCGACAGTCATCGGCAGGAACGTCTTGAGGCCATTGACCAGGTGGACGGTATCCAGGCATGCCAGTCCATACGTGCCTGCACCCGACCCTGCCCCAGAGGCATCGACGTGGGTGAAGAGATGTGGAAGCTGGTCGAAGCCGTCAAGGAGTAGCCAAACTCCTGCACACACAGGCCAGCGTGAGCATGCGACAGGCTTGTGCCCTCTAGTCGTTACCATGGTTAGCATGGACAAAACCTCGTACAACAACATCGCCAGAGGATGGGAATTCGCCGAGGCAAGCGCTCTGAACGTCGAATCCGACAAGTTGCAGACCTTGCGAGACAAGGCTTCGGAGGCCGGATTCGCCCAGTGTTCCCGGTCTCAAGGCGCCTTTCTGCAGTTCTTGGCCGGCCGGAACGCTCCGGCATCCATCATCCTTGTCGGCAACGGCTCCGTGGTCGAAGCCCTGCGCCTGATGACAGGCCTGCATGGCCATGGCCAGTTCACCGCCGTCGACTCCACAGCCCAAGGCACTTCTCTGGTCAAAAAAATATTCGCGGGAATGGAGAAAGCCCACCCCGGCATGAGACTGCGGGCGGTCAACGCAGCTGCCAGAACATACTTCCCCAGGCTCAACCCCAGCGACTATGACCTTATCGTCGTCTCGGGAAACAGGGACAACTACCAACAGGTCATGGACCAGGCCCCGCGCCTGCTCAAGGACCGGGGACAGCTGATCTTCACGGATGCCTTCGACCTGCTGGAGGACCCGGACAAGGGCGGCGTGCTCAACCCGGCCAACAGATCCGCCAAAACGACCACCCTACGGACCATCATGGAGGCCATAAGCAAAGACAATGCCTGGGAATCCTGCCTGCTGCCCATCGGCACGGGCATGATCATGGCCACCCGCGCCCACTGACTGCCGCTCGCCTAATTTTCAGGCACGGTGACGCAGGATAGCCTGGACAGCCTCATCAGGATCATCAGTGCGGATGACCAGATCGGGGTCCAGCTCAGAAATCATGCCCCGCTGTTTCACTGTGTCCGAAATCCAGTCAAAGAGCCCCTGCCAGTAGGCCCTGTCGAAGAGGACGATGGGCATGCTGGGCGCCTTATGGGTTTGGACCAGGGTCAGCACCTCGAACATCTCATCCAGGGTGCCGAACCCACCAGGGCAGACGATGATGCCCGAGGAGTATTTCATGAACATCATCTTGCGCACGAAGAAGTAGCGGAAGGTGATGCCCAGATTCACCCAGCGGTTGAGTCCCTGCTCCATGGGCAATTCGATGCCCAGACCGACGGACTTGCCACCGACCTCAGCAGCGCCCTTGTTGGCCGCCTCCATGATGCCGGGCCCTCCCCCCGTGATGACCGTCATACCGGCCTTGGCCAGGTCGCCGCCCATCTTGCGCGCAGCCGCATAGGTGGAATCATCCCTGCCGGTCCGGGCTGACCCAAAGATAGCGGCTGCGGGCCCCAGCTCCGCCAGCGCACCGAACCCGTCGACGAACTCGGCCTGGATGCGCAGCACCCGCCAGGGATCCATATGCAGCCAGTCCGTGTCACCGCCCGACGAGAGCAACCCAGCATTGGCATCCGCCTCGGGAATCATGGGCCCGCGCATGATGACCGGACCGCTGTGGTAGGTCCGGCCCAGGTCCGGGCCTTCGTCGTCATTGTGATTGTCAACCATATCCGCCATGTACGCATTCCTTCATCGGGCCCCGATCAGAAGGACCCGCTCGATCCTGTTCCGGCTCTCATGATAGCGGCCCCCGCCGCCTGGCTGATGGCAAGGCCAGATTCATATCTGAAGAAATCGCCCCAAGCGATGGGTGTAGCGTGGACGACTCGAATCAGATCAACGGAGTATGGTGTTGCAGTCTCGGACATGGACAAATAACTAAGAGAAAAACCTAGTTCGGCCCTCCAACCCTTTTACGGCTTGCAGTATAGATAACTTACGACTCACTTTGACAGTTCAACTGTTATACATGCTTAATAAAGGAACATGACCAGGCCCAATAAGGACAGGACAAAAACTAGACCAACATCCCTGAACGAAAGCAGATTGGGCAATACTGATGCGCCTACTATGACAAGAATCTGTACGGTCGCCAAATGTGAGTCTTATTGTTTCACCAGGTGCTCATATGGCAAGCCAAACGGCGAATGCCAGGCATGCTATGCCCAATATGCACAGCGCAAACCAGCGCTTGTCATTCTTGCCCCCGAACGACTCCCAGAATTAGAAGCACCAGCCCGAGAAAAGCCTCGAATACCATAATCCAGAAACCCATGCTCTAGTCCTTTCGTTGAAGTTTGATGATTCGATCATGTTGGTCAGCCAGTGAGGCATCGTGTGTAACGGTGACGATTGTGGATCCCGAATCGCGGTTCAGGGCAAAGAGCAGGGCGATGATCCTCGACCGGTTCTCTGAATCGAGTGAGGCAGTGGGCTCATCGGCAAGAACAACCTCGGGGTTCATAATGACGGCCCGTGCGAAGACTGCTCTTGATTTTTCCCCTCCGGAGCATTCAAGCGGTTTTTTGCTCAGTATCGACCCGATGCCTAAAGAGTCCACCACCTGGTCGAATCTTCGAGAATCCCCCTTGCGCGGTGTCCGCGCGTAAAGCAGGGGCAACCTGATGTTGTCCGCGATGCTCAAGGAACCGATGAGTGCTGATTCCTGCAGGACGAACCCGATTTTCTGGTTCCTCCATGCGGCCGATTCGAGGTCGGACAGCGTGCGCGCGGATCTGCCCAGCAGCGTGTAAGAGCCTTCATAGCGTGTATCGAGCAGACCGAGGATGTTCAGCAATGTGCTCTTGCCAACGCCGGACTCTCCAACGATTGCGACCTTCTCGCCCTCGGCGACCGTCAGCGAGAAATGTTCAAGAAGAGTGACTGAAGATGAGCCCTTCCTGTATGTTTTATGATCCAGGTTGAGATCGATGACCTTGTCCATTACTGCAGCACCCCCAATGAGATAGGAACACGCCTGAGCCTCCAGGTGATCAATTGAGCGAGCATGGCAACCAAAAGAAAATCGAACAGCGACGCGACAAGTAAGGCCAGCCAGTCCATCCTGATCATTCCCCACAAGCCATAGGTCATTAAGAATGCATCCTTCCTTCGCCAGTAGCTATGCCGCGAATAAGCTGCCATAGCGAAAACGGCAAGCAATGCAATTAAGGAAAGGCCCGCATAATATGCGTAGAAAAGCCGACGAAGCCTGCCATAGCTCAGCCCCACCATGAGGTTGATCGTGAAATCACGCATCATTACCCGCACACTGATCAGTGCACTCCAGACAGACAGCAAAACGATGAGAATAAGCAGTAGGCCTGAAGCCACGGTCAGAAAACGCAAAGAAGAGAACAAATATTCGTTGTAATAGTCAATGTTGTCCTGATAACTGTAAAGGTTGAACTTGGCCCCAATCGTCTTGTCGATGTAATCGCCCAATTCGGACACGTCCGCACGATCGGTATCAGATAGAACGAGATCGTTGAGTGCGTTGATATTAAAACTGACATCAGCCTGTTTGATGAAAGCCGTGGTGACGGGCACAACTACTGAAAAATTGTAGTACTTCTTCGAATTAAGCGCGTAGAAGTTTGAACGCACCGAATTCTCGGCGATGACACCGACGACCTTCACCCTTACTTCTCGCAGCAGGGCAGGGTCATGCATCTTGAATTGCGTGCCAAGCGGATAGTCGTCGGCCAGTCCCTCGCCCACCAACACGGGAATGGCATCGTTCCGCACCAGGCTGTAATCAAACGTCAACCCGCTTCCTTGAGCAATGGGAAACCCATCCAGGTCGTTATATCGCTGATTCATATAACTCACTGGAACCTTAACCCCGCAACCATTAGCCAGATTGGTCATCATTCCGTCCGTATAGAGCGCGTAGTGATATCGGCTGTCCAGACGATCGTAGACTTTCTGAATCGATGCTTTTGAGATGTCCTTGTTACCAAAATCTGAATTCGGATCCAGGTTCGCTACGAATGTTCCCTCCTTGTCAAAATGCGCCATTTGCTGGTATCCCTCACGCGTGGACAAAACACTATGAGCTGTCAGAAATGCCATGTAGTTGGCCATCAAGAACAAGACCAGCGCACCTATGGCAAAGATTGGTTTCCTGAGAAATACACGAGTCAGAAAGAAGCGGAAAACCTTCATCTTGCCCCCAAGAACAGAGCGCTCAACAGTACGTATGCGGCCAGGGCCAAGAGCACATAGAAGCTATCAACTATCTCGAAGCCCAACAGCAGATGGACCACAGTCGAAAGCAAGAAAGAAATGCCGAGCAATATCAGGCATTCGACAAGATACCGGAGTTTTATCTGCCTCAACGTATCTCCCACCAGTACCCGGCATCTGACCTCAGTTCTGGCTTTTGTCACCAATTGATAAAGAAACACCAACACAAACGCAGAAAACCCCAGAACGAAAGCGCGCCGTTTTTCGATCATGAATTTGATGTAACTCATCAACACTTCCGAATCATCCGCCTGGTGTTTCAAATACACGAAAAACCCAGCCAATAGAAAGCAGCCCAAATACAGAAAGACCAACTCCAGGCGATTGTTGAGCCTCAGTATCGATCTATCCATAAAGCGTCTCACCGTGCCACCTTTCGCAGACGCCACCAGGCTAATTTCGACATGTCCGAGCTGCTTGATTATCCAGTGATACTTACCTTTGATGATGCTGATCAAATTTCATGACTTGTTTCGAGCGGCAGAAGAGGCTCAATCAAATTCAATTCTCTCTGTAAAGCCACCTCCTTGTGAAGCATGTGAGCTTACATTAAAACTTATAAATTAAAATTTTATACTACGCGTTGATAAAAGTCAGCAATATAAATGCAAACAGTTCAAGCTTACTCGGAACAGTCTTTGGAACAATCAATTTTGGAAAGAAATCTCGCATTCAGCCACTCGTTCCTCAGTTTGTTCGGAAATATTCTGACTGCCTATGATGTAGTGTTGCCCTTCTCTGCCGTTTGGCGATACCAAGAGTCGGTCCAAGCCCTCTCTACAAGGACCAGTCTGCGCTCTCTGCCTGCAAACGAACCATCCGCGCAAATTCACCATCTGCGGCCATGAGCTTCTGCGGGGAACCTTGCTCGACCACGCGCCCATGGCCCAGAACCACAATCTTGTCAGCCTGCTCGACGGTGCGCATCCGGTGGGCGATGACCATGACGGTCTTCCCCACCAGCAGTTGTGACAGGGCTTCCTGCACCTGCGTCTCGTTCTCCACATCCAGGGAGGAGGTAGCCTCGTCAAGCAAGACAATCGGTGCATTCTTGAGGATGGCTCTGGCAATGGAGATTCGTTGCCGCTCGCCCCCGGAAAGTCTGGAGCCGTTTTCACCAATCTTCGTCTGGTACCCCTGTGGCAGGCACGAGACGAACTGGTCGCAGTTGGCGGCCCTGGCTGCAGCCAACACTTCCTCATCAGTTGCACCGTTCCGACCCATCCGAATATTGCCCATGACCGTGTCATCAAAGAGCATCACGTCCTGGAAAACCACGGCATAGTCGCGCAGAAGAACCTCCGGATCCACTTGGCTCACATCCACTCCTCCTACGGTGATGGAGCCTGCAGCAGCTTCCCAGAAGCGAGCCGCCAGCCGAGCACAGGTTGATTTCCCGGAACCCGAAGGACCGACCAGGGCCGTGACCTCCCCCTCCCGGGCGGTGAAACTCACATCTTCGAGAACCGGCTCGCCTACCGCCTTACCCGCAAGCGCGGGATAGGAAAAGGCAACGTGGTCGAAGACGATATCGTGCCCATCGGGGTGGAATTCCTCACTCCCCTCAGCTACAGGTTCCTCGTTGATGGAGCGAATCCGCCGGGCCGAGCCCTGGGATTGGAAGAGTTCCGAAACCAGCATCAGCGCCTGATCAAAGGGCGAGTAAATCCGTGAGACCATCAGGAGGAATAGGAACATAACCATGAAGTCAATCCTGCCCTGGATGATCAATCCGGCAGCCACCAGGAAGGTCGTTGCCACACCCAACCTCAAAACCACCATGGCGGAGTTCAATATGAGGCCATTGGTCATCTCGGTTCGGACCGTAGTGGCTTCGGTGTCATCGATGGTCGAGGAAAGCCTTTCCAGATACCTCTCCTCCTGGTTGGTGGCGTGAATCTCCCGAACGCAGTCAAGCGCCTCCTGAATGCCGTCACTGACCCGAATCTGGGCCTGCCTCGTACGCCGTGACGAAGCTTCAACGAATCGTCGAGTGGCAAAGATGATAGTGAAAGCCACCGGCACGCTCCAGAATGCAGCCAAATCAAGTGCCCAATCGATGGGCAGAAGCGACAGGAATATCAGGACGGATGAAACGACTGCGCCATAGAGCTGGCTCAGCGCATGGGCGTAGGCATGTTCCATGGTGGCCACGTCACCCAGAATTGTATCGGTCAGATCAGCCAGGTCACGCCGCCCGAAAAAGGAGAGTGGGAGTTTGCGCAGTCTCTCGGCCAGGTCGATCCGCTGCGTTCCGGTCTGGCTGAAGACCGCGCCATAGGAATAACTGTACTGAAACCAGGAGGTGCCGAAGAGAATAAGCGCAAAGACCAGGAGACCAACCAGATAGGGCAGGACCTTCGGTAAAGACGCCCCTGCCGTCAGGTGCTCAACAAAAGCGTTCATGACCAGCAGAAGGGAGGTTGTTCCCGCCATGATAATCAGATTGGTCAGCGCGGTCCATAGCGTTCCCAGAACCACGATCTTCATACCTTGGTCGGACAGGGCATACTTCTTCTTGAATGAGGCGAACACTTATGCCTCACCTCCTTTCCTCTGGATGTCGGAATCACCGGTAGACGAGTCCGTAGCGAATGGCCCGACACCGGGAACGACGTGCTTCTCACCCGCAATGGGGCCGGCGGGATTTTGACCCGCTCCGGCGGCAGCCTTCGGAGAATTGTCGACCTTCCAGGAGACCGCCCGTTCGTAATCAGACCAGATACGGGCATAGGTACCCTGCGCATCAAGAAGCTGGCGATGAGGGCCCTGCTCTACCAGGTGGCCCCCATCCAATACCAGGATTCGATCGACATGAGCCACAGTCGATAGACGGTGGGCAATCATGAGAACGGTTCGCCGTCGGCCCCCTTCGGCCCGTGTCAATTTGGTCAGCGCCTTCTGTATCAAGAATTCATTCTCGGGATCGGCAAAAGCAGTCGCCTCATCCAGGACCACAATGGGAGACTCCTTGAGGATTGCCCTGGCCAGGGCCACGCGCTGGACCTCCCCCCCGGAAAGGTAGGTTCCACCTGAGCCGAGCATAGTATCCAACCCCTCGGGAAGCTTGTCAACGATGTCCATGCATTGGGCCGCTCTCAATGCCTCCATAACCTGCTCAGGAGCGGCGTCCGGTCTGGCTGCGCGAACGTTCTCCAGCAGGGTGGTCGAAAAGAGCCTGTTGGTCTGGAAGACAAAGGCGACCTGCCCCATCAGATCATGTGGATCGATGGATCTGACATCAATGCCGCCCATAGCGACCCTGCCCGAATCCACATCCCAAAAACGTGGCAACAGACTGGCACAGGTCGATTTGCCGCCTCCCGAGGGACCGACCAGAGCGACCATTCCACCCTCCGGCACCTTGAAGTCAATCCGATCCAGTGCCGGACGATTGGCACCCGGATAGGTATATGATACCTGATCCAGAGACACATCCGCCGACTTCGGGTGTTTCGGTTGAGCAGCTACCGTCAGGGGATCAATACTGAGCACGCCGGTGATTCTGTTTAAGGCATCGTCAGCCTTGCTGAAGGACTCACTGGAGAACTGCAGACGGGTCATGGCCGTGGGAACCATGCCCGAGAAGACGGCATAGAAGGCGAAATCGGTCAGGAAAGAGGTAAAGTCACTCTGCCCTGGAGCCAGCAGGATGGCTACAGGAACAAGGAAAACCACAGTCCCGTTCAGGGCCGTCATCTGAATGGTCTGAGGCAGGTGACAGATCTTCATGGCATAGTTCCTGGCTATTCTGCTGTAATGCTCGATGGCCTCATGGAAGGCCTTGAAGGAATAAACCGTCTGCTGGAAGACCTTGACCACTGGAATGCCACGGACATATTCGGTTCCCGTCTTGGACATTCGCACCAGGGCATCCTGGTATTCCTTCATAAAGGACTGTCCCTGATCGTTCATCATGACACGGATGCAGACCAGGGCAATCAGGATGGGGAAGAGACAGGCCAGGCCCATACGCCAGTCGAAAATCAGCATCAGTATCGGCATGCTCAGAATCATGGCGAAGGAGCCGGCTGCATCAGGGAGTATATGGGCAAGCAGATTCTCGGTATCGCCCGCCGAGCCATCAATGGTGCGACGCAACTCGCCTGAAGCGTGGAGGTCGAAATACCCCAGAGGCAGGCTCATCAGGTGGCTTACGGCCTCTTTACGCATGTTGGAGGCACTCCGAAAAGCTGCCAGATGCGTCATCAACAGTCCTGCACAGTACAGCATGACGGAAGCCGCCGCAAACCCCAATCCGGCCCATCCGTATATGGCGATTCCCGTGGCCTGGGACCACTTCGGCGCTACGGCGAGGAGGTCTTTTACCGCCAGCCATATGCAGATGTAGGGTCCAAGGCCGGCAATCGTGGAGAGTGCGGACAGACCACAGCCGAGATAGGAGAACACCTTGCGAGGGCCGGCGAAATCAAGCAGCCGCCTGAGGGAACTACGCCCATGCGACCTCTCACGATTAGGCGCACCTCCCCCGCCCTGTGCTTTACCTTCTGCAGGATCCGATTTGCTACCCGAATCCGCCTGATCTGTGGTCATCTCTTTCCTCCAGGTTCATCCAAAACTCTTGTCGTTCGCTGCCATCGAACGTAATCTGAGAAGCCAACGGCTGGAAGACCGTCACAGAGCGACGGATGAATCCGTAAAAGGTGCGAACGAAAACGAAAGTCCGCCGAGATTGCTGTGAAAGCCGGCAGGATGAAAGCAGGTGAGCCATGACAGACCACACGATACGTTCCGAGTCCCGCGAGATACAGACCCTGTATCGCCCCCAGGTGGAGCAACTCGGCATGGAACTCCATCACCGATCGGGAAGACTGGAAGGGCAGGTCGATGGCGATATCTGCCAGGGAAGATTCCAAGCCAATCCGGCAGGTCCTCATTGCCTGGTCATATGGCACGACATCACCTTCCTGCGCGAAATGAACTTTAACGAGTACGCCATGACCGACCATGCCTGCCTGACCCTGGATGAAAGCCCGGCAGCCAACCCCGCTCCTTATGGGTTGCAGCCATGTACAAAGCAGGAGGGCAATATGGTCTCCCTAATCCAGCAGGCGGGATCGGTCACCAACCGCATACCGGCAGGCTCCCGCTCGCGGACCCGGAGCATCTGCATCCTGCCCGACTATTTCATGGAGTTGGAAAACCAATGGCCTGGCCAGGTCAAGGGACTCTTTGACGCCTTCCGCCAACCCTGGCCATCCGATATTGCCCTGGCCGCTTTAACCGCCATGTCAAAGTTGTCCCCCGGAAGGCCGGGGCAAACGGAGTTCCTCATCAAAGCACACATCGACCTCCTCATGGCAATGTTGGCCCAGGTTTCCTCCGCGCCTGAACAGAGCCACGAACTGTCGCTCGACCGCGACCTGGTCCAGCAGGTCAAAGCCCACATCAAATCCCATCTTGGCGGCGACCTCTCCATCGATCAGATAGCCCAATCCCTGTATGTGGGACGCACACGTTTATGCCTCGCCTTCAGACGTCAGACCGGCACAAGTCTGGCCAGGTACATCAGAGAGCAAAGAATGGACCAGGCCCGCCATCTTCTCTCGTCCACTGGGGAGGACATTGCCTGGATCGGCAGGCAGGTCGGATATATACGTCCCAGTTCATTCAGCGCGACTTTCACCAGAGAAACCGGTGTTACTCCAATCGCTTGGCGCAAGCAAAGCAAGCGTATCGAACAAGCTCGCTGCAATTGATAAGTCCACAATTGCGAAAGTCAAGTAGACGGTCACAGACCCGAGGACTATGACTTTATGAACGTTCCCCTAGCTGAGACCATTGTCCGATTTTGGCGTCCAGGCAGAGGAGCTGTATGGAGCGATGGTGATGTTCCCGTCCTGGCAGAGGGAACCAGCTCACGTTCCTCCTCATATATAGATCAGGCCCATATGGCTCTGCATCGAAACTAAGGAGCCTATCCGCGGCTTGTCGCCACGAATCGTTATTTCTAGAACTTCCAGGCGTATATGTCGATTTATTCTTTACTATTTTGAATGGCAAAAGGCACAGGCGAATTACTTGTATTGAATTCGCTAAACACGGACAAAATAAGACGCCTGGTGGCATATGTACCACTGAAAACGCCAAAGAGCAGGACTATTACCAGTTTTACTGCTTAACCACCAAATGCAAAACCACATTATCCGCAGTCCAGAGCACCGGACTCAATAATCTATTCCCTCTTTATACCTTTTAGCTTGCTCATCTTCGTTTAATCCCATTGAGTGATATTCTCTCGCTTGTCTTGTCAGCAGCGCAGCCACTTTCGGCCATTGAACGTTAATTCTGTTAGCACATTTTTGGAGCTCATCTTCAAGCTCATACTCTTGTTTCCCGCCTTCTTCTAAACTACGACTAACCGCCCCTCTTTTGTTGAACAGCTCAGCACTGAAACCTTCATCTAAAGACGTGGATTGAGAGTCTTCTATTATATTACATACTGATTTACATGGCCATGTGCCGTCACTATCAGCGGGAGCATAAGCCAGTACTTTTCCAATATAGTAATCTCCTCGTTTAGTTAGATCACGCGAGCCCAGTATCTTTTGAACTTCTTGAATCCATGATCTCAGTTGTTCTTCGACAATTTCACTTGACTCATTGACCGCTCCAGGGATTGTTCTCCAAGTATTTAGCAGAAGCCAAGCTTTTTCCGACTGCTCTTTCGGGACCTCCGGCTGTTTTCCACCATTAGCAGTTTCTGGGTATACAAGAGAGAGAATGTCAGCAAAATAGCGCGGATCATCAGCGAGTTTCCGGTGCAAAAATAAGCACACATGCCCATCATTAAATGCACGCAAATAGGCCCATTCAAGTTTCTCAAGACGAGTACGGTCTATACTCACACTATCTTGGAGGAGTTTTATCAGCACTTCTATTTCATGACTAGATAATGTCTCACTTTCATGATCATGGCATATCAGGAACTTTTCCATAAGATCAGCCGCTAAGCCCGAATCAACTTTAACAGCACTGGCCTCACAATATAACGCGAGCAATTTGAGAGCGTCCACGATTCGTCCATGACTCGCAAGCTGTTTTGCTGCTTCATTGGCTAACGTGAAATCGGTTCCTAAGTGATCAATTGGAAACTCCAGCCAATGTATCATCTCCACTTCTTCATCATAACTACCAAGAGATGTCCATACTTCATCGAATTCATTAGAGAGTAAGAGCAAGCGAGCTTTTACCGTGTTGGACAAACTATCACTATGCATTATCTCCAGTAGATTGCTTAATTTACCATTCGTTAGCCTATACAAAGCCGATCTCGCAAAAGAACATACTTTGGAAAACTCGCTTTCTAATAGTCTGGCAATCGCGTGTTCTTGTATCTGTAGGCCGAGACAAGCAAACGCGTCTCCAACGATCCAAGGGCATTCAACTCTTTTGGCAAGTCGCAATACGCTCTCCAGACCACCTTCCTCAAAGACCTTACTAATTGCATCATTTCTGGCTTTTCCTAGAAGCTGCTTTCTATCAATCGACTGGTTATGATTGTCCAAGACGTAAACCAACCAGTCGTAAGTAAATAGCGGGGCTACTTGAACAACAGGATCCACGGGTTCTAGCTCTTTCATGACTGATTTGAAGTATTCGATATCTTTGAGATATAAAGACGCTGACACATTTGCTGAAGACTGATGTTTCCCGATAAGTTTATAAAACTCCAACCATATCGCATCACGTGTATCGGTTGGTTTCAACTTAGCTAGACTAAGCTTATTCAAAGCAGTATTTTTGCTCTTTTGAGGCAAATAAGGCAACTTAGGGATGATCTTGATCCAGATTGATGGATCACTTTCAGCAAGGTCAACAGCACAGCCAAGATATACGTTAATATCATCAACGATTTGATTGTCGGTCGGCTTATTTGGTGAAGCGGATTGTCTAAATTCAAACGGCGTAATTGTTGAAGTGCTTTCTCCTATCCTGGGAATGAGAGCAATAACTAGTGATTTACCAACCTCAGGTAGTTTTCTGCAGACTTTTTGAACGAACGAATGCCTTTCATCCGATAATGCAGCTGTTTGAGGATACCATACACGCAGAATAGTAGCGAGAGAGTTTAACGGCCGATTAGCAAGTTTCCCGCCAGGATCGTAATCAGCAAGTAATGCAAGTAACCACATAGCTCTCCCAAAATAATCGGGAACCATTGCCAGGCGTTCCAAAGCCCAAAGCACTTGTACATGCGGGCTGGTAGGTGCCAACAAATTAGATGATTCATGGAATAATTTATCCATAAGTACACCGCTTGGACTTATTGCTCTTTGCAATTCATCCAGAAACTCTTCGGGTGCCGCCTCAGCAATTTCCAACAAAACATCATTTATCGAAATCCATATGCCCCCGGTGCAATCGTCATTTGCGAAGCGCAGTATATCTGAAACGACATTGGCCGCCCAATCCGAAAAAGACAGAGAGGGAAAATCGCTTACAGTCGCACTCGAGGAACCTAGCAAGGCTAGTGTAGTCGCAATTCCCTTTCTAAGATCGTCAGATTCTTTCCTCCCCTTTCCATAAATTTTCGCCGCCCATCGCTGATCTTCTGGAAGTGCAAGGGCGGGATTTGCTTCTTCCAGTGCAGAACAAACCACCTCTCGAAAGGCAACCAAATCGGATCTTGTTATCGCTTGCAACAAGCGTTCAGCACTCTCAATGGGGGAAATAACTGCACGCACACTTCCAAATATTGAAAAAATAGGATTAGCACTATTAGCGTCCTTAAGTAGCGCATCAGTTAACTCTTCATCGTTGGGGTCTATCACAAAACGAGCAACCACGTCTGCATCCCCCTTTATTGCACCGTCCCACCGCCCAAGCATCCATGCTCTTCTAACTAGTTGATTTGCATGAGGAGAATTTGAATTCGGTAAGAGCTCATCTGGAAGAGGTGTTAAAGCAATTTTATTACGCAGGAGTGGTATACTTTTATGTACCGCACGTGCATACTCCGTCTGTTTTTCATCTGATATATTTTTTGTTTTGAAATAGTTTACGGCTTTTTCATACGAGATGTCAGGCAAATTTATTGTTGGCGCGATTTGCTGCACTTTATTTACGCCAATAACTATATGGTGTCCGGTAAGTAGTTCAGCTTCTCTTACTAGAGCAGCATCTGACAAAAGCACAATCAGACGTTCTGACAGGTGTCTTAAATACTCCAGTGCGCTTGCCTCACTAACGACCACAGCTTTAGACAGCGTTCCTTGCTCATCAGAAAGCAAAGTCGCCGCCACGAATGCAAGACAATCTTCAATCGTCACAGACCGTATTATTATTTGACTCGGCTTGCTGTCACTTAGTTTCTTCTTAAGAAGACTTTTTTCATAAGATCGATTACACAAGACAAGCTCAGAAGTAAGTAGATTATCACACGGTTTTCGGTAGTCATTCCACCAAGTTTCCAGACTGGATAATCCATGAACCGATTTCCCGCACATTTCAGAAAACCACAAATATACCGTTGGAGTTTCCTCAAGCGCTGTTAATATGTCATCGGCGGTATATACACGGACTTCTTTCCATATTCCCTCTTTGCTTTTCTCGTGAGCCCAAGCCTGTGCATCCGCCCATCTCCCCAGGGTAACAAACACGAAGGTGGTTTCGGATTGGTTTATACCTAATGGTTCTTTTGTACGCTTGATATAGTCAGAATTAGCCTTAGCTTTGATACCACGAGATGTGCCAAATTCCCATACACTGTACCCTGATGGAACAAATGCGTTTCCTTGCCCAGCACGCACTTGACCATCGTATCCACCTAGGTCCGTATCTTCCTCTCCGGGCATTTTAATAAAAGTGATTGTTTGATTTGACTGCAAGATAATTCTTCTTATCAGGATAGGCAATGCCGAACGAGCTGTAGTTGTTCTTCCAAATGAATAAACATCTTTGAGCTGAGCTAAATACGGCAGTCTCCCCATAATTCCCTTCCTGACCTTATGAAACGACTACACCTACTTTACTTCTTCGCCCTATAAGATTTGATACGTGCTTTTCAACGCTGTTTATACCTTAAATCAACCCTTATATGAGCATACGAATTTGCCTATGTCATACTGGGGCCTGCTGGCGTCCGCTGCTCTTATTTGAGCCTCAGTTTATAGCTACCTTTCTGACAAGCTTGAGGTATACCTTAAAAGATCAAAAGCTCTCTTTTTAGCCTTTACTATAGGGGCAGCCCGTTTCGCGCACATGGCAGTTCCTTCGCCATCGTCGTAGCGATAGGATTCCTGCTTGTCGTAGTGGGCATGAATGGAAGAGAGCCCATAACTCCGGCAGTTGCGAATAGTTTGATTCCGCCTGATCGGCACTCCACTGTTCTTAATATTGCGAGCTCGTTGGGAAGCTTGATTGGCATGCTCTGCAACACGATCATAGGTTGGAGTGCGGATCGAAATGTCGCAATCAATACCCTTGGAATCGCCGGGATTTTAGTTCTGATTGCGAACGAATATATGAAGAATACCTAATAGCTGTACGCATATCGAGCAGTAGCACCAACATGGGAAATCTGATATATAAATGCCGCAAAGATGCAGCATGTCGCTTTCAAGAAGACAAGATTTAATTAAGCAATCCACGTAGCACTTGAACCTAACCTCGTGGAGCATAAAATGCAGTACTGAGCCGAAGCACGGATTCTACTAGACCCAAATTGGCCATTTTGAAATCAAAGATGAACAAGTCACGGATGGCATAATATTATCTATTACGAAATTTGAATTCCACACGATGAAATCCTTGAAAGTTTAAACCAATCTGCTGACTGAGCCATAAGTAGACGAAGGATGTATGCCACATGTTAAGTAAAGCAGCGACAACATTCGTAGCCCTCAAAGACGTTTTGAGACACAAACCATTGGTTACATTATCGCTTGGTGCTTTCTTTACCAGTCTTGTCGGTGGAATCGTTAATCTCTTACTGACCATTCATGTATACGATATTTCGGGATCGTCTCCGCTGGCGGTCAGTGCCCTCTTTTTAGTTACCTTTATGCCAAATTTAATTGTAGCTCCGCTGTTTTCTGGTATAGCTGACAAATACAATCGCAGGATTGTTTTAGCAGTGGGCGGAACGCTACGAGCTCTTTGTTGTCTGTTGCTCGCATTTAACCATAACATTGCTCTTTCATTTATTCTTGCTTTTGTTATAACAAGCATAGCTGCGGTTATGAAGCCAGCACGATATGCAAAAGCTGCTGAACTAGTTTCAGATTCAAAACTGTCAGTTCTCAATTCTGTTTTATCTTTCATGATCAATGCTGCAGGTATCGCCTCTGGCGCCCTCGCCGGTTTGCTCACCAATTTCAACAGTGTCGCTGCATTTGCGGTTGCTGCTTTTGGCAGCTTAATTGCGGCTTCACTTGACGGTTGCTATTCACATGAGGAGCATAATTCGAAGCGAGCTGTCGATTCACACAATGGTTTTCGCGAAAGTCATAGTATTTCCTTCTGGGTTAAGTTAAAAGGGATAATTTCTTCAACCACCATTCGATTAAAAAATGTTTTAGACCTTATCAAAAAGGAACGACTTCTTGCTGCCCTGTCCATTGTTGTTCTTGCACTTTGGTTCGGCCTCGGACTACAAGAAACTCTACTCGTTGTTTTCACCCGTACGGTGTTACATGCTCCAAACTCTGTTTACGGGTATTTAAACACGATTGGATCCATTGGGGCACTTATCGGAGCAGCACTAGCTGCACCTTTTTCCTCAAATACCCGATCAGCAATAAAAAGTTTGCCAATGTCCCTCATCGCTTCTGGAATAGCCTTCTGCGCGTTTGCATTGAGCGGTCAATCTCTGATTTTCGCTTTCTGCAGCTTTTTTGTATTTTCCTTATTCTATACAATTGCCAATGTAATTGAAGAATTACTTGAGCAAGTTCTCTCCCCCAATGAATATAGAGCTTCTGTAATGTCCACTATAGGCGCGGTAGGTACGGTCGGATATCTTATCGGAGGATCTCTAACCGGCTGGTTATCAGACTTAGTCGGTCCTACGAATACCGCAATTCTAGCGGCAGTTAGTCTAATAGGCGCAGGAACCTTTGCGGGATTGACCATGCTTCGATATCGAGTAGAAAAGGTTTAGTTCAATTTTGTCCAACAAGAAAAAGTAATTAGCTGATAATCATAGTTCAATATTTAAAGTAAGGCATCAATAAGATGTCCGCGGATATACATGCATGCATGTAGAGTTATATTGACCTTCCTCGTGGTTCTTTGCGTGATATAGCTGTGCTTCTAAGTATGACTAACCGGAAGGGTTGATGACGCATCGGTCAGCCTACCGCAATGGATTCAGTTACTGCTCACCAGAAATGCAGGTTAGTGCTTGCACGACCAGTACTGTTCACAACAGGGCGATGTTGTACGGATATACATTGATGTAGGGTTGAGAGTTCCACGCCTCACACGGATACAGTCAAGGCAAGGTGGCAGACCCCTGGACCATGCAAGATCCGCAATGTCGAACTGGCTAAATGCAAAGCCTCCAATAGAGGTAGCAGTTGCCAATGAGATCTGCGACTATATGTGTCGGACATCAGGGTGGTCATCCGCAGGGCCGAGCAACGTATGACGGAAAGCCTAGCCCCTATCCTCTCTGACTGTGGATTCCCTTCGACTCTCAGAGGATAAGAAGGCGCCTTATGTGCTTGGACACAGTCAAGACGGGCGACCATCCACTGGCAGCACACCGACGCTACTAGAACAGGCGTTACGGTCTGCGCCTGGAACGCCGTACAAGGCGCGAAACCGCGCTGAAGCTCGCCAACCCCTCGAATATCGGATCGTCTGCGAACCCGACGCCGCCCTCCAAATCAACCAGGGCTACTACCAGCCCATACCCGATTCGAGCCGGATGCGCTACAAAGCACAGAGTCAACCCCAACAAGCAAGATCACCGTACAGAATAAATGGTAGCCTGCTGGTAGTCATAGAGGACGAAGGGAGAAGGTAAGTCATGCCCAACGCTGAACAGACCCCACAGACTCCAAAGACCCCACAGACACCCGTGCCCCCGTGGATGCAGCCACCGGAGGAAAAGCCGATTTACAAGAGGGTCTGGTTCTGGGTCGTCATCGCCGTCGTTGCCATTCTTGTTTTTGCCGCAACCGCAGGATCAAACATCAAGTTGCCAATCAGCGTCCCTAAGATCGAGACAGCCGGTATATCACAGCAACTGAACAAGATGAAGAAAACTATAAAAGCCCCTAAAAAACCTGCTAACCCTGACTCTGACAATCACAAGGCGGCTCTGGCTCAGGCGCAAGACTTCTCTGAGCTCCTGTACATGAGCAAGCAGGGCATCTACGATAGGCTCACCAGCGTGGATAAATTCACGCCCGAGGCCGCCCAGTACGCCGTAGACCATCTCAAAGCCGACTACAACGCCAATGCCCTTGCCGAAGCCAAACACTACCAGAAAAGAATGCACATGAGCAAGCGGGGCATCTACGATGAGCTCACCAGCGAGGATAAATTCACGCCCGAGGCCGCCCAGCACGCCGTAGATAACCTCAAAGCCGACGACAACGCGGCTGCTCACGCCAAAGCCAAACATTACCTGGAAATAACACACGAGAGCAAGGAGGGCATCTACTACGACCTCACCAGCGAGGATAAATTCACGCCCAATGTCGCCCAGCACGCCGTAGATAACCTCAAAGCCGACTACAAGGCCACTGCTCTCGCCGCAGCCAAAGACTACCAGAAGTACACGAACATGAGCCCAGCAGAAATCCGGCATCAGCTGGCCAGTCAGTACGGAGGTAAGTTCACCCCCGAAGAAGTGGCTTACGCCATGCAGCATCTCAATCAGTAACCAGATCCCAACGGATCAGCCCTGCTCCGGCGGGGCTTTTCCTTTGCGGGAACCTTTATCACACAAATGTCACACAAAATCAAGTTTTAAGCAAACTTGCCGAGTAATGGAAAAGCCCCGCAACCGTTGTGGCTGTAAGGCTTTCGTGTGGTGCGCCAGACAGGATTCGAACCTGCAACCTGCTGATCCGTAGTCAGCTGCTCTAATCCGTTGGGCTACTGGCGCATGTCATCTCGACGAGGAACTCGTTTTTGACAACTCATTTATATTACCGCAACTGTAGATTCTGTCCAGTCTGGTGTGTCGCGTGGAAAGCGGGAAGCCACAGCCTTCAGACCGACTGTGACCAAGACAGCCAGAGCAGATATTCCACATTGCCATGGGCTCCCGTTATGGGAGATGGCATGGTAGCACGGACAACGAATTCATACTCACATGCACAGGCCAAGACGCGCTCCAACGCCTCGTGCCTGCGATCCTCGTCCGTCACAATGCCATGATGGCCCAGCAGGCTGCGTCCGACCTCGAACTGGGGCTTGACCAGCAGCAGGCAGTTGGCAGCAGGCGCCAGCAAGGCAGGAAGGACGGGAATGACATAGGTCAGCGAGATGAAGGACACATCCGAAACCACATATTCCGGGCGATACGGCAGGTCGCCCAGCTGGACTTCGCGTATGTTGACACCGCTCCTGTCAATCACCCTAGGATCAGCGGCAATCCGTTCCAGCAACTGTCCGTGGCCCACATCAAGGGCGATAACTCGCCTTGCCCCGTGTCTGAGCAGAACGTCAGTGAAACCGCCCGTGGAGGCCCCGATATCGAGACAGAGCCTGTCCTGCGGACCGGGCATCCCCTGCGCCGCAAAAGTCGTCAGGGCGCCCTCCAGCTTCAGCGCTCCCCGGGAGGCATAGTCATCGCCCGGGTCCAGGAGAATTACATCGCCTGGCTGGACGCTCTGAGCAGGTCTTGAAGCCAGATGATCGTTGACCGTAACTCGGCCCTGCCGAATCAACGCCTGGGCTCTGGCCCGTGAATCCGTCAGCCCCTGTGCAGGCAGGATGCGGTCAAGCCGGTCGCGGGTGTGAGCCACGGTCCTTCGACGACCGTCCCCAGCGCTGACGACCGTGTCCTCAACGTTCACTTGCCCTCCCGGTTCAGGTCGTGCTGGAGCCCGGCCAGCACCTTGCCGAGCAGCTCGACCTGTTGGGCATCGTCCAGATCGTCCAATTGAGCCAAATCAGGGAAACGTTCCAAAAGAGGTGCCATAGCCTGCTTATCCATGGGCTCTTCGGGTACTGAGGCAGTCGTATCCTCGTCATCTGCCTGAGAGGACCATCCAGAACGCTCAGACTCTACAGGCTGCCCGGTCTGGCCGGACTGCTCAGGTGGCCCGTAGTGATTGGACTCCTGGGATGGTCCACTCGCTCCCGGTTGTCCGGAATCGACCTCTTCCGTCATGGCCTCTATGCCCCTACGACGAAGGCGGGCAGATCCAGCGCGTCCATGTCTCCGCCACGATCCTGGTACTCCCAGAGCGCACAGGCGCAGGCCCGCACGGCATCCAGATCGGACAGGGGGTCGCCGCCACCCTCAAGAGCACGCAATGTGACATGCCCGTCGTCATCCACCTTTGCGGTTTGGCCGCCGCAGTGCCAGGTCTGGTCGGCCTCCTTACTGGGCTGGGGTTGTGGTGCAGTCAGGCCGCGCAGGTCTTCAGCCAGATAGGTAGGCCGCAACTTGGCCGGTGCAGTCAGAATGGCAGGTGTTCGGGCCACACCCGTCAGGACGAGCATTGAGTCGTACCCGCCCCGGTTGGCTGCCTCGATGTCGGTGTCCAGACGATCGCCCACAGGCAGGCACCGGCCGATGTCCAAGCTCTTCTCCTGGCTGTCGGTCAACAGCTGCCGTGCCTCGTCGTACATGGCCGATTCCGGCTTGCCGGCCGAGTCCTCCGGCTGCTTGCCAGTAGCCAGAATCACCGGTTGGAGCATAGCCCCATTCCCGGGCGCCATGCCACCTTCGCGGGGCAGGGTCTGATCCTTGTTGGTGGTGAAGTAGCGTGCACCGTTTTCGATGGCAAAGGCGGCCTGGGCCAGGTCCTGCCAGCTCAGCTCGGGATACCAGGCCTGAATGACGGCCTCTGGCTTATCTGCGGCCTTGTTTACCGGTACCATTCCGTTGAGGCGGATCTGATCACGTAGATGATCGGATCCAATGACGAGCACCCTGGCTCCCTCCTGCAGGTGTCGGCGTAGCATTCGTGCGGCGACTACGGCCGAGGTGATGACCTGGCCATCGTCCAGGGTCAGACCGAACCCGCGCAGCTGATCGGCCACTACATGGGGAAACCGGGATGCATTGTTGGTGGTGTAGGCCATGCGCATGCCGAGCGTCTGAGCGCGGTCGATGCCCTCGGCCGCATGCTCAACAGGGTCAGCACCCCGGTAGACCACCCCATCCAGGTCAAGCAGTGCCAGATGATAGGTCTTTGCCGGAGCGTCGTCAGTTCCTTTGAGGAATACGGTCACTATTCAGTCCTAGCTTCATCAGGCGTATCGGACTCATTGACCTGCTCATCCTTGGCCTGTTCAGTTTCATGATCGATAGCGCCTGCCTCGGATCCTGCAGCCTGGACAGTCGCGTCACCGTTGTCAGCAGCAGATTTATCGGCGACAGCCACGTCAGCTTCGCTACCGTTCTGGTCACTTTGAGACCCATCGTCCGAAGTTTCTGCATCAAGGCGAGAGGACTCCCCCCCGGGTTGCTTCACAGTATCTGACGATTCCGGCACTTCAGATTCCGACACTTCAGATGAAGCAGTTGAGTCGGACGAACCAGTCGAATCAACCGCGTCGGATGTATCAGTCGAATCAGATGTATCAGTCGAATCGGATGAGTTACCAGTGTCAGTTGAATCCGCTGAATCGTCCGAAGCAACTGATTCTGGAGATTCCTCAACCAGGCTGTCATCGGCACCCTGATCGGATGCATCAGTGAAATCAGACTGGGCGGTTTCAGTCTCAGCTTCAGTCTCATCCGAGTCATCCTCACCGCCATCCGGGTCAATGGAGAGATCCTCCATCATGGCCGAATCCAGGTGCTCCAGGTCGTAGTCGATCAGGATTTCCTCAGACTGCCCGTCCTTCTGACCATCCTCGTCCTCATCCTCGTCGGCATACTCCGTCTCCAGCCGATCCAGCAGGGGTTCCAGCTCCAGAGCCTCCTGGCTGCGACCAGCCTGTTCGAGGAAGTTCTGCTCGGCCTGCACGGCACGCATCCGGTAGTCGCCGCTGAGCCCCCGGGCTTTGACCAGGGCCTGAACGGTCTCGATGGCCTTGTCCCAGAGGCCCAGATCGCCTAAGGCTCCGGCATAGACCAGGAACATCTCCGCCTTGGACTCGCCCTGCAGCTGGCTGCCCTCCTCAGAGGTGGCCTCCTCAATGGCCTTGCGAGGATTGCCCAGACCCCGCTCGCAGTCGGCGATGAAAGGCAGGTAATCGGAATAGCCGTTCATACGGTGTGCAGTGCGGAACTCCTTCAAGGCCAGCTTGTAGTCGCCCTGACGATAAGCCACCAGGGCCAGGGTTTCACGGGCAAGATCGATCCGCGAGGCCTGCCGGGCAGCCCACTTGGCATGAGCCAGAGCTCCCTGGGGATCAGTCTCCTCCAGCGCGTAGGCGGCCAGGATGTGCAGGCCGATGTTCTCCGCGTGTTCCTTGCTCAGTCCGCGCAGGCGCAGACGGTCATCCTTGGAGAGCATAGACCATTCAAGGCCCTTGGGCATCTTGGGCTCGCCAGGCCGGCGATCCGTGTAGGGGTTCTGCGAGGGATAGGAGATGGTCCCGTCTGAGTTGCGGCGACCGCGGTCATAGCCATTCTGGCGGTCACGCTGATAGGCCCCACGGCGGTCGTCATAACGATGGTCGTCACGACGACGGTCATCACGACCATGCTGGCCCTGATACCTGTTGCCATGGGAGCGGTCGCCCCGATAGCCGCCTTGACGATGGTCGTCATGAGAACGGTCACCGTAAGAGCGCTTGCCATAGGGACGGTCCCCACGTGAACGGTCCTGACGTGGACGGTCATCACGGGAGCGGTTGTTCCATGGACGATCCCCGCCGGACCGCTCATCCTGCCGACGATCAAACCTCCGGTCGTCACCCCGACGGCGGTCACCGTGGAAGCCCTGACCACGATCACGGTCACGGTCATGCCGCTGGTAGCCACGTCCGGAACGACGTTCGCCATATCCCGACCGACCGCGGTCGTTGTCATGATCACGATGCCCGTACCCACCATGCCCGTATCCGCCATGCCCATTGGCATGGAAGTCACGACGTGGACGGTCTCCATCCTTCCGACGGCCATGGCGATCCCGGTCGGAATCCCTGTGGAAGCCGCCGTGGCCATCCTGACGGTCATGCCTGTATCCGCGATTGTCACGGTCGAACCGGTCGTGCCCTCGCCCGCGGAAGGGCCGTTGTCCATTCCTGCCCTCGGAACGACGCTCTTCGCCGCCTTCGCCGTCATGGTTGTGGAAGTTGCCGGAACGGTGACCTCCCGAACGATATCCTCCGGAGCGGTACCCGCCCGAGTGAGAACCGCCCTTGTGGAAGCCCGAAGAGCGACGGCCGCCCGACCGGAAGCCGCCTGGGCGCGAACCGCCCCGGTCCCGTCCGCGATCGCTCCGGGAATGATTGTGTTCTTCTGCCATCAGTGTCCTTAATTCCTGCGTTCCTACTTGCCGGCCCGACGCTCAAGTGCGCCCAGGGCCTTCTTTCCTCTGCGAACCAGGGCGAAGCGCCCGTGCAGAAAGTCCTTGTTGCCCAATACCTGATCCGGATCCTCGACACGCTGGTTATTCAGGTAGAAACCGCCCGCGGCCACAGTCTTCCGAGCCTCGGAGACCGAACGGAAGAGTCCGGCCGCAACTCCGGCCTCCACCAGACGCTGACCCTCGCTGGCCGCAGGCAGGGCTCGTCCGCCTTGACCATCATCGACCTTGAGGCCGTCCAGTGCGGAATCCAGCACATCCTCGTCCAGCTCCTCCAGGGTCTTGCCACGACCGAAGAGGGCGCCCGAGGCATCGATGGCCCCCTGGGCGGCATGCTCGCCGTGCACGTAGGAGGTCACCTGCCATGCCAGGACCTTCTGGGCCTCGCGGGCACCAGGATCCTGGGCGGTCCGCTCCTCCAGACGCTCGATCTCGGCCTTGGGCAGGAAGGTGAAGGTCTTCAGCAACTTGACCACCTGGTCGTCAGGCTGGTTGAACCAGAACTGGTAGAAGCGGTAGGGGCTGAACATGGTGGGATCCAGCCAGACCGCGTTGCCCTCGGACTTGCCGAACTTCTTGCCCTGGGAGTCCGTGATCAACGGGCTGGTCATGACGTTGACGGAGGCATTGCGCACCTTGCGGATCAGGTCCAGACCGCTGGTCAGGTTCCCCCACTGGTCGCTGCCGCCCAGCTGCAGACTGCATCCGTAGCGGTCGAAGAGCTCCAGGAAGTCGTTGCCCTGGAGCACCTGGTAGCTGAACTCGGTAAAGGAGATGCCCTCGTCGGAATTCAGACGGCGGGCCACCGTGTCCTTGGCCAGCATGGTGCCCATGCGGAAGTTCTTGCCCACATCGCGCAGGAAGTCGATGGTGCTCATGGACCCTGTCCACTCATAATTATTGACGAACCGGACAGGGTTGTCCCCCTCGGTGTCCAGGAAGCGTCCGATCTGTCCACGCAGGCGCTCGGTCCATTCGGCCACGGTCTGCTTGGGATTCAGGGTGCGCTCACCCGACTGCCGAGGGTCGCCGATAAGCCCTGTGGCCCCGCCCACAACGGCGATGGGATGCAGACCGGCCGCCTGCAGGTGGCGCATGTTGAGCAACTGGACCAGATTGCCCACGTGCAGAGAGGGAGCTGTGGGGTCAAATCCGCAATAATAGGTCACCGAGGGGTCGGCCAGCACCTTCCTGAGCTCGGACTCGTCCGTGCACTGGGCAATGAGACCGCGCCACTTGAGTTCGTCGAAAAGCGAGTCGAAACCCGCCTGCCTGAAATCGGTGACCTGCGACATGAGAGGCTACTCCCTATCGAATATTTGATGAATGTACGCTAAACCCTACTATTCTTGCAACAGATACCGACACGGCAGGGCCCCGGACCGCCGCAGACAAGGCCTCACCAAGCAGGAATCCCCAGGGGGCGAAACCGGATAATCACTGTGAATCGACCACTGCGGATTGGCGATTAACCGCTGGCTGCTTTTGCCAAGACGGGGCGGCCGGCTGAATCCTCTCAGCAAAACCACCGCGTCTAAGTCAGGAACGCGCAGACACAGACAACTGATTGATCAGGTCTTGAGGGATGTGGTCGACCACGCAGGCGGCCATGCGCCGGTAACCTTCAACCCCCGGATGGAAGTGATCGATGCCCCAGAAGTCGGGTCGGTCGGTGCCAACGTCGTCGCGGGTGGCATCCACGAAGGGCACCGAGGCCTCTTGACAGACCTGACGGCTGGTCTGCGTCTGGCGGGCTATCCGACGCTCCACCTCAGCCCTGAGCGCCCGGCCCAGGGCAGGATCCCGATAGAGCTGACCGGAGCTGAGGACCAGCACCCGACGGCCCTTGCCCTTGGCCAGCTCGATGCTGGCAGCCAGGTCATCCCGCCACTGCTCATCGGTGCGATTGGCCATGATGTCGTTGGATCCTGCACACAGGACCAGCAGATCGGGATGGTCCTGCAGGGCGGGCAGGAACCGGTAGCGCACCCTGCGGATGGTGGCCCCCAGCCGACCCTGGGTCGACCAGGATACCGGACGCCCCAGCCGGGTGGCCAGGCAGGCGGCTATGTCAGGAACGAAGCCCTGGCTCTGGTCCTTCACCCCGCAGCCGACCGCCATGGAGTCGCCCACCACCAGCATGGTCAGCGGCTCCAGGTCGCGGCCTTGGTCCGGAGGCGAGCACAGCCCCTGGCGGGAACCGGGGGGCTCCTTGGCCAGAGTGATGTGCTGTTTGGCCCACCAAGCCTGGACCAGTGCCACCGGATTCATGATCGCCGCCGCCTTTCGCTGTTTGCCGTTCACCTTGAGGGATTGCCGTTGGGCATTCTAGCGCGGCCATCGGCCTAGCAGAGATCAGAAGACTCACCTGGGCGGACGGTAGGCAGGCCCATCAGACTGCGAGTCAGCGAAGGTCTGCAGCTCCTTCAGCGCATGTGCAGCCTGGTCCATCTGCTCCTTGACCCTCTCCGGTGCAGTGCCTCCCTGGCCCCGGCGAGCGCGCACGGCTCCCCCGGCGGTCAGGACCGAGCGAACCTCTGGAGCCCGATCTGCGGGCACCCAGTCAGCGAAGACCTTGACGAAATCGCCATCATCCAGGTCGGCCAACTCACAACCACGACCCTCGGCCAGCTTGACGCAGGCCCCGGAGAGCTCATGGGCATGCCGGAAGGGCACTCCCTGCCTGACCAGCCACTCAGCCAGGTCGGTGGCCAACGCAAAGCCTGTGGGGGCCTGCTCCTCCAGGCGATCCTTGTTAAAGGTCAGGGTGGCGACCATGCCGGCAAAGGCGGGAAGCAGGACTTCCAGGGTGTCCACCTGGTCGAAGACCGCCTCCTTATCCTCCTGCAGATCGCGTGCATAGGCTGTCGGCAGCCCCTTGAGAGTGGTCAGCAGGCCTGCCAGATCCCCGACCAGTCGACCGGCCTTGCCTCGGGCCAGCTCGGCAACATCCGGATTCTTCTTCTGGGGCATGATGGAGGACCCGGTCGAGTAACCGTCATCCAAGCGGACAAAAGCGAACTCCTGGGTGTTCCAGATGATGATCTCCTCGGCCAGCCTGGACAGATCCACGCCGATCATGGCGGCGACGAAGGCGAACTCAGCCACCACATCCCTGGCGGCGGTCCCGTCGATGGAGTTGGCGCAGACCCGGCTAAAGCCCAGATCCCGGGCCACCGGCAGGGGGTCCAGACCCAGGGTGGTGCCGGCGAGCGCGCCAGATCCATATGGGCTGGCATCGGCACGCTTATCCCAGTCCCTCAGGCGTTCCAGGTCACGGACAAGAGGCCAGACATGGGCCATGAGTTGGTGGGCCAGCAGGACGGGTTGGGCATGCTGCATGTGGGTGCGGCCGGGCATGACCGTGGTTCCCGCAGCCCGAGCCTGATCCATCAGAGCCTGGGCCGCGCTCAGCAGGTCCTTGGCCAGCACCCGGGCGTGGCGACGCAGCCAGATCCGAATGAGGGTGGCGATCTGATCGTTGCGCGAGCGCCCGGCCCGCAGCTTGCCGCCCAGCTGGTCCCCCGCTATGTCAATGAGGCCGCGCTCCAGGGCCGTGGCCTCATCCTCGTCGCCAGGCTCAGGGGCGAAGGCGCCGGAGTCCACCTGGTCCTGGAGTTCATCCAGAGCCTGCTCCATACGTGCCAGCTCGTCATCATCCAGCAGTCCAGCACGGTTGAGGGCCCGTGCGTGGGCTCGAGAACCAGCCAGGTCGTCGTCGGCCAGCCGCCAGTCGAACTGGGTGGATCGGCTAAGCTCGACCAGGGCCGGCGAGGGCCCACTGCTGAATCGCCCGCCCCAGAGGGCCATGGGCTTGTCGCCGCTGCTCACCGCTCTTGTCCGTCCTGGTCTTGCCCGTCCTGTGCAATGCCGTTGCCGAAGCGCATATCACGGGCGGCGGCCACCTTGTCGGCCAGGCCGTAGATGGCGATGAACCCGTTGGAGGCGTTCTGGTCGAAGCTATCGCCGGACTCATAGGTGGCCAGGCTGTAGTCGTAGAGGGAGCTGTCGGAGTGCCGGCCGGTGACCACGGCCCGTCCTCCGTGCATGACCATGCGGATGCGACCGGAGACATAGCGTTGGGTCTCTTCGATGAAGGCGTTCAGTGAACGGACGGCAGGCGAGTACCACTGGGCGTCGTAGACCAGCTCGCCCCAGCGCTTGTCGATGTCGCGCTTGATCCGGTGCTGTTCGCGCTCCAGGCAGCAGTTCTCCAACTCCTGGTGGGCGGTGATCAGGGCCACGGCCCCCGGAGCCTCGTAGAGCTCGCGGGACTTGATGCCCACCAGCCTGTCCTCAATCAGATCCACACGTCCGATCCCCTGGGCTCCGGCGCGGCGGTTCATCTCCTCGATGGCCTCCAGAGGGGTGACGGCCCTGCCGTCGATGCGCACGGGAATGCCCTGCTCGAAGTCGATGATCACCTCGTCCTCGACCGGCGGGAAGGCCGGGTCGTCGGTGTAGGAGTAGACATCCTTGGTGGGTCCGTTCCAGGGATCCTCCAGGTAGCCGGTCTCGATGGCCCGTCCCCAGACATTCTGGTCGATGGAATAGGGGCTCTCCTCGGTCTGTTCGATGGGCAGGTGGTGCTCCTTGGCGTAGGCGATCTCCACATCGCGCATCAATCCCAGGTCGCGGATGGGGCTGATGGCCTTCAACGAGGGGTCGATGGACATGATGGAGACCTCGAAACGGACCTGGTCGTTGCCCTTGCCGGTGCAGCCGTGGGCTATGGTATCGGCACCGTACTGGTGGGCCGCCTGGACCAGATGCTTGGTGATCAGCGGCCTGGAGATGGCCGAGACCAGCGGGTAGACGCCCTCGTACATGGCATTGGCCTTGAGCGCCAGCATGCAATAATCCCTGGCGAATTCATCCCGGGCATCCACCACGACGGACTCGACGGCCCCGCAGTCCAGGGCCCGCTGGCGGATGGTCTGCAGACGCTCGCCGCCCTGGCCCACATCCAGGGAGACGGCCACCACATCCTTGCCGGTGCGCTCCTTGAGGTAGGGAATGGACACCGAGGTGTCCAGGCCGCCCGAGTAGGCCAGCACGATGCGATTGTTTTCGGTCATGGCGATCCTCTTTCCTTCTAATTTCACACTTGCAGATATTCAGTTCGCGCTTTCACCGATCATCGGGCCCGGGAGTCCTCCTGGCCGGAGACGATGGTCATGAGCCAGTTGGCCCGGGATGATGCCACTTCATCGTCGGCTGCGATGATCAGAATCGTGTCGTCCCCGGCTATGGTGCCCAGGATGCCCTTGATCGGCTGACGGTCCAGGGCGGAAGCCGCATACTGGGCGGCGCCGGCCGGGGTTCTTACCACCAACAGGTTGCGGGCCCGGGCCACCGAGGTGATCAGCCCGGTCAGGATCTTGGCCAGGTAGGCGTCGGTCTTGTTCTCCCCCTCGACCTCAGGCCCTTCGGCGGCAGCGGCCTCCATGGCCTGCTGATCGGTGGTGGCGGGAATCCAGTAGGCCATGCTCCCGTCTGCATACCGCAGCTTGGTGGCATGCAGGTCGTCCAGGTCCCGGCTCAGGGTGGCCTGGGTCACCTCGATGCCCTGCTCAGCCAGGAGGGAGGACAGCTGCTGCTGGGAGTTGACCCGATGTCGGTTCAGGGCCTGGCGGATGGCATCCAGCCGGGCCACCTTGGTCGTCGGACGCATCAGCACACCCCCTGCAGGAGGGATTCGTCACCCCGGGAGCGGGCCACCAACCAGGTCATCAGTGCCTTCTGGGCGTGCAACCGGTTTTCAGCCTCGTCCCAGACCACGGACTGGGGGCCGTCGATGACCTCGGCCGTCACCTCCCGGCCCCTGTAGGCGGGCAGGCAGTGCTGGAAGAGGGCATCCGGGCGGGCATGGGCCATAAGTCGGGCGTTGACCTGATAGGGCAGGAAGGGATGGGAGCGAACGGCGTACTGGTCCTCCTCGCCCATGGAGACCCAGGTGTCGGTGAAGACGCAGTCGGCGTCCTCGACGGCCTGGACCGGATCCGTGGTGACCAGAATGGAACCTCCGTTTTCAGCGGCCAGGGTCCGCGCCTGTTCCACCAGGCTCGGATCTGGCAGGAAGCCGTGGGGGCCGGCAATCCGCACGTTCATGCCGGCCACCGCCCCGCCCAGCAGATAGGAGTTGGCCATGTTGTTGGCTGCGTCGCCCAAATACGCGATGGTCATGCCGGCCAGGGCGTCGACCCCGCCCCGGTGCTGGGCCAGGGTCAGGAAGTCGGCCAGGACCTGGCAGGGGTGGAAGGAGTCGGTCAGCGCATTGATGACGGGCACGGTGGCATGGGCGGCCATGGTCTCCACCCGATCCTGGCCGAAGGTGCGCCAGACTATGGCGGATGTCATCCGCGTCAGCACGTTGGCGGTGTCCGCCACGGGCTCGCCACGGCCCAGCTGCGAGCCTGGGCTGTCGATGACCATGGGGTAGCCGCCCAGCTGGGCCACGCCTACGCAGAAGCTGGTTCTGGTGCGCGTGCTGGGTTTGTCGAAGATGATCGCCACGGCTTGAGGACCCAGGAAAGGCCTGGACAAATAGGGATTGGCCCTGAAGGCCATGCCCAGCCGAAGCACCTCCAGCTGCTCCTCGTGGTCGAGGTCGTCGTCACGAAGCATGTGCCGCAAACCGCTGTTCATCTCTGCCTCCCTTACGGTGTCGTCACGATTGTCTCTGAATGCTGTAAATCACCGATCACCCTGCGGCGAATCCACGTCCCCGAGACGGGTCGGGACCTTGGAAAGAATGTCAACGGCCAGGTCGATCTGATCGGCCTGGATGATCAGCGGCGGCGCCAGACGCAGGGCATCAGGGGCCACGGGATTGACTATCAGCCCGTGGTCCAGGCACCAGGCGGCCACCTTGCTGGCACAGGGGGACCTCAGCTGGATGGCATCCAGCAGACCCCTGCCTCTGACCGAAGTGAAGAGGGGGTTGCCGCAGGCGGCTATGCCATCGCGCAGCCTCTTCCCCATCCGCTCTGCCCGTTCCAGCAGACCCTCCCGCTGGATGGTCTCCAGGGTGGTCAGCGCCAGGGCCGATCCCAGGGGGTTGCCACCGAAGGTGGAACCGTGCGTGCCAGGGGTCAGCAGACCGGAAGGCCCGGAGCCGAAGGTGATCATCCCGCCCATGGGGAAGCCGCCGGCCACCCCCTTGGCGAAGGTGAGCACATCAGGGCAGGCACCGCCGGACAGGCTTTGATCCTGGAAGGCGAACCAGTGGCCGGTTCTGCCCATGCCGGTCTGCACCTCGTCAAGAATCATCAATGCACCATGCCGACTGCAGAGCTCACGCACTTTTTCCACATAGTCGGGCTCCAGCGGCAGCACGCCAGCCTCACCCTGGATGAGCTCCAGTATGACAGCGACCACCGGCTGGTCGGAAGCCTCTTCGCCAGTGAAAGCCTGTTCCAAGGCTGTGGAGTCGCCGGCCGGCAGGAAGCCCATCCCTGGTACCAGAGGCTGGAAGGGCTCACGGATGGCTGGCTTCCAAGTCAGGCTGAGCGAGCCCATGCTACGACCGTGAAAACTGTGCGTCAGGGCCAGGATCCGGCCGGGATGCCCGCCCATGCGAGTGCCATGTAGCCGGGCCAGCTTGATGGCCGCCTCATTGGCCTCGGTTCCGGAGTTGCAGAAGAAGACGCGTGAACCATCCGGGGCCTGGGCCAGCTCCAGCAGCCGCTCTGCCAGTTCAATCTGAGGCCGGGAGGCGAAGAAGTTGCTGATGTGGGCCATTTTGCCGGCCTGCTGGGCCAGGGCCCTGTTCCAGGCCGGATGGGCATAGCCCAGGGCGTTGACCGCGATCCCTGCCAACATGTCCAGATAACGATTGCCGTCGATGTCCCATATCCATGCGCCTTGGCCGTGGTCCATGACCCTGCCCGGCCTTCCGAAGACCTGCATGTGGACATGGTCATAGCGATCGGCCCATTGGCGACTCCGGGGACCCTCAACCGTTTCGGCTGGCTCCGCGACGTTGGCGCAATCTTGATCAGCCTTGTTCATGGCTCCTCCTCATGACCATTTCATGACCCGGCACAACCACGGTGCCGATCCCGTTTTGGGTGAAGATTTCGGTGAGCATGGAGTGCGGCTGCCGCCCGTCAATGATGTGGGCCTGACTGACCCCGGCACGCACAGCCTGCAGGCAGGCCTCCATCTTGGGACGCATCCCCGCCTTCATGTCTCCAAGCAGACCATCCAAACGATCCACTCCAATGCTGGAAATCAGGGAATCGGTCTGAGGCCAGTTGGCATAGAGTCCCTCCACATCGGTGAGAATGACCAGCTTTCTGGCGCCCAAGGCCGCAGCCAGGGCAGAGGCGGCGGCGTCGGCATTCACGTTGAGCACCTGGGTGGCGTCCTGCTCGTCCGGAGCCACCGAAGAAACCACAGGAATCCGCCCGGCATCAATCAGATCCTCCACGGCCGAAGCATCCACAGCCACGACTTCGCCCACCAGGCCCAAGTCCACCGGGTGACCGTCCACCATAGCGGTACGACGGGCAGCGCTGAACAGACCGGCATCTTCTCCAGACAGACCGACGGCCATGGGACCATGGGCATTGATGGCACCGACCAAATCCCTGCCCACCTGACCGGTCAGGACCATGCGGACCACCTTCATGATTTCCGGCGTGGTCACCCGAAGACCACCGCGGAACACCGAGGGGATGCCCAGGGCCTGAAGCATGGCAGAGATCTGGGGGCCTCCCCCATGGACAACCACCGGGTGCATGCCGACCTGCCGCAGGAAGACCATGTCCTGGGCAAAGCACCGGCGCAGGTGGTCATCAACCATGGCATGGCCGCCGTACTTGACCACGATCCGCTGACCTGCAAACTCCTCCAGCCAGGGTAGGGCCTCAATCAGCACCTGGGCCTTGCTGACATCGTCCAGGGCCCGTTCGGCTTCTGCCTCCTGCTCGCCATCTGCCATCCTTTTCCCTTTCCTCATTGCCGCTTCTGCCTCCGGTGCCTCACGCTCGTGCGCATGTGCCGGATCAGGTGTGGTAGTCGGCGTTGATGGTCACATATTCGTGGGTCAGATCGTCAGTCCAAACCGTGGCCTGGCTGTCGCCATGGCCAAGATCGATATCGATATGGACCTCGGGCACGTGCATGTCGACCAGGGAGGGATCCTGTCCGGGGCGGCCCCCTTGGCAGACTTTGACTCCATTGAAGCTGACATCCACATGGTCCGGATCATAGGCCGCCGTCGAAACCGGCACGGTGCCCAGGGAGGCTACTACGCGACCCCAGTTGGGATCCTCTCCAGCCACGGCGCACTTGAGCAGGGTGGAGCCGGAGACAGCGCGGGCACAAGCCAGGGCCGCGTCCTCGTTCCCGGCGCCGTCCACCTGGATGCGGATACGGTGGCGGCTGCCCTCGCCGTCGGCCACAATGCGGCGGGATAGCTCACCGCAGGCCTGGCTGAGCAACTCCTGGAACTCAACAGGGTCAGGCCGAACGCCGGAAGCGCCCGAAGCCATGAGCAGGACCGTGTCATTGGTGGACATGCAACCGTCCACATCAATCCGGTTGAAGCTGAGCCGGCAGGCTTCAGACAGAGCGCGGCGGGCCTGGTCAGGCTCCACAATGGCATCAGTTGTGATCAGACAGATCATGGTGGCCAGCTGCGGGGCGATCATCCCCGAGCCCTTGACCATGCCGCCCAGCCGCCAGCCGGAGCCGTCCAGGGCCACGGTCTTGGTGCAGGTGTCGGTGGTCAATATGGCCTTGGCTGCCGCCTCGCCGGCCTCCTGGCTGGTCGACAGCTCCTGGGCCGCCTGGTCGATGCCGGCCAGTATGGGGTCCAGATGCAGCAGGTGGCCGATGATCCCGGTGGAACAGACGGCAACCTGTTCGGCTGGCAGGCCCAGATTTCTGCCTGTCCGCTCGGCCATGGCCTTGGCCTGGTCCAGACCCTCGGAACCCGTGCAGGCGTTGGCATTGCCCGAGTTGATGACCACGGCCCCTGCCCGGCCCTCTTCCAGAATCCTACTGGTCCAGATGACCGGAGCGGCCCGGAAGCGGTTGGGAGTGAAGACGCCCACAGCAGTGTCCATGGGCCCCTTATTGACAACCAGGGCCAGGTTGCGGCGACGTGAGCCTCCCGGGCGGTGGGCGATGGCGGTGCCTGTCTGGAAGCCCGCGGCGTAGGTGATGCTCATGGTGCCACTCCTATGGTTGTCAGACCGGTTTCCTCGGGCAGACCCAGGGCCAGGTTGACGGCCTGAAGGGCCTGGCCGGCGGTGCCCCGGGTCAGGTTGTCGATGGCTGCGAAAGCATAGAGACGGTCGGCGCGTTCGTCTGCAAGGACCTGAACCTGCGCCAGGTTCGAACCGTACACGTCGGCCGTGGAGGGGAGTCTGCCTTGGGGCAGCAGATCAACGAATGGCTCCTTGGCATAGATCTTTTCCCAGACGGCACGAATGCCCTCCGCCCCCAATGCACGTCCACGCGCGTTCAGCCTGGCCGAAACCACGGCCAGGATCCCTCGCGACATGGGAACCAGGATGGGGGTCAGCCCCAGGCGAATCGGTTGATGATCTCCCCCGGGGTCGGGATTGGCAGCCTCTGCCTTGCGCAGGTTCTGCAGGATTTCGGGGATGTGCCTGTGGGTGCCGCCGACCGAATAGGGATGGGCTGAGTTGATGGCCTCGGCCGCGAGCAGATCCATCCTGCTGCTGGAGCGACCGGCACCCGAGTAAGCCACGGCAAGGTCGGCCACCAGGTCATCGGCCTGCACCAAACCGGCAGCCAGGGCCGGCTGGAAAGCCAGGGTGACTGCGGTTACGTTGCAACCCGGACCTGCTATCCGGCGGGCATGCTTGAGCAGTTCACGCTGACGGACGCCCTTTGCCGTCAATAGCTCCGGCATCCCGTAGGTCCAGGGGGAGAAAAAGTGGCCGCCGTAGTAGTCCTGCCAATCGACCGGATCCTCCAACCGATGGTCGGCACCCAGATCGACCAGCAAGGATTGCGGATCCAGCTGCTCTGCCAGGGGACCGGAGGCACCATGGGGCAGGGCCAGCACCACCAGATCATGGCCGGCCAGGACCTTCGGATCCGTGGGCTGAATCTGTAGCGAGGCCAACGAATTGGGAAGATTGGACGAGAACTCCCCCAGCTGTCGACCCGCTGAACCGCGACCAGTGACCGTGCATACCCGGAAGGCGGGGTGAGCGGCCATGAGTCGGATCATTTCAGAACCGGCATACCCTGAGGCTCCCACCACGGCCACTGTATATTGGTGCATGAACGCTCCTTTCACCGGGCACCATCATAAATAGTCATGCGACAAAATGCATAATTATGCAATCTGGCGTGTCGTTATGCTTCCGTTTTTGCAAAAGGGTCATAACCGGACTCCCGGTTGCGGATGTATCCCATCCGGGTACTGGCCTGGTCCGCAACCTCGGGCCCGCATGCGTTTTCAACATAGTCCAAGGTCATATCGATGCCAACCGAAATGCCCGAAGAGGTCTGGGGCTTTCCATCGACCACCCAACGGGCCCCTTCAACCCAATCCACCCGCTCAGCCGTACTGACCACCCAGTCAAAGGCCGGATCGTTGGGGGTGGCCCGCCGACCATCCAGAACACCGGCAGCAGCCAGCAGAGCCGAGCCCGTGCGGACCGTCAGCACCTGTGAAGACTGCGCAACCAGGCTCCGCAACTTGTCCAGCCAGCGATCATCGTCAACCAGGTCGCGCGCGCCGGGCCCTCCAGGCATCAGCAGAACCCCCTTGGGATCGATCTTTTCCGGTCCCAGGGCCTCGACCCTGACGCCGCCCTCGCCGACTTTCACACCGGGAGCGTCCAGGGAGAATATCCGCACGCCGGCACCATCTGTGTTGATGAAAACCTCAAAGGGCCCGGAGACATCCAGGGGTTCGAATCCATCGAATACGACAATATTGGCATCCGGCACCATTCGAATGAACCTCTCCCCACTGGCAGACCCGCCCCTCATCAGTCTCAAGGCTGACATCAGTCACACAGGCATGAATTACTCGTTGACGCCAATGCTCACTTTCAGAAAGTGGCATCACCGCTTCAATCGATGGTACCGCCAGGCCTATAACTGCCAGGTCCTTCCTGGCACTCTTTCACAGCCTCTTACCCACAGCCCACGTTGACACTGGCGACACCCGTATCGTGGGAGTTCAGGCGCTGACGCCACCTGAGCCAGAGCCGCCACCACCCGTTGAGGGCGACGGCACCATCTGCTGGTAGAAGTCATTCAGGGAAATGCCGTTGGCCAGCAGCCAGATCCAGGCCAGGGTGAAGAGCAGATTGATGATCAGGGCAGCCATGGCCAGCCCATAGCCCTTCATATGCAGGCGACGTGTCCGATACATGGAAATGCCGCCGAGCAGAGCTGGAATCACGGGCATGGGCAGGAAAAGGGCCATGAAGAAAGCGATGATGGCGCAGGGATCCCAGTGGCCGTAGACCGGATTTTGCGAGGGATCGTTCAAATTGGGCATGCCCTGGGGAGGCCATCCGGGCGCGCCGGGACGGGTCTGAGGATTCCCGGGATTCCCGCCACGTCCGGGGCCCGGCTGCCCCGCCATGGGCATGGGCCTGTTGGCGGGGTTGCGCTGGGAGGAATCCGATTCCTTGGCCTTGGGTTCGGGGTCCGGTCGACCGTATATGTAGGGATTCCATCCTGGATAACGATCGGCGCGCGCGCCGTACAAGGGCTGGTCGCTCCCATCATGATCCTGGCGGTCAGGTCCACCGGCTGTGCCCTGTTCTTGAGAATCCGTCATGTCCCTCGGTCCCCTTGATGCCCGGTCAGGCGCGCAATACTGCGCCCAGACCCGCAGTCTTGTCAACGATGGCCTGACGCAGGGATTCGCTGTCCTCGGACGTCAATGTACGGTCCGGGGCGCGGAAAGTGACTGCGAAGGCCAGCGATTTTGCATGCTCACCGATCTGATCGCCCGTGAAAACGTCGAACAGCTCGATGGATTCAAGACTAGACCCAGCCGCTTCTCTGATGGCGGAAGTCAGCTCGGCGGCCGAGACCGTGTCCAGCACGGTGAAGGCCAGATCCTGGCGGACCGGCGGGAAGGTCGAGACCGGCTTGGCCTGCAGGGGCGTGTAGTCCAGGTGGTCCAGCACCGTGTCCAGACTCAGCTCGAAGGCGGCCGAATGGGCAGGAAGGCCCAGAGCCTGATCAACCCGGGGATGCAGCTCGCCCACCATACCGGCAAGCATGCCATCATCGAGGACCAGTCTGGCGGTACGGCCCGGATGCCACTGATCGGGCACCTGCTCGGCCGGGGACTGCTCCAGCCGATAGTCGGCGCCCAGCCTATCCAGAACCCGACGAGCCGATTCGACTGCATCGGTCCAGTCCACATCCCTGCTGTCCTTGAGCCAGCCGTCCTCCTGGGCGCGGCCGGTCAACAGGGCCGCCACATGCAACCGCTGCTCCGGCAGACCCTGGTCCAGTCGGGCCAGATCCTCGTCGCTGGGCCGCACGCCGCCAGGAAGGGTGGGCACAGCAGGAGCCTGAGGGTCGCGACGGAAGACATAGCCGATCTCGAAGAGACGCACATCCGTGTTGCCGCGGCGCAGGTTGCGCTCCACGGTATTGGCCAGTGGCAGCAGCAGGCTCTGCCGCAGGTAGGGCCGGTCAGCGGCCATGGGATTGGCCAGCTCCACGCTGTTGACATGGACCTCGTCAGGATCCATGCCAAAGGCCTTGAAATCATTATCGCCGACGAACGGGTAGTCCAGGACCTCGGTCAGCCCATACTCGGCCAGGGTGTCAGCCACCCAACGGCGACGCTGCTGGCGATCGGTCAGACCAACCGCACCGGACACCTTGGGCGATGGCACGGTGACGGGGATGCGGTCATAGCCCACCAGGCGGGCCACCTCCTCGACCAGGTCGCAACCCTCGCCCAGGTCGGGCCTCCAGGTTGGCGGGGTCACCGACAGCCGGTCCTGAGGATCACCCTGGACCGTGCAGCCGATGTCACGCAGAATGGCCACGATGCGCTGGGGCTCCACCTCCAGTCCGGTCAGACGTGCCACCTCGCTGACCGCGAAGTCGATGACCGGCATGGGCTTGGTCTGGTCCATATCCAGCGGGGCATCCAGGTCCTGGCCACCGGCAAGGCGATGCAACAGGTCGGCGGCCATAGCCGCGGCGGCCGGCTGCATCTGCGGATCGACCCCGCGTTCAAAGCGCTTGGAGGCCTCCGAGGGCAGCTTGTGGCGACGGGCGGTCCGGGCGATGGTCACCTGGTCGAAGTGGGCGGACTCGATCAGGATGTTCTTCGTCTGATCGGTCACCTCCCCATACAGACCGCCCATGACCCCGGCCAGACCCAGGATGCGGGAGCCCTCTTGTCCCTCGGGTGAGTCGGTGATGAGCAGATCTTCGGTACTGAGCTGGCGATCCTTTCCATCCAGAGTTGTCAGGTGCTCGCCCTGCCTGGCCCTGCGGACGACGATGGGGCCGCTGAGCTTGTCCAGATCGTAGGCGTGCAGGGGCTGGCCCAGATCCAGCATGACGTAGTTGGTTATGTCCACCGGCAGGCTGATGGAGCGCATGCCGGCCCGCACCAGCCGACGACGCATCCAGCTGGGAGTGGCGGCTTTGGGGTCGCACCCGGTCAGGGCCCGCAGATAGTAGCGGTCACAGCCGACCTGACCATGAATGGGGTTGTCGTCCTCAACATGCACGGCCAGCGGAGCCTGATCCTCCTGAGTTGCGGAGGCAGGCACGGTCTTGTTCAGCTCGATCACCGGATCCGTGTACTCGGCGCCCGTGGAGTGGTGGTATTCCCGGGCAACCCCCCGGTAGGAGAAGGCGTAGCCACGGTCCGGGGTGATGTTGATTTCAAGCACGGGCCTGTTCATATGCAACAGGCTCATGGCATCGTCCCCGGGCTTGAGCTGATCGTACTGCTCGGGGGTGAACCCGTAATCGCGCAACAGGATGATGCCCTGATGGTCCGAACCCAGCCCCAACTCACGCTCGGAGGCGCACATGCCGTCCGAGATGTGGCCATAGGTCTTGCGCGGTTCGATACGGAAGTCCCCGGGCAGAACGGCCCCCGGCAGGGTCACCACCACTTTCTCGCCCGCAGCCATGTTCGGGGCCCCGCAGACGATGCCCCTGGGCACCTTGCGGCCCTGGTCGTCCACAGCGTTGTACTGCTCGCCCACATCCACATGGCACCAGTTGATGGTCTTGCCGTTCTTCTGAGGCTCAGGCTCGGCATCCACCACATAGCCGACCACGATGGGACCGGTCACTGTGGACTGATGGATGTCCTCCTCCTCCAGGCCGACCCGGACCAGGTCCTTGGCCAGCTGTTCATAGGTCAGATCCTCGGGAACCTGCACATGCTCCTTGAGCCAGTCGATATCTACCATTGGCATCTGACGGTCACTCCCCCATCTCGAACTGCTGGCTGAACCGCACGTCACCCTCGACCAGGTCGTGCATGTCGTTGATATCGTGACGCAGGAGCAGGGTACGCTCCATGCCCACGCCGAAGGCGAACCCTGAGTATCGCTGCGGGTCCACGCCGGCCGACCTCAGAACGTTGGGGTTGACCATGCCGCAGCCTCCCCATTCGATCCATCCGGGACCGCCCTTCTTGTCGGGGAACCACAGGTCCATCTCGGCGCTGGGCTCGGTGAAGGGGAAGTATGAGGGACGCAGTCTGGTCCGGGCCTCGGGGCCGAACATGGCCACGGCGAGCTTGTCCAGGGTGCCCTTGAGGTCGGCCATGGTCAGGTGCTCATCGACCGCGATGGCCTCGCACTGGTGGAAGACCGGGGTATGGGTGGCATCCAGCTCGTCGGTGCGGAAGACCCTGCCCGTGCAGGCCACGTAGAGCGGCACACCACGGGTTATCAGGGAACGGGCCTGGTCGGGCGAGGTATGGGTACGCATGACCATGTTGGACCCGACGAAACCGGCGGCGTCCCTGGCCTGGCTGCCCTTGACGTAGAAGGTGTCCTGCATCTGGCGGGCAGGATGGTCAGGGCCGAAGTTGAGGGCATCGAAGTTGTACCACTCGGCTTCCAGCTCGGGGCCCTGGGCGATGCTCCAACCCATGGAGACGAAGAAGTCCTCCACGTCCTCCATGAGCTTGGACAGCGGGTGCCGGGCGCCCTGGGGACGGCGGTTGACCGGCAGGGTCATGTCCACCTGCTCGGCAGCCAGGCGGCGGGACTCCTCCTCCTGGCGCAGCTGCCGCTCCTTGAGCCCGTAGGCACGGCCGAAATCAGCCTTGAGCTTGCCAGCCAGGCGGCCGGCGGTCTTCTTCTGATCCGCTGGCAGCCTTCCGATGATCCGTCCGGATCCGGCCAGGGCTGAACCTGTCCCCGCATATTTGGCCTTGATCGCCTTGAGCTCTTCCAGATCGGAGGCTTCGCGAATCCTGCCGATGCCCTCGTTGACCTCGTCGGTCATCGCCGCGGGGTCGAATTCTTCCTGTGCCACCATGGACCTTTCCACTGTTGCCAATGCCGTGTCCGGGCCGCAAATCAGCGGAAATCCCGGTCGTTGACGCCTTCACATTCTTTCAATACGACTCGACATGGCCATGGCGTAGAGCAGCACCGCCGCCGAGGTGGCCAGGTTGAGGGATTCAGCACGCCCGTATATGGGTATCCGAACGATCTGATCCATGGCCTGCAGCAGGTCATCAGGAAGTCCACGAGCCTCATTGCCGAAGAGCAGGGCCATGGGCTGACCCGCCGAGTCTGGCTTGGTCAGGGCACCGCCCGCCATCAATTCAGTCAGGGAGCGGACGGGTTTGTCCGGCGTGCCATAGACATCTGCCGCCACCATGGCCCGGCCCTGCCGTCTGCACAGGGCCAGGAAGTCCTCGGTGCCCATGGTCATCAGGGGTATATGAAAGGCCGAACCGGCCGTGGAGCGGATGACCTTGGGATTGGTGGGTTCCACGCACTGGTCCACCAGGATGACCGCCCTGCAGCCTGCGGCATCGGCGGTGCGGATGACGGTTCCGGCATTGCCTGGATCACGAATCTGCCAGAAGGCTGCCACCAGGTCGGGTCCCTGCCTCGTCAGGCTCCGGGGATCGTCAGGATCCGTCGCTTGGGCCAGGAATCCGTCCGTGCGCGCTTGGGCCAGAATCCCCTGGGCGTTGCCGCTGATGGCACGCATGACCCGAGCGGAGACAAAGTGCCCGTAGCAGTCGGGTAGCTCCCGAGCCTGCTCCATGATGGCGCCTACGGTCTCGTTGAGCGGCTGCTGATGACCGCCCTGGGCTACAGGAGAGGATTCGTCCGCCTGAATATAAAGGTCGGTCAGCAGGTCGGGACGCCAGCGGACCGCCTCGCGTACGCTCTGCGGCCCCTCTATCAGGAAGCGGCCATGACGCTGCCGGGCCCGCCGATCCTGCAATTCAGCCAGACGGCGAATTCGTTGGGCACGGGGATTGTCAAGAAGGGAATCATCAAAGGGCATGGCACAACTCTAGCCCCGGCAGTCGAGAGCCCGGCAGCCGGGCCTTGATGGGCCCACATCTGTGGGAAAATTCACTGAAAGAAAGGTCTTCACCCCTTGTGCTCGCCGGACAAGGGGCTAGTGTGAAAAGAACCGGTCGGGTCGACCACGTCCGTCGTTGGTATGGCGCAGACCGACCATCACTCATCTGGCTTGGCCAGAATCATTGTGAGGAGACGATATGCCCGTATACACACTTCCCGATCTGCCCTACGACTACTCGGCGCTGGAGCCGTACGTGTCCGGCAAGATCATGGAGCTGCACCATGACAAGCACCATCAGGCTTATGTGAACGGTGCCAACAAGGCTCTGGAGCAGATCCACGACGCGGCCGAGTCCGGCAACGTGGCTCAGTCCAACCTGCTGGAGAAGAACCTGGCCTTCAACCTGGCCGGGCACAAGAACCACTCCATCTTCTGGAAGAACATGGCCCCGGCCATCGGCCAGGAGCCCACTGGCGAGCTCAAGGCCGCCATCGAGGACCAGTTCGGGTCCTTCCAGGGCTTCCAGACCTACTTCGAGTCCATGTGCGCAGGCATCCAGGGCTCCGGCTGGGCCGTCCTTGCCTGGGATACCCTGGGCGAACGCCTGGTCACCCTGCAGATGTACGACCACCAGGGCAACCTGCCCGTCACCATCTTCCCGCTGGTTCTGCTGGACCTCTGGGAGCACGCCTACTACCTGGAGTACCTGAACGACCGGGCCAGCTACGTCAAGGCCTGGTGGCACATCGTCAACTGGGAGGATGCCTCCAAGCGCTTTGACGAGGTGCGCAACATCAACACCACACTGGCCAGGTAAAAGACCAGCGCTTCCAACCACAGGCGGACCCCGGTCCTTTCCCCTCTCTGCGGGAGGCGGAAAGGACCGGGGTCCCTCCATATCCGGAGTCTGCTGCAGAAATCCCCGACAGTCAGTTGCCGAAGAAGGCGATGGAGCCGGTCAGCGCAGCCACGGTAAGGGAAATCGCGGGCACGGCCAGGCATATGAGCAGGAAGCCCGCATCACGTGGTCTGATCTGGGAGACCCGGGCATGGGTGCGCGGTGTGCTGCCGCCGAAGCCCCTGGCCTCCATGGCCGTGGCCAAGGTCGTCGAACGCCTGATGGACAGGACCAACAGAGCGAAAGCCTGTGGCATAAAGGCCTTGAAACGGTTCTCATCGCCCAGTCCACGGCTGCGGCGCGAGGCGGTCAGAGCCGACCAATCATCCTTGAGAACAGTGAAGAGCCGCATACCGGCCAGCCCCCCGTAGACGAAGCGATCAGGCAGGTGGAGCACCTGGCTGAAGGCATCGGCCAGGTCGGTGGCGTCTATTCCCAGTACGGTGATGATGGCGGGGATTCCGATGGCCAGGATTCGCAAGGCAGTGGCCAGGGCCAGATCCAGCGAGCGCTGGGTGATGTGGATCATCCCCCACTGCCAGAAGGTGGCGCCGCCGCTCTTGCCATAGAGGATGATAGCCAGGGCCGAACCTGGTGCCCCCAGGAAGATGGGCCAGGTGGATCTGACCACGCGCAGGGGCGTGAAGCCTGCCGCACCCAGCAGCAGGAACTCCAGGATCAGGGCCGTCGTGGCCGAGACCGGGTCCAGACTGATCAGCAGGGGCAGAGCCGCCAGAAAGGCCCCGATCAGACGGAAGGCCGGATTGATGGAGGCTATGTATGGCGACCGGCTGGCCGGCTTGACCGGCTCATCCCGCTGATCCATGGGCGTGACGGTCAGTCTGGCCGCAACAGTCTCCTGAGGAGCCTGCAAGTCTGACCCGGCTGCAGGCCAGACGGCTTTCCGGGCTCCCGGAGGCGTCATCTCCACCAGACGGGCGTCCAGGGCCTGGACCAGTTCCCGGTCGTGGGTGACCAGGATGATGCAGGCGCCCTGGTCGCGCAGGTCTGCAATCAGCCGGGCCATGCTGACCCAGGTGTTCCTGTCCTGCCCGAAGGTCGGCTCGTCAAGAATCAGCACCTGGGGCGCAGCGGCCAGGGCCGAGGCCACTGTGAGCCGCCGCTTCTCGCCGCCGGAGAGCGTGTAGGGGTTGGCTCGCCCGTACTGCCTCAGTCTGAAGCGGCCCAACAGTTCCAGGGCGCGGGTCTGGGCCTGGTCCTCGCTCATGCCGGTGCGGATGGGGGCCAGTTTGACCTCATCCAGGACCGTGCCCCGGGCGAACTGATGCTCGGGATTCTGAAAGACATAGGCGATGCGCGCCGCCAGCTGGGATGAGGTCCACCGGATGGGCTCGGACTCCACGGGCGTCTGCCCCTGGGGCCCCCGAAGCAGACGATTCCGGGCAAGGACCGAACCGGCCACCGGCTCCAACAGACCGGCCAGGGTCATGGCCAGAGTGGACTTGCCGGCCCCGTTGACCCCGACCAGGGCGGTGACCTGACCGGCCCTGAATTCCAGATCGATATGCTCGGCCACTGCCTTACCCTGACGGCCCACCGCCAGATCCCGGGCGGCCAGCAGGACGGGATGACCATCCTGGCCGGGACCGGATTGCCCAGACCTGATCCTGTCCTGGCCAAGCTCAGGGAGCGAATCCCTGGCGCTCCTATAAACCTCGGGAACCCAGATACCCAGGGAGGCCAGGTCCAGTTCGGAATCAGTGAAGACCTCCTGGGGACTGCCGTCGGCCATGATCACGGTCTTGCGATAGGACTCAGCGCCCGAACCGCCGACACCGCCTTCAACTTCACCCAGCCCGAGCACGATGACCCGGTCGATCATGTCCATCCAAGGCCCCGCCCGGTGCTCGACCAGAACCATGGTGGAGCCTTGCCGGTCCAGGACCTTCCTGACGGCATCGACTATCTGCTCGACGCCGACCGGGTCCAGGTTGGCCGTAGGTTCGTCCAATAAGAGCAGCCCAGGCTGCATGGCCAGGGCGCCGGCCAAGGCCAGACGCTGCATCTGCCCTCCGCTCAGATGCATGGTGGACCGGGTCAACTGCAGGTCAGCCAGGCCCACCTCGGCCATGGCCTGACGCACCCGTGGCCAGATCTGATCTCGAGGCAGTCCCATGTTCTCCGGTCCGAAGGCCACATTGTCGCCAAGGCGCTGAAAGATGGCCTGAGCATCCGGGTCCTGAAGGACCAGTCCCACACGCCCCCGGCTGGAGACGGCGGGATTGCCGTCGATCAGGACCTGGCCCTGGGTCACCCCGCCCTCGTCATCCTCGACCTGGTCCTGGCCGCTCTGCGGTGCATGATCGCCCAGCAGACCGGCCACACCTTCAAGGATGGTCGACTTGCCAATGCCCGAGGCTCCCAGCAGAAGCACCCGCTGACCTGCAGGAATGCGCAGGGAAAGATCCCTGACGGCGAAGTGGTTCCGATAGGCATGCCGGTACCCCCAGCCGCGCAGTTCCAAGGCTGCGGGTCGATAGGGATTGTCCTGGATGCTCTGGTCCACTCCCGATCCTCTACTTCCCGGCCATGCGAATATCGCGGCCGGATGCGAAGCGGTCCAGGGCCCCGGTCGCGGCGATGGCCTTGTAGAGGTACCAGACCAGCACTCCGGCGATCAGCGCGCCCGAAATCAGGGTGGCTATCAGATAGATCACCCCGTAGGGGCCGGTCAGGTTGATGGCCTGCAGGTGCGTGCAGAAGGAATATAGCCAGCAGCCGAAACCAGCTGCCCCACCGGACAGCGCCACCGTGGGCATGTTCCAACGCCGATAACGCAGCAGCATGAAGACCAGCTCGGCCATGAAGCCCTGAAGCAGACCGATCAGTATGGTCTCCACAGGCACCCATTGGCTGCCCAACAGCGACTCCAGGATGGCTGCCACCAGCTCGGCGTAGACGGCAGCCCCCGGCTTGCGTACGATGACCAAAGCCAGGGGCCCGGCGAATAGGTAGAGGCCATTGAGGATACCTCCCAGACCGGGCACAACCCCATCCAGGAAGGACCAGGGAATGGTGGTCACCATGGCGACCACCCAGTAGATGACGGCGGAGGCCACCCCGATGACCGAGGCGACGGCGATATCCACCACCCTCCACCGTTTGGAGGGGATCCTGACCTGGGAGGGGGTCCGCTCAGACTCCGGCTCCGATCCGGAAACAGTATTGTTCATGAAATGACCATCGGTCATGATCTTGTGCCTTTCCTCGGGGCGCTCCCTATGAGCGCCATCCCGTTCAGGCACGGGTCCAGTGACATCCGTGCGCCGGCATTACCCGGTAAACGTTCGTCCGGTTGAGGCTGAGCCTCCTCTCAGCCGCACGCCCTCAGGCATACGGCCCCCGTGTCACCTATAACCCTAGAACACACCGTGGCCAAAAAGTCAGTTCTGACCCGCGCCCAGGGAATCCAGCAGGAGGGCCTCGGTGATGATGTTGTCGACCAGCCCCTGCAGGGAGATGGACTCGTTCGGACTGTGGGCGTTGGACTGGGGATCCTCGGGGCCGGTCACCAGAACCTGAGCCTCAGGGAAGAGCCGCTTGAGTTCGGGAATGAAGGGGATGGATCCGCCCTCGCCCTTGTTGACCGGGTCGCGTCCGAAGGCCTGCCGCATGGCCTCCTCGGCCTGCCGGACCACCGGGCTGTCGGCATCCATGGCCCATCCCATGCCCATGTCGCCGGGCGTGACCTCCACCCTGGCCCCCTGAGGAGCATGGGCGATCAGGAAATCAGCCAGTGCCTGCGCGGCCTGCTCAGGACGCTGGGTGGGCGCAGTGCGCAGGGAAATGCGGAAGCGGGTCTTATCGGCCAGCACGTTGAAGGAACCCTCCACCGGGTGGGCATCGAAGCCGATCACCGCCGCCGCCGGCTTGGTCCAGAGCCGGGAGGCCAGGGAGTCGGTTCCGGCCAGCCGGTAGGAGTCCACCACGCCGGCATCGGCACGCAGCTGGGCCTGGTCCAGGTCACGCTGCAGGCCGCCGATGGGCTGTCCGCCCTCCAGGCCGGGCACCGCCAGCTGACCCTGGTCGTCATACATGGAGGCGATCAGCATGGCGGCCAGGGTGTTGGCATCCAGGATGGGCCCGCCGAACTGCCCGGAGTGGACCGGGTGCTCCAGGACTGTGACCGTGACATCCAGGTCCGCATTCCCTCGCAGTGAGGTGGTCAGACTCGGGGTGTCCGCCGACCAGTTGCCCGAGTCGGCCACGATGATCAGATCCGAGGCGAAATCGTCCCGATGAGCCTGGAGGAAGGGGATGAAGCTGCGCGAGCCCATCTCCTCCTCACCCTCGATGAAGACCTTGACATTGACGCGCAGGTCCTTGCCCAAGGCATGCAGGGCACCCGAGTGGATGGCGATGCCGCCGCCGTCGTCGGCCGATCCGCGTCCGTAGAGCCGTCCATCCTTCTCCACGCCGGTAAAGGGATCAGTGGACCACTGGGAGGGATCGGGCACCGGCTGTACGTCGTGATGGGCATAGAGCAGGACGGTCGGGGCATTGGCATCCACCTGCCGGGATCCGATGACCTCGAAGGCTCCCAGGGTCCCGTCAGGATTGGCGGCCTGGACCACACGGGCGTCCACGCCCACCTGCCTAAGCTGTCCGGCCACATAGTCGGCCGAACGCCGCATGTGATCCCCGGTGATTCCCTTGGCCGAGACCGAGGCCAGGGCGATCTTGTCCCTGAGCAGATCGACGATCCGGCTCCTATCGTCCTGCACACGGGTGCGGATCGTCTCCAGGCCCAGTTCCGCCATGGTTACCTCCTATAATTGCCTGCGTATCAATGCTTGCGAGTCTAGGCGTCACCGTAACCTGTTCGCATGACATGGAACCCCTTCTCACGCAAGGATCGACGGGACAAAGAGGCGGAGGCGGACCAGACGGCCTCCGCTGAAGAGGTACGAGGCAAGGGACGCCCCACACCCAAGCGCAAGCAGGCCGAGGCCCGGAACCTGCGTCCGCTGGTCCCCAAGGACCGCAAGGCCTCGCGCAAGGCCGCCAAAGCCCGGATCCGAGCCCGTGAGGATGCCCAGTACGAGGCCATGAGGACCGGTGACATCGACCACATGCCCAAGTCGGAGCGCCTGCCCTGGAGGATCTACATCCGCGACTATGTGGATGCCCGCTTCAATCTGCTGGAATGGATCTTCCCGGCCATCATCCTCATGTTCGTGGCCACCCTGATGGGCATGTTCGTGGGTCCGCAGCATTACGCCACCTTCACCATGGTGGTGACCATCCTTCTCTATGGCTACCTGATCGTGGCCCTGGTCGACACCTGGCTGATGTGGCGCAAACTCAAGCGCCTGCTGATCGACAAGTTCGGCGAGCGCTCGGTGGCCAAGGGTTCCCGCTCGGCCTCCTATGCCTGGCAACGGGCCATGATGGTCCGGCGCTGGCGGGTCCCCAAGCCCAGCCAGAGCAAGCGTGGGCACTGGCCCAAGTGACAGCCGGTTGTCCTGACTTACCGACCCATCGATTAGCCGCGCCGCCCGGTTCCACTTGAGGTTCCGGGCGTTCTTCGTATTCACTCCACATTCTGCTGATGGTCTTCATTCTCCCAGCCTCTACGGCTAGCATTGATTGTTATGCAGCAATCGATCAACCAACCCGGTACGCAGTCCCTAGACCCCTGGGATGCCAACAGCCGCCAGTACGACACCATCATCATCGGATCCGGCCCAGGCGGCTATGCCACGGCCCTTCGCACGGCAGAGCTGGGCGGAAGGGTGGCCCTGGTCGAGCAGGACCCTGTTGTTGGCGGTGTCTGTCTGAACCGGGGATGCATCCCCACCAAGGCCCTGCTGACCGCCACCCAGGTTCTCGAACAGGCCGACCTCGGGGCCGCCATGGGCATCAACGTCAAGTCGGCCGATATCGACTACCGGAAGCTCCAGGATTATCAGGACCGGATGGTTGATGCCATGACCGGAGGCCTGTCGAGCCTGCTGAAGCAGCGTGGCATCACCGTGGTGCACGGCCATGGCACCATCGTCGGCGACGGCCTGGTGGAGGTGACCGATGCTGACGGCAATCAAACCCGCCTGACCACCTGTGACACCATCCTGGCCACCGGGTCTCATGCCAGGGCCCTGGAGGAACTCCCCTTCGATGATCTTGTCATCGACACCGACCGGGCCCTGACCTTCAAGCCCTTCCCCCGCCGGGCACTGATCATCGGCTCAGGTGCGGTGGCCCTGGAATTCGCCACCATTTGGAATCAAGCCGGCTGCCAAGTGACCCTGATGGTCAGGCGGGACCGGGTCCTCTCCCACTGGGGGCGGCGGACCGGTCAGATCCTGACCCGGGAGCTGGAGCGTCAAGGGATTCGGATCATCACCCATGCCCGCTGTTCGGGCGGGCACCGTCTACCCGCTGATGGAGGCATCCAGGTCGACTACCAGCCAACGGACGACAAGGGCCAGGCGGGAACGATCGAGACTGATCTGGTCCTGGTGGCCATCGGCAGGGACCCCAACACCGATCCCAGGCACATGAAGGAGCTGGGCATCGACCTGGACGAACATGGCCAGGTCCTGACCGACTCCCAGGGACGCACCAGCCGTGACCGGGTCTGGGCCCTGGGCGACATCACCCCGGGTCACCACCTGGCCCACAGGGCCTTCCAGCAGGGCATCACCCTGGCCGATGCCGCCTCCGGTCTGGACCCCGAGCCGGTCAACGAGGCCACCATCCCCCGCGTGGTCTTCTCCTCCCCCCAGGCCGCAGCTGTGGGCTTCAGCCGTCAGGAGGCCGAGGACGATCCATCACTGAATCAGGTCAAGGAGACCATCTACCCCATGATGTCCAACTCGCGCATGCGCATGAGCGGCATGCAGGGCACCCTCAGTCTGATCACCGCCTGCCAAGCCACCGACATGGAGAAGCAGATAGTGGTCGGTCTGGAGATGGTATCCCCCCAGGCCTCGGAAAACATCGCCGAGGCCCAGCAGCTGGTGGGCAACCAGATTCCCCTGCACCGGGCGGCCGGGCTCATCCACCCCCATCCCACCTTCTCGGAAGCCATTGGAGAGGCCCTGCTCAAGGCTGACGGCAGACCCCTGAACATGCGGTAGGCATGCGGTAGACTGGTCAACCAGTGAACGTTTCCGAGTGAGGATGGCATGGCTACAGAGGACACCAAGGGCAAAAAAGCAAAAAAGAAGACCAGTACGATCAGCCAGATCGTCAAGATCTACCGATTCACTTATGAAGAGGACAAGGCCCTTCCCTGGCTGCTGGCCGCGGCCATTCTGGTACCCACCCTGATAGCAGTGGTGATCTGCCTGCTGGCCCACTTCGGCTGGTTGTCCTGGATCCTGACCGTGCTTCTGGGCATCATGGTCGGCCTGCTTCTGGCCACCATGACCCTGACCAGGCGATCAGACCGTGTCGGCTACGCCAAGATGGAGGGTCGTCCAGGCGCTGCCGCCGCCGTCCTGAGCAGCATCTCCAAGGCAGGTTTCTCCTTCCCCCAGGAACCCGTCTGGATTGACGCCAAGACCAAGGATGCCATCTGGAGGGGCACCGGTCGCACCGGGGTCTATCTGATAGCCGAGGGCGACTACAACCGCGTCAACAAGGCCATGAACCGCGAGGAGGAGAAGATCCGCCGCATCACCCGCGGGTCTGCCATCCCCATCTACCGGATCAGCGTGGGCCACGGCCCAGACCAGGTCCCGCTCAACAAGCTCCAGCGCACTGTGGTCAAGAAGAAGATCAAGCTGACCGCCACCGAGCTGGAGACCCTGAACGACCGGTTGGTCACCCTGCAAAAGCGGCAGAACGCCCTGGGAATGCCCAAGGGCATCGATCCGACCAGGATACACGTCAGCCGCAAGGCCATGCGCGGGCGTTGATGTTTTCCAAGGTCCCGGCATCTTCCACCAGGGAGGCGCCGGGACCTTCGCATGAAACACCCCCGTAACCTCAGTGGCGCATTGCCGAAAAAACCGGTCCCCTAGACTGGGGGACCGTTACGGTTTCCACGAAAGGAGCAGTTCAGTGAGAGAACTGAAGTCAAAGGCCGATTGCGAAGCTCTGATAAACCAGGAGGGCGTGGAATATGTCTCAGTCAGGTTCACGGACCTGATCGGGGTCCAGCAGCACTTCACCGTCCCCGCCAGCGAATTCCTCAAAGAGGCTTTCACGGACGGCATGGCCTTCGACGGCTCCTCCGTCCAAGGCTTCCAAGCCATCAACGAATCCGATATGAAGCTGATTCCGGATCCTGAAACAGCCTACCTGGATCCCTTCCGGCGCCACCGCACTTTGAATGTGGCCTTCTCCATCGTGGACCCGGTGACCGACGAGCCTTACTCGCGCGACCCCCGGCAGATCGCCTCCAAGGCCGAGGCCTACCTGCGCTCCACAGGCATCGCCGACACGGCCTCCTTCGCTCCCGAGGCCGAGTTCTTCATCTTCGACAAGGTCCGCTTCGAGAACAGCATGCAGCGCTCCTTCTACGAGGTCGACTCCATCGAGGCCCCCTGGAACTCGGGCGTGGATGTCGAGGAGGACGGCTCCGACAACATCGGTTTCAAGAACCGGGTAAAGAAGGGCTACTTCCCCGTACCACCCATCGACCACTACCAGGATCTGCGCGACGACATGGTGGCCAACCTGCAGAAGGTGGGCCTGATTCTGGAGCGCTCACATCACGAGGTGGGCGGCGCCGGCCAGCAGGAGATCAACTACCGCTTCAACACCCTGCTGCACGCTGGCGACGACCTGATGAAATACAAGTACGTGGTCCACGAGACCGCCGCCCTGGCCGGCAAGGCGGCCACCTTCATGCCCAAGCCAATCGCCGGGGACAACGGGACCGGCATGCACTGCCATCAGTCCCTCTGGAAGGATGGCAAGCCCCTCTTCTACGACGAGAACGGCTACGGTGGTCTCTCCGACATCGCCCGCTGGTATGTGGGCGGTCTGATTGAGCATGCCTCGTCCGTTCTGGCCTTCACCAACCCCTCCACCAACTCCTACAAGAGGCTGGTGCCCGGCTACGAGGCCCCGGTCAACCTGGTCTACTCGGCCCGGAACCGTTCGGCGGCCATCCGCATCCCCCTGGCCGGCACCTCTCCTGCCGCCAAGAGGATCGAGTTCCGCGCTCCCGACCCCTCCTGCAACCCCTTCCTGGCATTCTCGGCCCAGCTGATGGCAGGACTGGACGGCATCCTCAACCACACCGAGCCCCCGGCCCCCATCGATAAGGACCTCTATGAGCTGCCCCCGGAGGAGCACGCCCGGATCAAGCAGGTGCCCGGCTCCCTGGAGGAGGCCCTGGACGCGCTGGAGGAGGATCACGACTTCCTCAGCGAGGGCGACGTCTTCACCGACGACCTGATCCAGACCTGGCTGGACTTGAAGCGCGGTGAACTGGACCAGACCCGTCTGGCCCCCACCCCCCTGGAGTATGAACTCTACTTCCACATCTGAGTTCGCATGACGACCAAGGCCGGCTGACCGGACAGGTCGCAAAAGGCCCGATCCTTCCTGCTGAGGGGTCGGGCCTTTTGCGTCGTCACACAACCATCGGCATTCGCCCGTTGATGGCAACACGCCAGCCCCGGCATACCGGCATGCGGTGAGGCCAGAATGAGGAGAGGTATGCAAACAGATCCGATGGAGGTGGAGACCGATGCGCTGGCTGCGTGAGTTCATGGAGTTGCCCGTATATCTGCGAGCCATGCTCATCGTGGACCTCATGTGCAACTTCGGCATCGGCCTGGTCATGCCCATCGAACTGCTCTTCGCCACCCACTCCCTGGGCGCCACCATGAGCGAGGCCGCCCTTCTGGTGACCATCAGCTCGGTAGGTTCCCTGATCTCCAACCCCATCATCGGATGGGTCTCGGACCGTCGCTCCTCCTGGCTGGCCATGCACACGGCCATGATCTTCTCGGTCATCGGCCCCCTGATCTTCACCATGGCCCACGACTACCGGGCAGCGGTGGCGGGCGCCTTCGTCTCGGGCCTGGGAATGGGCATGCAGACCTCCTGGGCCAGCATTCTGACGCAGATCTCCACCAGGGAGCAACACCGGATCGTCTACGGAATCAACCAGGCCGAGCTCAACCTGGGCATCGGCCTGGGAGCGGCCGTGGGCGGACTGCTGGCCGCAGGCGGTCAGGACTTCCTCTATCGCATTGGCTTCGGCGGCAGGGCCCTGGGATTCGCCCTGCTCAGCCTGTCCCTGCTGGTCATCGAACGCCACTGGCAGCTGCGTCGGTTGACGGCCGAGCTCAAGGCCCAGGCGGAGCGGGAGATCGTCCAGGAATCCGCTGGGGCCATCGGCGCCCTGCAGACTAAGCAGTCGGACAACAAAGCAAGCATGGCCATCAACGGCACCTTCGGCGGACGGACCAGCTCCCTGACCAGGGTGCTGGCATCCATGGCCCTGCTGACCCTGGGCACCTTCTTCATGGACCTGTTCGGCTACTCCCAGTTCGACGCCGGCCTGGTCACCACCCTGATCTCAGATCCGCACATCCCCCGCTGGTCCCTGTCGGTGGTGGATGTGGTCAACACCTTCTCGGTGGTCATCATGAACATCGTGCTGCTGCCCCGCCTCAAGGACGCCAACCATGTGCGAATGTTGCGCACCGTGCCGGTCTTCTGGGCTGCGGCCTGGGTGATCATCGTCCTGGGCCTGCGCCTGGATTCCACTGCCGGCGCCCTGAGCGTGGCATCCCTGGGCATCACCATCTTCGGGCTGGGCGAGGTCATGATGGGCATCTCCCAGCCGGTGGTGGCCGCCGAGCTGGCCGGACCCTCGTTCAGCGGGCGCATGTTCGGCCTGCTCAACACCGCCGCTTCCATGGGCTACATCGTGGGACCCATGTTCGCCTCCTACATCCTGGCCGGGCATGAGGCCATTCCCTTCCTGGCCATGTGCGCCATCGGCCTGGTCGTGCTGGCCGTCCCCTGGTTCCTGGCCATCCCCTCGCGGCAGATCACCAGCCAGAAGAGCCCGGCCGCCGTCTGACCTCGGGCAAGGCACGGCACCGGACCAACAACTTTTGAGGGGCGGTCGATTCGAAGAGCGGTCAAAAAGGCATACCCTCAATGACCAGTCCGACAGACTGAGTTACCTCTTGAGAGTCAGTCCTCGTTTAAAGTCAGTCTTCATCGGCTGCCCTATGGGCATCGCCGGGCTCCGAACCCGCCATCAGGGTCTTGGCCAGGTCCACAAACCGTCTGGTCAGCGGAGAATCGTCCAGGGAACCATCTGGTCTGAGCACGGCCGGACGTCCGGACTCCCCCGACTCGCGCAGATCGGTCTGCAGGGGCAGCTGCTCCAGCAGGGGCACCTGATACCCCAGATCCCGGGTCAGCTGGTCGGCCACACGCTGGCCTCCCCCCTGACCGAAGATGCGCAGACGCTCGCCATTGTGCTCGTACCAGGACATGTTTTCAATCACACCCTGGACCTTGGTGGGCAGTTGCAGGGCCACCAACCCTGAACGCACGGCCACCTGCGAGGCCGATGGCTGGGGGGTGGTGACCACGATCAGCCGGCTGTTGGGGAGGGCCTGGGCCACGGACAGGGCCATGTCCCCGGTGCCTGGGGCCAGATCCAGCAGGAGCACGTCGGGGTCCCCCCACCAGACATCGGAGAGGAACTGCTCCAGCGAGCGCTGCAGGCGCGGACCCCTCCAGAGAATGGCCCGGTCCGACCCGGCGAACATGCCGATGGAGATCAGCTTGACCCCCCAGGCGGTCACCGGCATCAGCATGCCATGCAGATTGGTGGGCCGGCTGTGCACGCCGAAGAGCCCAGGCAGGGAAAATCCGTAGATGTCAGCGTCGATGGCGGCAGTGTCATAGCCCAGGGCCGCCAAGGTGGCAGCCAGATTGACCGTCACCGAGGACTTGCCCACGCCCCCCTTGCCGGAGGCGATGGCGAAGATGCGGGTGCCCACGCCAGGCTTGGAGAAGGGATTGCTGCGCCGGGCCGCCTTGAGGTCGGCCACCAGGTTGTCCAGCTTTTCCCGACTCATGGAGGAGACATCGATGTGCGGGCGCAGCCGGGCTCGCGGGTAGGAGGTCACGGTCCCATTGATCTGGTTGGTGATGGTGGTCGACAATGGGCATCCCTTGATGGTCAGCTCCACCCGTACGGTCACCTCGTAGTCGGCCTGGGCATCCCTGGCTGGCTCGACGATGATGTCGGTGATCATGCCAAGATCGGTGATGGACCGTCCCAGTTCCGGATCGATGACCCGGCTGAGCCGCTCATAGACCTCCCCCTTGATTCTTCGAGGCAGCTCCTCCAGATTCCGGGTCCCTTCCTTGCGATGCTCTACTTGTTCCATGCCGTCACCATATCGCGCCCAGCCATCGGCTGCCAGGGCGCGGCTGGTCGGATATTGCGAATGTCACAATCAGGCTTGGACCGGGCTGGGGTCGCCGGTATCAAGCAGTCGGTGGAAAGCCGCCTCGTCCAGGATGGGCAGGCCCAGACTCTCGGCCTTGTCAGCCTTGGAGCCCGGGTTGGCGCCCACCACCACATAGGTGGTCTTCTTACTGACGGACCCCGAGGCCTTGCCGCCGCGCTCCACGATGGCCTCCTTGGCGGAGTCCCTGGAGAAGTCCTCCAGACTGCCGGTGACCACCACGGTCATGCCCTTCAGGGTCTGCGGCTTGGTGCTGCGTTCCACGTGAGCGCCCACCCCGGCGGCCTGCCAGGCATCCAGGATGCGCCCGCGCCAGTCGCCGGGCTGTCGCGCACCCTGGAACCAGTCATGAATGGAGTGCGCAATTTCCGGGCCCACCCCGTCCAGCTCGGACAGGTCCGCCACGCTGGCCTCCTCCACGGCCTTGAGCGACGGGAAGCGGGTGGCTATGGCTCGGGCCGAGGTCGGTCCCAGGTGCCGTATGGACAGGGCCACCAGGACCCTCCACAGGTCGGCATGCCTGGCCTTGTCGATCTCTTCAAGCATCTGCAGGGTGTTCCTGGAGGGTTGGGCATCGGCAGTGCCCAGGGCGGCCTCCTGGGCCTGGGTCTCATGACTGTTCATGGCCCGTTCGCCCTGGTTATAGAAGGCGGGCACCCGGTACCAGAGACCGCTGCCGCCAGTCCGACGCTTGGTTGTAGTGTGCCCCTGTCGGCCTTCGACCTCCACCTGCTCCATCAGGGGAACCTCACGCCAGACATAGACCTGGCGCAAATCCTCCACTTTCAGGTCGAACAGGCCCGCCTCGCTGGTCAGAACCGGATCCTGACATGGTGGAAGCCTCAGGTCCGGGTCCGGCTGGTAGGGGGCTGCCTGGCCGCCCTGGTCGACCAGGACCTCGCGCAGGCCGGGAGCATAGACCTCCACGGAATCGGGACGGTTCTCATCGGGGTTGGTCAAGGCTATGGCGCTCTGTTCCCCCAGATGCTCGATATCCAGGGCCTTCCGCGAGGCCATATGAATGATCCGCTCGGTCAGCTGGGCCGGGCAGGACTCCACATTGGGGCAGCGGATGTCCACGTCGCCCTCCTTGGCCGGGGCCAGGCGGGCGCCGCAGCTGGGGCAGGTCTCGGGCATGACGAAGGGCCTCAGATCCTTCTCACGCCCCTTCCTGGCCTCGACGACCGGTCCGACCAGCTCGGGGATCACATCGCCAGCCTTGCGGACCACCACCGTGTCCCCGATCAGAATGCCTTTGCGCTTGACCTCGGAGGCGTTGTGAAGAGTGGTCCTGGATACTGTGGAACCTGCCACGGTAACCGGGGTGAGAACCGCCACCGGGGTGATTCGCCCGGTCCGGCCCACCTGGACGGTGATGTCCAGAAGCCGGGTATTGACCTCCTCCGGAGGGTACTTGTAGGCCACGGCCCAGCGGGGGGCACGCGAGGTGGCTCCAAGCCTACGCTGAAGATCCCGGTCCTGAAGCTTGACCACGATGCCGTCCAGGGCATGCTCGATGTCATTGCGGTGCTGACCGTAATAGTCGATCATGTCCAGGATCTGATCGAAGGAGGTGACAACCCGGTTGTGGGGCGAGACCGGAATCCCCCACTGCTTGTAGAGGTCGTAGGCCTGTGACTGGTCGATGACCTCATCGTGGGTCCCCTTGGGATGGGCCGGGCCCCACCTCAGGGAGCCCAGGCCATGGGCGTAGAAGCTCAGACGGCGACTGGCGGTGATGCGCGGATCCTTCTGCCTGAGCGACCCGGCGGCGGCATTGCGGGGGTTGGCGAAGGGCGCCTTGCCCTCCTGTTCCTGCTGCTCGTTCAGGGCATTGAAGTCGTCGAACCGCATGAAGACCTCACCACGGACCTCCACGAACTCGGGGATGTCGCGGGCCGGGCCCGACAGATTCTGGGGAATGCCCGGAATGGTTCTGACGTTGAGGGTGATATCCTCGCCGGTAACCCCGTCCCCCCTGGTCAGGCCCTGCTCCAGGACCCCGTTGCGGTAGAGGAGGTTGAGGGCCAGGCCGTCGATCTTGACCTCGCTGGTCATGGGCAGGGCCTTGTCCTGCGGCCAGTCGAGCTCGTTGCGAAGCCCGTCATACCATTGGCGCAGCTCGGCGACGCTGAAAACGTCATCCAGGCTGAGCATCCGGGAGGGGTGGCGGACGGAGGCGAAGTCGTTGGAGAAGGTCCCTCCGACCCGGTGCGTTGGCGACTGGGGGGTATCCAGGCTTGGGAAGCGGGACTCCAGCTCCTGCAGGCAACGCATCCTGGCGTCATAGGCCGCGTCGGAGGAGACCGGCGCATCGTCTATGTAGTAGGCGACCTGGTCGGACTCCACCCAGGCGGCCAGCCTGGACCATAGACGCTGGGCCTGTTGGGCTCCCAAGGAGTCAAGGTCCAGCTCCCCCAGTCGCATGGCATCAGCATCGTCAGGCTGCAGGGAGGCTATCCATCGGTCAGTGCCCGGCCTGGGCCTGGACTCGGCATTCCCGCCCTCATCACTGGTTTGCTGAATATCTTTCTGAGCTGTTCCGTCATGCATTGAGCGACCTCATGAACTGTGCCTGTACCACATCAACACCTTCATTATCGTCGTCGTTCATCCTGGCGGCCGCCATTGACAGGGTCCGGGCCGGGACGAAGAGCCCACCGTCCACACAGATGCGCGCGGCCTGGCGCACTATGGAGGCCACCTCAGTGTGAGGCCAGACCGGCAGGCCATGTTCGGCCAGGACCCGGCGAGCCTGCCTGTGGTCTTCGGGCAGGACAACGCACTGGGAGCGGGCCCTGGCCTGCAGCTCGGCCAGCTCACTCTTGAGGGCCGGTATCCGGTCGGGACTGATGTGCTCGCTCATCAGATAGGCCGCTGCAGCCACGTCGAACTCGTCGCGCATCCATGAGGCATAGGCCAGACGGTAGTAGGCGAAGGAGGCATCGTCCCGGTCCAGAGCCACCCGCAGGGCGTTCAGGGTGGCAGCCCGGGCCGAATCCCAGTCCTCCCGGTTGGCCAGCATGACCGCCAGCTTCAGGTGGGAGAGCGGGTAGGCGGGCGCATAGGCCACCATGGCGTTCAGATGCTTGAGGGCTGCCTGGTCCTCCTTGAGCTGGGCCAGGAGGTCGGCTATCTCCAGGTGGGCGTAGAAGAGGTTGTCAGGAATGAGCAGGGTACGCTCCCCCGGTGTGGCGAAGAGGCGGTTATAGACCACCCGCTCGGCGTAGGAATTGAAGTAGCGGGGCACCTGGCCCTCGGCCGCAAAGACGGCATCCAGATGAGCGATAGCGTCTTGCTCCACCTGTATGCCCTGGGCCGCTCCGCCGGAAAAGAGCAGATCGCGGGCCCTGACACGCTCCTTGTCCAGTTGTGAGGACAGGGAGAAGTCGAAGTCTGGAACAGGGGTGCCGTCAATCATGGCGCTGGCAACCTGTGGTGATAGCTGTTCCAGCTCCGGGTCACCGATGCTTTCTATGATGCTCGTGGCTTCCTGGGCCTTGGCTGCCGAAGTCATGGTCCGGTCCGAGGCCAGCTGATGGAAACCTCCTACAGCCCTTTGCAGCAGGTCGGCCCGTTGGATGGAAAGGTCCACGGCCTTATGCGCGCCCAGGGCCTTGGCAGACTTGTCGGCAAAGGCCACCTCCGAAAACTCGGGCTCCTCCTGGCTGCCATGAGGGCTGAAGTGGTCATCGCGCATGTCGAAGACAGCCTCGGTGGGCTTGAGTCCGCCTTGGGAATCCACCCGCATGGCCGCATCGAAGAAGCGGTAGATGGCACGTGGATCCTTCAGCCCCTGCGAACGGATGCGGGAGAGGAGGAGTTCCCTGCTGAAGACCACCGAGACCAGTGTGCGAATGGTCGGATTGCTCTGCAGGGCGCTGAGCGGATTCTGGGATGCACCTTCGTCAGTCTGATCCGCAGAGGCATCCTCATCCGAGGCATCCTCCTTGGATGCATCATCATTGGCTGACGACGGCGGCGCAAAGGCGGCAGAGTCAAGGTCCACGCCCTGCATAAGATCCTTGAACTCTCGATCCACGGATTCCTTTTCACCCTGATCCCCTGCCTTGTCCTCCTCATTGCCCTCTTGCTGCTCAGGAGCCATACGTGAGGCAATGGGCTTGGTGGGATCGCCGTGCACGTCGCCATCCTTGGGATCAGCCTTGGACCCAGTGGGGGCCACCTCGCCGGAACGCATGCGCTCAAAGGCCTCCAGGGCCTGTCCCATCATGGTCCTGATGGCCGAGTTCTGCTGGTCGACAGCCTCCTCCAGACCGATTGAGTCGATCTGCAGGCTGACCTCGCGCACGGAAGGATCCACCCCGAAGGCCAGGGCGGCCATCATCAGCCCGACGCGCAGGTTGTAGTCAGCGCTCATGGCGGATCGCTCGCCGTCGTCCAGGTCCCGCCAGGCCCGTGACTGGTCCTCATAGCGGCTGGATGGCATCATGGTGCGTCCTGCCGCAGTGAAAGCCAGGGCCACCTTCCCCTGGGCGAGGTTGGATCTGAACTCCACATCGAAGCGGAAGGGCAGCCGCAGGGATCGCATCAGCATGGACAGCGTCTGCCGGTAGACCCACTCGGAACGCACCGGCTCCTGACCCTGGCCGTCCGCTCGCACCGGCAGAGCCTGGGGAGCCTGTTGACGGACCATGGCAGCGGTTGCTGCGGCCTTGCCGACCATGGCGTTGATGGCGGTCCGCCCATCGTCCTCCAGGGGGTCGAAGCGAATCGGATAGTCTCCCGGGCGCATCAGGGCGACAATGGCAGGATCTTCCAACAGTGCCTGGTCCAGCCGGGTTGCCTGGACGCGGTTGATCGAGTCCTCAGTGGGCAGCGTCCCCAGGCGGGCATTGCGCTCCAGCCAGGCACTGACGGCAGCAAACCTGTTGAGATTGCCCTCGATGCGCAGGGCTGCAAGGGCGGCGGTGAACTCCAGTCCGTTGTCCCAGCTCAGGAAGTAGGCGCCGGAGTAAGAGGAAGCGTATAGATGCAGGGGTTCGGCCCCGTGAACAGCCTCAAGACCGGAGACAGGTGATAAGGCCCCGGCTTCGCGCATCAGGTCGGCGAACAGATCCTCCAGGCCGGAGACCCGCTGTCCGTGGGAGCGCGCCTGGATCATGTCGCCCACGCTGCGTCGGATGGCTCCCATGGGCGCCTCCCGGTTGAGCCGGTAGAAGATGTTGCCCGAGCCGAACCCGGTGAAGGTTCCCTGGATGCGCGGCAGCAGATAGGCGGCGAAGAAGGCGATGGCCACGGCATCCCGGTATTCCAGGTCCAGGCGCATCTCCGGGGGCAGGAGTGGACGCAGCTGCTCAAGCGAATAGCGCCCATCGGCTCGCAGCCAGGAGGCCAGCCAGCGCATGTGGCCGGCATCGTCACGGCCTGCTACAGCACCCTGGAGGGCGCGGACCGGCCCCGAATCCTGACCCGGATCACGACCCAGCCGGCGACCGTCGGCCAGGGTCACCTCCTCTTCCCGACCCAGCAGGAAGGCGGGCTCCATGTTCTGCAGGTCCATCCGACCCTGCTCGCCGATGAAGACACGGCCATGGTCGTCGGCCAGAGCGATCTGGGCAAAGTGACGACGATCGGTGAAGATCCCCAGCGCGAAGCCGCGGCCCGGCGCGTCAGGCCACTGGACCCAGCCCAGCGTCAGCCCCTCGGGCACGCCCTGCAGCCGAGGAAAAAGCCGGCGCTTGACAGCGATACCCAGAATACGGCTGTGGGAGGCCAGAAATTCGCGCATCTGCCGATCGTCAGGATGACGCCCCGTCCGGTTGATCAGATTGACCATGTCGGCCACCGAAGAATCCAGGGGACGATCCCCGCGACCCCCTGTGGTCGGCCGAGAGGAGCCTACCAGTCCTTCCAGTGCGGAAAGAATGGAACGGCCCAGGCCGGACAGATTCCCGAACCCCCGGGACTTCTTCGCGTTCTTGGACATACCTTTGATTGTCCCAATCCAGCCCGACATGTCGCCGTTAGAATAAAACCGTGATGACTCTGCCAGCCCTGCGACGCCCCGCCCCGGCCAGGGGCACGACCATCCGACTGCTGGTAGCACTTATTGTTGTGCTCATCCTCGAACTGGGGGTATTCAACCTGGCTCATTGGCAGTCGCTGGCGGGTTCCGCATCGGGCTCTTCGGCAGGGACTGCAGACAACATTGAATCACGACCGGACCGGCTGGGACCAGGGCTGTCCCGGCTGCATGGCGGGGGTCTAAAAGTCACCGATCCGGCTGGCGCCTGGGTGGATGTCCCTGTCGCAGATGGACAGGCATCCTTCGCCCAGGCCTACTTTGCAGAGGACATCGAGGGTTCATTCCTGTCGCAGATCCATGTACGTCTCGACCTACACTTGGTCGGCGACAGGGACTGGACCCAGGGCACTCGAGGGCTGATCTGCCCCGGTCAGGCCCGCAGCCATTATCTGCGCATCAGGGGCAAACCCAGCGGAGCCCGGATCCAGGCCATGCGACTGTGGATACAGGAGCCCATCGGATCCCGGCTGGAGCTGACCGGAATGACTCCGGTCAGGGTGGTCCCCCTGGACCTCAACCCGGCGCGGATACTGATGCTGGCCTGCATGGCGGCGCTGATCCTGGGCTACCTGCCCGGCTCGGCCCTCTGGCGGATACGGCTGGATACTGGCTCGGTGGGCCAGCGCCTGGTCCTGGCCCTGATTCTGGCTCCGCTGGCAGCCTGGTCCTGCTGGAACATCCAGCACGATCTGTCCACCTTCACTCCCATGGCCTACCACCAGCCGCATGCCTATGTCTACGATTTCAACCAGTACGATCACGTGGCCCGGGCACTGCTGCATGGACGCCCCTGGCTGGATCTTGGCCAGGCACCGGGTCTGGCCCAGGCAGCAAACCCCTTCGACATAGCCACCCGCAACGCGCTGCTGGCCCAGGACCAGCAACCCATATATTGGGACTACGTCTACCGGAACGGCCACTGGTACTCCTACTTCGGTGTCCTGCCGGTGCTGCTGCTCTTCCTGCCCTACCGAGTGATAACCAGCCTGGTGCATCCGGGCGGCTATGCCCTGCCCACCAGCTCGGCCGCAGCCCTGCTGGTTGCGGCGGCCACCATCATGACCGTCCTGGCCACCATCCGCCTGCTGGCCCGCTGGTTCCCCCGGGTCAACCTGGCCGTTGTCGGCATGGCCCTTATAACCATGCTGGGAGGATCCGGCATGGTCTACCTCTGGTGCCGCCGCAACTTCTATACGATTCCCTTCGATGCCTCCTTGCTTGCGGTCATGACGGGACTCTGGCTCTGGATGGGGGCCAGACGGGTCCAGCGACAGTCTGCGGACACTGGCGAACATTCGGGTCGTGGATCAACACGGATGTGGACCGTGGAGGATGGGGACCGACCCTGGCATCTGTCCAGACCACGGCTTTTCCTGGGATCGCTGTCGGTGGCTGCCACCCTGGGCTGCCGACCCACCTTCCTGGCTGCAGGCCTGCTGGCGCTGCCTCTGTTCGCCAAGGAAATAAGGGCAGTCATCAACTCCCTGTTCACGCGCAGGAGCCATCCTGCAGACCTGTCTCGGAGGCGGGCGCTGTCCCTGCTGGTCTGCGGCCTCTTGCCGGTCCTCCTGGTGGCCGCTCCCCTGCTCTGGTACAACCGCTGGCGCTTCGGGTCCCTGCTGGACTTCGGCAACCGGTATCAGATGACCGTCCTGGACCTGACCAACTATCATCCCGGCACCCGGGGCCTGCTTCAGGTCTTTGGCTACTACCTGCTGCAGCCGTTGACCACCCTGCCGGTCTTCCCCTACCTGCAATTCTCCCCCGCTCCTATGCAGGTCTGGCACTTCACCGAACCCGGCCTGGGCGGGCTGCTGATCACTACACCGGTACTCATACTGACCCTTGCACTTCTTGCTCTGCCCAGGATGCGAAAGGAACTGCAACGTCGGAGGTGGATGCCCGCCTTGATCCTGGCCCTGGCTCTGGCAGTCCTGGTCATGGCTGCAGACTCCTACCTAGGCGGGTTCTCGGTGCGCTACAGTATCGATTTCGCCTGGCTGATCTGCCTGGTTGCTGTTGTGGTCATGGCCACCGCATCCTCAACATACGAAGACGGCCGCTCCTCAGCGGGAGCGGCCGTCATGAGCCTGCTAACACTAGCCTGTCTGGCTGGACTGGTCCTGACGTTCATCAACGCCATGGTCCTGCTGGAGCACTTCGACCTCAGTCAGGCCATGAACGTAGCCGTCTGGTTTATAGCACCCTGAGCCCAGCCGACAGTGATATCAGGAGTCCAGACCCTGCTGCTTGAGGGCCTGGTGATACCGGTCGACCATGTCAGCCACGATGCCATTGCCATCGCCACCCGACAAGGTGATGACCGAGGCCAGAGGCATGGTGTCGAAGAGCTGGGCTGTGTTGGGATCGTCGGGCAGCGGTATGCCATCCTGATCGATACGATCGCGCAGGATAGGTCCGCCGATTGAATTCTCGCGCCACTCGGCCATGGTCGATTCGGCATTCAGCGGAATGAACCGGCCGTCGCCATCCACCTGCAGATTCTCTTCTGCAACCAGATCGCGGCTGGAGGTACCCACCTGGATGCGGTAGGTGCCCGCCTCCACATGCCAGGCATCCATGGCTGTCGACCAGTAAGCGAAGTCGCGCTCGGTCAAGTCCATGCTCACCCGGCTGGACTGTCCCGCCTTCAGAAAGACCTTGGTGAAGGCCTTGAGCTCATGACTGGGCCGATTCACCCGGCTGGCGCAGGGGGCCACATAGACCTGCACGGTCTGGGCGCCATCCACCTGCGAGGTGTTGGTCACGGTCACCTCCACCCGAGCCGAGTTGGCTCCGGTCTTGGTCACCGCAACCTGATCCAGATCGAAGTCGGCATAGGACAGACCGAATCCGAAGGGGAAGGCCACCGGACGCTGGAAGGTGTCGTAGTAGCGGTATCCCACGTAGACGCCCTCGCCGTAGCGGGAGTGACCCTCCTCGCCGGGGAAGGAGGTGATGGTGGGGTTGTCCTCCAGCCGAACCGGGATGGTTTCAGGCAGATGGCCCGAAGGGTTGGCGGCACCGGTCAGCACATCCACCACGGCGCGTCCACCCTCCTGGCCCAAAAGCCAGGTCTCCAGCAAGCCCTTGGTCTTGTCCATCCAGTCGGCAACAGTCACCACGGCTCCATTGGAGAGGACGGCGACCACCCGGTCATTGACCTCGGACACGGCCTTGAGTAGAGCCACCTGCTTGTCGGGAAGATCCATGCTGGTGCGGTCGAAGCCCTCGGACTCGGCATCTTCAGGCAATCCCAGGAAGAGCACCACGGTGTCGGCTCCGCGCGCCACATCCAGCGCCTGCTGGGTCAGAGCAGGATCCTGTTCCTTCTCATCCAGCGTGAACCCGGGTGCGAAGTCCACATTCACACCGGCCTCCTTGAAGCCATCCAGCGCTGATGAGACCTCGGTCGGTGTGATGTGCGAGGAACCTCCACCCTGATAGCGCGGAGTCCGGGCGAATTCGCCGATGACGGCAACTTTCTGCTTCGGATCAAGAGGCAGAATCCTGTCCTCATTGCGCAAGAGGACGATGGACTCCTGGGCCGCGCGACGGGCCATGTTGTTGTGTTCCTGGACATCGTAGCGATAACCCTGTTGGGACATGGCCGGACGGGCCTTGTCGATCAGGTCCAGGATCCCCTGAGCCATCTGGTCCAGCTGCTCCTTGTCCAAATTGCCAGCCTGTACAGCCTGGACAACCTGGTCATCAGTGCGGGAGGGCGGCATCTCCAGATTGAGTCCGGCCTGCAGAGCGTTGACCCTGTTGTGGACGGCACCCCAGTCTGACATGACCATGCCCTGGTAGCCCCACTCGCCGCGCAGAACGTCCGTCAGCAACCAGCGGTTCTCCGAGCTGAAGACGCCATTGATCTTGTTGTAGGCGCACATGATGGTCCAGGGCTTGGCATTCCTGACCACATATTCGAAGGCCGGCAGGTAGATCTCGCGCAGGGTGCGCACGTCCACGTCAGAGCTGACCCTGAGCCGGTCGGTCTCCTGGTTGTTGGCTGCAAAGTGCTTCAGAGAGGTTCCAACCCCCTTGGATTGGACACCTTCAACCAGACCTGCGGCTTCATGCCCGGCCAGCACAGGATCCTCCGAGTAAAACTCGAAGTTGCGGCCACCCAGCGGGCTTCGCTTGATGTTGATGCCTGGTCCCAGGATTACAGCCACCTTCTCCTGGACGCACTCCTCGCCCATGGCCTGGCCCACTTGGTAGGTCAGATCAGGATTCCAGGAGGAGGCCAATCCGGCGGTCGGAGGGAAGCAAGTGGCCGGAACCGATCCGTAGACGTCAGAACCGGTGGCCTTGCGCAGGCCGTAGGGGCCGTCAGTGATCATATAACCTTCATAGCCCTTGTCGGGCAGCCCCTGCAGGTGCCAGGAGTCGGACCCCGAGGTCAGCGAGGCCTCCTCTTGCAGGTCCAGATCCTTGGCTTTGGTATGCGTTTGTTCTGTCATGTCTTTTTCCTTTCGAGTTTTCGGGTTCGATTAGCCGGTCCGCGGCTCAGCACAGGTTCAGATTACAGGTTTTCAGACTCACTTGACCTTGCGGATCATCATGATGAAGACGGTTCCCACCAGCAGGCAGACGATGGCGACTGGGAAGATCATCCTGTAGCCGCCGAAAACGCCAATGACCAGCGTGGTGCACCCGGGGGCGATCACCTGACCGATCGTATTGGCCAGGTTGAGGATGCCCAGATCCTTACCCGCCTCCTTGGCGTTCGGCAACACGTCGACGTTCAGCGCCTGGTCGACTGACATGTAGCAGCCGTTGCCGATTCCAGCCAGGGCGGCATAGAAGTACATGCCCGTGGCGGTCGGCATCAGGAAGGGGAAGAGTATGCCGACGGCGAGGATCAGGCAGCTGGTGGCTACGATCACCTTCCGTCTGTGCAGGAAGTCCGAGAGCGGACCCGAGACCACGGAGGCCAGGATGGTTGTCACCACCGAGATCAGTGCCATGACCTTGAGTGTGGATGCGGCCTGGGCATCGCTCATGTGGCAGTACTTCTGCAGTATATAAAGCTGGTAGCCCTGAATCATGAAGCAGCCGACGACGAAGGTGAACCTGCCCAGAAGCGCCAGGTAGAAGTCGCGGCAATTCTTGGTGGGCGGTATGAAGGACCGGCCGACATCCGCCCAGGTCCGTTCCACGACCGTGTTGGCAGCCGACTTCTCCCGGGGCCAGATCAGCACGGTGAGAATGCCGGAAAAGAGGAAGATGATCATGGCGACTACAAGGCCGGTATGGATGTTGCCCATGAACGAGCTGCCGATGATGGTTCCCAACTGCTGGCCGATGACCTGGCTGGCACCATAGAGTGCCGAGTAGGTTCCCCTGGTCGACTCGGGAATCCTGTCTGAGAGGACTGCCACGGCCGGGGCTATCAAGCAGTTGATGCCCACCTGCACAATACACCAGCCGAAAATGATCATGGGGAGCGTATGGGACTCAATGACCAGCAGGAAGCCAAGGGCGCCGATGATGCCGCCCAGCACGATCCAGGGGGTGCGCTTGCCGACTCGGAACCTGGACATGTCAGAGAGAGCGCCGAAAACAACGTTGGCCACCAAGGCGAACACGCAGCCTATCGAATTCATCGTCCCCAGAGCCGCTTCAGCGCTGACTCCATGCAGGGAATTGAAAATCTGAGGCAGGAGGACCCCGGACCCCATGGTAAATGGCGCGGCCCAGAGCAGGGATACCAGGACGAACCCAATGGCAAAGCGGACCTTCTCCGCGCTGTTGAGCCTTCTGCCCGTATCCGGAGCCAGGCTTGGATCCACGCCTTGATTCGCCACAGCACCTCCGGTCTCATCTACAGAGGCCATGGCCTTGATGTTTTCCCCGATTCGGGCACCAGCCCCGTCGGCTGGGCCTCCCCTTCGATCCTTATTTTCGTCTACCATCGTTATCACTCCTTCGTGTGCAGCCTTGCAATCAGTGGCTCATCATTGAGCCGTACCAATCTCCCCCTTCCATAACCGGCAATTGTTCCGAATATATTATCGGAGCGAACAGTGCATTACGTGGGTTCTAAACAGGTTATTTTTCCGATAGCTGAGACGACTGAGTTCACATTTCGGCGGAATTCCGAGGATTCCGGCAGGAGCGACAGGGCCAGATATCCGTTGCCTGGCATGTCGAAAAAGTATCCGGGCTGGCCAGTCAACCCGTAGGACCCAATCAGACGAAGAATCAGCTCCTCCTCGTCGATGACCTGAGGAAAACGCAACAGAACGTTCCAGCCTCCCTCAGGCCTGAGCAGGGAGACGCAGGACTCCTTTTGGCTCAATGTCTGTCTGAGGATTTCGAGATTGCCCCTGATACGCTTGCCCACCCGGCTGGTCTGAACGGGAATATCCGAGAGCATGGCTTCCATATCCCTGGTGATCAGAAGACTCATGGGCAGGTAGTCATCGGCTATCAGGTCAAGATGACGCTTGGCGGCGGCTACTTGGTCTGCGGGCCCGGAAACCTGGATCCAGCCCAACTTGGCATGGGGGGCTGCCAGACTCTTCGAGAACCCATCCAGGGCGAAGGTCAGCACCCGATCCTCACCAGCCAGCCGGGCACGGCCCGGCAGGGGATCCAGAGGATAACCGAAGAAGACCTCGTCGGCGATGATGGCCACCCCCTGCCGCTGGCAGAGTTCCAGCAGCGACCGACGCTCTTCCGGATGAATGTAGGAACCGGTGGGGTTGTTGGGGTTGATAAGGACCAGGGCACGGATACGGTCGCCTCCAGGCCCCTCCAGGGCCTGCCTTACCGTGGCCAAGTCAAGGACCCAGGACCCGTCATAGGTCAGGCGGTATGGTATTGTTCGGACGCATTCCAGACCGGCGATGGATTCAATCAGAGGATATCCCGGTCTGGGCTCCAGAATGGCGTCACCCGGGTCGCAGAGGAGCTTCATCAGCCAGGAATAAGCCTGGGATGTGGAAGAGAGCAGGTAGAGGTTATCAGGATCAACCGCAATACCACGATCCTTGCCGTACAAACTCTGATGCTTGGTCAGAAACTCAGCCAGAGCCTGCCGAGCCTTACGAGGCCCCCTCGGTTCGGCCTCGTAGACCTGAGGCAGAAATGCCGGGGCCAGTCCGAAACGGGTGGGATTGGAATCATTCAACCTGCCTAACTTGAGACCATGGGCTCGTGCTTCTGACTCGGCCAGAGCTATGCGATTGGGGCGGTCAGACCCGGTACGGTGAGAAAAATGCATGATTTTTCAGCTCCTCATCCGATCCAGCAACCGCCTAAACGCCTCATGTAGATTGGTCGCAGAAAACGCTCTGCTTCACCCCAGATGCTTTTGCCGGAGGTCAGCCAGATAAGCGGCACCCACGATACCGGCCTGGTTGCGCAGCTTGGCAGCCACAATGGGGGTCTTGATGTCGATGTGGGGCAGGAACTTCTCGCTCATCCTGCTGACTCCGCCACCGACAACGAAGAAGTCAGGGTTGAAGTAGTGCTCAAGCAAGCGGTAGTACTTGGTCAGACGATTGGCCCACTTCTTATAGCTCAGCTTCTTGCGGTCACGCACCGATGATGCTGCGTACTTCTCTGCGTCCTTGCCGTCCAGCGTCAGATGGCCCAGCTCGCTGTTGGGAATCAGAACGCCGTTATATATCAGTGCCGTGCCGATGCCAGTGCCCAGTGTGGTGGCGATGACCAGACCCTTCTGGCCCTTGGCAGCCCCGTACTGCACCTCGGCAAGCCCGGCCGCATCCGCGTCGTTGACAACGCTGACGGGTCTACCGCAGGCCTTGGAAAGAACCTCTTGGACATTAGTACCGACCCAGGCCTGGTCCAGGTTGGCCATGAAATCCAGCGGCTTGTCAGGCTTGACAGGGGCCGGGAAGGCGATGCCCACAGGCACATCCGACGGAACTTCAAAACGATCCAAGAGCTCCTTGACAACAGCCCCCACAGCCTCTGGCGTGGAATGTTCCGGAGTCAGAATTTTTTTGCGAGGCTCTGCAAAATCGCCGATCGTCAAGTCAACAGGGGCAGCCTTAATGCCGGATCCACCAATATCCACTCCGAAAGCCTGCGCTGTTTCAATCATTGCTGCTCCTTAGCTGATCAAAGATGAGGGTCCGAACCGGCACGGTAGCGATTGTACCCCAAGCCATGCCTCTGCAACTCGTAGGAGCGGCATGAGCCGGAAGAGGGTCAGGCTGTTTCGCTGGCACTGTGCTACAAACTGCAGGAAGAAGAATTGAGTGGAATAATAAGGCTATGACCGAACACACACAGCTCATTGATGCAGTTAACGTGCGCATCACTACCAGAGAATACGATCCTAAGCCTATCGATCCCGACCTCGCCAGACAGCTCGGCAGCACCTTGAACGCTCTGAATACGCTCAGCGGTCTGGACATGCAACTGGTCCTAGGCAAACCGGACGCCTTCGCGACCGACAACGCTTCCGGCCACCTGGCCAATGCGGCCAACTACCTTGCCCTGGTCGGACCCAAGGATGATCAGGAGAGCCTGGAAAAAGCCGGCTTTTATGGCGAGCGCATGGTTCTTGCCGCCACGCTGTATGGACTGGGGACAGGATGGGTGTCGGGCAGCTGGGACCGTCAGGCTGCCGAGCGCCACTGCCGGATCACCCCCAGCCAGTCGCTCTATCTGGTGGTCACCATCGGCTATCCGGCCGACCAGGTCGGCTACGGCAACCAGGACTTCGACAAGCTTTGCCAACGTCAGAGCGAGCATCGAACCTCCAAGAGTTATGAGGAGTTGACCTCAGCCATGAGCGCACAGGACCGCCAGGATGCACCGGAATGGTTCAAGGCCGGCGTGGCTGCCGCCGCCAAGGCTCCTTCGGCCATGAACGGACAGCCGGTGCTTTTCGCCTGGGACAAGGACACAGGCGATGCGATCGCCACCCTGGACCCCTCGGTTTCCTACAGGTCCGCAGTCGACCTGGGCATAGCCAAAATGAACTTCCAGATCGGGGCCGGGGGCGGCACATGGACCTGGGGCGATGGAGGCCGTTTCATCAGGTCCTGACCGTAGCGGTATCCCAGTGACCCGGCAAGGGGCCGTGTAGGGTGATGAACTATGAACAATGGAGCATCTTCATCACAATCCGTCGCCGAACCGAGCACTGAAGCGGGTTCGACAACCCTGTACCTGACCCGGCACGGCAGAACGACGGCCAACGTCATGCATCTGATGCAGGGCTGGTCCGATTTTCCCCTGACCAGGCAAGGTCGCGAGGATGTGCGTCAGTTCGGCCGGGGACTGCGACCCATTCGTTTCCGGGCAGCCTGGAGTAGCGATCTGAGCCGACAGTATGAAACGGCCCGCCTGGCCCTTGACATGTCCGGCAATGGTGACCTGCGGGTGGGGGTGGACCCCGATCTGCGCGAGGACAATTTCGGCAGTTTCGAGGGCCGGGACGAGCCCACCACTCTGAACCAGGTCTGCGCCGCCATGGGTTTCAAGGACTTTGCCGCGGCCAAGGCAACCTACGGCAGGGACATCCCCGTCCATATGCAGGACACTTTCCACCGGCTGGATACCCAGGACGTCCTGTCCGCCGGACTGGAGAAAGAGGACCGGGCTGAGACCACGGCCCAGGTCCGCGGCAGAATGATCGGCGCGCTGACGCGCATCGCCCGGTCTGCCATCGAAGAGGGAGGCGGACCTGTCCTGGTGGTCTCCTCGGGCATGTGCCTGCAACAGTTCCTGGTGGCCATCGACGACCACTGCCCCATTCCCGACATGGACAACACCGCAGTCACCAAGGTGATTTATGGGGATGACGGCTTCCGCCTGGCGGGCCCGGTCAGCTCCATGGAATACTTCCAGGCAGGCAGCCAGGACAAGTAGCAGGCAGAACGTTCAAGCGCGCCGCACTTCTCCGGCTGTTGGATTTTAGCGGTTTTATTGCCTTCCTGCTTGTCTTGAAAATGCACCAGCAGCAAGAGGGAATTGACCATTCCAAGGACCGCAGCTATATTGAAATCGTCAGTTTCAGGGAAGGTGAAAGTCCTTACTGGCGGTATCCGGCTGAATGCCGGGAGCCCGCGACCCGCGCAAGCGGTGGATATCGGTCAAAATCCGAAGCCAACGGTTACAGTCCGGATGGAAGAAACGAGGCCCTCTATGAGCATGCCCAATTCTCATTCGCACACCACTACAAACAAGGACACGCGCTTCAACGATGTCCACTCCACAGGTGCAGGTGGTTCAGGACGCTGGTCGACCAAGCGGATTGCAGTCTACGCGCTCTTCGTAGCCCTGGCCATGGTTCTGAGCTTCTTCTCCTTCCCGATCTTTCCTGCCGCACCCTGGCTCAAATATGACCCCTCGGGCATCGTCGTCCTGGTATGCGGCTTCGCCTTCGGCCCAGCGGCTGCCGCCATCATCTCCATCCTGGGATTCGTCCCGCACCTGTTCACCAACCCCTTCGGTGCTCTGATCTCGATGATCGTGGCCCTGGCTCTGAGCGTGCCGGCGGCCTTGGTCTACCGGAGGATGCACAGCCGTAAAGGAGCGGTCATCGGGATCGTCTCCGGCGCTGTTCTGGGCGTGATCGCAGCCATACTGTGCAACGTGGTGATCACCCCCTTCTACGCGCACATGTCCATGGCCAAGGTGATTGCCATGATCGTGCCGATCCTTCTGCCCTTCAACCTGATGAAGTTCGCCATCCACGGCGTGGTCACTTTCCTGATCTACAAGCCCATCTCCACGCTGATCAACAAGTAGGCCACGGCGGTTCGGAACGTCATGGCAGCATCCATGACCCAATCCACAGGCTCCGATTCAGCGGATTCGAAGGCAACCGTCGCCCGACTCAACCAGGTCTCTTTCTCCTATGACGAAGGCCAGACCTGGGCCCTGGACCATCTTTCCATGGAGGTGCATGCAGGCGAGCATCTATGCATCCTGGGAGCAAATGGTTCCGGCAAATCCACGCTGGGAAGCATCCTCTCGGGTGCGACGGCACCTGACCACGGCCAGGTCGAGCTTATGGGCCGAGCGGTCTGCTCCGACACCCCGGATCAGGGCCGACAGATCGACACTGAGGCCTACCGACAGGCACGGCGGAGCATCGGCATGGTCTTTCAGAGCCCTGAGGACCAGATCGTGACCACCGTCGTCCAGGACGACGTGGCTTTCGGACCCGAGAATCTGGGCATACCCCGCCAGAAGATGCTCTCCTGTGTGCCAGCGGCCCTGAAACAGGTCGACTTGCAGACGCGGATGAATGATGATCCCACCCGCATGTCGGGCGGACAGCAACAACGACTGGCCCTGGCCGGCGGCCTGGCCATGAATCCAGGCATGATGGTGCTGGACGAACCTGGTGCCATGCTCGACGCGGCCGGTCGACAGGAGATTCAATCAATCCTCTGCCGGCTGACGACCCAGGGCACGGCTGTCGTGCACATCACCCACCTGCTCGAACAGGCCAGACAGGCCGATCGGGTCCTGGTACTTGACCATGGGCGCATCGTGGCCTCCGGAAGTCCGAACCAGATCCTGAACAGGCAGGATCTGCCAGCCCTTGTCGGCGAACCTGACCCAAATCCGCTGACCCAAAGCAAGGTATCAGACACGGATGCGAAGACCCCGGTCGATGACCACGCTCTCCCCATGGTCAAGTTGTCTGATGTCTCTTACAGTTTTCCGGATTCCGGGAGCAAAGCCCTCAGCCAAGTGAATCTGGAGCTGGCGGCAGGACAGACCCTAGCCATCATCGGGCGCAATGGATCCGGCAAGTCCACCCTGGCCAGGCTCATCTGCGCCCTGGCCACCCCAGACAGCGGATCCATCCAGGTGGCCGGCCTGCCCCTGGCCGGGCCCGACCGGCCCAAGGCCAAGCATCTGCGACGACGGAATCTGAAGCTTCTGCGCCAAAGGGTCGGCTATGTCATGCAATACCCCGAACATCAGCTTTTTGCGGACACCGTTGCCCAGGACATCGCCTATGGTCCGCACAACCTGGGCTATGGGCCCGAACAGGTGCAGCAGCGGGTGGATGAGGCCATGAAGCTTCTGGGCATCAGTGACCTGGCCGACCGCTCCCCCTTCGACCTCTCGGGGGGTCAGCGGCGCCTGGTGGCCATCGCCGGCGTCGTGGCCTGCAGCCCGCAACTGCTGGTTTTGGACGAAGCCACCGCCAGTCTCGACCCCCAGGCCTGCGTACGAATTATGGCATTGCTTCGGGTGCTCCATCAGCGCGGCGTCACCATCGTCATGAGCACCCACGCCGATCGCGAGGCCCTGGACCTGGCCGACCAGACCCTGCTCCTGGAGCATGGAGAAACGCTAGCCTATGGGCCTACTGCCAAAGTCGTGGAGCGCTACCATCAGCTGCTCGCCACAGACGCAGCGGAGAAGGAGGCCGCTGGCAAAGAAACTTCAGGCAGGAAAGCGGATCGCACCCAAGCCGACCAGAAACCCTTATCCTTGCTGGCAAGGCTGGACCCGCGAGCCAAGCTGGTGACCTTCCTCCTAGCCATGTTCACCGCTTTCGCCATTTCCACGCCTGCGCAGCTTGTTCTGGCGCTGGTGGTTACTATCGGCCTCTTTGCCGCCGCCCGAGCCCCACTTCGTTCCATTATGAAATCAGTCAAGGGCTTTCTGATCCTCATGCTTCTACTGGCCGTATTCAATCTTCTGGTCACCCAGACCGGCCGTAGACTGGCTGCCTGGGGTCCATTCGTGCTGACCACCGGTGGCATCTGGGTGGCTGTGCTCTATGCCTGCCGCTTCATGCTGATCATCTTTCTGGGCGCGCTCCTAGTGGAGACCACCACCCCAACGCAGATGACCGATGCCTGTGAATCGCTGCTGAGTCCACTGTCCAGGCTGGGCATCCACACCAATGAGATAGCCCTGGTCCTCTCACTGGCTCTGCGCTTCATCCCCACACTGGGACGTGAGGTTCAGGCCATCGTGGAAGCCCAGTCAGCCCGTGGCGGATCCATCGAGTCCGGCTCGCTCTCGCAACGCCTGCATGCGGCCATAGCCATCACGGTTCCCGTCTTCGCCGGAGCTCTGCGCCACGCTGACAATCTGAGCCGGGCCTTGGATGCCCGATGCTATGAGGGCAGCCGTCAACAGCGCACCCACTACCGATTGCTGCAACTGGGCAGGATGGACATCCTGTTCATTGCTCTCATGGCCCTTTATCTGTTGGCCCTGCTGCTGCATCCCCTGTTCTGAGGGGTCCGGCTACGTCAAGCATTTAGGTTCCTTGTTCCTTCAAGGTCAACAAGGCCTTCTTCCACGCCTGGCCTGAGTTCTTCACCACGCAACTGCCTGAGTCGCCGGCCGTTTGGGGTAAACGAACCGTTATGCATGGAATGCTGACCTGGCAAACACTGATGTCAATTACCTGCCAATTCCATCGCTGCCTTAAGCCTGATATGAGAGAATGATCGAACCATTCGATGGACTCGCAAGCAAAAGCAAATGCCGAGCTCACACTGCCAATAGAAGCCATGGATTCCAAGTGACGTTTCAGAAACTGCATTACAGAGATCGACGCAAATCCCCGGCAGCACAGAATAAGAGGGGTTGGAGCACTGTAATGTGCCCCAACCCCTCTTCAGTCAGCTGCGTCGGGCCTCAACCCTTATCTCAGTCACTGGCAGGCGAACTCTGAGCGGACTGCTCAGAACCTTGACCATCCTGGCTCTGGCTGTCGGCCTCGCCTGCTGGCGGAACATCAGCGTCGGAAGAGCTCACCGAAGCTCCCACCAGTTCAGACTTCTGGTCCTGTTTATCAGCGGAGCTGGCCGCATGCCGGGGTCCCTCGAAGGGCTTTCCTGTGAAGGTGAACTCACCCAGGATGCCCTCGCCTTCGGCATCGACCTGGACGGACTCATTGTCCGTAAGGTCGCCCATGAGGATCTTCTCGGAGACGGCATCCTCGATATCCCGCTGGATGACACGGCGCAGGGGCCGGGCACCCAGGAGCGGATCGAAGCCCTTCTCGGCCAGCAGATCCTTGGCCTTGTCGGTCAAATCCAGGGACATGTGGCGCTCGAAGAGACGGTCGTTGAGCTGAGCGATGTCCAGATCGACAATCTGCCGGACCTGGGGCTCGGTCAGCTGCTGGAAGACGATGATGTCATCCAGGCGGTTCAGGAACTCGGGCCTGAACTGCTGCTTGAGCTCACTGGTCACCTGGTCCTTCATCCGCTGATAGGAGGTTTCGGTGTTGCCGCTCACGTTGAAGCCGGTGTTGGCCGCCTTGGCGATGTCACGGGTTCCCAGGTTGGTGGTCAGGATGATGATGGTGTTCTTGAAGTCCACCATGCGACCCTGCCCATCGGTCAGGTGGCCGTCGTCCAGCACCTGCAGAAGGGTGTTGAAGATGTCCGGATGAGCCTTCTCGATCTCGTCGAAGAGGACCACGGAGAACGGCTTGCGCCTGACCTTCTCGGTGAGCTCGCCGCCCTCTTCGTATCCCACGTACCCCGGAGGGGCACCGAAGAGACGAGAGGTGGAGTACTTTTCCGAGAACTCGGACATATCCACCCGAATCAGGGCATTCTCGTCGTCAAAGAGGAACTGGGCCAGAGCCTTGGCCAGCTCGGTCTTGCCCACGCCGGTGGGCCCGGCGAAGATGAATGAACCTGCGGGACGCTTGGGATCCTTGAGGCCCACACGGGTACGGCGGATGGAGCGGGACAGGGCGGAGACAGCCTCATCCTGGCCGATGATCCGCTTGTGCAGCTCCTTCTCCATGCCCAGGAGCTTCTTGGACTCGGCCTGGGTCAGCTTGAAGACCGGGATTCCGGTGGTCGAAGAGACCACCTCGGCGATCACATCCTCGTCGACAACCATCTTGACGTCGGATTCGCCCTCGTGCCAGGCCTGTTCCTTCTCCTTGCGCTCGGCCTCCAGCTTCTCCTGGCTGTCGCGCAGCTGAGCGGCCTTCTCGAAGTCCTGGTCCTTGATGGCCTGGTCCTTCTGGGCGGAGATGCGATCCACCTTGGCATCCAGCTCCTTGAGCTCCGGCGGGGCGGTCAGCCGCTTGATGCGCAGACGTGCGCCGGCCTCATCAATCAGGTCGATAGCCTTGTCAGGCAGGTTCCTGTCCTGAATGTAACGCGCAGAGAGCTCGGCCGCCGACTGCAGGGCCTTGTCAGTGATCGTGACGTGGTGGTGATGCTCGTAGCGGCCGCGCAGACCCTTGAGGATCTCGATGGTCTGGGCGATGGTGGGCTCGGAGACCTGGATGGGCTGGAAGCGCCGCTCCAGGGCCGCATCCTTCTCGATGTACTTACGGTACTCGTCGGTAGTGGTCGCTCCGATGGTCTGCAGCTCGCCGCGGGCCAGCAGGGGCTTGAGCATGTCAGAGGCACCGAGGGCCCCATCCGCCGAACCTGCGCCGACGATGGTGTGAATCTCATCGATGAAGAGAATTATGTCGCCGCGGGTCTTGATCTCCTTGAGCACCTTCTTCAGACGCTCCTCGAAGTCGCCCCGGTAGCGTGAACCGGCCACCATGGAGCCCAGATCCAGCGAGTAGACCTGCTTGCCCTTGAGGGTCTCGGGGACATCGCCGTTATGGATCTTCTGGGCCAGGCCCTCGACCACGGCGGTCTTGCCCACGCCGGGCTCACCGATCAGCACAGGGTTGTTCTTGGTCCTCCTGGAAAGGACGACCATGACCCGCTCGATCTCGTTGGCCCGGCCGATGACCGGGTCCAGCTTGCCCTCAGCGGCTTCCTGGGTCAGGTTCCTGCCGAACTGGTCCAGAATGGCCGAACCGGTCTGTCCGCCCTTGTTGGCAACGCCGCCGGCATTGGCAAGATCGCCCTTGCCGGCATCGCCACCCTCATGGTTGCCGCGAATCATGTCAATCGTGGCGGTCCGCAGATCGCCCAGGTCCACACCCATCTTGATCAGCACCTGGGTGCCGACGCCCTCACCCTCGCGGATGAGTCCCAGCAGAATGTGCTCAGTGCCAATGTAAGAGTGACCCAGCTGAAGCGCCTCGCGCAGCGACAGCTCAAGGACCTGACGGGCGTGCGGCGTGAATGGGATGTGCCCATTGGGAACCGCATTGCCCTTACCGATCATCTCCTCGACCTGCTTGCGGGTGGCATCCAGTTCCACGCCCTTGGAGGCCAGGGCCTTGGCGGCGACACCGTCACCCTCCCTGATCAGGCCCAGGAGGAGGTGCTCGGTGCCGATGTAATTGTGCTGCAGGGTGCGGGCCTCTTCCTGCGCCAGCACAATCACCCGCCGCGCACGGTCGGTAAACCGTTCGAACATACTTGTCCTTCCCTTTGATCCGTAATTCACTCTACAGATTTACGGTGACGTTTATTCTCGGCCCGCCGGTGATTGCGCTCTGAACGCAACGAGGCCTGGAATCAGTCCTCTGAGCCGTCTTCCGACTGCATCTGCTCCATGAGTTCCACCTCAGGACGCTCCTCCCGTGGCTTCTGCCTGACCACATCGATATGAAGATCGTCATAGGCCGGCTGGGACTGTACCCAGAGATGGGACTCCTCCTGGGGCTCGATCTCGGAATGCTCGCCGCAGCCGTGATCCAGGGAGACCACGCGCCCGTCGTCCGGGCTCCAACGGTTGGCACAGACGCCGAACATGGTACCCAGATCGCCTGCCAGGGGAATCATGAAGCCGCAGGTCTCGCAGACCTTGCCCTTGGCCGTCCGGGTCGACAGGGACTTGGGACCGTGCTGCCCCTCGTACCAGCGCTTGGCAGTGGCGGATCTGGCCTCAGGGGTCATCAGGTGCCGACGGGTCAGAGCGAAGCGATCGACGGCCTCGTCCAGGTCGTCGGAGGAGGTCTGTGCGCCGAAGGAAACCTGATCATCCGCTTCCTGCTCATGAACGTCTTTTTCGTCACCCGAGCGGTCCACCAGGCGGAAGACCGCACCGTCGGTCTGCTGATCAGAGCCGTCAGTCTCCGCCGAGGTTAATGCTTTCTGGCCTTCTTCATTGTCCCCTGGGGTCTGCTGTACTTCAGAATTCTGAGGCTTAGCCTGCACAGGCTTGTATCCGCCCGTCAGCCTGGGGTCGTCGGGGTCGGTTCCCATGGCATCGGTCACGCTCAGATCCGAGGGCAGCAGACGATCCTTCCAAGGAACCCATGCCGGGGGCTGCAGGGCCGCATCGGTGGGCACCAGAGAGGATTCATCCACAGTCCAGGTATCGGCATCCTCATCACGGTAAAGAGTGACCGACCACTGCCAGCCCTCATAGCCCTTGATGGCCGAGGCGAACCGGTAGTCCCAGACTCCATCCCCGATCAGGGTACGGCCGACCAGCGCACCGACCTCATCGCTGTCGGCAGCCACGCTCAGAGCCACCCGCCTGGCCAGTTCCTCAGGATCCAGGTCCTCTTGAACCATCTATCACACCTTCATCATCAGTGGGATCGGACAAGACCGATCCACGTCGGATTCTTCTCGCCGTCCACTCAGTCCGGCACGTCAAAGTCATCTGCCACAGCCCTCAGGAGGGTGGCCAGCTTGGCGGATTCGGCCCGACCCGGATAGTGGTGCCGACGCAGGCCATTGCCAGCCGAGTCCAGCAGCTTGATCAAATCCTCCACGATGGCGGCCATATCGTCCGGATCGGGTCGCTTGGCGCGCAGAATGGAGGGGGTCGGCCCCACCAGCTTCAGATCCAGGGCCTGGGGGCCCTTGCGGCCCTCAGCCACCGAGAACTCCACCCGGGATCCCTTGCGTATGGTGGATACACCAGCGGGCAGGGCTGATGAGGGCAGGAAGACATCCCCACCTTGTTCATCCGTGATGAACCCGAACCCCCGCTTGGCGTCGTACCACCGTACTCTCCCGCTGGGCATGCTCTGCCACTTCCTTACGTTGCTTCTTGAACAGGTATATCCGAAATCAGTTTACCTGAACAGGACGGGCAGGACGACCCATCTTGTCATAGGCGTACGGGGCGGTTGGTGGCAGGATTGGCCTAACCCTCAGCTCCCCCCTGATCCCGCCTGACGCCCTGGGGTATGACGATGGTGAAGGTCAAACCGCCTCCCGGGGTCGGAGAGGCGCAGATGAACCCCTGATGAGCCTTGACAATGGACTGGACGATAGCTAGGCCCAGCCCCGTGCCGCCCTTCTCCCGAGCCCTGGACGGATCGGCTGTGTAGAAGCGCTCGAAGAGCCTGGACCTGGATTCCTCCGGGACACCTGGCCCGTGGTCGACCACCCGGATGATGGCGTAGTCAGTGCCCACATGGCTGTTCTCCGCCACCTGGATCGCCTCGGTCAGGTGTCCCAGAGAGGATTCGGTGGCCTCCAGCCTGGTCAGATCCGCTGGAGCAATGGTCGCCTTGACCAGGCCCAATCCCACTTGAACCGGCGAATCAGACGGAGTGTAGCGGTGGATATTGCCCACGATATTGGTGATCACCTGACGCAGGCGGCTGGGGTCGCCAGTCACCTGTACCGGGGGCAGGGGGCCCTCCTGAATGTCCAGGCTGACGGATGGACCCAGGTGCCCGCCCACCGTGATTTTCTCCTTGCTGCGTGCCTTGAGGCCCGGCAGACCCTTGTTGGCTGCGACCGGGACCTCCTGGGGGGCTGGCTGATCCTCGGTGTGCAGGCAAACCTTTCCCGTAGCCACTTCTCTTCCCAGATCCAGGGCATGCAGGTCGTCCACCCCGTCTCGAACCAGTCCAGTCAGATCGACTGACAGGGTCGGGTCAATCCCCCTGCCCTCATCCAGGCGTGCAAGCGAGAGCAGATCCGTGACCAGGACCGTCATCCTGGTGGAAGAGTCCTCGATGTGCTGGATGGACTTGTCGGCACGCTCAAGAGCCCCTGGATAGTCGCGCTGCATCCTGTAAAGCTCTGCATAGCCGTGGATGGCTGCCAGTGGGGTACGCAGCTCATGGCTGGCATCCGAAACGAACTGTTTCATCTTTTCAGTGGTCTGGCGCTGCTCCTCGAAGGAATGCTCGATTCGCGCCAGCATGGCATTGAGGGATGCCGCCAGGGAGCCCACCTCGGTATTCTCCGGGAAGCTGGGAATGCGTTGGGAAAGGTCGCCGGCCGCTATCTTTGCAGCGGTCTTCTCGATGCGTTTGAGGGGAACCAGGGTGGACTGGATCAGCAGGACCGAGATGACTCCGCCCAAAAGAACCACCACGACGGAAATGATCATGCAGAAAGCCGTCAGATCATGCACAGCCTCGTCCTGGTCGCTCATGGACAGGCCGATGAAGAGCACGCCGCTGATTTCGGAATCGTCCAGTTCGTTGCGCAGCTTCCACTGCATGGCCACAACACGCCAGGAGGCCCGGGCCCGCTTCATGGTGTCCCGGTCGGGCGAGGCCTGCTTGGAGATGCGCACGTAGGCCGGTACCGTGGTCGGCTGGCCCAGGGGTATCGAGCCCAGGCTGCCGTCGGTTGGAAGGCGCGGGCGGGAGATGACCCCGTTGACCTGCATGGGGTTCAGATCGTCCGAAATGATGTGCAGGTCGTTGTCGCGGATCTGCAGGAAGTAGTCGGTTGGGCCCAGGCCGTTCTTGCTCAGATCCTCCTGGCGAAGAAGGGTGGCGTTGCGAATTCCCAGGTTGGCCTGGCGGATCAATTGCGTGTCCGTACGCTTCATCAGATAGTCGTCGGCCATCTGGCAGATGGCTACGGAGACGCCCACCGTGCCCACGATGAGCAGGATGAGCATGCTGGCCACAAGTTTGGTACTTAGGGGAATGGCAGCCAGAGGCGACCTGGGCAAAGAGCGACCCCTCGGCTTGCCGGAGCCGGCTGCCTTGCCGGAGTCCGAACCCATGAAGGATCCGGACCTTTCAGCCGCCCTCGGGTCGGGAGCGGCCGACGGTTCTGTCTTGGGGGCCGGATCCTGGCGACTAGTCGCCATCGCCGCCGTCCGATGCGTTCTGCCTGGGTGCCCGGATCATGTAGCCGATGCCCCGCTTGGTCTCGATCAGCGGTGTGACCTTGTGCTCCCCGCCGTGTCCGTCGCTGACGGTGATGCCATCCACTTTCTTGCGCAGGTAGGAGATGTAGGATTCCACAATGGCTGCATCGCCGCCCCAGTCGTATTGCCAGACGTGGTCCAGGATCTGGGCCTTGCTGAGCACACGACCCTCGTTGTCCATCAGGTAGCGCAGCAGCTTGTATTCGGTCGGGCTCAGGTCGATGGGTCGGCCGGCCCTGGTGACGTCGTGGGAATCCTCGTTGATCTCCAGATCGCCCACGCGGATGATCGGGTCGTCCTCCTGGTGCTCGCGGGTCCTGCGCAGTATGGCCTTGATCCTGGCCACGACCTCCTCCAGGCTGAAAGGCTTGGTCACATAATCGTCGCCGCCTACGGTCAACCCCATGACCTTGTCCTGGGTGTCGTCCCTGGCGGTCAGGAAGAGCACCGGCGCATCGATTCCCTCCTGACGGATGCGGGAGGTGACCGTGAACCCATCGATGTCAGGCAGCATGACATCCAAGACAATCAGATCAGGCTGGACGCGCTCGATAACCTGAATGGCCTCGGAGCCGGATGCCGCGGTCTCGACAGCAAAGCCTGCGAAGTGCAGGGAGGCCACCAGCAGATCCCTGATGGACGGTTCGTCGTCGACCACGACCAGTTGTGCTTGCGTCGGTTTGCTCATGACTTCAGCTTGCCGCCTCTTTCTGGGTATTGTCTGAAAGTTCGCTGATCGTCTCTGTCGGACGTGATTTCTTCTTCGCAAGGCTGGACTTGCGATGATGAGCCCCGGCTCGGCTGCTGCGACGCCACCAGATCACAACGACCACGGCCAGAATGACCAGGACCACAGCCGTCGCCGAAAGAGCGATGATCATGATTCGGTGATGTCGTTGGTTTTGGTTCAGGGTCTCCACCTGGGTCATCATGGCCTTGGCCGAGCCCACCCAGTCAGGGTTCCGACCCTTGGTGACCGGCTCCAGAGCAGCCTGTGAGAGCTGGTCCACGCTGGTTTGATCCTTGAGCCAGGCCTGCGAGTTGCTGGAGACCGCCACGACCAATTTGCCGTCCTGGGAGGCCACGGCCAGCATGACTGTGTCGTGGGCGGGCTTCATCGATTCGAGCACCCGGGATGCCCAGGTCTCCGGCTTGACGCCCTCATAGAAATGCGGCAGGTAGAGCAGTCGGACCGATACTCCGGTTTGCTCTGCAGTCTCCTTGATTGCATCCTTGACGGAGCCCACATCAGAACCCAGCAGATTCTGCGGATCGGTGATTGTATCGGTCATGGTTCCGGCCCCGGTCTGAGGTTCATCGGCAAAAGCACTGGTCGGTCCAAGAGCGCCGACCGCCAAAACCATCAAAAGCAGAAGAGACAGAACCCGCCTCACTGTCGAAAGACGGAACAGACCCGTCTTGTGGAGGGGAACTCGTTCGACCACATGGGTCCGTGGACGGGGCAACTGCGTGAACACTGTCATAGTGTCCACAGTAGCGGTTGACGGCCTTGGACTCCCCCACCATCACCGCCATTCACGGAAAGGACAACCATGACACGGTTCCAAGTTGATTCGGATCAGATACAGACTGCCTCCGGCGCGGTCAGCGGCTCGATAGGGGCCATCAGAGATGCCGTGGCGGGAATGTACACCAATCTGGACAATCTGCAAAGCGTCTGGCAGGGTTCGGCAGCCAGCCAATTCGCCACAGTGGCCCAGCAGTGGCGTGCCTCGCAGGCCCAGATGGAGCAGGCGCTTGAAGGCATCCAGGCGGCCCTGACACAGGCCTCGGCTCTCTATGCAGACACCGAGGCCCAGGCCACCCGCCTCTTCGCCGGAGCCTGAACGCCTGGATGATGAGGCAGCTCAAAGCCATACAACCACAGGGTATTCATGACGTATCGGATCCAGACCTGACAGGCACATGGAAAGGCAGAACATAACAGAGACAGGGGCCTGCGCACCATTGTCCGGTGCGCAGGCCCCTGTCTTTGGCAATCACCCGGTTCAGCCGAAATTCCGGCCGAACCTCAAGGGATCAGTAGCCCATGTCGCCCTGAGGCTGAGCGGCAGCAGGTGCCGGAGGCTCGGGCTTGTTGGCCACGACAGCCTCGGTGGTCAGGAAGAGCCCGGCGATGGAGGCAGCGTTCTGCAGGGCGGAACGGGTCACCTTGACGGGGTCGGCCACGCCGGCCTCCAGCAGGTCCTGGTACTCGTTGTTGGCTGCGTTGAAGCCCTGGCCGGCAGGCAGCGAGCGGACCTTGTTGATGACCACGTCACCGGAGACGCCGCTGTTCTCGGCAATCTGCTTGATCGGGGCCTCGATGGCGCGGAAGACGATGGAGGCGCCGGTGGATTCGTCGCCATCCAGCTTGACATCCTTCTCGGCCTTGGCAGCGGCCTGAACCAGAGCCACGCCGCCTCCGGGCAGCAGACCCTCTTCGATGGCGGCCTTGGCGTTACGGACAGCATCCTCGATGCGGTGCTTGCGCTCCTTGGCCTCGACCTCAGTGGCTGCGCCGACCTTGATGACGGCCACGCCGCCTGCCAGCTTGGCCAGCCGCTCCTGCAGCTTCTCGCGGTCGTAGTCGGAATCGGTGTTCTCGATCTCGGTGCGGATCTGGCCCACGCGGGCGGAGACCTCGTCCTTGGAACCGCCACCGGAGACGATGGTGGTCTCGTCCTTGGAGACGATGACCTTCTTGGCGGTGCCCAGCACGCTCATGTCGATGGAGTCCAGCTTGAGACCAAGCTCATCGGAGACAACCTGTGCGCCGGTCAGAATGGCCATATCCTGCAGCATGGCCTTGCGGCGGTCTCCAAAGCCAGGAGCCTTGACGGCGCAGGAGTTGAAGGTGCCGCGAATCTTGTTGAGGATCAGGGTGGGCAGCGCCTCGCCGTCCACATCCTCGGCCACGATCAGCAGGGGCTTGCCGGTCTTCATGACCAGCTCGGCGATGTGGACCACGTCCTGCTGGCTGGAGACCTTGCCCGAGGTCAGCAGGATGTAGGGATCATCCAGAACAGCGGTCTGGTCGTCGTTGTTGGTGACGAAGTAGGGAGCGATGTAGCCCTTGTCGAAGCGCATGCCCTCGGTGAACTCCAGGTCCAGTCCGAAGCGGTTGTTGTCCTCGACGGTGACCACACCATCCTGGCCGACCTTGTCCAGAGCCTCGGCAATCTCATTGCCGATCTCAGGGTCGCCTGCGGAGATGGTGGCGGTGGCAGCGATCTGGTCCTTGGTCTCGACTTCCTTGGACTGGGCCACGAGCTCCTTGACGATAGCGTCGGCAGCCTTCTCGATGCCGCGGCGCAGGGCGATCGGGTTGGACCCGGCAGCCACGTTCTTCAGACCCTCATGCACCAGGGCCTGGGCCAGCACGGTGGCGGTGGTGGTGCCGTCTCCGGCGACGTCGTCGGTCTTCTTGGCGACTTCCTTGACCAGCTCGGCGCCGATGCGCTCGTAGGGATCCTCCAGGTCGATCTCCTTGGCGATGGAGACGCCATCGTTGGTGATGGTCGGGGCGCCATAGGACTTATCCAGCACCACATTGCGACCCTTGGGGCCCAGAGTGACCTTAACTGTATCGGCCAGCTTGTCCAGGCCGGCAAGCATGCCCTGACGAGCTTCCTCGTCATACTCGATGATTTTTGCCATTGTTGCTTCCTCCGTCATGGCTTGAGGTTTCATGACCCACTGTCGGCGTGGAACGGAACCCGACCGTCAGCTGTCGCGTTATCACTCCCGCACCTCGAGTGCTAATTCAGCAGATTAGCACTCGATGAGGCCGAGTGCCAACCCGAAGTGAAAATACGCTGCAGGCTGTATGTCATATTTGCCCAGAAATATCGGTCGCACCGACAAACAATCCGCACCCTGTGCAGTCCTGGCTCAGATCTGGCTATAGGCAACGTGCCATAAAAAAGGACCCCGGAATGACCGGGGTCCCCATGACGAATACAGAAGACGACAATCAGAGCTTGGTGACCTTGGTTGCCTGCAGACCCTTGGGGCCCTGCTCCACCTGATATTCGACCTTATCTCCCTCATCAAGGGTCTTGAAGCCATCGGACTGAATGGCCGAGTAGTGCACGAACACGTCCTCGCCGCCATCGTCGGGATTGATGAATCCGTAACCCTTGCCAGCGCTGAAGAATTTCACAGTGCCTTGTGCCATAACTAACTTCCTTAACATAGGTGCCGCGTCACAACAGATACGAGACTGACCGCATCTGCCTGGTCGGCAAGGTCAGTTTAGGCCTATTTATGGGGCAATTGCAAAACGCCGAGCCGAAATTCCGAATGTTTTGCCGTGGTATTTCTTCCACTCTCCGGTTGGCCGAACTTCACTGCATGAGGATGGCTTCAACCGGAGTCGTGGTCACGGAGGACTGCTCCACCTGGGCAATACCCAACACGTTGGCCACCTCTTGGGCTGTGGCCTTGTCGGCCTCGTCACGGTAGCGGACCATGCTTACGCCAGGCAGGGCACCTTGCGGGTTGGATGCCGTGACCGCAGTGTACCCGGCATTGACCAGAACCTGGCGCTTCTTGCCGGCATACCCGGTGACCCTGGTTCCATTGATGACGGTTACCCGCGTGCCCCGGTTGACCACAGGAGCCGGGCTGCTGCTGGAAGCGCTCGCTGAAGGCGACTGGGAGGAGGGCTCAGAAGTTTGTTCCTGGGAGGCTTGATCGGTAGCGGTCGCGCTGCTTGAAGCCGAAGAGGAGGCTGAACGCTTCGGCAGATGGCTGCTGATGACCCTGGAGGCTTCAGTGTGCGTCTGTTGCCAGGGCAGGGAGCCGCTGACCGCAGCCCATACGCCCAGACCGCACAGCACCGCCAAGACAACCACCAGCAGGTAGGGCAGGACCCTGACCGACAGGGAACGGGGCCCGCGATGCACGCCGACCGGCCCCTTGGGAGGGTTGTCGAACGCATCATGAACCTGAGGGCGCGCCTGCGTCCCATTGTCGCGCGTGCTAGCCATGAACTCTCCTCTGCTCCACCGGATCATGAACCATTATAAGTAATGCGTCGCCGGGTCAACATTCAACCGGCCATTCGACGTCCTCCGCCAACCCTGGAATGGCCGAGGCAGCCCTGACCGGCCCATAACGCCAAGCGATATAGTGACCTTATGAACAGCAGCCAGCCAATTGCCGCAACCTCCCCTGATCCGACGAACCGAACCGGTACCAATCCTCCGACCATAGCAGGAGGCCAGGGCCGAACCCAGCGCAAACCTTTGAGCGCCCTGGTGGACCCCGGCTGGGCCCGCGCTCTGGCACCAGTCGAACCCAACATCCACCGGATGGGCGACTTCCTCAGGAGCGAGCTGGCCCAGGGCCATCGCTATCTGCCTGCCAGCAAAAACATTCTGCGCGCCTTTACCATCCCCTTCGACTCCATCAAGGTCCTGATCGTGGGTCAGGATCCCTATCCAACGCCCGGCCATCCGGTGGGCCTGAGCTTCTGCGTGGACCCCGCTGTCAACCCCATCCCCGGCTCCCTGCGGAACATCTACGCCGAGCTGAGCGCCGACCTGGGCCTTCCCACACCCTCCAACGGCGATCTGACGCCTTGGACCAGGCGAGGGGTCATGCTGCTCAACCGCTGCCTGACCGTGCGGGTGGGCAAGCCGGCCAGCCACCGGAACAAGGGCTGGGAGGAGATTACCGACGCCGCCATCCGGGCTCTGAACGACAGACGCGACCAGGAGGGCAAAATCCGTCCCCTGGTGGCCATTCTTTGGGGACGACAGGCCCAGAGCTTGGAGCCCCTGCTGACCAACGCGGCCATCATCAAATCCCCGCATCCCAGCCCCTTGTCGGCCCGGTACGGCTTCTTCGGTTCCCGTCCGTTCTCCAAGGCCAACCAAGCGCTGGAGGCCATGGGCGCCGAGCCGGTGGACTGGTCGCTGACCTGAGTCCTGCTGGCTGAGTCGTCAGGAAATGCCATTACCATGTCTGCTATGGCATTATTCCCACCTCGACCCAGTCAGTCCCCATCTGTTCAGCCCAGTCAGGACCGGCAGGTTCCGCCGATCAGCCAGGACGACCTGCAACGTTGCCGTCAGTTGGCCGACCGCATCCGGACCCGCTTTTCAAGGACCCTGGTAGGGCAGGAAAACCTGCGCGAGGCACTGATCCTGACGCTGGTGGCCTCCGGACACATCCTGATCGAATCCGTTCCCGGACTGGCCAAGACCACTGCCGCCCAGACCCTGGCCACTTCGGTCTCCGGCAGCTTCAAACGGATCCAGTGCACACCCGACCTGATGCCCTCGGATCTGGTAGGCACCCAGGTCTACGACTTCTCCACCCAACGATTCTCCACACAGCTGGGCCCCATCCACGCCAACTTCGTCCTCCTGGACGAGATCAACCGCTCCAACGCCAAGACCCAGTCGGCCATGCTGGAAGCCATGGCCGAGGGCGCCACCACCATCGGCGGCGAGCGCATAGCCCTGCCCAGGCCCTTCATGGTGATCGCCACCCAGAACCCCATCGAGGAGGAGGGCACGTACAACCTGCCCGAGGCCCAGATGGACCGGTTCATGCTCAAGGCCGTCATGACCTATCCTGATGCCGACCAGGAGACCCGGATGCTGCAGATGCTGACCAGCCGCGGCACCGATATGCCCGGCAAGGACGATCGGGATGCGCTGACCATCGCCGATGTGGACTTCCTGAGGCGGAAGGCCCGGCAGGTCCACGTGGCACAGCCCATCATGCGATATGCAGTCGATCTGGCAGCCACCAGCAGGGGGGCCGGATCGCGGCCCATCCAAGGGCTGGCCGAGCAGGTGAGGCTGGGAGCCAGTCCACGCGCCTCCATCGCCCTGGTGCGCATCGGCCAGGCCAGAGCCCTGCTGACAGGCAGGGATTACGTCATTCCCGAGGATCTGAAGGACTGGGCCCATTCGGTGCTCCGCCACCGGATCCTGCTGACCTTCGAGGCCCAGGCCGACGGCATCAGCAGCGATGATGTCATCAACCAGATCGTCGACACGGTGCCGGTGCCATGAGCCGTCGACGCTCGGATCGCGACCCGGTCCGCAGGCGGATCGAGTCCTTGGATACCAGCCTGCGCCTTCCCACGGTGCGCCGGGCCCTGGGCCTGTTGGAGGGCGAGCATTCCTCCGGCCGTCGAGGCGGCGGAGACGAGCGTGCCGACCTGCGCGCCTATGAGTTCGGAGACGAAACCCGCATGATCGACTGGCACGCCAGCGCGCGGGTGGGTCGGCCTATGGTTGTCGAGCGCGAGCGCCTGGTCACCAGCAGGGTCTGGCTGCTGCTGGACATCGGCCGTGAGATGTCAGGAACATGCCCTGATGGGGAGCAGGCCATCCAGGTGGCGGCCAACGCCCTGTGCATGTTCGCCTCCCTCTGCCTGCGCCGCAGTGATGAGGTGGACCTGGTCCTGGTCGATTCAACCGCCATCCGCCGCATACCCTGCCAGGGCGGCTTCGCCCGTTTCGAGCAGACCCTGGACCGGGCTCTGGAGTCACCGCCGGATCAGCCACGCAACCTTGAGGCCCTGCTGGGTTACGCCGCCGGCATCCAGGACCGACAGGCCATGCTGGTCATCGCCACCGACCAGTCGGCCTTGAACCTTGACCTGATGCCGACCATCCGCCAGCTGGCCACCACCCACCCCGTGAATCTCATCGGTGTGGAGACCATGAACCCCCTGCGCCAGCAGCCCGCTGTGGGCTCGGTAACGGATGCGCCCAGCGGACGGAAGATCCCGGCATTCCTGCGCACTGCGAACGGAACAAAGGCTGTGGACCTGCACAGGCGCTATCAAATTGAAGCCTTTGGCCGGGAACTGTCCAGAATCGGAGCCTCGCTGATCCGTGCCGACTCCAGCACAGCCATGTTCAACAGGTTCATCCACCTGCTTTCAGCCGGCCGACCGGGCATCCCCATGCGACGGACGGTGATGGCGGCATGAACGCTGTCGCCCTTATTCGTCTTGCGTCAGGTCATGGCCGGATCAAGGTCATGCCCACCATGACCCAGCCCACCTGGTTGCTGACCCTGACGACGACCGCCATCATTCTGACCCTGGCTCTGGCCGCAGCGGCCGTTCTCCTGCCCAGGTTCCGCCGTCAGCAAGAGGAGGGTCCGGCCCAGGTGAGCTCCGACTCCCGCGATGCATGGCGGCAACGGATTGATCAGGTGGTGGCCCGGTACGACAACGGCGAGCTGGACCGCGACCAGGCCATGACGGCACTGGCCACCATCGCTCGTGGATTCGCCTCCCGCTCCTGGAACAGCGACATGAAATCCAAGACTCTGGCCGAAATCCAGGCCCAGCCCCGTACGCCGGGCACCCGGAAGGGCCTGGACCTGCTTCGGCAGACCATAGATGCCCTCTACCCGCCTGAATTCGCCCTTCCCCGAGACAGCGCAGGAACCGACGCCACGGTGAATCAGGCGGCCGACTGGGTACGGGACTTGATTGAACGGTGGCCGCGATGAGCATGGGCAATCTGTCCTGGAGATGGCCCTGGCTGCCTGTTCTGGCCCTGGTCCTGGCCCTGGCGTTCAGCCTGCTGGCCTACCGTAAGGCGCGTCGTGGCAGGTCTGATCAGGAACCGGGAGCCCGGGTCTGGACCTTGAACAGCGACCTGGACACCGAGGAGGGGCATGAAGCCCTGCGGCGCTGGCGGCGATTGAACCGTTGCGCCGCAGCCCTGCTCTCTCTGGCCTTGTTGATGGTTCTGAGCCTGGCTGCAAGGCCCGCCCGGGTCGATCGGACGTTGGAGCAGGGCCATAACCGCGATATTGTCCTATGCCTGGATGTGTCCGGCTCCACCCTGCCCTACGACCGGCAGGTGATCGCCTCCTACCTTGATCTGGTCCGCAACTTCCAGGGCGAACGCATGGCTCTGAGCATATTCAACTCCACCTCGCGCACCGTCTTCCCCCTGACCGATGACTACGACATGATCACCGCCGAATTGAGCAAGGCGCGGCGGATCCTGGACGGGGTGCAGTCCCAGGACCGCATCGATGCCATGAGCGGGCGACAGTACCAGGACATCAGCGACTGGCTGGAGGGCACACAGAACCGCCGGGACACCACCTCACTGATCGGCGACGGGCTGGTGGGCTGCGCTGCGCTCCTGCCGCAATTCGCCCCCAAGGACCAGAGCAAACCGGCAAAGGCCGGCCAACGATCGAGCTCCCTGGTCCTGGCCACCGATAACGTGGTCTCCGGCAAACCCACTTACACCCTGGAGGAGGCGCTCAAGCTGACCTCGGCCGCAGGAATCGCCGTGGACGGCCTCTATTCGGGACCGGACCAGGGTACCGAGGATGAGAGCACCAAGCAGATGCAGCGGCTGATCGAGGCCCGTGGCGGCATCTTCCTTAGACGGCAGGACGGGAACTCCATCAACGCACTGGTCCGCCAAATTGAGCATCGGCACGGAGCCGACCCCCGCCAGCAGGAGCAGTCCAGCCTGGTGGATGCACCCGGCTGGTGGACCTTGGCCCTGGCCCTGGCACTGTCGGGTTATCTGCTCCTGGCCTGGAGGCTGAAGCGATGAACATACTCAAATCCCTGACCTTTGAGCCTGCCCTGGGCTGGGTGGCCGGCGGCCTTCTGGCGGGTCTGCTGCTGCTCCTGGCCCTTGCGCTGGTCATCCATGGACTGCACAAGGGCCGGGATACCGATGCCGATCGCTGGGCCCTGACCCGACGCACCGCCATGGTCCTGATTCTGGCCCTCATGGTCCTGACCCCAAGCACGGTCAGCAAAACCACCAATAAAGCCGTCAACGCCACTGATGTCTTCATTGCAGTTGACGTGACCGGTTCCATGGCTGTCAAGGATGCCGGATATGGCGACCAGGAAGGAATCAGCCGACTGGAGGCGGCCCGGGCGGCCGCCCACGACCTGACACGCATCTACCCGGATGCCTCCTTCTCAGCCCTGAGCTTCGGCGCCTCAGCCAGCGTCGATCTGCCTTTGACTCCCGACGTGCGGGCTGTGGACAATTGGGCCAGGGGGCTGGCTACGGAGCCCACATCCAGGTCCGCCGGCTCCAGCCTGGATGCTCCGCTGGATCGCCTGAGTCTGGTCATGAAGCAGACCAGGGATCGGCATCCCGACGACCGAATCCTGCTCTACCTGATCAGCGACGGCGAACAGACCGGACCGGATGAACGACGATCCTTCAGCGTGCTCAGGGAGGGATTGGACGATGCCTTCGTGCTGGGAACCGGCTCGGCCAAGGGCGGCATGGTGCCCATGAGCTCGGATGTCGCTGGCAGTGATGCCGACGGCTGGGTGACGGACCCCAAGACCGGCCAGCCTGGCATCTCCTCCATGGACCCGAAAACCCTCAAGGCCATGGCCGACGAGATGAGCGGCCACTACCAGGCCCTGGCCAAGGGGGCCACCGTACGCGAGGGAGCTACGGCGACGGCTTCCAAGCGCTACCGGGTTACCAGGGTCGACCAGGTCCGCCAGCATGTCACTCCGCTGGTCTGGCCGCTGGCACTGGTGGAACTGGCCCTGATCCTGATTGAGGCGGGGCTGTGGGTCCATACTTCAAGGAGACTGCTATGAGTAGGAAGTCCCAGCAGAGAGCAAGGAGCGGGGGCCGCCTGCGAGTGCGCCTGATTTTGGCTGGCTTGGCCTTGGTCGCAGCCCTGGCCGGGGCCTGGGGCCTGATCAACGTCAAAGCCATCGCCACCTATAACGAAGGCACGCACACGCTGAGCACCAACGTTCGACAGGCCCAAAACCCCCAGGCCGATCCAGCATCCATCAAGGCCCTGCAGGACCAGGCCGAGCGCCTCTTCGCCCAGGTCGAACGGCCGGGACCCCTGATTCTGCCACAGACCAGACAGGCTGCCCAGGCCAACCGCGCTGCCAACGCTGCGCTGACCAGCCGCACGGAGCATCTGCTCAAGAAGCAGAAGGCCGATAAGGCCCAGGACGGAAATAACGGATCCGGCAAGGGCTCCTCCTCAGGGCTGACCAAGCAGCAGGAGGCCGAGGTGGAGGATCTGCTCAAGCGCAATCAGCAACAGAGTGAACCGTCTACCTCCCCCACGCCGACAGGCAAGGCGGGCGACAACAAGGGTCAAGGGAAGAACGTCAAGCCTTGGTGACCGGCCCACACAACCTTTCGCGTGAGTCACTCCACCACCCTCTTCCCCAACAAATCGATCCCCATGCAGACGAACGTCCCATGACTATCAGACCGACAGAATTAGCGGTAAATCCGTCCACAGCCAGATGAATCGGACCTCATTCGACCACATGGCCCTACGGGGATCATTTCAGGATGATTGCAATGTTGTAGTGGAGACATGCATAGGTCATCCTCGTCACTACCCACCCTGGGTCCCTTCCTTGAGCAGCAATCCTTCCTGGCTGATCCGGAAGCGGCCCAAACCTGCCCCTGTCATGCTAGAGCGGCCCGCTGCCGGGCCATGCTGTCCGATATGGCACGGCAGTCGCGAACCACTCTGGTCCATCTGAGTGAATTAGCCGACCAAGCTCTGAGGGTCGACTGGGAAGGCCGGGCTGCTGAGGCCTATAGGGCCCAGGTGCGGGCCATGGATGCCGTCTGCCAGGATCAGCGCATCCAGGCAAGTCGCACCCTGAGCCTGATCGATCAAGAGATCCGGCCATGAAGCGGACAATCACCGCCGCCCCCGACGCCAACGGCTATACGCGCACCGAGCTGGACCACCTGACCGGCATGGCGGACCGGCTCAACCAAGCAGGTGGTGCCCTGGCCACCATGCAGTCCCAATGGGTTCTGACCAATCAGGCCATCTGCAGAACCATGCCGGGACTGCCTGCCCTCCCCTGCACCCAGGCTGCCGTACCGCCGCCGGGCCATGCCCGTCTGCCCATGGATCGGATGGTGTCCTTCTGCAGTGACCAGGCCCGGGCCTGCGAAGATCTGCGCACCCGGCTCCAGTCTGTGGCCGATCGATTGACCAAGGCCTACGGGCTGTACTCGCAAGCTGAATCGTTCATGGACCGGCTGATGGGCTCCCTGACCTCCAAGGCCCTGACCGTCTTTCAGCCTATTGCCCCGTTCATGCTGGGATCCATCAGTTTGGGCCTGGGGATGGCCAAACTAACCGGTCACCTGGACACATCGCAATTCCAGGAATTTATGGAAACCACAGCCAGCATCCAACAGCCCCTGCTGACCGCTGTCGCATCCGGCCTGTCTTCGGACCATCATGATCCCATCGGCGGATTGGTCACCGGCCCCGGCCTGCTGATGCCCCTGATACTCGCTCATTTCCAGGGTGACCGAATCACGATGGATCCCGTTCAGCCACAGGGCAAAGGATTGGGCGAGGCCCATGACATCGCCGGCGCCCTGCACAACCTGGAGACCCTGGGATCCTGCCGCGACGGCATTCCCTACGCCACAGTCGCCGTACAGCGCTACCGAAAGGCCGACGGCAAGGACCACTGGCTGGTCTACATACCCGGCACCAGCTCCCATCTGGACTCCCCCATCGGCTGGGCCCAGAACATCCAGCTCATGAGCGACAAGGCTTCAGTTCGTGACAGGGCAGCCTCCCTACGTCTAGTGGACCGGGCCATGCGGGATGCGGGGGTGCGTCCGGATGATCCGGTCAGCCTGGTGGGCCATTCCCAGGGTGGCATTGTGGCCGCCACCATGGCCTCGGATCTTTCAGACCGCTACCGCTTTGATCACATCGTGACCGTCGGCTCGCCCATCGCCCATCGCAAAATACAGTCTGACACCTGGGTGACCAGTGTGGAGATGCGCGAAGAGCTGGTCTCCAGCCTTGATGGAGCCGACAACCCCTCTCGACCCAATCGACTGACAGTCAGGGGAAGAGCGGGCGGACCTCCCCCTCCAGGCGGCGACCAGACTGGCCGGACAGTGATCACCGTTGGACCCGGCAAGGAATCCACCCACGGCATGGCCTACCAACAGGCAGCCTGGGCCGATGCCCGGGATCAGAACTCACCCGCAGTACGACGCCAGGACGACCACTTCGCCCATGCCATCGAGGGCGATTTGCAGGAGACCCGCTACTACCGTGGCAGACTACGACGATGAGCGAGACACGCTGGCCCCCAGGGCGCCCATGCCGGTTCCCGCTGGTTGACCCGGTCGTCTAGGCTGGAGGCATGAACCTGAGCCGAATCACCCCAGTCATCCCCCTTAATCCCCTGGACGGACGTTATCGCAGACAGACCGCCGATCTGGTGGACTTTCTGAGCGAACCTGCCTTGAACCGCGAGCGCATGCGGGTCGAAGTCGAATGGATGATCATGCTGGCCAACGGCTACCAGGGCAACGGCCAGCACCCGGTCCTACCGGGCGTAGAGCCTCTGACCGAGGCTGAAATGGCCTACCTGCGAGCCATACCCGAGGATTTCGATGCCGACGGCATCACCGAACTGGCTGGCATCGAAGCCCAGACCCACCACGATGTCAAAGCTGTGGAATACTACATCGACCGCCGTCTGGAGACTGCAGCAACAGCCCTTGGCCCCGAGTCCCAACTTCCGAGGCTGACACCCCTGGTCCATTTCGCCTGCACCAGCGAGGACATCAACAACCTGGCCTATGCCCGCTGCATCCGAGGCGGAGTCGAGCAGGTCTGGCTCCCGAAGGCCACCCGGATCGAGGAGCATCTGGCCACCATGGCTGAGCAATACCGGGATCTGCCCATGCTCGCCCTGACCCACGGCCAGCCGGCCACACCCACCACCCTGGGCAAGGAGATGGCGGTCTACGTCCACCGGCTGCACCGGCAGCTGGACCGGATTCGTAATCAGGACTACATGGGCAAGATGAATGGCGCTACTGGAACCTTTGGCGCCCATCTGGCCGCCCTGCCGCAGGTGGATTGGATCGATCTGACCCGGACCTTCATCGTGGAGCGGATGGGTCTGGTCTGGAATCCTCTGACCACCCAGATCGAGTCGCACGACTGGCAGGCCGAGCTCTTCAGCAACATCGCCCACCTGGGGCGGATCCTGCACAACCTGGCCGTGGATGTCTGGATGTACATCTCCCGCGGCGTCTTCGCCCAGGAACCCGTTAAAGGCGCGACAGGGTCCAGCACCATGCCCCACAAGGTCAACCCCATACGCTTCGAGAACGCCGAAGCCAATCTGGAGATCTCAGGAGCCCTGCTGGACACCCTGGCCGCCACCCTGACCGAAACCCGCTGGCAGCGGGACCTGACCGACTCCACCACCCAGCGCAACATCGGTTCGGCCCTGGGCTACAGCCTGCTGGCTCTGGACAACCTGGACGGCGGCCTGCAGACCATCCACCCGGACAAGGCCCTGATGGCCCGCGAGCTGAACAGCAACTGGGAGGTCCTGGGCGAGCCCATACAGACGGCCATGCGGGCTGCAGGTCTGGCTGGACGCTCAGGCATGGATCATCCCTATGAGCAGGTCAAGGAGCTGATGCGCGGCAAGAGGATCGGACGTGAGGATGTCGAGCACTTCATCGATGGCCTGGACCTGGACCAGGACACGGCCAGTCGGCTCAAGGCCTTGACACCGGCAACCTACACCGGTGCAGCCGGAACCTTGGTGGACTTCGATCGCGACTGATCATGACCCCGTCCCAGTCGACCATCACCCCCGAGGACACCGATTCTGTCGACACCGATCAGACAGATCAGGTCGTCATCCGGGATACCCCTCCACAACGGGTCCACGACGCCGAAGACCTGTTGCGAGCCTTGGCTGCCCTGATCCTGGGAATCCTGATCACCCTGGCAGCTGTCTATCTGAAAGGCATAGCCGCCGGGGTCGAGTCGGACATGCGCCAGGCCGGCAATGCCATGGACTGGCTCATGGACGTACCCACATCCTTCCTCCAGCAGGCAGTGACCGTGACCGTGGTCCTGGCCGTGATTGTCCACCTGCTGGTCAACAGGGAGTGGATCCAGGCCATCACTGCCCCCCTGGCCATGTTCCTGGGGTTCGGGCTGGTCATGCTGACCTCCAACCTGATCCTGAAGGCGGGCAACCCGACCCTGATCGCCTCATTCAGCTCCCAGAACACCATAGGGTCGCCCGTCCTGCTGCCTGACTTCTATGCAGGTCTGGCTGCCTTCCTGAGCGCAGCAGGACCCCGTCGCCTGCGCAGCTCGGTCAAGTGGGGGTGGAACGCTCTCTATATTGTGGCCATCATCATGGTCGCCATATCCTCCAATTCGGCCAGCGGGGTTCTGGTCTCGCTGATTCTGGGACGGATCATGGGCATGGTCGTCCGATACCTGGCGGGCACGCAGAACAAGGGCGCCTGGGGGCAGGGAGTGGTACAGGCCATAGCCTCCATCGGTATCCACGCCGCCAGCCTGGAACGTCAGGATCCCAGTCTGGATACTGATGGCCAGCCCCTGCCCGCCCTCGACGACGACCTTATCGAGGCCTCCCGCATCTACAGAGCCCGGGACAGGGATGGCCATAACTATACGGTGTCGGTCATGGACGGCCAGCTGCACACCATGGGCTATCTGATGCAGCTCTGGCAGTGGATCAAGCTGTCCGGAGTCTCCATGCGCCGGGACCGGTCAGTCAGAAACTCCATGCAACATCACATGGCCATGCTGGCTGAACTGCGGGACCTGGGGCTGACCGCCCTGCACCCCTATGGTCTGGCGGAGAGCGCGGAATCCTCAATTCTGGTCCTGGAGGATGACGTCCACCTTCGGCCCCTGGAACCGGGTAGCCTGGACACGGACAGGGCCAAGCAGCTGATGGACTACCTCCGCCGGGCCAACGAGCGCGGCTTCACGCACCGTCGCATCCGTCCGGAGACTCTGGCCATGGACCAGTCGGGCTCCATGGTCATCGCCGGCTGGGAGAACGGCGACAGCGCCAGCTCTCAGGCCAACATCGCCCTGGACCGAATCCAGCTTCTGACCTTGGTCGCCACGCTGATCGGCGTGGACCAAGCCATCCAGGCCGCCCGCGCATCCTGGGGGGTCAAGACCCTGGCGGGACTGTCGCCCTTCTGCCAGATGGTGGCCATTCCCTCACAGACCCAGGCCCTGCCCGGCTGGGATCGACAGATTCTGACTGACCTGCGAAAACAGCTGCGGGCCCTGGCTCCTCCTGAGTCGGTGGCGGAGACCGGCCAGGTGACCCTCTCCCGCTTCAGCCTGCGCAGCTTCGTGGCCCTGGCCCTCTTGGTAGTGGCTGTGGCGGTCATCGTCACCCAGTTCAACCTGCCCCAGGTCATCAGCGCCGTCCGCAACGCCAACCCTTGGATGGCCGGACTCTCCTTCCTGCTGGGGTCGCTGTCCTGGGTGGGCTGCGCCATCACCCTGGGAGTTTTCATCGACCCAGCCAAGCGCGACTTCAAGGGCATCTTCCTGTCCCAGGTGGCCTCCTCGTTCACCTCGGTCTCCATGCCCGCCGGGGTGGGCCCAGCCTTCGTCAACCTGCAGTTCCTGCGGCGGGACGGTTATGACAACACCATGGCCACGGCCATCATGAGCGCCGTGGTGGCCGTCCAGTTTGCGACCACCTTCTGCCTGCTGATCGTCATCGGGCTGTTCACCGGGCGCAACACCCTATCCGGGATGATCCCCACCAACACCCTGGTCATCGTCATCGGGACGGTGGCCATTGTCGCAGCCCTGATTATGGCCATCCCTTACACACGGCGACTGGTCATGGAGCGGCTGATGCCCATCGTGGCCTCCTACGCCCGCCACCTTGTGGAGATTCTGACCCAGCCCAGGCAACTGGTGGTGGCCGTGCTTGGGGCCGTACTGCAGTCAGCCGCCCTGGGCATGAGTTTCTGGGCCGCCCTGATGGCCTTCGGCTGTCGGACCAACGTGTTCGAGACCACCTTCGTCTTCCTCCTGGCCAACACGCTAGGCTCGGCCGTCCCCACCCCCGGCGGCCTGGGGGCCATTGAAGCGGTGCTCTTTTCCGCCTTCCGCCTGGCTGGTGTTCCCTCGGGCGTGGCCATATCGGCCACTCTGGTCTTCCGGGTGGCCACCTATTGGCTCCGCATTCCCCTGGGAGCCCTGGCCATGCGCTGGCTGGGCAGCCATAATCGCATCTGAAGGGCCCTTCGGGCAGGCCCAATCCAGAGGACCTCAAAAATCGCTTGATGAAATGTCGGAAACCCCCGGAAAATGCGGTGTTTGGGCCTAATCTGCGGTAATATCAGTCATTGACCGTTGGGCTTTCCCCAAATCAAGCAATGGGAGGCCCCCGAAAGAAGGATGTTCTATGGCATACAACAAGTCTGATCTCGTTTCGAAGATTGCGCAGAAGTCCAACCTGACCAAGGCTCAGGCGGAAGCTGCTGTCAACGCCTTCCAGGATGTCTTCGTCGAGGCCATGAAGTCCGGTGAGGGTCTGAAGCTGACCGGTCTGTTCTCGGCCGAGCGTGTCAAGCGCGCCGCCCGCACCGGCCGCAACCCCCGTACCGGTGAGACCATCAAGATTCCGGCCAGCTATGGCGTGCGCATCTCTGCCGGCTCGCTGTTGAAGAAGGCCGTCACCAACAAGAAGTGAAACCAGCCTTTCTGCAAGGGCCCTGGCATCCATCCACGGATGCCAGGGCCCTTCTTGTCAGAAGAAACCCAATTGAAGTCCCGCAATGCAAACCGGGCTTCTAGGCACCAGGCTCTGCGGCACTCTTTAGAAAGTCCATCAGGGAGTGGTATCGGGACGGTCCCAGATGGTCGAAGGGGTCAGGCAAGTCCACCTCGACTCGGTGAGAACCGCCCAGAACCAGGTGGCTCCAGTCGCATGACCATGTGCGTGTTCCCCGGTCTGCGGCACGGACGAAGTCGCCACGCAAACGGGCCCGGGTATCCTGTGGAGGCTGAACCATGGCGCGCTGTACCTCGGAATCGTCGATCGGCGAGCGCATGAGTCCATGACTGATCAGGCCGGAGTAGGACCTTCCCGCGCTCAGATCGTGATAGTCCAGGTCCAGCGCCTCGTCCAGATCCCGTCCGGCGCCTCGTCGACTCAGCCTTCGGAGCAGCCGCAGCTTGGCAGCCCAATCCACCCAGTCAGCCAGATCCCGCCAACGTCCCGCATCCAGCGCATCCAGGGCCGCCCTCCAAAGTTGCAGGGCACGCAGAGCCTGGGACCGGTCGACGCCTATATCCTCCTGCTGGTCCACCAAGGCCTTGCAGGCCGACCAATAGGCCTCTTGCAGACCCAGAGCGCTGATGCCGCTGGTCTTCGTGGAATCCTGCAGCTCCAGGGTGACCCGGCCGGTCCGATCCCGGCTGACGGCTCGGACTGCTGTACCGGGATCAGCCAGGGCCCAGTCGGCCAGGTCTGGCCGTCGGCCCCGACGGCAGGCCTGCTCAATCAGGTTGAGGACCAGGTGGGTACTGGCCATCTTGAACCAAGTGGCCAACGGCGACCGGTTGGTATCCCCTACGATCACATGCAGACGCCGCCATCGTTCAGGATCGGCCAGAGGCTCATCACGGGTGTTGACCATGGGACGGGCACGGGTGGTGGCCGAGGAGACCGCCTCGTCCAGAAAGTCTGCCCGCTGGCTGAGCTGGAACCCATCCGAACTCAGACGACCCGCCCCCGTTATCAGCTGTCGGGTGACAAGAAAGGGAACCAGGCAGGCTCCGATCATGTCCAGGGGGACTCGCCGGTCCAACAGGTAGTTCTCATGGCAGCCGAAGGCATGGCCTTGGGCATCCACATTGTTGGCGAAGACGTGAACCTTCACGGGCCTGCCCAGGTCCTCCGCCAAGCGTTTCCCGGCGCGCTCCGCGAGGTCGGTCATGATCCGCTCCCCGGCCAGCACCTGGGTCAGTGCCGTCAGCGGATCGCGCGCCTCCGCCGTGGCATACTCCGGGTGGGAGCCCACATCCAGGTAGAGTCTGGCGCCATTGGGCAGATAGATGTTGGTTGAACCGTGCTTAACAATGAGCGGGCGGAACATGGCCATGGCCACCCTGCCGGCGGCATATGGGGCACTGGCACCGGTCAGGCTCAGTCCATACTCGGTCTCGATGCCGAATATCCTGCGAAAGTCCGAGTCACTGCCCTGCCCGTCCGCCATGGATCACTGGCCGCCCTTCTGGACGAAGCCCTGCACATACTCCTTGGCATTGGTCTCCAGGGTGGTCTCGATGTCATCCAGGACGGCATCCAGGTCGGACCCAGCCGCCTGGTCCTGTTCATGTGCACCGGTCTGCGGCAAATCCTCTTCCTGCTCCTGCTGCTGCCCGACTGCCATGCGCCGTCCCTGCTGGGATGCCTCAGCCATGGTCGCTCTCCTTTCCGGAGCGGATCAGCGCCCGCTCAGATACGTATTCAGATCCTCCGCGATGAGTCCGTTGGTGGCCACCACGTCGTTGCTGCCCTCCCAACGCACATGCCCGCCGTCCCAGCGCCAGAGGGTGCCCTTGGCCTCCCGGACCACGACAGCCGCTGCGGAGACGGCAGGGATGTCCCAGGAGTGCAAGGCCGGTTCGAAGTAGGCGTCGTAGCTGCCGTCCGCCACCCGGCACAGGTCCAGCGAGACCGGACCGACGCGCTTGATGTCGGCAGGCTTGCCGGCCATGCGCGAGACGATCTGCAGGACCTTTTCGGACTCGTTGGGAAAGTAGGACATGCCGAAGCTGATCACTGATCCGGTCAGGGTGGTCATCGTGGAGGGGATGATCTTCTCCCGCTTGTCGCCCACGATGGTCCGTCGGATCCTGATGGCGCCCTGGCCCTTGGCGGCCAGATAGGTCAGGCCCAGGACCGGCGCATGCACGATGCCCAGGACCGGCGAAGCGTGGCCCTTCTCGTCCACGGCGAACAGGGAGATGGTCAGCGTCCATTCGGCCATGTTGCGCACATAGTTGACCGGGCCGTCGATGTGGCCCAGGCACCAGTAGCGGCCGCCAGGACGGCGGTTGCCAGCCTCCTCCTCCCAGAAGCCATCCATGGGGTCCAGGGCGGCGATCTTGGTTCGGCAATAGCGGATCAGACGCGTATCGATGCCCGGCGAGAACTGGGTGCCCTGGCCGATGGCTGAGGTGGAGCGGGGATCGTGGGGGTTGATCTGGTCCTGGAGGGCATGACGGCCGGCCTCCACAGCGATGGTGGCGGCCTGCATGGCCAAATCGCGCAATTCCATACTTCTCTTCTCTTTCAAACGGGTGGTCGAGGCATTGCCGACCGTGGTCCACCGGTGGTCGTCCGGTCGGATATCGGACTGTTTTCTGCGCTATCTGCAGTATATGTCGCGGTCATCCCGGCAGGAAGACCGTGTGTGACCCAGCGGATCGGACAGGTCCACAACCCTGGTCCCAGGCTCACCATCCGATCCCCGCTCCTCAAGGATGACACGACTCCAGGAGACGGCCCTGACCGCATCAGGGCAACGGTGAAGCAGCTGGGACCGGCACCAGGCCCGGGTCTGCTCAGGCCCCTGGTCCATGGCCCTGGTGATCTGGTCGGAATCGGCCAGTCGCAGAACGGATCCTCTGAGTCGCCAAGGCAGATCACGGCCGGGATCCACCCGTGCCCAGGCCAGGTCCAGGGCCGCCAGACGGGGATCCGACCAGTCCGATATGGACCGACGACGGCGCAGACGCTCCAAGAGCTGCCACTTGAGCAGCCATTCCAACCTGCCTGCCTGGTCATGCATGGCCAGACGGGCCTCGTCGTCGCCAGACCGAACCAGAGCCAGATCCTCAAGCGCCTGGTCCCAGAGTTTCAGAACGCGGTCGCCGGCAGGACCTGGTCTATCGGCATCCCGTCTGCCCTGGCGGGCCGCACCCAGAAGTGCCTTTTGGATGGCAAGCGCATCGGCGAACCCTCCGTTTGCCAAGGCCAGCGGTTTGGTCAAGGTGACATCATGGGAAACCGTGTGCAAGGCCGCCACCGGATCATCCAGCATCCAGCGATCCAACAGTTCATCAACCAGACTTGTCGAATCGCCCTCGGACTCCAGGAGCCCCAGCAGCAGATCGGTGGTCCCCAGCTTGAGGACCAGGGGCGCATCCAGACGGTTGGCATCGCCCACGATCACATGGAGACGGCGGCTGCCCGGCCCGGCGTGTGACTCGTCCCGGGTATTGATGATCGGCCGCCCGAAGGTGGTCTGCAGTCCAATACGGCTGGTCAGATAGTCGGCGCGCTGGCTGAGCTGGAAGCCGGCCCCCTCGCTCCTGGGTCCCAGACCCACCCTGCCCGAACCGGTATAGATCTGTCGGGTGACGAAATGAATGGTCATCAGGGCCGCCACCCTGGCGAAGGGCACCGCCCTATCCATCAGATAGTTCTCATGGGATCCCCAGGCGGCACCCTTGCCATCCACGTTGTTCTTGTAGAGGGCCAAATCTCCGGCCCTTTCTGCGGCCTGGGCCATCATCCGGTCACCCGCTCGGTCCTGGACCAGAGCATCGAAGGCATTCACCGTTTCCGCCGAGGCATACTCGGGATGGGCGTGATCCACATAAATCCGTGCCCCATTGGCAGCTGCCACATCGATCAGCCGGGCGCCGGGTGCATCAGTGAGCATGCTCGGTGCTGCAGCGGAACGCGGCAGCCGACCTCCCCTGGCGTCATTGACCGGATCCTCGCCACCATAGTCCCAGCGGATGTGAGCCAGGTCCGGCTGGGCAGCGGCCCTTACCAGACGCAGGGCCAGAGCACGTGGATCAGCGCCGGGATCCCCGGGGTCGGCAATGGCATACTCCGTCTCGGTGCCTATGACCCGCCCGGCACTCATGACCGCTCCCCTGGCCCGTCGACCGGGCGAACCTCCTGGACCTGCCCTGGACGCAGTCCGGCCAGATCGGCCCAGCGGTCCGGATCCTGGCCACGGAGCTCCTCAAGAGTGTCCTCATACTGCCTGCGGACCGCCCTCTTGCAGAACCCACGGTCAAGACCCACCTGCCGACCCTGTTCGATGGAGGCCTTGACCGCCATGGTCTTGACCCGGTCAACCAGGTTGTGCAGCATGGCGCCGGAGACCACGGACTCCAGGTAGAGGGGCTGCCAGCGGCCCGTGGCATCCATGATCCTGCCCAGCAGGTGGTCATCATCCCGAGCGAAGAGTCCGTCGACCAGTGTTTGGATCAGCTCCTCGGGCCTGGCATCATCCTCCATGGGCATATCGGAGCTCAGATACTTACCCAGGATGGCGGCCGACCTGGTCCTGTCGGGCCGATCGATGCGGATTTTGACATCCAGCCGTCCTGGGCGCAGAACCGCCGGGTCGATCATGTCGATGCGGTTGGAGGCACCGATGACCATGACCTGGTCCAGTGACTCGACACCGTCAAGCTCAGTCAGAAACTGGGGGACGATGGTGGTCTCCACATCCGATGAGATGCCCGACCCACGGGTGCGCAGCAGGGCATCCATCTCGTCGATGAAGACCACCACGGGTCCACCCTGGCCTGCCAGGCTGCGGGCCCTGGCGAACAGGCGGCGGATCAGACGTTCGGACTCGCCCACGAACTTGTTGAGCACCTCGGGGCCCTTGACCGATAGGAAGACCCCGTGGCCGTCGCTCTCCTGGGCCAGTGCACGGGCCAGGGCCTTGGCGATCATGGTCTTGCCATTGCCGGGCGGTCCGTAGAGCAGGACACCCTTGGGGGCCTGGAGCCCGTAACGGCGCATCAGATCGGCATGCTGGAAGGGCAGCTGTACCGCATCACGAATCCGCTCGATCTGCCTGTCCAGGCCGCCGATATCCGAGAAGTCCACATCAGGAGTCTCCTCCAGCAGCATGTCGGACTGGTCCGACTCAGGCAGAACAGCCAGGGCCATCCTACAGCTTTCATCCATGAGCAAGGCGCTGCCCGCCTCGATGGGCTGGTCCTGCAGAGAGCCCGCACGTGCAGCGACGCGGGTCTGTCCGGAAGGGTCTTCCACCAGCAGGGCACCGGATTCCAAGGTCTCCCGCAGCGTGCGGACCTGCCCGGTCACCGGTTGATCGCCCACACGCACCACCACCATATCGGCGTTGAGCAGAACCTCCTGGCCGGCCCTTATCCGTTCGGCACGGATATCAGGTGCCAGAGGAACCACCATCCGCCTGGAACCGTTCAGAATCAGCAGGCGGGCCTGCTGCACCCCCTGGCTGTCATATGCGACGGAATCCACACCCAAGGCCAGGGCGACCGTCAAGGGCGGCTGACCCAGCTGGGCCAACTGGCTCTTGGCCTTGGCCAGTTCCTTGGCAGCCCTGGTCAGCGCCGCAGCCAAGGCCCGGTTGCGCCGATCAGCGGCCTGGTCCCGGTCATTGGCAGGTTCAGCCTGCTCGACATCATCGGACTGCATGGCTTCTCTCCTTCGTCCCTCCCTGGAATCCCCTCTCAGCTTGGACCGCCAGCCGAGCGGAAGAGCTCAGCTGCAGCGGGCCCCGTCTTCCAAGCGAGCGCCACGGGCCCAGTCCATGGCCTTCATGGCACGCTTGCCGGCAGCCTTGACCATCTGCAGCTCCAGAGGCAGGGTCTTGGTGCCCACCCAGAGGTGGCGACGGTCCATGGCCAGCCGACCCGGCTCCAGATGCGAGGGAAGACCGGGCTCATTCCCCCGGGCTGGTGCCGCCCTGAGCACGGTTAGCCCTGTCTGCTTGTCCTGCGGGCCATTGCCTTGCTGATACAGGCACCAGGCTCCCGGTTCCGGGCTGCAGGCCCGAACCTGTCGATCCAGGGCAAAGACGGGCACATCGAAACGCATGTGAGCATCCTGGTGGGTGATTTTAGCGGCCACCTGGTAGGCGCCCTGTGTCTGCTCCTTGGGTTGAATCCGACCTTCGGCAAGGGCCTCCAGACTGGCAGCCAGCAGATGGGACCCATCCTCAGCCAGCCGATCCAGCAGCTCGCCCGAGGTCTCGTGCGGCCCAATCTCGACGGTGGACTGAGCCAGGATGGGCCCCTCATCCATGCCGGCCGTCAGCTGAAAAACCGTGGCGCCGGTGATGGCATCCCCGGCCCAGATGGCCCGCTGCACCGGGGCCGCCCCCCGCCACTGCGGCAACAGGGAAAAGTGCAGATTGTACCAGCCACCCTCAAAGGCGTCCAGAACCGGCTGACGCAGGATCCGCCCGTAGGCCACGACGGCCGCACAGCTGGCACCCGTATCCTGCAACCGCGCCGGAAAATCCGGATCGGATGGGTCGTCCTCAAGAACAGGGATCCCCAGCTTCAGTGCCTCAGCCTTGACCGGACTGGGATGCAGATGCCTTCCACGCCCCTGGGGGGCGTCGGGTCTGGTGAGCACGGCAGCAACCCGGAAATGCTCCTGATCGGCCGCCAGCAATCTCAGAGATGGCAAGGCGACCTGAGGTGTGCCCGCAAACAGCAATGTCATGACCATATCGGCAATCTCCTTTTCATCCGACGGCTGTGGACCTCCGCGCTTTCACTGCACCTGAGGAATGTTCACCCCGGCCTCGATCAGGGCGGTGCGCAGTCCGTAGGGGTCGCTGAATCGCAGGCTGCGGATGCCGGCCTTGTTGGCGCCAACTACATTCATACCCTTGTCATCCACGAAGAGGGTCCTGCCAGCCTGGATTCCGAACTGATCCAGGGCATAGCGGTAGATGGCCGGGTCAGGCTTGCGCATGTGGATGGGCCCGGAGACCACCACCCCGTCCAGCCTATGCAGGAAGGAGTCGCCGTCCCAGGCATGATGGAAGAGCTCGGCACCCCAGTTGGTCAACCCCCAAACGCCCAGACCTGCCGCCTTCAGATCCTCCACCAGCATGCGGGCACCAGGCACCGGGCCGGTCAGCGAATCGACGAAGTGATCACAGTAGTAGGCGAACATGGCATCCCAGGGGGATCCGCATTCGGCGGCCACCCAGTCACAGGCCTGGGCGCAGGTGGCTCCGCCGTCCATCATGTTGTTGGCCCGGTAGAAGCCGGAACGGTTGTCGTCCAGCATGGCTTCGATGCTGCTGCGCCCGTATCGGGCCACCATGGCCATCTCAGGCTGCCAACGAATCAGGACATTGCCGAAGTCGAAGATGACCTGTTCAATGGGCTGACCCTGGGCCTGAGCCGCTTGCCACCCAGCCTGGATCACATCTGCCTCAACCTGGATCTCGCCCGGCCAGCCCTTCATGACGCTCCGCCTTTCCTGAATTCGTTCATATACGCCTTTGCCTGCGTCCCCTCATGAAACCACGCCGCATAGACCCCCTGCGTATCCACCTGGATCGCCAATCAGGTCAGATCCTTGGGATCCATCCGGAAGCGCAGCTCTCCTCTCCCGCGACCGGCCACATACTTGGCCTGAGCCTGCTTGAGATCGTCAGCCAGCTTGTCCCGGCGGCTGGTGCGCACCCGAACCAGGGCCCGGACCCTGTCCTGGGTTCCCTCCAGATAGCCGGCTTTCAGCGTGGACGGTGCCGGTATGGGTACAGGCCCAAGCAAGGCAGGAACTGGCTCAGGGCCAGCATCCGTCACAGCCTCCTGACCCGGCGCAATCCCGACGGCGTCCAACATCCAGACAACGGCCTCTCTTTCGCCCCAGATTGCAGCCATGCCGACAGCAGGGGGCATGGCAGTCAACCGGCGGTCCTCCAGATCGGCGGCAGCCAACACCGGCCCCTGCCAGGTCATCAGCGCCTGGGCCAGCTGGGGATCGCACTCCCCCAGCAGGAGCACCTGACCTCCTTGGGCCCGGGGGCGACAGAAGGAGGCCACGCGCATCCAGGCTCCCAGAGTGTCCATACGTGCATCGACGCCAGGGGCATACAGGCTGGTCCAGGCATCCAGAATTGCCACCGCACGGTATCCTCGCGACAGCCTGGGCAGATTCGGATCGCCAGTGTCTGTATTGTTGCCATCAACGCCCGAACCAACCACCCTGGGCTCGGCGCCCGGGGTGGCGATGACCAGACTGGGACGATCCTGTACACGCTCGACCACCCCGCGGGGCTGGCTGGGCGAAGAGATGACGATGGGCACATTTCTGAAGAGCATGCGCAGCTCCTGGGCCGTCCCAGCGGCGCCTACCCTGACCACCCGAAGCCGTGAACCCCCACAATCCGGGCAGGACCAGTCCGTAGCCGCAGCACCGCACCAGGCGCAGCGGGGCGCGCCAGACCGCCTGGCCCGCAGGGGTCCGGTGCAACGCGGGCAACGAGCCTGATGATGGCAGCGAGCGCAGCTCAGGCTCTCGAAGATGCCGTCCTGCGGGATGGACAGCAGAACCGGGCCACGCTCCAGGGCTTTGTTGATAACGGCGACGGCGGTATGAGGAACCCGGGCGCCAATGGTCGGGTCGGCCAGATGACTCAGTTCCTCCCGGTTCAGCCAGCGGATCCAGGGCAGCAGTGTCGTCACCGCAGACCGGTCAAGGGTCAAGGCGGTACCTGGACCGGTCACGCCAGAATCCGATTCGGTGGCCTCGGGCAGACCCTCCCAGTGGGAACGCACGCTTCTGGCTCGGGCCATGGCCAGGAAGACGCCGCCGTGGGCACGTGCCCGCAGCCTCAGCACTCCCCGGGCGTTGGCGTAGGGCATCATCCCGTCGGCGTACTGATAGCTGGCATCGTCCATCAGGGCGAAGAGGGCTGGACCCTCCACCGGGGCGTACATGGCAGCCCGCAGTCCTATGGCGCAACGGACCTGACCGGAAGCCAGAGCAAGGTAGGCCCTGTACCGCTCGGCAGGAGCCATGCCGCTGTCCAGAATGGCGAAATCTCCGGACCAGCCGCGGGCCTCCTGTTGGCCAGGTCCTGCTGTGACAGAAGGGCCGAAGGGACGCAACCCAAGTTGCTGGAGGACTGCGGACAGGTGGACCACCTGACGGGTGCCCGGCAGCACCATAACCGCCGATCTGCCGGCCAGCAGGGCGGCTATCAGCACCCTGGCAGCCAGTAGGGCGGCCTGGTCCATGCCAGGCAGAATGTCAGCCAAAAAGGAGGCGAAGGCATCGTCTTCCAGCGATTGGTCCAGATTCTCCAACCCCTGATAGCCCGGATCAAGCCTTTGTTTCAGGTCCTTGTGTCGCTGGGCCAGCCCGGCCACCCAGGCGGGGTCGGAAGCCAATCGGGGCTGACCGGGAACTAGCTGCTGCTCCTTGTCAATGCGCGCCACTCGAGGGGGAAGGGCCAGCCGCAGAATATTGGCCTCGGTGCCCCCATAGGCTCCGGCGATGGCAGTGATGTCCGCGCGCAGGGAAGGTGAAATCAGGCTGCGATCCAGCACCACCCGCTCCAGGAAACGCAGGGAGGCACGGGGAACCTGGCTGTCTGCCACACGTTCCCAGATGATGCCGTTGACCCTGCGCGCCCCGAACCGGACGCGAACCAGGCATCCCGGCTGTGCATGATCGTCCTGGTCGGCATCCACCAGATAATCGAAGGTCCCGCCCAGATGGGTGGCCTGCACGTCCAGCACCACCCGTGCCACAGGGAGTCCATCGGCCGGTCGGCGCGGAGGCTTCCTTCGACTGCTGTTCGAACGACGGCGTGGGGCAAGGCCATCCAGGGCGGGCTGACTGACGGCCTGCGAATCCATGGATGCTCCCCTCGCTTTCACAATTAAGAGAACCACGGCGGATTCCCCCAGTCGATGACCTGGAAACCCGCCGTGGCTCTTGACGAACAGCTACTACCTGGTCATGCCGATGGCGGCCTTGAGCTCGCCCACCTTGTCCACCTGCTCCCAGGTGAAATCCGGGTCCTCCCGGCCGAAGTGCCCATAGGCTGCAGTCTTGGCATAGATGGGTCTCAACAGATCCAGCTCATCGATGATGGCAGCAGGCCGCAGGTCGAAGACCTCGCGCACGGCCTCCTGGATCTGCTCGCGGCTGACCCCCTGCTCGGTGCCATAGGTCTCCACGTTGACGCTGACCGGATCGGCCACGCCAATGGCATAGGCCACCTGGACCTCGACCTTGTGCGCCAGTCCAGCGGCCACGATGTTCTTGGCCACCCAACGCGCAGCGTAGGCAGCGGACCGGTCGACCTTGCTGGGATCCTTGCCGGAGAAGGCGCCGCCTCCATGATGGGCCGCACCGCCATAGGTGTCCACGATGATCTTGCGTCCGGTCAATCCTGCGTCAGCCGCTGGTCCGCCCAGAACAAAGGAACCGGTCGGATTGACCAGCACCCGGTAGCCCTGGTGCTCGACGGCCTTGCCGCAGACGCGATCCAGAACGGGCGTGATGACATGCTCCATCAACTGCTCCTGCAGCCAGTCATGCCCCACCTCGGGATCATGCTGGGTGGAGATGAGGACCGTGTCCACACGGCGGGGGCGGTCATCCTGATCGTATTCGATGGTGACCTGGGTCTTGCCGTCGGGACGCAAATGAGGGATGATCCCCTCCTTGCGCACCTGTGCCAGCCGGAAGGCCAGCTGGTGGGCCAGATAGATGGGCAGGGGCATAAGCGTATCGGTTTCATCGCAGGCGTAGCCGAACATGACGCCCTGGTCGCCGGCCCCCTGGGACTGGTAGCGCTCCTCGCGGGTGGCGGCGCTCTCCTGGCTGGCCGACAGCCGTTCCACACCCTGGTTGATTTCCTTGCTCTGCTCGCTCAGAGCCACGGTCACGCCGCAGGAATCCGCGTCCAGTCCAATATCGGATGAGGTGTAGCCGATCCTGCGCAGCACCGACCGAACCTGAGACTGAATATCCGTGTAGCCCTGTGATGAGACCTCTCCGAAGACGAAGAAGAGGCCAGTGGCCGCCGAGGTCTCCACAGCCACATGCGAATGCGGATCCTGGGCGATAAGATCGTCCAGGATGGCATCGGAAATCTGGTCGCAGACCTTGTCTGGATGGCCCTCGGTCACTGATTCAGCCGAAATCAGCCGTCGCTCTGTCATTTCATTCACCTTTGTCTAGAAACCGTCACCGCCCGAGAACCCTGCAATGAGAGTCGAAGGCTCAGTTGCCTTCGCTCAGATCGTCCTCGCCCAGGGTCTCCTCAAGCAGGCCCTCGTTGATCTCACGGAAGGCGATGGACAGGGGTTTCTCCTGGTTCTGGTACTCGACCAGGGGGCCGACGTTCTGCAGCAGGCCCTCATTGAGCTGAGTGAAATAGGAATTGATCTGACGGGCCCGCTTGGCCGCGAAGATAGAGAGTGCATACTTCGAATCGGCGTGCTTCATGAGGTCGTCGATGGGAGGATTCGCAAATCCCTGCGGATGGGGCTCGGTACCGAATGCCATAAGATGTTTCTCCAATTCAACTGGATGAACCATTCATTCAATCTGAATGATTTTACCGCCCGGGCTCGATTTTAGCCTCGGATGCTTCTCTGCCGGAAAAAGCTGGGCGAAAAGGCCGAAAATTCCAACATGTGGTCATGACCAACCCGTCGATGCCCGCAATCACTTGAATAAAACTATGCAGATGCGATCAGCCAAGTTGATGAAGGAACGAGAGTTCGCGGGCGCCCGTGCTCTCTATCGTGCCGCTGGCGTCAAGGGTGAGGACTTCGGCAAGCCCATCGTGGCCATCGCCAATTCCTTCTCCGAATTCGTGCCCGGCCACGTCCACCTGAACAAGGTGGGGCGTCTGGTCTCCAAGGCCGTCAAGGAAGCGGGAGGCATCCCCCGCGAGTTCAACACCATCGCCGTGGACGACGGCATCGCCATGGGTCATACCGGCATGCTCTACTCTTTGCCCAGCCGTGACCTGATAGCGGATGCCGTGGAGTACTCGGTCAACGCCCACTGCGCCGATGCCCTGATCTGCATTTCCAACTGTGACAAGATCACCCCCGGCATGCTCATGGCCGCTCTGCGTCTGAACATCCCCACGGTCTTCGTCTCCGGCGGCCCCATGGAGGCCGGACGTACCGTCATGCCCGACGGGACGGTTCAAGAGAGCACCGATCTGATCGACGTCATGTACGCCTCGGCGGATGACAGCATCGATGATGCGGGTCTGCTGGCCCTGGAGAAGACGGTCTGCCCAACCTGTGGTTCCTGCGCTGGCATGTTCACCGCCAATTCCATGAACTGCCTTACCGAGGCCATGGGTCTGGCCCTGCCCGGAAACGGCACCACCCTGGCCTCGCACACAGCGCGGAAGATGCTCTTCGAGCGGGCCGGCAAGCTGGTCGTCGAAATCGCCAACCGGTACTACCAGGATGACGACGACTCGGTCCTGCCGCGTTCCATCGCCACCAAGAAGGCCTTCGAAAACGCCATGACCATGGATGTGGCCATGGGCGGATCAACCAACACCGTCCTGCACATCCTCGCCGCCGCACAGTCTGCGGATGTGGACTTCACCCTGGACGACATCGAGCGTATCTCCCACACGGTCCCCTGCATCTGCAAGGCCTCTCCCTCCGGAGACTGGGAGATATCCGACGTCCACCGGGCAGGTGGCATCTGCGGCATCCTGGGCGAGCTGGACCGTGGCGGGGTCCTTCACCAGGACACGCATTCCATCGACTACCCGGACCTGGAGTCCAAGCTCAACGACTGGGACATCATGCGACCCACCTGCCTGGACGAGGCCAAGGAACTCTATCACGCAGCGCCCGGACACATCACCTCGCCCGAGCCCTTCAACCAGTCCAAGGAGTGGGAGGACCTGGACACCGACCGCGTCAACGGCGCCATTCACGACCTGGATCACCCGGCCGTCTCCGAAGGCGGCCTGGCCATACTGCGAGGCAATCTGGCCCCCGATGGCTGCGTGGTCAAGACCGCAGGCGTGCCCAAGGAAATCTGGAACTTCCGCGGACCGGCCCTGGTGGTCGAATCGCAGGAGCAGGCCGTGGAGGTCATACTCAACGGCACCCTGCACAAGGGTCAGGCCCTGGTCATCCGTTACGAGGGACCCAAGGGCGGACCAGGCATGCAGGAGATGCTCTACCCCACCTCATTCGTCAAGGGCAAGGGCATCGGCAAGGATGTGGCCCTGCTGACCGACGGCCGCTACTCCGGCGGCTCATCAGGCCTGGCCATCGGCCATATCGCTCCTGAAGCAGCCAACAAGGGCCCAATCGCCCTGATCCGCAACGGCGACATGATCCGCATCGATATCCCCAACCGGCGTGTAGACGTCGAGCTGAGCGATGAGGAACTCGCCCAGCGCCGCGCAGAGCTGGAGGCCGGCGAGGGATACGTAGCCCACAGGGACCGCAAGGTCTCCCTGGCGCTGAAGGCCTACGCCGCCTTCGCCCGCTCGGCAGACAAGGGCGCCACCCGCGACCCGGATCTGATCAACCAACTGTCGGGTCTGGACTGATAAACCAAAATCCCCCGATCGGGCTCCCACTCGATTGGGGGATTCTTTGACTCTTCTGAAGTAAAGTCCAGGTGCTCAGAGACCGTATTCCTTGGAGATTACCTCCCAGAGCGCCTGGGCTGCCTTATCCACGCTGTCGTTGACTATGACCCGGTCGAACTGATTCTCTGAGGCCAGCTCCACCTTGGCGGTCTCCAGCCTGCGGGCCCGCTGTTCCTCATTTTCGGTCCCCCGCATGTTCAGCCTGGTAACCAGGTCCTGGAATGAGGGCGGTGCCAGGAAGACGTAGAACACTTCCAGGCCCAGCTCCCCCGCGCGTTGGCGGACACGATGCGCCCCCTGCAGATCAATTTCCAGAATTGTGGGCACCCCTGCCGCCAGATGATTCAGAACCGGCTGCAGCGGGGTGCCGTAGTGGGACATGCCATGGACCAGCGCTGTCTCCAGAAATTCTCCGGCGGCCTCCCTGCGGGCAAACTCCTGCTCATCCATGAACCAGTAGGTGATGCCGTCCTTTTCGCCCGGACGCGGCGCCCGGGTGGTGGCCGAGACGGAGACCCAGACTTCCGGGTGGGCATGGCGTAGGGCCGCCTCCACAGTGCCCTTGCCTACGGCCGTGGGCCCCGTCAGCACGATCAGCCGGCCGCCCGCCTTCCTTGGACCTCCGGTCTGTTCTCCCGAAGAATCCTGAATCGACATGTCGGCACCGTTGATCGCTGACACGGCCACTTCCTTTCCTAAGGGTCATCCTCCGGCATATATGGACCGGAACATGGGTCAATCATATAGCCAGTACCTACCTGGCCTTCTCCAACTCCAGCAGCCGCTCCGCATGTTCCTGGATGCTCATGACCTCGTAGTCGTCCTTTTTGACCACGTCAATGGCCATCAGGGCGGCTGAGAACTCGGTGATGGTGGTGAACTGTGGCAGATCGGCGGCTATGGCGGCCACGCGGATCAGATAGCCGTCAGAACGCGAGCCCCTGGAACTGGGCGTGTTGAGGATCATGTCGATGGACCCATCCTCAATAAGCTGGACGGGATTGCGGCCCATGTGTCTGACCCCGTCGGCATCCGTGAAGGCCCGACCCTGTTCTTCGCCATCGCTGATCTTGTCGACAACGGCCACATCGAAGCCATACCGGCGCAGGACTGAAGCCGTGCCACTGGTGGCGCAGATACTGAAGCCCTGCTCCAGTAGACGGGCGGCCAGCATGGGCAGCTGGCGCTTGTCCGAATCATTGACCGACAGGAAGGCGACCCCACCGGTGGGCAATCCTCCCTGGTAGGCGGCCAGCTGGCTCTTTGCGAAGGCGTGCGGAAAGTCCCGATCGAAGCCCATGACCTCCCCGGTGGAACGCATCTCCGGTCCCAACAGGATGTCCACGGTCCGACCCACCGGAGTGCGGAAGCGTTTGAAGGGCAGGACGGACTCCTTGACCGCCACAGGCTGGCCGACACGGACCATGCCACCGTCGCCGACGGGCAGGAGCAGACCATTGGCTCGTTGCTGGGCGATGGACTCCCCCACCATGATCCGCGCCGCGGCCTTGGCCAGTGCCGTACCCGTGGCCTTGGAGGCGAAGGGAACGGTCCTGGATGCGCGGGGATTGGCCTCGATCACATAGAGGGTGTTGGCCATGAAGGCATACTGAACATTGATCAGTCCTTGGACCCCGCAACCTTGGGCTATAGCCAGGGTGGCCTGCCGCAGCCGGTTGATCTGGTCGTCGGAGAGGGTTGAAGGCGGCAGGGTGCAGGCGGCATCGCCGGAGTGGACCCCGGCCTCTTCCACATGCTCCATGATGCCGCCGATGTAGAGCTCCTGCCCGTCATAGAGGGCATCCACGTCTATTTCGATGGCATCCTGGAGGAACTTGTCAATCAGCAGAGGCGAGGGCAGCCGGCCGGAGACCACCGTATCGGCCTTGGCCTCATCCAGGGCGCGATCCACGTAGGTGGCCAGCTGCTGGTCATCGTAGACGATCTCCATGCCTCGTCCGCCCAGCACGTAGGAGGGCCTGACCAGAACCGGGTAGCCGATGGCATGGGCCGCTTCCCTGGCCTCATCCAAAGAAAGAGCGGTGCCGTACCGTGGAGCGTTGAGGTGCTCCTTGCTGAGTACCTGCCCGAAGAGCTCGCGGTTCTCGGCCAGGTCGATGGACTCGGGGCTGGTGCCAAGGATGGGCACCCCGGCCGCCTTGAGCCTGGCCGCCAGGGACAGGGGGGTCTGACCGCCCAGCTGGACGATGACACCCTTGACCGGTCCCATGGCCTTCTCGGCCCGGTATATCTCCAGAACGTCCTCGAAGGTCAGCGGCTCGAAGTAGAGCCTGTCGGACATGTCATAGTCGGTGGAGACCGTCTCGGGATTGCAGTTGACCATGATGGTGTCATAGTCCTTGCCCAGCTCCTGGACGGCGTGCACGCAGGTGTAGTCGAACTCGACCCCCTGGCCGATCCGGTTGGGGCCCGAACCCAGGATGATGACCGCCTCGCGCTGACGGGGTCGCAGCTCGGACTCGTCGGCGTAGCAGGAGTAGTAGTAGGGTGTGACCGCATCGAACTCGGCTGCGCAGGTGTCCACAGTCTTGTAGACAGGATGAAGACCGAAGGCCCAGCGAAGCTCCCTGACAACCGCCTCACCCTGGTCTCCCATGCCGCGCAGGTGGGCGATCTGCAGGTCGCTCAGTCCTGATTGCTTCGCCCGGCGCAGCAGGTCATCGTCCAGGACCTCAGATTCGCGCACCTGAAGGGCCAGGTCATTGATCATGCTGATCTGTTCCAGGAACCAGGGATCGATCCTGGTGGCCTGGTGGACCTGCTCCACAGTGGCTCCGCCCCAGAAGGCCCGCTGGATCTGCAGGTAACGGTGCTCGGTGGGGGTGTGCATGGCCTCCAGCAGCCGATCCGTTTCGGCCTGGTCGGGCCGGGGGCCATCCCAGGAGAAGGTCATGTGCCGCTTGTCGATGGAGCGCATGGCCTTGCCCAGGGATTCACGGAAGTTTCCGGCCAGGGCCATGGCCTCGCCCACGGACTTCATTGAGGTGGTCAGAGTCGTGTCCGCCCCGGGGAACTTCTCGAAGGTGAAGCGCGGGATCTTGGTGACCACATAATCAATGGTTGGTTCGAAGGAGGCAGGCGTTGAGCGGGTAATGTCGTTCTCGATCTCATCCAGGGTGTATCCCAGGGCCAGCTTGACCGCGATCTTGGCGATGGGGAAGCCGGTGGCCTTGGAAGCTAGGGCCGAAGAGCGCGAAACACGGGGATTCATTTCGATGACGATGATCCGGCCGTTCTTCGGGTTGACGGCGAATTGGATATTGCAGCCGCCTGTATCCACCCCCACGCCGCGGATGATGGCGATGCCGATGTCGCGCATGCGCTGATATTCCCGGTCGGTCAGGGTGAAGACCGGAGCCACGGTGATGGAGTCACCGGTGTGCACGCCGACCGGGTCCACATTCTCGATGGGGCAGACCACAACCACATTGTCCAGGCGGTCCCGCATGAGCTCCAGCTCATACTCCTTCCACCCCTCGATGCCCTCCTCCAGAAGAATCTCATCGGTAGGCGAATAATGGATGCCAGCGCCGGCGATCCGCCTCAACTCCTCGCGATCGTGCGCGATGCCCGAGCCCAGGCCGCCCATGGTGAAGGATGGACGAACAACCAGGGGGTAGCCCAGTTCGGCGGCCACTGCCTCGGCCTCATCCAGACTGTGGGCGATGCGGGACTTGGCCGACTCGGCACCGGCCTGGTCCACCACCTGCTTGAAGAGCTCGCGATCCTCTCCCCTGTCGATAGCCTCCAGCGAAGCGCCGATTAGCTCAACCCCATAGCGCTCCAGCACGCCAGCCTTGCCCAGCTCCACGGCAGCGTTCAGAGCGGTCTGGCCGCCCAGGGTGGGCAGCAGCGCATCAGGCCGCTCCTTGGCGATGATCCGCTCCAGGAAGGGCAGGGCGATGGGCTCAATGTAGGTGGCATCGGCCATCTCGGGGTCCGTCATGATGGTGGCGGGATTGGAATTGACCAGGATGACACGAATCCCCTCTTCGCGCAGCACCCGGCAGGCCTGGGTCCCCGAATAGTCGAACTCGGCCGCTTGCCCGATGACAATGGGCCCCGAGCCGATAACCATGACTGAATGGATGTCCTGCCGCTTAGGCATGTGCCTTCCCTTCCCTGGCGTCCTGCATCAAAGTGACGAACCTGTCAAACAGATAGGAGGCATCGTGCGGACCAGCCGCCGCCTCCGGATGGTACTGAACGGAAAAGGCCGGAATGTCCAGACACTCCAGACCCTCGACCACGCCGTCGTTGAGATCGACGTGAGACACCCGGACACGGCCATATCGGCCTTCACCGTAGGGTGAGGGGACTGGGTCTCCCTTGGGTGCCTTGACTGCAAATCCGTGATTATGGGCGGTGATCTCAACCTTGCCAGTGCTGAGATCCATGACCGGCTGATTGATGCCGCGATGACCGAATTTCAGCTTATAGGTCTCGAAGCCCAGGGCACGGCCTAGAAGCTGGTTGCCCAGGCAGATGCCGAAGAATGGCAGTCCGGCATCCAAAACCTGCCTGAGGAGCGACACCTCCTCGTCCGCGGTCGATGGGTCGCCTGGACCGTTGGAGAAGAAAACCCCGTCAGGCCGCAGGGCCTTTATCTGCTCGATGGTGGTGTCGACGGGGAGTACGTGGACCCTGCACCTGCGCTCAGCCAGCCTGTGAGGGGTCATGGACTTGATTCCCAAATCCACCGCTGCCACCGTGCAGACAGGCTCTTTCGTCTGACGGTCTCCGACTGGTTCGACGATATAGGACCTGTCTGTGCTGACCTCGCCGGTCAGATGGGACCCGGTCATCTTGGGGGCCGAACGGACCTGATTGAGGAGTTCCTGCATGGTTCTGGGCCTACCGCCGTCGTTGAGCATTGGGTCCGGGCCTGAAAAAATACCGGCCCGCATGACACCTGCAGAACGCAAGTGTCGCACGAGCCGGCGGGTGTCTATGTGACTGATACCGACGATGCCCTGATCGACCAGCTGGTCATGGAGACTGCCCCGGGCCCGCCAGTTGCTGACGTTGGGGCTGGGTTCCCGGACTACATATCCTGCCACCCAGAACCTGTCTGACTCCCCGTCTTGGTCATTGACACCGGTATTACCGATGTGGGGGAAGGTCTGCACAACGATCTGCCGAGCATAGCTGGGATCCGTCAGGGTTTCCTGATACCCCGTCATTCCGGTCGAGAAAACAATTTCACCTATGGTAGTGCCCACCGCTCCGAAGGCTCTCCCCACATACACTTCCCCATCCTCAAGGATGAGCAAGGCACGATTGGAGAAACGGCTATCGGAGGTGATGGTGTTGGTGTCTTTCAGGTTCACCGAACCCCCTTGTTTACCGCGGATATTCGCACCCATATTAATGACCCCCATGGATTATGCCGGCAGACCCAGCCAAAAAATGGTTGGTCAAATCTTGCAGGATAGACCGCTGGTCAACCAGTCCGAATAGGGCAAAAGGCCGACCTGATGCCCTGATAGTTAGCGGGCATCGGTCGGCCTTTATCCGAATCATTGCTCAGTTGCCTGAAGGACGATCCACATCGGAGGTCAGTTCCTCCGGCAAGGTCAGTTTCAGCTGGTCCAAGCTGGGGGCCGACTGATCAACAGTATGGTCAGGAACCTGACCGGATTCCCCTCCTTCGGATCCACTCGCTGCCGATTCCGACTCGCTGTCAGCATGGGCGTCCTCGGAGGAAACGGGCTCGGAGGTTACGACCTCTGCTTTTGCTTTATCGGATTCATCATCCGAAACATCTGCATCGGCCTCGGCATCAGCCAGGGCAGCAATTCGATCGGCTTGCTCACGACGAGCCTGATGCTCATCCTTCTCCTGCTCCAGGGCGCTGAGAACGCCGTGAATGAAGGAGGGAGCATCGGCATCCGAAAGTGTCTTGGCCAAGGACAGGGCCTCATCGATGGCCACCTTGTCAGGAACCTCGGGGTTGTAGAGCATCTCCCAGGCGGCGATACGCAGAATGTTGCGGTCAATGGCATGCATCCGGCTCAGCGGCCATCGGGTGGAATGGGTTTGCAAAGCCTCATCGATATCTCGACGATGCTCTGCCACACCCTCGACGATGGTCACCGCATAAGCAGGCAGAGGTGTCTGAGCCCCAGGCCGAACCTTGCGCTCTTCCAACAGGGAAAGGAAATCCTGGCTCTTCTCATCGGCCTCATACAGGGTATTCAAGGCCCGCTTGCGGGCTGTGGAACGTGCCATGGATGTGTGGTTTCTGCCTGACTCAGTTCTCGCGGCCCAGGTAGGAGCCGTCGCGGGTGTCCACCTTGACCTTCTCGCCCTCGCCTACGAAGAGGGGCACCTGAATCTCGGCACCGGTCTCCACAGTTGCAGGCTTGGTGCCGGCGTTGGAACGGTTGCCCTGCACGCCGGGCTCGGTTGCCGTCACGGTCAGCACCACGGACGCAGGCAGCTCCACGGACAGGGGGTTGCCGTCATGGAAGCTGATGATGCAGTCGGTGCCCTCAAGCAGGAAGCGCTCCTGATCGCCGACCAGGGCCTCGGGGATGTTGACCTGCTCATAGGTGTTCATGTCCATGAAGACGAAGGAGTCCCCGTCGCGGTAGGAGTACTGCATGGTCCGGTTGTCGACGGTCTCGAAATCCATCTTCATGCCCGCATTGAAGGTGCGGTCCACAATCTTACCTGTGAGGACGTCCTTGATGGTCGTGCGTACAAAGGCCGGTCCCTTGCCCGGCTTGACGTGCTGGAACTTGATGACGGTCCAAAGCTTGCCATCCAGGTTGATGACCGATCCGTTCTTGATGTCGTTGGAAGTCTGTGCCACCTTGATACCACCTCATTCTGATGAACGTTCCTTCGGAGGGCTCCTGGCCATCTGCCGAAAGCACCGGGCCACACAGGATCCGGCCCGCTCGCGATAAATCCTCGCCTATTATGCCACGGCGCATGAACACCGCGGCTGGTCCGGCGGCGAAGTCTGCCGGATATGGGCAGGGCCCGGAATCACAGGAAGGATTCCGGGCCCCGTCATTGGATCGTGTCGATAAGCGACAGGCAATCCTACTCGATGATCTTGGTGACTCGACCTGAGCCGACCGTGTGGCCGCCTTCACGAACAGCGAAGGTCAGGCCCTCCTCCATGGCGACGGGCTGAATCAGCTCGACGGAGAAGGTGGCGTGATCGCCGGGCTGAACCATCTCCACGCCCTCGGGCAGGGTGATGACGCCGGTGACGTCGGTGGTCCGGAAGTAGAACTGCGGACGGTAGTTGGAGAAGAACGGCGAGTGGCGTCCACCCTCGTCCTTGGTCAGCACGTAGACCTCGCCCTCGAACTTGTGGTGAGGGGTCACGGTGCCAGGAGCAGCCACAACCTGACCGCGCTCGACGTCCTCACGGCCGATGCCGCGCAGCAGCAGACCAGTGTTGTCGCCGGCCTCAGCCTCGTCCATCTGCTTGTGGAAGGTCTCGATGGAGGTGACGGTGGTGGACTGGGTGTCACGCAGGCCGACGATCTCCACGTTGGTGTTTACGGGCAGCTTGCCGCGCTCGACACGGCCGGTCACCACAGTGCCGCGGCCGGAGATGGTGAAGACATCCTCGATGGGCATCAGGAAGGGCTTGTCCAGGTCGTGGACCGGGGTGGGGATGTAGTCGTCGACGGCATTCATGAGATCCTTGATGGTCTGAACCCACTTGTCATGGTCGGGAGCATCGTCATGCAGGGCACCGTAGGCGGAGGTGCGGATGACGGGGCAATCACGGTCGAAGCCGTTCTCGTCCAGCAGATCGCGGACTTCCTCCTCGACCAGCTCGATCAGCTCTTCGTCGTCGACCATGTCGCACTTGTTCAGGGCGACCAGGATCTTCGGCACGCCGACCTGGCGGGCCAGCAACACGTGCTCACGAGTCTGGGCCATGGGGCCGTCGGTTGCGGCGACCACCAGGATGGCGCCATCCATCTGAGCAGCGCCGGTGATCATGTTCTTGACGAAGTCGGCGTGCCCGGGGCAGTCCACGTGGGCGTAATGGCGCTTGGCGGTCTGGTACTCGATGTGCGCGATGTTGATGGTGATGCCGCGCTCCTTCTCCTCAGGAGCAGCGTCGATCTGGGCGAAATCGTACTCGGGGTTGACGTCCGGGTACTCCTCATGCAGCACCTTGGAGATGGCCGCGGTCAGGGTGGTCTTGCCGTGATCGACGTGGCCGATGGTGCCAATGTTAACGTGCGGCTTGGTCCGCTCGTACTTTTCCTTTGCCATTGTGTTTTGTCCTCCTGGACGTCTCGTAGGTTGCCTGCGCGAACCACGCACAGAGCACTCGCTACATATTACTGGGTTATCGGGTTCTTTGCCACTTTTGCCCTCCGCCCAGTCAGCGCTACAAGAGTGTAACGCCGACTTGTGACAGAAGAGCCTTTTTGCGCGGGCCCGCCGTGGCGGCGGACCGGACCGGCATTACTCGCCTCGCTGGGCCTTGATGATCTCGTCGCTTACGGTCTTGGGAACCTCAGCGTAGGAGTCCATCTGCATGGTGAACATTGCGCGGCCCTGGGTCTTGGACCTGAGGTCGCCGATGTAGCCGAACATCTCCGACAGGGGCACCTTGGCATCGATGACCTTGACGCCGGTGGCGTCGGTCATGGACTGGATGGAGCCACGACGGGAGTTGATGTCGCCCATGACGTCGCCCATGTACTCCTCGGGAGTACGGACCTCGACGGCCATGATGGGCTCGAGGATGACGGGCTTGGCCTTGGGAGCGGCCTCCTTGAAGCACATGGAGCCGGCGATCTTGAAGGCCATCTCCGAAGAGTCGACCTCGTGGATCTGGCCGTCGGTCAGGGTCGCCTTGACACCCACGACCGGGAAGCCTGCCAGCACGCCGGACTCCATGGCCTCCTGCACGCCCGCGTCGACCGAGGGGATGAACTCCTTGGTGATGTGACCGCCGGTGACCTTGTTCTCGAAGATGTAGGATTCACCCTCGGAAGTATCCAGGGGCTCGAAGTTCATGAGCACCTTGGCGAACTGGCCGGACCCGCCGGTCTGCTTCTTGTGGGTGTATTCCTGGTTCATGACGGGCTTGCGGATGGTCTCGCGGTAAGCCACCTGGGGCTTGCCCACGTTGCACTCCACATGGAACTCGCGGCGCATGCGGTCCACCAGGATGTCCAGCTGGAGCTCACCCATGCCGGAAATCAGGGTCTGGCCGGACTCCTCGTCCGTCTTGACCTGGAAGGTGGGATCCTCCTCGGAGAGCTTCTGCAGGGCGATGCCCATCTTCTCCTGGTCGGCCTTGGTCTTGGGCTCCACGGCGACCTCGATCACAGGATCGGGGAAGGTCATGGATTCCAGCACCAGCGGTGCCTTCTCGTCGCACAGGGTGTCACCGGTGGTGACGTTCTTGAGCCCGACGAAGGCGTAGATGTTGCCGGCGATGGCCTCGTCGACCGGATTCTCCTTGTTGGAGTGCATCTGGAAGAGCTTGCCGACGCGCTCCTTCTTGTCCTTGGTGGAGTCCAGGACCGTTTCGCCCTGGGCCACCTTGCCGGAGTAGACGCGCACGTAGATCAGCTTGCCGTAGAAGGGGTGGGTGGCCACCTTGAAGGCCAGGGCCGAGAAGGGCTCGTCCACGGTGGGCTTGCGGTCGATCTCGACGGACTCGTCGCCGATCTTGTAGCCCTTGATGGCCGGCACGTCCTCGGGGCTGGGCAGGTAGTCCACGACCGCGTCCAGCATGGGCTGCACGCCCTTGTCCTTGAATGCGGATCCGCAGAAGACCGGGAAGGCCGACTGCTCGATGGTCATCTTGCGCACAGCGCTGCGGATCTCCTGCTGGGAGATCTCCTCACCGCCCAGATACTTCTCCAGCAGATCCTCATCCGACTCGGCCACGGCCTCAAGCAGCTCGGTGTGGTACTGCTCGGCCTTGTCCTTGAGGTCGTCGGGGATGTCGATGGTGTCGTACTTGGCGCCCAGATCGGCCTCGTCCTTCCAGTAGTAGGCCACCATGCGCACCAGGTCGACCACGCCGTGGAAGTCGCTCTCAGCGCCGATGGGCAGCTGCATGACCAGCGGCTTGACACCCAGCTTGTCCTTGATGGTGTCCACCGAGTAGTAGAAGTCGGCGCCCAGCTTGTCCATCTTGTTGATGAAGCAGATGCGGGGCACGCCATACTTGTCGGCCTGACGCCAGACGGTCTCGGACTGGGGCTCCACACCCTCCTTGCCGTCGAACACCGCCACAGCGCCATCGAGCACGCGCAGGGAGCGCTCCACCTCGGCGGTGAAGTCCACGTGGCCGGGGGTGTCGATGATGTTGATCTGGTAGCGGTCCTCAGGATCGTGGGACTGGCGGTTCCAGAAGGCCGTGATGGCGGCGGAGGTGATCGTGATGCCACGTTCTTTCTCCTGGTCCATCCAGTCCATGGTGGAGGCGCCGTCGTGGGTCTCGCCGATCTTGTAGTTGACGCCGGTGTAGTAGAGAATACGCTCGGTCGTCGTTGTCTTGCCGGCATCGATGTGGGCCATGATGCCGATGTTGCGGACCTTGGTCAGGTCCGTGAGCACGTCTTGTGCCATAATTCCTTGTTCTCGCTCTCTTGGATTACCAGCGATAGTGGGCGAACGCCTTGTTGGCCTCGGCCATCTTGTGGGTGTCCTCGCGGCGCTTGACCGCGGCACCCAGGCCGTTGGAGGCATCAAGGATCTCGTTGGCCAGCCGCTCCGACATGGTCTTCTCACGACGGGCGCGGCTGTAATCGGTCAGCCACCGCAACGAGAGCGTATTGGCGCGGTTCGGCTTGACCTCGACGGGGACCTGATAGGTGGCACCGCCGACACGACGGCTGCGGACCTCCAGGCTGGGACGAATGTTGTCCAAGGCGCGCTTGAGCACGGCCACAGGCTCCTGGTCGGTCTTCTCCTTGACCTGCTCCAGGGCGGTGTAGACGATGTTCTCGGCGATGGACTTCTTGCCGTCCAGCAGGATCTTGTTGATCAGCTGGGCCACCACGGTGGAACCGTAGATGGGGTCGGGCAGGAGCTGGTGCTTTTTGGCTGGTCCTTTGCGTGACATGTGTTACTTGGCCTTCTTTGCTCCGTACAGGGAACGGCCCTGCTTGCGATCCTTGACTCCCTGGGTATCCAGCGCACCGCGCACGATGTGGTAGCGCACGCCGGGCAGATCCTTGACACGTCCGCCGCGCACCAGCACGATGGAGTGCTCCTGCAGATTGTGTCCCTCTCCGGGGATGTAGGCGGAAACCTCGATGCCGGAGCTCAGACGGACACGGGCAACCTTCCGCAGAGCCGAATTCGGCTTCTTGGGGGTGGTGGTGTAGACACGGGTGCACACGCCGCGACGCAGCGGGCTGCCCTTGAGTGCCAAAGTCTTCGACTTGCGAGGCTTGGCCTTGCGCCCTTTGCGGACGAGCTGTTCAATTGTTGGCAACTGACTCTCTCCGATTCCTTCGATGAACTTGTCTTCGTTTGCACTGCGAGACCGCCGCACCGCAGCCGCAGTCGCTCCCAGGAGGAGAGATCAGCCACTGTCCACCGGCCCGATGGCCCGTGATCCTCCTGCCGGGCATTGCTGCCTGCACTCTTCGGATTCAGGGATATCCCGACAAGCTCACCTGTGACATAAGGCGTGCTGCCGGCACACACGTTGAAAAGTATATCACCCGGGCGGACATGGCCACGTTTTGCACTCGGAAGTATGCTCTGGGCTTTGCTCACTGTGGTACCGCACCGGAACCGTCAGTAGGAAAGGCTTGGAAGAGATCTGTAACAAATCCTTACGCATACCCGTATTCATGGAGTTGCATACTTGTATCCACAGATTAATAATCGCTTATCCGCCTATAACAGCTCCCTAATATATAGGTGTCTATATAGGTGTCGGAAAATACATAACTCAATCAGTAAATATCGATGCCGGAAACATAGCTGCCGGTGTCCGGGGACGTAAGTGCCGGCATCCGGTGACACAAATGTGATTGTCCGGTTGTGATCTGGAATTCGTGGATGGCCAGCCGTCTACCTGTCCTCCTTCTCAAGAGCCTGCCGAATGTAGTCGCGCAGGATCAGGGCATGGTTGACGGCTGGATCCTTGGCCGCATAGACCAGTGTCGTCCGATCGTGTTCGCGCACAATGCTCAGCAGATCCTCCAAGGCAGGATTGTCATCCAGCTCAGTACGGTACCGGCGGGCGAAGTCCTCGAAGCGGTCAGGATCATGGTGCCACCAGCGTCGCAGGTCCGGACTGGGTGCGACATCCTTGAGCCAGCCGGACAGGGCTGCCCGCTCCTTGCTGACGCCACGTGGCCAAAGCCTGTCGACCAGGATGCGGACCCCGTCCTCATCGGCGGCCTGCTCGTATACGCGCTTGATATCCACCTGACCCATCATCTGCCTCCTGAAACCAGGAACCCGTGTGATTCATGACTCCTTGGACCATGATATTGACCGAATCGGCATTACGGAAGAGGCAGTGACAGCCATACCGGGGCGTAGGCTGATGAGTATGCTTACAGACGCAGACAAGGGCAAGGCCGCCGGGTCGAACGGCAGCAGACCAAACCCTCAAGCCCGCAAATCGGCAGAATCGACCGGATCAGGATCCAAGGGACGACAGTGGCGGCGGCTATGGATACCCGACCAGATAGGCGGCTGGGCCATGGCCTTGATGCCGGGCCTAGCCGGTCTGCTGATCGGAGGCCCGACCTGGAGGGGTCTGCTGCTCATGGTCGCCTGGGTCTTCTGCTACTGCTTTGAGTTCACCGGCTCGCGATGGATGGTCTCGCACCGGGCTGCCAGATTCGCACCACCAGCTCTGGGTTACGCCCTGCTCACGGCCGTGACCGGACTGATCCTATTGGTCGGCACCCCTGGGCTTCTGCGATGGGCCCCGCTCTACCTGGTGCTGGGCGTGCTGAACTTTGCCGCCGCCTGGATGCGTGCAGAGCGCTCCTGGTGGAACGATACGGTAGTCGTGATTGCGGCCTGCACGCTCTGTCTGATCGCTGTCTCCCTGGGGTCACGATTCCAGAAGCCCGGACCAGGACTGGAAGGTGCCAACGCCGGCTACTTCGGGTGCCAGCCGAATCCTGCTGTGGACTGCTTCGCCAGCGGATTCCTGCCAAGCGCCGCCCTGCCATCGATCGGAGTCGTCAGTGCAGCTGTATTCGCTGTGACCCAGTTCGGTTCGGTCATCTTCGTCAAGACCATGATCCGCGAGCGCGGCAAGACCTGGTGCTACCTGCTTTCGCTGGCTTGGAACCTGGCACTCTGCCTGATCGGGGTCGCCATGGTGCACACCGCAGGATGGTGGCCTCTGTTGACCGCCCTGGTTCTGCTGATACGTGCGGCCCTACTGCCAGCCATTTCCCGCCGGCGCCGCATCCCCATTCTGTATGTGGGCCTGGTTGAATGCGCAACCAGCCTCCTGGTCTTCATTCTGGTAATTGCACAGGCTGACGTGATGACCGCGTCTCTGACAAGCCTGCTTGGCGCATGACTGCAGGTTCCGTCACCCATGTCACCCACGGATTCGGGCCTGTCTGGGATGACCGATCTCGTGTGCTGATCCTGGGTTCCATTCCCAGCCCGAGTTCGCGCGTGGCCGGCTTCTACTACATGTTTCCGCGCAATCGCTTCTGGCCCGTACTGGCCGCACTCTTCGATCAGCCTGTTCCAGGGCCTGATCCGGCTGTCCGTGCTAGGTTTGCCCTCAATCATTGCATAGCACTCTGGGATGTCATCCAGGAATGCGACATCCACGGCGCCTCCGACGCTTCAATAACCAATGTCGTGCCGACCGACATCGCTGGCTTGCTGGACCGTGTGCCCATCGGCACCATATTCACCACAGGACGCAAGGCCGGCCAGCTTTACCGTCGCTACTGCCTGCCGATCCTGCAGGAGAAAGGGTATCGACCGACGATGATCAATCTGCCATCCACCAGCCCCGCCAATGCCGCTATGAGCCTGGCCGATCTGATCAAGGCCTACCAACCCATAAGAAAAGTGCTCGACGACAAAGAGCCTAAGCTTGATAGGCAAGACAACCACAACGACTATGACAAATAGGCAAATACCAACGGTCAAAGCCCAAGATGTTGCGAACCTTCCCAAGGATGAATTCGCTTTCCCTGGTCCAGAACGTGATTGCCTGGTGGAAGCGATCCTGGAGGGGCGCAAAACTACTACGACCAGCCTGATGGCAGAGTTCATTCATAATCATGAGCCACTCCCCGCCGCCGGCCGACGAACGCTTCTGTTGAACTCAGATGACCAGCCAGTTGCCGTCCTCAGATATGCCTCGGTGAGCGTGACCCGACTCGGCCTGGTCACGCCGCAGCATGTTCTGAATGAAGGAGAAGACTATAAAAGCCTTCCTGAGTGGCGCCAGGCTCATAAGTCCTTCTGGACCTCAGAGAACATGCGACAGGTACTGGATGATCCGGACTTCACCGTCGACGACCAGACCCTGGTGGTGCTAGAGGCTTTTTATGTAGAGGCCATAGTCGTGAACTGAAGGCCCAATGACAAACACGGCCTTTGCCACCCGGGTGACACTTCACCGGCGTGCCATGTCATACCATCGTGTATAGTTTCATCTGTTGCATTGATCCGCTATGCGGGTCAATTCACTATGGTGGCTATAGCTCAGTCGGTAGAGCACCTGATTGTGGTTCAGGAGGTCGCGCGTTCGAGCCGCGTTAGCCACCCTGCTAGCCGCTTACTGCTGATTAGTAGTTAATTAAAAATAGTGTCTTAAATAAGTCAAACCTGATTCTAAACTGAACTTGCTAGTTATTCATTTACCCCAATTTCAGGAAGTTAAATTCGAACATATACCAGATTGCTCGCGTATACTGGAATTACACATTTCTCCTACCGCACTCTTTTTAAGAAAGATTGCAAGGCTACAAATCAGTATACAACCGGCCAAATCAGTGGAATATAAATTCCGATAAAATCAGTAAAATAAAACTACCCCTGGAACCGATAGCTTGTATATAAAGATTACTTCCAACGAGCGATATAGGAATAAGGTCATATTGCTTTTTCGCGCATACAGTCACTACAGTGTTAAAGGATAAGGAATGACTCTATCATTAACAGCAAATCCTTTGAATCATAGCCGATATTATCAATTAAGCAAAGAATCAAGCATAATAAAGTAATTATCGGTAGCTTCCCGGATAGGTAAGGAGCTAAAGAGCAAACGACGATAAACCGTGTATGCGCATATTGCAGGCAGCTTTTTAATTGACTCACCACTAAACTACAAAACAAGATATTAATACGCTAAGACAGCATGTAAGTTGCTATGCTTATCTATACGTGATAAGTAAGAATAAATCGTAGTCACCGTTAAAAAGTTGTACGTTTATCAAATAGGCAAACACAACCTCAAAGGAGACTCTGTTCTTTAACTATATGGAGCCTAGACTGAATTGAAGAACATTGTACAAGCTCTTGACCAAAGTGAAGAATCAGACTTTTCTCAAATCAATTTCTTCTATAGATCAGAAACCCTAAAAGAAAATAAAAGATGTGAGCAATTTGAAAAAGTGAGATATAAAATAAGATTTAACTCTAACCCTGTGAATTCCAAACACACGAAGCTTTACAGACGGAAGATAAGCCAACTTAGAAGGCAACAAGGTTTTAAGACCAAATAATGTTCGAATCTATTGAACAGGACTAATTCTTTAAGAAGCCTTTTCAAGTTGTCTATTACAACTATAGGTCTTTAAGAAAAGCTACCTAGCAATAAGCAATCACAACAAATTTACTTGTTTCTTATTTTGTTGGCTATCACACATATGAAAGTCCCCAATTGGATTGGTGGCACAGCTTGTAAGGAGTATCATGTTTTTTTATGTTAGGAAAATCAAGAGTAGAAGCCATAGATCTCTTTTGCGGTACTGGTGGTTTATCTCTTGGGCTCAAGCAAGGGGGGATTAACATTATTGCAGGTATTGATAATGCCGATGCCTGTGAATATCCATATAAGTATAATTTGAAAGCAAAATTCATCAAAGCCAGTGTAGCCGACATAACGGGTGCTGATCTAAATCAACTGTGGAACCAGTCTGAGATACGCTTACTTGCTGGATGCGCACCGTGTCAACCTTTCTCCAGCCAGAGACGCGGAGCTGACACCCGTAATGAAAAAGCATGGCCACTACTTAAAGAGTTCGGGAGATTAGTTGATGAAACACACCCGGAATTCGTCACAATGGAAAATGTCCCAAACATCAGCTCTTCAATTGTATTCAATAATTTTGTTAATACTCTCAAATCTTTAGGATATACAGTTAAATACACGGTGTTATATGGGCCTGACTATGGCCTCCCCCAAAAACGTAAAAGACTCGTCTTACTTGCAGGACTTGGCTACGAGGTGCAACTCCCTAAGCCAAAATATGAAAAAAACAATTACCATACAGTATATGACGCAATTCATGATCTTCCGTCCCTTGCTTCTGGGGAGAGAGATCCAAACGATCCCTTGCACGCAGCAAGAAACCTTACACCATTAAATTTGAAAAGACTACGCGCTTCCAGGCCTGGTGGTACGTGGTTGGACTGGCCAGAGGAGTTAAGATTAAACTGCCAAAAAACAGAAAAAGGGAAAACCTTTAAGTCATTTTATGGGCGCATGCGTTGGGATGAGCCTTCTCCGACCATTACGACTCAGTTTTACAACCCCGGAGCTGGTCGGTTCACTCACCCAGAACAGGACCGATCATTGACTTTACGCGAAGCTTCTCGTTTACAAGGTTTCCCAGATTCTTATATCTTTAACGATCCAAATAAACCTATTGTTGTATCAACAATAGGAAAATTGATAGGCAATGCGGTGCCTCCCGTATTTGGAGATGCAATTGCTCACGAGATTATTAAAGCACTAAATTCAAAGGAGAACAATTGAGTGATTCCCTCTATACATTAACTGTGGATATTGCAACTATTGATGCGTTAGGCAGAAATCTGTATTCAAACGCTGCCGCTGTGCTTACTGAATTTGTTGCAAATTCTTGGGATGCCGACGCTAATTCAGTAAATATCCAATACGACCGCGATAATGATTTCATAAAGATATGTGATGATGGTTCGGGTATGGATTTGGAAAAACTCAACGCAAGATTTTTGACGGTTGGTTATCACAAAAGAAAACTCGAAGGAGACGTATCACCAAAGTATAAAAGGCCTTTCATGGGGCAAAAAGGCATTGGTAAATTGTCGGCTTTCTCCATAGCTGATGAAATTACTGTTCTTTCAAAAACTGATGAGCAAGAAGCTCACGGATTCACAATCAAAGTCGATGAATTAGAAAAGAAAATGAATGAGGCTAGATCAATAGACAGAATTTACCATCCCGCCCCTATAAAAGAAATACCTAGTTCGACCTTCCCAACAAATCATGGAACACAGATAAAGCTATCCAAATTAAGAAGTAAGCGTGTACATCTTACACTAAATGCTGTACGAAGGCGCATTGCTCGTCGCTTTGATGTTCTTCATTATGCAAACGTGCCTAAGGATGAAGGTCGATTCGAAATAATAATAAACGATAAGGCGGTTACATATGAGGATCGTGGGGATTTACAAAAACTAGAATATATATGGCTTCTGAATGGATTTAAACTTCCGGAAGAAGCCAAGACTAGTGCGACTGTTTTCCAAATCACAACAGAACCTGATGCGGGGAATTCGGATTGGAATATATCAGGCTGGATAGGAAGTGTAAAGCATCCGAAAGATAGAGTGTTCGATGATGATACAGAAACTATGAAAAATATCATTGTACTTGCTCGAAAGCGTCCTATACAAGAAGGGCTGCTTGACCACCTAAATTATGACAAGCATTTCACTAACTACGTAACAGGCCAGATCCAAGCCGACTATTTGGACGAAAATGGAAGTGACGACTTAGCTACATCAGACAGACAACGTTTGGTTGAAAGCGACCCACGTGTTCAATTATTGTATAAACAGGTTAAAGAAGCTTTCAAAACGGCCGACCAACAGTGGTCAGATAGCCGGACTACTTCAAATACGAAATTGCTTTATAAAACCTTACCAGAAGTTAAAAAATGGCTGGATAGCTTAAAGGGAGACAGCAAGCAGGCAGCCAGCAAAATGATTAATAGTATTGCAAAGATAGATAGCATCAGCTCAGATGATCGATTTTCTCTGTATCAATCTTCGATGATTGCTTTTACACGATTACAACAACACGATGAGTTATCAACATTATCAGAAGTTGATTCCTTGACGCCCGAAACCTTGCTGAAAATTCTCACTTCTTATTCTAGCTATGAAGATGTTGAGTATGCCGAGATAGTGCGCTCTCGATTACTAGTGATCAATAAACTGCAGAACTTGTTAGATACCAATGCATTAGAAAATACGACAAGAGACTTTGTAGCATCGAATCCATGGCTGCTTGACCCTTCATGGGAAAGGGCTACTGAAAATATTGTAAAAGAAAAGAGCTTTAGAAGAGTAGCAAAAGAAGAGTATAAAATTGACTTTACGGATGATTCTGAATCCAACAGTAGAGTGGATCTAAAGTATCTTGAGAGTACGGACAGACAAGTTATAGTTGAATTCAAACGGTATGACCGTAAGGTAAAAATTAATGAAATCAGAGATCAAATTCTTAGATATGCAAAAGCAATGACACGTGTACTGCAACAATATGATGAATCGAAGGGGGAAAAGCACCAATATCCGACTAACGAGAGGGGTATTGACAACCGGGTTAACATCATAATAATTGTACAAGGAGTTTTTGACGAAGATGGGGAGATGCTAAAGCCGAAGACAGCTAATTCTGAAGTAGCGTTGTATAACGCAAAGTTCTTATATTTTTCTGATATGTTGGTACAAAGTAGCGAACGTTATAAGGAATTCATCGATGCAGCTAATGAAGATGATCTTGTAGGACATGCTATAAAAGCGGTTGAAGATTACTGTAAAAATAATCAATCTTCATGACTTTGCTCCTAATAACTATCAAACAATTCCCTCGACTAGAGTTGTATGAGTTTTTAACTTAGCAGGCTATGCCCCGATTTCGTTTTTACGGTCATTATAATGTCAATTATGCTTCCTTGCACGCCCACGAATACACTTTACCCGAATAAAGGCGTAATAAAACAATGTAACAAAAATGAAATCAAATAGTCTACGGCGTTACCGGTTAATGCACTTCGTATCGTTATTATAAATTTAAGAATACGTCAATATTGAACTTGATCCAGCCTGCGAATATATATATTCAAGCCTGACGGCTATAGCTTTTTATAGCTTTTTGTGAGTTCTTTATTCTCCGTCAACAATGTTACATGGTTTCGTTTGTAAGGTACTGTATTCTTTTAAAGTGCTGATTGTTTAGAACACGTTGCTACTTTCTGTTGGAGATATAGTATTGACAGAGTCCAGCGCTTTGCGTAGTATTTGCATTCCTATTGATTAATAGGTGACAACTTTGCTGGTAAGAGCGGATATAAACTATTAGTTATTGTTTAATTCAAAGAAATCTGTTATGCTTATTTATTTTTTGAATTTTGTTAATCACAGTTTTCTTATATGGCTACCTCGTCTGCTGACTTCGTAGAAGCTACTGTATGAGAAAAATGAATCAGTACTTACTTAAGAGAATTCGTTTCTATACTGCCTATAGGACAGTTATTTTTTTCTGAGCGCTGCCAAGCAACCTTCCTAAAAGATCAAGCCAGTGGCTCAAATTGAATTAACGGGTGCTGAGGTATTCCCTGGCCATCGTTGAAGAGGGAAGCATCAGTGGGGCAGCTGAGTACCTGAGCATATCCCAGCCATCCCTGTCCAGGCAGATAAAAGATCTGGAAGAGCATCTAGGGCACAAACTCTTTGACCGCGGAAGCCGCACAATCACGCTGACTCCGGCCGGAGAACTGCTGCGTGACCGGGCACGCGAGATCGTGTTCATGGCAGACCGTGCCGAGGCCGAGCTCACAAGCATAGACAGGCCAATCAACGGCAATGTCTACATCGGCGCAGGGGAAACAGAAGCCGTGCGCTTCCTGGCCAGGGCCGCAGAGTGCATGCTACAGCAATATCCTCAGGTAAAGTTCCACATTTTCAGCGGCAACGGTCAGGCCGTAACAGATCAATTAGAATCAGGGCTTCTGGATTTTGGCCTGCTATTTGAGCCATCGGACAACACCAAATACTCCTATATCAGCTTGCCTACAGCCGACAGGTGGGGATTGCTCATGCGCAAGGACTCCACGTTGGCCAGCCATGATGGCATCCGCCAGGAAGATCTTGAGCAGATACCCCTCCTGCTCTCACGGCAAGTCAGGTTCGACAGAGAATTCAGCGGGTGGAGTTCCTTCTCGGAGCACGAACTGCATGTTGTAGGAACCTACAATCTGCTCTTCAACGCGTCACTATTCGTCAGTGAAGGTTGTGGTTACGCGCTCTGCCCGGACCGGATCATCAATCTGACCGAAGACTCGAATCTGGTCTTCAAACCTCTGGTGCCTGAACTTAGAACAAGAGTGAACCTGGTTTGGAAGAGCAATAGACATTTTTCATCGGCGGCGAGTCGGTACCTGGAAATATTACGAAGCCAGATTGGAGCAGAAAACGCCTGCAAATCGGCAGAAGCCAGGAAAACCCTATGATTCGACTCAAAATATATCAGAAACACGAAACCCAGCCTGCACTTATCGAACCACCGGCTCAAAGAATCTAGCCGCAAGGATGCATGCGCCGACGCATCCGGTTCTTCTCCAGTATCAGTCCTGGTCGTATCTGGAAAGCTCGATCAGGTTCCTATCGGGGTCCCTGACATACACCGAGTTGATGGCCCCATCCGCGCCGGTCCGGCTGACCGGACCCAGATAGTCGACACGATGCTCATCAAGCGCGGCAACCACATCATCCAGCGAATCCTCCACCAGCAAACACAAATCAACAGAGCCGGGCGTGGGCCTGTCCGCCTTGGGGTCAATCTCGTGGCCGGCCTCATGAATGTTGATCTTCTGCCGGCCGAATTTCAACGCTAACCGCCCATTGCCGAAAGTCTGCACCTGCATGCCCAGCACCTCACGGTAAAAGGCACAGGTCGCATCGACATCCCGCACCGTGATGACCAGATGATCCAAACCAGTGATCCTCATTCACCCAACTCCAATCGCAGAACAACCCAAAAGACAGCCTAGACTCCCGCAAGCCAAAAAACGGCATTACGACCAGCAAAGAAGGCGACCCATTGCCACAACAGACAAGTCCTCTACCCGGGCCGAGAAGAAACCGATCGGGCAGAAGCACGACAATAAATCCATGCAAAAAACGAATACCTACATATAAGCAATCAGCATTATACATATCGTTTCGAGAGCCCTAGACTGTTGCCATTCACATCCAAGACAGCAGTGAACCTGCATATTGGACCATCATACAGTCGGCAAGGAAGGGAAGATCATGGCCAAAAAACAAACAGCAGGAAGAGAGCAATTGGGCGAATTCGCAGCTCAGTTCGCAGCTCTGAATGACGATGTTCTATTCGGCGAAGTCTGGGCTGATGAACAAGCACTGTCCGCACACGACAGAAGCATGATCACCATAGCTGCATTGATTGCCATGGGCAGCACAGAACAGCTCGACGCTCATCTGAACATCGGGAAAAAGAACGGAATCACCAAGGACGAGATAGTAGCGGAAATCACCCATCTGGCCTTCCACGGAGGCTGGCCGAAGGCCTGGTCGGCCTTCAACCGCGCCAAGCAAATCTGGCAAAATAATGACTGAAAGAGAGTAAGGAATGAAACAAAACACCAAGACGGCGGTCCTGGTGTCTTCCACCCCCGTATGGAAGCATCACGGATCAACGCCCGCCTCATGCGGGAAGCCATTGGGCATGAGGATGAGAGCATTCTGGTCCGGGACGAATACGCCGCTTTGCGCTCAGGTCAAATCGATATTCCCGGCGAACAAGCATTCGTCAAAGGCTGTGACCGTCTGGTATGGCAGTTTCCCATGTACTGGTACAGCTGCCCTCCCCTGCTCAAGGAGTGGGAAGACCTGGTGCTTACCTACGGATGGGCCTACGGTACCCACGGCGATGCCTTGAAAGGCAAGGAACTCATGCTCGCCGTCTCGGTCGGCTCTGCTGGAGAGAACTATCACCATGAGGGTGAATTCGGCTATACGGTGGACGAACTCCTGGTTCCGTTCAAAGCTACCAGCAATCTCATCGGAGCTATCTATCGGAAGCCTTTCATTCTGACCGGCGTTAGCTCAGACATGAGCAATCGAAACCTGGAAAAGGCGGCCAAGGATTACTTGAGCTGTCTGCAAGGCGATTGGCCAGCACAATAGGCCTCAGCGACAATCCCTGATATCGAGACGAAGGCGCCCACACTGGAATCTTCAAGTGCGGGCGCCCTCGTCTTATCGGCTCAGCAGACCTCAGTCACTGTATATAAGATATCACATGCAGACGTGTAGCCTCCTCGGACGTACCCACATCAAGAATGAGCAGAAGAATAAGTGGACGTAAGAGCGCACAAGCAACATAGGCCAAGAGTGGAAAGTTCAGAACATGAACATTGATGCTGCCCGTGCATAAACAAGCACCCTTCGTCATCGAATATATTGCAACAAATCCAGTGCTTTTGCAGGCTCCCCCTTTTGTCTAACCATCAGCACTCCACCCGCAAAAATGATGCTAACTTGGTGCCGGTCAATGCCGCTTTTACGAGAAAACGGCGCATACACTGGCCTCAACGGAGGTTGCTTCCTGAAAATGGGCAGGCCGCCAGATGACCTGCCACAAGTAATGGGGAAGAACAAGCCTGGAGGGTCAGATGAGCAACAATCGAAACGAACGTGCAAATAAGAACCAAGGCAGGCATGAGGAATCGCGGGTGCCCGATAACCAGCAAAAGAGGTACGAGGGCAACTCCTCACGGAGCAATGGCACCCGGGAAAGTTCCCAACACTCAACAATGGATGACAAGAATCGCATGCCGAAACCAGTGGGGAATGCGAACAGCGGAAAAGAAAGCAAAGCTGAAAATGCTTCCAAGACCAAGCCTGTATCAGGACAAACAGGCGAGAAGGAAGGCAGGGGCTCATCCAACAAGAACGCTGACCATGGCGGACCTGAAACGCAAAATAAGCAGGAACAGGGTCTAACCACCGGCCATGTGCAAGCCGGCCATCCGGACAAAGAGCGTGGCCCCTCCCCTGACGACAAGCCGAACCAGCCCAGCAAGCCTGTCGACAAGGCATCTCAACCGACGAGCGTTGCCAGCATACCTAAACCGGGCAAGGCGAAAAACCATGATTCCTTCTATCTGGGCCTGTCCTCGGCAGTCCTGGTCGCAGCTCTGGGCCTCAGCCTGAGCACCATGCCGATCTTCTTCTCCCTGCCTCTTGCCGCTGTCCTCTTTGGAATCGGCATCTGGCTCCTCTCCTATGCCAGCTTCAAGTCTCCCGGCAAACCAGAAGGAGAGGGAACGGAGACGGACAGGCACACCAGGACGGTAGTTGTGGCGACGGTCCTTCTGGTTCTGCAGACCTTCATCATGGATGTGTTCATCTTCACCCGAATGGGAACAGTCGGCAAACACCAGAACGCCATCGTCATCACCTGGATCATCGCCAGCATGATCGAGACCCTGGCTGCCTTCGCCCTTATCTATCATCACAATCCCCTACAATCCAAGCCCAAGGACCCTGCGGCAAACGATCAACGCAAGGGGAAGCAATAAGGGGCGGCGAGCATTGGTCTGAAACTGCGAAGAAGGCCGGGAAGGCCAAATAGCAGGCCGTGCATGTGAAATCCCCACAGCGTTCTTCCCGCCAAGGCCTTCCGCCTCAGGGTGCCGCTCATCGTTCATGAAGATGCGCGGCACCCTTTAATTTGATCATGTCACCTGCTGCAGCTTGACTCGGGCCGCAATGCCCTGCACTATGCCGCCCGGCTCATAAAAATCCGGCATCAAAACCGCGAAACCACTCTTCAGACAATTTATGAGCTGTGTAGACACAACTGGGCGAGCATAGCTTTTGCTCTTTCTGTTTCTCATCCCCCAAGCCAAGATACCCTACAAGTTATCTTGAACTTAGTTTATCCTCGACTGGTACTTATAAAACGCAGATGCATAATAAGTTGTCTTGGCCTGCCAACAAGAACATTCAGCAACTAGAATCATTGATGAAATTGTTCACACGCAGTTGTGCTTGAAGAAGGAAAGACATGAGTGGACCAGAACAATCTCCTGTAACCTTCGGGGTCCTCAAAGAGACAGACGATGAGGAGTACCGTGTTGCCCTGACGCCCGATATCGTGACCCGGCTGACCAGACAAGGCATTACCTGCCTATTGGAGTCCGGAGCCGGGGCTCGAGCCGGCTTCATGGATGAGGACTACCAGCAGGAGGGAGCCACAGTCACCGACAGGGATACTGTCCTATCCAAGTCGACAGTCCTGGGTTTCGTCGGCAGACCGGATAGCCCCTTGCTAAAGCGAATTCCAGCCGGAACATGGATCATCGGCATGCTGGGGTCATTGAGCGACAAGGACTACGTCAAATCCCTGGAGGCGTCAGGGCTTACCGGAATCGCCATGGAGCGACTCCCCCGACAGCTCAGCTCGGCCCAATCCATGGATGAGATGACCTCGCAGAACTCGGTCATGGGATACAAGGCGGCACTTGTGGCTGCCGATGCCTATGGATCCTTCTTCCCCATGATGACCACCGCAGCGGGAACCATCCGACCGGCCAAGGTCCTGGTTCTGGGCGCTGGCATCGCAGGCTTGCAGGCCATCGGGACCGCAAAACGGTTGGGAGCCGTGGTCACCGCCTATGACGTCAGACCCGCTTCCAGACAGGAGGTGGAATCCTTGGGAGCCAAGTTCCTCGACCTGGGACTGGACTTCTCCAAAGGACAGGGCCAGGGAGGCTATGCGCGCCAGTTGACCGATCAGGAACAGGCCCAGCAGCAGGCTGCGGTGGATGCCAAGGCGGCAGGCTTCGATGTGGTCATCACCACGGCAAAGGTTCCAGGTGGAAAGCCTCCTCGCCTCCTGAGCGCCGAGGGTGTGGCCAACCTGCACCCCGGAGCTGTGGTCGTGGACTGCGCCGCCAGTGACCTGGGCGGCAACGTCGAGGGTTCACAGGTGGGAACCAGAACCACCGACAAGGGGGTCACCATGATCGGGGCTCCGTACCTGGCCAGCGGCGTAGCCACGACGGCATCCAACCTGCTGTCCAGAAATGTGGCGGACGTGCTGGTGCATTTCCTTCGCAATGGCGCGCTCAGCATAAAAGCAGACGACGAGATTGATCAAGCACTGGTTGTAACAGGAGCAGCCGAATCCGGCACGAGCGAAAGCGCGAATGCTCCAGATGCCGAAGAGACCGAAGAGAAAGGTCGGGAGCAATGAATTCTTTGGTCATAGCAATTACGCTCTTCATTCTGGCCCTGCTGATCGGCGTGGAGGTGATTGGCAAGGTTCCGGCCACGCTTCACACACCGCTCATGTCGGGCGCCAACTCCATTCATGGCATTGTGATCGTCGGGGTAATCATCATCGCGGCGGAGGCCCACTCCCCGCTTTCCTACGTACTCATATTCCTGGCTGCCGTCCTTGGCGCCATGAATGTGGTGGGCGGCTACGTGGTAACCGACCGGATGCTGGAGATGTTCAAGTCCTCCAAACTAGGCAAGGGTAAAAATAAGGCCAGCCAGGACGAACAGGCTTCGGCCGTCACGACCGAAAACGCTCAGGACCAGGGAGCCGACAAGTGAACACCCTCGATATCATTACCTGGTTCGTCTATCTCCTTTCCTCAGTCATGTTCGTCATGGGCCTGCACTACATGAACTCCCCCAAGACGGCCCGTACAGGCAATAGGATTTCTGCGGCAGGCATGGTCATCGCCGTAGCCATGGCCTTCATCCATCTGTTCGCCACCGGTTTCAACTCCTCCCTGGCCATCATTCTGCTCGTGCTCGGCATCCTGATCGGATCGGCAGCAGGGGTCTACTCGGCCAGAAAGGTCAAAATGACGGACATGCCTCAGCTGGTTTCCGTCTTCAACACGGTCGGCGGCGGCGCTGCAGCCCTGGTCGCCCTGAACGACATACTGACTTCCGAGGGCACCCCGACTCTGGTGGTGCTGATCACCGCCGGCCTGGGCGTGGTCATCGGTTCCATCACCTTCACCGGCTCCCTGATAGCTGCCGGCAAGCTCCAGGGCATCAGCGTGATCAAAAACCTGAAGCTGCCGGCCAAGGCTGTCTGGAATATGCTATTCGCCCTACTGACGATCCTCAGCCTGATCATGCTCTGTCTGAATCCGGACAATCGGACCCTATGGGCCCTCCTCACGGCAATATTCGCCCTGGGCTACGGACTGGTCTTCGTCATCCCCATCGGCGGCGCCGACATGCCCGTGGTCATCTCCGTCTTGAATGCCTGCACCGGCACAGCTGTGGCTATGAACGGTCTGGCCATCAACAACGTCGCCTTGATCGTGGCAGGCGCCTTGGTAGGCGCAGCAGGTGCCACTCTATCCGTCCTGATGGCCCAGGCCATGAACAGGCCGCTCCTGAGCGTTCTGGCCGGCGGGTTCGGCAGCTCCTCTGTCAGCTCCAGCGAGGATCAGGGTGCCCAGGGGACCATGAAGGAGACCACACCCGACGATGTGGCCGTCCAGCTGGTCTACGCCGACAAGGTCATCTTCGTCCCCGGCTTCGGTCTGGCGCAGGCCCAGGCCCAGCGCGAACTGGCCGACCTGGGCGAACTGCTCAAGGGCCGCGGCGTGGAGGTCTCCTATGCCATCCATCCGGTGGCCGGCCGTATGCCCGGGCATATGAACGTCCTCTTGGCCGAGGCCAACGTTCCCTATGAGGAATTGATCGACCTAGACGACATCAATCCCCAGTTCCCATCAGCCAACGTCGCCCTGGTGGTTGGCGCCAATGACGTGACCAACCCGGCAGCCCGCCGACCGGGGACCGCGGTATCCGGCATGCCCATTCTGGATGTTGACAAGGCCCAGCATGTCGTTGTCCTCAAGAGAGGCAGAGGCAAGGGGTACGCCGGCATCGAAAACGATCTCTACTTCAACCCGAACACGCAGATGCTCTTCAACGACGCCAAGGTCAGCCTTCAGGCGATCATTGCCTCCGTCAAGGAGCTCATCGCCTGAGCATATGCTGTAGTCAGAGCCATGGCTCCGGATTGGCTTGGCTGGTCCGGAGCCAATTATCGCCGAACAGGAAGGACCCACATGCTGTCATTCGTCAACGACTATTCCGAGGGCGCCCACCCCGAAGTCCTGCAGCGGCTGATCGACACCAACATGGAGCACCTTCCCGGCTATGGCAAGGATCGGTACTGCTCCTCCGCCGCTCAGAAGATCGCTCAGGCCTGCGACTGCCCCGAGGCTCATGTCTATTTCCTGGCCGGCGGGACCCAAACCAACCAGGTCGTCACCTCCTGCCTGCTGAAGTCCTACCAGGGAGTGATCGCTGCGGACACCGGCCACGTCAACGTCCACGAGGCCGGTGCCATTGAAGCCGTAGGCCACAAGGTTCTGACCATCCCCGGCGAACGGGGAAAGATTCGTGCAGGGGATCTCAAGGCCTTCCTGGAAGGCTTCTACGCCGACGAAAACCATGAGCAGATGGTCTTCCCCGGAATGGTCTACATCTCCCATCCCACAGAGTATGGAACCCTCTACACCCGCCAGGAGCTGGAAGACCTCTCGCAAATCTGTCGGGAACACAAGATCCCGCTCTACCTGGACGGGGCCAGGCTTGGGTACGGGCTGGTGGCCCCCGGAACCGACGTCGATCTGACGGACATAGCCCGTCTTTGCGACGTCTTCTACATCGGCGGGACCAAGGTCGGCGCACTCTGTGGGGAAGCGGTGGTCTTCCCCAGGGGGAACGCTCCCGAGCATTTCAGCACCATGATCAAAAGAAGGGGAGCACTCCTGGCCAAGGGAAGGCTTCTGGGGGTGCAGTTCGATGCCCTCTTCACCGACGACCTCTACTTACGAATCAGCCGCAACGCCGTCCAGACGGCGGCGATGATCAAAAAGGCCCTGCGGGAGAAGGGGTATCAGATTGTCATGGACTCCCCCACCAACCAGACTTTCGTCCGCCTGGACAATGAGCGCATGGAGAAGCTGTCCAAGCAGGTCACCTTCGACTTCTGGGAACGCAGCGATGCCACCCACACAGTCATCCGACTGGCAACCTCATGGGCGACAACCGTTGAGGACACCCAGGCTCTGATCAGTCTGCTGTAAAAGCCGCTCACATTCATCCAAGGCTAGCGCCAGATCATTTTGTCCCCTCCCCTTCCAGTTCGTCTTAGGGGGGGGGGGGGATATGTATATATGGCTTTTCGGCCCGACCTATAGGCATGGCCAATCCTGCATTGTTGGACATCTCACACTCTTTCGGGTGAGTGCAAATCTGACGTTCAGTAAAATTTTTATTGCACCGATGTAGATGCAGACACTCCCGCCCTGAACGCAAGGGCAGAAATGCTTCAACGATGAAAGGAAACTTATGAAAGCCGTTGTTTTCGAGCAATTCAACACCTTCCCCACCCTCAAGGAAGTGCCGGAGCCGACTCCCGGGAGCGGCGAGGTGCTGCTCAAGGTGGCCGGGGCAGGTTGCTGCCATTCCGACGTCTCGGTCTTCCAGGACTACACCCCCGAAACAGGCAGTCACACCAAGCCGCCGTTCATTCTGGGACATGAGACCACGGGCTGGGTCGAAGAGGTAGGGCCCGACGTCACGGGCTTCAAGAAGGGCGATGCCTACATCGTCTACGGACCCACCGGATGCGGCCACTGCCCTCACTGTGTAGCCGGCCAGGAGAACTACTGCTCCAGCGCCGCAACCAACAAGTCGCTGGCTCTGGGTCTGGGGCGCGACGGCGGCATGGCAGAATACATGACCGTCCCGGCCCGCAACCTGGTACCCCTGGGCGATGCTGATCCAATCGGCGCAGCACCCCTGGCTGATGCGGCCCTGACTCCATACCACGCCATCCGGGCTGCCATGCCCCATCTGAACGGCGGCGGAAAGTATGCTCTGGTCATTGGCCTGGGCGGACTGGGCCAGATCGCCATTCAGATTCTTCACGCCCTGACCGGCGCCACCGTGATTGCCACCGACACCAAGCCGGAGGCCCTGGCCAAGGCTGAGGCCAAGGGTGCCATCCCCGTGGTAAGCGACGAACATCAGGTGGAGAACATCAGGAAGATCACCCACGGCGAGGGTGTGGACGCCGCCTTTGATTTCGTGGGTGTGGCGCCGACCATTGCTGCGGCACAGGCTTCGGGCGGCCCGGGATCCCGGGTGACCGTGGTCGGCATCGCCGGCGGCAAGGCGGAATACGACTGGTATTCCAAGCCCTGGGAGCAGGAGCTGCTTGGCGTCTACTGGGGCTCCATCCCTGAGCTCTACGATGTGGCCAACATGTATCGCCACGGCCAGATCGAGACCGAGATCGAAACCTACTCGCTGGACAACGCCCTGGATGCCTACCACAAGCTGGTCGACAACAAGCTTTCGGCCAGGGCCGTCATAGTCCCCCACACCAAGGCCTGATTCCCCCTTGTGCGTAGACGGAGAAACGGCTCATCTACTTGTCGGATTTAAGCACGATCAGATTCAAGTACTGTCAGATTCAAGAACAGCTAGGTTCACACGCTGACACCATTCTTCGTCTACATGCGCTGGTGGCCTGTCACGGTCTTGCTATAAGGCCATGGCAGGCCACAGCATTTCACCAAGCGGCCTCAAACCCGCGGTATTTACAGTTTGCTTGATTGGGGAACATCACTTAGCAGCAAGTGGACCAAGAAAATTCCGTTGGCGGATTCCAACCTCATGGAGCCGCCGAGCGAATCCACCAGGGAATCGACGATGCTCAGACCCAGACCTGTGCTTCTGATCTCGGTCCGTGATTGATCATCGGTCTGGAACCGTTCCATGAGCCTGTCCACATCGACGGCTCCGCCCTTGGTTTCGTTGCCGAAGTCCAGATGAATCCGCCCGTCTTCATCCTGGTGCAGGTCAACCCAGGCTGAATCCTGCGCATACTTGAGCCAGTTGCCGATCAGGTTCTGGATTATTCGACTTACCATGGTCTGGTCCGTCGAAATTTCCACACCATTTTGGATTCTGGGCTCCACAATGACTGACCGCGCAGTCAGAGAATCGAAGGCATTGAAGAGCTCCTGCTGAACCAATGCCGATAGGTTCACCCTGGTCAGATCCAGACTCACGCTCTTCTCCTGTATCAGATTGAAATCCATCAGGTAATGCAGATAGTGATCCACCGACTGCAGGTTGTTGAGGATCTTGCCCAATTGCTCCTGATCAGCCGATCCTTCCTTGAGCAGCTGGGCGTATCCTCTGGCCACGGTCAGCGGGGTCTTGATGTCATGGGTTAAGTTGGTCAGCATCTGCCGGACTTGCTTGTTCTGCTCAGCCTGAGTGATCTGCAGCCGTCTGGTCTTGTTCAGAACGGCGTTGATCCTATCCGCCAGAGTGCGGATGAGCCCGATATTGGACCCAGTGGTTACCAAGGCATTAGTGTCGGCATGGTTGATGAAGTCCAGATCGTCACTGATCCGTTTGAGGTCGACAATCAGCATTATCAGGCCAATCGCCAGGGCGAGAGCGACAAGACCCAAAACAAGTGCAACCACCTTCACGGATTCACCTCCGACGACCCTTATTCATCGTTCTTTCTTCCATCCGAATTCAGACCAGGCGAACGCCGATGCCCCAGACCGACACGATGTAGCGCTGACTGCCGGCGTATCTGTTCAGACTGGTCCGCAAGGTGCTCAGGTGCACATTGAGAGTATTCTCGGCATTGATGTATGGCTGGTTCCAAACCTGCCTGTAGAGGTCCTCCTTCTCGAAGACCCGATGTGGATGGTCCATCAGAAGCTCAAGGATGGCGAATTCCTTGCGTGCCAGTTCGACCCTGTGCCCATCAACGCTGACCGTGTGCTCCATCCGGTCCAGCTCGATCCCCTGAAAACAAATCTTGGCGTCGGATTCACCTGCTGCATCCGCATCGGCTTTCAGTGCCCCGGATTGGCGCAGCTGGACCTGGACACGAGCGCGGAGCTCGTCAATGTCGAAAGGCTTGGTCACATAATCATTGGCGCCCTGCTCCAGGAGGCTGACGGTTCTGGTCTTATCCTGAATGGCCGTGAGGATGATGACCGGCACCGACGACATATGCCGAATGGCCTTGAGGACGCTGTCCCCGGTAACTACAGGGAGCATCAGATCCAGAAGGATCAGGTCGGGTTCCTCCTGCTGAAAGCGGGCCAAGGCCTGGGCGCCCGTCGTCGCCTGGATAATCCTGTAGGTCTCGCCCAGCACATCCTTGAGCAGGGACTGGATGTCCTCCTGATCCTCCACGACCAGAATCGTCGGCATACTGTCTTCCTTTCGCAGGTCACTCTCATGTTACTGAAGCTACCTAACGAGGCCGGTCTCGCCCAAGCGGATTTATGCAATTCTTAATGATTTCTTAGCCATGCAATTAAGAAAGGCACTTTAGATTCTCTGATAGCGACACAGGGAAAGGAATTCCATGGACGATACCATTCTGGATATTAACCATGTCAGCAAACGGTTCGGCCGCTTCCAGGCACTGGACGATCTCAGCCTCTCCATAAACAAGGGCGAGATCTACGGGCTGATCGGCGAGAACGGCGCTGGCAAAACCACCCTGATGCGTCTGATCACCGGACTGTCCCCCATACAGAAGGGAACCATAAGGCTAATGGGGCACACAATTGGCAAGGACAGCCGGATACTGAGCAGAATAGGCTCGGTCATTGAGGCACCAGCCGCCTTCAAAAAACTGACCGTCAGCCAGAACATGAAGCTGACAGCCATCCAGCACGGGCTGGCCGACGACAAGGCCATCGATCAGACCATCGACTTCGTCGGCCTGAGCGAAAAGGCCAAGACTCGGGCCGGTCACCTCTCTCTGGGCCAGCGTCAGCGCTTGGGGCTGGCCATGGCCATCCTCACCCGACCCGATTTCCTGATTCTGGACGAGCCCATCAACGGCCTGGACCCGGCAGGAATCATGGAATTCAGAACACTCCTGGACAAGCTCAACAAGGAGCGCCAGACGACCCTTCTCATCTCCAGTCACATTCTGAGCGAACTCTACCTGGTCTCCTCCCGGTTCGGATTCATCAGCCACGGTCGCCTGATCAAGGAAGTAAACAAGGATGAACTGGACCGGATCAATCAAAATGGACTTTTGATCGACGTGGACCAGAGCTCCAGGGCCGCCATGCTCCTGGATCGCCAGGGAATCGGCCCCTTCCAAGTCCTTGACGACCATCAGATTCTGATCAGGCAAGGGAATCTGGAACCGGGACCCATCAACAGTCTTCTTGTTCAGGAAGGCATCCTGGTCAATCAAATCAGCCAGCAGAAGGGATCGCTGGAGGAATATTTCGCGGATCTGCTGAACAAGGATTCTCAAGAGCCTAGGAGGTAACAATGATTAACCAGATCAGGGCAGACTTTTACAGACAGCGACGCTCCATCGGCATGCTGATACTGCTGATTGCCACTGTGGCACTCGGCATAGTAATCACATGGAGCAAGACGACCATAGGAATGAGCACTGGGGGCGAAGAATACGCTCATAAACTGATGGAAATTCAGGGCCAAAGCTGGACCATCAGGACCGGCCTGCAAGTGGGTGTCGCCTCCGCCTCGTCTCTAATCTACTTTTACATCGCGGTCTTCGTCATTGTCATTGGTGCGGAATACAGCCAGCACACCCTGAAGAACACGTTGACCTCTGGCATCTCGCGGATACAGTTCATCTTGGGCAAGTATGTGACCATCCTGACTGACATCATCCTCCTGACCCTGTGCTACTACATCACCATCCTGCTGACCGGACTCGCCTTGGGAAGGAAGCCGGGGGCTGGCTGGGGCATCTTGGGCAAGGATGTGGCTTTCATGACTTTGACGGTTGGCTTCTGTATTTCCGTCATCATCAGTCTGGGCATTATCCTCTTGATCATTACCAAATCCCTGGTCATTCCAGCGGTGGTGATCGTGATATGGCCTATTCTGATCTCCCTCGTGGAGTATGCCTTTAAGTTGAACTGGCTGAAATACTTCGACTTTGTCGGGTTCGGCGACCAGATGATCCTTGGCACTTTGCAGGCCAATCAGGTCTGGATCTATGCCGGAGTATCCGTGGGCGTGGTCCTGGTGGCCATCATCGGGTCGGCTCTGATCATATCCAAGCAGGAGATCTAAGCCCGGTCAGGGCTATGCCTGGCCCGACTCTTGATCGCTGACGGCCTGGACGGCCATATGGGCAAAGGCCCTGACGGAGGCATCCAGTGAGTAATGTTCCTTGGCATGTTCGGCGTAGCGTCTGGACCAGACTGCAAGGGCATCGGGATGGTCTACCCACCAGTCGATTTGCTCAGCCAGGAACCGAGCCTTGCCGACCGGGAAGAGCGAGTGCTGTGTCAGGGCGAAATGGCCGGCGGCACTCAGCTCGGATCGGGCGATGATCGGGACTGCGCCGCAAGCCATCCCCTCCAGAACGCTGACCGATTCCAAATCCGCGATTGAGGGGTGAATAAGAAGATCGGCCCGCCTGAGCAGGTCGGGCATGGTTGCATTCTGATGGAATCCAATCGAGACTGGCATGCCGTCCAGCTGCCTGGCGACTTCCGCCCTCAGTCGGCGCTCCATGGGCCCTGTGCCTGCTATGGTCAAGCGGATCCTGTATTTGTTCCTGCACAAAGCTAGGGCTCGAATCAGGGTCAGATGGTCCTTTTCCCGGGCCAGCCTGCCGGAGGCCACGACATGGATCAACCGGCCGGATCGCTGCCGCTCATATCGGGCGCCGGGATTGAACCTGGGCTGATACCCGTTGGATATGACGTGCAGACGGGCCCTGTACCCATGCGAGCGCAGCAGGTCGGCCGTCAGCCGGGTGGGAACGTGGATGTGCCCGACGTGATCGTAGAGCCAGAACCGAAAGAGCCGGTAGATGGCCGCATCCACCCCAGGCATCCAGCGCAATGGGCCAGAGGAATAGGTGATGTTCTCAGGCTGAATGTGAAACCCGGCGGTCACCGGTATGCCCATGGACCTGGCCTGGGCCAGGGCGGCGCGGCCGAAGGCGAAGGGTTCGTAGATATGAACCAGGTCCACACCGGCAAAGGCCCTTCGGAAGAGTTCCGGATCGGGACGAGCGAAGCTCATCTGCTGTCTGGCCGCCACACGGGAGACCAGAGGGATTCGATGCACCCGCGCCGGATAGTCGGTCGAACCCACTCCCACCAGACGGACCCGGTACCCCAGCGCCTCCAGACCCTGGGCGTACTGAATGGCGGAGTTGGAGGTCCCATTGCCCCTGTTGCCGAAGGAGTCCAGGACCAGGGCCAGCGTCAGGCGATCATGATCCTTCATCAGCGTTCCCTCCGCTGTTCTACAGTTGCAGACTTGGACCGGGCCAAGACAAGGCGACCGCCCGATTGCACCCACTATTAGTAGGAGAAGGCCGGGACGGCCGCACCGCGGTAGTAGCGGTTGATGGCATCAGCCACGTAGCGGCTGTGGTAGGCGGAGACCAGGGCCGTATAGGCGGGGTCGTTTTTGTCGGCCTGCCTGGCCACGATGATGTTGACATAGGGGTGATTGGCTGGCGATTTGAGATCGCCGGGAACCTGGTAGATGGCATCCTGGATCTTCATGCCGGCATCCAGGATGAAATTGGTGTTGGTGATGCCGGCCGCATAGTCGGGCAGGACCTTGACGATTCCCGGTGGATCGACCTGGTCCAGGACCAGCCCGCGCGGGTTGTCGACAATGTCTTCAGGAACCGGCGTGGTGGCCTTGGGATCTCGCAGACCGATCAGCCCGGCGCTGGCAAGCACTTTCAGGGAGCGGCCCAGGTCAATGGGATCGCTGGGGATGGCCAGCCGCTCGCCATGCCCTATCTGGTCGACGCTCCGGTACTTCTTGGAGTACAGGTTGAGGGGTGAGATGTAGGTGTCTCCGATCGCTGCGAACCGGTACCCGTGCTGTTTGGACTCCTGCTCCAAAAAGGCATAGTGCTGGAAGGCGTTCAGGTCGATTTCCCCGTTGGACAGCGCCTGATTGGCGTAACGCCCGTATTGGAAGGATCGGAGCTTGATTTTTATGCCGGCCCGGCGCTGGTCCAGTTCATGCTGAACGGCCTTCCAGATCTCCTCATCGGCATCGCCCACCAGGCCGATGCTGATCTCCCGCTGGCCGCGCTCGGGCTGGTTGACCTTAATATAGGCCAGACCCATCAGGACGGCGACCACCAGGATGACGACCGAGACAGCCGCCAGCTCCCGCTTGGCCCTGGTTCTTCTGGTGCTCATATCCGTCCTCCTTCATTTGTTGAACCTATCGCATCAGGAAACCTTGAAGGCCGGCAGACAGGCGCCCTTGTAGACACGAACGATGGTGTCGGCCACGGGCTTGGAATGATAGGCTCGTACCACTGCGGCGTAGGTGGGATTATCCCGCTGATCCTTGGTGGTGACGATGATGTTGATATAGGGCTTGTTGGCCGGGTTCTGCAGATCGTAGGGAACCTCATGGATGGCATCGTGCACGCTGCGACCTGCGTCAACCACGAAGTTGGCATTGGTGACCCCACCTGCATAATCAGGAAGAAGGTTGAGGATGCCGGCCGGGTCCACCTGCTCGATGTGCAGATGCTTGGGATTGTCCACCACATCCTCGGGCAGCGGGTTGGTGGCCTTGGGGTCGCGCAGACCTATCAGCTTGGCATCGGCCAGGACCTTCAGTGCCCGGCCCATATTGGTGGCGTTGTTGGGGATGGCCACCCGGTCGCCGTCCTGGAACTGGGAGGGCTTGGCATAGCGCTGCGAGTAGAGGTTCATGGGCGAGATATAGGTATTGCCAAGCACTGCCAGCTGGTAGTGGTTGGTTTTCACATCGTCCTCCAGGTAGGCGTAATGCTGGGCGGCGTTGAAATCCACCTCGCGGTTGGCTGTGGCCTGGTTGACGTAGATGGCATCCTGGAAGGGCTTGAGCTCGATCCTGATGTGCTCGCCCCGCCGATCCAGCTCTGCCTGGACCGCCTTCCAGATCTGGTCGTCCGAACTGCCGATGACGCCGACCTTGACGACCTTGACATCGGCACCCACCTGGTTCAGGCGGACATCGGTGCCGACCACCAGCGCCAGCAGGAGGACGATGACCAGGCTGAGCGCCGCCAGCTGGACCTTGGCTCTGTTCTTTTTGCCGACGTGACTGCGACCGACCACGATAATCTGACCTTTCCCGGGGTGCTCAGTGTTCGACGACCTCGGCCAGAAGTCGGCCGAACAGTTCGATCAGGGCGATGAAGATGACCAGCACGATGATGGTGGCGATGGTCACGTCGTTCATGGACCGCTGGTAGCCCAGACGGATGGCGAAGTCGCCCAGACCTCCGCCGCCCACGATGCCCACGGTGGCGGTCTCACCCACCAGACTGACGATGGTGATGGTGGTCACCCGGATGATGGAGGGGATGCCCTCACGCAGGTAGACATGCCAGATGATCTGCCAGGTGGTCATACCCATGGACTCCGCCGCCTCGACGTACCCAGGGTCCAGACCAGCAAGGGCCGACTCGATCTGCCGGGAGAAGAAAGGAGTAATCCCCACGACCAGGGGGAAGATCGCCCCCTTGGGCCCGATGGCCGTGCCCATGAGCATCCTGGTCACCGGCACCAGGGCCGCCGCCAAAATGATGAAAGGGATGGAGCGGAAGAGATCGATCAGCTTGTCCAGGATGGTGAAGACCAGGCCGTTGTGGCGGATGCCGTCACGTCGGCTGATGATCAGCCCCACCCCGATGACCAGAGCGAACAGGAAGGAGATCACCCCGGAGACGCCGACCATGACCAGGGTCTGAACCATGCTGCTGAAAAACTCCGGCAGCCGGCTCATGACGTTGGGGAACCAGGTGGTAAGCAGGGACGTCATGACTTGAGAACCTCGATTCCGATGTTGCGCGAGCGCAGGTATTCCATGGCCTGACGGATATTTTCAGTGTCGCCGCCCATCCTGACCACCAGTCCGCCCAGGGGCGCCCCCTCCACCACATCGATGTCGCCGAAGATGATGTTGACGTCCAGGTTGTAGCGACGGCTGATGGTGGAGACCAGGGCCTCGGAGACCTCCTTGGAGACATAGGACATGCGCATGAGGATCTGTCCGGGCTCCAGGGCCACCAGGGGCGAATCGGCGGCCATCAGATCCTTGACCTTGTCCAGGTTGGAGGTTGTGGCCACGAAGGATTTGGTCAGCTGGGCCTTGGGGTCCGCAAAGACATTGAAGACCCTGCCCTGCTCCACGATGACGCCCTGGTCGATGACCGCCACCCGGTTGCAGATCTGCCTGATGACTGACATCTCATGGGTGATCATGACCACGGTGATGCCCAGCTGGTCGTGCAGATCACGCAGCAGCTGAAGAATGGAGCGCGTGGTGGTCGGATCCAGTGCACTGGTGGCCTCATCGCTGAGCAGGATATCAGGTTCGTTGGCCAGGGCTCGGGCGATGGCCACGCGCTGCTGCTGGCCGCCGGAGAGCTCGGCTGGGTAGTGATCGGCCAGCTCGGTCAGCCCTACCAGTTCCAGAAGCTCGGACACCCGGGCCCGTCGAGAGGCACGGTCGCGTCCGCTCCCCCGCAGGGGAAGGCCCACATTGTCGGCCACCGTCCTGGAGGGCATCAGGTTGAAGTGCTGGAAGATCATGCCGGTACGACGCCTCAAGTCCCTCAACTCAGCCGGTGACAGATCCTTGACCTCACGGCCGCGAACCTTGACGCTGCCCGAGTCGTAATCCTCGAGCCCGTTGATGCAGCGGACCAGTGTGGACTTGCCTGCCCCGCTCAGTCCGATGATGCCGAAAATATCCCCAGTCTCGACGGTCAGATCGATGTCGGCCAGTGCCGTCTTGTCTTCGTCGTCGTCGCTGTGATAGGTCTTGGTCAGGTGCTCCATCCGCACCGCCGGTGTCCGCTCGCTCACGTTCCCGCCTTCCCTGGTCGACTGCATGACATGGTAATCGTCCCGACGGCCAGCGGACAAGAAGGCCTCTATAGATGTCGTTTATAGGCATGTATCGATAATTCACCTGCTTGGTCTACGGGTCGGTGGCAGAATATGGGTATGAGCGCATCCGGTCAGCAGCGGATTATCAATACCATCAATCCCGGGGAGCGACCGTTCGGCTCTCCTCTGGGGCCAAGACCTACACGAGTCCTTCTGTTGGGAGCCGGCGAACTCGGACGCGAGATTGCCATCAGCCTGATGCGGCTGGGTGCCTGGGTCGGCGCGGCGGACTCCTACCCTGGCGCACCGGCCACCCAGGTGGCCCATGCCGGCTACCAGGTGAAAATGAGCGATCCCCAGGCTTTGGAGGACCTGATCGACAAGGTCCACCCCGATTTGATCGTGCCTGAGGTGGAGGCCATCGCCACAGACCGCCTAGTCGGTGCCGCGGCCAGGGGCATCCAGGTAGTGCCTGCCGCCCCCCTGGCGGCCATGTGCATGGACCGCCGGGCCCTGCGCGTCTTCGCCCACGAGCAGGTGGGCCTGCCCACCACCCCCTACCGATTCGCCGACTCCCCCGAAGAGCTGGCCAGCGCGGCGGACCAGGTGGGCTACCCCTGCATGGTCAAACCCCTGATGAGCTCCTCCGGCCACGGACAGACCCTGGTGCGGAGCAGGGAGGGTTTGTCGCAAGCATGGAATTCGGCACTGACCCAAGGCCGGGCAGCCACCAGGCACCAGGGCAAGGCCGAGGTCATCGTGGAGGCCCTGGCCCCCCTGGCCCATGAGCTGACTGTTCTGACCGTGGCCTCCTGCGCCGGCGTGGCCACCTGTACACCCATCGGCCAGCGTCAGGAGGACGGGGACTACCGCCTCTCCTGGCAACCTGCGGATCTGAATCCTGACATCCTGCAGCAGGCCCGGAGCATGGCCACCCGGTTGGTTGAGGCCATGACCTCCCTGGCCCGCCAGAGTGGCGAGACCGGTTGGGGGATCTACGGTGTGGAGATCTTCGTCCTGCGCGACGGGTCGCTGCTCTTCAACGAGGTGGCCCCACGTCCCCATGACACCGGCATGGTGACCATGATCTCCCAACGGCTGAGCGAGTTCGATCTTCACGCCCGGGCCATCCTGGGCATTCCCGTCCACCAGGAGGATCTGACCCTGGGTCTGCCGGAAGGCACATGCGCGGTCAGCCGGCCCATCCTGGTCAGGGGCCAGGGACCGGTCAGCTTCCAAGGCTTGCCCCAGGCCCTTGACCACCCAGGCACCGATCTGCGCATCTTCTCCAAGCCGGAAGTGCATGGCCTGCGCCGCATGGGCGTGGCCCTGGCCCTGGGCCCTGACCTGCAGACCGCCACCAAGCGTGCCGAAGCCGTGGTCCACGATCTGAAACCCCGGGTGGGCACGGGGATGTAACCCGGGCTTGCTATGGTGGTCGTGTCCCAAGCAGTGCAGAAGTTTCCAATTCGCAACAAACTCGAGGAAGGCGAACAGTGGAAAAGTTGGGAATGCGCTATCAAGGCAAGGCCAAGAAACTGTACGAGACGGATGATCCGGACATACTCTGGGTTGAGTACACCGACCAGGCCACCGCGGGGAACGGGGCCAAGAAGGCCAATATCGAAGGCAAGGCCAGACTGAACAACAGGATCACCACGGTGATATTCTCCCTGCTGGCCCGCCGGGGGATCCCCAGCCACTTCATACGTAGCATCTCGGATACCGAACAGCTCAATCGTCGGCTGGACATGTTCCCCCTGGAGATCGTCATGCGCAACCGGGTCGCAGGCTCCTTCGCCCAGCGGTACGGGGTTGCGGAGGGCACCGCCTTGAAGCAGCCTGTGCTGGAGTTCTTCTACAAGTCCGATCCCCTGGATGATCCATTTATCAACCGGGACGATATCCTGGCCCTGGGACTGGCCACCGAGCAGGATCTGGACATCATCGCCGCAAAGACCAGGGAGATCAACGGCGCGCTGACCGGCATCTTCCGCGCCATCAACGTGGAGCTGGTGGATTTCAAGATCGAAATGGGCAAGACCGGCTCGGGCATCATCCTTCTCGGCGACGAGATCACCCCTGACACCTGCCGGCTCTGGGCGATCGGCAACAATAATGACAGCCATGTCACCCACCTGGACAAGGACATCTTCCGCAGGGACCTGGGAAGCATCATTCCGGCTTATCAAACCATTCTGGATGGGCTGACCGAATTGGAGGAACGCGAGAGCCAATCGAACAGCTGAATCGGTCGACCCGGAAGCGAGCATATCGCCTCCGGGTTTTTCATTGGTCCCCAACCAGTCCATCGCGAAAGGATCCATTGTGCTCTTCCGTGTCTATACCGAGAAAAAGCAGGGCTTCGACCAGGCCGCCGAAAGGCTTGCCGAACAGCTTCGCACCCTGCCGGGTGTGCAAGGGCTGACCGGCCTGCGCATGATCAACCGCTACGATCTGGAAGGGATCGACGAAGACCTCTTCGAACGCTGCCTGCCCACGGTCTTCGCCCAGCCCCAGACCGACCTGGTGGCCACCAAACTGGAGCAGGCCCTACGCATGAAGGGCGATGAGGATCTGCCATCCCTGGACTCCCCCATGCTCTTCGCCGTGGCCCCCTTGCCCGGTCAGTTCGATCAACGAGCCGACTCCGCAGCCCAGTGTGTCCAGCTGATCGGCCAGGGCGCCCGCCCCTTGGTGGCCACGGCCACCGTCTATCTGCTCCAGGGCGACCTGAATGCCGGGCAGATCGAGGCCGTCCGCAATTACCTGGTCAACCCGGTCGACTCACGGGTGGTAGGGCTGGAGCAGCCCAAGACCCTGGCCTTGCCTGATGACGACCCGGATCCAGTGCCGGTGTTGGACGGGTTCCGCGATCTGGATGATCCTGGACTGGAAGCGCTGATCGACAAACTGGACCTGGCCATGGATCTGCCGGATGTCCGATTCTGCCGTGACCACTACCGTCAGGAGAAGCGCGACCCCACCCTGACCGAGCTCAAGGTGATCGACACCTACTGGTCCGACCACTGTCGGCACACCACCTTCAACACCAGGCTGGAGCGGATCGATGCGGACAACCCCCGGGCCCGTGACACGCTGGAACGGTATCGGACCATCCGCGAAGAGCTGGGCCGCCAGGACCGGCCGGAATGCCTGATGGACATGGCCACCATCGGAGCCAAGTACCTGCAGAAGCGAGGCATCCTGAACGACGTGGACCAGTCCGAGGAGGTCAACGCCTGCACTATCCGGACCAAGGTCGACGTGAATGGCCAGGTTCAGGACTGGCTCTTCCTCTTTAAAAACGAAACCCATAACCATCCCACCGAGATCGAGCCCTTCGGCGGTGCCGCCACCTGCATCGGCGGAGCCATCCGCGATCCTCTGTCCGGAAGGGGCTACGTCTACCAGGCCATGAGGGTCAGCGGGGCAGCAGACCCCCGCCAGCCCCTGGATCAGACCCTGCCCGGCAAGCTGCCCCAGCGCCGGATCGTCCGTCAGGCGGCCGATGGCTACTCCTCCTATGGCAATCAGATCGGGCTGGCCACCGGACAGGTTCGGGAGATCTACCACCCCGGCTATGCAGCCAAACGGATGGAGGTCGGCGCAGTGGTGGCAGCCACCCCAGCCGACCATGTGATCCGCCGTCGGCCTGCACCCGGCGATCTGATCATCCTGGTCGGAGGGAGGACCGGCCGCGATGGAATCGGCGGCGCCACAGGGGCTTCCAAGTCCCAGGACGAGCAGAGTCTGGAACGTTGCGGAGCCGAGGTGCAGAAGGGCGACGCGCCTGAGGAGCGCAAGCTCCAGCGCCTCTTCCGCCGCCCGGAGGCAGCCAGGCTGATTGAGCGCTGTAACGATTTCGGAGCCGGCGGCGTTGCCGTGGCCGTAGGCGAGCTGGCGGACGGACTGAGCGTGGACCTGGACCGGGTGCCACTCAAGTACCGGGGGCTGGACGGGACCGAAATCGCCATTTCCGAGAGCCAGGAGCGCATGGCCGTGGCCCTGGCTGCCGAAGACGCACCCACCTTCATCGAATACGCCCGGCAGGAGGACCTCGAGGCCACCGTCATCGCCAAGGTGACGGAAGAACCCCGGCTGCGGATGACCTGGCGGTCAAAGACCATCGTGGACATCCCCCGAGCCTTCCTGGCCTCCAACGGCGCCCCGCATAAGGCCGGTGCCCAGGTGCCGGTCCCCGCTCCCTACCACGCCCCCTTCGAGGTCCAAGGCGGCCTGGATGCGCGCATGAGGGCCCTGCTTACGGACATCAACGTCTGCTCCCAGCAGGGTCTGGCCGAACAGTTCGACTCCACCATCGGCGCAGGCACCGTCCTCATGCCCTTCGGCGGAGCCCGACAGCTGACTCCGGCACAGGCCATGGTGGCCAAGCTGCCGGTGGATGGGCACACCACCACCGCTTCGGCCATGGCCTGGGGATTCAACCCCTGGATCAGCAGCCAGGACCCATACACCGGCGCCTACCTGGCCGTGGTCGAGAGCCTGGCCAAGCTGGTGGCCTCTGGCTTCAGCCGTTCCCGGGCCCACCTGAGCCTGCAGGAGTACTACCCCAAGCCAGGTGCCGACCCCCGGCGATGGGGTCTGCCGGTGGCCGGCGTCCTGGGAGCCCTCCAGGCCCAGCTGGATCTTTCCGTGGGCGCCATAGGCGGCAAGGACTCCATGTCCGGCAGCTTCGAGGACCTGGATGTTCCACCCACCCTGATCAGCTTTGCCGTGGCCCTGGGGCAGGCCAAGGATGCGGTCTCCCCCGAATTCAAGGCGGCTGACCGTCAGGTCTACCTCTTGACCCCCGAATACCGGGAGGACGGATTGCTGCCCGACCCGGAGAGCCTGCGGACCGTCATGGACCAGGTGGAGACGCTGATCAGCCAGGGCCTGGTGGATGCTGCAGCCACACCGGGCTACGGATGCATGGCCCAGTCCCTGATGGAGATGTGCCTGGGCAACAGAATCGGGCTGGACCTGGCGCCAGACACTGCCATACCTGCGCTCTTCCGCCCCGCCTATGGAAGCTTCATCCTGGAGGCCTCTGGTCCGGAACCCCTGTTCATTCAGAGTTCAGGCCTGCATCTGCGCCTACTAGGGCACACTCGCGAGGACTATCGCCTGCGCTGCGGCAACGAGGATCTGGACCTGGCCGAGCTGGAGGAGATCCGTGCCGAGGGTCTGGAATCAATCTTCCCATACCGGGGCCAAGGCGACCCAGTGCCGACCATTGGCCGCACCGACCGCCAGTCCGGCAGGCCAGCAGCACACAGAGCCAAGGGGACTTCCATGACCGCCCGACCCAGGGTCGTCATGCCCGTCTTCCCCGGCACCAACTGCGAATTCGACTCCGCACGAGCCTTCCGGGATGCTGGAGCCCAGGTGGAGACTGTGGTCATCCGCAACCTGAATGCCAAGGACGTGACCGAGAGCTCCCGCCGCCTGGCCCAGGCCATCCGCAACAGCCAGATACTGATGCTGCCCGGTGGCTTCTCCGGCGGCGATGAACCCGACGGCTCGGCCAAACTGGTGGCCTCCTTCCTGCGCTCGAACCAGGTTGCCGATGCCCTCCAGGAGCTTTTGCAGGACCGGGACGGACTGGTCCTGGGCGTTTGCAACGGCTTTCAGGCGCTGATCAAGCTGGGCCTGGTTCCCTATGGCAAAATCGTCACCGGCTCACCCAAGGATCCCACCCTGGCTGTCAATACCATCGGACGCCATCAGAGCCGTCTGGTCCACACCCGGATCAGCTCCACACGCTCCCCCTGGCTGAGTGCCTGCCGGGTGGGCGACATCCACACCATGCCCATCAGCCACGGCGAAGGACGGTTCGTGGCCGAGCCTAGTTTCCTGCGCACCCTGATTGACCGAGGACAGGTGGCTGCCCAGTATGTGGATGAGCAGGGTCATCCTTCCATGGATCCGCTGGTCAACCCCAATGGGTCAGACATGGCCGTCGAGGCCATCACCAGCCCGGACGGCCGGGTGCTGGGCAAGATGGGTCACACGGAACGCAGCGGCCCCGACCTGTATCTGAATGTGCCCGGAAAAAATACGCAACCGCTCTTCCAGTCTGGAGTGGACTACTTTACCGCCTAGGGGAAAGGACATAGACCATGTCGTTGGAGCTTGAAGGCATCCACGAGGAGTGCGGGATCTTCGGGGTCTGGGGCCATCCCGATGCCGCCCGACTAACCTACTTCGGCCTGCATGCCCTGCAGCACCGCGGTCAGGAGGGTGCCGGCATCGTTTCCAACGACCAGGGGCACCTGATCGGACGGCGGGGTCTGGGCCTGCTGACTCAGGTCTTCCCGGACGAGTCCAGCCTGACACCGCTGACCGGGGACCGGGCCGTCGGGCATGTGCGCTACGCCACGACCGGATCGGGGTCCATCGAGAACATCCAGCCCTTCGTCTTTCGCTTCCACGACGGGGATATAGCCCTGGCCCACAACGGCAACCTGACCAACTGCAACAGCCTCAAGGCACAGCTGGAGGATCAGGGTGCCATCTTCCACTCCAACTCCGACACCGAGGTGCTCATGCACCTGATCCGCCGCAGCCCCGAAAAGGAGTTCATGGCGGCGCTCAAACAGGCCCTGCGCCAGGTCCATGGCGGATTCGCCTACCTGCTCATGACGGAGGACGCCATGATCGGAGCCATGGATCCAAACGGCTTCCGTCCCCTCTCGCTGGGACAGCTGCCAGGTGGGGCCTATGTCCTGGCCTCCGAGACCTGCGCCTTGGACCTGGTCGGCGCCACGCTGGTGCGGGACATCGGCCCCGGTGAAATCGTCAGGGTGGATGACTCGGGTTACAGCATCGAGCGCTATACCGATCAGACCTGCCTGTCCATCTGCTCCATGGAATTCATTTACTTCGCCAGGCCCGATTCCAATATTTACGGGGTCAACGTCCACTCGGCCCGCAAGAGGATGGGAGCCAGGCTGGCCCGCGAGGCCCCGGTGGACGCCGACATGGTCATCGGGGTGCCCAACTCCTCCCTTTCCGCAGCCTCAGGCTATGCCGAGGCGGCCGGGTTGCCCAACGAGATGGGACTGATCAAGAACCAGTATGTGGCACGCACCTTCATCCAACCCAGCCAGGCCATGCGCGAACAGGGAGTCAGGATGAAACTGGCAGCAGTGCGCGGTGTCGTGGCCGGCAAGCGGGTGGTGGTCATCGACGATTCCATCGTCCGAGGCACCACCTCGCGCAGAATCGTCCGTCTGCTGCGGGAGGCCGGGGCGAGCGAGGTGCACATGCGCATCGCCTCCCCGCCCCTGCGCTACCCCTGCTACTACGGCATCGACATCCAACGGACATCCGAACTGATCGCCGCCAAAAAGTCCGTGGAGCAGATCAGGGAAGCCATCGAGGCCGATTCCCTGGCCTACCTGAGTCTGGACGGTCTGGTGGAATCCATCGGTCTGGGCCGTGATGCACCCTACCAAGGGCTCTGCGTGGCCTATTTCAACGGAGACTACCCAACGCAGCTTGACGACTACGAGCAGGGTTTCCTGGCCTCGCTGACTCCGGAGGACCGGGCCCGGCTGGAAGCCTCCAAGGGATCCTATGGGCTTGACATGTCTGCAGGGTCGAGCCGGAGAACAGACCAATGAGCACTAGCGAAGAGCAGGACAGACAGGGCAGAGAAAGGGGCAACCATGCCGAAGGCATATGAGCAGGCTGGGGTATCGGTGGAGGCCGGATACGAACTGATCGACAGGATCCGCTCCCACACGGCCAGAACCCATAGGCCGGGCGCCGGTGACATCGGCGGCTTCGGCGGCGACTTCGACCTGTCTGCACTCAACTACCGCCACCCGGTCCTGGTCTCAGGCACCGACGGCGTGGGCACCAAGCTGATGGTGGCCCGGGAGGCCGACCGCCATGACACCATCGGCCAGGACTGCGTGGCCATGTGCGTCAATGACATCATCGCCCAGGGGGCCGAGCCGCTGATCTTCCTGGACTACATCGCCTGCGGGCACAACGACCCGGCTCTGCTGGAGCAGGTGGTCAAGGGCGTCGCCGACGGCTGCGTCCAGGCCGGGGCCGCCCTGGTAGGCGGGGAGACCGCCGAGATGCCCGACATGTACCAGCCCGACGAGTACGACCTGGCCGGATTCACCGTGGGCGTGGTCGAACGGGAGTCCCTGGTGGATGGTTCGGCCATCACAGAAGGCGACCAGCTGATCGGCCTGCCCTCCTCGGGAGTCCACTCCAACGGATTCTCCCTGATTCGTCAGGTCCTGCTTGACCAGGGGGGCATGAAGCTGGAGGACCGGCCCTACCAGCTTGGCGGACGGACCCTGGGTGAGGAACTGCTGACGCCCACCCGCATCTACGTCAAGGCGCTGCGCCCGCTCTTCGCCTCTGGCCTGCTCAGGGGTGCGGCGCACATCACCGGGGGCGGCTTCGTGGAGAAAGTACCCCGGATTCTGCCCGAGGGTCTGGCTGCCAGCTTCGACCTCGATTCCTGGAAGGTGCCGCCCATCTTCACGATGATCGAGGAGATGGGCAGGGTCGACCATCTGGAGATGTACAACATCTTCAACATGGGCATTGGGATGGTCCTGGTCGTCTCCCCTGACCGGCTGGACCAGACCCGCGCAGTCCTGGATGAGGAGCAGGAGCCCTACGCCCTGATCGGTCGGGTGACAGGTGCTCAAAACGGCCAGCGGGTCATTCTTAACGAAGACGGTCGTCAGCAATAGCGAGAGGAGCCCATCATGGCGGACAAGGTACTGGTCATCGGATCGGGAGCCAGGGAGCACGTTATCGCCACCACCCTGCTGTCCGGGCCAGGAGTGGATCGGGTCTGGTGCGCCCCGGGCAACCCGGGCATGGAACCGGACGGCATCAGCCTGCTTCGAGAGGATCCCACACAACCCGAAAAACTGATCGCTGCCATACGCGAGTTGGGAATCGACTGGGTCTTCGTCGGGCCCGAGGCTCCTTTGACGGCTGGATTGGTCGACGAACTGCAGGCTGCCGGCATCCCCGCCTTTGGACCCAGCAAGGCTGCGGCCCGCATAGAGGGATCCAAGGGCTTTGCCAAGGACCTGATGCGCAGGCATGGAATCCCGACCGCCGACTATGCGGTCTTTCATGACTTGGACGGTGCCAAGTCCTATGTGCGCTCGCACGGAGCACCAGTGGTCATCAAGGCTGACGGGCTGGCTGCGGGCAAGGGTGTGACGGTGGCCACCGACCTTGACCAGGCCATGCAGGCCCTGGATGCCATCTTCATCGATCATAAGTTCGGGCAGGCCGGAGCCCAGGTGGTCATCGAGGATCAGCTGGTGGGCCAGGAGTGCTCGCTCATGTGCTTCGTCCGGGGTGAGCAGTTCTGGCCCATGCCGCTGTCGCAGGACCACAAGCCCGCCTATGACGGGGACCGGGGTCCCAACACCGGCGGCATGGGGGCCTACTCCCCTCTTCCGCAGTTCGGCCCGGAACTGACCCAAAAGGCCCTGGACGCCATCGTCGCACCCACCGTTCGTGCCCTGGCCCGGGAAGGCAGTCCCTTCACCGGGGTCCTGTACACGGGGTTGATGGTCACCGATCAAGGCCCTCAGGTCATCGAATTCAATGCGCGATTGGGTGACCCGGAGACCGAGGTGGTGCTGCCTGCACTGACCAGCGACTTGGGCACGGCCATCCGCACACTGATGGAGGGCGGAGAGCCGCAATTCACCTGGGACGACTCCCACAGCCGCCTTGGAGTGGTCCTGGCAGCACAGGGCTATCCCGGGAACCCCAAGACCGGGGTGCCCGTGCCATTGATTGCTCCGGAGCAGGACCTCAGAGCCTACTACGCCGGAGTGTCCGGCTCGGCTTCAACCGGTCTGACATCGTCCTCTGGGAGGACCGCCCTGGTGGTGGCCCAAGGCGACGACCTGGCCCAGGCAGCCCACCGGGTCTATGCCCGGCTGGACGGCTTGTCGATGCCCGGCCTGTTCTATCGGCACGACATCGGCCACCGCGGCCTGGAAGCCTAATTGGCCGAGCTGGTCGAGTCCCCGCTGTCTTTATCCTGGCTTTGCTCCTCCTGGCGGGCTTGTTCCTTGGCCTTCTGCCGGGCGGCATCCGAATGGCGGGTGGGCGTGGTGTTGAAGCCGGTCCCCTGCAGGTAGTGCTTGCCGGCCATGATGTCGTACTGGATCAGCTTGTAGTCGTTCAGGAGCTGCCGGGTGGCCTGGTCGAAGTCACGGGCGTTCATGGGCTGACCCTGGGCATCCAGATAGTTGGTCTGCCCTGCAGGGATCCTGTTCCAGTCCTGGATCTGGTTGGCCACCGGGGGCTCGATGGCACTGATCTTGTCGTGCAGCTCGGTCAGGAAGGCCGTGAAGGGAGAGACCTTGGTATCCATGTGTTCGGCCACCTGGGCCTGGAAGAAGTTGGGAGAGGAATAGGCGCTGTTGCTGACCTGTGTCCCCGATGCATCCGAGGCCTTGTTTGACCAGATGAAGTAGTCGGTCAGATGCAGGGCCAGGGAGTTGCGCTGGTCCGAACCGGCCGTGCCATAGATGCCGGGCAGATGATCCCCATAGAAGACCACGGTGACCGGTTTGCTCTGGGAGTCCAGGCTGTTCAGGAAATCGGCAGTGGCCTGATCGGTCAGACTGACCCCCTTGGCGTAGGTGCGGATGGATTGCATCTCATCGTCGCCCAGGGGCATGTTGGGGTCAGAGGAGCTGACCGAGAAGTTGTTGTCGTCATACCAGTCGTTGTAGGGCATGTGGTTCTGCATGGTGATGACCTCGACGAACTGGTTGCCCTTGTCGTCGCCCATCTGCTCCAGGGCGGAATCGTAGGCGGACCGGTCCCCCACATACTGGCTGCGGTCGATACGGTCCTGGTGGGCTATCTGGTCGGGGCCCGTCAGCGAGTAGAAGTGCGAGAAGCCGAACTTCTTGTAGTTCTCGGCCCTGGAGTACATGGAGGACTCATAAGGGTGGAAGGCCAGGGACCTGGATGGCGACCCCCAGGCCTGATTGACCGTGGGTATCCAGCTCAGGTGAGGGATGACCTGCTGATAGGGAGAGGTCAGCGAAGGATCGAAGTTGGCCATGGACAGGCCGGTCATGGCCTGGAACTCCAGATTGGCCGTACCCCCGCCATAGCCGGAGGAGAGCATGAGCCCGCTGGTGGTGCCCTCCTTGATGGACCTGATATGGGGCATGGGGTCCTGGTTGAGTGCCACGCCCGGCACCCGTGTGGGGTCCGAGAAGGACTCGGAGAGGATATAGACCAGGCTCGACTCATTCATATAGGACTTGCGGTCACGGTTGATACGGTCCGCCGAAAGCTGGTAGCGGTGGGCCAGAGACTGCATGGTGGCGCGGCTGTATCCTGAGGGCTGGTCCATGACCTTGGGCCGCAGCTGCCGGGAGAAGGAGACGAAGACCCCGTTGCGCTGGGCGTCATAGACCGAGTCCCACATGGAGGGTATGTCGCCCATGAACTGCGAGAAGCGGTAGGCGGGGCTGCCGTAGGTGCCCACAGTGGACATGAAGAGTGCCACCACCAGGACCGGGACCAGGACCCCTGCCGTACGCAGCCCGGCGCCCAGGGGTTTGTTGCCGGTGGACACCGGACGACCGCGACGGGCATCCATCCGTGTCACCACCCAGCAGAGCAATCCGAGAATAATCAAAGCTACAACTCCCAGCCCGATCATGATCAGGGACCGGGCCGGCAGGAAGGAGACCAAGTTGGCCGCATCGGCATGGAGAAAGTCCAAATCGGAGGGCAGGACGGCCTCATACCTTGCACGCACCTTGAAACGCTCGATGATCGCAATGACCGCACAGATGGCCAGAATCAGGCCCGATGCCGCCCAGAAGCGATTGGTCAGGTAGGCCAGGGCCAGGTAAACCAGGCCTATAGCCAGCATGTTGAGCACCAGGACGAACCGACGCTGGGTCCACATGGCCGAGATGAAGCCCCAGAAGCCGATCAGCGGGTTGGACAGCTCTACGCGGGAACTGTTCAGGGAGACCCCCCACTGAAGGATGCCTACCGACAGGAAGTCAATCAGGATGAAGGCGAGCAGGTAGACCCACCCACGCACCCGAAGACGTCCGGTCATGTTCTGCATCCAGGATGTCCACCGGCCGGGCTGACGCTTACGATCCTTCACCGCTTACTCCTGACTTTGGTGACTGGGCCCCATAGGCCTTTTACCGATACCTGTGCCATTGTTCCCATTAAGGACGACAAGCCCCATGAAAACACCCCTTAGCGAACATGAAGAGCGAGCGGACCCATCAGGCCTTGGCGCCCGGCACCCGCTGGACCAGGGCGCTGATCCAATCCTCCAGGTTCCGGTACTTGTTGGGGCGCTGCTCGCTGACCTCGAAGACCGGCACATGGGCCTTACGCGCCTCAATGGCCAGATCCTTGGAGGTTCGATTGACCTCCTGAACGTTGAGCACCAGCATGTCCAATTGCCCGGATGCCAGCAGATGACGGAAGGCCACCAGGTCCTCGGGCGAAGGCTCGCTCTCGTTGGCGGCCGCCCGCAGGTACCCCTCGGGGGTCAGGTCCTCCATGCCCAGGTCATGACAGAGATAATAGGCAGCCGATTCCGTGGCCGCATAGTGACGTCCCTGGGTCTGCCTGCGCGCATCGGCTATCAGATTGTCCAGCCGGGTCTGTCGAACCTGCCAGTCCTGGTAGGCCTTGTCAAAATCGGCCTCGCGGCCTGGACGCAGCTGCCGATAGGCCTCATGCACGGCCTTGGCAGCCGCGCTCCTGCCCTGGGAAGAGAACCAGAGATGGGGGTTGTCGCCGGCCTTGCGCCCTGATGCCTTGGATATGTCCACCAACTTGACCTGCCCGGTTTCAGCGGCCTTGGCAGCCCAGTCGTCGATGCCGGCCCCGTTGACTATGACCAGATCGGCACGGCTGATTCGGGCGATGTCGGCCGTCGTCGGCTCATAGTCATGGGCATCAGTCGAAGTGTTGCTCAGAATGGTGTCCACCTGGGCCTGGTCGCCGCCCAGGTCCTCGGCCAGGGATTGCCACTGATTGATGCTGGCCACCACCTGCAAAGGGCCGGACCCAGTGGGCGACGAGGACGCTTCGCTATTCCCACAGCCTGTCAGACTGGTCAGCAGGGTCAGTCCGGCCAGAAGGGCGGCGACCAAGGTGCGGGTCCGGCGAAGGCGTGGGCTGCTGGCATGCATGGATATAGGTTCCTTCCTGGCAACAACGTGAGGTCATTTGGCAAACCCTACGAGCGTTACTGAGATTGATTATCAATAAATCTACCATAGAACAACCAATGGCCAGAAAGGTTGCCCAGGCAAATGGCAATCATCCGCCTGAACACTCCCTATACTGAACTGCGGATACGTTTTGCTGGAAGGAACTGCATGGGTACATGGCTGGCAAAGGTCCATCTGACCCAGGGATGGCTGCCCACGACGCTGTTCACCCTGACGGCCCTGGCCCTGGCCCTGCTGGTGTTGACCGGACTGACCCATGGACGCTGGCGGACCCTGTTGAGGCAGGTCGCCATCGCCGTAGGCATAGGAGCCCTGGGACTGCTGGCCACCTGGCTGGTCTCCGACGTCTTCATGCTCTTCGGAGTCTCCCTGGGTTGGATGGTCATCATCACCGTGGCCTTGGGCTTCCTGGCTGTGGGGTTCGCCGTATGCATCCTCGTTACTGCACATGGATGGCGAAGGCTCCTGGCAGCCCTGAGCGTCCTGCTCTGTCTGCTGTCCACCGGTCTGCGGGTGGATATCATCTATGGGGAGTTCACCACACTGGGATCCCTTTTCAGCGTCACCCTCTATCCTGACTATGGGAGTCATCAGGCGGCCAGACCGGCCATGAGCGTGGCCCAGTGGCGCGCCAGGGCCTCCCGGGGCGACCTGCCGGCCCATCCCCGCACCGGTCGCTCCTACAGCGTGCACATCCCCAATGACAGCTCCCGTTTCCTGGCCCGACCGGCCGATATTTACCTGCCGCCCGCTGCGTTGAGCAAGAAGCCTCCGGCCCTGCCGGTCTTCGTCCTTCTGGCCGGTCAGCCCGGCAGCCCCGACCGGCTCTTCACCGCCGGATCCATCCCCGCCATGATGGATGCTTACGCCGCCGAACACGATGGACTGGCTCCGGTGGTGGTCTCCCCCGACCAGAACGGGTCCTCCTTCCACAACAGCCTGTGCGTAGACTCCCCCGTCTATGGAAAGGCTGAAACCTATTTGAGCCGTGACGTGCCTAGGTGGATCCGGGCCAATCTGCCGGTCGACAGCAAACCCCAGCTCTGGGCCATCGGAGGATTCTCCCAGGGAGGGACCTGCTCCACACAGCTGGGTGCACGGCATCCCGACGTCTACGGGAACATGCTCCCCGCCGATGGGGAGCTGGAACCGACCCAGGGTCGACAGGACCGGATGATCCACGACTACTTCGGCGGCGACCGGAAAGGCTTCCTGGCCCAGGTCCCTGCCAAAGCCATCACTGATCGGGCGCCATCGAGCCAACGGTTATTCACTGCCGCTGGTTCCAACGACAAGGAGTCCCAACACAATATGATGGTCATCGCCAAGGCCGCAGACCAGGCAGGCATGAGCGTGGAGGCCGTCATAACCCAGGGCTCGGGCCATGACTGGCACACGGTCAAGACCGCCTGGAAGCCCGGTCTGGAATGGCTTGGCGAAGCCATGGGTCTTGGGCCAATATCCCAACCAGTCCAGGACTTTCCGGATATTGTTGAGATGAACATCAGCTGAAGCGCCGATACAGCAGATCAATAGAGATCATCAGCAGAAAGAGCCGCCGCAATCATGCAGACAACGAATAAGGGATCCAGACTCATGGAACCTTCACCCAAGAGTGTCTTGCTGACAGACTTGGCACAATGGGCCAGACGCCACGCGCTCGCACTGGCCTTCAGCCTCGGACTGATCCTGCTTAATCTGATCAGCTGGCTGCTGATCTGGCTGCTGCGCATCCCCGGCAGAAACCGGCTGGGCATGCCCCTGTCCGATTTGATCATTCGTCAGGCCTCCCGGCCCTTCCATGGTCAGGGTCGCCCATCGCTCTTGGTCCAGTTTGCACGACTACTGGTGTCCTTGGTCATCACCCCCGGACCCCTGCCGCTGGCTATCGACGTCGCACTGGTGCTGGTAATGCTATGCATCGCCGAAACCAGGCTGGGGCGCAGGCGCACCGTGCTGGCAGCGGTCATCAGCGCAGTAGGCGGCGCGGCGGCCGGTCTGATCATCTGCTGGCTGATCAACGCCCTCCAGGATCATTGGGCCTGGTTCATCAGAGTGCCCATGTCGCTCAGCCCCATCATCCTGGTGGTCGGTTCCCTGATGGCATCCATCCCCTTCAGCGACTTCCTCTGGCGACGCAGGATCGCCACCATCGGTTACACAGCCTTGATCCTTATGGTGCTCTACACCGGCAATCCGGGTTCCTATTGCGCCCTGGCGGCTGCGCTGATCGGACACCTGACCGGGCACCTCTGGCACGGGCCAGTCCAGGATGCCAATCCGCACGGCCATAGCGGATCCTACGAGACCCGACACCTGCTGGGAGCGGTCGCCACGGTTCTGGCTCTCGGCCCCCTGGTCACCGTTTCCTCCCGCATCCGCGCCGGCTTCCTCACCCCCCTGGGTACATTCATGGGCTCCAATACAGGCGGAAGCGCTGCACTGTCTCACTGCCTTGCGGAAAACAACCAGGTCAGCTGCTACGCCCACTACGGCCTGGTCGCCGGCCATGCCCCCACCGGCATCTCCGCCCTGATCATGCCCACGCTGGTTATGCTGGTTGCGGCTTGGGGCATCTACCACGGCCGGCGCGTCGCCGCAGTCACCGGTGTGGTCCTCAACGCTCTGACCGTCGTCCTGGCTCTGCTCTATTTCCTGGTATTCCCACTGACCATCGGCGAAGGTCTGCCCCAGGCCATCCGCCACGGCGCCATCCCCTCGCTGCTGATCATCACCCTGCCGCCGCTGATTCTCAGCTGGTTCCTGGTGCGCAACCTGGGAATCTTCCTGGTCCGGACCAAGACCTCACGTCTGCAACTGGGCTGGGCGGCCATCGTCCTGGCCTTCCTGGCCACCGCAATGGGCTATATGGCCTTCACCGCCATCAGTCCAGGCTCCTTCAGCCCCTGGCCCACCACGGGCAGAGCACTTTCCCAGCTGCCTGAGCTCTACCTGCCCAATGGAGTGGCTTCACGCTTCCTTCCGACCCTGGTGCCGCGCACCCCCACTGGCAGAATAGTCAGCCATGGAATAGGACTGATCTTCTGGCTGGTGGTCCTGGTGGTGCTGCTCTCCTGGATGCGCAGCTCGGTCATCCAGAACGGCAGCGAACGCCAGGAGGCCGACAAGCTGGTCGAGTACGGTGGCGAAAGCATGTCCTTCATGACCACCTGGGAGGGCAACAGCTACTGGTTCTCCCCCAGCGGCCACTCTGGCATCGCCTACCGGCTTTTGCACGGCATAGCCCTGACCACCACTGGCCCATTCGGCGACCCTGACGAATATACGGACGACCTGGACGAATTCACGCGCTTCTGCAACGCCCACTCCTGGTCACCGGTCTTCTACAGCGTCCACAAGCCCCAACGTGATCTGCTTGCCGCACGCGGCTGGTCCACCCTGACGGTCGGCACGGAGATGGTGGTCACCCCCAGCCTCTGGCAGACCAAGGGCAAGAAGTGGCAGGACATTCGCACAGCCATCAACAAGGCCAAGCGTGACAACATCACCGACGTGCTGACCACCTTCAACGACGCCTCCTGGGACGTCCAGTCGCAGATCGTTGACATCTCCGAGCAGTGGGCCGAGCTCAAGGCGCTTCCTGAGATGAAGTTCACCCTGGGCGGCCTGGATGAGCTGAGGGACCCGCGCATGGCCATCCTGTACGCCGTGGACGACCAGGGCAAGGTGCTGGCCGTGACCAGCTGGATGCCCACCTACCGCCAGGGCCAGGTGATCGGCTGGACCCTGGACTTCATGCGGCACCGGACCGACAGCCCCAACGGAATCATGGAGTTCCTGATAGCACGCATGGCCGAACGGCTGCGCGGCCAGGGTACGGCGGAATTCATGAGCCTGTCGGCCGCTCCCCTGGCCGGCATGGACGGCGGCGAAGATCGGACCGCCTTCCTGCAGCATGCCCTGCATCTGGTGGCCGACCTGATGGAACCGGCCTATGGCTTCCGCTCCCTCTTCTTCTTCAAGAAGAAGTTCCAACCCAGCGAGCACCCGGTCTATATCTGCTATCCCGACCCAGCCCAGCTGGCCCAGATCGGGCTGGCTGTGGTCCAGGCCTACCTGCCCAATCTCAAGGCTTCGCAGGCCTGGGATGCCATCAAGACCATCATGCCCAAGGGCCGGGAGGATCACTGAGCTCTGTCTGACCGGAGTGGTCCCGACAGCTGCTGCACAGGCCGTAGACCTCCAAGGTGTGCGAGGATACCGTAAAGCCATGTTCATCTGCCACGGCCTTCAGCCAACCATCGTCCGGAGGGCTGATTTCGACGGTCCTGCCGCAGCGTTCACAGACCAGATGATGGTGGTGCCTCCGCTGGGCCAGGCAGACCCTGTAGAGGTGGATGCCTCCGTGCTCAATGCAGTCCAGGCTGCCGGACATATGCAGGGAGCCCAGCTGACGATAGACCGTTGCCAAGCCGATTCGCTGGCCTGAATCGCGAAGAAGCCGGTGCAGCTCCTTGGCTGAGACAAAGTCGTTCTGGGCCTGAAGAACCCTCCAGATGGCGTTCTTCTGCCGCGTCCGGCGGCCGACGGATGAGCCAGCGTTCATGATTAGACACACTCCTTGGGCTCCACCAAGCCTACATCCGGATTGTCGGGACAGATGTGAGGATTCGGTTCAGCCCAGGTCGGACCAGCAGCCTGTGGCCTCCAGATCCTTGGCTGTCTGCTCGAGATCGTCGGTCAGCACCGTCAGATGCCCCATCTTGCGGTCGGTACGCACTTCGGCCTTGCCGTAATCATGCAGGTACCATTCGGGATGCTCACCAAGCAGCCTTCTGACCGGGGCCACATGCTGGCCCAGAACGTTGACCATGACTGCCGGGCTGAGCAGGCGGGGATTGGGCAAGGGCCACCCGGCGATGCCCCGGACATGGGCATCGAACTGGTCCATGGAACAGGCCTCGATGGTGTAGTGACCGGAGTTATGGGGGCGTGGGGCCAACTCGTTGACCACCAGACCGCCATCGGACATGACAAAGAGCTCGAGTGCCAAAGTCCCGGCCAGCTTGAAGCCGTCAGCCAGGGTCAGGGCCATGTCACGCGCCCGGTCGGCCATCTCAGGCTCGACCTGGGCCGGCGCCAGAGTCATGTGCAGGATGTTGTGACGGTGCTCGTTGCGCACCATGGGGAAAGTGACATAGTCCTTCCCGTTGCCTGAGACCAGTATGGAGGCCTCGAAGGCGAAGTCCACGAACCCCTCCAGCACGGAGGGTGGGAAGTCCCGGCCCTTCATCCGCGCCTGCAGGGCCTGAAGATCCTCCTTCGTGCGCAGGACCGCCTGACCGTGGCCGTCATAGCCGCCGGTTCGCGTCTTGAGCACAGCGGGCATTCCCAGCTCTTTCAGGGCTGAGTCAAGCTGTTCAAGACCGTCAACCTGCTTCCAAGGGGCGGTATCGATGCCATGGCGGTTGATGAAGGTCTTCTCGTGGACACGGTCCTGGGTGACCCTGAGCAGGTCGGTTCCCTGGGGGATGGCCACACGGTCCCTCACCTGATCCAGTGCGTCGGCATCCACATTTTCGAATTCGTAGGTGAGCACATCGCTGCGGTCGGCAAGCCTTTTGATAGCGTCGAGGTCGTCATAGTCGGCCGTCTCCTGGAAGTCGGCCACCTGGGCCGCGGGAGCATCGGGTGTGGGGTCCAGCACACCGATACGGAATCCGTGGTAGCGGGCGCTCAGGGCCATCATCCGTCCCAGCTGGCCGCCACCCACGATACCGATGACGGACCCCGGCTCCAGGTGGTCGATTCTTCCCTTGGTCTCCTCAGACAAGCTTGGCATTGGAAGCCTCCACGGATCGGGCCAGCTCGGCACGGTAGTCATCCAGGGCTTGAGCCAGCCTCGGATCATTGATGGAGAGAATCGAAGCCGCCAGCAGACCGGCGTTGGTAGCCCCGGATGCTCCTATGGCCGTGGTCGCCACAGGAATACCGGCAGGCATCTGCACAATGGACAGGAGTGAATCAACCCCGCTCAAGGCGTGGGACTTCACGGGCACCCCGATGACCGGCAGCGTGGTCTGGGCCGCCACCATGCCCGGCAGATGGGCTGCCCCACCGGCCCCGGCAATGATGACCCCTATGCCCTGGCTCCGGGCCTGATGCGCGAACTCCGCCATGCGCCCAGGTGTGCGATGGGCGGAGATGACCTCCTTGGTGTAGACGATAGCGAACCGGTCCAGCATCCGACAGGCTTCCTTCATCGTCTCCCAGTCGCTCGATGATCCCATGATCACTGCGACGCGAGCCCCTTCATGTGTATTGTCAGCCATTGGCCCTCCAATGTTCATGCACATTCGATACTACGCAAGACCGGGGAGAAGCCAGCCAATCGTGACGGTCCTATGGATGTAAGGGCCGGGCTTGGTGAACATCGGGCTTTCAGCGGCTCCGAACTCCCGTGCCAGACCTAGAATCATTGGATTGCATTACAGAAACCGACAGGAGGGTTATGGGCAAGCTTCTGGACAGCATCGACTCCCCACAGGATCTGAAGGTTCTCTCCCTGGAAGAGCTGAATCAACTGGCCGACGAGATCCGTCAGTTGCTGATCCGCTTCTGTCGACGTCACGGCGGCCACCTGGGCTCCAACCTGGCCACCATCGAGCCCATCATCGCCCTGCACTACGTCTTCGACATGCCCCATGATCATCTGATCTTCGACGTCTCCCATCAGGCCTACACCCACAAGATTCTGACCGGTCGGCGCCGGGCCTACACGGACCCTGGGTCACAGGAGGATCTGTCCGGATTCACCTCGCCCAAGGAGAGCCCCTACGACGACTTCATGCTGGGGCACACCGGCACCTCCATCGGCCTGGCCTGCGGAATGGCGGCCCAGCGGAATGCGACCGGCGGCAAGGACAACATCATCGCCTTCATCGGGGATGGTTCACTGAGCAGCGGGCCGGCCTTCGAAGGGCTGGACTGGGCCGCAGAACAGGGCGGCAACCTGATCATCGTGGTCAATGACAACGAAATGTCCATCGCCGAGAACCACGGGGGGCTCTACAGGAGCCTGGCCGCCCTGCGTGCCAGTGGGGGACGCAGTTCAGACAATCCCTTCCGCGCCCTTGGACTGGACTACCGATACGTGGAGAAGGGCAACCGGATCGAGGATCTGATAGAGGCCTTCCGTCAGGTCAAGGACACCGATCATCCGGTGGTGGTCCATATCCACACCCGCAAGGGTCTGGGGCTTGGACAGGGCAGTCAGGGGCAGATCGGCCCGACTTCGATAACCCAGAGCGATGGGCAAACATCCCATATGACTCCCCTGCCGGATTTGCCCGCCGAAGGTCCGGTGGAGGCCAACCACTGGCAGGACGGCCTGGATTCTCTGGGTCGCCTGCCCAACTCACGAAAGACTTACGGAAGAATGGCCATGCAGGCCTTGGAGGCCAGGTTCCCACAAGAGCCGGGCCTGGTAGTCATCTCCCCCGCCACGCCTCTGTCCAACGGTATCGATCCCGACTTCCGCCAGCGGGCCGGGAACCATTACCGGGACGTGGGCATCGCCGAATCTCACGCGATAGCCTATGCCGCGGGCATCGCCAAGGCCGGAGGCACGCCTGTAGTCGCCACCTCAGCCACCTTCTTCCAGAGGGCCTACGACCAGATCGAGCAGGAGATGGCCTTGAACGGCAGCGCGGTGACCCTGCTGGTTTTCTCCACCGGTGTTGCCAAAACCGATGCCACGCATTCAGGCACGGCCGACATGGTCATGATGCGAGGCATCCCCGGACTGATCTGCCTGGCTCCGACCAGCGGGGCCGAGTTCCTGGACATGCTGGCCTGGGCCACGGGCCCGGCCCGGCAGCCGGTGGTCATCAGGGTGCCCGGCGAGCGCACGCTGGCGACGGAACGCGTAGGCAAGCCAATGGAGCTGGCTGCAAATCCCTCGAAGACCAATGCTGAATGCGGATCGGACGCTGCTCCCTGGGATCACTATCGAATCCTGCAAGAAGGTAAGACCGTAGCCCTACTGGCTCTCGGCGATGCCCTTCCACTTGGCTGCGATCTTGCTGATTCCTTGGAGAGGTCCACGGGGCTGAAGCCCACACTGGTAGATCCCCATCGCTACGACAGCTTGGATGAGCAGACCCTGGACACCTTGACCGGTTCTCACTCCCTGGTGGTCACCATCGAGGACGGTCAGCTGGACGGCGGCTGGGGCCAAGCCGTGGCTGCATACTACGGACCTAGTCAGGTTCACACCCTGGCGTTCGGAGCGGCCAAGGAGTTCAACGACCGGGTCCCCAAGACCACCCTGCTGGAAAGGTATGGCATGACCGTTCCGGCAATGACTCGAGCCATATCGGATGCCCTTACCGACCAGGCTTCATGGATCTGACCCGCCGGTGGACCCAGGCGGGTAGAATGAAAGGGTTTGGCCCCGTAGCTCAGCTGGATAGAGCAACTGACTTCTAATCTGTAGGTCGAGAGTTCGAATCTCTCCGGGGTCACCAGTGACATGTTCTATTCCTCATTGGGAGACTGAGGCATCAGACTCTTCCAAAAAGTGAAATTACCAATGGGCTGTTGGCGTAAATCGTGCTGAACTCCGGCAAGCACAGAGTGTCCGCATTCGAGGATACGAACAAGGAGCGCAAACTCGAGTCGGATGATTTCGACAGCTAGCAACTGTCAGCGAAATCAGATTCAGTACAAGCATATGCACGGAAAGGAATCGTAAGTTAGCCTGTAGGTGTACAGGCTCGCCGCTACTACTACCGGGTAGATGAAATGGGAGTAACCGTAAGGGAGTGCGACATCGCACACACCGAATTTTGCGGGCTCTGCGTTGAGATGCACTGACTCGTCATTCTTGAATGCCTCCGACAGGCGGGCAACGGCTGGTCACCCTTGCGGACTACACGGAACCCAATCCTACCGTCACTATAAGAAAGGGAACATGAACGTAAGCGCATGACCTGTCTGTTCTATCGATAGTGTGGGGCCATCACAAACGACGGGTGAATTGCAGTAGATGCAAACACAATGGCATCGCTAACGGCATCAATCCAAATAGACGTAATGTTGGATTAAGGTATAACTTAATCTCTCGAAGGCCAAATTATTGTCGGTGAATACGGTCTTATAACAAACCTGCGACGTTTTCCAAGGGCAGCAGACTAATTACAAACTGCTCGTCTTCACCTTTATTGGGTGATTCCTTAGTTCCTACTTCCATGAATCCAGCTTCATGGTAAAGACTATCGAAAACAGTTCGGCGAGAATCTACGAGCACGAACCTTCCTCCTGCAATTTTGCTTGCCTTAAGGATGCTCCTCAAAGCAAACATCAGAATTACCTTCCCCGGAAGATCCTCACTTTTCACGCCATCTTTACGCGCAAGCTCGCCAATAGTGTAAATGCCTATATAGCCCGCATTGGTACGCAGGTAGTTGCCTAGATGCTTCTTTTTCTTCTTTGGCAACGCTTGCCACGCGGAACTATTCTCAACGGTATTCCACTCTATGGCAGTGATTCCCAAAGTGAAAAAACCAAGCAACTTTCTCTTAGAATCGCAGATAACATAGGAGCGAGATTCTCCGTGATTCTCTCCATTATATATTTTATCGGTTGTTATGAACGATTGGATGGTAGAGCTTCGACAGCACGAAAATTCTCTCATCTGTTTTTTCAAATCAGCGATAAAAGATTGGTCGGGGTGTGAGTCAAATTCCCCCACTCCGACCACTTCATGCTGTACGTTCATTAAATTTCAGTCCCGATGCGCGGTGAAACCAATCTCATGCCGGGGCATGGTGACCTGGTCGGAATCCCACGATGCAAAGCTGGCAACAAAATCTGCAGCATTCCTCTTGGACTCCTCGATCTTCTCCTCAGTTATTTGGGCCGGATCGATCACATAGTGTTGCGTCAATGAACGGAACGCCATTTTATTCGTCCTTTCCTATACTGATTTATCCATTCGAAACGGGCATGAATTACTGTCAATTTCAACGCGCTGTCTTCTTATAGAAAACCAGTATCCCTAATTATAGCGGAAACTACGACATTTGTATTCATTTTTCATAGCATGGACAAAGTTGAGGCAAACTGTTCACAGCTCTTTTATCCAATTATCTCGCCACTCGCTGTCTCTAATGTCCAGCGCAATCTGGCTCATCAAATATTCAAAACTGTCATCGACTGCATTGGCGCCTCACCGCTTACGTCCACATCTACCTTCAGGGCCAGCGCCTCAGCATCGAAAGCAAGGAGCCGACCGAATCACATATCTTCAAAAATAATAGGTAAGACGATTCGCAGTAATTGACGACTGCCGACAAGGGTTCGTTCAATGGTGGCAATTGTCCTATCAAGCACGCAAGCAGTCCGAACTTTGCGCAGCAGACCGCAAATACGCAAATCGCACAAGAGCCTTACTGCTTTCGCTTATCAATCTCCCGTATTGAGAATGCAGCTATGGTAAGCCCATCAATCAGCTGTCCTTCACGGATCATATTGGTAATATCAGCTGACCGCAGCCATTGCAGATCCTCCAATTCCCAATCACCGCCTTGCTTGACGCTATCGAGTACAGGAATGGATGAAACGTGATCAAGCCGTATTTCCATCACCCGCACGTCGTCTTGAAGCACCCCGGCATCGGCATGAAGCCTGTGCAACTGACGGACGGTGTCAGGCTGAGCCCACAGTCCGGTCTCTTCGTGCAATTCACGGATGGCTGTAGTCTGTGGATTCTCGCCTTGCTCCCCCATACCTCGCGGAAATTCCCATAGCCAGTCTTCTACAGCGACCCGCCAGTGGCGCGCTATCAGATAGAAGTCCTCTCCCCCTCGTTCTACGACCGTCACACAGATCACACCCGGTCGACCCTGTTTGACAGATGCCACGTGCAAGGTCATGTTTGCACCTGTGTCCCTCACCTTGACGTCCACAGCAGTCACGGTAAAGTCGGCTCCCCCGGCTTCCTCGAAGACTTTCCTACGCCTTATTTCCTGCAGAGGAACCCTAGGCCTCAACTCGTCAGCGTTTTTCACAGTCACCTTCCTGGTCGATGATTACCGTTGAGCGAATACCATGGTTTGTGTTGCCGTATGCTGATCGTGCATCCACTCCATCATTGTCAGCAACTCGGGAAATACTTCAATGAACCAAGCCCCAGTCAATATCACGATAATGGATATCGAACTTGAAAAAATGATCTTGTCACAAAAAACGGATATGGATGCGATGATCAGGGTCGCAATGAACTGTTTGATAATTTTAAACTTGTCCTGTTTTCGGTCTAGCTGCGATGCAAACTTCTGCACGCAATAGGCAATGTTACGAATATGCTGCTGCTGGTCAGAGTCCGGGGCGTTCGGTCGACAATTACGCCACTGCTGTATCGCATCTCTTGACTGATAACAGAACTGCACGAAACAGCCGGAAGGCATCTGCCCGAACAATTCAGTTACCTTACCCGACAGCATCAATGAGCGCCCACCTGTCCGGCCAGCATAGCGCTCATACGAATTCGGTTTGCTTTGTACGGCCATAAGGCAGCAGCCCAGGTAATCCGCCATTGCCAAGCGGTAGACGAACTGGTACCAGTCCACCAGCGTTTGCTGGTCGCATTCCATGGTCCTATTGCAATCAGTCGTGCCCAAGGGCAAAGCAGAATGCCTGATGAGCGCAAAGGCCTTGGACCGCCTCGGCTCATGACTTATCTTGTCCAAGACATCCCGAAATGCGGTCTTTTCTACCTCGTTCGCCTTGGATGTGGAACACCAGGAACGCAGGCAATCGGCGTTTTCGCTGACAACAGGAAGAAAGGCATCATTGAAGCTGCGGACGATGCCGGAATTCGACTCAGTTTGAGAACGTTGTTGCTCATACCTGATGAGACCCTTCCGTTCGGCATCTATCCATTCCTGCCAGCGCTGAGCCAGCAATTGGCAGGTACCCTCAGACGGATCCTGCTGGCAGTATGCGGAGTACAAGCAAGCGATCCTGTGAGCTATTGACCAATTATCCTCTGCATGCTCACTCAAGACGGCTCTGGCCTGGGGAACGAACCGTTGGCTTTCTTCAGAGGTGATGGTCTTCTGCAAAACCTGATATTGCAGCGGACGCAGCGTACCTATCTCCGGCAGAGTAATCGTCTCTTCTCCGGCTGAAAGTTGATGCTGATGGTCAAGCGGCACTGTAGTGAAGCGCAGCAGGCACTGCTCCAAGGTCGGTTGTCTGCCGGAAACGGTGAGGAAAGGCGTTTCATAACCATTCTGCCCCAGAAGGTCAAGGACGACATCAGGGCCAAATGCCAGAAAATACACGCCATCAAAGAGCTCCGCATCAGTGACAAGGACACGGGGACTATAAAGGAATGCCGTTCTGAGAATGCCGGCAAATCGTTCTAGGAACTCCGGATGCTGCTGAATGGTTCTTTCACAGACGCTCACTCCGTCAGGACCATCTGACCAGAACTTCGAATTCACCTCTGGAATGCGCTCTTGATCGCATTTCTGCTTATGCTTGCTGTTGCATAGAAGCCTGACCTGATTCCAATCGTTCAGCTGTTCCTCCGAATCGAAATTGGTCAGCATGATGGCATATGAACCTACGCTCTGACTCATGTCTATATGCTAGACCTCGTGTTTACCTACTCGTTCAGCACATTCCCTCTTAAAGCCGGTACAAGCAACTGAGTCATGAAAGAAAACGCCGAAAAGACCGATTGCTGGTCATGGAGACGCGGGATGTTCCACACCACGGTTGCCGCTTCCCTTGGGAACCATCTGCAAATAAACACAAACTCGAATATGCCTATAAGCATGAATGAGAACTTTGTTCACTGACCCTCTCTGCCTGTCTGCAAGCCCGCGCTCTGCTCTTGCAAAGTATATTCGATTCAACAACCAAACCTAGTATCAGCCGTTTTCCATAGGATCCACAGAACAGCCGACGTCACCGGCGCAAAGCACATATCCATAGCCAAATAATGACCAAATAATTCTTTGCCCTACTTTTTTAAGTCTTGGCTGAACAGATTTCAGGGCCAAGTCCTCTCTTTAGTCAAACCCTCTTGGAGATATAATGTTGCATTCCCACAATGGTATGGATAAGAAAGGCAACCATGAACGATTGGCATCAACCCACAGATAAGCAAACAGGTGAGGACCAAGACCCGACGGCTCAGGCAAGCCAGAATTACTCAGGCTACAGGGAATACGGGCAAGAGCCTTCCAACCAAAGCTACAAGTCTGCTTCCCAGCAGGGTAATCCCTCGGCAACTGCCAACGGGTACCCGGATACGAATCAAACTTGGCAGGCTCCGAGCACGAGCACCCAGGGAGGGCCGCAGAATCCCTATGGCCAAACCGCATATACGCCTCAATCCACCGGCACCAGCGGACCGGCCCAAATTCAACCTTGGCAGCTTCAGGCCCAATATATCAGCGGGCCGGGCATGTCGAACAAGTCGAAGGTCACGGCGGCCATCCTGGCTTTCTTCCTGGGCGGCTTCGGCATACACAACTTCTATCTGGGCAAGACCGGGCGCGGGGTAGCTCAGCTGCTGATCACCATCTTCGTCCTCTTCATCGGCCCTCTCATCTCATCAATCTGGGCCATCGTCGAAGGTGCGCAGATTCTTGGCTCACATCCAGGCTCGCCTTACCACATGGACGGCAAGGGACTCCAGCTGCAGGATTGAAGGCGACGGACGCCGCTTGATAGCGTCACGACACCCGCATGATGCCATGCGCACCCTTCTCGGCCAGGCTCATGACATGGTTGACTATGGAATAATCGCCTGGCTGATCGACCTTGAGCTCGACAAATCCGCCTTGGGCCGGCAGCAGGGGCAGGACCTGCGCTCCGGCCGATGAAGCGCCGGCAGAATTCACGCCTGCACCTCCGCCTATCAGATAGCGGCCCTCGGTCCAGACCGTATCGAACTGGGTGCCCACAATATGGAAGGACAGCGGCTGGTTGGGACCCGCATCCAGAACCCAAATGCGGACTCTTTGCCCCTTCTCCAGCTTGAGAGGGTGGGCGTCATATTGAAAGGCCCGTCCGTTGAAGGTCATGATATCCGGATTCATGGCCGCCACCTTTTCAGCATCGGCACTCCCTCCATTGGACCCCAGATAAATTTCAGACTGGACCAGAACATACTCCGCGCTTACCGGCGGCAGGGTGCCGTCATCGACGACCACGGCCCCGTACATGCCGTTGGCAATATGGTTTGACATGGGGTCGCTGCTGCAGTGATACATCCAAATGCCAGCCCGATCCGCGGTGAAGGTATACAGGAGCTCCTTGCCTGGCTCTATGTTGCGCATCATGGTCTGAGGGACGGCCGGGCCGGCGTGAAAGTCAATGGAATGGCTCATGCTTCCCTTGTTCCTGATGGTTACTTCAAAGGTGTCCCCCACCCGACCTCTGAGCACCGGACCTTGAGCCAGGGGCCGCGACCCTTTATCCCGTGGATCGCCCGCATCGTCGAAGCTCCAGACCGTGCGATCAAACCCTGCTGCCACCTGCTCCTTGCGCTCTTTGACGTCCAGTGTGTATTTTCTGGTTCCAGCATTCCCATGATTGTCCAGTGGCGGAAGGGCGGCCTTGGCGGGGTCGCTCTTCTCAGCCTGCGACTTGAGCTTGGCGGCTGATGGGACATGGCTTTGCACTGCCTTCCCTGCAGAGGACCGACTTTGCTCGGCAACGGTTCCCCCCTTTGCCCTGATCTTGAGCTCCATGCCCATCTGACGATGCCCTGCCAAGGAGCACCAGCCCAGTGTGTCGCCCCCCAGGACCCCTACGTCAACCGAGACGCTCTGGCCTACCGGAACTGACCCCGTGCTCTTGCCATTGGCGAAAACCAGGTCATGCCGCTGATCTCCGGTGTTCTGAAAATTTACAACCAGCCGGTCGCCTGCCTCGATGGTGATGGTATCCGGCACAAAGGCCATCCCCTTTACTCTGATTGAAGCTCGGCTGATGTGACCCGTCGGCTGGACGCTCTTCGATGAAGCCTCCTGGACACCTCCGGTGGGCGCAGCCCCGACCGAGACGGCCAGCGTCGGCCGCAGGGCCATCAAAACAACGGCGGCCACCAGGACCAGCACTGTAGCCGAGGTGGCAATCAGGTCCATCCGCAGGGCCAGGGTCCCAACATGTTCGGCTTGTGAACCCTCTGGCTGGCGCCGACGGTAGCGCTTGGATGCCAGGACCTGCTTGCCACGAGCAGCCAGGTAGACCACGGTCAGCATCATGGAGAGGATTCCCAGGACATTCAGCAGGTTCCCCGCCTTCCACAAGGGCGTGTAGAGCCGGATGGCTCCGAGGAGCCTGATCAGCAAACCGACTTGCATAAGCGCCCAGGCACCCCAAAGGAGCGGATGAAATGGCAGAGGCCTGCGAATGACGGAGGGGACGATCATGCAGACATGGGCAATGACCATGGTCATGATGAATCCCACAGCCAAGGCATGCAGTGCCATGTCGCCCCAGTAGGTGCTGGAATCCAGAGGTGCCGCCATCCAGATGAGGGCAGCCAGGAGTCCCCAGGCGTAGGCCGACAGCATGCAGGTGCCCATGAATCCTGGCAGGCCTCCATGATGGAAGGTGCCCTTGGCCACATCATGACTGGCCATGACCAGGAGGAGCAGGCCCAGGGACAGCCCCAGAAGCGGATAGCCGACCGAAGGCGCCATGGCTTGGACCGGCAGCATCAGGACCGCCAGGAGGCTGAGTCCCAGAATCCCCGATTCAAGACGGACATCCGAAAAGACCGCCCTGGCCAGTTCCACCCGTTCCCCCACGATGGTCAGAATCAGAAAGAAGAGCCAGGTTGGAGCCAGAACCGAGGCGTCCAATCCTGCAACCCATGCAGCAGCCCCGACCAGACCCACCAGGGATCCGAGGACCTGTATGAGCACCTCCGCAGAAGGCTGCCGACGCCAGATGGCCAAGTACATGGCTGTCAGGACCAACATGGACAAAGTCCACGGAATGCCGCCCAAAAACTCCACTCTGACCCATGCCGGGACAGCAGCGGGGCTCGAAACCATCAGCGACAGCAGGCAGAGCAAAGACCCCAGCAAGCCCAAGGCGGGAGCGAAAAATCCCCAGGAGGGTTTGCCAGGTCCGCCGCTACGATAAGCCACTGCCCTTTCAAGACCAATGGCAGCGCCCAAAAACCCATAGACCATGAGCCCGCCGTGCAGATCAGCCAGGGGTACCCTGCCTGAGGGATGGATCAGATCCGCGCGGATCAGCGCAGCAACAAGGCCAAGCAGCGCAGCCAGGCCTGCGCCGATGAGGAGGACCATCCTGGACCTGGGCAAGGCCGTCCTGCCGCCGGACTTGCGCATCTTCGCGTCATTGTGCATGGGTCTGTCCGCCTTGTCCTGGTTTGATAATTAATTTGATAGTTATACAATTTAATCGATGAGTCAGGAAATTCAAGCCCGTAAACAACTGGTCCAAGCCCCCGGCAAGCGCAGAAGCGGTGAGGAGATCCGCTCCGCAATCTTGGATTATCTGCATATGGCGGCCGAACAGACCGGCACAGGTCTGACCGCACAGCAGATCGGAGCTGCCTTTGGCATCCATCCGACGACTGCTCGTTTCCATCTTGAACATCTGGTCGAACAGGGCGAAGCAGTCCGCCGGAGAAACGACAGCGATGGTCAATCAGCCGGACGGGGCAGACCGCCTGTCATCTACTCCCGCACATCCACAAACCACACCCAGGAGGATATGATCTCCTCGCTCTGCATGGCTCTGGAAACTGCCTGCCCCGATACTGGCAGTAGGGATAGGGCTGCACTGAAAGCAGGTCAGGCCTGGGGCCGTGCCCTGGCCAGACAAAGCAGGGGGAATGCAAAAAAGGGCATGTCATCGAGCATGACGCAGACACTGTTGAACACTTTGGCCACCCTGGGGTTTGCTCCGGTTGCGGCAGAACCGGATTCAGCGAGTCTGTATCTGACCTCATGCCCCTTCTTGGACAGCGTCAACGCCCATCCCATCATCTGCACAATCCATCTGGGTATGGTCCAAGGAATCGTGGAGGGCAGCAGCATGGCGGCCAGGGACAAAAAGGCCAGTGTGTCGCTGAAACCTCTGTCATCGCCAAAGGGATGCTTCCTGAAAGCAGCGACAGCAGACAACCAACCAAGGAGGAAAGGAAAGCAATGACCTACGTGATTGCCCAGCCCTGCGTGGACGTCAAGGACAAGGCCTGCGTGGACGAGTGCCCGGTGGATTGCATCTACGAGGGCCCCAGGAACCTGTATATCAACCCCAACGAATGCATCGACTGCGGCGCGTGCGAGCCCGTTTGCCCCGTGGAGGCGATCTTCTACGAAGAGGACCTGCCAGAGGAATGGACCTGGTTCAAGGATGCCTCCGAAGACTTCTTTGCCCAGGTCGGTGACGCCGGCGGCGCCCAGGCCCAGGGACCCTATGATCACGACCATCCACAGGTCGCAGCCCTGCCCCATCAGAACAACTTCATCTGCATTCAGCCGGAATCACGCGGTCAGCGCGCGGTCTGGGTCCGCAAGGACCAAGCGGAATGAAGGCCGGTGCAAGCCATGACGATCACCAGGTCTTCCCCGACTTTCTGGACCGTCCTGTGGATCAGGCCGCCCGGATGCTTCTGGGCTGCTTGATCATTCGTGATTATGGGTCGGAAGGTGAACAGGCCAGGGTTCGAATTGTGGAAACCGAAGCCTACGATCAGAATGATCCGGCCAGCCACGCCTACGATGGACGATCGACCCGCAACGCCGCCCTTTTCGGCCCCAGCGGACACATGTATGTCTACTTCACTTATGGCATGCACTATTGCATGAACATCTCCTGCCAGGAGGACGGGTTCGGCGCCGGGGTGCTGATTCGAGCCTGCCAGCCAGTGCAGGGTCTGGATCTTCTGCGCAGCCACAGGCACGGCCGTCACCCGGACCAGGATCTGACCAACGGACCCGCCAAGCTCTGTCAGGCATTGGACATCGACAAGCGCCACTACGGCCACGACCTCAGAAAACCGCCCATCCGCCTGGCAACCGCTGGACTTGCCCAGGACGAGACCATCACGGCGACCCCCCGAATCAGCATATCCCATGCCAAAGAGACCCTGCGACGGTTCGTCATCACCGGCAACCCCTACCTGTCGCGATGAAAGGACAGGATCCTACACTTCTGACTTCTACGGCCTAAAGGGCGGCTTATTGCTCAACGTAGCGCGATTCCACACAGCTCTGGAATCGGACAAGCGAGAGAATGACAGCAGCCAGCAGAGCGATGATCAGCATGCCTATGAAACTGCCTGTTACCGGATTCAGTCCGAACACTGATGAGAAAGCCTTGAAGGCCCAGGTGGATGCCGTAAAACCGAGGCTGGTGGTGGCCGAAAAGATCCCCATGACCAGTGGATAGCGCTTGTGTGGAGTCAGATTGGACAGGAGGAAGGGGCAGGTGGCCATATTGATGGCACTACCTGAACCAACCAGGAAGGCGGATAAGCAGACCAACGGGAAGGAGCGGGTGGTCAGGAAGAGCAGGGCGCCCAGGGCCATCAGAAGGAAGGCGACCGGAATGGTCCATTGTCGACAAATCCGCTTGATGGCGTTGATACTAAGCCCGATCACGACCGAGGAACCCGTGTTGAACATCAGGGCCACCCCGGCTGCACTGGTGCCGCCCAGACCGTACTTGGCTATGTAGACCGCAAGCTTGTTGTAGAGGACCGCGACCAGGAAAATGCTCAGAAACCCGATAAGAATACAGGAAATGGTAGCCCACCAGCATTGTCCGCTTTTTCGGGAGGACGATACTTTAGAACCTACGACCTTTCCCGACTCCTCCTCGACGGCACCGACCCCGGGGACCATGAAGATGACCAGGACCAGGGCAGGCAAGGCCAGGAAATAAAGCCAATAGTTGTGCAGCCACCCTCCCTTGGCCAGAACACCGCCCAGGGCAAGAACCAGCATGGAAGAGCCATCCTGAACAGCCAGGACCAGCCCCATCAGCGCCGCCAACTTCCTCCCGCAGAAGAACCTGGCCGACAGACTAGGGAGAACTGTGGTAGCGATACCCACGCCAAACCCGACTACCAAAGCAAACAGGAGAAGCTGGCTTACGCTGCTGTGCACAACCAAGGGCATCAAGCCGCCCAGGGCGACGCACAGACAGCTGATGCAGGCAGCAATTCTGAAACTCATTCTGGTCAAGAGTTGGCCAAATAAAAGAGCTGAAACTATAGCTGCCGAAGAGCCTATGGAGACCACCGATTCAACGGTGGAGGGATCGGTATGAGGAAAGGATGCCTGGATGGCTGCAACGGAAGGAGAGATGATGGAGTCAAACCGCGACATGATGGCCAAGGCCATGATTCCGACCAGAACCCCAAGATTCCGTCTGGTCAATATCCCTGTGTGCTTTGGCTTAGACGTGCACGGGGCCGGTTCCATCGTTCCTGCCTCCCTCTCAATGTTAGCGGCACCATTTGGTTGATGGAGGGCAGTCTACTCCAGCAGCAGGGCCATGCCAACCAACACGACGAGGAAGAGCAGATTAAAAACGGTATAGATTTTCAGGTAATAGCCTTTCTTGCCCGGATACTGCTTGACTACAGCCTTGTAGGAAATCAGTGAGGCCATTGAAGCCACCAGGGTGCCGAGCCCACCCAGGTTGGTGCCCAGAATGATCGGGCGCCAAGCTGTCGAAAACCCTGAGACCAGGAGGGCCGTCGGCACATTGCTGATGAGCTGGCTGCACAGGACCGAGGTAATCAAAGGGTGGATATTGACCAGGCCGCTGACCAGGTTATAAAACTGGGGAATCCTCCTGGCGTTGCCTATGAAAATAAAGAAAGCCACGAAGGTCAGCAGCAGTCCCCAATCCACATGAAGAAAGACCCGCCTGTCGCAGATCAGAAAGGTCACCGCCACCACCAGGACCATGGCCCATTGTGGAATCAGCTTGGCCACACCGAGCAGGCAGACAAGAAAGAGAAGGAGATAGATGGCGATACGCCAGCCGCTGGACTGCTGCATCTCCTTGACCTGAGGCTGTATCCCCTCCTCCCTGGGCGCAAGTATGCTGCGGCGAATCTCTTGCGCATCCATGCCTTCGAACTTGTTCAGACGCTGATTCCTGAAGGCGAACCAGCAACACAGGAAGAGCATCAGTGCCGCAACCAGTGTATAAGGAGCCATAAGGAGGAGGAACTCACCAGCAGGCATCTCGGAGCGGGCCTTGAGGTATAAGTTGTGGGCATTGCCGATGGGCGTCAGCATGCTGCCCACATTGGCACCCAGGGTCATCAGGGTGACGATCAGCAGGGCATGGCTTTCCAGCCCGGCCATGATGAGAACAGCAATGGCGAAGGGCACGAAGGTAACCAGGGCTACATCGTTCGTGATGAACATGCTGGAGAAGAAGGGCAGGGAAACCAGGACCAGGGCCAGGCCACGCACCGAGCGGACACGGCTCAACAGGCCGGCACCAATGGCGTGGAAGACCCCGATGCGCTGGAAGCCGCAGACCACCATCATCAGGGAACCCAGCTGGGTGAGGGTATTGACGTGGATATAGCCCAGATACTGTCGGTCGGGAGGAATGAGGATGCAGGATACGAGAGCGATGACTGCCGCGACGACCAGGACGGTCTCGTTTTTCAGCAGTCCGATCACCCGATGTTGCATGGTCACCTCCGGCGAACGAATTCCCCACTTAGTTTACGCGCCGGCCCATGGCTTACAGGACCTCTCCTGGCGCTATTTTCCGCTGCTGAGCCTACGGTCGGAACACTTGCGAGCTACTGGCTGCTAGCCTGTCTCGCCCCGACTTTTGCCCTTGGTCGGATACGCATAAAGTCGGATGCCCACAAAGCATGGAAAGGGGTCCCGCGGATAGGTTGTATTCGCAGGGCCCCCATCAGTTGTCAATATTACTTGTCGTCCATTCGTTCCGGATCGGGGATCAGATAGGACAGAGCCAAGGCAATCAGCACCAGCACGCCGCCGCCGATCATGGCCGCCACATAGCCGGTACGGGCTCCCCCGGACGCCGCCAGGCCGCTCATGAATGCGTAGAGGACCGCATAGCTCAGGCCCGAACCGAGATTGAAGGCTCCGGCGTTGAGTCCCGGCAGATAACCGGTGTTGTCCGCAGGGGACAGGACCACGCCCAGCCCGTTGAGCATGATGTTGGCCGTCCCCGCATAGGAGACGCCCAGGATCAGGGAGAGGGCCACCAGACTCCAGATGCTGGGCACCAGGCAGACGTAGATGCCGAAGACCAGTCCCAACACGCTCACCAGCTGACCGACTCTCAGAACCTTGAGGTAGCCGAAGCGCGATGCCAGCGTCCCGGCCACCGGGCCGAAGACCAGACCGACCAGGGCATAGGGGGTCAGTGTGGCAAAGGAGACGATGCTGGCCTTCAAACCGACACCGACCTCGCCGTCCTGGGCCAGGGCCGGAACAATCCCGTTCATGATGGCGAAGACACCGACCATGGTGGTGAGAGTCGTCAGCAGAAGCCCCCAGGTGCGCCGCTGCTTGAGGTAGGTGGTGGTGACCATGGGTGCCGACGTGGAGCTTTCGACTTTCCAGAAGATCATGAAGAAGACCGCAGCAACCAGAATCTCGACAACCACAAGGATCCAGCGCGCCTGGGCTAGCTTCTCGACCTCATTGATAGCCAGATATGCGGCCAGGAAGGCGATGCAGAGGAAGACCACACCGGCCCAGTCCATGCGGGGGCGATCGTCTGCATAGCTCTCGCGGGCGAACAGTGCCACCAGAAGGACGGCAATCACCGCAATGGCCACCATGAACCAGAAGACCGAGCGGAAGCCGAAAGTGCCGGCCAGCCATCCACCCAGGATGGCATCAACGCCGCCGATGCCGCCGTTGACAGCCGTGAGAACAGCCATGAGCCTGGCGTATCGGGCCTCATCAGTCACTTCGGCGTGCAGCATGATCAGGGTCATGGGCACGACCGGACCGGCCACCCCCTGAATGACGCGCCCAATCATGAGCACCGTCACGTTGGGAGCCAAAGCGGAGACCACGCATCCCAGCGCCGTAAGGCTCAGCATGCCCAGCAGTACTTTCTTGCGGCCAGCCAGATCGCCCAGCCGGGGCAGGAAGAGGGAGAAGACCGCACAGGAGGTGAAGAACACCGTCTGGGTCAGACCGATGCTGGAGCTGCTGGCATTGAGCTCGGTCCCCATGGTCGTCAGGGCCGGCGAGAGCATGGAGGCGTTGAGCTGGAAGGCGAAGACGGCGGCCATGAGGGCCGTCATCAAGGCGACGATGGAAGAGCCTGAGCCGCCAGCGGTCGTATCTATGGGCTTATCAGTCTTGGGTGCGGCTATGTTCGAAGTCTTCATTGATCTCATCCAATCGCGGTGATGGCCTTGACCACCAGGTCCCAGAATCCCTGGAAGTCCAGCTTGACGGCCACCTGGGTGTGGCAGTCCTCGGCAGAGGGCTCCGGGCCGCGCAGATCGGCCACGGTCATCCCGCAGGTCAGGTCCCCGCGCAGCTCCACATCTACCGGGCAACGACGGGTGCTCACAATAGAGGGGTCGATCAGATAGGCCACAGTACAGGGATCGTGCACAGGCGGATCCACGAAGTCCTGGTTGTCCTGGTAGGACTTGCGGAAGAAGTCCATCAGCCCGCTGACGAAGTGGGCCGGATCGGTGCCGATGCCCTCGATGCGCTGTTGAACCTCCGGGGTGCACAGGGCTTGATGGGTCAGATCCAGCCCCACCATGGTGACCGGCCAGGGCTCGTTGAAGACGATGTGAGCGGCCTCGGGATCAACCTTGATATTGAATTCAGCGACAGCGCTCCAGTTGCCCACATGGTAACCGCCGCCCATGAGCACGACCTCGCGGACGCGATCGACAATGCGGGGTTCCTTGCGGACGGCCATGGCGATGTTGGTCAGGGGCCCAGTGGGAACCAGGGTCACCGTGCCCGGCTCCTCGCGCATGATGGTCTCGATGATCCAGTCGACTGCATGCCCGGGGTCCAGGGGTCGGGTAGGTTCAGGCAGCTCGACGCCGTCCAGGCCGGTCTGGCCATGGATGGAAGCAGCCACCTCCTGAGGACGCACCAACGGCCTATCGCATCCGGCATGGACCGGCACCTGGCGCGCATGTGCCTTCTCCAGCACAGCCCTCGCATTATAGGTAACCTTGTCCAGACTCTGGTTGCCGCCAACCGTAGTCACTCCGATCAGGTCGATCCGCGGATCGCCTACTGCCAGAAGGATAGCCACCGCATCGTCATGACCTGGATCGCAGTCCAGGATGATCTTGCGCGTCGTCATATACTCGCCTACGCCTTTCTCATGAATATGTCCTGGGCCATTGATCATGGCCCAGGACATGATACCGCTGATTGGCATTCAATCGATGTAGGCGCGTTAGACTGGTCAGCCCCGGACCTGGGCGAACCCACCCACTGCCCAGGCCAGTCGATCCCGAAGCTCGGGATCAACTGCGAATAGCCCCAATCCGTGCACCCCTCGTTTGAGCAGCACATTGAACTCGTGCCGAAGATTATCCACAGGATTCATCTCCGGCTCCGACCGCTGGTTGGTCGCCAATGTGTTGCAACTGAACTTGGGTTCGAATTCGATCTTTCCGTTCCTGTAAGTGACCGAGGGCCCGATAATGACCCCCGCGTAGTTGAGATCAAAACCTTGGATGGTGAAGATGGAGCCCACCTCATCAATGGTGAAAGGCAACTCGGCCCAGGCGATCCGGTGATTTGCAGTGGAGTTTCCCTGCGCCTCATATAGCTCGTAATTCCAGGGCATGGCGAATTCACCATCCCCGTCCTGCCCCTCTTCGGCCCACACCCATTGACCTGAATCCTCTTGGCGTAGTGCAACCTGCCAATGTCGGGAGGGTTCGCGTGGATCCGGTTGATTCTTGCTGCTATAAGGCCAGTCATAGGTGGCCAGGAGTCGGCAGAGGCCCAAGGAGCCCTCGCCCCTTTGCTCCTGGTCCTTTCGACGAATGAACTTCCTCAAGTCCGTAGGCGAGTCAAATACCTTGATCTCATAAGGATGTTCCGAAGGATCCGGACGCAAGGGACCAATGACGCCATCCTTGACTGTCATCCGATCCAGCCAGGCGCAGGTTGCAGGGTCAGCCTGAATGCGCATCTGTTGGTCCAAACGAACATGACTGACCTGGAAGGTATCCTCGCGTGCATGTTGGCCATCCCGTGACTTCTCACGGATGAGCATGGGTTGCGAGAAGGTTGTGCCATGCTCGGAACCCGTCAATCCCAGAAGCCGACTTTCCTGGGCATCCACGAACTGGGATCCACGCAAGACCTGTTCCGGGTCGAAGACCACGATGGCCACTTTTGACCGCCGGAGAATATCGTAGAGCTGGTTGCCTCCGGAGTAGCTCTGCGACCCTTGTGTCAGCAGCAGATGTGCCTCGTCAATCAGCACCACATCCGCCTTGGCATCGACGCTATTCATAGGATCCGCTGCCCTGCCTGTGGATCGGCCATTTCGATTGGTGTGCTTGCTGAACCGGTTGATGAACTGGACAGCGCCAACCACGCACTGGCCGCGCTGCTTTTGCAATCCAAGCTTCAGAGCCATCTGGTTATAGACATTGGCCTGCTCGGCCTGGTTGACAATGATGTAGGAACGCTGCCTGGCCTTTGCCGAACGGTTATCGTCCTTGCCGTTCAAGTTCCCATAGATGCCATATCTGGCACATATCTGATAGAAGAGATGGCTGAGCAAAACGGTCTTGCCGGTCCCTGACATGCCCTGAACGACAATGACCTGGGTATGGACTTTATCGTTGATCCGAACCGGTCCTGTCGATTCCGTCAATGAGTGGAAACCCTCGTCACGATTTTGAACAATGACCGACTCCAACACATGCAGCACAGCCTCTTCAGCCCGCCGTTGCTCGTCGGTGAGTTTGCGGAAGGGCGAGGCCTTGAACAGGGCGGAATCCAGGATCGCCTTCTCTTCCGGGAACAGATCGGGCTCCATTTCGTGCAGGGTCTGCCAGGCCTTGGAAAAGATGCTGTCGAACTCGTCGCTGGTGTAATACATATCCTGAGCGTTGGTTCTACGGTTCATAACCAGCTTGACCGCGTCTACGCTCTGCATATACCCCATCAACCGATTTTCCATATCCAGAGTCAGGGACTTATTGAAGTGGCGATCACCGATGATGTACTGGCAGACCCTGTCCTGATGATTGCGCATGAATCGCACCAGGCGTTCCCAATCCGTTCGTGTACGTGGATCCAGCTCGATGTGCTGCCTGGTTCGAGAACGGATGTCGTTGGTCTCACCGACGTAAACCACATAAGGGGGTCCACCACCATGCTTTTTGCCACTGTCCCCTACGTCGGCAGAGACAATATATACAGTGGGATAGCGCAGGAACAGCTCCTCAAGCAGCCTCTCCTCGAAATTGCTGTCCCGGCTGCCGACAGCTTCCGACTGCTTGTACTCGGCAATAGCCTTGGAAAAATCCTCATCCCTGAAATTGCCATAGGGCAGAGTCATCACCACAGGCTGCGGCGCACTTGATGAATCCATGATTTTCACTATGCCACGAACCCATACCAAACTGATGCAAGGAGAGCCGACTGATAGGCTCGAAATCATGATCAGCAAGGAAACGGAAACAGCGGTGATGGATTTTGTGCACGAGCGCGACTGGGATCAATTCCATACGCCCGCAAATCTGGCCAAATCAATCTGCATCGAAGCCGCCGAGCTCTTGGAATGCTATCAGTGGGGGGATGATCCCAGGGACGGAGATGAGGGCCACGTGACCGACGAACTGGCTGACGTGCTCACCTATTGCATCCAGCTGGCGGATCGGCTGGATCTGGACATGGACCGAATCATCATGGACAAACTGCAAAGGACGGCCGAGAGGTATCCGGTGGCAACCTCACGCGGCTCCAGCCGGAAATACCGGCCCCTGCAGTAGGCGGATCGATTCAGCAGGTCTGCGCAGCCGACGGCCCCGACCGTCCGAGTCGCTTGGCGATCAGTGCGGATAGATCATCCAAGGTGACTCCCCGATAGCTGTTTATGGAAGCGAACTGAGGGCCTGACGAGGTGTCGACCGGGTTGGTGCCGGTATAGGCCACAGTGGTGGCTCCTGATGCCACAGCCGAAGTGATGCCGGTCAAGGTATCCTCGAAAGCCAGGCAGGAGGCCATCAGATCAGGGCTGTTGATGCCCACCAGACCGGCCGCATGCAGATAGGGGGCAGGATCGGGCTTCTGGGCCAGCCCATCATCCCCGCAAACATAGTCGGCAAAAGCCCCCTTGGGTGCCTTGGCGACCACAGCCTGAGCCATGCGGCGTGGCGAAGTAGTGACCAGAATCGAAGGGATGCCAGCCTCAACCAGGTCTGTCAGGATGGCACGAACCCCTTCGATCCATGGCATGTGACGCTCCTCCATGGCGATTACCCCATCGATCAACAAATCCGGAATCTGGTCCTCAGGAAGGTCAAGACCACGCTCCCGCATTAACCTTGCCACTTTGGTGAGAGGTTTGCCGGAAACCTGCCAGCCCATGTCGGCATTCCAGTCCCCCCCATGCTCGCGCACCAGATCGACCTCCGCCTGATGCCAGTAGGGCTCTGAATCGATCAAGGTTCCGTCCATGTCCCAGAAGACCGCAAGCGGTCGGTGACCCATATCAGACCGGGCTTTGTCAGTCGACCCGGCACGGCTTTCTTCCCTTTTATGCTCCATGTTCATGCATTCACCCTATCGGCAAGGCTCGTCTTGAGAATAGCGCTGCTGCGCATTACTTGGCATGAAGATCCGGCCATGGATCAGGTAGCAGCTCATCCAGACCCAGATTAAGCACTTGAGCAACTGCCATTATGTTGATCAAACTGGGATTGGCTGGGCTCCCGGGTCGCGACTGACCATGCTCCAACTGTTGATATGCGAATCGGGAAAGGTTGGCATTATAGGCGACGAACTCTTGGCTGTAATGTAAAGCCGTCCTTCGGCGTTGTATGTTCAAGCCTAATACCACGGCGTATTCCGCCCACCCGCTCGGTACTTGAGAATGTGCCATACAGCCAAAGTAGGAACAAAGAGTGAATTATCGTGCTTTACCAGTAATACTATATTTGTAAGGCATTACGGGTTTATAAACAAGGAAGAATTCTCAAACTCTGCCTTGCATCAACAATGAATTTGTCGCTGTTCAAGCTACTGCGTTGCTTGTAGTAGCACCTGGATATGGATATTTCTTCGTCATCGGAGCCAACAGTCTTTTTGGTATCGACACGCAGACACCCGACTGGATGCTGATACCTTTGGTCCAACTGGCCGTCCTGCATCTGGAGGCTCAGGCGATCTACCGTCACACCAGGAATCCCTATCTGGGTGGCATCATAACTGCGATTATGGTCACCGTGATGACCTGAATCAACTCCCAGCTCTACTTCTCCGCCTTACAGGAAACTAAAAACCCAAGTCCTTCCCGCCCCTGTTCGGAAGCAAAGATGTCAACAAGGACAGGGAGGACTAACCTATCTGATCACCAGTTCACTCGGCGTTGCCGAAGACTTGGTTGCGCAATTCGTTGCGCTGGGTCTCGTATTGGGTGAGCTGGCCAAGAAGATCGAACTTCTCCTGTCCGTCTGGCAACTGATTCATCCGATGCCTGGCCGATGCAATAAGCCGCATGTAGGTGGCGTCCAACAGTCTTGCCAGCAATTCGGAAGCATACTGACGCTCCTCCGGGCTAGGCTGCTTCAGCTGAACATCCGTGTCATCGGAGTCTGCACCCTGTTCGTCCCCATTATCGCCTTTCTTGGAGCCCGGTACTGAGCCCCTCTGCCTATCCTCCTGCTTATCCAAATTCAGCGGCAAGGGCATGACAGCCAACTCGTTGATGGCCGACTCCAGCATGGGCCCGCCCGCCTTGGTCAGATTATGCATCCACAGTCCCTGAGGCGTCTTTTTGTCAGGCAACCCTCCGGCGGCCTGCACAGCCCGATAGAGCGAGCGGAAAATCGGAACCTCGAAACTTTCCGGACTCAGCTGGCCGAAGGCATCGGATCCGACCGCCCTGGGAATCTGGATAAGCACGCCCATGAACTGCTGCTCACAGATGAAGACCGAATCATCGATGTGATGATAGCCCTGTCGGAGGGCATCCTCACGCTGTATCCTCCGGCGTTGCATGGCGTCGTCGCTGCCATGGCCCGCGCGACCTCCCGATTCATTTGCACCGCGGTGAGGAGTGCGGACCGCATAGGCATCCTGGTCCTTTACATGCAGCTTGCGACGGGCCCTGTTGACCTCCTGACGCAGCAGATCCAGATCCACCCCGATTTTTCTGGCGGTCTTGCGGGTGTAGGCCCCCACCAGGGAGCGATCCCTGATCTGCGCCAGGATGGGTGCCACAGCCTTGACAGCCCCCATTTGCCCGGTAGTGTACTGGGTGTCGAACATGGCCACAGCGGTGTCGATGACGAAGTCGTACAGCGGCCGGGCATGCTCGACCAATGATCGCACGGCCTCATCACCGTACCGGATACGCAGATCGCAGGGATCCAGATTTTCCCGGGCCACCGCTACGAAGGTCTGCGTCAGGAAGCTCCCGTCAAGGCCGAAAGCATGCAGGGCGGCCTTCTGCCCGGCGGCATCCCCGTCGAAGGTGAAGACCACCCGGGAGCCCTGGACCGGTCCCACCAGTTGGATAGCCCCCAAGGCGTCATCAGAGATGAGTCTACGGACGATCTTGGCGTGGTCCTCGCCGAATGCAGTGCCGCAGGTGGCTACGGCCGTGTCAACGCCGGCAAGGTGGCAGGCCATGACGTCGGTATAACCCTCCACAATGACCACCTGCCGCTTTTTGACGATGGCATCCTTGGCCAGGTCGATGCCGTAGAGCACCTGATTCTTGCGGTAGAGCTGGGTGTCCGGCGTGTTGATGTACTTGGCATTGATGCCGTCGTCCTCATAGAGCTTGCGAGCGCCGAAGCCCAGGGTACGGCCCGTGGAATCCCTGATAGGCCAGGTGACCCTGCCCCGGAAGTAGTCATAGACCCCCCGTTGTCCCTGCCTGGCCAGACCCGCATCCAGCATCTCCTGCTGGGTGAAGCCCTTGGTAGCAAGATGGCGAACCAGGTTGTCCCATCCTCGTGGAGCGTATCCGCAGCCGAAATGTGCGCTGTCAGCCTGGGAAAAGGTCCTGCCCGCCAAGAGCTTGCGCGCCGCCAGCGCCTCCTTGCTCATGATCTGCGAGACGAAAAAACGCTGGGCTTCCTCGTTGGCCTCCAGCAGCCGGGAACGTTTGGACCCGCGGCGCTTGTCCTGGCGGGAGTTTTCATAATGCAGCTCGATCTGGTACTTGTCTGCCAGGATCTCGACGGCATCGCCGAACTCGACGTTCTCCTCCTGCTCCACGTAGGTGAAGACATCGCCACCCAGGCCGCAGCCGAAGCAGTGCCAGACCCCCATGGACGGACGCACCGAAAAAGAGGGAGACTTCTCGTCGTGGAAGGGGCACAGGCCCATGTAAGTGCCGGAACCTGAAGGCTTCAGAGTCACGCTTTCAGATACGATCTCATACAGATCGGCCTTGGCTCTGACCTTCTCGATGTCTTCCTTCTTGATCATTCCGGACATGACACCCAGCCTACCGGTTCAGGGCGATGTGTTGCGCCCGGCATAAATGCCGCAGGCCTAGGGGCAGACCAGGGAATGCAGGGCCAGCGCCGAACCGTCGGTCAGGGAGGCCACCTGGTCGATGGCCACCCTCAGGCGTTCACCATCCGAACCCGCCTGGCGCCAATCCTCCAGGAAGACATCCTCCAGAGCATCCGAGGGGGCTGGCGAGTCGGCCATCATAACCTCAACCAGGTCGGTCACGATTTTCAGCTGCTCTGCGTGGAAGGGCTCCTTCTCACGGGGAGCCATGACGAAGTAGACGGCAATCCCCTTCAAGGCCACAATCTCGTAGGAGGTCCGGGCAGGAATGACCAGCCCCGCCGAATACCTGGTCAGCGGGCCTTGGCCGTGGCGGCTTCGGGTGGCCGCCTCCACGGAGTCGGCAAAGCGTCCGATCAGGTAACTGGTGGTGTTTTTCAACGTAGCCAGGGCCCGGCGTGAACCGTCGAAGCCCGTCGGCAGCATGCCACGGACGGCCTCCAAGGCTCGGACCAACTGGTCGGCATCCCATCGGTCCCCATACCAGGATCGGGCGGCCCGGACCACGCCATCGATGATCCGGGGCTCAGCCAGCCGTTCAGGCACGAAGGAACCGACCACAATGGCGTCCTCCACGTCATGGACGCTGTAGGCGATGTCGTCAGCCAGGTCCATGACCTGGCACTCCATAGGTGTGCTGGCCTGCGGCGCCCCCTGCTTAAGCCAATGGAAGACCTCCTGGTCGTCCGGATAGACGCAGAACTTGGCGGTCCTCTCCCCCTTGGGATGAGCCGAGGCCTCGGCCAGGGTCCAGGGATACTTGACCGCAGCGTCCAGGGCAGCCCTGGTCAGGTTGACCCCTGCTGAACGTCCGTCCGGGTGGAAGACCTTGGGCTCCAGCCTGGTCAGTAGTCGAAGGGTCTGCGCGTTGCCCTCGAATCCCCCTATATCCGAGGCCAGCGAGGACAGGGCACGTTCGCCGTTGTGGCCGAAGGGCGGATGACCCAGGTCATGGGCCAGGCAGGCACAGTCCACCACATCGGGGTCGCAGCCCAGCATGGTCCCGATCTGCCGTCCAATCTGGGCCACTTCAAGAGTGTGGGTCAGCCGTGTGCGGGCAAAGTCGTCAGTGCCGGCGACCAGGATCTGCGTCTTGGCCCCCAACCGACGCAGCGCCGAAGAATGGACCAGGCGCGCCCGATCACGTTCGAAAGGAGTCCTGCCGCTGGTCTTTGGAGGCTCTGGAGCCCACCTTTCCTGATCCCGGGCGGAATAGCCCTCGGCCAGCAGGCGGGAACCGCCCTCCTCGTCAGTGCCCATCAGGCGTGTCCGCTCTGTTCAGTCCAGATTGTCCACGACCACCACTTCAGTGGGCACATTGCCCGCCGTGGCCTTGGAATAGGGGCAGAGTTCCTGGGTGCGCTCCACCAGACGGGTGGCCAGATCACGATCGACACCAGGCAGGCAGACCTCGATCAGAGCCTTGATGCCGAAGGACTCGCCCTGGTCACCGAGGGAGATATGGGTGCGCACCCTGCTCTGGGCCAGCTTGGTGGCCGGCACGCGCAACTCCTTGCCGGCCAGTCCCATGGCTCCCTGGAAGCAGGCGCCCCAACCGATTGCGAAAAGCTGCTCGGGATTGGTGCCCTGGCCCTTGCCCCCCATGGCCTTGGGTGTGTCCAGGTCCAGGGAGAGGTCGGGCTCGTGGCTGTCCGCATGGCCCTCGCGACCACCGGTGATGTCAGCTACGGCTGTGTATGAGATATTGCTTGGTTCATTTCCTGTATATGTAGTCATAACCTCATCTCACCACTTATGTTGCCCCTTGACAAGGCCCCAGGTCTAGGTTCTACCTGTGATAGTGGTCTCAAAGAATGGATTCAGGGGCAAACAGATGCAGGTCGGAAGGGTTCACCACCTCGTGCACACCAAGGTAAAGTCGTGGAATCCGGCTACGCAGGCAGGTGAAAATCTCATAGCTGATGGTGTCGGCGGCCCGGGCCCAGTCATCAGCGGTTGGCTCGGCCTGATCCTCCCCCTGGCCCGGCCCGAAGAGGACAACAGTATCGCCCTCGCTCACTCCCAAATCCGAAGCCATACCCTTCAGATCCAGTACGCACTGGTCCATACAGACCCTTCCAGCGACACGAACCAGCCTGGGCCCTTGGCGAGTCATCAGACGGACGGGACCGCCCAGGTGCTCGCGGCCTATGGCACCCTCGCGGTCGAAGCCCGAGGCTGACCGATGGATACCATCAGCGTAGCCCAGTGGCATGATGGCCGTGCTTGTCGGATTCTCCGTCAGATAGGTACGCCCGTAAGAGATGCCATGACCGGCCGGCATATCCTTGACGGTGCCCAACTGGGCCTGGAGGGTCATTGCCGGACGCAGACCATAATCGGCCGAAACCCCCATGGAGGGATCGGGCTCGTAACCGTACAGGCCGACGCCAGGACGGGTCAGGTCATAACGTATCCCAGGACGGGTGAGCGTGGCTGCGGTATTGGCCAGATGCCGGATTTCAGGCTTCATGCCTGCGGCGGTCATCCTATCGGAGAACTCCTCGAACAGGGCGATTTGCTCGTCAGTGGACGACACGAACTCGTCAACGTCAGGCATGTCGGCCACTGCCAGGTGGCTGAAGAGCCCCACAGGTTCCAACAGACCCTGGGCGGCCAGGCGGGAGAGCTCACGCAGGGCATCCTCGAAGGTTTCAGGAGTGAAGCCGTTGCGTCCAAAGCCGGTGTCCACCTTGATATGGACACGGGCAGGCCTGCCGATCTGATCTGCCGCCTGCGCCGCCATGTCCATGGTCTTCAGGGAACCGATGCCCAGGTCGATGTCAGCCTGAATCAGCTGGTCGAAGGGCGCGCGGTCCCCATTGAACATCCAGGACAGAATCCGGCAACGGTCGGGGCCGATGCCTGCTCGGCGCAGACGCAGGGCCTCGCTGGACTGGGCCGTGCCTAGCCAGGTGGCCCCGCCGGACAAGGCCGCCAGGGCTGTGGGGATGAGCCCGTGCCCGTAGGCATCGGCCTTGACCACACCCATGACTGCAGCACCGGGGTTCGTGGAATGAACCAGCTTAACCAGGGTGGCCATATTGGCCTTCAAGGTCCGCAAGTCCACGATGATCTGCCCAGGATAGGCCCGAAGAGCTTGCTCGTAATGCTGCTGGCCCTCGGGCCCGGAAAACCGCCATGCCGGTGCTGCACTCAATGTCATGGCCCCATTGTGCGACGCCGCAGCGACGGTCGGCACCCGCCCTCAGACGGCAACCAAATGCTTGGCCGCCCTCTCGCGCTCAGCCAGGTCAAGGGGCCGATCGTGCCGCTGGTAGGCCACCCGCACGTTCTCGATCTCCTTGTTCTCAGGCATGATGATGTTGCCGCAGCGGGTGAACCCATGAGTCTCCAGGATGTGCTGCATGGCATAGTTCTTCAGTCCCGTGTCGGCGCGGATATTCTCGTACCGGCGCATGCTCCAGTCAAGCAGGTCCCCAGCCGCGTGACGCCCCAGTCCCGAGGCAGCCACCCGATGGATGGTGGTATAGGGCCGGTCGTCAAGCCAGCTGCCATCAATGACCTTATAGTCGGGTTCCGGGTCATGAAAGAGAGCAAAAACACCGATGATGCGCTCGTGACTGCCCTTGTGCTCGTCCAACTCAGGTTCAGGATAGGCTGGATCCTCAGGAATCTGATCCATGCCAGCTGCATCGTCAACCAAGAGCATGGTGTGGCCCCCGGCGATGTCCTCACGGATGCGTTCAGGCAGAGGGTACTTGTCCCCCCACTGACGGGGGTTGCCGGTCTCGGCCATCCGCTTTCTGGCGTAGGCGTAGACAGGCATGATCGCCTCAAAGTCGTCCATGGTGGCATGACGGATCCAACGTGCAGTCTCCATCGCGTACCTGCTCACTGTGGCTACCTCTTTCTCGACCGGTGCGGCAGGGACGAGACCCGCCCCCGCGATTGCCGAAGTACGAGTGTATCCATCAGCAGGCAGTCACGAAGTGAGTACGCATTGAGCGAATCGGGGAATAGTTTGGGCTATTGTGCACTCTCCTGAACCCGATCTTCCGAGCGCAAACGACGAGCACGGGTCAGGTTGACCACGCTGTGTCGGCTGACCAGACGGGTTGGCATGACCACATGCCGCTGGAACTCCTTGCCCTGGCGTGCATCAAGAATCATTCCCACCGCCATCCTGGCCATCAAATCAAATGGCTGGTCCACCGTGGTAAGAGCGGGCATCAGATAAGAGGATGGATATACGTTGTCGAATCCGACCACAGACAGGTCCTGCCCGGGCTCCAGCCCACGTTCGCGCGCCGCTCTGTAGATATTGACGGCTGTCAAGTCGTTGCAGGCCAGAATCGCTGTTGGACGATGCGCGCGGTCCAGCAGATCGCAGGCGGCTTGGTACCCTCTGTCAGGCAAATAGTCTCCCTGCTGAACCATATTTGACGGCAGACCGGCACCAATGGCCGCCAATGCTGCTCGGTATCCAGCCAGTCTGGCCTGCGCGGATTGCACATTCGCCGGTCCAGCGATAACGCCAATGCGCCGGTGCCCGGCATCAAGAAGGCATTTGGCCGCTTGGTATCCTCCGGTCCAATTGTCTAGCGTTATGCTCATGTCCTCATCGCTTACCAAGTCCACCGGATCGACCGCCACTAGGGGAATGCCCCTTGCCTTGAGCACATTCTTGCCCTCCTGGTCTATGGAGGACATCTGGGTGATCACACCCAGCGGGTTGCGATCAATGATCCCCCTCAGGCATTCCTCGGCACGCCGCTGGTGATCGGTCTGTGTCACCGTCAGAGCCAAACCGGCATCCAAAGCCCACTTTGAGGCATAACGTATCATCTCGATAGTGCCATTGTTGGCAATATAATCCACAACCAGCTCAATAGTCTGAGCAATCTTCGTGCTGACAAGCGGATGCGCATAGCCCTCGTCTGCCAAAGCTTTTTCGACTCTTCGACGGGTTTTTGCCGCCACGCCCGGTCGACCGTTGATCACCTTGGAGACGGTCGAAGCAGAGATGCCGAGCTGCTCGGCTATGGCGCCAACGTGCGGATTGCCTGGTTCCTGTCTGGCCATGTGCGTCCTTTCCATTACCCACCAATCGTAACCAAGGAAGCAGCGAAAGCATCCACGTCAGATTTAGAATTTTTACATTTCTAATTTTCAAATTTCTATTTCTACGCCTATACTGGGGTATACGTTCACAAGATTGGCAAAGGAGCCACGATGAGTACTATCACTGCGGTGAAAACGTATGACTTTCGTTTTCCCACTTCTCTGACCCTCTCAGGGTCGGATGCCATGAACAAAGACCCAGACTATTCGGCTGCCTATGTGGAAATACACACCTCGGCTGACGACGGCATCAAAGGTTGTGGTCTGGTCTTCACCATCGGACGAGGCAACGATGTTGTTTGCAGAGCCATAGATTCCATAGGAGAGACTCTGCGTGGCCTAGAGGTTGAACGTCTGCTGGACAGCATGGGTCTGGCCTGGGACCTATTGGTCCATGACTCACAGCTGCGCTGGCTGGGGCCCGAAAAGGGAGTAGAGCACATGGCCATTGGCGCACTGCTGAGCGCCCTTTGGGACATGAAAGCCAAAAGGGCGAGAAAACCCTTGTGGTTGCTGCTGGCTGAAATGGATCCTGAGGATCTTGTCAGCACATTGGACTTTCGATATCTGTCTGACGCCCTGCGCCCCGAGGAGGCCATAGACATCCTCAAGGATGGGCAATCCGGCAAGCAGGAGCGCATCGAGGACATTCGCCAGCACGGGTACCCCGGTTATTCGACAGCACCAGGCTGGCTTGGCTATAGCGACGAAAAAATGGTGGAGATCGCTAAACGGGAGACGCAGGAAAAGGGCTTTAAGCAGATCAAGCTCAAGGTAGGCCAGAACCTCGATGATGACATACGCCGCCTGGGACTGGCCAGGGATGCCATCGGTCCCGACGTCCGCCTGGCCGTCGACGCTAATCAGGTCTGGGATGTCCCGCAAGCCATTGATTGGATCAACCATTTCCATGACTTCGACCTGGCATGGGTCGAAGAGCCCACCAGCCCCGACGACATCATCGGCCACGCAACCATTGCCAGGGCCATCAATCCCATCCCCGTGGCAACCGGCGAACAGATGCAGAACCGCATCATGTTCAAGCAATTCCTGCAGGCTAACGCCTTCGGCATCATGCAGATCGACGCCACCAGAGTGGCAGGCCCCCAGGAGATAGTTCTGGAATACCTGCTGGCTCGCAAGTTCCACAAGATAGTCTGCCCCCACGCCGGCGGGGTCGGATTGTGCGAGATGGTCTGCCACTTCGCCATGTTCGACTACGCAGCCGTCTCCTGCACCACACAGGGCCGAATGATCGAATACGTAGACAACCAGCACGAATATTTCGTGAACCCCGTGCGTATCAGCCAAGGCATGTATCAGGCACCGACCGCTCCCGGCAATGGGGCTGAAATGACCGTGGAGACTGCACAGCGCTACCTCCATCAGAAGTGACCTCGGGCCACCTCAATCAAAATCCGGTCCAATCACTGGACCTCTAACAAATCATCCATCCATATAGACAAAGGAGTTCTCATGGATTTGCATCTCAAGAACAAGGTATTCATCATCACCGGTGGCTTCAAGGGCATCGGCAGGGGCATAACCCTACAACTGGCCCAGGAGGGCGCCATAACCGCAGTCATAGACCGTGACGAGTCAGCCAGGGACCAGTTCTGCAAAGACATCGAGGCCTATACCGATACCTACCGGACCTTCATTTTGGATCTGAATGACACCGACGGCATAGCCCCCATTGTGGAGCAGGTACACAAGGAATTCGGCCATATCGATGGCATAGTCAACAACGCTGGAGTCAACGACAACAAAGCTTTGGAAACCACTGACTGGCGGGAGTTCGAGCGTTCCGTACACGGCAATCTCACCCACTACTACGAGCTCATGCATGCCTCTTGTGCCTACCTCAAGGAAAGCCACGGATCCGTCATCAACATCACCTCCAAAACCGCCGTGACCGGTCAGGGCAAGACCAGCGCCTACGCGGCAGCCAAGGGCGGAGTTCTGGGCCTGACCAGAGAATGGGCTGCGGCCTTGGTGCACGATGACGTACGAGTGAACGCCATCGTGGTCTCGGAATGCTGGACCCCGCTCTATGCCGACTGGATCAAGACCTTTGGCGATGAAAAGGCCCAGCAGGCCCGTCTCTCAGTCATCACAGACAAGATTCCTCTGGAACATCGCATGACCACACCCGAGGAGATCGGGAACACCGCCACCTTCCTGCTCTCTGATCGCGCATCACACACCACCGGCCAATGGGTGTTCGTCGATGGCGGATACGTCCACCTGGACCGGGCACTGAATTGAGCTCTGCCATGGAAAATACAAATACACGAAACAAGGGCGGGTCCAAGGCCACTGTCGCCATAACCCTGGTCATCGGACTCTTCTTCATCTGGGGATTGACCATGAATCTGGTCAACGCCCTCAACAGCCCATTCAGCAACTACATGGAGCTGAACAGCACCCAGGCATCGCTGCTGCAGGTGGCCTACTACGGAGCCTACTTCGTCATGGCCATCCCAGCAGGAATCATCTCCAAGCGCTTCGGCTACAAGGGCGGGGTCATTTCCGGACTGATACTGTTCGCGGTTGGAGCATTCATCGTGGTACCAGCCACAAATATGGCCAGCTACGGACTCTTCTTATTCGCCATGTTCGTGGTAGCGCTGGGAGCCTCCTCGCTGGAGACCAACTGCAACCCTTATGTCACCAAGCTGGGCGACGAAAAAGGCGAATCCTTCAGACTCAATCTGGCACAGAGCTTCAACGGCGTCGGCAACGTGGTAGGGCCTCTGATTTTGGGCAGAGTCCTGTCCAAAACCCTGACCCCAAAAGAGCCGGGCTTTGAGCAAGCCAAGGTCAAGTTCCTGTCAGATACCAGAATGATCTATATCGTCATCGGCATCGTCCTTCTGCTGGTGTTAGCTGTCTTCATCGTCTTCAAACTGCCAACACCGCCCGGCGATGACGAGCAGGAGGGGGAAACTGGCACCGGTTCCGGCACCTCAAGTCTGTTGAAACGCCCTTACTTCGTACTGGGCGTGATTGCCGAGTTCATTTTTATCGGCTTGCAGGTGGCAGGCATGGCCATGTTCTCCGCTTATGCCCTCAAACACTGGGGCGCCGGCATCACCGCCGGTCTGGCTGCCACACTGTTGGCCTTGCTGTCGCTACTGTTCACCCTTGGGCGGTTCCTGACCACTCCGTTAATGACCAAATTCGATGCCGGCAAGATACTGGGCATCTACATGTGCATCACAGCCGTGCTGATGGTTCTGGTATTCCTAGGTCTGGGACGGTTCTCGGTCATTTGCTTCCTGGTTGCCTATCTGTTCATATCAATCGGATACCCCACCATCTTCTCGCTGACGCTCAAGGGCATCAGGGGCAACGATGCCAAGACCGGCTCTTCGGCGCTGGTCATGAGTATCGTCGGAGCAGCCCTGATCCCGCTGCTGCTGGGTGCCATTCAGGATGCCATGGGCATCGAAATCGCCATGCTGGTGACCGTGCCCGGATTCCTCTACATTGCCTGGTATGCCTTCCGTGGGTGCCGCATAGGTCTTAAGCAGGGAGCCTGACATGACACGACAACTACAGGTCATCGATGCTCACTTCCATATGTGGAATCTTGAGCGGCAGCATCTGCCATGGCTGGACGGAATGCCCTCACTGGACCGAAGCTTTCCCCTTCATGAGCTCGAAAACGAGTACGAGCAGCTGGGAGCGGAATTTCTGGGCGGAGTCTATGTGGAAGTAGACTCGGATGACCCCCTGTTAGAGGACCGCTTGGTCTATGAGAACAATGACCCCAAAATCCTTGCCCGAATGCTCCGAGCCCAGGTAGGGCCCTATATGAGAGTGCCCATCAACGCTACGGGCATCAGAGAGCCACTGCATACTGACTCTGCCCCTCGCGGCCGTTGCATGGAACCCTCCTTCATCGCTGGGCTCCGCGCCATGGCTGATAAGGGCCTGCCCTTTGAGCTATGCAACCGGGGGGCAGAACTGCCGGACATGGCTCAGGCTTTCTCTCAGGTTCCTTCCCTGACTGTCATCATGGACCATCTGGGCAACATGCCCGACTTGTCGCCGGCCTCCAGAAAGGCCATGCAGGCCATGGCGGCCCTGCCGCACTGTTATATCAAGGTGTCAGGCGACTTGCCGGTCGATCGCGACATCGTCGCCTTCGTCAGGGACACATTTCCCCCGGATAGGATCCTCTATGCCTCCAACTGGCCGGTCGTCACCGTGCACTCCTCACTCAGGGAACACTGGCAACTGATGCTGGACATCTTTGGCCCTGATGAGGACTTCTTCAAGCACAATGCCATGAGGGCCTATGGGATCCATGCCGATATGCTTACTGTGGAAGGGTGAACATGAGCACATCATCAGCTAAATTCGAGGGAATATTCTGCCCGTCGATTACCATCAGCGACGATCAAGGAGTCATCGACACCGACCTGTGGGGACGACATCTGGACCATCTGATCCAGGCTGGCATTAATGGAGTGCTTCTGTTCGGAAGCATCGGCGAGTTCTATGCCTATGATCTCCAAGAGAAGCGCTCAGCCCTGCAATTTGCCGTCGACCATATACGGGGGCGCATGAAGTTATTCGTCGGAGTAGGCGACACTGACATGGACCGGGTTATGGATCTGACCAAGTTTGCCGGACAAATCGGCGCCGATGCCGTAGTGGCTGTCAGTCCCTATTATTTCGGTCCTTCGGAACCGACCGCTTACCGATATTTCACCAGCATCGCCCAGGCCTCGGCTGTACCGGTGATCCTCTACAACTTCCCTGCTCGTACAGGTAACGACTGCTCACCGGAGTTGGTCGCGAGACTGGCTCAGGAATGTACAAACATCGTTGGCATCAAAGACACGGTGGACACAATCAGCCACACACGTCGGGTCGTATCAGCAGTCAGACGTGTCAGCCCTGAGTTCTCGGTGTTCTCTGGATTCGACGAATACTATATGGTCAACCGCATTTGCGGAGGTAACGGTGTTTTATCGGGCCTGACCAACGTGGAGCCGGAAACCTTCGTTGCCATGCATCGGGCCTATCAAGAGGGCGATTACCGGACTGCGCTAGACAAGGCCCGACGCATCAACCACTTGATGGCAATTTACGACACTGCGGATTTGTTCGTATCGGCCATCAAGGGAGCCGTGCGACTGCAGGGTCTGCCCATCAGCACACGCATCCGCGAACCTGCCATGCAGATTGATGATGACCAGATGAAACAGATCGGAACCATACTGCGTAGTTGAGCTTTCGTCTCTTCATTGAACCGGGCTTAAGGAAGGGAACCCGCCCTTCCTCAGGCCCGGTTGTTTGTCTGTCAGCGTTCAGACCAGCTTGCGCTCGTAAGGATCGGAGCTGATGCCGGCAGCGACGATGTCACGGCTCCACTGCTTGGCCGAGAAGAGCGAATGGTCGCGGTAGTTGCCGCACGAGGTGATCTCGGTGCCGGGTACGTCGTCCCAGGTGGCCTTTTCGGCGATGAACTCCAGCGACTCCTTCAGTGCCTTGGCCACATCCTCGGTTGAATGACGGCCCCAGGCGAGCAGGTGGAAGCCCGTCCGGCAACCGAAGGGAGAGCAGTCGATGTAGCCGGGGATGCGCTCGCGCAGGAGCACGGCGATGGTGTGCTCGATGGTGTGCAGGCCTGCAGTTGGGATGGCGTTCTGGTTGGGCTGGACCAAGCGCAGATCATAGTTGGAGATGATGTCTCCCTGGGGGCCCTTCTCCTCGTCGATCAGACGAACGTAGGGCGCCTTGACCTTGGTGTGATCCAGCTGGAAGCTCTCCACAATAGGTTTGTCAGCCATTGTTATTTCCTTTCCTGTCGGGCGCCCGGTATGAAAGGCAACCTTGATAAAGTCATGTACATCTCATGGTAGGCCGACCTACCTATCAGATCCGGCGGCACCCATGACCACATTCACTGCTTTTCTGGCCGAGAACTCTGAGATGACCCCCATGAACTGGGGCCCATACTGCTCCAGCTTGTGCTGCCCCACTCCGTTGACAGCCAGGAAGGTCGCATCATCGACGGGCCGAAGGCGACACATATCTCGCAGTGCCTTGTCGGAGAAGACGATGTAGGGAGGCTTGCCGATCTTGCGGGCTATGCTGGTCCGCAGATCGCGCAGCTTCTGGAAAAGTTCCTCATCCTCTGGGCTGGCATCGCTTGCACCGGCCTGGTCGAGACCAACATCGTCGACCGTTGAAGAGGATCTGCCGCCGAAGACCTTGCCCGAGGCACATGGTCGTTCCGTCCGCTTGATTTCGTAGTGAAAGTCCGGACTGACCGTCTGCGCGGCCTTGGGCCCGAAATGGACCATGGGCAGCCGTCCTTCGGTGATATACAGATACCCGTCCGAGGCCATCTGGTTGAGCACGTCGCGAATCCGCGCCTCTGGAACCTGGGCCAGAGCGCCATAGCTGGGGCACCTATCCAGCCCGCGCCGAAGAAGGTCCTGCGAGCGCGAACCCCGAAGGATCTGGGCGATCTTGCCGGAGCCGAACCCCTGGTTCACATCATGCACACACCTGCTGATGGCACGGGCCACGTCGCTGACGTCGATGGTCGTGAAGGTGCTCAGACAGTTGGAACAGTTCTGACAGCCGCCGCTGCCCGTGTCGGGATGCCCGACCGGGACTGATTTGCCCTTGTCGGCCTCGGCAGGCGAAAGACCCGCGGCAGCCTGGTCCACCTCCTCGCCGAAGTAACGCAGCATATACTGGTGAAGGCAGCCAGTGGTTCGACAGTAGCCAATCATGACATTGAGCAAACGCCGGTGTTCGGCCCTGACGGCTTCAGCCTGCTCGCCAGTCAGTCTGTCGTTGCCGTTGTCCATGTCCAGCAGGCGCCTGCGGGTGACGATGTCGCTCTCGTTCCATAGCAGGGAGCAACGAGCCGGCTCGCCGTCGCGTCCCGCCCTGCCTGCCTCCTGGTAGTAGGCCTCGATGCTTTCAGGCATGTTGTGATGAATGACATAGCGCACATTGGACTTGTCGATGCCCATACCGAAGGCGTTGGTGGCCACGACCACCTGCACCTTGTCGTTGACGAAGTCCCGTTGCGCCTGCTCCCTGTCCTGGGTATCCATGCCAGCGTGATAGCTGACAGCGCTGACACCGGCCTTGGTCAGATCATCCGCCAGGGCTTCGGTCTCCTTGCGGGTGGCGCAGTAAACGATACCTGAGTCATCGCCATGCTTCAGGGCGTACCGGACCACCCAGCGATTCTTGTATTTGCTCTCCAGCTTGATCACGTCGAAGAAAAGGTTGGGCCTGTCGAATCCCGTCACTGCTACGTAAGGATCGTTCAGACCCAGCATGTATGCGATATCGCGCCGGACCTTCTCGGTCGCCGTAGCGGTGAAGGCCGCCACCGTGGGCCGGTTAGGCAGGGATCCGATGAAGTCGCCGATGCCCAAGTAGGCAGGGCGGAAGTCCTGACCCCACTGGGATACGCAGTGGGCTTCATCCACTGCCAGCAGGGAGATTTTCGTATGCTGGGCGAAATCTCTGAACCTGGGGGCATCCAGCCGCTCGGGGGCCACGTAGAGGATCTTGCTGCGTCCCTGGGCAGCCTGAGCCAGGGCCAGGGACTGCTCATCCATATCCTGGGTGGAATTGACGAAGGAAGCCGGGATGCCGGCATCCTCCAGCCCGTCCACCTGGTCCTTCATCAGGGAGACCAAGGGAGAGATGACGATGGTCAGACCGTCCAGGAGGGTGGCAGGAATCTGATAGCAGATGGACTTGCCGGCCCCGGTCGGCATAACACCCAGGCAGTCCCGCCCATTCAGGATGGCCTTGACCAGATCCTCCTGACCCGGGCGAAAGGACTCATATCCGAAATACCGCTTCAGCGCCTGCCCTGCATCCTGGATGTCCACCATGATTCCCCAGTCTATTGCCCCGGCAGGAGTCAAGCAGTGGGCGAACGACCATGTGGTCAATTGTCGCCGGAATGCATGGCTATCCTGGCACTAACCCAGAATGCTGAACCCTTGGATGGCCGATAGCTGCCGACGGCTGGTGAGCCAGTAGCTGAACAGGACGCATATGGCGGAGAAGACCAGGGTGAAGACCACCTGGGGCCAGAGCACATACACGGTGAAGTATCCCCAGAGGTCCGTATTCATGAAGGGGCTCAAGGTCTTGTACATCCAATGACCGCGCGCCAGGTTGAGCATCTGAACCGCCGTTTGCGGCCATCCCCAGAAATTCCAACCGGAAATCGAATGCCAGAAACCAACACAGATCAACAGCCCTGCCAGCAGCAGGCATCTGCCTTTTCGGTCAAGACGGGCGGCCAGGTCACCCAGCACCTGGCCAAGCAGAATGAAGGCTACCTGCACCATAAAGACATGCAGCGCCAGAGCCAGCCAACGGGACGGTTGCTGGGCATACGACCGGTTAAAGCATGACACACTCCAGGGATCAAGAGTCAGTCTCCAAGGCGAACAGCCCTGTACAAGAAACCTTTGGTAACTTTCCGTAAAGGGCATCCATCCGATTTGGCCTAGGCTGCTGATAATCGCGACCACGATCATGAAAGTGCTTGTCGCCAGGGCCATGACCACATTGGAGATGATCTGGGTCCATGCGATTGTGGAGCGGGTCACAGCATTGGAGATCAAGGGCCGGAAAGTCGTCAGTGAGCAGACAAAGGCGGTGGCCATAAGCACCATCTCGGTGAACAGACCGGTGAATCCAGAACTCAAGGGGATAAACCCCATAACCCCCAGAGCGAGGACGAGGGCCCAAATCAAAAAGACGATCAGCCTCGGCATCACCTGTACGCGCAGGGCCATACGGGTCTGCACCGCAGGCAACAGGAAGCGCTTGATTTGAGCCCAGCCTTCAGCAGGTCCGGAACCTAGGTCGGGGCTGTCTGACCCCGGCTTGGTCTTCGTCCCTACCGTCTCTGCAACTTGCGTGTTACTCATTGTGCCACACCTTCCGTAATCTGGACGAAGTAGGTCTGCAAGTCCATGGGGGCGACAATAAGCCCCTTGGGCTGCTCGTCGGTCACCGGACCCTCGAAGCTGACGCGTAGCAGGTCGCCGATGCGCTGCCTGCCCAGCAGCTTCGGGTCGCCCTGTGCAAGGTAGCCCTCCACGTCACGCGGACGGCCAGTGACAGTGGTCCCCAGACCTGACAGATCATCCACGCTGAAAGATCGCAGGACCCGCCCCTGGTCGATGATCGTGACGCGGGAGATGAGCTGGCTGACCTCGTTGATGATATGGGTAGCGATGATCATGGTCGGTCCGCGGCGCTGATAGGACTCCAGAAGGAAGGAGTAGATCCTCTCCCTGGCCGCCGCATCCATTCCTGTCGTCGGTTCATCCAGAATGAGGTATTCCACAGGCAGGCAGAGTCCGATGACGTCCTTGACCACCTGACGCTGCCCCGTGGAAAGGGAGGCAAAAGTGTCAGTCAGCCTCAATGCGAAGCTCTTAAGAATACTCTCAGCCAAGTGCCAGTCGAAACCGCCGTAAAACCCCTCGGCCATGGCAAATGCCTGTCTAATGCGCCGTCGGGATGGATAGGGCCAGGTTTCGTTGACCAAAGCCACTCGGCGAACGATTCTTGAATCGCTGACCAGATCGCTTCCATCCAGGTGGATCAGCCCCTGGTCAGGAAGTGCCCTGCCCGCCATCAGATTGCACAGGGTGGACTTGCCGGCCCCGTTCCGCCCGAAGAGTCCGTATATATTGCCGGGCTCAAAGCAGAGTGAGATCTCATCCAGGGCCTTCAGCTTTCCGTACGATTTGTCCACATTGGAAACTGTCAGACTCATTGGTAGACCCTTTCTATGATGGCGTCCAGGTCCTCACGAGATACGTCCAGAGACTTGGCTTCTTTGACCAGATCCTGGAACCTTCCGTTCAGGAGCTCGTTCCTCCGACGCTCACGAACACTCCGGCCCGCACCGGCAGTGACAAACATGCCCAGCCCCCGCCGTTTCTCCAGAAGGCCCCGGTCGACCAACAGGTTCATCCCCTTGAGGACGGTGGCCGGGTTGATCTGGTAGGCGGTCGAGATTTCCGTGGTGCTGGGAATCCTCTCACCATCGGCGACCAGACCCTCGGCTATGGCTTCGGTCAGCCGGTCCGCCACCTTCATGAAAACGGGCCGACCATCCGGTATTTCGATCGCCATCGTTTGACCGCCTTGTCTGCCTTGATTCGGAGTGCCGAATTAGGACCTTTACAACTGTTTATTACTTAGTTACTTGAGTAACTAACCAACAGTCTACGATTTGTTCTTCCAACCGTCAAATCAAATGCAGTCGTAATCCGCCCGGTTGCTCTGCGCAGATACTTCCGCTGCCCTACTTCATCCCAGCAAGAACGGACATGCCCTCATGTAATTCTGCTTAGCCAGGATGCCGTATAAGCACGAATGCCTACAGGGTTGCAGCTGCCAGCAGCTGACGGGTATAGGACTGACTGGGGTGATCGAGGATGGTCTGCACCGGCCCCTCCTCCACCACCCTCCCCTGGCTGAGCACCATGACCCTGTCCGCGATGTGCTGGACCACGCCCAGATCATGGGAGATGATGATCATGGACATGCCATTGGAAGGATCTGCCTGCTGCCTGGACTGGGCCATGATGGATTGAAGGGTATGGAGGATCCCGACGCGCGCCGAGACGTCGATGGCGCTCATGGGCTCATCGGCCAGGAGTATCCGGGGCTTGACGACCAGGGCCCGGGCTATGGCCGCCCGCTGGGCCTGGCCTCCGGACAGATCCGACGGATAAGCCGTCATGAACCTGTCTGGGTCAAGCTGAACCTCTGACAAGACCTTGGCCACCCGATCAGCAAGGTCTGTCCCATCTTGACGACGATGCCATAGGTGTCCGCTCCTCCTACGCCCGGCAGCCAGAAGGGGTTCGGCGACTGACCGGCCGATGGTCCACCGGGGATCCAAGGAGGCAAAGGGGTTCTGGAAGACCAGGGCGGAATCTCGGGCAAGCGACCTGGCGGCCGCAGAACCACGCAGAACAGGACTGCCCTGATACGCCACCTGCCCGGCATCAGGCCTCAACTGACCCAGAAGCAGACGGGAAAGCGTGGTTTTCCCCGAACCCGACTCCCCTATAATCGCCAAGCACTCCCCCGGCATGAGCGAGACATCGATTCCGTCAACCGCAGCGTTTCGAGCCACGTCGCTGCCGTTTGAGGCATAGATCTTGGTCAGGCCCTTCCCGATCAGGATCGGATCGGCATGTGCAACGTCAGTAGTTCCCATGCTTGCCTCCATCTGCGCGCAGCGTCAGCTCTCTGGCCGCCCCCACCAGGGTCCTGCCCTGTGGACTGGATGGACTGTGCAGAATGCTCTGCGTCTGCCCGCTTTCCACCACTCGCCCTGCATCAAGGATGTAGCAGTAATCGGCAACCCTGGCGAGGACCGAGAAATCATGGGTGATGAACAGCAGGGAGGCCCCGCTCTGGTCGACCAGGGAAACCAGCAGATCCACGATCTGCCGCTGGGTGACGGCATCCAGGGCGGTGGTCGGCTCGTCTGCCAGAATCAGTCTGGGCTTGGTGACCAGGGCTGTGGCTATGGCCGCCCGCTGCTGCTGGCCCCCGGACAGTTCATGTGGGTAGGAGCCGGCCAGATCCGCATCCAAACCGACCTGGGCCAATATCTCCATGACCCGCCTGTGCCTTTCCTGGGTGCTCAGACGATAGTGGCGACGGAGAGGAAGCTCAACCTGGCTGTAGACCTTCTTGACCGGGTTCAGGGCCGTGGAAGGATTCTGAAAGATCATGCCCATCCGGGAACCCCGCAGGTCCGCCAGGGACCGGTCATCGGAGCCGAGAATCTGAAGCCCGTCCACCAGAATGGAACCGGACAGGGAGGCCGTCAGCGGTGCGGTGCCCAGGACGCTGCGGGCGATCATCGACTTTCCGGAGCCTGAGGAGCCGATCAGGCCGACCCGTTGTCCATCCGCCACCCTGAGGTTCACCCGGTCAAGAATGGTGCGGCCATTGATGGACAGACTCAGGCCGTCAATATTCAGCGACATGATTGGTCTCCCTCACCTGTACGGATCGCATTCTCGACATGATGACCGGAGTCGTTTGATTGCGCAGACTTTTCCTGACGCTCCCCAGACCGGAGAGCCGACCGTCCGGCGGCAGCCACGGCGGCCCTGAGCCCGGAGTTGGTGACCGGATCGATGGCATCACGCAGGGCATCACCGAACAGGTTCAACGCCACCACCACCATGGTGACCACCAGGCCGGGCCAGAGCACGGTCAGCGGAAAGACGTTGATGAACTTGACCGAGGTGGTCAGCGAGTGCCCCCAGGAGGGTAGACCAGCGGGAACGCCCACCCCCAGGTAGGTCAACCCTGCTTCAGCCAGAACGGAGGTCCCCGCCGACATGGAAAGCTGCACGCACAGGACCGGAATGACATTGGGCACCAGGTGCGTGCAGAAAATTCTGAAGGATCCGACCCCGCTGTGCCGGGCGGATCGCACATAGTCCGATTCCGCCGCCAGGAGCGCCTGGGGCCTTACAATCCGGGCCAGGTTGAGTCCGTAGCCGAATCCGCAGGCCACGACGACCACGGCGATGCTCGGTCCCAGGGGGACAGCCAGAATCAGGGCCAGCAGAACCGTGGGCAGGGAAATCAGGGCATCTACCAGGACCACGACCGTCTGCGATACTCCGGAACTGCGCGAGACCATGGCCATGACCAGAAGGAGGCCCAATAGGCCCGACAGGAGGACCGCCAGAAGACTGATGGCCAGGTTGGTTGCCGACCCCGCCATCAGCCAGGAGAGGATGTCTGCCCCGGTGCCATCCGTTCCCAGAAGGTGGTCGCGGCTGGGGGCCTGCCAGATCCGGTATCCGTCGGTGGTCCAGATAGGGACCGGGGTCCAGAACCTGGAGACCAGGGAGAACAGGATCCACATGGCCAGAACAATCAGCGAGTATCGCCCTGAGGCCTTGCGCCACATGCTGGCCAGCACCACCCGCATCCGTCCGAGGAATCCCAGTCGGCCGGGGAAGATGGCCCGCAATCCCAGGCGGGGCCTGTCAGTATGCTCCCAACTCATCAGTCAGCCACCTCCTGCCTGGCCGCACCTCGAAAACGCGGATCGATCAATCTATGGATAACGTCCACCAGCAGTCCCAGGAAGAGGAAGAAGGCCGCCAGAAGAAGCAGCTCGGACTGAACGGCCGGAAGATCCCGGTTGCCCACGTCTGTGATCAGCATGGAGCCCAGTCCCGGCAGGGCGAACAGGTTCTCGCTGACCATGACCCCGGTGATCATCTCGGCCATGGTCAGCCCGACCACCGAGACCAGCTGGGGGGAAGCCAGCCGCAGACCGATGCGCAGGGCGGCCTGGGTCCGGGTCATCCCGCAGGCCATGCCCATGTCCACATACCCGGAAGAGAGCATGTCGCCCAGGAGGGAACGGGTGTATCGCATGATGCCGGCGCCCACAATGATGCCGGTGGACACAGCAGGCAGGATCAAAGCCGCCAGGGCCTGGCCCGGCTGAGCCCAGCCGAGAGCAGGAAAGCCCTGGGAGGGCAGCAGACCAATCAGCCCACTGCCCTTGGCGAAGAGCATGATCAGCAGCAGTCCTGACCAGAGGGCCGGTACGGATCCGCCCACGATGGCTGCCATGTGGCTGAAGGACTGCATCCGAGGCGAGCGCGCCAGAGCTGCCGCACAACCCAGGGGGATGCCCAGCAGCAGGGCCACGCCCAGTCCCAAAAGAATCAAAGGGAAGGTGATCTGGGCCCGGATGCCCACCTGGGAGGCGATGGAACGGTTGGTCAGAATGGACCTGCCCAGGTCCCCTTTGAGGAAATCGCTGATCCAATCCAGATACTGCCGGGGATAGGAGCGGTCCAGGCCCATCTGCCGACGTAGCCGGTCGACACGCTCAGGCGGGGCATCCAGCCCGGCCATGACGGCGGCCACGTCACCGGGCAGGATGCGCAGTGCCAGGAAGATCAGCAGGGAGATGCCCATCAGTGCCAAGATGAAGAGCACCAGACGGCGCATCAGGAATCTGGCCATGGTCACCCCCGTCTGTAGGTCACGTCGGACAAGGGCATGAGGGACTGGTTCAGGTCGACCGGGAAGCCCTCCAGCCCCGTCCGCCAGGCCGTGGTCACCCGGTAGTTGAAGAGCCAGTCCGCCGCCGCATCGCTGCTGACAATCCGTGCGGCCTGGGCCAGGAGCCTGTCGGAGTCATCGGCGGAGGTCGTGGCCATGGCCTTCTGGTAGAGCTCCTGGACCTGACGATTGTCATAGTTGTAGTAGTAGCCGGGGTTGGCCCACTGATGGAAGTCGTGGCTCTCGCCATGATCCACCAGAGACAGGTCGTAGTCCTTGTTGGCATGCACGTCCTGGAGCCAGACCGAGAACTCCACCACCCGCACATCCAGGTCGATGCCCACTTGACGCAGCTGCGAGCGCAACTGATCGCCCAACTCGCTGCCATAGGTATTGGCGTAGGTCAGCCGAAGCTTGAGCCGGTGCTCGGGACCGTACCCGGCCTGGGCCAGAAGCCTCCGTGCCTGCTCCGGATCGTGGGGGTAGAGCCCGGTCAGATCCTGATAACCGGGATCCAGGGACGGTATTGGTCCGCCCAGGGCCCTGTCCGATCCGCCCCGGGAGGCAATCAGCTGCCGATGGTCGATGGCATGGCGGATGGCCTTCCGCACCCGCGGGTCGGATGTGGCGGCGCCCTTGCCGTTCATGGCCAGTACGTACTTGTCGGTGTCGTCGCCCGCCTTGACCTGGAAATCGGGACTGTTCCGGAAGGGGCTGGCCAGATTCTCAGTGACCGGAGCCAGCACCTGCACATCCCCGCTGCGCAGGGCGTTGACGGCAGCATTGTCGTCATTGAGGTAACGGATGACGATGGTTGGCGTCTTAGGCTTGTCGCTCCCCCAGTAGTGCGGATCGGCCTTAAGCGTGACCGAGTCGTTTGGGCGGAAGCTTTCCAGCAGATATGGGCCGGAACCCACGGCTTGGGTCTTCATGTCGTAATGGGCCCGCCGGTCAAAGACCAGGCCAGCCCGGCCGCTCAGCTGCCAGAGCAGGTCCTGGTAGGGCCTGGACAGCGTCAGACGCACCGTCAGCGGATCCGTGGCCTGAACGCCCTGGAAACCCTCCAGCATCTCACTACCCTGATAGTGGCCTGCCATAAGCCCGCGTATGGAGTCGACCACGTCCTGGGCCCGAAGAGCATGATTGTTGGAAAAACGGATGCCCTCATGCAGGTGGAAGGTGTAGACCAGCCCGTCCTCGGAGACATCCCAGGTCCTGGCCAGGCCCGGACGCACCCGGTTCCGGGAATCCCGTGACACCAGGCCCTGATAGACGTTGCCGATCAGAAGCTGATCCAGCGCCGTGCCCGACTGGTTGCGGATGTCCAAGTTGGTGGGAGCCAGCTTGAGCCCCACCGTGACCGAATCAGCTACAGTTCCGCCCTCGGCCTGGCCAGTAGCACCACGATGCCCTGTCCACAGGGAGAATGCCAAGGCCAGGGCCAGCATGAGACTGAGCAGCTTCCAGGGCAGGGTGTTGCCGCCCGACCTCATGGGCCTGATCCTGGCGTTGAGTTCGGGGTCAGTGCTGGGGCCTGGCTCCTGGGCCGCCTCTGTATCTGCTGCGGTCACGCTGCCATGGACATGCGTGCCGTGTCGATCTGCGTTCATTGACGAATCCTTATGCTGTGGTTGACCGCCATTCTGGTCGATCACCGCCCACAAGCATACTCCCCGAAGCCATCACCCAGGCTTATGCGCCTAGGATGGATTCGAAAAGCGCCACGCGCCCGGACGACGGCAGGGAGGAACAGACATGCTGCTGGCCATCGACATCGGCAATACCAACATCGAGGTCGGATTCATGGAGGGTGACCGGGTCGCCGCCTCCTACAGACTGACCACAAGAATCGACCACACGGCCGATGAGTTCGGGCTTCTGCTGAGGCAGCTCATGGCCCTGGCCGGCTACAGGACTGCGGATGTGCAGGATGCCATCATCTCATCGGTGGCTCCCGCGGTCATGCACGCCTTGAGGTCCTGTCTGATCCGCTTCTTTTCCATCGACCCCATGGTGGTGGGCCCCGGCGTGAAGACAGGCATGAACATCCGGCTGGACGACCCGCGCTCCCTGGGCGCCGACTGCCTGGCCGACTGCGTGGGCGCCTTCCACCGCTACGGAGGGCCGGTCCTGGTCATCGACTTCGGCACGGCCACCACCTTCAACTATGTGGATGCCAAGGGTGCCATCCGCTCCGGCCTGATCGTGCCGGGCATCCGCTCGGGGGCGCAGGCCCTTGCCGGCCAGACCGCCCAGCTGCCCCAGGTCGAGATCACCCGTCCGCAGACCATCATGGCCACGGGCACCAGGACGGCCATGCAGGCCGGGCTCTACTACAACTTCCTCGGCGGCCTGGAGCGGATCATCCGCCAGTACCGCAGCGAGATAGGCCGGGACTTCCACGTGGTGGCGACGGGCGGCATGGGTCGCACCTTCTCACAGGACACCGACCTGATCGAGGTCTACGACCCCGAGCTGATCTTCGCCGGCATGTACAGGATTCACCAGCTCAATGCCGATGGCCGACCACACGCTGCACCAGCGCACCGTTGACCTGCAGACTGGCCTGCTTACCATCCCCGTCAACGCTGGCCAGCGAGCCCACCAGGACCCGGCCCTCCACCTGAACCTGCACCGGATGCCTGGTTCTGTTGAACAGAAAGACGAAACGCGTCCGGTCATCCTGACTGACCCGCTCAACTCTCAACAGATCGGGGTCGCCCTGGGCCGACCTCATATCGGCGACATCCATGGCCTCCAAGAGGGCAGGAAGGACCTTGGCCAGACCTTGGGCGTCCAGACGGCAACCCAGATAGGCGGCCTTGCCGTGACCCCAGTCGTGAACGGTCATGGCCGGCATGCCATCCATCCCCGTCCAGGGATCCGCCCGGTAACTTGCCAGGACCTTGGTGCCCTTGTCCAGGTGGCCGATGACATCGGCCCAATCGTGGGCCGTAACCCCGTCGGTCAGGTCCAGATGGTCCAGCAGACCGGGAGTGCCGGGAGCCATGGGCGCGAACTCCTCGACTGACAGCCCCAGCAGATCCCGAAGCGGCCCCGGATACCCGCCGGTCCAGACGCGGTCCTGCTCGTCGGCGATACCGCTACCCCAGGTGACGATCAGCCGCCCTCCACCATGTACATACTTGTGCAGCCGTTTGGAAAGATCGGCGTCAATCAGGTAGAGGGCTGGCAGGACCACGAGCGGATACTCCTCCCAGGTGGCCCTGACCGGCAGGACATCGGGTCGGATGGCGTTGTCCAGAAAGGCCCGGTACCAGACCGGCGGCTCCTGGCCGTGCTCGACCCGATCGCTGGGCGAGGCTGCGTGGGAATTGGCCCACTGGCTTGCGTAGTCGAAGACCAGGGCCACCGGGGCCTTGGCCAGCGTGGTGCCGGCCAAACCAGCCTGCGAGAGCCCCTGCAGGTCCCCTCCCAGCTGGCAGACATCACGGAAAACAGCCGTGTCCTCGCCGGCATGAGGCAGCATGGCCGAGTGGAACTTTTCCGCGCCAGCCCGGGACTGCCTCCACTGGAAGTAGCAGATGGCATCAGCACCCAAGGCCAGGTGAGCCAGGGAGTCGCGCTCCAGCTGTCCCGGCTCCTTGCGGGGGTTGACCGGCCGCCAGTTGACCGCCGATGTGGACTGCTCCATAAGCCACCAGGGACGCCGGCGGGCGATGGCGTCCACCAGGCTGGAGGAATAGGCCAGCTCCTCAAGATGATCCCTGCCCGGCATCGCGTAGTGGTCATTGGCCACAAAGTCCACCTGGTCGCCCCAGTCGTCGTAGTCCAGGGCGAATCCGCCGGCGCTGACCATGAAGTTGGTGGTCAAAGGTATATCCGGGGTGATCTCAGCCAGGGTGTCCCGCTCGGCCATATAGAAATCCTTGAGGGCGTCTGAGCTGAACCGCTCGAAGTCCAGCATGCGGCCCGGATTCTGGAAATTCCCCTGGCCGATGAAACGCGGAGGCAGAATCTGCGAGAAGTCACTCAGCCTCTGCGACCAGAAATCCGTGCCCCAGGCGCGGTTGACGGCGTCGATGTCCTTGTAGCGGCGGCGGCACCAGCGTTGGAAGGCCCTCATGGCATCGTCGGAATAGTCGAAGCGATTGTGACAGCCATACTCATTGCCCACATGCCAGGCCACCAGATAGGGGTTGTCCCGGTAGTGCTCGGCCATGGCCCGACAGAGCTTCAAGGCATAGGAGCGAAAGACCGGCGAGGTGGGCCGCCAGTGCTGCCGGGCTCCGGGCCAGACCGTATCGCCTCGCTCGTCCCTGAGCAGCACTTCGGGATGGGCCTGGGTCAGCCAGAGCGGCGGCGTGGCCGTGGCCGAGGCCAGGTTGACCCCGATGCCTGCCCGGCCGAGCTTGTCGATGATCCGGTCCAGCCAATCGAAGTCGAAAACACCCTGGCTGGGCTCAATACGCGACCAGGAGAAGACCGCCAGGGCCACCACGTTGACCCCTGCCTTGGTCATCAGCCTGATGTCCTCATCCCAGACATCCTCGGGCCACTGGTCGGGGTTGTAGTCGCATCCGTACCAGAGCGACTGCTGACCCTTGAGATGCTTGGGCCATCGATAGGCCCGCCTTGTCGGTTTGCTCATGGGTGGAACCTCCTGGTCCGTCTGGATTCTCGGACGGGGATGCCTACCGCGTCCACGTCGTCCCGCGGCTCCGGGATCCCCTGACCATTATGTCCCACCAGGCTGACTGTTCAGGCTTCTCCTTGAGGATCCAAGGGAACAGAGGAGGTGAAGGTGCGCTTGACCCCGGTGTAGGGGTCGGTGAATTCCAGGCGACGGGCCACCAATTGCAGCGGCCGGGAGAAGTCGTCATAGGACCTGGTCCGGATTCTGGGGTAAAGGTCGTCGCCCACCATGGGCAGGCCCAAGGAGTTCATATGCACCCGAAGCTGATGGGTCTTGCCCGTCTGCGGATAGAGGGTGTAGGTGGCCAGGCATCCCCGGCCCGCCGTCAGCTCGACCCTGGTAATGGCATTGACGGGCCCACGCTCCTCCCAGGCCTGGAGAATCCCCCGACGTTTGATCACCCTGGAGCGACGCTCCAGCGGGAAGACCCGGGGCGGATCCAGGTGCCGCACGGTGCCGGTCCGCGGACGAACCATGGGTTGCACCGGCGCCAGGCACTGGTAGACCTTGCTCACGCGATGCTCCTGGAAGAGCATCTGGTAGGCCCGTCTGGCAGCCGGGTCGCGCACCAGGACCAGCACGCCGGCAGTGGCCCTGTCAAGCCTGTGGGCGGGTATGATGTCGGGCTCCCCGTACAGCTGGCGGATTCGAATCAGCACAGTGCCCGCGTACCACATCCCCCTGGGCATGGTGGCCAGGAAGTGGGGCTTGTCGACCACGATGATGCGTTGATCCTCGTAGATGACCCTGGGCTCGAAAGGGATCGGCGGTTCCTCCAGAACGATCCGATGCCCCCGCTGCCCGGACCCGACGATCATGGGCCGCCCCTATTCCACCGTGACCGACTTGGCCAGGTTGCGGGGCTTGTCCACGTCCAGGCCCTTGAGCCGGGCCATGTCCAGGGCGAACAGCTGCAAGGGGACCACATCCACCAGGGGGCTGAGCAGGGTCGGGCAGGGCGGCCGCCAAAAGACCACGTCAGCATAGCGGCCTGCATCCGGGTCGCCCTCCTCTGCCACGACGATGGTGAAGGCGCCGCGGGCCTTGACCTCCTCGATGGCCGAGATGACCTTGTCGTGCAGCACATTGCGGCCCCGGGCGCTGGGGACGATGACCACCACGGGCTCCCCCGGCTCCACCAGGGCGATCGGGCCGTGCTTGAGCTCGCCGGCGGCGAATCCTTCCGTGAAGATGTAGGCGATCTCCTTGAGCTTGAGCGCCCCCTCCAGTGCCACGGGATAGCCCACATGCCGCCCCAGGAAGAGGAAGGAACGGGCCTTGGACATGCGCTGAGCCGTCTGGCTGATGACCTCGGCCTGGCTATCCAGCACCTTCTGGATCTTGGCAGGCATGGCCTTGAGGTTGTCGATGGTCTGGTGGATCTCGTCCCGGTACATGGTCCCCTTGACCTGGGCCAGGTAGAGCCCCAGCAGGTAGGCCGCCACAATCTGGGCCAGGAAGGCCTTGGTGGAGGCCACAGCCACCTCGGGGCCGGCGTGCGTGTAGAGTACGGCGTCGGACTCCCTGGGGATGGTCGACCCCTGGGTGTTGCAAATGGCCAGAACCCTTGAACCCTGCTCTCGCGCATGCCGGAGCGCCATCAACGTGTCCATGGTCTCCCCGGACTGGGAAATGGCCACGACCAGGGTGCGCGGGGTCAGAATGGGATCACGGTAGCGGAACTCATGGGCCAGCTCGACCTCCACCGGGATGCGGACCCAGTGCTCGATGGCGTACTTGGCCACCAGACCCGCATAGGAGGCCGTTCCGCAGGCCACGACAATGATCTTGTCGATCTGGCGGAAGACCTCCTCATCGATGTGGACCTCGTCCAGATCCAGGTCGCCCGACTCGTCGTACCGGCCCAGCAGGGTGTTGGAGACCGCCGCAGGATCCTCGTGGATCTCCTTGTCCATGAAGGAGTCCCATCCGCCCTTTTCGGCGGCCGAGGCATCCCAGTCGATGGTGTAGCGTCGGGGATGCTCCACAGGATGCCCCTGGAAGTCGGTGACCAGGACCTGGTCCGCGCTGATGCAGACCGCCTGGTCCTGCCCCAGCTCCATGGCCCGACGGGTATAGGCCACGAAGGCGGCCACATCGGATCCCAGGTAGTTCTCTCCGTCCCCCAGACCAACCACCAGCGGCGAATCGTGTCGGATGCCCACCACCAGATCGGGCTGCCTCGAGTCCACTGCCAGTATGGTGAAGGCCCCTTTGAGCATGCGGGCCAGCCGCCTGATGGCCTCGAAGATGTCGGGCTGGCCGGTGGCATCGATAATCTCCTGGGCGATCTTGCCCAAAAGCTTGGCGGCCACCTCGGTGTCCGTGGAGGATACGAAGGTGTACCCCTCGGTCTCCAGGTCCAGCCTCAGCCTGGATGCGTTCTCGATGATCCCGTTGTGGATCAGCGCGACCTTGCCGTCACGGCTGACGTGGGGATGGGCGTTGACGTCAGTGGGTTCGCCATTGGTGGCCCAACGGGTGTGGCCGATGCCCACAGTTGCCTCGGGCATTGGCTTGGCCTTCAGATCGGCGACCAGATTGCCCAGGCGCCCGGCCTTCTTGCGCACGGCCACCCGCGCCATCCCAGGGGCAGCCAGGGCCACTCCGGCCGAGTCATAGCCCCGGTACTCCAAGCGTTCCAGACCCTTGAGGCAGACCTCCAGGGGCCTGCCGCAGGCCGTCCGTACTGATCCCGCATAACCGACGATTCCGCACATGGGCCCCAGTCTAGCCATGGGAATTCCGCCGCCGACCATCCGGAAGGCTTCTTGCCGGAATTTCTACAACCTGAACCGCACCTGCTTCTAGAGCACGGTATGCAGGAACCCAGCGAACCTCTCGGTATGAGGATGGTCGATGATGCCAGGGCCGCCCTGCTCCACCACGACACCCTGGTCCATGAAGACGATCTGCTCGGCCACCTCGCGGGCGAAGCCCATCTCATGGGTGACCACCACCATGGTCATGCCCTGTTGAGCCACCTGCCGCATGACCCCCAGGACCTCCCCCACCAGCTCCGGATCCAGGGCCGAGGTGGGCTCGTCGAAGAGCATGATGTCAGGGTGCATGGCCAGTGCTCGTGCGATGGCCACACGCTGCTGCTGTCCGCCGGAGAGCTGGGCTGGATAGTAGTCCATCCTGTCCTCCAGCCCTACACGTTCCAGCTGGGCCTGTGCCTCCTTGCGGGCATCGCTTTTAGGAACCCGGCCCACATGGACCGGCGCCTCCATGACGTTCTCCAGGGCGGTCATATGAGGAAAGAGGTTGAAACGCTGGAAGACCATACCGATCTTGGATCGCTGCCTGGCAATGGCCTTGTCGTCCAGGGTCTCAAGCACAGGGCCCTTGCCGGTATCGATCTTCCGGTATCCGGTCAGCTCACCGTCCACATAGATCTCACCGGCTGTGCGGGTCTCCAGCTGGTTGATCAACCGCAACAGCGTTGACTTGCCTGAACCGGAAGGCCCCAGGACGGCCGTCACCGTGCCGGGCATGACCTCCAGGTTGATTCCCCGCAGCACATGCTGATCGCCGAAGACCTTGTGCACATTCCTGATGACGATGGCCGGATCCTTGCCGCCTTGACCGTCTTTCTTGGTCTGCCTGTCCTCGTCCATGATTCTCCTCCTGCCTCAGGCGTTCAACCCGGCCATCATGACCTTGTTGACCTTGTCGGTCTCCTGACGGGTCTGCGGGTCCCCGCCATCCTTGCCGTCCTTGGCACCCGACCCGGCCAGGGGCCGCGAGTCGAAGCCCTTGCCGTAGTGCTTCTCCAGCTGGGCCTGGATGACCATCAGAACGGAGGTGATGACCAGATACCAGATGCAGGCCACAATCAGCAGCGGGATGGTCTTGTAGATGCGGTTGGCGATGGCGTTGGTGGCGAACTGAAGTTCCAGGGTGAAGGGCACGGCAAGAGCCAGGGATGTGGTCTTGAGCATGCCGATGGTCTCATTGCCGGTAGGCGGCACAATGATGCGCATGGCCTGAGGCAGGACGATGCGCCGCATGATCATGGATGGCGGCATGCCCAGGGCCTTGGCTGCCTCCTCCTGGCCGGGATCCACAGCCTCGATGCCGGCACGGACGATTTCGGAAAGATAGGCAGCCTCGTTGAGCCCCAGGCCCAGAACCGTGGCCACAGTGGCATTCAGCACGGTCTTGGTGTCGATGCTCCAGAATTCGGGACCGAAGGGGATGCCGATGGCCAGTTTGGGTATCAGCACGGAAAGCAGGCCCCAGAAGACCAGCTGGGTATATACAGGAGTGCCGCGGAAGAACCAGATGAAGAACCAGCTGACCCAGCGCAGGACCGGATTGGACGATTTGCGCATGACCGCCAGGATGATGGCCAGGATTGTGGCCAGGACCATGGCGTAGACGGTCAGTAGCAGGGTCCACTTGATGCCGTCCAGGACGTGCTCATTGAAGAGGTACTTCCAGACCGTGGGCCAGTCAAAGTTGGGATTGGTCACCATGCCGTGGATCAGCATGGCCACGAAGATGGCCACGATGACGGCAGCCACGATCGGCCCCGGCTTGCGCACCGGCCTGGCATGTATTCTGCCGGGGATCTGAATCTGGTCCGTCCCCTTCTTGGTATGCATCTCCTGCTTCCTTCCGCACCGCTGTACTTGTTCAGGCCTGATCCATTGGCCGAACCACCTGCTGAGGCGCGGGTCGCCCGGTGTGACGACCCGCGCCTGGCCTTGCCTCAGTCAGAGACCGCAGGGTTGATCTCAGCCTTTTCGACCGCACCGCTCTGGACGCCCCAATTCTTGAGGATCTTGGCGTAGACGCCGTCGTCAATCAGCTTCTGGAGAGCCGCCTGGGTGGCCTCGGCCATGCCACTGCCTTTCTTGAGGGCGGCACCTTGCAGGACGATGTCGGTGTCCTTGCCCAGCTTCTCCAGCTGGCCGTCGGTCTGCTTGATGGCATACCCGGTCACCTGGGAGTCGGCATAGAAGACGTCGATCTTGCCGTTGACCACTGCCGTGGCGGCATCGGTCTGCTGCTTGTAGGACTGCACGTCCACCGGCTTCTTGCCCTTGGCCTTGCACTCGGCCGAGATCTTGTCGGTTGCCTGCTGCTCTTCGATGGTCCCGGTCTGCACGCCGACCTTGACGCCGCAGATGTCGTCAGGGTTGATCTTGGAGGGGTTGCCCTTCTTGACGGCAAAGGCCGTACCCGCCTTGAAGGTGGTGACGAAGTCGACGGACTGCATCCGCTCCTTGGTGATGGTGAAGCTGGAGATGCCCGCGTCATACTTGCTGCCGATGGCCGGGATGATGGTATCGAAGGAGGCGCTGACCATCTGCCCATCGAGCCCCATGACCTTGGCAATGGCGTTCGACAGGTCCACGTCAAAGCCAATCGGGGTCTTTCCATCCTCACTCATGAACTCGCCAGGCGCATATGAGGTCTCCATACCCACGGTCAGCTTGCCGTCCTTGGAAACCGACTCGGGCACCTTGGCCGCGACGGCCGGATCCTTCTTGATACCGCTGACGTCAAAAGCCGCTGGGTGGGAGCTGGTGGTGACCTTGCCCGATGCACTGCTGGTGTCCGCCTCGTCTGTGGTTCCGCAGGCTCCGATGGAGGCCAGCAGGGTGATGCTCAGAGCCGTCGCCAACACCGCCTTGATCTTGCCCATGTCTTCTCCTCTTCCGGACCGCCCCGAAGCGACCCCGATTGCTCTTGATTGACATGCACTATTATGCACACATTTGTATTTTTATGCATACAGATGAAGGTTAACTAGATATTGCAGACCGCTTATCCTGGTATTTTTGGCTCTATAGCAGGCCAAAGGCGCTATTCGACACTGTCGATCGCCATCAGCTCCGGGCGTGTCGAATCTGTATAGAACGGGAAGACCTTTGTGGGCGACTGTGGGTCGTTATGAGACTCAGGAAATTCGGTAGGTTTATCCGAGAGCTCAGCCCCGCCGGTTGCGGTAGCGCATGGCCCTCTGGGCCTCACGGCGATCCTGCTCCTCCCGCAGGGATTGGCGCTTGTCATACTCGCGCTTTCCTCGGGCCACGGCGATCTCCACCTTGACCTTGCCGTCCTTGAAATACAGACTCAGGGGAACGATGGTATAGCCCTTGGCCTGAATCTGCCGCTCCAAGCGAAGGATCTGCTTGGCGTGGAGGAGCAGCTTGCGCTTACGCTTGGGGGCGTGGTTGTTCCAGGTGCCATTGAGGTATTCAGGGATATTGGTGTTTTCCAACCAGACCTCGTGCCGCCGGTCAATGCTGACGAACGACTCGGCCAGGGAGGCACGCCCCTCGCGCAGAGACTTGACCTCGGTCCCGGTCAGCGCGATGCCGGCCTCATACCGATCCTCAATCTGATAGTCATGACGGGCCCTGCGGTTCTGGGCGATCATCGACGTGCCGGTTTCCTTAGCCATGATATCCTCCTCTCGATTGCGCCAAGGAGGCTACATGGCACTCCGGACAGCGATAATGCCGTTCCAAGCGGCGGACCTGGCGCGCACCGGCATCAGTAATGAATGTATTGGTAGTTGCCTGCCCCATAGACCGTTTCATAGGTGGGGAAGGCGGCGAAGCCGGTGCCCCCTTCGGAAATGAGCACTGATCCATCCGAATTGACCCGCTCGACCACAGCCACGTGGCCATAGGTCCAGTTGGCGTTCCAACTAGTGACCCGCTGGCCACGGGCGAAGACCATGACAGCACCGACATGGGGGGTGTTGTTGACCAGGTAGCCCAGGCCACGTGCCTTGCCGGCCCACTGAGCCCCGTTGCCTAGATATGAGCCCACAGGCAGAGCCAACTGCGAGCGGCGTATATAGGCCCAAAGTGTGCACTGCCGTGCGGGGTAGGCGCTGCCACCCACTGTATTGCCGGTGCTATGGCCATAGCAGAATCCGGAACCTGAGGGGCAGCTGCCCGGCACTGCATAATTCATGCCGGAGGCGCCGCCACCGCCACCGTTGCCTCTGCCGCTATTACCACCGCCGCCATTGTTACTGGGCGGGGCAGGCCGTGGATTCCGTGCCGGACGGGATCCGCCGCCATTGCTGATCTGCTGGGCTCCTCCGGCATGCGGGTCGGCGCTGCCGCCCGGATTGCCGGTGTTCAGCGAGTCGATCATGGATTCGGTGGCCACGATATCTGCGGCTTCACGGGCCGACTGTGTGGTCAGGGCAGCCTTTTGACTCTCCAGCTGCTTGCGTGCTGCGGTCCCCTGGTCACGCAGGGCCTGCAGGTGGTCCTGCTTGGCCTGAGCCGCCGCTACAGCCTGCTGGGCCACCGCCTGCTGTTGATCGGCCTTGGCCTTGAGCGTGCTGATCTGCTCCTCGATGGCCTCCAGACGTTGCTTCCGGTTCATGGAGGAGTTGAGGGTATTGGCTGCATCGTTGGCCGTATTGGCTTCGGACCTGGTTACAGCCGCATCGGACTGCATCTTGTCCACGAAGTCCTGGGTACTTGAAGACTTGGTCACCACATCCATGATCTGGGAAGTCTCGGACCCGTGAAAGCTCTTTCTGGCCATCTGAGCCACGCCAGCCTTGGCATCGTCATAGTCAAGGCCGGTCTGACGTATCTTGGCCTCCAGGTCGGCACGATCCTTGCGGGCAGCCTCCAGACGGTCATTGGTGGCCTGGACCAGGCTATCGGCCTGTTCGGCCTGCTGTTGGGCATCGATGGCACTCTGCTGTGCAGCCGGAATCTGATTGGAGGTCAGATCATCAAGGCTCAGTATCTGGTTGGCAAGTTGGGCGCTGACGCCAGCCAGCTTGCTCTTCAGGGCCGCGTGGTTCTGGACTTTCTGCTGGTAGCTGCTCCAGTCGGCCCGGGCAGGTTCAGGCGCTACGGACAGTCCGAGGATTCCGCCGCCCAGCATCATGGCCAACGATCCGACGAGGCCGCAGATAGCCTCCCACCGTTTGGTACGATTCATGGTCAAGTCCCTCACTATCGCTATCCATGCTAGTCATCATTATGACAGAGATTGCGCCCCCGATCGAACGGCCCGTCGCCGCAAATCAGGTCCGCAAATACCGCCGCAGGGAGATGGAGGAGGCCATCGCCGACAAGAGCATGGCCCCCAGGATCAGGGCTGGGGCTATGAGCAGGACCGTGGACTGGTCCACGTAGGGCATCCATTGGACCGTGCGAGCCAGCCAGTCGGTAATGAAGAGCTTGACGATGGCGCTCAGGGCTCCGACAGCCAGAAGCGAGCCCAGCAGGGAGGCCACCACCCCCTCCAGGATGAAGGGCAGCCGGATGGTCCAGTTGGAGGCTCCCACCAGTCTCATGATCTCCGTCTCGTTCCGACGCGCGGCAGCGCTCATCCTGATGGTGGTGCCGGTCAGCAGAATGGCCACAATCACCATCACCACAGCCAGGACCAGAGTGACCGCCGTGGCCCTGTTGAGGATTTTGAAGACCGGGTCGAATATCTGACGCTGGTCGGAGACCTCCTCCACCCCATCGCGTCCGGACAGCACCTCGGAGACCACCTGGTACTTGGTCGGGTCCTTGAGCTTGAGCCGCAGGGAGCCCTGCATGTCCGCCGCGGTCATGGTCCTTCCCTCGTAGGTACCGTCAGGGTACTGCTTGAGGAAGGTGTTCTTGAAGAAGTCCTCACGGCTCTGATAGGTGATCTTGGCCACGGAGTCGCTCAGCTCGGTATTGATGGTGTTCTCCAGCTTGACGATCTCGTCATTGGTGGGCGCCTTGCCGGTCGCGCATGAGGCCGCCTGGCTGGTGCCGTCCGGGCAGAGCCAGACCACCACCTCCACCTGGTCGTACCAGTCTCCCTTGGCCTTGCTGATCTGAGCCTGCATGAGGCCCGAGGCGCCTATGAACAGGAAGGAGATGAAGGTGACCAGCATGACCGAAAGGATCATGGACCCGTTGCGGCGCAGGTTGTCCCAGGTGCTGGAAAGGATGAACCGCAGTCTCATCGTGCTGCCTTCTTCTTGTCATCATGCTCATCCCGAGCCGGTGCTTCGTTCTCTCGACGGGACTTCCTTGCCGCCTTGGGGGCTTCAGGCGGGGCAGGAGGAGCCGGCGGGGCTCCCATGGGCTCAGCATTATGATGATTGTCGCTCATTGAGACCTGTTTATCGGTCCTGGCCTTGTTGGAGGACTGTTTTGAGGGTTTGGGGACGTCCTGCTTCTTCCGGCCTGCAGTCTGATCTGATTCGCCGGTCGGCTCTGCCGGGCTGGAGCCATCGGACCCCGAAGGCTGATCGGGCCTCTTGAACCGTTGCCCACTATCAGAGGTCTTGGCGGAAGAACTTTTCATCGATCGTCGGTCATTGGCCTTGTCGTCCTTCTCGGGCGCTCTTTGACCTCGATCACGATTGCGTTCGTCATGCGCGAGACCCTTGCTGTCATCGCCGCGTTTCCCGTCCCGCTGCCTGCTGCCCGATTCTTCGGTCTGCCGATCCTGGGGCCTGCCTTCAGCGGTCGCCTTGGGCTGAACAGCATCCGAACCACGGGCAGGCTTGGGGGATTTTCTGGAAGCTGTACGTTCTGTATGGGCATGTCCTGCCTTGTCGTGGTCCCTGTCACCGGAACCGTCACTCGACTGACCGGATCGATCCTTGCTGGTCTGGGCCACAGGCCTGCGGAATCGCTCATCCGAGTCAGACCCTGCAGCTGTGTCTTCGTGCTGGCTGGAATCTTCCTGCGCGGACTCAAGGCTGCCCAGACCCTTGCCCCAGGTCAGGGTGTCCTCCACCGAGGTGAAGACCTGCCCATAACGCCCGGTTCGCCCCGAATGCATGGATTTGGCCAGCCGTGCGATTCCCTCGTCGCCGTACTGACCCTGGTTGACGGCCTGCGCCACCGCTTGGACCACCTGCTTGGCCCCCTTGGTCCCATCCGCGATGGGCTCGGCGGCCGGACTGTTCCCGTCCTGCACGACGACCCGCACCGGACGGCGCCCTCCAACTCCTGCCTCGCGTGCACGGTCCAGGGCATCGCCGTCGGCGGGATCCCCGATGGCGTGATGGGAGCGCGCAGCCACTTCGGCATCGGGGAAGAAGCGCGAAGAATCATAGGAGCCGTGGGCCTCGTCGCGCATGATCCGACCCGTATGCAACTCCACCACCCGTTTGCGCATGGAGTTGACGATCTCCTCGTTGTGGGTGGCCATGACCACAGTGGTGCCGGTCCTGTTGATGGCGTCCAGGACCTCCATGATGCCCAGGGAGGTGGTGGGATCGAGATTGCCGGTAGGCTCATCCGCCAGCAGAATTTCCGGGTTGTTGACGTAGGCCCGGGCCAGAGCCACACGTTGGGCCTCGCCGCCGGAAAGCTCGTGGGGGTAGTTGTGCTCCTTGCCGGTCAGCCCCACGGTCTTGAGCACCTGAGGCACCAGGGTCTTGATGGTGGACCGACGGGCACCGATGACTTCCAGCGTGAAGGCCACGTTCTGCCATACGGTCTTGTTGTTGAGCAGCTTGTAATCCTGGAATACGAAACCGATGGAACGCCGATACCCTGGGATCTCGCGGTTGCGCAGACGTCGCAGGTCGTTGCCGGCCACGCGGATCTCACCCTCGGTGGCCTCCTCCTCGCGCAGGAGCAGACGCAGCAGGGTGGTCTTGCCCGACCCGCTGGCGCCCACCAGAAAAACGAAATCCCCGCGATTGACATCCAGGCTGATGTTATCCAAGGCCGGACGGGACCCCTTGGGGTAAATCTTGGTCACGCCCTTGAGCGAAATCAACGCCATTTACACTCCGTTCCTCGGTATTCCCATACAGAGGCTATCAAGAAGACCGACACTACTCACCCATGAAACACCGACCGGACCTGGGCCGGACGAAGCTCTACTTGTTGGCTTCCTCCTCGCGAGCCTGGACCCGCTGCTGATGCCGCCAGCGGATGCCGGCCTCGATGAAGGCGTCAATGTCACCGTCGAAGACCCCCTGGGTATCTGAGGTCTCGTATCCGGTGCGCAGGTCCTTGACCATCTGGTAGGGATGCAGCACATAGGAGCGCATCTGGTCGCCCCAGCTGGCCTTGATGTCGCCGGCCAGCTCCTTCTTCTTCTTGGCCTCCTCCTCGTGCCGCAGAACCAGCAGCCGGGACTGAAGAACAGCCATGGCAGCCGCGCGGTTCTGGATCTGGCTGCGCTCATCCTGCATGGTGACCACGATGTTGGTCGGCAGGTGGGTGATGCGCACGGCCGAATAGGTGGTGTTGACACCCTGGCCGCCTGGGCCGGAGGAGCAGTAGGTGTCCACTCGGATGTCCGAGTCGGGGATGTCGATGTGGTCGGTGGGCTCCACCAAGGGGATGACCTCGACGGCGGCGAAAGAGGTCTGCCGCCTGCCCTGGTTGTCGAAGGGCGAGATCCGCACCAGACGATGGGTGCCGCCCTCCACCGACAGACGGCCGTATGCGTAGGGGGCATCCACCTGGAAGGTGGCCGACTTGATGCCGGCCTCCTCCGCGTATGAGGTGTCCATGACCTTGGTGGAGAAGCCGTGCCTCTCAGCCCAACGCATGTACATGCGCAGGAGCATCTGCGCCCAGTCGGCCGCGTCCACCCCGCCGGCGCCCGAGCGGATGGTGACCACGGCAGCGCGCTCGTCGTACTCCCCGTCCAGCAGGGTCTGAATCTCCATGTCATCCAGGTCGGATCTCAAAGAGTCGATCTCCTTGCGGGCCTCCACCAGGGTGTCCTGATCATGCTCCTCCTGGCCCAGCTCCTCCAAGGCCTGCACATCATCCAGCCGGGAGGCTGCGGACTCCAGGTGCTTGAGCTGGGATTGCAGGGCCGAGAGCCTGCTGGTCACCTTCTGAGCATTCTCCTGGTCGTCCCAAAGTCCGGGCGCGCTGGCCTGACGCTCCAGATCCGCAATCCGCGAGCGCAGACCATCCGGGTCCAGCGCCTTGGAAATCATCTCGTACTTGGCCTTGGCCTGCTCCAATGCTTGAGCAAAATCCATCTCTGCCATACCGTCTCACCGCTTTCCGGACCGGCTCCGCACGAGCCGACCACCGTCTTCATTCCTGTGTGCCTTTGCCTGTGACGGCCGGATTCCCGCCGACCGGACGGACCGGGTCAAAGGCCGCTGAAGATGGCCGGGATGACAAGACTGGCCAGCAGAGCCACGGCGATGACCAGGCAGACCACCCTGGCCGTATTGCGGCGCCGACGCTCCCGGCGCTCCCGCTCATGACTGTAGGCACTCATAGTCGGTAATTTTACCTATCGGCTGGGACCTGGCTGGTGTCGATCCGGACCCGACTGCCGGACGGACCGCCTGTATTTGAGCGTCGACCGGTTTATCCTGTAAGACAACTTGATGTCAACACGACTGCACCGCCTGAAGGAGGAACGATGAGCACAGCACGCACCGCATGGGGTTGGGGCCTTGCCAGCCAGGACGAGCAGGGCCGGACCCTGGACGTCTGGTACCCCAAGGCCGAGATCTCCACACCGCCGACCCCGGCCAACCGCCCCAACCACGACTTCGGCGACCAGGTCCACAACCAGCCCGACGCCCGTGGCATCCGAAGGGTACCGGTCTTCACCGTGGCTGATTTGGATGGCCCGATAGCCGATGCCGCCGACGCCTATCTGCGGCTTCACCTGCTCAGCATGCGCCTGACACCGCCCAACAGCATGAACCTGGACGGGATCTTCGAACAACTGACCACGGTGGTCTGGACCAACTACGGACCCTTCGCCGTGGAGGACTTCGCCCTGCGCCGGTCACAGGTCATGGCTGCAGCCAGCCGGTCCATGCCGGGCATTCCGGTGACGCAGGTAACGGTGCTGAGCGTGGACAAGTTCCCCCGCATGGTGGATTACGTGGTTCCCGAGGGAGTCCGCATCGGCAACGCCGACCGGATTCGGCTCGGCGCCCATCTTGCACCGGGAACGACGGTCATGCATGAGGGCTTCGTCAACTTCAACGCCGGAACCCTGGGCCATTCCATGGTCGAAGGCCGCATCTCACAGGGGGTCGTGGTCGGCGACGGTTCGGACATCGGCGGAGGAGCCTCCATCATGGGCACCCTGTCCGGCGGAGGCCGCCATCGGGTCTCCATCGGTCAGCACTCCCTGCTGGGGGCCAACGCCGGCATCGGTATCTCACTGGGCGACGACTGCGTTGTCGAAGCCGGGCTCTACGTCACCGCCGGCACTAAGATCGGCCTGGGCGATCAGGTGGTCAAGGGGGCGGAGCTCAGCGGACGGGATCATCTGCTCTTCATCCGCGACTCCCGCACTGGCCAGGTCAAAGCCCTGCCCCGCAAGAAGGGCATCGAGCTGAACGAGCGGCTGCACGCCAACTGAGTCCGGCGGTCACGGGGCTCAGCGCTGCTCCATGGGCAGGTAGTCGCGTGGGCCCTGACCGGTATAGACCTGCCTGGGACGACCGATTTTCGTGTCGGGATCGTCCAGCATCTCCCGGTACTGGGCGATCCATCCGGGGATACGTCCCAATGCGAAGAGCGTGGTGAACATCTCCGGGTCGAAGCCGATGGCGCGGTAGATGAGCCCTGTGTAGAAGTCAACGTTGGGATAGAGGTGGCGTTCGACGAAGTAGTCGTCGTGCAGTGCCAGGTCCTCCAGCTCAAGAGCCACGTCGAAGAGCTCCGCATCCTCGGCATTCCTGTCCTGGTCGGGTTCGTCCATGAGCTTGTAGAGCCACTGCTTGGCAATGGCCGCGCGCGGGTCATAGGACTTATAGACCCGGTGGCCCAGACCCGCGATTTTCCGCCCCTCGCTCTTGGCCTGGTCCACATACCCCCGCACGCCCAGTCCGGAATCCCGTATGCTCTTCAACTGACGCAACACGGCCTCGTTGGCGCCGCCGTGCAGGGGACCTGACAGGGTATTGATGCCGGCGGCCACTGCCGAATACAGGTTGGCCCGGGCCGATCCGGCAATCCGCACCACTGAAGTGGAGCAGTTCTGTTCATGGTCGGCATGGATGATCAGAAGCTTGTCCAGGGCCTGCACCTTGAGAGGGTCGGCTTGATAGGGCTGGTAGGGCATGGCGAAGCTCATCCGCAGGAAGTCCTCCACATAGCCCCAGGTCCTGTCCGGGTAGAGCAGCGGCTGGTCACGGCGACGACGGTGGATCAGGGAGACGATGGTGCGCACCTTGGCCATGATGATGGCACTGGCCTCATCCAGCTGGTCGGAATCGTCAACATTGCAGGTGTCCGGGTGGAAGCCAGCCAGGGCATTGACCGCCGCAGCCAGCACACTCATGGGATGAGCCTGGCGCGGGAAGGACGAGAGCAGATGGCGGAAGTCCTCCCCTACGACCGTATGACCCAGGACATGGCTGCGGAACCGCTGGTACTGCTCGGCATCAGGCAGCTCACCGTGGGACAGCAGCCAGGCCACTTCGAGGAAATTGGATTGGGCGCACAGATCCTCTATGGCATAGCCCCTGTAGCGCAGTATGGACCGCTTGCCGTCAATGAAGGTGATTCCCGAGACGCACTGGGCCGTGGTCTGGAAGCCGGGATCCAGCGTGACCCAGCCGTCGTTGCGCAGGGAGGAGACCAGAATGCCATCGGGCCCTTCGGTGGCGCGAACCAGGGGAAGATCAACCTGTTCGGAATCGATGGACAACCGTGCTGTGGACACCACGCACCTCCTGTTGATCAACCAGTGAGGTGCCAGTGAGAGTCGACGGCCAGGCCGGATCAGGCTACCGGCACCTGTACCGGCGTGGAATTGCCGACATGCTAGCAGAAACAACCACGACTTCGATTACCGGCTTGTAACCACAAGCATGAATCCGTCACCTCCACCAACGACGCGCAGGTCCAAGCGAGTGCCGTCTTCGTCCCCGCATCAGCGTGCCGGCACAGGGCAGGGAAGAAAGTACAGGTATCAAACAGGGCCGGCATCAAAGAGGGACCCGGGAGCATCCACATTGTGGACATTCCTGGGTCCCTATAGTCTGATTTCGGCCTCGGACGGCCTTCGACTCAGTCCCTGGTCGTCAGGATGACAGGTCCCTGCTCGGTGATGGCGATGGTGTGCTCGCTGTGGGCGCCCCGCGATCCGTCTGCAGAACGCAGGGTCCACCCGTCCTTGGGATCCTGGTAAATCTGATCTGTGGTCGCCAGGAACCAAGGCTCAATGGCGATGACCAGGCCCGGGCGCAGCTTGTAGCCGTGGTGAGGAGTGCCATCGTTGGGCACGTGGGGATCGCCATGCATGATTCGCCCTACCCCGTGTCCACCGAATTCCAGGTTGACGCTGTATCCGTTTTCATGGGCAACTTCACCGATTGCAGCGGAGATGTCACCCAGGCGGTTACCGGGCTGAGCCTGGGCGATGCCCGCCTTCAGGGCCTCTTCAGTGGTCCGAATCAGCCGCAGATCCTCTGGATCGGCATGCTCACCCACCACGAAGCTGATGGCCGAGTCGCCCACCCAGCCGTCCACATTGATGGCCAGATCCAGGGAGAGCAGGTCGCCGTCCTTGAGGTTGTAGTCATAGGGCACCCCGTGCAGGACGGCATCGTTGACGGACAGGCAAATGTAGTGGGCGAAGGGGCCTGTGCCGAAATCGGGTGCGTAGTCCACGTAGCAGGAGGTGGCTCCCTTACGGGAGTTGATCCTGTCCTTGACGTAGTCATCCAGCTCCAGCAGGTTGACCCCGGGTTTGCTCATGGCTTTGAGCTCCTTGAGGATGCTGCCGACAAACCTGCCCGCCGGCTTCATCTGTTCGATCTCCTGCTTGGTTTTGAGCTCGATCATCCTCTGCGTCCTTTCATAATTGGTGCCCGCGGGTGCCGCCCCTCAGGATCCTGCCCAAGTACTACCTCTCAGTATTATCGGGTCAGTCGGACGAGTCCGGCTCTCAGTTCCGGCCGAAGGTGAAGGCCCTGATGATGGAGACGACTCCCAGCACCAGAAGTGCACACCCGCTAAAGATGACCAGGAAGATGACGGAGCTCAGCGGGTAGATCATGACGATGATCCCGGCGATGATGGATACGATGCCCGAGAAGATGGCCCAGCCTGAATGCGGGAGCCCCCAGGAGGCTGCCAGACTCATCACGCCCTCCATGATCCAGCTGATGCCCACAATGATGGTGACCAGTAGGGTCAGCGCAGAAGCGGACAGGGCCGTGTTCCTGACGATGACAATGCCGCCGACGGCGATCAGGGCACCAAAGAGGACACCCAACACACGCCAACCGCCGGGAAGCCCCTTGGACACGATGGAGGTGGCCAGACGGACCACGCCGGAGATGATGAAGTAGATACCCAGCACCACGGTCACGGCGATCAGGGTCTTGTCCGGCCTGAGCAGCAGGGCCAGGCCCAGGATGACCCCAATCACGCCCATGACGCCCATGATGGTGCGGATGGCCCGCAGGGTTTTGAATCCCAGATCCTCGGCGATCATGGAGAATGGATCCATCCGTGGCGGGCGCCCCTGGTAGCCGGGGTATTGCCCATATTGACCATAATTATTCTGGCCATAATTATTCTGGTATTGGCCGTTATTCTGCGAAGAATCCTGACCACCGTACTGATTGGGCTGACCGCCCTGCATGGGATCCGTCATACCGTCCTCTTTCACTCGCTCAGGGCGACCGGGCGGCCGTCCTGTCACCGCCTTCCAAGTTTAAATCACCACGGGGGCAATCGCGGCTTTTCCCTTAGGCGGATGATTCTCCGGTCCGCTGATCCCCGCCGACCCCGGGGCATGGCATGTCACCAAAGATGGCTAGGCTTGTGGCATGGCACAATCTACTGAATCCAAGACCTCCTCCGGACTTGATCCGGCCTCCTTCTCTTCGGTCATCAGACCCCAGGACGACCTCTTTCGTTTTGTCAACGGTCCCTGGATCGACACCTACAGTCTGCCCGAGGACCGCTCCCGGTTCGGCTCCTTCGACAAGCTCGCCGAGGATGCCGAGGCACAGATCCGCGAAATCCTCGAAGACCCGGAATCCCCGGCTGTCAAGTCAGCCCTGCTCTACCGCAGTTTCCTGGACACCGAGGCCATCGAGGCTGCGGGAATGGAACCCATCCGCCCCGACCTGCAGGCCATTGATGCCGTGCCCGATAAGAAGGCATTGACCAGCCTGCTGGGCCGGCTCAATCCCACTGGCGGCCCCGATCTGTTCGGCATTGCCATCTATGGCGATCCGGGCAACGCCGGCGTCAACGTGGCTCATATGGAACAGGCCGGGCTTGGGCTTCCCGACGAGGCCTACTACCGGGAGAAGAGTTACGCTCCGGTCCGTCAGGCCTACACCGATATGGTCGCCTCCCTGCTCAGGCTCTCCGGCTACGCCGACGACCAGGAGGATGCCCACAGGCAGGCGGGGTCCTTCCTCGAGATCGAGACGCGCATAGCGGCACGCCACTGGGACAACGTGTCCACCAGAGATGAGGATCGTACCTACAACCCCACTACGCTGACTGACCTGGAGTCGACGCTCGCCGATTTCAATCTGCACACCTGGATCGAGTCCTGGCAGAAGGCATATGCAGCCAGCCCTGTCGCCAATCTGCAACCGGTCGATCTGAGCTCAGCCCTGTCCAGGACCATCGTGCACGAACCCTCCTTCCTGCAGGGTTTGAACGAGCTCTGGAAGACCAGCGATCTGGAGGATCTGAAACTCTGGGCCCGCGTACACACCCTGATCGAGTGGGCAGGTCTGCTCAGCAGCGACTTCGATCAGGCCAGGTTCGACTTCTATGGCAAGGTCCTTTCAGGCACGACCAAGATGCGTGACCGCTGGAAGCGAGCCGTATCCCTGGTCAACGGCATTTGCGGCGAGGATGTCGGACGCGAATATGTGCGTCGGCACTTCCCCGCCTCCAGCAAGGCCCGTATGGAGGCCCTGGTCTCAGACCTGATCGACGCCTACCGGGTCTCCATCACCTCCAGCGACTGGCTGGGCGAACAGACCAAGGTCAAGGCTCTTGCCAAGCTGGACAAATTCTCACCCAAGATCGGCTACACCGAACACTGGCGCGACTATACGGCCCTGGCTGTGGACGAAAAGCTGGGTCTGGTCGACAACGTGCGGCGGGCCAACCTCTACGAGTCCGGCTACCAGTTCGGCAAGGCCGGTCAGCCTGTGGACAAGGAAGAGTGGCTGATGAACCCTCAGACGGTCAACGCCTACTACGAGCCCACCCTGAACGTCATCGTCTTCCCCGCAGCCATCCTGCAGCCGCCCTTCTTCGACCCGGAAGCCGACGACGCCGTCAACTACGGAGGCATCGGATCGGTCATCGGCCACGAGATCGGCCACGGATTCGACGACCAGGGCTCCAAGTACGACGGTGACGGACGTCTGCAGGACTGGTGGACCCCGCAGGACCGTAAAAACTTCGAGCAACGGACCAAGGCACTCATTGAGCAGTACAACGGGTTCGTCCCCCAGCAACTTGCCGAGAAGTACGCCGACAAGCCCGAGCAGGCACCTCATGTCAATGGGGCACTGACCATTGGCGAGAACATCGGGGACCTGGGAGGCGTCAACATCGCCATCAAGGCCTATGCACTCTCCCTACAGAAGAAGGAGGGCGGCACAGCCGGGACTGACGATGCGGCCATGGACCAGGCACTGGCCTCGGCTCCGGTCATGGACGGCTACACCGGTCTGCAACGGTTCTTCCTGTCCTATGCCTCCATCTGGAGGACCAAGAACAGGGATCAGCTGGCCGAACAGTATCTGCAGATCGATCCCCACTCCCCTGCTGAATTCCGTACCAACGGCATCGTCAGGAATGTGGATCGCTTCTATCAGGCCTTCGGAGTCACCGCCGAGGACGGTATGTGGCTGGAGCCCGAAGCACGGGTCAAGATTTGGTAAACCTGTTCTGATCGAAATCGTTGGTTCACGGCTTCAAGTAGCGTGCTGATCAAGGCGGGAGGCAGACGGGAATCAGTCGGCCTCCCGCCTTCGTCTTGCTCGGCCGGAACAACCTTTGCTCATCCAGCATTGGAAGCCACCACCGATGTCCGCTCGGCTGCAGACGAAGCAGAGGATGCACAGACAGAGGCGGTTTCGGACGGTGAGGATGGTAGCGGCGTGGTCCAAGGGTCCGGGCCCACCGCCCCCTCATCGGTGGGCGCAACAGGCGCAGCACCCGATTGGATCCTGGTGAAGGTGTCCTGTCCCCGGGACAGGTCGTGACCGATGCCATCCGCCACCAAGACCAGACTGCTGTGCGGCTGACCATCGCTGGTCCATTCCTCCGTCACCAAGGATCCGGAAACCATTACCGGATCACCCTTGTGCAGACAGGCCAGGGCATTGACCGCCAGAGTTCTGAAGGCCTTGACCGTCAGCCAGGTGGTGGATTTTCGTTTCCACACCCCAGCCGTAGCATCGTAATAGGCCGGCGTGGAACCCAACCTGAAGGAGCAGACAGGTGTAGACCCAGGCTGTCCCAGACGAGTTGGCTGGGTCCCCATGAAGCCGAAGACGGTCGTTTTTATTTCGTTGATAGACATACCGGAACCTCTCTGTTGATGTTATGAATCCGACGCTGTAAATCCGCCGGTCGATTCCTGAACTTGCAGCGGTGAGGCCATTCGACGGAGGATCCCCGACCGGAGCGCGGATAATCGGAGCGGGGGAAGGTACTGGCCCCGGCCAGGAACCCTCCGACGAACGGTGAGTCCATCCTGCCTCCGCCCACGTCCCTGCACCTGACCCGCAGACCAATGTGGTCGAACGGGCTCGGTCTGGTTCCCGTGGTGGACAAGCCGCCCCCATGGCCGGGCTCCAAATGCCCCTCCACTGTCCAGGACCATCGAGCATTGGTCCTGGGCTAAACTGTGAGAGCAGATACATCGGCACGGTTTGGAAGGACCCGCAGTCATGGTTCACACGCTGGTCAGTTGGAATATCGATTCGCTCAACGCCGCCCTGCTGGGCAAGAGCAGTCGCAGCGCCCTCTCCCTGAAGGTGGTGGAGACCATACGGGATCTGGACCCCGATGTCGTAGCCATCCAGGAGACCAAACTCAACGGCGATCAGAAGAAATCCGCGGGCATTCTCAAGGCGCTTATGCGCTATTTCCCCGATTACCAGGAAGTGGACCGCCGCTCCGAAGCCCCGGCCCGCACAGGCTACGCAGGCACGCTCATGCTCTACCGCAAGAGCCTGCCGGAGCCTACCGTGACCCGCCCCCGCATCGGCGCTCCGGACACCATGGACGACGAAGGCCGCATGCTCACTCTGGAGTTCCCGGACTGCTTCGTCACCACGGTCTACACCCCCAATTCCGGATCGGGACTGGTCAGGCTCAAGCCGCGCGGGGTCTGGGACGATTGCTACCGTCACTACCTGCAGGAGCTGGATGCCCGCAAGCCGGTCCTGGCCTGCGGCGACTTCAACGTGGCCCACGAGGAGATCGACATCGCCAACCCGGCATCCAACCACCATTCCGCCGGCTTCACCGACCAGGAGCGCGAGAAGTTCGGCCTTCTGCTGGACGCAGGCTTCACCGACACCTTCCGAAAGATCCATGGCGATGCCGCCGGATTCTACGATGACCACCGCAGCATCTACACCTGGTTCGCCCAGCGTGCCCCGAAGAGCAAGATCAACAACTCAGGCTGGCGCATCGACTACTGGCTGACCTCCAACCGGATCGCTGACCAGGTCAGCACCAGTGAACCCGTGGACACCGGCGAGCGCCAGGACCATCTGCCCATTCTGCTGCGCATCTGACCGGATAGATCCCTGAACCCAAACCGATACGACCAAAAGGGCGGGGCCTTGGTCACGCCATGATGTACGTGACCAGGGCCCCGCCCCTCTATATTGGTTGCGATAAGCAACCATGGGTGTGGCATGCCCTACTGCAGGGCTGCGATCCGATCAAGAATCACCTGAGCGGCCTGATCAGCAGGAACAGCTTGCACATCCGAACCGTCGCGGTTGCGAATCTCGATGGTGCCGTTGGCGATGGTGTCGCGTCCGGCAATGGCGACCAGGGGCACCCCGATCAGCTCGGCATCCTTGAACTTGACCCCGGGGGATACCTTGGGCCGGTCATCGTAGAGGACCTCCACGCCACGGTCCTCCAAATCGGCGACCAGCTTCTCAGCGGCATCGAAGGCCTCCTGCTTCTTGCCGGTGGCCACCACATGAACCGCGGCAGGAGCGACAGCCTTGGGCCAGGCCAGACCCTTGTCATCGTGATGCATCTCCGCGATGCAGGCCAGCACGCGGGAAATACCGATGCCATAGCAACCCATCCAGACCGGCACCGCCTTGCCGTTGCGGTCCAGAACCTTCAGACCCAATGCGTCAGAGTATTTCAGTCCAAGCTGGAAGACCTGCCCGATCTCCACTCCACGTTCGAAGCTGAGCGGTCCTGATCCGTCAGGGCTCATATCCCCGTGACGGACCTCGGCGGCCTCCACCACTCCGTCGGCTTGGAAGTCACGCCCGTAGACCGCATTGGCCAGGTGCACGCCTTCGGCATCAGCACCGGTCACCCAGGCTGAGCCGAGCGCCACATGGGCGTCGAGGAAGTAGCGGATATGAGCGGCGGATTCACTGTCCGAACGCTGAGGGCCCAGCACACGGGGACCGATGTACCCCTTGACCAGCTCGGGATGGGCCGCAAGGTCAGTCTCACTGGCCTCCTCGATCTCGGCCGGGGCGAACTGGGCCTCCAGCCGCTTCATGTCCACCTGACGGTCGCCCGGCAGGCCGACGGCCACCAGCTCCCGCCAGCCCTCGGGATGGTCATCGTCGGCAGGGTGCTTGACGGCCACAATCAGGTTCTTCAAAGTATCGGCAGCGGTCCAGTCCCGGCCGTCCTGGCGGGGATGCAGCTGATTGAACCGCTCCACCAGAGTGTCGATGGTAGTCGAGTCGGGGGTATCCAGCTCCTGCATGGCCGGGGTCTCGGAATAGTCGACGGACTCGGGGTGCGGGGTGGTCAGCGCCTCCACGTTCCACGCCTTCCCCGATGGAGCCAGGGCAAAGGTGTCCTCGCCTATGGGCAGCGGAGCCAGGAATTCCTCGGACTCTGATCCTCCCATGGGTCCGGAGACCGCGTGGACGATTACGTAATTGACGCCCAGACGCTTGAAGATTCGTTCATAGGCACCGCGCTCATCCTGGTAGGCCTTCTTCAGCCCCTCCTCATCCACGGTGAAGGAGTAAGCGTCCTTCATAATGAACTCACGACCCCTGATCAGCCCGGCGCGGGGACGGAACTCGTCGCGGTACTTGGTCTGGATCTGGTAGAGGACAACCGGCAGGTCCTTGTATGAGGAGTACATGTCCTTGACCAAAAGGGTAAACATCTCCTCATGGGTGGGAGCCAGCAGGTAATCGGCGCCGTGCCTGTCCTGGAGGCGGAAGAGATTCTCACCGTACTCCTCCCAGCGGTGGGTGGCCTCGTAGGGCTCGCGAGGCAGCAGGGCCGGGAAGTGGACCTCTTGGGCACCAATGCCATTAATCTCCTCACGGACCACGGCCTGGACCTTGTCAAGGACTTTCAGACCCAGCGGCAACCAGGTGAAGATGCCAGGGGCCACCTTGCGAACGTAACCAGCCCGCTGAAGGAGTTTGGCCGAGTCCACATCGGCGTCGGCCGGATCCTCCCTGAGGGTCCGCAGAAAGAGGGTTGACATGCGCATGGCTTTGGTTCTCATACCTCCCAAAGATATGCGCGCAAAGGGACAAGAAGCCATAGAAGACGACCTGGGACAATTTGCTGCAGGAGAGCCCGAAATCTGGAAATTATTGATCGCGCCCATCATACATAGTTCTGGCGGCCATGCCGCGGATCATCTCTTGAGATCAATCGAGACGCTGCGGAATACAGAGACTGCAACTTCTTAGAACAATTCCGAATACCGTTCATGCGCTTTGTCAAGCACACCGATTTGACTCGAGCAGTTGTGTAATGTACAATTAAATGAATTTTGAAGTAAAATTAGTTCAATCTTTTTATTAGTTTGGTTCAATGGTGACTTATCAAGTAGACGTTTCCCTCTCGCATGTGTCCTTCTCCTACGGACGTAAACAGGCACTGTCGGATGTGTCCTTGAGCTTCGGCAATGGCGTATTCGGGCTCTTGGGACCCAATGGTGCCGGCAAGACGACGCTGATGAATATTGTGACCACCTTGTCGCGTCCTTCCTCGGGCAGTGTAAGGATTGCCAGAGCGAATGTGCTGACTGGCGCTGGACGACGTCGGGCCAGGAGTCGGATCGGATATTTGCCGCAATCGTTCGAGCTGATGAATGCTTCAAGCCTGATGCGCAACGTGCGGTACGCCGCCTGGGCGCGCGGTCTGTCCTGGAAAGCTTCCTGCGATGCAGCGGTGTGGGCCTTGGAACAGGTGGGATTGTCTGGGGAATCCCGCCGCCTGGTGCGCAGCCTGTCCGGTGGCATGCGTCAACGTGCGGGCATCGCGTGTGCAATTGTCGCCCGTCCCGACGTGCTTGTCTTGGATGAGCCGACCGTTGGCCTCGATCCAGTGCAGCGCATTGAGGTGCGTAGATTCCTCGATGCCTATGCCGACAGCCACACAGTGCTGGTGAGCACACATCTGGTCGAGGACCTGGCCGCAATTGCCGACCGTGTACTGGTGCTCAATAACGGGCGTCTGCTCTTGGACGGCCACATGGATGATCTCGCCGCCTTAGCCAATCCTGAGGACTCAATGGCATCGCCTTGGGAATCTGGTTATCGACAGCTTCTGACGCGGACTGGACACCTGCCATCCGACCAAGATGAGGTCTCATAATGGCCCGACTGCTCAATCCCCTGTCACCGCTGAGCTCGCTGGTGTTCTTTCTGTCAATGATGGCATATCCGGCCGCATTATCGGTGCGCAACTACGGAGTCGGCCGATCAGACGCGTCTCCGTGGGTACTGACAGATGCGGCCTTGCAGCTTGACTTGACCTGGATGCATCTAATGACGGATGTGATTGCCTGCATGTTTGGTGCGTGGAGTGCCTGGAAAGCGTGTTCCCCGCGATCCATGGTCGCGCCGCCCTGGATCGGGGGCCCGTCTGTCCGCAGATATGGTGTGCCTGTCCTCAAGGGTGCCGCATTGAGTTCCCTGGCCTATGCGGCAGGTTGTCTTCCCGCCATCGTCCAGACACTGCGGTTCACAGGCGGGTCGGTTCCCGTGGGAGCCTTGCTCATGGGCATGGCGGTGCCGGCAGCCATGTTCGCCCTGGGTTATGCACTCGGGGCCATCATGGGTAGCCGCTGGTCCCTGGTACCGGCCACGCTCCTGCCTGCCGCCCTGTGTTGGGGCAGTGTATTTCTGCTGATGCCACGCACACCCAAGGGTGACGTGTTCCCCCGAGCATGGGGGTCACCACTGGCCGCGGCGATGCCGGTGATGGACACGGGCATCGGTGCCGAGCCGGGACTCAGCATTAACCCTTTAGCGGTGACAGTGCGCTGGGTCCTGGTCGCTGTAGTGCTGACCACGTCCACAGCGGCCTGCATTCTGACCGCGCACCGGTGGCGGCCCGGCCTGTCATGGATAGTCGCCCCATTGGCGGTGCTTCTGCTTGTTCCGACTGCTGCCGGGGGCCTGGTCGCCATGTCCGGTCCGGCAGAATGGCACCGGTCCGCTCCGTTCACCCCTGTCTGCAAAAGCATAGACGGTGTGCCACTGTCGGTGTGCGCCCATCCGGATGATGGCGCCCAGCTGAGACGCTACACACGGTATATGCATTCGGTCGCCTCATGGTTCCCCAAGGACAGTGTGGAAGGCAGCTCGGGTCTTGTGCTTTTGCTGGGCAACGCTTTTACGCCCACAACCCATGGCCAGGCATGGAATCTCACCGACCAGGGCCTGACCGAATTGCAGCACTTGGGCGGCAAGAAGATACAGGTAATGACCGACACAGTAACTGAACGCACTGGACGATACAGCGACCTAGCTGATGTCACAGAGGCCATCGTGAAGGAATTCGTCCATGCCGACTGCGCGGCTACGGCACTTGAAAACGTGTATAAACAACGGACACTGGATGACGGTGCCAGCGTGTCCGCCTTCGTGCTGGAGCAGTTGCCCCAGCGCATGAGAGAGACCGCCTACGAGTCGCCGGGCGGAGGAAATGGAAGCTCCGGGATGGGAAGCGCCCGAGGACCTGCCGTCGATCTGCTCAACGAGGCCACAAATGACGAGTTCCATGCCTACGTGCGTCGCAACCTCTCTGAGATCGAACGCTGCGCCGTCACGCCGTCCAATGTCATCAATGATCTGGGGAAGAGCCACTGATGGGCGGCCGGCATCGACGTGGTTCCAAGAGAGGCGGAATCTCGGTCGGATGGCTGGCTGGGCGCAACCCATGGGCGGCCTTGGCATTCATCGCGCTGGCTGCGGCCATACCCTTCCTGCTTGCCTCCGTCTCCGCTTCCGCTACCGGCGGAGAGATCTATGCTCGACCAGCCTATTACGGGTACGTCTGCCTTCCTGATCCACATGCGGTTGTATTCAACGACGCTGTGCACACCCAATGCCCACAAGGCAAAAGCGCCGTGCCAAGTGTCGTGCCCATGGCCGAGCTGGCCTACGCGGTGTTCAGCGCATGTGCCTTGGTCATGCTCGCCCCGCTTATGCCCACCTGGGAGCGCCTGAACCTGGCGCGCGTCCGTTGGCGAGCCCTGGCTGCCGGGACAGGCGTGCTGATGCTGCCGTTTCTTTTCAGCCTCCTCCTTACCATACCTAGCTCCCACGGTGACCCGACAACCGCACAGTCGCTGCTCAGACTGGCTGCCTGCAACGGCCTGGTCGACGCATCCTTGGTCATGCTCGGCATCGCATTACTGGGTCGTTTCTACGGGCTTGGGCTGGGCGTAGGGCTGGCAGTGATCAATATCGCCAGCCAAGGTATGCAGGTAGGCATGGGGCTGACGCTTCGTCTATACCCCGAGGACATCAAACCGCCTGTTCCTGGACAGGGGATCTGGCCGGCGATTGCAGCGGTCTTGACAGTCTTCGCCGTCTTACTCTGGACAGTTACCGGAGGCCGGGGAATGATCATGGACAAGAAATAAAAGCCAGCACAGCTGCGTGTGAGAGGTGTTAGACCCTACCGGCCTTAGCAGCGCAGGAGTTTGTCCGAGTCCACCTAGCCGTCAGCAGAACCCAAACCAAACGGCGCATACCGGAAAAGGTCGGCAAATCCTCAACCTAACATCCTGACATCCGGCATCTCTCCAGTATTACCCTCTCCTATAAAGAGGGCCAAGATATGATGGTTGTATATCAAACAGGTTTTCTGATTTACAAGGACAGGGCGGGCACCTATGTCATCAGAGCCGGGTGTGACCATCCAGACCTTCACCGACCTCGATGCAGAGCACATGACGCTTCTCCTGGAGGCAGATCCTTCGGAACGGATAATCCATGACGTTTTCGCCAATTCCCGCGCTTATGAAATCCGAGTGGAACAAGCCCTGGCCGGCGTCATGCTGCTTGTCAGACAAAACACGGACACCTTGGAAATCGCCGATATCAGTGTGGGCCGTGCTTTTCGCCGACAGGGACTTGGAAGCAGATTAATAGAGCGAGCCAAGATGGAAACTGTCGGGCTGGGTCTGAGAAGATTGGAAGTGGGCACCGGATCCACCAGTTTTGGAGCCCTTTGCTTCTACCAGACATGCGGATTTCGCATGGACCGCATTGTGCGGGATTATTTTGTAGACCGCTACCAGCAGCCCATTGTCGAGAACGGAATCACCCTTAAAGACATGGTCCGTCTGTCATGGTGTCTCTAGCGACCCGAACGACCGCACCGGCCCAAGATAGGTAAGGCCGACCCTTCAGAAAAGCTGGTCCTGGTTGAATTCGTCTTCCGGTTCCTGACCGACGGCGCGCTTGGTGAAGGACTCAGGACCTTCATCTTTCAGACGGGCGCAGGCCGCCTTGGATTCGGCCCTCAAGCCAGCATCCAGAACGACGGCATCAGGAGAGACCAGGAAGGCGTGCTCATTGATACCTGTCAAGTAGAGCCCATCCAGACTTTCCACACGGGAGAGGGCCACGTATCCCATCCCTGGCGCAAAGGTCCGTCTCAGGTCCATGACCGCCCTGTCCAAGGTCATCCCTTGGGACTTGTGAATGGTGATCCCCCAGGCACAGCGAAGAGGTACCTGGTTGACGGCGGCCAAGACCGTGTCCCCGTCCATGGTCTCCCAGGCGGTCGGCTTCATAGTGACCACGTTGCCGTTCTGGAAGGAGACGATCGGCCATCCCCCCTTGGCCGAGCTGGTGAATCCGCTGACTGTACCTATGGAGCCGTTGACATATTGATGATCCTGGTCGTTGCGCAGGGCCATGACTGCGGCTCCGGTCTTCAGGGCCAGATCCTCGGGGGCCAGCATGTTCTTCTTCAGCCGCTCCACCAGCCTTGCCTCGCCCCGGGATGTGGCCTGGTAATGGTGGGCCTGTTCGTCGATGGAGGCCAGGCGCTGGTCGTTGAGCGTGTCGGCCTGCTTGTTGACCGGGAAGAGGTGGACCGCCACCTGGCCGGGAGCGGGCACTGCGCCCACACGGGTGGCCAGGACATCATGGTCCTCCTGGGTGACACCACCCTCCCTGATGTCAGTCAGGACTGTCAACAGCTGGCCATCGTCCTGGCGGTGCTGCTCGGTCAGGTAACAGATGACCGGTTCCAGGTCCTGCCAGACCAGTGATTCTGTCACGAACCCGTCCGGGTCCTTGCCGGCCCGGGCGTAACGTTCCCGGGCAGCCTGGAATTCAGGGCTGGGCGGTATTCCCGCAGCTCGGTTGGACCTCGTCACCGGCGGCAGCTGGAAGAAGTCCCCGGAAAGGACCACCTGGATCCCTCCGAAGGGTTCGGGGCTGTGACGGACAGCCCGGCAGGCCTGGTCCACCATGTCGAAGAGCCAGGCGTGCATCATGGAGACCTCGTCGATGACCAGGATGTCGGTGCCCTCGATCTGCCTGCGGCGGCGGGTCTTGATCCGCTTCAAGAGCGATTCGGTCATGCAGGTGGCGATTCCCACCCCGCTCCAGGAGTGGATGGTCTGGCCGTTGATGTGCGTGGCGGCGATGCCGGTCGAGGCGGTCACCGCCACAACCGCCCCGGCCTGGCGGGCCTGGGCGACGAACTCGTTGAGCACAAAGGTCTTGCCTGACCCGGGGGCACCTGTGATGAAGGCATTGGCCCCCGCATTCAATATGGTCAAGGCTTCGGATTGCTGCATGCCTCCATGGTGCCACGTCAGAGGTACATGGCCACGCCTGTCAGTAGTCGGTCTTCTCGGGCTTGTTGGCATCCTCGACAGGATTGCCGGACTCTTCGTAATGGCGCAGAAGACTGGTCTGCTCGATCTGTTCCGCCCCGGCCTTGGACTGGGCCTGGTCGGGTCCGGGAGCCGGAAGGAAGAACATGGAGCGGTAGTAGCGCAGCTCGTCCATGGACTCGATGATGTCGGCCAGGGCCCTGTGGCCGCCATGCTTGGCCGGCTTGTTCTTGTAGACGTCCGGGTACCAGCGGCGGGACAGCTCCTTGAGGGTGCTCACGTCAATGACCCGGTAATGAAGAAGAGCCATCAGATCGGGCATGTACCTGTCGAGGAACTTCTTGTCGGAGCCCACAGAGTTGCCTGCCAGATGGGCCTTGCCGTTCTTGGGCAGGAAGGGCTTGACATACTCGATCACCTGACGTTGGGCCTCCTCCAGGTCCAGTCCGGTCTTCATCTCCTCGATAAGGCCGGAGGAGGTGTGCATCTTCCTGACGAAATCCCCCATATGGTCCAGGGCCGCCTGGGAGGGCTTGATGACCAGGTCGATGCCCTTGTCCAGGACCTTCATGTTGAAGTCGGTGGGAACCACGGAGACCTCGCACAGCTCGTCATGGAAGATATCCAGACCGGTCATCTCGCAGTCTATCCAGATCATGCGGGATTCCTCCGCAGAGAAAGTCAGATCATTCTTATCGCTCATCTGTACGCCTTTCAGATCCGGGTCGGGCCCCGGATCGCTCCTTCCGCCGCCTTGGACGGAACATTACAAGATACCGCCAGCACGTGACCGACGGAGGGATCGTCGCCCGTCCGACCGGACCGTAACGGGCACGAGATATGCAATCGGCGCAGGTCCTGATGAGATCCTGCGCCGATCACCTGCCCATGTAGGCTCAGTTGTGGAAGCCTGAGTAGTTGGGGGCCTCCTTGGTCATGACGATGTCATGGGGATGCGATTCACGCAGACCGGCATCGGTGATCCGAATGAACCGGCCCTTGCGCTGCAGCTCGGGAATGGTGCGGGCACCGGTGTAGAACATGGTCTGATGCAGGCCGCCGACCAGCTCGTAGAGCACGTAGTTGAGAGGACCACGGTAGGGCACCTCGCCCTCGACGCCCTCGGGCACCACCTTGTCGGAGCTGGTGACGTCGGCCTGGAAGTAGCGGTCCTTGGAGTAGCTCTTCTTGCCGCGAGGGGCCATGGCGCCCAGGGACCCCATGCCCCGATAGACCTTGTACTGCTTGCCATGCAGGAGGACCTTCTCACCAGGGGCCTCCTCAGTGCCTGCCAGCAGACCGCCCAGCATGACCGAATCGGCCCCTGCCACGATGGCCTTGGCGATGTCTCCCGAGTAATGGATTCCGCCGTCGGCCACCAGAGGGATCCCGGCAGGGCGGCAGGCCAGGGCGGCGTCGTAGACCGCGGTCAGCTGGGGCACACCCACGCCAGCCACCACACGGGTGGTGCAGATGGAGCCAGGGCCCACACCGACCTTGACCGCGTCAACGCCGGCATCGATCAGTGCCTGGGCGCCCTCGCGGGTAGCCACATTGCCGCCGATCACATCCACATGGTCGAAGGCATGATCAGCCTTGATCCGGCGAATCATATCCAGCATGAGCTTGGCATGGCCATGGGCGGTGTCCACGACCAGAATGTCGACCCCGGCATCGGCCAGGGCGGTGATGCGCTGCCAGGCGTCACCGAAGAATCCGACGGCGGCGGCCACGCGCAGACGGCCGCGCTCATCCTTGGTGGCTTCGGGGTACTGCTCGGTCTTGACGAAGTCCTTGACGGTGATCAGCCCGGTCAGCTTGCCCTCGTCATCGACCAGGGGAAGCTTCTCCACCTTGTACTTGGCCAGAAGCTGGTGGGCATCCTCCTTGGTGATGTTGGACGGACCGGTGATCAGGTGGTCCTTGGTCATGATGTCGCTGACCTTGAGCCGGTCGAAGTCGGCGGGATTGACGAAGCGCATGTCACGGTTGGTGATGATGCCCACCAGTCGCTGCCGACGATCCACCACAGGCAGACCGGAGACCTTGTAGGTGGAGCAGAGCTTGTCCAGGTCGGTCAGCGTGGCATCCGGGGTGACGGTCAGGGGGTCGGAGATCATGCCAGACTCGGAGCGCTTGACGATGTCGACCTGATTGGCCTGATCTTCGATGCTGAGATTGCGGTGGAGGACGCCGATGCCGCCGTTACGGGCCATGGCCACAGCCATGGTGGCCTCGGTGACGGTGTCCATGGCGGCCGAAAGAACCGGGGACTTCATGGTGATGTTCCGAGTCAGCCGGGTGGTGGTGTCTACCTCGGAGGGGATGACATCGGATTCGTTGGGCAGCAGAAGGACGTCGTCATAGGCCAGACCGATTTTCTGGAAGGCGTCGGGCAGTTGAGTGTAGGAGGAGGGTTCGCTTTGTGGGTTTTCCATAGCCATAGCACCATGCTACAAGTGCTTCTTGACCGTTAAGAGTATCGTGTCCGTACTGTTTCATCCAGCGAATCAGCTGTCCTCATTGTTATCGTGGCGGCTCCTGCGATGCCAAGGCGGTCTGGCAGCATGCTGCGAGCCCTGGGCGGCAAGTAGGGCGTTCTCGCGCCTGATCTCGGGAAGTCGACGGCGGTAGTAGGGGTAGAGGGTGGCGAAGGTCAGCAGTATGGCGGCCAGGCCCAGACCGATCAGGACATATCGCAGACGGAAGAAAAGGATAAAGAGCGAGCCGAAGGCGATCAGGGCGGCCCAGCCCCAAAGAATAAGGACAGCGGAACGAACCGTGTGACCGATGCGCAGCATACGGTGGTGCAGGTGCATGCGGTCGGGGTGCATGGGGGATTGCCCGTGGCTGAGCCTTCGGACGATGGCCAGGCACATGTCCAGAACAGGCAGGAAAAGCACCAGGATGGGCAGAAGAATGGGCATGAAGGCCGGCAGATAGATGCTGGCATGAATGGTGGCCGGATCCAGCCGGCCGGTGACCACAATGGAGGCGCAGGTGATCAGGTATCCCAACAGCATGGATCCCGAGTCGCCCATGAAGAGCTTGGCCGGATGCCAGTTGTGCAGGAGGAATCCCACGCAAATGCCCACCATGGCCACGTCGATCAGCGTGGCCAGGGAGGCGTAGTCGGGCGAGATGCGGGCGATGATATAGGAGTAGATGGCGAAGGCGATGCCTCCTATTGCCACGATGCCTGCAGCCAGGCCGTCCAACCCATCCACGAAGTTGACCGCATTGATGGAGGCCACAATCAGGAATGCCGTGATGGCCATGGACAGGCTGGGCGAGGCCGCCACCAGGGATCCCAGTGGGAGGGAGATGATCTGGATACCACCCCAGGAGACGAAGACCGAAATCAACAGCTGGCCGGCCAGCTTGAGCATCCAATCCAGGTCCCAAAGGTCGTCCGCTATGCCCAGCAGGCAGATGGCCACGGCCCCGGCCAGGATGACCCAGGCCTGATGGCCGGACTGGAAGAGGCCTGTGATGAAGGGAATGCGGGAGGCGAAGCACATGGCCACGGCAAAGCCGATCAACATGCCCAGGCCGCCCATCCGAGGGGTGGGCACCTTATGTACGTCGCGAGCGCGGACCACACCTACGGCACCAACCCGGATGGCGAGATGTCGGACCATGGGCATGACCAGCCAGGTGGCCCCGCCAGCGATGGCAGCGATGAACAGGTATACCCTCACTGACCCTCCCCTCCGCTGGAGCGGCCCGACAGAAGGGCACGGACCCGGGCCTCGCCGATTACACCCTGCCGCAGCACGTGTATCCCATCAGGATCGGTCTTGTCGGCTTCCACCACCGTGCTGGCCACTGAACCCGGGGTCGGCCCCCCGTCCAGGTAAAGGTCGACGCTGTCACCCAGTTCGGCTCTGGCCTGCTGGACGGTCTCCACGCTGGGATTGCCCGATCGGTTGGCGCTGGAAGCGGCCAAAGGCCCGGTCACCTGCAGGAGCGCCCGACAGATGGGCGAGTCAGGAACCCTGACGGCCTGGGTGGGACCATCGGGCTCCATCCGAGGGGTGCGCAGGGGGCAGGACCTCCCCACAAGGGCGATAGGCGAAAAGGGACCCGGCAACAGGGCGTCGGCCAGGCGATCCAGAGGCGCAGGCAGGCTAAGATCCAGCCGGTCCATGGCCTCGACCCCCTCCAGCAGCACCTGGATGGACTTGGTCCTGGGACGATGCTTGGCCTGGAAGAGCCTATCGATGGCCGCATCATTGCATGGATCACAGGCGATGCCATAGACCGTGTCGGTAGGAATGACCGCCAGTCCTCCGGCAGCCACCACCTGGGCCAGCAATTGCGGCGAGCGACTGTCATAGGTCATCACCCGGCTCATACCCTGCATCACGACCTTTCGGCTCGACATGTTCATGTGACCAGCTACCAATCTATCCCAGGACCATGGCAGGCCGCCAGGCCGTCAGATAGCGGTCGCGGCCAGCCAGGTCCCGATGAGTGCGTGCCCGAACATACCCCCGCTCCAGTGCAGCAGCGACCATGGCCGGCCCCTGGGAGGCATCATGTTCCATGACCAGCAGACCGCCGGGAGCCAGCAGCACCATGGCCCTGTCCAGAATGCGGCAGGGCAAGAGACACCCGTCAGGCGAACCGCCATAGAGGGCCAGGTCCGGATCCCAGTCACGCACCTCAGGCTGGCTGGGAATCGCATCCATGGGGACGTAGGGAGGGTTGCTGATGACCAGATCCGCCCGGCCATCCAGATCAGACAGGGTGGCGGCATTTGCGGCATCGGCCAGCATCAGCCGATAATCGGATCCAACCTCCCGGATGGCGGCCTCCTGAGCGGCGGCGTTCAACGCGCCCCACCGATATGCCTCCTTGTCGACCTCCACGGCCCGGACCAGCGCTCCTGGAACCTCTGTGGCCAGGGACAGGCCGATGGCCCCACTGCCCGAGCACAGATCCACTGCCAGTGGATGATCCACCCTGGTCAAGGCATCCACTCCCGCCTGGACCACCGTTTCGGTCTCAGGACGGGGAATAAAGACCCCCTGTCCCAGGCGGAGATCCAAATAACGGAAGTAGGCATGGCCAAGAATGTACTGCAGGGGTTCGCGTCCGGCCCGCCGTTGCAGATGGGACCGATAACGGTCCAGGGCCGCCGACTGAAAACCATCAGCTTGTCTGCGACCACCTTCATTCGTCAGCAGTTCCTCAGCTGTCCGGTCCAAGAGCAGGGCCTGATCCAGCTGATGAAGATCGCATCCAAGGGCATCGGCCAGCAGCAGCCTGGCATCATTGAGCGGCGTAGGCACACCGGCCTGGGCCAGCAGGCGATGGCCCCTATCGACCAGCTCAGCCATACTGGTCCCATGCTCCTGCTGATTCACCCCTGTGATGCCATTCTGCGGGCCTCGTCGGCCTGAATATCGGAGTCGATAACGGCCTGCAGGTCGCCGTCCAGCACCTGTTCCAGGTTGTAGGCCTTGTAGCCGGTTCGGTGGTCCACGATCCGGCTCTCCGGGAAGTTGTAGGTCCTGATACGCTCGGACCGATCCAGGGAACGGACCTGGGAATGGCGCATGTCGGCGGCCTGGGCGGCCTCCTCCTCGTGCTTCATGGCCAGCAGACGGGACTTGAGTACCCGCAGGGCAGCCTGGCGATTCTGTATCTGGGATTTCTCATCCTGCATGGAGACCACGATGCCGGTGGGAATGTGGGTCATGCGCACAGCCGAGTAGGTGGTATTGACGGACTGTCCTCCCGGGCCGGAACTCATGAAGATGTCAACCTTGAGGTCCTTGGGGTCGATCTCGATCTCGTCGTCGTCCTCGTCGGCCTCAGGAAAGACGATGACTCCGGCGGCTGAAGTCTGAATGCGGCCCTGGGACTCGGTGACGGGAATACGCTGGACCCGATGGACGCCGCCCTCGTACTTGAGTGAAGCCCAGACACCGTCGGCAGGAGCCACCTGGCCGCGAGCGCGAATGGCAAGCTGGGCATCCTTGACACCGCCCAGCTGGGTACGGTTCTCACTCATGATTTCGGTGGTCCAGCCACGTTTTTCGGCATACCGCACGTACATGCGCATCAGATCGCCGGCGAAGAGGGCCGCCTCCTCGCCGCCGCTGCCGGCCTTGATCTCCATGATCGTGTCGCGGCCGTCATCGGGGTCGCGCGGGATAAGAGCGGTGCGCAGGGTCTGCTCCAGGTCCGGTATCCGGTCAGTCATGGCCTTGGCCTCTTGCGCGAAGTCAGGATCCTCCCGTGCCATCTGCTCGGCCGCCTGGCTGTCTTCCAAGGCGCTCTGGTAGGCCTTATAGGCTTCAACGATGGGAGCAAGCTCAGCATGTCTGCGACCCAACTTGCGGATCTGCGCCGGATCTGAAGCCGTTTCGGGTTGACTCATCTGCTTTTCCAGGCGACCGTACTCCTCGACGGCAGCCACCGCCGCCGGAAACTGCTCCTCGCTCATCTGCACCCTTCCCGTCCGCTTATCCGCATGGTTCAAGTCATAAAAAACGCCAGTCCCCACCGGGCATAGCAGAGCGACCCGGAAGGGACTGGCGTTGGAAGTGCTACTTGGTCCTCTTGCCGTAACGGGCTTCGAACCGAGCCACGCGACCACCGGTGTCCAGAATCTTCTGCTTGCCGGTGTAGAAGGGGTGGCAGTGCGAGCAGACATCAACCGTCATATGATCGCCGGGAGCGGTCGAACGGGTGATGAAGGTATTGCCGCACGAGCACGTGACCTCAACGGGATGATAATCGGGATGAATTCCCTGCTTCATGGTTACTCCTAGATCCAAGGGCCCCGGGTCGACCGCCCCTGTGGCGGACGTGAACCGGCAACCGCGTAATAGTCTAGCGCAACCCGAAGAGATTACGGCACCCTTGCGCCACACGCCGAATCAATCAACCGAGGGCCGGTCGAGCGTCCTCTAGAATCAAACAGTCGGACCGACCGGCCCGGCGAGGCGACAAAGGAGGGCAGCAATGCAGCAGGAAGTGGCGTTCGTTACAGGGGCGGCTCAGGGAATCGGCGAGGCCATTGCCCGCCGTCTGGCCAAGGACGGGTTCGCCGTGGCCGTGGCGGATATGAATACGGACAAGGCCCAGGCAGTGGCCGACTCCATCAATCAATCAGGCGGACGGGCTATGGCCGTCACCCTGGACGTGACCGACCGTGTCCAGGTGCGCTCGGCCGTCGAGAAGACCGCCACCAAGCTGGGGGACTTCAACGTGATTGTCAACAACGCCGGCCTGGGACCGACCACCCCCATCGAGTCCATCACCCCGGAGTTGTTCGACAAGGTCTACCACGTCAACGTAGCAGGAACCATCTGGGGCATGCAGGCCGCCGTTCAGGCCTTCCGTGATCGGGGCCACGGGGGCAAGATCATCAACGCCGCCAGCCAGGCCGGCGTGGTGGGCAACCCCAACCTGATGCTCTATTCCTCCACCAAGTTCGCCATCCGCGGCCTGACCCAGGTGGCTGCACGCGATCTGGCCAAGGAGGGCATCACCGCCAACGCCTACGCCCCCGGCATTGTCAAGACGCCCATGATGATGGACATCGCTCATCAGGTCGGGGTCAACGCCGGCAAGGATGACGAGTGGGGCATGTCCACCTTCTCGGACGGCATCGCCCTGGGACGGCTTTCCGAGCCGGAGGATGTGGCCAACGCCGTGGCCTTCCTGGCCGGGCATGACTCCGACTACGTAACCGGACAGACCCTGATCGTAGACGGCGGCATGCAATTCCAGTGATTCTGTAGCAAGGATTCGCCCGCATATGATGGGCCCACGCTGATCGGTTCAGTCCGACAGCGAGGGCCCATGATCATCAAGGGATCATTCAGGCGTTGAAGACGTACTTGTCCAGACGATCCATGGCCTCCTGGACACGGCTCAAAGGCAGGGCCAGGTTCATACGGATGGCGCAGGGAGCCTTGAACTGCCGCCCGTCCTGGACGGCGACGCCCACATCCCAGGCACGCTTGAGCAGCTGATCCAGGTTGAGATCGTGGTCCTTGCACCATTGCGTGCAATCAAGGAAGAGCATGTAGGTGCCCTGGGGCTTGGAAAGCTCGACTCCCCCGAAATGCTGGCGGATGTAATCGTAGGCGTAGTCCACATTCCCGGTCAGGACCTGCCGGAGTTCATCCACCCACTCCTGGCCCTGGGGCTTGTAAGCTCCGATCAGGGCATGCATGGACAGCACGTTCATGTCGTTGTAGTGGGCCTTGGATCCCTTGGCCACAATCCTGTCGCGCAGGTACTTGTTGTAGATGATGTGGTAGGAGCCGACCAGCCCGGCCAGGTTGAAGGTCTTGCTGGGTGCATAGAAGGCAGCCGTCCTGTTGCGGGCATCCTCGCTGACCGACTGGGTGGGGATGTGCTTGTGGCCCGACAGGATCAGATCCGACCAGATCTCGTCGGAGATGACCACGCAGTCGTTCTCCTTATATACCTCCATGGCCTTCTCGATCTCCCACTTCTCCCAGACACGGCCGCAGGGGTTGTGCGGACTGCAGAAGACCGCCACATGGATGTTGTTCTCCTTGAGCTTGCGGTCCATGTCATCGAAGTCCATCCGCCAGACGCCCTTATCGTCCTTCTTCAAGGGGCTGTGCACGATGTGGTAGCCGTTATTCTCAATGCAGGACGTGAAGCCTACATAGGTAGGGCTGTGGAGCAATACTGCATCGCCAGGTGCGGCGAAGGCCGTCAAAGTCGAGACCACCCCGCCCAGGACTCCATTCTCATAGCCGATGTCCTCGGCCGTCAGGCCCTCCACACCATTACGGGTGCGCTGCCAGTTGATGATGGCATCGTAGTACTCGTCAGTGGGATTGAAATAGCCGAAGGCCGGATGCTTGGCACGCTCGATGATGGCCTCGGGTATGGTCGGCACCGTGGGGAAATTCATATCGGCCACCCACATGGGGATGACATCGAAGCCCTCCTTGGGAGGGTCGGGGGCAAATCCAGGCTCGGCGCCCAGGCCGTCAACCGCGATTGCGTCCTTGCCGTGCCTATCCATGATGCTGGTGAAATCGTATGTCATAGTCAACCTCTCATCCCGTGCAGATGCGCTCGCAGCGACCTTCCGCCAGTCTACAGCCGTGGGCTCCGTCCGAGTGTCTGCGTCCAATACCAGAGCAGCGATGCTACTATCTGGCTTTAGTCAGTGGATGGGGTGACAGAATGAAAGCATCAAAGCCCGTTTCATCTTCTCTGCAGCTTTTCGTCCCGCTAGTGGACTTCCTGGGTAAAATCCTCGGACCCAAGACGGAAGTGGTGCTTCAGAACGTCAAGGATTTCTCGCATTCGGTGGTTGCCATCGCCAACGGCAATTTGAGCGGACGCACCATAGGCAGCCCCGCCACCGACCTGGTCCGGCACATCTGGCAAAACCACGAATACGACCAGCACAACTATCTGACCCATTACGCTGGCTACACCATTCAGGGGCATCCCGTGGTCTCCTCCACCCTGTTCGTGCGGAATTCCAGAGGCCGGGTGATCGGCTTTCTCTGCATCAATTTTGACAATTCCGCCTTTCGACAGGCCAGCCAAGAGCTCAGGCGGGCAAGCGCTTATCTGGACGCTCTGGGACTGGCCGATCCCACTGCCGAGATGAAAGACAATGAGGCCACGCCAGAAGAACCGGAGGCCGAGACCGGAACCGACCAATCGGTCCATGAAGTCCTCTCCGTCAACGCAGACGAAGTGGTTACGCATAATATCGCCAAGTTCGCCACAGAGCTTGGTATTTCTCCGGCAAGGATGAACCTGCAGGAGCGAATGCAGCTTATTACACGACTGGATGGGTCAGGGGTCTTTCTGGTCAAGGGCTCAGTGGACACGGTTGCCCGGGCTCTAGGGATCTCCTCCCCCAGCGTCTACCGCTATTTGCATACGATACGCAATGCCGCTGTAGGCCCTGATCAGAGCACCTAGGCTCGCCCTGCTCAGCTTTGACACACCCCCTCCAGGGTGTATGATTGAAAACAGATATACGGGGGACGTATACACGATGGACCTACAGGGGCTGAATTATTTTCAGTCTCAGAGGAGATGTACATGCGTATAGTTTCCCGGTATATGCCGACGGCTCCGACTCAAGCTCGTCCCGTATTCTTTTCCCTGATAAATTCTCATACTTAGCGCTTCTGCGGAAACGCTTCCGGATTATTGCGACATGCGCAGATCTTATGGCTGTCTACGTATGCACGCTTGGGGCACCGAAAAGTGGATATACACCGAAGGTGTCCTGTGATCCGACATAAAAAACGCGCCTAGCTCTTTTCCCCCGGCTTACATGTGAAGCCATACATATTGCATCGGTGAATCATGGATGCTAGAGCTAGGCGGCGAGAGGATGGCCCCGACAATAGCCGGGGCTGTCCTTCTACTAAGACTATCAAGAAAGTTCGAGGCTCAAAACCCTGACCAGCCCACTGGCAGTCATTGAAGACGTGAACCAGTGTTGCACCAAAGTTTCCCAATTGACTTTGAGATGAGGCATCTTGGTCTCCCCGATTCAATCTATCAATAAAGCCCCGGAACTTTCAGGGTTCCGAGGCTTGCTTGTGTGGGGCCTCAGGGGCTTGAACCCTGGACCGAACGATTATGAGTCGTTTGCTCTAACCGACTGAGCTAAGGCCCCGCGCCGAACATATCGGCCAGAGTCATGGTATCAAAACGACTCGTCATCAGCCAGGTCCGGGTTGTCGGACCTACTTGGTGACCTGGTTGTAGATAGGCAGACCCATGTATCCGAAAGGAGCCTGGCGAACCTGCTTGCCGGCCACTGCCGAGACCTTCCTGTACCAGAGCGGCAGCACCGGAAGATCCTTGAAGAGCACGGCCTCGGCCTGGCGGTAATCCTGCATGGCTTCGTCCTGGTCGGTCTTGGAGGCGGCACGGGAAAGGATGGCATCATATTCCGCGCTCTTGTAGTCCCCATTGTTCAGTCCCTTGCCATCGGCCTGGCTGGAGGCATACCCCTGAACCAGGTAGCCTTCGGGGTGGGGATAGTCCGAGGTGATGCCCGAATTGAAAATACTGTTGACCTGACGGTTGTGAACCGCCGTATTGAATTCCTTGCCCGTCGGGAAGATATTCGGTGCCGTCTTGATGCCCAGAACCTGGGCGTACTCATGTAGAACCGCATCAACCCAGTCCTTGTCTGCCCCGTCGGCGCTGTAAGCGATGCGAAGCGTGCCCTCCCAGGGAGAGATGGCATCAGCCTGCTTCCAAAGTTTACGGGCCTGGTCCGGATCGTGGTTCAGTACCTCCCGGCCTTTGATATCGGAGGCATGCCCCCCGATGGTCGGGGCAAGGAAATCAGTGGCAGGCGTAACCGAACCAGCGAAGACCTTGTCTGCTATTTTCGCACGATCCAGGGCATATGACAGGGCCGCCCGGCGAAGGGCGCCTTCCTGCCCCTGGAAATGTTGCAGGCCTTGCGGGATGGTCAGGGAGCGGAAGGCCGGACCCGGCTTAATCAAAGGCTGCAGGCCCGAATCGGTGTGGAAGGTTTTCAGGCGGGAGACCGGAACCGTATCGAGCACATCCAGGTGACCGGCTTGGATATCGGCATAGGCGGCATCGAGGCTCTGGTAGTCCCTGAACTCCAGGCTTCCGTTCCGAGCCTTGCGAGGTCCCTTGTATGCAGGATCCTTCTCCAGCTTGATCCCCTGATTGGGCACCCATGATTTGAAGCGGTAGGGCCCGTTCCCGATTGGCTTCTTGCCGAAGGCCTTGATGTCCTTGTAGGCGGATGCCGGCAGCGGCAGGAAGGCCACATCTCCCACCTTGTAGGGGAAGGAGGAATCCGGCTTGTCCATGGTCACCTCCAGGGTCAGGTCGTCAACCACCCGGAGACCAGACAGAGGAGCCTTGGGGTCGCCATGCTCATCCTGCACCTGCTCGTACCCGGCGATGGTCGAAAACGCCGAGGCCCCCAGCTGTCCATTGGCCGCATTCGCCGCGAAGGACCAGGAATCCGCATAGGTCTTGGCTGTGATCTTCTCCCCATCGCTGAAGGTGAGTCCCGGTTTGAGGACAATCGTGTACCGGCTGGCATCCTCATTGGGAGTAATCGAGTCGGCCTGAAGCATGGTCATCCCGCCCTTGGCATCGAAGGTGACCAAACCATCGAAGAGCTGGGTCACCACCTTCCAGCCTGCGGTGTCGTTGGTGCTGGAGGGAATCAGGGGAGCCGTAGGCTCGGCATTGTTGACGCTGATGGCGGCCTGTGGATCGATCCGGTCTTCTTGGGAAGCCTGGGAGGTGCCGCAGGCGCCCGCTGCCAGGACGAGCGGAAGCACCACTGCTGCGATGTAGGAACGAAGCTTGGTCATGATAGGACCCTTCCTGCCCGGTACGGGCCTTGTCACGAAAGATATAGTCAATCAGTCGATTGGGCGAGGATGCCGATATTCAGACCTGCCTAACATCCTGCCCGGATGCCAGCCGATCCAGGGCACCGGTGCTGCCGATGGCCCGGAAGAGGAACCAGCTGACCAGTCCAGCCAGAACCACTCCACTGATCAGCTCGCAGATGGTGCCGATGATCCCCCTCGGGCTGAGGAGGGAGACCCCCTGATAGTAGAAGGCTAGGAGAAAAGCGTTATAGACCAAGGCTATCAGGATACCCCCCAGAACGGTCGTTCCCAGGGTCCAGCGGCGGTAGCGGAATATTCCGAAGGCCAGTTCCGCGCAGAGGGCCTCGACGATGGCCTCCACCATAATCATCGGCACGTTATAGGCGTTGCCAGGCAGAATCTCGACCAGGACGCTGATGATGCCGACGTAGACGGCCGCGCCTGGCTTGCGCAGTATCAGCAGGGACAGGGTACAGGGAAAGTAGAAGACCCCATGCAAAAGGGCCGCCGCCCCGGGAAGAAGGGCCGTCATCAGCGGGAATATCCACGAGGCGAGCAGGCTGGCCAACCAGTAGATCAACCCCGACACCGCGCCCAGGCCGGCGCCGACCGCAATGTCAAGCGGCCTCCAGCGCAACCGATGAGAAGCGGAAATCCGACCCTGTTGCTGTTTCACCGTCATTGATACTCCCTTACGACCGCCATAGAACAGACGGTCCGTTCCTCATGCGCACAGCGATAGGAAGGAACCCGCCCAAGCCGGCAAAGGCCCGTCCGGCGTTCCTTGACCTGCGCATGCCGGGCGGGAACGCCGACTCAAGGCTACCCCGACCAAGGCGGCAGGACCAGGGTCTGGTCATAGGTCTTGTTTATAGGCGGCCATCCGCCTTACTGACCTTGCTTATCAGCCCGGCGCATAAGTCAGAAGTTCCCACTACGATGAATGCAGTTTGCACTGTCTTTCTATGGTTCTGTGAGGTAGCTTCTTGGCCGAATTCATTTATCAGATGATCAAGGCGCGCAAGTCCTTCGGCGACCGCGTCATCCTGGACGATGTGACCCTGAGTTTCCTGCCCGGCGCCAAGATCGGCGTGGTGGGCCCCAACGGCATGGGCAAGTCCACCCTGCTGCGGATCATGGCCGGCCTGGACACGGTCAGCAACGGCGAGGCACAGCTCACCCCCGGCTATACGGTAGGCATCCTCCAGCAGGAGCCGCCGCTGGACGAGGACAAGACCGTGGGCGAGAACATCCGCATGGCCTTCGGCGACATCATGAGCAAGGTCGACCGCTTCAACCAAATCGGCGAGCAGATGGCCGATCCCAATGCCGATTACGATGCCCTGATGACCGAGATGGGCCAGCTTCAGGAGCAGATCGATGCCGCCAATGGCTGGGACCTTGACTCCCAGCTTGACCAGGCCATGGATGCCCTGCAGTGCCCCGACCCGGACACCCCGGTCTCGGTCATCTCGGGAGGCGAGCGCCGCCGGGTGGCCCTATGTCGGCTTCTGCTTGAGGCCCCAGACCTGCTCCTGCTGGACGAGCCCACCAACCACTTGGATGCCGAGTCCATCCTCTGGCTGGAACAGTACCTGCACACCTACAAGGGCGCCGTCCTGGCTGTGACTCACGACCGGTACTTCCTGGACAACGTGGCCGAGTGGATCTGCGAGGTGGACCGTGGCCACCTCTACCCCTACCAGGGCAACTACTCCACCTACTTGGAGACCAAGGCCAAGCGTCTGGAGGTCCAGGGCCAGAAGGATGCCAAGCTGGCCAAGCGTCTCAACAGCGAACTGGAATGGGTCCGCTCCTCACCCAAGGCCCGGCAGGCCAAGAACAAGGCCCGTCTGGAGCGCTACGAGCAGATGGAGAACGAGGCACGGAACAACAAGAAGCTGGACTTCTCCGAGATCCAGATTCCGCCGGGGCCCCGCCTGGGCTCCAAGGTGCTGGAGGCCGAGCACATCCACAAGGCCTTCGGCGACCGCGTCCTGATCGACGACCTGAGCTTCACCCTGCCTCGAAACGGCATTGTGGGCGTCATCGGCCCCAACGGCGTGGGCAAGTCCACGCTCTTCAAGACCATAGTGGGCCTGGAACCGCTGACCTCGGGCACCCTGGAGGTCGGTGACACGGTCAAGATCTCCTACGTGGATCAGAACCGCGAGGGCATCGACCCCGATAAGAACCTCTGGGAGGTGGTCTCCGGAGGGCTGGACTTCATCGAGGTCGGCGGCGTCGAGGTGCCCACCCGCGCCTACGTGGCATCCTTCGGCTTCAAGGGCTCGGACCAGCAGAAGCCGGCCGGTGTCCTTTCCGGAGGCGAGCGCAACAGGCTGAACCTGGCACTCACCCTCAAGCAGGGCGGCAACCTCCTCCTCTTGGACGAGCCCACCAACGATCTGGACGTGGAGACCCTGGAAAGTCTGGAGAATGCCCTTCTGGCCTTCCCCGGCTGCGCTGTGGTCATCTCCCACGACCGCTGGTTCCTGGACCGTATCGCCACCCACATCCTGGCCTGGGAGGGCACGGACGAAAATCCGGCCTCCTGGTACTGGTTCGAAGGCAACTTCCAGGCCTACCAGGAGAACAAGGTCAAGCGTCTGGGCGAGGAGGCCTCCAGGCCCCACCGCATCCATCGCAAGCTGACCCGCTGAACAAAGTAGATCACAAGGGATCGAGGGCCAAGGAGAAGCATGAGCGTCGAGGATGAATCACTGGCCCAGGCCATCGCCGGGCTGAACCTGCAGGAGCAGCAGTCTGCCGATGGCCGTTCCCGTTTCCTGGGCAAATCGCTGGACTTCCCCACCGGCCGCCTCTACGGGGGCCAGATGTTGGGCCAGGCCATCATGGCCGGCGGGCGGACCGTGCCTGAAGGCCGACTACCCCACTCGATGCACGCCTATTACCTGCGCACTGGACTGCTTGATCAGGACGTTCAGGCGGATGTGGAGACCATCCGTGACGGGCGTTCCTTCTCCTCCCGACGGGTTGATCTGCACCAGGGGGAACGGACCATCCTGAACGCCCTGCTCTCCTATCAGCAGGTCGGCCAGGAGGGCGTCCGCTATGCCGACCCCATGCCGACGGGGCTGCCCGATCCGGAGGACCTGCCTGGCTCCCGGGAGCTGATGGAACCCTATGCTGACAAGTCCCCCTTCGCTGACTACTACGCCCATCAGAGTCCCTTCGATATGCGTCATGTCGGCGGCACGGTACTGCTGGACGATGCAGATGATGCAGAACATGGAAATTCCAAGGATGACAGCAGGAGTCGCCAGGCCGTTTGGAGCCGTACCCAGGGGAGAGCCGAATTGGACCCGCTGATGCGCCGGGCCCTGCTGGCCATGGAATGCGATCAGATCATGATGGAGCCCGCCCTACGCCGTGCCGGGCTGAGCATGACCACCCCGGGGATTTCCTTCGCGTCCATCGACCATGCCATGTGGTGGTATCAGGATCTGGACCCCTGTGACTGGCACTGCTTCATCCAGGAGTCCCCTGTAGCCGACCACGGCCGCAGCCTGTGCATGGCCAAGGTCTACAACCGCCAGGGTGACCTGGCCGCCTACATGGTTCAGGAGGCCATGATCAGGGTGCCCAAAGACTGAGCTTCCACTACGTCATCGCATATTCTTCCCCAGCAAGGGATCAATAGCTTGGTCGACAGCAGGCCGGCTATCTTCAGAAACGTCCCCAGTTAGGGCCTTGAACGCTGTTCAGCTGTGCTTTTTGCTTGAATCGGCCTTTATCTCCGCCCTATCGGCGGTATCGGCCGCATCGGCCATCGGTCTTCGCGAGGACTTCTTGCGACGGTCGGGGTTCTCAGGCCCGTCATCCGGGGGCAACTGGCAGAGCCACTCCCCCACGGCTCCGGCCACCACATCGAGCAGACAGACCAGGGAGGCGACCAGGCACTCCTGCATGACCCGTGTGTAATAGGGCGCGCCTGCATGACCCATGCTGATCAGGGCCTGACTGCCGTACCAGCCCAACAGGGCGGCACAGGCAATGCCCAGGGCCTTGCTCATGATCAGCACGTTGACCGCGAAGCGCAAATCCATCTGCTTGCGGTCCCCCTTGGCGTAGCGATGCACCTGAAAGGCCATGATCAGGATGGCCAACCCCAGTAGGAATAGCAATACACTGACCAGCCAGGGAACCCCCATCAGGTCCGTCCTGGTGGACATGCCCAGTTCCGAGATGCCGGCACCTCCCATCAGGCCCAGAACCAGGGCGACCAGATAGTGCGCGAGCGGGGTGCGGCGGGCCCTCATGACAGACCGTCCAGAATCCAGTCCTCCGAGACCAGGCTGATACGGTCACGGTCAGGAGCACGGTTGGCCAGGCTGGCCAGACAGGATCCGCCAGCCCCAGGCAGGCAGTGTTCAGGCTCCAAATAGGCCCAGGGAATCAGAATGCGCGATGGAGCATCGGCGGTCAGCAGAGGGGGGCGGTCCCGGGAAGACAGAACCGAACCGTCCGAGGTCTCCACCTCAACCACATCGGCATCCAGTCCGCCCATCTGTCTGATAGGAGCGGCCACCATGTCCAGGGCCGACCGCAGCTCACCAAGATTCAGCGGCGTCTGCAGAATAACCACAGCCGATAGACGCTGATCCCCCTGATCATCACGGTAGGCATATAGGGGCGAGATGCCGACCAGTTGACTGCCGGGAATTCCGTCCAGGGCTGCAAGAGCACGGAGCATGGTCAACCGGTCGGTTCCCGATGCTCCTTCCAGCGCAATCACATCACGCATCAGAAGGCCCTGTGGCTTGGCTCCTCCAACAGACGGCTGAGTGGACGCTTCGTTATCACTATCCGGATCCGAGGACAGGCCGCTCTGGGTGGAGGAGGTCAGGGGGTGACGCAGCCGGGCCTGTGCCGCATGGCCAGAATCAGCCTGACCAGACAGCAGGAAGGAGGGATGCCCTAAAGAAGCATTCCCGCCGCTGCTAACCCGCCCGGATTCCATGCTGGCAGGGTTGCCTTCCACCTGATCGTCGGCTGCACGCTCAAGGGTGACGCCCACCTGAAAATCTACCCCAGTTCCCTGGTCGGCACCCAGACGGGTGACCGTGACCCGTGTGCGGCGGATCTGGTGGGAGAGCAGGATGGCATCAGCCACCTTGGCAGTCAGGGATTCCAGAATCTCATCAGCCGGCTCGTTCTGGATCAGGTTGACGATCCGACGGACAATTTGCACATAGTCCACGGTCTGGGTGCCGTCGTTGAGCCTGCCTGCCTCACTCAAATCCAGGTAAAGGACGGCATCGACCTGGTAGCCCAACCCAGGCTTCTGCTGGCCGTGCAGGGGTGCGACCTTGATGGAACTCAAACGGATGGAATCCATGATGTACGCTCCTCCCTCGCCTTGGAACATCCATTTCACCGGGCCAATCCGGAATTCAGTGCTGGTCCGTTGCGGACGGCCCGTTTACGCTGCGCCTGAGCTCCTCGGGGATCTCCACCGGGGGCTGCTCGGAGTCCGGCCGATCCGGCGCAGACAGCCAGAGCTGGCGCTCGGGAGCCTTGCGCAGACCAGCGAAGACCGCAGCCAGCTCGTCCTTGTTCAGGGTCTCCTTGACCAGCAGCTGCCGAACGAGCTCGTCCAGCACGTCACGGTTCTCGGTGATGATCCGCCAGGCCTCTTGGTGGGCCGTCTCGATAAGATTGTGGACTTCCTCATCGATGGCCTCGGCGGTTTTCTCCGAATAGTTGTGGGGCTTCAGGGCATCGAGTCCGGCATCCTGGTCGTTCTCATCAGCCCACTTGATGGCCCCCAGCTTGGATGAGAATCCATACTGCAGGACCATCTGCCGTGCGATGCTGGTGGCCTTCTCGATGTCGTTGGAGGCGCCGGTGGTCGGGTCGTGGAAGACCACCTCTTCCGCCACGCGACCGCCCATGGCGTAGGCCATCTGGTCCAGCAGTTCGTTGCGGGACTGCGAGTAGCGGTCTGTGGTGGGCATGACCGCGGTGTAGCCCAGGGCCCGTCCACGAGGCAGAATGGTCACCTTGGTGACCGGGTCGGTGTGGTGCAGGGCCGCAGCAACCATGGCGTGGCCGCCCTCGTGGTAGGCGGTGTTGCGCATCTCAGCCAGGGCCATGCCCTTGGTCCGCCGCCGAGGTCCGCTCAGCACACGGTCGATGGCCTCGTCGATGGCCCGGTTGTCGATCAGCTGGGCATCCGAGCGAGCGGTCAACAGAGCCGCCTCGTTGAGCACATTGGCCAGGTCGGCGCCGGTGAAGCCAGGCGTACGCACGGCCACAGTGTGCAGATCCACATCCGGCACGAAGGGCTTGCCCTTGGCGTGGACCTTGAGGATGGCCTCGCGGCCCTCCAGGTCCGGGGCCTCCACGGCCACCTGACGGTCGAACCGGCCGGGCCTGAGCAGGGCCGGGTCCAGGATGTCCGGGCGGTTGGTGGCTGCAATGATGATCAGGTTGGTGTCGTTGTCGAAGCCGTCCATCTCGACCAGCAGCTGGTTCAGGGTCTGCTCGCGCTCATCGTGGCCGCCGCTCATGCCGGAGCCGCGCTTGCCGCCCACTGCATCGATCTCGTCGATGAAGATGATGGCCGGCGCATTCTTCTTGGCCTCGTCGAACAGGTCACGCACTCGGGAGGCGCCCAGACCGACGAACATCTCGACGAAGTCTGATCCTGCCATGGAGTAGAAGGGCACGCTGGCCTCGCCTGCGATGGCCCGAGCCAGCAGGGTCTTGCCGGTTCCGGGGGGACCATAGAGCAGGACGCCACGGGGTATGCGGGCGCCCAGGGCCTTGTACTTGGAGGGATCCTTGAGGAACTCCTTGATCTCCTCCACCTCCTGGACTGCGGCCTCCTCGCCGGCCACGTCCGAGAACTTGGTCTTGGGTGTCTGTCCGTCGCTGAGCTTGGCGGAGTTCTTTTTGCCCCCCATGCCGAACATGCCGCCGCCGGCCGCCGAAGACATGCGCGAGAGCAGGAACCAGAAGACCCCCAGAATGATCAGCATGGGCAGGATGGAGGAGATCAGGTAGCTCATCATGCTGGTCTGCGGCACCACCGAGTTGTACCCCTCGGAGGGCTTGGCCTTTTCGACGGCCTTGACAACCTGCTCCCCCTGGGCCTCCACGTAGTAGAACTGCACATCCTTGCCGAAGTTCTTGGAGGTGCGGTTGCCGCGGAAGCCGGGTACATCCTTGACGAAGTCGCTATTGAGCTTGAGCTCGACGACCTGCATCTTCTCGGTGATCTCGGCCTTCTTGACCATGCTGCTGCGGTCGTTCAGCAGCTCCAGGCCATCCTGGGTATTGATGGTCTGAGCGCCGTTCTGGCTGCTGAAGAAGCCGAAGATGGCCAGGATGATGACCACGGCCAGAATCCCCCAGAGCCAGGGGGAACGCCAGAAGGAGCGGTTGCCCCCGTTGGGGCCGGAGCTGTTGTTGCCCAGATTGAAGTTGAAGGGGTTGTTGCCCTTGTCCCCGTTGTCCCTGCCCCCATTGGGCGGACCCTGCTGCGGTCCCTGCGAGTAGCTCATGACTGCTCCCCCTGATCCTGATGATCCTGTTTCTGGGTCGGGTCCATGTATTCCTCGGACCTGAGTACGGCTATCGAGTCGAGATTACGGTACTGCTCGTCGTAATCCAACCCGAAGCCCACAACGAATTCGTCGGGTATGGCGAACCCTGGATACTTGACGTCCACCTCGACCTCGTGTCGCGAGGTCTTGTCCAGCAGGGTGAAGATCTCCACCGATGCGGCTCCTCGCTCCTTGAGATGCTCGACCAGCCAGTGCAAGGTGTAGCCGGAATCGATAATATCCTCAACGATCAGAATATGCCGTCCGCGCACATCGCAGTCCAGATCCATCCTGATGTCAAGGTCCCCCCTGGAAACGCTGGTCTTGCCTGCCGGATAGCTGGAGATGCTCATGAACTCGATCTGCACCGGTATGGTGACGGCCTGTGAGAGGGCGGCGAGCGTGTTGAAAGCCCCCTTGAGCACGGCCAGCATGATCGGGTTCTTGCCCCGGTAATCCCGGCTGACCTGCTCGGCCGTCCGGTTGATCAGCTCTTCTATCCGTTCCTTGGACACCAGTTCATGGTCGATATGGGATTGAATATCAGCGATGCGCATGGTCTCCATCATTGCATATGAGAATGACTTGACCCTTACGGATTGCTGTATGGGAGCTGGGAAAGCGAGGGCCCTGCTGGCCGTGCCATCGGCAGACCAAATCATCCAGGGCCCGGACCTGCACGGCAGTGAACCGTATGCCCAGCCTGGTCAGCACCTGGGCCAGCAGACGGGTGCGCAGGGCCGGGTGGCAGTCGGCCAATCCGTGGGCATCCAAGCAGGCCAGCACCCCTTCGGCCTTTTGGTCCGTTTCAGGGCAGGCCACCAGTCGCTGGAACAACCCATCCACCTGGGAATCCAGGTAATCCTGATCCAGACGGGCCATATCCGCGCCCAGGGCCAGTCGGCGGACCATGTCCCGGCCTGCGAAGCGATTCAAGGCAGGCAGCAGGTCATGACGGATCCGCGAGCGCAGCGGCAGCGTCTCGGGAAGCTTGGAACCAGCCGGCTGATCATCGCCGTTGGTGGGGTCGTCCCACCAACCGATCCCCTGCTGGCGGCAAATGGCCGTGGTATCCTTCCGGTCCAGGTCCAGGAATGGACGCAGATAGCACATTCCTCCACGTTCCACACGCCGGGCCATGCCGGTGATGGCCTCCAGCCCCTGGGAGCGGATCAGGCCGATCAGCACCGTTTCGGCCTGATCGTCACGGGTGTGCGCCAGAAGAACGGCCCTGGCACCCAACCCGAGGGCCTGCTCGGAGAGGGCCTGGTAGCGGGCCGCACGGGCATCGGCCTCAGGGCCGGCCGAAGTGACGGGTACCTTCACTCTGGTGACGCGGACAGGATCCATTCCCAGCTCCCGGCAGGTTACAGCCGCACGTTCGGCGATACGATCCGAATCAGGCACCAGACCATGATCGATCAGCAGTGCCCCACACCGCAGCCCGGTCATATCGGCCACCAGGTGGGCCACGCAGGCCAGAGCCAGCGAATCACGGCCTCCAGAGCAGGCCACCAGGATCAATGGGGCATCCGAATCGGGCCGGTGAACCCCGTGATGGGTGAACCGCCTATCCTGCAGGCCCAGGCCCTCACTGTCCAGGGTCGAACGCAGGAGCCCCACCGCCTTTTTCATCTCCGCTGAATAGACCATGGTCCAGGCTGCTTCCCGCTCAGAGCCGATCCAGGGATCCGACCAGGGTGTCCACAGCGTGCCGGGCAGCAGCCACATCCTCGGGATCGTTGACGACTACGGCAAAGACCAGAACACCGCCTGAGCGTCGAATCACATTGCCTGCCAATGAAGTCACATGGTCCAAAGTACCGGTCTTGACCCGGATCAGCCCGTCGGCCTGATTGTCTATTTTCCGCCTGGCTGCCGTGCCGGTCAGCCCCACCACAGACAGACCCTTGACCAGGGGGGTCAGCCCCTTCTCGGACAGGGCCAGCTGCTGGACGTCCGCCAAGGTGCCCACCTTTAGGCTTGAGCCAGGGGTCAGCCCCGAGCAGTCGGCCATGTTGAGGCCTGTGGTGTCTACGCCCAGCTTGTTCAGCGTACTGGTCACGGCTTTCACAGCCCCGGCCGGGCTGTTGGGCATGTCCAGGGCCAAAGCGGTCAGACGGCCGAAAAGCTCGGCCAGACTGTTGTCGGAGTTGCGTAGCATCAGCGACATGATCTCGCTGAGCCGTGCCGAGCTGATACTGGCCAGAACCTTGCCCTGGGCATGGTCGGTCCGGTCTGGCCCTTGGGCATTGTCCACCTGGATCCCGGACTCCATCAGGCGGCTGGCAAAGACTGCCGCAGCGGCTCCTGCCGGATTTTGGACCCTGGGCAGGTAGACCCCGCCCGCGTCCGGATAGGCAAAAGGCTCATTCCGCCCCTGTCTGGCCTCATCCACGGCCATAGCGACAGGCTCCTGGAAGTAGATTCCATCAGCATTGTTTGCTTCGATTCCCTTCGGCGCACGATCCTTGCCGAAGAGCGTGTCCTGGTAGGCCAGGGTCACTCGGCTGATTCCCTGCTGGCGCAGAGCCTGGGCCGTCTTCCCGGCCAGGGTCCCCAGGCCGGCCCGGCCATTGACGTGCAGGGGATCGTCCTCGCCGACCCCCAGAAGCATATCGCCGTGACCGCGCAGGGTCAGCGTCGCCTGTGAGGAGGCAGAGGAATTCAGAACAGCCTCGGTATCCAGCTGGGAGGACATGTCCAGAACGGAGGCGGCTGCGGCTGCTGTCAAGGTCTTCATGGTGGAGGCCGGCTGGCGCGCCTGGTCGGCGTTCTTCTGAGCCAGCACCCGTCCATCAGCCTGCCGCACGACCAGCGAGTATGCATTGCCCAGGCCCGGCGTGCCGGCGAAGGCGTTGACCAGCTGCTGGACCTGGCCGGCATCCACTGCGGACCCGGGCTTGTCTGCGACCAGGGTGGGCGGCTCGCCCATCATGACCGCAGGGGGAACCGAAGAATGACTGGTCTTGGCCAAGGTCAGCGGTCCGGGAGCCAGGTCGGCCAAGTCCATGCATGCATAGCCGAGGACCAACATGATAGCCACAAGCGCTGCCAGGGCCACCCGCCAGCGTCGCTTGGTTTGACGACGGCGTGTCATGCGCAGCTGATGTCTGTCACCCAATTGCTCACTCCCTGGCTTGTGTTCGCCAACCGAGTTCGGCTCGGTCGGCATCACCCAACCAGCCTAGTACTGGTCCTGTCACCGTCTCAGGACTGCAGAGAGGCATAGCGATCCAGTGTCAGCAGAATGGCCGACTGTCGACGATCGAAGATCCGGGACCCCAAAGCGACGCCTATGGCAAGCACAATCAGGCCGTTGGCCAGTGCGACCGGCATAGGCAGCCAGGACGGAAGAATCCCGCCCGTGATCATGGCCAGCAATGCCACCAGGAAGGTGGGCAGCATGATCACCAGGCTGGCCAGCAACTGCAGCATTGGCAGGAAGCCTTGGGCAACGGCACGTCCCTGTGGTGAGGTGAAGGGCTGATCCATGGAGGGTACCGGATAGATCAGCAGGGCCGAGAAGACCTGGGCAACTCCCAGCCCGGACAGGAGCAATCCTATGGTCGCAGCCAGCATATCCAAGGAGATGACCAGATCTGGTCCGCCCTTCATTGCCCCGGAGAATACCAAAGTCACCAGCCCAAGCAGGAGTATGCAGGGCAGAGCTACACTCAGATGGCTGCGGACACGGGAGAGCCGGTCCTCACGACCTTTCACCCCCGCCGCTATCTCCATGCGCAAGGCAAGCCCATCGTAGGCCAGGGCGTTGCCCTCGGGAACCTCCAGCACCCAGGCGCCCACAATCGGTCCCAGCCATAGCATCATGGGCATCTGGCGGAAGATTATCGCGTACAGAATCACCACAACAAGCAGAAGCGGATAGCTGACAAGCTTGCGGGGGTCCTGACGAAGATAGATCAGCGATCGCGCAGCCATGGCGTCCACTATGTTCCGGGACCGACCCAGCATCCCCAGCCCCTTGGGCGCAGTCGACCGTTCAGTCCTCGCCCCGGCATGCAAACGGCTATGGCGCAGACACAGCATGCCGATCATGGAACAGAGAGCCAGGGTGACCAGCTCCATACACAGACGTCCGACCAGAGCCCACCATGATCCCGAAAGGAAATCCTCCGGCAGACGGACGGCGGCGCCCAGCGGCGTCCAGGCCAGTATGTCGGCCACGGACTTGAGGGAGTCAGTGTCGACTGCCATGCCATCCGTAATCCCGCTGTCCAGCAGAGAGGGCAGCATGCACAAAAGCATGATCACCATGGTGACCAGCAGGTAGAGCCCGGATCGGGTGCGCCGGGAGACCACCAGGGTACCGACCAGGTCCAAAACAGCCCGGGACAAGGCCAGCATCACCATGACAGCCAGCAGGGCTGCGATCAAAGCCACGATCGCGGCTCCGACACCCGTGCGGGCATAGATGGCTGTCAGGGCCAGGAAACAGACAAGGCCGGTCAATCCCGCAGGCCCAATCAGCCCAGCTAGGTAGAGCCCCACTTGCAGCTGGCTGTCAGGAATCCCGTACAGGACGAATCGCGAAGGGCTCAGGTTCGACCCCTGGCCCAGAAAGGCCAGTTGAATCAGGATCACTCCCAGAGTCAGTCCGGCCAGGAACAGGACCAATATGGATCCCATACGCTGCCGGTCGCCCGGACCGGCACTGGGCAGCCAGTCCCCCAGCGTCAGCGCAACCTGCCACGAGGCCAGGCAGATGGCTATGGCCATGAGCAGGCTGATGATGGCCCCGACCATCTGCCAGGAGGAGTGCTTGATTGTGCCCCAGGTGATGGACCAACGCATGGCGATGATCGTGGATGCCGTGCTCATTGCGTCCCCTGGTCTTCCTCGGACCCGGAGCCGTTCAGCCAGGCGATTCGCTTAGCCTGATGACGGCCGCCGACAAGCTCCAGGAAGCGATCCTCCAGATCCTCGCCGGCAGCGACCTGGGCCACCGTGCCATCAGCCCGAACCAGACCATGGTCGATGATGGCCACATGGGTGCACATCCGCTCCACCAGGGCCATGACATGGGAGGAAATGACCACCGTCCCTCCGGTATCGACATACTCGGCCAGAATGTCCTTGAGATTGGCGCTGGAGACCGGGTCGACCGATTCGAAGGGCTCGTCCAGCACCAGAAGCCTGGGTGAATGAATCATGGCCGTAGCCAGGCAGATCTTCTTGGTCATGCCCGATGAATAATCACAGACCCGCTTGCCGCCGGCATCAGTCAGGTCGAAGGCCTCAAGCAGGTCCCTGGCCCGGCCCAGGGCCTCATTGCGCGGCATCCGTCGAAGCATGCCCGAGTAGACCAGCAGTTGCAGACCCGTCAGCCTGTCGAAGATCTGATCGGCCTGGGGCATGACGCCGATGACCCGCTTGGCCGTATCCACGTCCGACCACACGTCCCTGCCCAGAATCATGACATTGCCGGAGTCGGGCACCAGAAGTCCGGTCATCATATTCAGCGTGGTGGTCTTTCCTGCGCCATTGGGGCCGACTATCCCGTAGAAGGACCCCCTGGGAATGTCCACAGAGAGGGCGTTGACAGCTGGCCGACCCTGGTAGCACTTGACCAAGGCGCGGATAGAAACCGCCGCCTGTGGATCTGGCGGAGGAACCACTGCCGTCTGGGCGGTCATGCTGGTTGCTTGCGCTTCATCGGACATGGCCTTAAGTCTAGCATTCGAGGAATGACCGGCCTTAATGCCCCGAGTGCTCGATGGGCTTCCATCCCGGATTGGCGAAAATGGCCTGAAAGGAGATGGGCACGTAGCTGAGCATGAAGATGGGGAAGCTCAGGCAGTAGGCAAAAAGCTCCTTGTTGGATGCGCCGATCTTGTCCCGCTCGGCCAGCACGGTCAGGGCAGCCAGGCCCATCATGGCCAGGAGGCCCAGAATCCCAGCTGCAATGCCATCGATCAGGGTGGTCACCTGGCTGGTCCAGGTCACAAAACCCAGAGCCGGGAAGAGCAGGCCGAAGAAGCAGCGGACCAGGCCCAAGACGGTCAAGGGACAGATCAGGATGGTCAGATCAACGGCCGAGAAGTCGCGCTCACGGAAGGCCCGGGAGATCAGAGCAGGCCCATAGTAGCGAAAGACCTGAAGGAAGCCCTTGCTCCAGCGCAGCCGCTGCCGCCAGCTCTGCTTGAAGGTGACCGGCTGCTCGTCATAGAGGATGGCGGTGCCGCAATAACCGATGCGCTCGCCGTGCAGAACCGAGTCCATGGTGAACTCCAGGTCCTCGGTCAGTAGATGGAATTTCCAGCCGTTGTTGCGCTCCATGACCTCCCTGGAGAACATGAACCCGGTGCCGCCCACATGGCAGCTGGAGCCGATGACCATCCTTGAGGTGTTGAGGAACCGGGATTCGCGGATGAACCATAGGGCCGAGCCCGAAGAGACCCAGTTGTCCGAGAAGTTGACCGAGTTCCGGTAGCTGGTCAGTATGCGGAAGCCGGACTGGAAGGCCTTGTTCATCTCCTCGATATAGTGGCGGTCCAGGATGTTGTCCGCGTCGAAGACGAAGTAGGCGTCGTAGCGGGAGTCAAGACCCCGATCGAGTATTTGCTCCAGTAGGAAGGTCAGGGCGTAGCCCTTGCCCACCCGGTCCGGGTCCTGCCGCTCGACCACGTGGCAGCCGAGGGATCTGGCCAGTCCGGCTGTGTTGTCGGTGCAGTTGTCGGCCACCAGCCATATGTCGACCATGGAGAATGGATAGGTCTGCTCCTTGATGGAGTTGATCAGATGACCGACCACGTTCTCCTCGTTGCGGGCGGAAATAAGGACGGCGAACCGCTTGTCGAAGGGAGCCTCGGGAAAGACCACCGGCTTGGAGACGAAGGAGATGACGATGCAGATGGCCTGGTAGACGATGCCCACTCCACCCAGCAGCAGCATCAGAACGTCCAGTACTTTGAGCAGAGCCATCAGCGCCACTCCTTGCGGGGGTTGTCCTCCCCCTCGGAGGCCTCGTCCCCGGTCTCGGTACCCTTGAGCGGCCTGTGCTTTACCGGAGCCGATGCCGACTTGGGTATGGGCACCGTAGCCGACTCGTCCAGGTCCTTGGCCGTCGGCGAGGATGTCGGATAGAGCTGGCTGGCAATGGTCATGACAGGGTCCTCCACTCGAACCCTGGCGCTGCTCCCCTTGGCGGACCGGCTGCCCACGTGACTGGCCACCGGTTGGACCACGTGCTCGTTGAAGGCCTCGACGCCCTCGACCACCTTGGACTTGCCGACCGGCTTGGGATCCTGCATGAGCGGTGAGTCGATCAGCTCGTAATGCTTGACCGAAGCCGAGAAGATGGCCTGGAAGCTGGCTGCCAGAGGCAGGGCCAGGAAGGCGCCCAGGGCGCCGAAGACCGCGCCCAGTGCCAGTACGGAGAGGAAGGCGATGGCCGGGTTGAGGTCCATGGTCCGCTGGGAGATCTTGGGGGCAAGGATCATGTTTTCGATCTGCTGGTAGATGATGATGTAGACCAGCACAATAACAGCCATCAGCAGTCCACGGCTCCCCCAGGCCACCACTATGGGAACGGCCCCGCCTATGTATGTGCCGATGGTGGGCACGAACTGGGAGACCAGCCCGCAGAAGAGGGCCAGCGGCAGCCAGTAGGGCACCTTGAGAATGACCAGGAAGACCGACATACAGGCCGCGGAGATGAGCGCCAGGATGGTCCTGCTGAACAGGAAGCTGGAGATCTGGTCCTGGGCGATGGTCCAGACGAAGAGGAAACGGCGCTGGCTCCTGGGGGCCAGCCACTGGCAGAGGCTGCGGCGCAGCTTGGGGCCTGCAGCGGAGATGTAGTAGATGACCAGCAGAACGGTCATGATATTGATGAAGGACCCTGCCAGACCCACGGTCGTGGTCAAGGCCTGCCCGGCGAAGTCAGTCACCCAGGATGTCTGGATGTTCTTGACGATCTCCCCGCCCAGATCCTGCATGGCCGGCAGGTGCCAGGGGGTGCGGCTGGCGATGAATTCCGCCACCTGCTCATAGAGGGCCGGCAAGCCGTTGGCCATGCCGATGACCTGCTGGACCAGCAGATTGCCGAACATGCCCAGGAGGACGATCACAATAATGATCAGGCCTATCAGGGTGACCGCCGAGGCCGCTCCCCGCCGCCAGCCATGCTTGACCAACCTGAGCACCAGGGGCTCCATGGCCAGGGAGACGAAGATGGCGATCACCACGTCCAGAACAAGGAATTCGATCTTCCACCAGGAGGAGTAGGCGAACCAGGCCAGGAAGACGGCTATGACCACGTAGAGGAGGGCGCGGCCGAACCATTCCGGAGGTCGGCGCGGATCCCCCTTGGGCGGGAAGACCGTCGCGAAATCGAAGCGCTGCTTTTGCTCGTTGGCCATATGTTTCATTATCCCAAGATGGCTGACATGGCGGGGCATGGGACGCAGGTTGAGCCGACAGTGTATCCGGGCACACGTATCCTAATGGGTATGTTGACCGTTTCCATAGTCATACCCGCCTGGAATGAGGAAGAACGCATTGAAGACTGCCTCCTGAACGCCACCAGGCAGAGCCAGGCACCCAAGGAGGTGCTGGTAGTCGACAACCACTCCACGGACGCAACGGCCTCCATCGTCCAGCAATTCATCGACCAGCACCCTGACCAGCATGTCAAGCTCCTCCACCAGGACAGCGAACAGGGGCTGATCCCCACCCGCAATTACGGACTTGACCGGGCCACCGGCGACGTGCTGGGCCGGATCGACGCCGACTGCATGCTGCGACCCAACTGGGTCGAGGTGGTCTCCGGCATCTTCACCAGGGACCCCAAGGCCATGGGCGCCACCGGTCCAGTGGCCTACTATGACATGCCAGGCAAGAAGATCGGGCTCAAGGGCGACAACACCATCCGCCGGGCCATCTACCGGGCCGATGACGGGCAATACCTGCTCTACGGCTCCAACATGGCCCTGCGCGCCACGGCCTGGCGAGCCATACGCAACCAGGTCTGCAGGGACAAGGAGGACATCATGCACGAGGATGTCGATATCTCCCTGCACCTGATCGACCAAGGGTTCAAGACGGTCTACTGCAAGGACATGAACGTGGGCATCAGCGCCCGCCGGATGGACACCTCCTTCACATCCTTCCGCCACTACATGCAGCGCTTCAAGAACACCTTCGACGCCCACCCGCAGCACACCAGGGAGCAGAAGCCCGAACACACCCTCTACGCCATCTACCCGATCCTTCGAGCCTTCTACCCCGTCTACCAGAAGTACCTGGAATCCGCCGACATCAACCCTGCGGAACGTGTCTGGATCCGCGAACAGATGGAGCTCTTCCACCGACGCGACCAGGAGCTGGACCAGGAGGACCACTGACCTGCGGACGGCACACCAGGCTTGCCTGGTCCATAGGGGGCGGGTATCATGGGCACGTTCGCCCCCGTCGTCTAACGGTTAGGACACCAGACTTTCAATCTGACAGCGAGAGTTCGACTCTCTCCGGGGGTACAAAAGTGCACTATATAGATTTACATCTAGCTTGATGATTTATCTTGTTGTTTTATTTCTTTTTTCTATTAAATAGAGATATGCACACATGAGGCAAACCCTATATAGTTGCACATAGCTTTGATACGGGGTTCAAATCTTCTTTTCACTTAAGCGCTAAACGTGTTATCGCCACACATCATACAATTAAAGTTGTTAACTTTTAGCAGATCTGAGGAGACTCATCACATCCCCTCTAATGTATTTTTGACAAAAATAAAAGCTATTGTTATCTTACCTATTGTAAAAAATAGAGTATTCGAAGCCCAATGCCGATATATCGCTACATAGTCAAACCGCCAAACACAATACGTCAATCAAAATCTGGCGTATCTTCATCCTCCTGATTTTGCGACTCAATTGCTTCAGCGTCTTTCTGAAGCTCTTGAACTGCAGTTAAATGAAGACAATTAGATTGTACACTTTTCATTTTTCGCTCTTGATCCAATCTACTGTTTTCAAGTATCTGTTGTTTTTCCTTCTCTTCTTCTTCCTTCTTTTCCCGCTCTCGCTCTTGAGCAGATTGATTGATTTTCTGCGCATGAAAAGAAGCAATATGTTCTTCAACCTTCTTCAGATTTCTTCTAGGAAATGGAAGAATTAGCTCTAATGAATCTATAGCTTCTTCTACTTCTTTTTCGTCACGTTTGAGCTCATGTGCGGCTTCCTTGTAGCTGTATATGCATGCAGGATTTTTCTTTGCCATTAGTTTACCTTTCAGCCTGTTTTCTTGAGCAACTAAATTGCTCCCCTTATAGTTACTGTACATAGGCGAATCATTAAAAAAAAAAACGCCATTTTCTGATGTTCGAAACCTCTATACTCTCAATCAGTGACCCTAATGTCAGATTCATCAGGGGATTGCCATAGCTCTTTACTCGCTCGGATTTCGGCAACATCGCATAATAGAACGCGTGATCACGTGAGAATAGTCACTAATTGTTGTTGCCATTCGAAGACCCGATTATTTGCAATCCGAAAGGTTTGAAGACTCTAAACTTCCGGAGTGATCATTTCACCACCCTCGACTGTACTCGTAGAGATCATAAAGAATGATTGGCATCCAGGGGTGTTTACCGGAGAGAGTCCAAAGCCGGGTATAATCGCCGGAACCGGTTGTAACCGGCATCGTACACATGGCGGTTTGCGTGGTCAGGCGAATAGACCTGTCCAACAAGGTTCGCCTCCATCAACTTTTCCAAGGCCTGCAGATCGGGCCTGGAAGACGAGCCTGTCCGTTTGCCAACAGAGACCAGCTCGGCCAAGGCCACTGCAGGCATGAGATGGGCATCATCAAGCACCTGAACGGGCGCATCAAGGATATCCGCCAGCATCTGGCACCACAGTGGTTCGCGGGTGCCGCCACCGATCAGGGTGACGCGCTCGATGGGCGTGCCCAGCAGGTCGAGCCCCTGGCGAATCGAATAGGACACGCCTTCCAGCGCCGCTCGGGCAAGGTCGCAGGCCTCGGTCTCGGAAGAAATGCCGACATAGGCTCCACGAATCGAAGGATTCATCATCGGGAAGCGCTCCCCCACCAGATAGGGTAGGCATACCACACCGCGCGCTCCTGCCGGGCTGGATTCCAGCAAGTGCCCCATGCGTCGATAGGGGTCGCCGTCGCCCTCGGTCGGACCGCACCCTGCAAAGACTCCGGCGGCCCAAGCGTGCACGTTTCCGGCATTGAGGAATGGCACCGTGTTGACGATGCTGTCCGTACCCAGATAGGCCAGATTGACCATTCCAGGGCGGTCAGCTACAGCCCGGTCTGTCACTGTGGCAATCCACCCGGATGTGCCCAGGTTGATATTGAACTGACCAGGATGGAACACCCCGCCGGCCAAGGTGGATGCCCCAGCATCCCCCATACCCGCATAGACCGTGGTCCCCGGAGCAAACCCTGTGGCAGCGGACGCGCCCGGTGTGCTGGTACCAACGCTTTCCCATGGCCAATGGAGTTCCGGGAAGATCGCGGCATCCACGCCTGCTGCCTCCAGGATGTCCCTTCTCCACGTTCGCGAGCGCAGATCCATGGCACCTGCCGTCGAGCAGGCCGTCACATCGCCACAGTAGACACCGGTCAGCCACCAAATCAGATAATCCTTGGCATCGATGAGTACATGGCGAACCCGCGCATACCGGTGGGGCTGATGCCTGGACATCCATATCAGCTTGGCTACAGGCAGGGACCCGTCGCACGGGTTCCCCACTCGAGCGCGGAAGGACTCAGCCCCGTAAGCTTCAACCAGCTCGGCAGACTCTTCTTCGGCCCTGCCGTCCGCGTACAGGATTGCCGGCCCGACCGGCTGCCCCTGCGCATCCATGGCGATCAGATCCTGCATCTGTCCGCTCATGATGATACCGGTGACCTGGTCGCTCTTGAAATGCTCGATGCTCCGCCCGGCCCTGGCCAAAAGGTCACGGGACACCTCGATGAAGGCCTGTAGCCAATCCTCGGGATTCTGCTCGATACGCCCTTCACACGTGTCAATCGGCAGAAGACCGCTGGACGCGCACTCTCTTGCAGAGCCCTGGCCATCCACAAGAACGGCCTTGACCTGCGTGGTCCCCACGTCGAATGCGGCTGTATAGGTCATACCGGTCATCCTAGGCTTTTCCAACCGCCCGGATACTGACATGATCCCGTATGTGGACTGACGCAGTTATCCCTGGGCCTCTGACCAGTCCACCACAGCTTCGACATTGTTCCCGTCCGGATCCAAGACGAAAGCCGAATAATACTTGGGATGATAATCGCGCAGCCCCGGAGCACCATTGTCACGGCCTCCGGCAGCGAGCGCCTCCCTGTGGAAGGCATCCACCGTTGCAGCATCGGCGGCCCTGAAGGCTATGTGGGTCACTGGTGAGCCGGCCCCGTCCTCGCTCGGCGTCAGGTAGAAGTCCGAATGGGCCCCATCATCCCCTGCACCGAACCCGATGGTGGGCTCATGGTGGGCCTTGGCCACGTACCCCAATGGTGCCAGGGCTTTGCTATAGAAATCGATGGAGGCCTGGATGTCCCGAACCTTCAGCGTCAGATGATCGATCATGTCCGTAATTCTAGGTGGATCATCAACCGATAATGGCAGACCGCCCAGAATGCTCTTTCCCCGTACCGCTCGATGCAGGGGATAACCAAGCTCAAACCTTAAGGCTGTGCTTCAGATGTACCGGCCGCCGGGCAGGTGCATGAAGTCCTCCACCTTGTTCCATTTGACCGGGTACCCTGCTCCGTGGGCGCAGAAGACCGAGTCAGGGGTGTTCTCCAGGTCGGACTCGGGGTCATAACCGATGGAATCCACAAGAGCATCCTGGTCCTGGCAGGGACGATACCCGTTGAAGAAACAGGTCAGATGTCCGCGGCCATGAGTGTAGGTGCTGACCTCGATGGCATAATCACGCATCTGTGATACCGGCGCATCCCCTTCCAGTTCGACAGTATCCCCGTCTGCCTGCGGCTCCGAGAAGCCGCCCTTCATCCGGTAGATGTCCGACATGGCCCTGCCCAAATTCCCCTGGGGAACGGTGAGTCTGAAATGGTACCAGGGCTCCAGCAGTATATTGCGGGCCTTCATCAGCCCCTGCCGGACGGCCCGGTATGTGGCCTGGCGAAAGTCCCCGCCTTCGGTGTGCTTGATGTGCCCGCGGCCGTCCAGCAGGGTGATGCGCATATCGGTGATGGGCGACCCCGTCAGAACGCCCAGATGCTCCTTCTCCGCCAGATGGGTCATGATGAGCCGCTGCCAGTTCCCCTCCAGGCGATCCAGACTGCATGTCGATGCGAAACCGAGACCGCTGCCCGGCTCCGTGGGTTCCAGGAGCAGGTGGACTTCGGCGTAGTGGCGGAGGGGCTCAAAATGTCCAACTCCTTCGACGGGGGCCGCGATGGTCTCCCTGTATAGGATCCCGCCCTGGCTGAAGGAGACCTGCATGCCGAACCGTCGATCCAGCTCCTCCTGAATCACCTCCAACTGAACCTGGCCCATGATACGCAGGTGGATTTCCTGGAGCCGTTCCTGCCAGACCACATGCAGGAGGGGATCCTCATCCTCCAGGATGCGCAAGGCGCTCAACAAGTGGTGCGGGTCCACCCCCTCGGCTGACACTGCATAGGACAGCACCGGCTCCAGCACAGGAGTCAGATCCTTCCGCTCGCACCCAAGCCCCTGCCCCGGACGTGTCAGGTCAAGGCCGGTTGCCGCCACGATGCTTCCGGCCTGGGCGCAGTCCGTCAACGTATAGGAAGCCCCCGAATAGACACGAAGCTGATCAACCGTCTCCCTGGTCTCAACGTGTCCGTTCCTCCCCATATCTCCGGCTGTCCCGTACGCCTGCGCGACAGAACCCGATGCTTGGCTGGCTTCATCCCCATGACGGAGCTCGGTGGTCAAAGAGGATTTGACCGGCAGGTCGCCACCGGTCACCTTGAGCCAGGTCAACCTTGCACCCTTGTCATCATGCGATACCTTGAACACCCTTGCACCGAACTGTTTGCCGTACACAGGCGAAAGGGTGTACCGCTCCAACCCCTCCAGGAGGGTGTCGACCCCGTCCAGGCGCAGGGCAGACCCAAGGAAACATGGGAAGAGACGGCGGCCGGCAACCAGCCTTGCCAGACTCTCATCCGATATGCCATCGGTCTTGAGGTACTCATCCATGACACCCTCGTCAAGCAGGGCCACATCCTCCATATCACCGTGCCCAAGTCCACGGCTCAAATCGAAGCAGCCCGAAGACCAGCGCTGCTTGCAGCTTTCCAGTATGCGGGCGGCGTCAGATCCAGGGGCATCCAACTTGTTGACGAAAATGAAGGTGGGTACCCCGTAGCGCGTCAGAAGTCGCCAGAGCGTGTCGACATACCCTTCCAATCCAGCGGTTGCGTCGACGACCAGAAGGGCATAATCCAAGACCGACAGGACCCGCTCCATCTCGGCCGAAAAATCCACATGGCCGGGTGTGTCGATGAGGGTCAGATCGACATCACGATAGGTCAGCCGGGCTGGTTTGGAGAAGATGGTGATGCCCCGCTGCCGCTCCAGATCGTCGGTGTCCAGATAGGCATCGCCATGGTCCACCCTGCCCAGACGGCGAATTCTCCCGCCCTGGTAGAGCATGGCTTCCGAGAGCGTGGTCTTGCCGGCATCCACATGTGCCAGCATCCCCACCACTATCCTCTTGACCATCGGGGCCTCCCTCGCTCTTCATGTTTATGCGCACTCTATGGTCAGTCTGCCGAAACCTGATAGGTCAGGTCGTGGATGACCCGGCCGGCCTGGATCCCCTTACGCTCGAAATTGGTCACGATCCTGCCGCCGAACCGCTCCGACTCCATGAACATGGCATGAGGCAGGGATTTGGCCTGATCAGCCGTCCCCTTGCCGACATGCTGGGTAGGTAGGCTGACTGGCAGATCGCCCAGGTTCCTGAATTTCGGATTGCCATCCATCACCTCATGCACATGCAGGGCGTAATCTTCGATGTCGGTTGCGATTCGCCAGATGCCGCCTGGTACCAGGCGCTTCGCCAGCTCTTCAGCCAGAGCCGGCTGGACCAGACGACGCTTGTGGTGCTTCATCTTGGGCCAGGGGTCGGGGAAGAAGGTCCAGACTTCATTTATTAGTCCAGGATCCATACGGGCCAGAAGGTCCGGGGCGTTGACCTGGGCCAGCCGCAGATTATCCAGGTCGGATTTACCGGCCATCAGCATGGTATGAGCCAACCCTGGCTGATAGACCTCCAGGGCCAGATAGTTCAGATCGGGGTGCTCCCGGGCGCTGGCCACGACGTTCTCCCCCTGGCCCGATCCGATCTCGACGATCAGCGGCGCATCCCGTCCCCAGACCGACCTGATCATTGCTGCATCACAACGCAGATTCTCCGCAACCGTCAACGAACCCTTAGCCTGGCCCAAATCGAGCAGGTATTTGGAAGAATACCGAGCCCAAGCCCTCGCCAGCCGGTCGTTCAGCTTCTCGGACCGCCTCACATAGGAGACGATGGACCTCATGGGGGCCTTGCTCTGTCTTTCTGCACTCATCACAGCTCATATATATCCTAGAAAGCGGATACAAGCGGGCACAGGAGTCACATGTGCCCGTGATATACTCAATCTAGAACAAAAAACAACAAAAGATTGCAAAACCGAACAAGCCCTTTCGTCCGGTTTTCGACAGGAAAGGCATACAGATGTCAGTTTTGGTTACAGGCGGCTGCGGATACATCGGCGCCCATGTGGTCCACGCCCTGCAGGAGGCCGGCAAGAACGTCGTCGTGGTCGACGACCTGAGTTATGGCAAGCCCAGCCGGATCGGCGATGCCCGTCTCTACGGCGCCGACGTGGCCGCACCGGGGGCCGACCAGCGTCTGGCTGAGATCATCAAGGAGAACAAGGTCGACTCGGTCATCCACTTCGCAGCCCGCAAGCAGGTGGGCGAGTCGGTGGAGAAGCCCATCTGGTACTACCGGCAGAACCTGAACGGTATGATCAACGTCCTGTCGGCCATGGCAAAGACCGATGCCAAGAAGCTGGTCTTCTCCAGCTCGGCAGCAACCTACGGCGAGCCTCCGGTCGACGTGGTCCCCGAGGATGTGCAGCCCATGGTCCCCATCAACCCCTACGGCCAGACCAAGTTGGTCGGCGAGTGGATGGCCCGGGCCTGCGAGCAGCCTTACGGCATCCGCTTCTGCGCCCTGCGCTACTTCAACGTGGCCGGCTGCGGACCGGTCAGCCTGGAGGACCCGGCTGTCCTCAACCTGATTCCCATGCTCTTCGACAGGCTGCGGCAGGGCAAGGCACCCGCCATCTTCGGCGACGACTACCCCACCCCCGACGGCACCTGCGTGCGCGACTACATCCACGTCTCCGATCTGGCCGACGCCCACATCGCCGCCCTGGACTACCTGGACCGCGACCAGCGCCGCTACGACGCCTTCAACGTGGGCACCGGCCAGGGCACATCCGTTCGCCAAATCGTGGACGAGGTCAGGAAAGTGACGGGTCTGCCCTTCACCGAGGCCATCAAGCCCCGCCGTGCCGGCGACCCGCCGCACCTGATAGGCGACCCCACCCGGATCAACACCGAGATGGGATGGCATGCCAAGTACGGCGTCGAAGAGATCGTCGAATCGGCCTGGAAGGCCTGGCAGGCCAACCCCGCCCACCACATCGACACCGATGGCTGGCAGCAGCAGGACTAGGCAGCGACGCGCCGGGGCTTGCATTCCTCCGGCGCTCATGTAAACTTTCCTCTTGGCTGTTCGAGCAGCCTCGGCTCCGTAGCTCAGTTGGTTAGAGCGCCGCCCTGTCACGGCGGAGGTCACCGGTTCAAGTCCGGCCGGAGTCGCTGGGAATGGTCTGGCCCGGTTTGTCCGGGTCTTTTCGACTGTTCATGGCTCTGTAGCTCAGTTGGTAGAGCGAGCGACTGAAAATCGCTAGGTCAACGGTTCGATCCCGCTCGGAGCCACCAGCCATTAAGCCCCTGGGATTCATAAGGAACCCAGGGGCTTAATTGATATTTGCATTCATCCATCGTTCAGGACAGCTGACGGACCACCCAGTCGACGATGTAAGGCGCGGTGTGTTCGATCTGATCGATGGCCACCTCAAACTCACGGGGGCCGCCATACCAGGGGTCCACCAGGTCGATTTGGCTCTCCCGACCCGGCGCCGGCTTGGGCAGATCCGGGTCGAAGCTACGGTACAGATGAACGGCGGATCGCTTGCCTGAGGGCAGCAGACGCAGCAGGGCGCGCATATGGTCGGCCGTCATGGGCAGCAGCAGGTCGGCGTCTTCGGCCTCCTCCCAGGTGATCCGGTGGGCGAAGTGGTCAGGCGGCACCTCATAGCCCCGCTCGCGCAGAACCTTCTGGGCACGCCGATCTATGGGGTTGCCGAATTCCTCGTCGCTGACCCCGCTGGATTCCACTCTGACCTGGTCCTCATCCAGTCCGCGATCCTGGAAGAACTTGCGCAGGATGACCTCAGCCATGGGTGACCGGCAGATGTTGCCGGTGCAGACGGTCATGACATTGTAGGGACCCCGTGGGGCCTTTCCTTCAGAATCCCGGCCCATCAACGCACCTTCCCATAGGTGATGTACCGGAAACGCGGGATGGCAGCCGCCTGGTCTGGTTTGGCCGGGGTCATCCACCGGGTCTTATCACGCACATGCCAGAACCGCTTGTTGACCAGCTCCTCCATATCGGGCACAAAGACGTCGGCCGGAGTCTGCAGGTCCAGGTCGGTCACGTAGGCCGCATCCGCCAACGGAAAGAAGGTGCTGAAGACCCCTGCCCCGCCGATGACCCATATTTCACTGCGATCCATCCCATCGTCGGGAATGGCTTCCTGCCTGGCCAGCTCCAGAGCATCGTCGGCCGCAGACACCACGGTAGCGCCAGGTGCATGGAACCCTGGGTCGCTGGACAGGATGATGTTGTCCCTCTTGGGCAGGGGCCGCTCCCCCATGGACACCCAGGTCCGCCGCCCCATGATGACAGGATGGGATACGGTCAGCTCCTTGAAGTGCCGCATGTCCTCGCTCAAATGCCAAGGCAGGGCATTGTGGTAACCGATGGCGCCGCGCCGGCCGTCAGTGGCCCGCGCCTGCGCCCAGATCATATTGACCGATGAGCGGCGGCCTATCTCTTCTTCCTGATGCCGCCATTCCTCATCGCCTAGAAGCCCGGCCTGACCGGGCTCGGGTTCGTGATAGCCGCTGCGACTATTGTCATGCTCCATCTGTTGTGTTCACTCCTCATGGTGAGTAGATATACGAGTACATTCTAATCTTCGGATTCGACGGTGCCCGTATTCGGCCCAGCGCACCATCAGACCGCCACCGGGGCCTTGATGGCGGGATGGCACTGATAGTCCACCACCTCGAAGTCTTCGTACTGGTAGGAGAAGATGGAGTCGGCCTTGCGGATGCGCATGGTCGGGTAAGGATAAGGTTTGCGCGACAGCTGCTCCAGAACCTGCTCCACATGGTTGTCGTAGATGTGGCAGTCGCCGCCGGTCCAGACGAACTCCCCAGGCTCAAGATCGGCCTGCTGGGCCATCATCAGGGTCAGCAGGGCGTAGGAGGCGATGTTGAAAGGCACCCCCAGGAACATGTCGCAGGAGCGCTGATAGAGCTGGCAACTCAGCCTGCCGTCGGCCACATAGAACTGGAAGAGCGCATGGCAGGGCGGCAGGGCCATGCTGTCAATCTGGGCCGGATTCCAAGCGGTGACGATCATTCGACGGGAGTCCGGGTGGGTGCGGATCAAATCCAGCACCTTGGCGATCTGGTCGATGGTGTGATGGGGGTCCTCAGGGGTCGGAGCGGGCCAGCTGCGCCACTGGACCCCATAGACCGGACCCAGATCCCCGGTTTCCGGGTCCGCCCACTCGTCCCAGATATGCACACGGTTCTCCTGCAGCCAGCGCACGTTCTGCGACCCCTTCAGGAACCAAAGCAGCTCATAGGCGATGCCACGGAAGTAGACCTTCTTGGTGGTGATCAGCGGGAAGGAACGCGAGAGATCGAATCGCATCTGCCGCCCGAACAGGGATATGGTCCCGGTGCCCGTCCTGTCGGACTTCAGGGTGCCCTCGCGCAGGATGGTGCGCACCAGGTCCTCATAAGGAGTGGGAATGTCCGAGTCGGGACGCTCGGGGATACGTGTACGGATGCGCTGCAGTTCTTCGGAAGTCAAGGCCATGCGGCCATACTATCAAGTCCTCGGTCAGCTGAGCGCGCCCCGGTGACGAATCGCCAAGTCCGGGTTAGATTGGAGGAACAGGTCCGGCCACAGGGTCGGATCCGGATGACGCACCCGGCCGGGTGCCGGACAAGGAGGAACAGATGGGCAAGAGACTTTGGGTCGAACGCGACGAAAACGGCACCTGGAACGCCTATGGCGACAACGGCGCCCACATCACCTTCGGCAAGGGCGAGGATCAGTTCAACCCCGGCGACCTGATGAAAATCGCTCTGGCCGCCTGTGGAGCCCTCTCCAGCCAATTCGCCGTGGAGAGCGCCCTAGGCAAGGGCAAGGGGGCGAAAATCGTGGTGGACGGCACCTATGACGCCGACGATGACGCCTACCTGAGCTTCGACGAGCAGGTGGACGTCGATGCCACTTCGGCCAGGCTGGCCCAGGATGATGCAGACAAGCTGGAGGAGCGGGTCCGCCGCCATATCGCCAAGTCCTGCACCGTGGCACACACCTATCAGCGGGAGACCCCGGTAAGGATTTCCGTCAAGGTTCGCCACTGATCCGACAGGACAACAAGAAGAGAGGAGCGGGGACCCCCAGGTTCATGGAACTTCCGGGGTCTCCGCTCCTTGCTCTTACTCCTCGTGCTCGGGGTCGATGGTCGACTCCAGGTCGGCCAACTGCTCGGGCTTGGCCGAATCCACAGAGACCTGCTCCACACCGGTGATCTCAGCCACATCGGTAGTTTCGGCAGCTTCGGCTGCAGCCTTGAGCCCGGACTCCTCGGCCTCCACATACTTGCGCGGCACCACATAGACGGGGCTGACGGCATGCTGCAGGAGCCCCTGGCTGGTCGATCCCAGCAGGAGCCCGGTGAAGCCGCCGCGACCACGCGAACCGACCACGACCACGTCATGGGTCTTGCTGGCCTGGGTCAGGGCCTCCACAGCCGACCCCGGCACCACGGTCTTGTTGATGCGCAGATCGGGATAGGTCTTCATGAGTGGTTCGATTCGGGTATTGAGGTCGTCCAGGTAGGAATCCATGACGCTGCGCTCCTCGGCCGAACCCGTGCCGGTCAGTCCGGAGATATTGGGCACTGCCGACATGACATCCAGCTCGGCGTTCCAACTGTCGGCGAAGGCGGCGGCGATCTGCAGGGCCTTAAGCCCCCACTTGGACTCGTCGGAACCCACGGCGACCCGCTTGATGTCGTTGCTCAGATGCATCAGGTTGCCATCGTCATCGGTGTAAGGAACGACCACGATAGGGCAGTAAGCGTAGGCGGGCAGGCTGGAGCTGGTGGTGCCCAGCAGACGCTCAGCCAGGCCGCCCTTGCCCCGGTTCCCGATGACAATCAGCCGGTAGTTGCGACTCAGCTCCACGAAGACCGATGAAGGATCCCCCGTCACAATCAGCGTGGCTGCCCCTACACCTTGTTCATCGGCTATGGCCTTGGCCTTGGAGAGAATCTCCTGTGCATCGTTGTGGGCCGCTACGTCGTCTCCCATGGTGGTGTATGTCGCGTCGAAGGAGACGGCCGCATACGAGGGAAGGGAATATGCGCAGACGATTTGCAGGGTCAACCCTGCATGCTTAGCGTAGTTGGCGGCCCACCACGCCGCCTTGTAGCTGGCGTCCGAGCCATCGACGCCTACCAGAACAGCCTTGTCGTTGCTCATCCGACGACCTCCTTTAAACTTGGCGATGACAAACCGACATCGCTCTTTCTGTCAGAATATCGCATGCAGACCTCATCAATAAGTTGGCAGGGGCCAACACGCGAGGAACTTCGACTCCGAATATGCAAAACGCCCCCGTAGGGGCGTTGAGCCTGCGCAAAAACTATGCCTTAGACCAGACGACGATACTCGAAATCCCGATAAAGCTTCTGAACTGTTACGGTCCGACCGGGACGCGGGGCATGAATCATGCGACCACCGCCGACATAAATGCCCACATGGCTACCATCAGAGGTCACCAGCAGGTCGCCAGGAGCAGGATCCGTGACCGGTACACCCACTGAACGTTGCGCATCGGCCGTGCGGGGCAGGCTGATGCCGAAGTGGGCGAACACATACTGGGTGAATCCAGAGCAGTCGAAGCCCGTGGCTGGATCGGTCCCGCCATACACATAAGGAATCCCCTGGAACTGAAGGGCGTAGTTGACCACATCGGCACCCGTGCCGGAGACCGGTGCATCCGTAACCGTGTCGGTGGTGCTGGCACGAGCGGCACGAGCAGCCGAACGACTGACCTGCTGCGCGGACTGACGCCGACTGGCTGCAGCCTGGGCCTGCTCTTGAGCCTGCTGGGCCCTGGCTTCAGCATCCTTCTCGGCCTGGGACTTGGTGGCAGGAACGTTCAAAGACTCAATGCCACCCCAGCTGCTGTCCTTTTCGACGGTGGTAGCCGTCGACTCGGTCAACAGGTCGGCACGCACCTTGCTGCCGGGAGTGAATGAACGCGACGAAGTAACTACGGCTTCACTGCCGTCACTGGCCTGGGCCACGGCGGGTATACCGATGGAGAGCATGCCACAGATTGTGGCTGCCGCCATCATGCTCACATACTTGCGTGTTTTTTTCATCGGGCACAATTCTATCACGCATTGGGAACAAAGATTAACCAGCCAGGAATCAGTAGTGGATGTAGCTGAAGGCATGCACATTGGACAAGGTGCGAGAGTAGGTCTTTCCGTTCATGATGGCACCACACTCCGAGGTGACGATGGAGCCGTCGGGATTGATCTTCTCGACGATGGCCACATGGCCATAGGTGGAATCCGAACCCTCCTGGCCGGCCTGGAAGACCACGATGTCGCCGACATTGCGCGGCGTGTTGTCCACCCAATAGCCCAGGGAGCGCGCAGAGCCGGACCAATCCTTGGCATTGCCCATGTGTGAACCCACCGGCAGACCCAGCTGGTGACGTCGGACGTAGGCCCACCAGGTGCACTGGCTGAACTCGTAGACATTGCCTGCATCCCCGGTGGCATGGTTGGGATTGAACCCTGAAGGCAGAACTGATCGGTTGGTATCCATCAGCACAGCCACGACCGGATTGTCGGCCAGGGATTTGGACATCTGCCCGGCATCGAGTTCGGATTCGCCCAGCTCCCAGCTGCCCTCGTTGCGTTGAGAAGCCGTCGGCAGGGGCTGACGGTAATCAGAGCGGGAGACCCTTGCATCACCGTTCGCGCTGGAGGAACCGGCAGAGGATGAGGGGGTGACCAAATTGATTGCGACACTGTCGGCCAGGGGCAGGGACCAGTCACCGCGAGCCTGACTGACCGCCATGGAGGAGGCGGCGGCACCGACCAGGACAGTCAGGGCCGAACCGGTCATGATGTGGGAGCGACGGGCTGAGGCCTTGGCCGCCAGACGAATGGAACGACGGGTTCGAGGGGCCACCTGGTTGAGCTTGGCCGCCAGGGCATCATCAAGACCCTCAATGCCCGCTGCCTGCGTTACGCCTGAAGATCGGCCGGTCGACCAACTGCCGACACCTGCGCCTCGCCTGGCCGAAGCCCTGTGCGCAGCATGCTTCATCTAGAATCACTCCCGTTTATGTTCCGACGCGACTTTCGTGCCGTATCACGAACCATCACAAGGGAACACCATAACGCAAGCGAGAACCCAGGCCAAATGACCTGAATTGTCCATACTGGTGTACTCAAGCATGGCTTCGGTGGTCGCTCATCTTCGACAACCACGGAATACGCTAGGATTATACGGACATGAGGCGAACATGAGCAAACCGGCATGCGTGCCGTCCGCCACGGCGTGTCCCTCGGTTTTGAACCCTGCCTGGTCCACCCTGAGCGAACCAGGCTCAAAAAAGGTCAGACCGGGGTCGAGGCCAGGAGGAAGGACCCGCCGGCATCGTCTGAATCCTGAGGCATGGTGATGTCGACACGGCCATCCTCCGAGGGGACGAAGAGGGCCTGTCCCTGGTCCAGTACACAGGACTTGTCGGCGGTTGCGCAACGGATCCGCCCATCAGTGCAGACGATGATGCGGGGTCCCCTGCGGGGAATCATCAGGTGGCGAGGCCCCAGACGCTCTATCAGATCCCCGTAACGCTGCTGAAGCCTGTTGAGCAGGGGCCAGGTGGCGCCACCCTCCTGTACATGCCCGTAGACCAGCATGTACTCGTTGATTTTGGGCCGGTAGGTCACCATATTGTGCATGATCAGGGTGGCGATCATGGAGCTGGATGGATCGATGGGGGCTGAAGGCTGGCAGTCCAGGCTGCGCAGGAGGTTGGGAATGTCACGATGCTTGGGGGTCATACCGGCCCTGAGTACATTGTCGGAGTTGGTCATGATCTCTGCTGCAGTGCCATGGATGTATGCGTGAGGGGTCCCGGCGGGGATATAGACCGAATCGCCCTCCTCCAGGTCCACGGGGTTGAGCATAAGCAAGCAGAGCACGGCGGGGTCATTCGGGAAGGACCGGACTGCACACAGGGCATGGTCCAGCACGGCCCCTGCCCGCCTGGACCGCAGCCGCCCGGCAGCTGCCTCCAAGGCTTCCTCCAGACCTTGGGCGGCCTCCGGCTCGGCAGTCACGGCAGCGTGGAAGGCCCGGAAGATACGTCGGCGGGAGTCCGGCCAGATCAGGGAGGAGACCGGCATCATGGCATCGGCCGAAGCGAAACGGGCCGGAGGGACCCCCAGATGGAAGGTGCGGGCGGTCAGAGCCTCGGTCATCAGCTCGGCCAGGGGGTGATCCACGGCGCGCAGGAGGGTCAGCTGTGTGGAGATGGTTGCGAAGCCCACACAGGCCTGGAAGGGCTCCAGGGCCACCACCATCTCGTTCTTGGCCAGACTGTCATGAAAGGAGCGGCTGGGATCGTCATCAGCCACCCCCAGGGCATTCTCACGGTTGAAGCCGGCGCGAGCCTCGAAATCCAGCGGATGCACCTGCAGGGACAGAGGGATGCGGGCCGAGATGATCTTGAACAGGTAGGGCAGGGTGGGGCCGAAGAGGCGGGAGTCGCGCTCACCCAGCATGGCCATGGGATTGCGACGAATGGCCTCGGTCAGCGGTATGAGCGACCCGTCGGGCAGGGTCAGGGGCGAGGGGGATTCGGTGTGCCCGCTGAACCACATCTCCGCCAAGGTATCCCCCTGGCATCCCTCCGGCTCATGCAAATGGAACATGCGCTGCAGTCGGTCATGTGAGCCCCAGGCGTAGTGCTTCTCCACAGCTTGGATCGGATACACGCACTCCCCTTTCCACGGGAAATCCCTCCATGGGCCGGTGCATACGAACCCACCAATCTCCGTCATAATATGACACGGGCCGAAGCCTGGGCAAGGCGTGGGGGTCACCGCATGTCATTGCAAACGGTACAGTGGGGGTATGAAGCTGGCTCCCATTTTCGACCCGGATGCCCGAAGGCCATCGCCTCGGCCCGTGCAGGTGGACCTACGACGCATCTTCCTGTTCGGTACCGGTGCCTGGATTCTGGCTCTGGTCGTGGTGGGCATCCTGGCCCTGACCGGGATGACGGTCACCAAGCCCCTGATTGTCTGCCTGTCCGGGGTTGGCGTGGGCATTCTGCTGATGATCTGGGAGCACTTCAATCGTTGGGATTATCGCCGTCTTGCCCAGCAACCGGACCCTGAGCCAGAGGAAGCATCAGTGTGAAGGTGCTCCCCTCTCCCGGCGCGCTCCAGACAGTGACCGAGCCATGGTGGGTCAGAGCGACATGCTTGACGATGGCCAGCCCCAGACCGATGCCTACGGCAGTCTCTTCATTCTGGTTGTCGGCCCGGTAGAAGCGCTCGAAGATCCTGCCCTGGTCGGCCTTGGATATGCCTCTGCCGTGGTCGACCACCCTGATGATTCCGTAGCGCCCATCCTTGGAGGGCTGTGCCACCAGGGAGACGGTAGAGCCCGAAGACGAATAGGAGACAGCGTTCTCCACCAGCTTGGCCAGGGCCACTCTGATCTGTTGCCCGTCGCCATGAATCGTCAGTGGCTGGTCGCATCGCCAGCGCAGGGTCACATGGGCCTGGTCGGCTCTATCCTGCTCATCCCGTACCACTGCACGTATCTGCTCAGCCACATCAAGCACGTTCTCCCTGCTGGGTTTGATCCGCTCCTGAGCCCGGATCAGCAGAAGAAGATCCTTGAGCACATGCCCCAGATATGCGCTGTAACGCTGGACCGAGGAGGCATCCTTGGAGACGCTGCGCAGGTGGCTGCGAAGCAGTTCCGGATCATCCCCCTCCAGGTGTGAGGTGGTTTTCAGCTGCGCCGCCAGCTCCTCTAGTGCCTGGACCGGCTTGAGCATCTGCTCGGATACATTGGTCATGAAGGCGTCCCTGGTCCGAACAAACCTGACCGAATCGCTCACATCATCGATAAGCACCACCACCAGGGACTGATCGATGCGACCCAGGGTGACCTTGAGCCAGTTCCTCCTGGACACCGCCTGGGCCTGGCTAATCTCCCAATCATCGGATTCCCTGCTCTCAGCTGCGGCATCCAAGGCGAATTCAGTTGGCGTTCGCGTGATCAGATTAAAGCTGCGTCGACCGCCCGAGCGGCGCACCTGGGCGATGGCTTCGATGATCTTCGGATTGGAGATCTCGTCGTTGCTGACGATTCCCAGCCTGTAGGCATCCGGGCTGGAGCGGACAACCTCGTCATCGCCATCGACCACAACCGTAGCGGCGGGGATAAGCGCCAGCAAGGCCTGGGTCGATCCCTCTAAAGCCTCGCCATCCGCCTGTCCACCATCCTTGCTCCGGTTGCTCATAAGGCTGCGTAGGCGGTCCATGAACCGTCTCATAAGGACTTCCCTCCAGTCCGGCGCCGACCCCGGACGCTGCGACATCAACCAAGTCTTATCGGCAGTTCCGGCTTTATTCTCCCATATCCGACAGTGATTGGCGCTCCAAAGGCCCGACATTCTTCGGTTCTGGCTTTTTCTTGCCATCCCGGTCACATAGACTGGAGTCATATCGTTGACCGAGGCCGAAAGGGAAGAACAATGCGCGTGATTTTCAACGAAGAGCTGGGGCTGGTGGCCGACGATCTGGATCGGATGGCCGCCAAGGTCCGCGATGCCATCAAAAAAGCCGGGCGATCCCTGATGGACAGCGATGTAGAGACGGCCCAGGAAGTCATCGATGGGGATGCCGATATAGACAACCTCCAGGCCAGCATCATCGATCAATGCATCAGGCTCCTGGCCAAGCAGAGCCCCGTGGCCACCGATCTGCGGGTGGTGGTCTCCACGCTGAGCCTGTCAGCCACCTTTGAACGCATGGGAGACCTGGCCAGGCACATCGCCGAGACGGCAAGGCGCTCCTACCCCGAACCGACCCTGCCCAACGAGGTCATCCCCCTGTTCAAACAGATGCAGGACTTTCTGGATGTCATGGCCGATCGTCTGGTCGAGATGCTCTCCGACAGGGACACGACCATAGCCGAACAGATCATCGTCAGCGATGACCAGATGGACAAGCTCCATCAGCAGACATTCGGCTATGCCCTCTCAGACGACTGGAAGGGAACCAGACAGCAGCTGATCGACCTGGTCCTGGTGGCACGGTTCATGGAGCGTCTGGGAGACCATGGCGTTTCGGCGGCCCGGCGCGTGGTCTACATCGTCTCGGGCTTCGACCCCTCCAAGGATCCCAAGGACCTCGACCTCGATCTGGACTGAACGGACGGCAACCGTGCAGCCCGTCACCTGACCGTCAGTCAGGTGACGGGCCGTTTCTTACTTCTCCAACGGCCAGGAATAAATACGAAAGGCGGTGCCTTCCACAAAAAGGGAAGACACCGCCCAATCAGCTTGGGATACTCTGCATCCAAAGCCCGATTCACATCATCGGATAGATCTATCCGAGGAATCTCACTTCTGGCCCTGGGCCGCCACAGCAGCAGCACCGGCTGCGGCTGCCTCCGGATCCAGGTACTCGCCGCGAGGCTTGATGGGCTTGAAGTTCTCGTCCAGCTCGTAGACCAGTGGGATGGCCGTGGGGATGTTGACCTTGGCGATCTCGTCCTCAGTCAGGTTGTCGAGCATCTTGACGATGGCCCTCAGGGAGTTGCCGTGGGCGGCAATCAGGACGGTCTTGCCGGTCTTGAGCTCAGGAACAATATCGCTCTCCCAGTAGGGGGTGACGCGCTTGACCACGTTGGCCAGCGCTTCGGCGCGGGGCACAGGGGCTCCGGCATACCGCGGATCATGGGACTGCGAGTATTCGTCGTCAGGATCGATCTCGGGCGGCGGGGTGGCATAGGAACGACGCCAGAGCATGAACTTCTCGTCGCCGTACTTCTCGCGGATCTCGGTCTTGTTCTTGCCCTGCAGAGCCCCGTAGTGACGCTCGTTCAGCCTCCAGTCACGCTTGACGGGGATCCAAAGGCGGTCAGCCTCGTCCAGGGCGATGTTGGCGGTGTTGATGGCGCGGCGCAGCAGCGAGGTGAAGACGATGTCCGGCAGAACACCCTTATCCTTGAGCAGCTTGCCGCCCTTACGGGCCTCCTGCTCGCCCTGCTCGGTCAGCGGGACGTCCACCCAGCCGGTGAACTGATTGGTGTTGTTCCATGCGCTCTGGCCATGCCTGAGCAATACTAGTTTGTAGGTCATAGTGAAAATTCTAAGACCTAAGAGGGACTGTTTGGCGGACCTACGGCTCCCCCTGTAGAGCGGCCACTCAAAGCAGGCAGACACCCAGCCAGCAGAACCCTGTCAGCAGATCCGTATAGCCCGATAGCGCGAACGCCCTGCTGAACCGGTTCCGACAGCTGGCTACTGTGGTGGCGATGGCCAGGGCCAGGACGGGCAGCAGGCAGAGCAGGCGAGGCCAGGCGTCCGCAAGGGATCCGTCAGACAGGGACCACGACTCGAACACGCCCAGAATCACAGCCAGGGCATAGCAGGACCCCATCAGAATCAGCGTGCCTTTGGCTCCGATGAACGAAGACAGCGTGTACTTGCCGGCCAGAGGATCCGCATCGATGTCCCGATAGTTGTTGATCTCCAGAACGGGAATGCAGATAAGACCGCCAACCAAAGCGCCGATGAAGCCATGGCGGTCGATGCCGCCGGTCTCCAAGTACTGGGTGGCCAGCACGCCCACCAGGCCGAAGAAGATCATGATGCTCAGCTCGCCCATGGCCCTATAGCCGTAAGGGTGTTTGCCTCCCGTGTAAAACCAGGCTCCCAGCAGACAGAAGATGCCAACCAGGATCATCCACCAGTGGCCGGTCACCCAGCAGAGGATCAGTCCGGACAGGCAGGCCATAAGGATGTTGAGATAGGCGGACAGCAGGACCTTGCGAGGTTCCACACCACCGGCCACCCCACGTCTAGGCAGATCGGGCACCGGGCCGTCAGCGCCGGCGCCCGAAAGGCTGCTGCGGCCTTCGTCAGTACCTCTGATGCCGTCAAAGTAGTCATTGGCCAGATTGCAGGTGCTGTGGATGAACACAGCCGTCAGACAGCATAAGAGGGCGATCAGCCAGAAGCGCGCATCCGGACCCAGCCCTTGGTTGAACAGCTGCCGGAGGGCCACCGCCGTGCCGATCAGCACCGGCGTGGGCGAGCAGAGCAGGGCCGAGGGCCGCAGTGCGTCCTTGTATTCCCGAAGTGTGATGAACATGATTGCCTGATTATCCACCAAATCGCTCGAAAGTCGGACTGCCTTCTTATGAGGGTATCAGGATTTTCACAGCTGCAGGAGCAGGCCCGCCGACCAGCATAGGGCGGAGACCAGGGTACCCTTGCCTGCCATGCCGAAGGCCTTGGGCACCTGGCCACGGGCAAAGGCTCGACAGATCAGCAGAAAGACAGCGGCCACAGGCAGGAGGACCAGCACAAGAGGGAAGCCGGGCAGGCCACGCCTCATGACAGCCGGGACGAACTGGATCAGACCCAGAACCAGGCTCAGGATGTAGACCAGGTAAATGGAAATAGCCGCTGCGCGCGCCCCCACCAGAACCGCATATGTGTGCTTGCCGGATCGGCGGTCGTCATCCAGGTCCCGGTAATTGTTGAGCATGAGCAGGCCCACGGCATTGAGCCCGCAGACGCAGGCACCCAGGATGCCGGCGGTATCAACCCTATTAATGAGAAAATACTCGGTGCCCAGGGTGGCCACCAGACCGAAGAAGATGAATACGCTGACCTCGCCCAGCCCGTGGTAGCCATATGGATGCGGGCCACCCACGTAACACCAGCCGGCGACCAGGCAGCAGACCCCGACCAGGATCATCCACCAGTGACCGGTCAATGCCATGACGGCCAGACCCATCAGACAGGTGAAGGCCGCCGAGATCATGGTGGCGTACAGCACCTTCCTGGGTGGCACGCCGGCGGCCACCAGACGTCTGGGCCTGCCGGAGGCGGCCTCCTCGCCTCCACGGCCGGAGTCGGTGCCGCGAACACCATCGGCGTAGTCGTTGGCGAAGTTGGCTGCGATCTGCATGGACAGGGCGAGCAGGACCAACAAGACCACGATCAGAGCCAGCCGTCCCGGCGTGGCCGCCTTCAGGGCAGGGTCGGCAGGCGTGGGCGAGCAGGAGCTGGTGCACTGTTCCAACAGCCGTGACCGCTCCAGGAGTGCAGCCGAAGCGCCCACGCAGACAGGCGCCACCGATGCAGGCAGCGTCCTGGGACGCATACCATCCATCCAAAGCCTGATATTCATGACCGTCCCTCCCCTGTTATCTCAGACCAGCGGCTTGACCAGCGGGAAGGTGATGGTCTCGCGGATGGATGCACCGGTAAGGGCGATCAGCAGACGATCGATGCCCATGCCCATGCCGCCTGCTGGAGGCATGCCCACCCCCAGGGCCTCAAGGAAGTCCTCGTCAATGTCCATGGCCTCGACATCGCCGCGGCTGGCCATCTTGGCCTGCTCGACGAACCGCTGCCGCTGGACCACCGGATCGTTGAGCTCCGAATAGCCCGTGGCCAGCTCGAACCCGCGCACGTAAAGGTCCCACTTCTCGACCACGCCCGGCTTGGTGCGGTGGGCCTTGACCAGGGGCGAGGTCTCGACCGGGAAATCACGCACGAAGGTCGGCTCATACAGCTTGTCCTGCCAGAAGTGCTCCCAGAGGTGCTCGACCAGCTTGCCGTGGTTCTCGGCCGGCTCCTCCTCCAGGCCCAGTTTGTCAGCAATGGTCCGAAGATGGTCCACGCTGGTCTGCGGGGTGATCTCCTCGCCCAGGGATTCGGAAAGGGACTCATACATGCTGATCTGATGCCAATCGCCGCCGAAGTCGTATTGGCTGCCATCCTTCAGGGTCACCGTCAGCGAACCTGCCGTGGCCATGGCCGCCTTCTGAATCAGCTCCTTGGTCAGCTCTCCGATGGTGTCATAGGTGCCGTAGGCCTGATAGGCCTCCAGCATGGTGAACTCCGGGGCATGGGTGGCATCCACGCCCTCATTGCGGAAGTCGCGGTTGATCTCGAAGACCCGCTCAATGCCGCCGACCAGGCAGCGCTTGAGGAAGAGCTCAGGGGCGATGCGCAGGTAGAGGTCGATGTCGAAGGCGTTCATATGCGTGGTGAATGGCCGGGCCGCAGCGCCGCCATGCACGGTCTGAAGCATGGGGGTCTCGACCTCCATGAAGTCGTGGTCCTCGAAGGTACGCCTCAGGGAGGAGACGGCCTTGGAACGGCGGCGGACCATGGCCCGCACATCCTCATCGGCGATCATGGCCAGGTAGGGCTTGCGGGTGCGCTGTTCCTCGGTCAGTTCCTTGTGAAGGGCGGGCAGGGGCTGCAGGGCCTTGGCCGCGATGTTCCACTCAGTGGCGAAGACGGAGAGTTCCCCGGTCTTGGAGGCGACCACACGGCCACGCAGGTAGAGGTGGTCGCCCAAGTCGACCAGCTGCTTGAAGCGCTTGAGAGAATCAGCGCCGATCTCACGCTTGGAAACCATGCCCTGGATGCGCGTGCCGTCGCCTGCCGCCAGCTGGACGAAGCAGAGGCCGCCGCCGTTGCGCAGGAAGAGGACCCTGCCGGCGATGCCAACCACATCCTCGGTCTCCTGGCCAGGCTCAAGGCGGTCCTGATACTTACGGCGCACATCCTCAATGCGATCGGTCACATCCAGATGGACCGGGTAGGGCTCAATGCCCTCCTTGAGCATGAGAGCCCTCTTGGCCACACGCATGCGCACCTGTTCGGGATGGCCTTCAGCGCTGTCCGTCAGGTTGCCGGGATCAATGGCGTCATCCAACTGGGCGCCCTGATCGATCTTCTCCGTGATGGCCATATCCTGGTCGAGCAGCGCCTGAGCACGCTCGACCGTAGTCAGACGAGGGGTTTCTTCCGATGAGTCATTCATAAACTGCTATTTTACGCATGAGCCGGTACTTGGCCCAGGGTACCGTCGACCAGCAAGCGGTTGAACGGTCGCGCCGCGCAGACGATGGCGTTTGGCCGACGGTACGTGTACTATATAGAACGTTGTCACGGGGTATAGCGCAGCTTGGTAGCGCGCTTCGTTCGGGACGAAGAGGCCGGGGGTTCAAATCCCCCTACCCCGACAAATGCGATTAGAGGCCGGCAGATAATGCCGGCCTCTTCCTTATCCCTCTTAATTTTCTTACCGCATTTTTCACTGCGCGTGATTACTCGTCAAACTGCATGCAGCTGTGCTTGACTTCGGTCAGCTCATATCGGCCAAGGTGGGGAAGACCTGATGGTTGCCCACACGACTGACCTTGATGGCGGCCGCCTTGTTGGCAAAATTCACCGCCTTCAGAAAATCCCCATGCTGGGCATAGTTGACCGCAAGGGCGCCGGCAAACACATCACCGGCACAGACGGAGTCCAGTGCGTGGACCTTGACTGAGTCGATTTCGTAGATCTCCCCCTCATGCAAAACCACGCTCCCATCGGCACCCAGCTTGACGATGACGGTCTTCGGCCCCATACCGGCTATGGCTTTGGCAGCCTTGACCGCCTCCACCTTGTCGGTCACATGAATACCGGTGATCCGCTCGGTCTCCTGCTGGTTGGGCGTGACACAATCAGCATAGGCGAGCGCCTCGGGGAAGAAACCGTCAGCCGGAGCGGGATCAAGGATGATGTACATGCCCTTGCGTCTGCCGGCCTTCAAAGCAGCCAGAACGGACTCGCGACTGGTCTCCAGCTGCATAAGCAGAACCGGAGCCTCCATCTGATCCAAGGCTGTATCCACTTCTGCGGCCGTGATGGTGTCATTGGCGCCAAGGGTTCCCACCATGGTGTTCTCGGAGGTCTGATCGACCTGGACGATGAATGTTCCGGTCCCCTCATTGCCATTGCGCATGACGAACTGGGTATCGACTCCCCAATCGCTTAAATTGTCAAGCATCTGCTTGCCTGCGCCGTCCTCACCGACCGCGCCCAGCATGGCCACCTTGCCTCCCAACTTGGCTGCAGCCACGGCCTGATTCGAACCCTTCCCGCCCGGCAGCATGGTGATGCTCCTTGCCGTAGCCGTATCCCCGCGTCTGGGATAGCTGGTCACCAGGGCCTTGACATCCAGATTGATGCTGCCCAGTACTATGACGTCATAATGCATGATAATCTCCTCAAGATTGGTATGAATTTGCCGCTATCAGGCAAGGCTTCGCCTCACGCAGCGGCTCTCGGCCTTAGCGTGTGATGTGTTTTACAACTGGTTTGGACTCAGTCGGCAAGCATGCTGATGCGCAATAATCTGTTCATCAGTAACCGATCGAGAACAAGAAACGGATGTCAGACCTCTTGCGGGCCCACCGCCTCCTTGAAGAGTTCGCGCGTGGCGCGGACATTCTCAGCCAGGCTACGGCCTTCGCGGAATATGGCGCTGGTGCCTCCGATGAATCTGGTGGCTCCTCTGCGCACGCATTCAGGAATGGTCTGCCGGCCGATGTTCCCATCCACCTCAATGGGGATATTCATGCCTCTGTTGCGGATTCGATCGGCCAAATCACTGATTTTGCCGTACATGGGCTCGATGAATCGCTGCCCTGCGAAGCCGGGATTGACCGTCATCAGAATCACATAATCCGTGACGTCGTATACGTAGTCCAACACGTCCAGCGGCGTAGCCGGGCTGATGGCCACACCGGCCTTGAGACCTGCCTTATGGATTGCCGTCAGAGTCCCCTGCAGGTTTCTGGTGGACTCTGCATGAATGGCGATTCCGGAAGCCCCGGCCAGAGCGAACATGTCAATATAGCGTTCCGGCCGCTCCACCATCATGTGCAGATCCAGCGGCTTGTCGGTAATGGCCCGCACCTTGTGTACGAAGTCGGGACCAAGGGTGAAGTTCGGAACGAACGATCCGTCCATCACATCGATATGGTAGAAATCAACACCCGCCGCATCGAGCTCCCTGACATCACGTTCCAGATTGCCCAGATCGGCGCACATGAGCGATGGCCCTATTTCCAGCATTACATCTCCTATTTACGCGCCCCTTGTCTGTGAGCTGTCACGAATGACAAGGTGCGGTTCGATTGAACGTTTCTGCGGCTTCCCCTTGCTGGACACTGTGCTTTCGAACAAATCCATGATCTGCTCGCCTATGTCCTCGGGAAGCTGATTGACCGTGCTCAGACGCGGCACGGAATATTCAGCCAGTTCAATGTCGTCATAGCCAAAGACCCGCATATCCCGGGGTATCCGGATTCCCAGGTCGGTACAGGCTCTCATGGCTCCGATGGCCAGAATGTCATCAGAGCAGAAGATGCCATCCACAGACCCCGGGTGATCCTCCAGGAAACCCTTTGCTGCCTGGTATCCGCCGGCCAGGGAGAAGGAAGTCGTCAGTTTGGCAACCGGCTTGGCCCCTGCCTCGGTGATCGCCTTCAGGTACCCGGCATACCGATCCTCGGAGCTTTTTTCCTGCTCAGGTCCCGATATGAACATGAGATGACTGCAGGAACCCTGTCGGATCAGATACCTGGTGGCCTTGTACCCTCCCGCTCGGTGGTCCACATATAAGGCCGAATACGGATGCGAGAAACATGCCCGGTCCATAGTGAGCGTGAAGATGCCTTGGTTGTTGAGCTTGGTCAGATCCTCCTCATCAACGAACAAGGAGCTGATGATGGCCCCGCGGACTCGGATGCCCTCCATAAACCGCAGATAATAATCGACCTTATCGCGTTCATCCCTGCTGTTGCATAGATATATATGGAGTCCCCGCCGGTCAGCGGCCTGTTCTATCCTCTCTGACAAATCAGCAAAGTAGGGATTGCCCAGGCCGGGAACCAAGAGAGCGACCAAATCCGATGACTGCTCGGACAGGGTCCTTGCCACGAAGTTCGGCTGATATCCAAGCTTTTTGACTATGGCGTTGACCTTGCTTATTGTCGCATCACTGGCCCCTCCTTTCTTGTTGAGAATGCGCGACACGGTTGCTGTGGAAACACCGCTCAGCTCCGCAATATCCCTAATCGTCACCATCAGTCGATCCTTATATCTTTGCGATGGAGGGCCCTGCATGGGATGGATTCCCTGGGCCTAACCGGTTACTTCAGGTTAAACCGGAGACGTGATTTCAGCGAGGTTTCCAGGACTTCTATAGACCGGAGGCATCACCCCCGACTCCAGCTCCTTCCGGCTCGCCCGAGCGCTTGCCGGCAGGAGGCAAAGAAGGTGATGAAGATTCCTCGGCTGCGGCGACTCCACTCTGTGCGGAAACCGAACCAGCCCCAGGGGCGGCATCGAGCTGGTCAACAGCAACCGAACCGACACTGATTCCTGCTGCCGCCTCCCTGCGAAGCCTCCTGATATACCAGGCGAAAAGTGCAATGTAAGCCAACAGAGCCAACAGAGCCAGACCGATGGTTTTCAGATCGAGGGTACGAACCGCATTGCCGATCAGCATGGCCAGCATCTTCTCCAGCGGATCTGAATCCACGGCCGAGAACATCTCGTTCTTGCCCAGCCCGGCGGGGAAGACACCCATAGTCTTCGAAGTCTGGGTCAGGAAGGGCGATATCAGGCTTGCGGCCCAAAGGAAGAGGGGAATCATGATGGTTCCTATCAGGGTCATTCTCACCACCTTGCCCCTGGCTCCTATGAGGAGCGAGGGCGCCAGTACGGTGAGGATGATCCCTCCGAGAGGCAATACCGAATTGCCGGGAAGGATCATGGCAATCAGGAGCAGGATGGGCGCCAGGATGTTGGCCACAGCCCAGAGCTCGGCCCGGGAGGCCAGGATGGGCCAATCAATGGCGATATACAGCTTGCGCCCCTTCATGCGACGCTCCATGAAAGAGGTGACCCCCTGGGATAGGGGACCGATAGCGGGAGCGAACCAGTCCCCTACGACTCCGAATAGCTCCAGGCAGACACCGGAGGAGAATGCCAGTGCGCAGATATGGGCGGCATCCTGGCGACCTAGAAGACCCACGAATACGCCCAAATATGCGCCTATGGCCCCCTTGCTTCCCAGGAATCCGATCTTCTTGTTCAGGGTCTCGGCATCGAAGTCGAACCGATCGATGAAAGGCAGGACCTTGCTGATCAGACGGTCAAGGAGGACAACCACTGGAGTGACCAACAGGGCAGGGTGTGCCGTGGTGGTGATGTTGTCCTGATCATAGCCAAGCAGATCATCAATGGTGGGCTTCATGGCATCAGCGTTGAACAGCATCAAGGCATAGATGAAGACCACGAAAACGGACATGAGGAAGAAGTTCCCGCCGGCGCTCCAGTTGATGAGAAGACCGAGTATGGATACATTCCAGATGTTGAACAGATCGACGTTCAGGGTGTTGGTGAGCTTCAAGGCCAGCATGACCAGATTGGTCACAATGCAGATAAGAGCGAAATAGAGCGTGTACAACGAGCTCCAGGTGATGACGGCGATGGGTGCCCAGCCCAGATCCGTGACCGACAGCTGAAGGCCGGTATAACGCACGAAAGCCTTGAGAGCCGGACTGAAGGTGTTGGTCAACAGCCCAATGACCGCACTCATGCCGGTCAGGGCCATGGCCATTCTCAAACCGCCTTCAAACGCCTTGGACAGTTTGACGCCGAAGGCCAGCGACAACAGGGTGATGATGAAGAACATCATGGCCGCGCCGCCCAGACCTATGAACCAATTGAAACCGTGGTCCAGGGCCTGCACAACTGAATCGAGATTCATGGTGCTGCAATACCTCCTTGTACGACAACGATTGCGTAACCGGTTACTCAAAGTCTTATACCATTCGTCGCGATCGCGCAAGCAGCCGCTTGGCAAAAATGCCAATCACGACAGGCTCAGCACTTGATTTTTCATTGTCATTGCAGCGTTTTATGGATATTCAGAAAGTCGCGACACCATTTGGACAAACCGTCGTTTCCGCCTTTGACGTCATTGCTTATCCCGCTAGATTACGAAACCGATTACTCTTTGTCCATAGATAACGGATGTCGCTGACTGTGAGCAAGCCGACCCGGACCCGCAGTTCCCCGCAGAAGTTCAAGCCGTAGAATGTATATGAATAATCGACGCATCGTATGATCGCGTGCATCACGATTCCATCATTGATGACGAGCGGAGGCCACATGGACGAGGTCGGTTGGCAGGACAGCAAGCAGAAAGAGCCTCAACAGTCCTACATGCAACCGGACGGCAGCTTCGGCACCCAAGCCTTCCTGGACGGACTGGATGCCATCTTCAACGTCGGCAAGGCCCGTGATCAGGCCGAACCCTACCTGCAGCAGGCGCTGGTGGATGCGGAGAATGCGGGCGACGACGCCGGGCTACTGACCGTGCTGAACGAAACCATGGGCTTCTACCGGTCCCAGGGCCGCCACCAGGAGAATATGTGGATGATCCAGCGCGCCATCGAACTGGCCTCGCGCATGCGCATCGAGGGGTCCGAGGCCTGGACGACCACCCTGATCAATGCAGCCACAGGTCTGCGGGCGGCCAAGAAGTACGACCAGGCTGAGGACCTCTACCGGCAGGCGCTTGCCTCCGCAGCCAAAACCCTCGGGCCCAAGGACCGGCGGCTGGCGGCCCTGCACAACAACCTGTCCATGCTCTACAGCGAAACCGACCGGCCCGACCAGGCCGAACAGGAGCTGCGCCAGGCCATGGACATCCTGGAGACTTCCAGTACTGATCCTTCCCGGGATCTGGATCTGGCCTCCACCCACACCAATCTTGCCCTCCTGCTCATGCAGCGCAAGGACAATCCGCAGGCTCTGCGAGAGGCCTGGGACCAGGCCCGCACAGCCCTGGACATCTATCGAACCGGCCACCTGGAAAATAGCGCACACTATGCCTCGGCCCTGGCTGGCTTTGCCCAGGTCTGCTACATGACCGGGCGCTTCGGCCAGTCGGCGGACACCTACCGAAGGGCCCTGGCCATCATCGAGGACCGGTACGGCAAGGGCAGCGACTATTACCAGATCACCAAGGCCAATCTGGACCAGGCCCAGGCCGCCGCGGAAGCAGCCGGGGACAAGGACCAATCCAAGCAGGCCGACGAAGCAGCATCCAGCCAGCCGAAAGCCAGCTCAGATCGGACCCCGGCCAGAAATCACAGCAGTGACAACGATCGGCATGGCTCCCAGCCGGATATTCAGGGACTGGACCTGGCCAAGGCCTACTGGGAGCAGGTGGGCCGTCCCATGCTGGAGGAACGCTACCCCCAATATCGCGGCCGGATCGCCGTAGGCCTGATGGGCCATGGCTCGGACTGCTACGGCTTTGACGATGCCATCTCCCGGGACCACGATTTCGGCCCTGGCTTCTGCCTGTGGCTGACCAGCGAGGATTATCGGGCCATTGGCGACCAGCTGCAGAAGGACTACGAGGCCCTGCCCACCGAATTCATGGGGTTCGGTTCGAGAACCGACAGCGTCAGAGCCAAGGGAGCCGACCGCCGCGTGGGCGTCTTCGAGATCGGCGCCTTCTTCGAATCCCTGACCGGCTACCGTCAGGCTCCCCCGGAAGGTCACCCCCACGAGTGGCTGCTCCTGGACGAGGCCACGCTGGCGGCGGCCACCAATGGCAGGATCTTCGCGGATCCTCTGGGACAGATGCTGGCCACCCGGCAGGGGTTCAAGGCCATGCCCGACGATGTGCGCTTCTGCCTAATCTCCCGCCGGCTGGGCATGATCGCCCAAGCAGGCCAGTACAACCTGCCGCGGAGCCTGCAGCGTGGCGACGGGGCTGCAGCCATGCTGTCGATCAACGAATTCATCAAGGCCTGCGCCTCCCTGATCTTCCTGATCAACAATCCGCTGACCGTCGGGTATCTGCCCTATTACAAGTGGACCTTCGCGGCCCTGCGGCGGCTGAGCAGACGAATGGCCACCAGGCTGGCCGACCTGACCGAGCAACTGGAGGACATCCTGCGCCTGGCATCGGCTGCCTGCTACGGGGGGCAAGGCTTCGGCGAGGGCGGCAAGGGAGCCCGGCCGGCCGCCGAACGCGTCACCGAGCTTGTGGAGTCCATCTGCGCAAGAATCGTAGAAGAGTTGCAGGCGGAGGGCTTGACCAACAGCACGGAAACCTTCCTGGAATGGCAGCGCCCCTATGTCGAGGCCCACATCTCCAGCGACGATCCGGTTCTGCACAGCATCTGAAAGGAGCCAAGGATGGCAAACGACGAGCAATGTCAGGATGAGGAATCCCTGCGTGAGCGGATCGTCCGCCACGAATGGGAGCAGTTCCAGCAGGTCAACAACGAGGGTGGTCCGGCCAACTGTCAGGGCAACTGGCCCATGTTCCACCAGATGCGTCTGAGCCAGTTTCTGACCTGGCCGCACCCCCTGCTGACCAGCTATGCGGACGACCTGGATCAGGCCGACAAGGTGGGGCGCAACCTGTTGACCGAGAAGTACGGGCGGATGATGGAGTCCACAGCCCCGGACCAGTACCACAGCAGCATCGCCCCCTACCTGCCCAGGCTGGGCCTGGAGCGCCAGGAGCAGCAGGAGCGCATCATCGACCGGCAGGTGGCCTGGGCCAAGGACTTCCGCGAGCGATACCCCCGCCTGGGCCAGGAGATGCGGGTCCTGCGCACCAGCGAGGACACGCCGGAGGCCACCTCCTTTGAGACCTATCTGCGTGGCGAACTGGGCACCTATTCGGCACGGACGCTGGATCTTTACCAGTCCATGGTGGACCGGATCGCGGCCCGGGGCGGCAACCTTACCGAGGAAACCATCCTGGCCACGGTGCAAATGAATGGCTTTGAGACCCTGGACGAAGCCGAGCAGGCCCAGGACAGAGCACCTGAACCACAATCATGAGGCCCATCTGACCAACCAGTCGCGCGGTCGGGTAGAGTTGACGGGTGCAAAAGCTGAAACGGGCGGGTTTCACCGCCGCCTCCTTTGTGGTCATCCTGCTGGTCATGCTCCTTTTGGGCCAAGCCATGACGCCGGACTGGCAGGTGGAACCCTACCGCGACCATCTGCAGGTCCCGACCCGGTCCACTGCCATCGCCTCGAGCCTTGGAGCCACCACCCCTGAGGGCACCCACCCCGTCAGGGAGCGGAAGATCGGCATCACTCTGGATGGCGGGGTTCGCATCCAGGCCATCATCAGAGAGCCAGGCGACCGAAAGGGCACCGGACCAGCCTGCCTGTTCATCCATGGCGCCGGAACAGGCAAATCCTCCGAGGTGTACGGCGACCTGGCTTCAGCCATGGCCTCAGCCGGCATCACCACCCTGGTGCCTGACAAACGTCTGGACACCTACACAACCTTCCACCGCGACTATCAGGCCATGGCCGCCGACTATGGGCGTTCCCTTGACCGTCTGCGCTCCTGGCCGGGCGTGGATCCGACCAAGGTGGGCCTGTACGCCGAGTCCGAGGGCACCTGGATATCGACCATCATGACCGCCAAGGATCCCGGCATCGCCTTCTCCATCCTGACCTCGCCGCCCGTCTACCCGGGACGGCGGCAGATGGCCATGGCGGCCACCAGCTACCTGGACCTGATCGGCGCACCCAAGGGGATCCGTAACGTGATACCCCGGCTCATGGGCATGGATCTGTCCCTGCTGGGCCTGGAGTACGCCGACTTCCCCTCCCTGCCCTATCTGGACCAGCTGCGGATGCCGGTCATGATCAACTTCGGGACCATGGACGTCTCCATGCCGGTCGAGCAGGGTGCGCGCGAGATCATCAGCAGAACACACGCGAACGGCAACGACAACGTGACCCTGCGCTACTATCCCACCAACCATCAGATCCGCACCGGCAGCAGGCTGGCCAAGGCCGGGTTACCCCTGGAACCCAGATACACCCATAATCTGGAAGACTGGATCAACGCCGTGGCACTGGGCACCCAGGCCAACCAGTGGTCCACACCCATGATTGCCGGCAGCCAGCCCCATCAGCTCAATCAAGTGCCCGAGCACACGAATACAGGGTTGATACCTTCACTGACCGCCCTGTTGACCCTGATGGCCAGTGGCCCCATTCTGCTGGCTGCCGCCCTGGTCTCTGCCCTGATTGGAGCCTTGGGCTCACATCTGCGGGCTCGAGGCAAAGACCGCAGACAGTCAGGTTTCAGCAAAGGCCTGACCGGACGGCTCTGGTCGTTAGGCTTGTTAGCCGCAGGACTTATGACTGGCCTGCTGGCCTATGCCTTTACTGTGGTCCGCAAGGCGCTTGGCCTTATGCATCTGTCCTCGATGATGGCATCATGCTGGTCCCTGTTGTCCGTTCTGTGTCTGGTATTCATCCTGCTCTTGGCGAGCACCCTGACCTCTATCTTCAACCGAGCTGACGGCAAGCCGGCTGTCGCCGGGAGTGTCCACTGGCTGACCCTGACCCTGACCCTGCTGGGGTCTCTGGCCATCCTTGGCAGCCTGATCTTCTGGAATATCCTGGTCTTTTGAGACAGATCGGGTGCGCCTTGCCGATGCCAGCCAGGCTAATACAGACGCTCCAATCAGCACTACGCCCAGGCCGGCAAAAATCAATGGAATAACCCGCTGCCAGGGTACGACTATGGTCAGATCCGTACCGTAACGCAGAAAGACCAATCCTAGAGCCAACATGGTCAGAGCCAAAAGTCCAACCAGGGCGCCAAAAATGATGGTAGGCAGGCTGGGCCCGCTGGGACGGACCGGCTCCGGCGGCTGCATCCGAACCTGGTAAATCGGGGGTGGGGATTCAACCGGCATGGCCTTGGTGATGCGTTCCTGACGATCCATCGGCTGGTCTCCTTCTGGTTGCTGCGTATCAGTCATCTTCCTGGTCCTCCCCAAACTGCCATGGATTGTAGCTGTAATCCCAATAATCATTGATCAAGCCGCTGTAGAGCTGCGCCCGCCTCGGCTGGGTAGCACTCCCCCGGGCTTGCACGGTGACCCGTGCACCGGCCATGAGATTGGCTTCGACGATCAATTCGGGCTCGTCGGGCATATGCCACTGATCCTCCTTGGACGCTCGCAGGGCTTCCTCCCAATCGCGTCGTTCAGCTGATGACGACGTATTGCCCCACCACATCCAGTTTCCTTGTTCCGTCTCGGTTATCCAGTCAGCCGCCCCTGATCCCAAGACCCTGTAGAGGTCGGCGTGTTCCCTATAGGACAAGCTGCATCCCTTAGGTATGAGCAGGCGAACGTCAGCATAGGCCACAGCCAGGCGGACGGTGCCCGTCGGGCAGCCTGAGACTGTGCTCACCGCATCATCCATAATCTGAACACGATGGGTGCCGTGTTTCTGCTCATAACCAGTCAGGTCAATGACGGCACTTCCCTGATCGTGCTGGTCTCCGACCAGCTTGATACCGCGGCGATAACGCCTCATGTCCGCACTGTCCGCCCCCAACAAACGCCCGTGGTTATTGCCGTTAACCTGAACTGTGGCGTAGTCGGCCAAGACCCTGCGGTTCTGGGTTTGCTCAATGCCTGGTATGGCCGAACCGGTAGCCAGAATCAGGACAACCAGGCAGGCCATCAAGGCAATGGGGGTCAACCCTCCAGACCTGCGGCCCATCAAGCCCAGGATCAGTATGACCACGCCAAGTGCCAGCGTGACGCATCCAGCCCAGATCAGAGCATAGGCCAAGGCCGCATTCAATCCGCGATAGGGGTTCGTGGCCATCCACCAGACCCCTGCCCCGGAGACCAGGATCAGTCCTGACAGAAGACTGACCAGCATAGGTCCGGCGGGACGACGCCTCAGCCGGGGCGGAACCGACGGACCCTGACGGGCTATTCCCGGCCCTGTCGAGAATGACCCGGCTGTGCCATAGCCCGGCCAGGCACTGAATCCATACGACTGATTCTTGTTCCCAGCAGGTTCTGCAGGGCCTTCTGCCCCCGTCCAACCTCCGGGAGCTGCACCAGCGCTGGGATTGCCCCCATCTTGCGTATTATTCGAATCGCTGCCGGTGTTTGCCGAATCCTCTGTCTCAGAGATGGGTCCAGGAAAGGCTACCTCCCCTTGTTGCTCCGAAGTTCCATACGAATCGGAATGCTCTGGCTGATCCTTGAGTCCTTCCGAGCTCGCATCACTTGCTGTCTGTGCATTGCTTCGCGTCCCTGTGTAATCCTGGTATCCCTCATACCCCGAAAAGCTAGGGTACTCAGGCTGATTCGAATACCGCTGCGAACCTGTGCCATTCGGCCGTTCCGAATACTGCGATCCCATCACCCACGGATCGCCCGAAACCGGCCTGCCGGCATCCGGCCCAGCCCAGTACCCTCTTTGATACTCCAGGGCCTTGTTGCGGCTCCACCGGATGAGCAGATACAGGATCAACGCACCCAAAGCCAGGGAAAAGATTCCGACTCCCAGGGAAAAGATTCCGACTCCAGGAATCAGGATTGCCAGCAGCCAGTAAATGATGATGCCCACCATGGAAGCGTGCCAAATCCCGTGAATCAGCTCCTGGGCAATGATGACCCCACGCCGGTCCGGCAAGACGAACCAGGCAAAACCGTAGAAGGCAGCACCGGTGCCGAAGAGAAAGACCGCCAAAATCATCAGCGCTCTGACCAGGGTCACGCTCCAGCCCAGCCGACGGGCCAAGGCTACGCAGACGCCGCCGATCCATCCCTGGTCGCGGATCAGATAGGACTCCCTGCAGGCGCGGAAGAACCTGTCGGACTTCCACCGCCAGCCGTTATCAGGGCCATTGCCGTTCATGTCGCTACTCATGTCTTCATTACAACACCCAGCGAGCGCAAATCTTATGGGGGAACACCCTGATTCAACCCTGATTTCTTCCCCTTACTGCCTTATCGGCACCGTCCGAAAACGATAATGGAAGCATGAACGCAACCATGCAGGAAGAACAAACGCTGAAGGAACCGCCTCCTCTGCACCCTGCGCGCATGCCCCTGATGAGGCCGCACAAGGGCAGGATCCTGTGCGGAGTCTGCAAGGGCGTCAGTTTGCACCTGGGTATCCCCGTCTTCTGGATACGCCTGGTCATGGTTCTCCTGGCTCCCAAAATGATCACCTGCGTGGTCTACTGCTTTCTTTGGTTGACACTTCCCCAGGGCGATCCCACACAGGCAGCCCAACCGAATGACCCGCGGTCAGCCCCGCTGGCGCCCAGCATCCTTACTGGGCAACCAGGTCAGAAGGAGGATCACAGCATCACTCCCGGGCGGGTAACCAGACTGCTGGCAGGCCTGGGCATCATCCTCCTGCTGACCGCGGTCATTCTGCTCAGCAGCGGTATGCGCCCCGCCTTTGTCGTCCCCTGCCTGCTTTTCTGCGCTGGACTTGTCCTGGCCTGGGTGAGGCCGGAGAACCAAGGAACCGGCTACCACCTGCCGGCCCTGATCGGAAGCCTGGCCCTGATCCTGTCGGCTGCGGTAATCTTCCTGCTGTCCACCCAGGAATTGCATTGGGCCCTGACCCTGATAGTCCTGGCCGGCCTGCTTCTTGTAGGCGTAACCGCGGTGGTCGTGCCCTGGGTCGGCTCAATCATTAGCCAGCTGGGTGATGAACGCGCCATGAAGGAACGCGAGGAGGAGCGGGCCGATATGGCAGCCCATCTGCACGATGGCGTTCTGCAGACCCTGGCCCTGATTCAGCTGCATGCCGACGACCCGCATACCGTCTTCACTCTGGCCCGATCCCAGGAGCGAGATCTGCGCAACTGGCTCTACCAGGAACGCACCCCTTCAGACCGGTCCGTCAGCACCGGGCTGAGCCAGATAGCCGCACAGGTGGAGGACGATTCAGGCAAGCCAATCGAGGTGGTCACCGTGGGAGACGCCATGCCCTGCGCCCAGACCGATGCCCTGCTCAACGCGGCCCGACAGGCCCTGGTCAATGCCGTCACCCACGGCGGTGAACCCATCTCCGTATATTGCGAGGCCCGCAGGAATCAGGTTGAGGTCTACGTGCGCGACCACGGTTCGGGTTTCGATGTGGATGCGATTCCGGCTGACCGCTTGGGAATCCGCGAGTCCATCATCGGCCGGACTCGGCGACGTGGTGGCAGGGTCGAGATCGTCTCCCGTCCTGGTTGGGGCACCGAGGTCAGAATGCACATGCCGCTGTCCGAGGCCAGCCAGCATCAGGAGGGCAAGGTTGGTCAGCGTGAAAAAGGGACCGATGCCCAGCAATGATAGGATGCATGGTGAACCATTCATTCACAGACGCATGCCGGTCCGATCCCACCCACACTTGAGGACCCCGCGTCGGGAAAGGCGGGCTGAACCACGCCCATGACCACGACTGCAGCAGAGCTCCATCAAGCCAAGGATGGGTCCGCAAACATCCGCGTAGCCGTCGTCGACGACCATGAGATGTTCCGCACCGGCGTCATCACCACCCTACAGCCGCATTTTCACATCGTGGGTCAGGCGGCGGACGTGGAATCCTCCATCCTCATGGTCGGGCAGACCCGTCCCGACGTGGTTCTGCTGGATGTGCACGTGCCGGGTGGCCAGGGCGGTGGAGGTGCCGAAATTCTGAGCCGTTCCCATCCCCTCTCCCCCCGGTCGGTTTTTCTGGCTCTCTCCGTATCCGACTCGCCCAGGGACGTGGGTTCGGTCATCCGTGCTGGAGCCCGTGGTTACGTGACCAAGACCATCTCCGCCAAGGACCTGGTCTCCTCAATCCGCCAGGTGCATGAAGGATACGCTGTCTTCTCCCCCAAGCTGGCCGGATTCGTGCTCTCCGCCTTCCAGGAGGACGAGACCGCAGATGCCGGCCTGGCAGAAGACGACGAACTGGACCGGCTCTCTGCGCGCGAGCAGGAGGTCATGCGCCTGATCGCCCGGGGCTACACCTACCGCGAGGTGGCCTCCGAGCTGTTCATCTCCATCAAGACTGTTGAGACCCACGTCTCCAACGTCCTGCGTAAACTCCAGCTGTCCAACCGAACCGAACTGACCCGCTGGGCCGCAGACCGCCGCATCGTCTGAAAGCCCGCTCAACAGGCGATGCCGCGCTGACGAAGAAGCTGACGCAGACCGCGGATGTCATCGGCAACAATCCCATCCATGCCCAGTCGGTCAGCCACGGCAACATGCTCAGGATCCGCATCAACGAAGATCGTATGCCCGGGACTGATGGCGAAGCGGCGCAGGGCCAGACGATAGAAGAGCGAATCGGAAAGGTCCATATGCTCCTCGGATGAGATCAGTACACCTTTCAGCGCAGAGAGCGGTGAAAGGACCTCGGATGCCGCTTCGATCAGCTGACGGGTCGTTGCCGCCAGGCCCCATAGGGTCAGGCCTGCCCTCCGCAGATCCTCCAACAGCTCCGACGCCCCGGGAAGCAGGCCCTTCACTGCCAGGGTGTAGTTTTCCAGACAGATGCGGACCACCCAGGCGACCGCAGGCCCGTGAGTGGTTTCATAGTCGGCCAGTGCCTGCTGCGGATCCACGCCCAGATTGATCTGCCTGCTGACACAGGCGAAACCCCAAGGGTCCTCCGGGTCCAGCACCATATCGATCACCCCGTCAGGGTACTGCCCAACCAGGGCTCGGCGTGGGTCCCGATCCACCAGGGTACCGGGTAGACCGAAGAGGATGCTGCCGCCGGGGGCTGCGGGATCGGGACGGTCGTCGCTGAACTTGTCGTTGCCAGAGAAATCATAATCAGACATGTCACTTGAGATGTCTTGGCCCGATTCCTGCCGAAACTCCTGATGCTGCCTTGCCATGCCCTCAGACTAGGCATCCGGACCTACAACGTGGTCAATCACCAGGTAAAGGCCGTTTCATGGATATATTGAGGCCAGCAATGGTCGGTCCCACGCTTCCGACCTGCCCCAGGGAGGAAGTCCCGCCTGGCATGAAAGGAGCCGTCATGCGTCGGCTGCTGCTCACATCCTCATTCTCCGCTACCGCTGATAGGCTGGCTACCTTCCTCGAAGGCTCGCCCAGGAACCATACGGTGGCCTTCATCCCCACGGCCAATCTTCCACAAGGTTCGGATGGTTATGTCCAGGAGGCTCGCCGGGCCTTCACCGACATGGGCTGTCAAATCGACGACCTGGAGGTCTCGACCGCCGATCCGGAGACCATACGCCGGAGCCTTGAGGAGGACGACCTGATCTACCTGTCCGGCGGCAACACCTTCTTCCTGCTGCAGGAGCTGCGTCGCTCAGGTGCTGCTGATCTAATCAGGCAGCAGGTGGATCAGGGCAAACCCTACATCGGCGAATCGGCCGGCGCAGTGGTGACCGGTCCCGATATCGGCTTCCTGGATGCCATGGATCCACGCTCGGCCGCTCCTGATCTGGAATCCACCGCCGGGCTGGGTCTGGTGGACTTCCGCCTCCTCCCCCACCTTGATTCCGAGCCCTTCGCCGGGGTGACCAGAAAAATTCTGGACCGCTACGGCGACGATGGTCCCATGGTGGCTATCAGCAACAGCCAGGCCGTGGCAGTCCACGGGCAGTGCCTGACTATCCTCTAAAGAGCACCCGTCAGCGACAGAGGCCTTCCATGACCTGACGGGCCTGGTCCAGGCGATCACCCGGACAGAGCAGGATGACACCGTCTCCTGCGAGCAGTCGCAGATCACCAGCGGGAATCAGCCGATGCTCGCCCCTGCGCAGACCGACAACGGCGCATCCGTGCGGCCAGGGAACCTGCCCCAGCAGACGACCAGCCGCCGGGCTGCCATGCTCTATGGGAAACTCGACAGTCACCCTGTCAGGAGCCTGGTCATCGGGAGCATGCCCTCGGCGGTAACGCTCCAGCAGAGCCTCGTAAATGGGCTCGACACGCAACAAATCGGACACCATCAGGGCTGTGAAGGCGCACAGGGCCACGGGAAGCATATGGACCAGTGAGCCAGACATCTCCACCGTCAGCAGGATGGAGGTTATGGGGGCCTTGACCGAGGCCGTCAGGGTGCCAGCCATGGCACAGACCGCGCAGACCGGAATGATTCGAACGGGCATTCCCAGGGCGGCCGCACCCATCCCGCATAGGGACCCGGTCAGCGTGCCGACAGCCAGAATGGGCATGAAGATGCCACCAGGGGCGCCACTGCCGAAGGAAGTGGCCGTAAAGAGCATCTTGACCAGGAGCAGGACCAGCAGGTTGACGGCCACCGACCAGACCAGCTCGCGAACGCCTTCCGCCTTGCCGATCAGGTCCTCGCCGCCACCCAGAACAGCAGGCAGCAGCAATCCGACCGGCAGGGCCAGGAAAAGGGAGATCACCGGTCCCAGCTTCGAGGGCAGATGGCTATAAAGGCTCTGTGCACCCAGCAGCAGACGGTTCATGGCAGCTCCCACCAGGCCGGCCACCAGCCCAAGGGGGATCATCAGCAGATACTGGGCGATGGTCAGCTGCGGCATAGCAGTGAAGTCCAGGACCGGACGCAGACCGAAGCGGTTCTTGGCGATGAAATCAGCACTCAGGCAGGCCATGGCCGCCGAAAGAAGAATCATGGGAGAGAAGGACCGGTGGATCTCCTCCAGGGCGAAGACCATCCCCGACAGGGGCGCGTTGAATGCCGCAGACAGACCGGCGGCCGCACCGGAGGTCACCAGGCAGGTCTCCTCCACACGGTCCCGACGCAATCCACGGGAAACCAGCTGGGAACCGGCCGCACCGATCTGCACCGAGGGCCCCTCGCGTCCCAGAGACAAGCCGAACATGCCGCAGGCCAGACCGCCCAGGAACCGCACACCCAGCACAGGGATGGCAGGCATGCGCATGCCATGGATGACCACTCCCTCCACCTGTGGGATGCCGGAGCCGGAGGCCATGGGAACCCGGTGGACCATCCAGGCCAGGGTCAGGCCTACCAGCAGGGCGGCCAGCAGCCAAGGAAGGATCAGCAGGGGTTGATCACGCATCTGTGCGTAGGCCCATCGAGCGAACCTGGTGCCATAGCCGATGCCCTGCCGGTAGAGCACCACCAGTACTCCCACCAGCAATCCGCAACAGGCGGCCCTGAGCGCCACCAGCCACCGGCTGGCTCGACCCGATCTGGTCGCCTGCAGCTGGTCGGAACGATGGGTCTGATCCATCTCATCTGCCGACGGCTTTCCTCTAGACAGATTCAGCCTCACCGGTCCGCTCCTTCCCTCCTTCGCGCACAACGGTTTCCAGCTTCTCTCAGGGCAGAGACCAGGAGCAATGGCTGAGTCGACGACTTCAACCCTCCGGCAGTATGAACACCTGGGATGCCAGCTTCCGAGCAAGATCCGGCAGGCAGGAGCCAGGCAAGCAGACGGACACATCGTCGGAGCCCAACGGCAGTGCTGTCTGTTCGTCAGTTGCCGTCAGATTGCCGTCCAGGACGGTGGTGTCCACCTGGCCGCGATGGCCCACAAGATCAAGCAGCGAGACCCGACCCGGCACCGTATCCAGACGCTGACGCAAGGTGGCAGCCGAGGCCATGTGCAGCCTTCGACATCCGACCACTTCCCGCACCTGGCGCAGATCCGGCCGCACTATACCCTTGGCCACCAGGAGTATCAGCAGCCCTCCAACATCCTCCAGCAGCAGGAACTTGGACAGGTTTTCTGCAGAGAGCCCCAGCAGGTCAGCGATGCCCAGCTCCATGCCCTGGTCGATGGTGTCCAAAGGCGGATGCTGTACGACGCGCCAATTCGTTCTCAAACCATCCAGAAGCTCTCGCACCGGCTGGGGAACCATCCTGTCCCCCGAATCTAATGGCTTCTTATCCATACCGACCGGGGCGCCAAGGTCTACTCTGGCTGCAGGATCAGTGCTGCCGTTGCCAGGTCTCATGGGTGCCTCATCAGTCGTTGGCCACCTCCGAGTCGGGCTTCAGCTCCTTCTCCTTCTGGCCTATCCGCTTCCTGTCTATGCGATAGTAGGCGTTGAAGAGACCGCCGGAGGTCAGCAGAACGATCAGAAGGACCAGCAGCCATATGTTCTCTTTGGCTTCGTATGTCTCAAGCAATTCATAAGAGGAGGAAACCATCTTCAGCCAGCCTGCGACCGACACGAAGTACCAGGCGGTCGCCTGGTCGAGGAAGCTCAGCGCCCGTCGACGTTCTGATCTGGTCCTGGTAGCCTGACGGAGAATTTCGTGCCCGCGTTTACGTTCCAGCTGGATCTTGACGATGGGCACCAGCCACCACCAGGGCGAGACCTCATCCCAATTCTTGCTGAGCTGATCAAAGTCGTCCAGGAGCTCCTGATATTCCTGCAGCTCCATCAGCCCCTGGAAGAGAGGGAATGTGAAAAGCAACCAGTCCCCGATCAGAGAGACAATGGCGATGAATTGATCCACGACCCGACCTTTCCCTTGCAGAGTCGGCGCCCAAGGGTCGGCTCGCGTGATTACTCATGGCTACCATCCATCATTGTAGGCACCAGGTTCCAGCCCAAACCGCTCTGCAAACAGGGGATTTCAGCGAATACAGGAATGCCCCGGAATGAGCTCCGGGGCATCCACCAGGCGGACAGGGCGGGATTCGAACCCGCGGTGGCTTGCGCCACAACGGTTTTCAAGACCGTCTCTTTCGGCCGCTCAGACACCTGTCCATAAGACGTGCCGATCAGGCACGTCACTCATCATACGACATCAAGATTGGTCCAACCACCAGCGGAATGTCGACCAATCTCGGCAGAGGCGGTTCAGGCCTCCCAGGTCTTGGGCTCGATGACCTCCTTGCCGCCCACATAGGAGCGCATGGCCTCAGGGATGACGATGGAGCCGTCGGCATTCTGGTGGTTCTCCAGGATGGCGACCAGCCAACGGGTGGTGGCCAGGGTCCCGTTCAGGGTGCTGACAGGACGGGTGGAGCCATCTTCCAGCCGCTCGCGCTCGTTGAGGCGGCGGGCCTGGTACTCGGTGCAATTGGAGGTTGACGTCAGCTCGCGGTAGCGACCCTGGGTGGGCACCCAGGCCTCGCAGTCGAACTTGCGCGCTGCCGAGGACCCCAGGTCTCCTGCGGCGGTGTCGATGATCCGGTAGGGCACGTCCACCTTGGCCAGCATCTCCTGCTCCATGGCCAGCAGCTGCTGATGCTGGTCGCGGGAGTCCTCCTGCTTGCAGTAGACGAACATCTCAACCTTGTCGAACTGGTGGACACGGATGATGCCCATGGTGTCCTTGCCGGCGGAGCCAGCCTCGCGCCGGTAGCAGCTGGACCAGCCGCAGTAGCGCAGCGGACCCTTGCTCAGGTCCAGAATCTCGTCCTCGTGCATGCCGGCCAGGGAGACCTCGGAGGTGCCCACCAGATACTGGTCGTCGGGCTCACGCAGGCGATAGATCTCGTCGGCATGGGCATTGAGGAAGCCGGTGCCGGCCATGACCTCAGGCCGGACCAAGGTGGGGGTGATCGTAGGAATGAATCCATGCTCCATGGCCTGGTCCACGGCCATGGTCAGCATGGCGATCTCCAGCCGGGCCACATCCCCGCGCAGGAAGTAGAAGCGGGATCCGGAGACCTTGACGCCCCTGCGCATATCGATGCCGGCCACGCCCACGCCCAGGTCCAGGTGGTTCTTGGGTTCGAAGCCCTCCTTGGCGAAGTCGCGCGGAGTGCCGATCTTCTTGACCACCACGTAGTCGTCCTCGCCGCCCTCGGGTGCCTCGGGCTCCACTACGTTGCTGAACTTCCACATCAAATCGGTGTACCTGGCGTTGGCCTCGTCGGAGGCTGCCTTGCAGGCGTTCACCTTGTCCGACAGGCTCTTGGTCCGGGCCAGGAGGTCGGCTTTCTCATCAGGAGACGCCGAGCCCATGCGCTTACCGAGCGACTTCTGCTCGGCCCTGTAGCTCTCGTAATCCTGGAGTGCGGCCCTGCGCTCGCTGTCCGCCTTCAGCACTTCGTCGACGAGTTCGACCGATTCGCCACGTTTGCGCTGTGATTCACGGACAACATCCGGATGTTCCTGAATGAACCTGATATCTAACATATCTGAATTCTATGACTTTCAGGGGACACGAAAACCGGCCCCGCACACCTCTTTCCGGGCCTTATGACCTCTGCTGCAACCGGTCCGGCCGCCGACCCAGTCGAAAAGAGCAAGAAGGACGGGAAGACGGACGGGAACCGATTGTCCCTGATATGTATATGCGCCTGGCCCGCATCACTTGCCGAATACAGTCTTACGGAACCGTTTGCCGGTGGGGGTGCCCGCGAGCCCGCCGATGCCGGTCTCCCTCAGCGATGAGGGCATGCTCTCGCCGATGGACTTCATGGCTGCAATGACCTCATCGGGCGGGATCCTGCTGACGCCACCCGACAAGGCGATATCAGCAGCGATCAAAGCGTTGGCAGTGCCGATGGCGTTGCGGTTGACGCAAGGCACCTCCACCAGCCCAGCCACAGGATCGCAGACGAGGCCCAGCAGGTTGCTCATGGCTATGGCGAAGGCCTGGGCACTGGAATTGGGATCGCCCCCTGCACCCTCAACCGCTGCAGCAGCGGCCATGCCGGATGCGCTGCCAACCTCGGCCTGACAGCCACCTGTGGCTCCGGAGATCATCGCCTTATTGGCCGTAACCAGTCCGAAAGCCCCTGCCGTGAACAGGCAACGGATCAGCCCATCGTCATCCAGCCCCAGTCGGTTCCTGAGCACGGTGAGCACTCCGGGCAGGGTCCCGGAGGAGCCGGCCGTAGGGGTAGCACAGATGATGCCCATGGCCGCGTTGACCTCATTGGTAGCCATGGCGGCCTCCACGGCCTGCAGGATGGCATCGCCGCTCAGGCTGGTTCGTGTCTTCCGGTAATGCTCCAGCAGAGCCGCCTGACCACCGCTCAGCCCAGTCTTGGAAAATACGCCATCGCCCTGGGACCCCCTGGCCACGGCAGCCTGCATGACCTGCAGGTTCCTGGCCATTCTCTCCCAGACCTGTTCGCGGGTCTGGTGCGAACGTCGCACCTCCTCGTCAATGGCCACTTCGGATATCGACGAGCCGCGCCCTTCGGCCATACTCACGAGTTCAGCGATCGAAGTGAACATGCGCCATGCCTCCTAGTCGATATAAATCATCCGGGACGAGTGACCCGCGATCTGCCTCTGTTGCTGCGCGGACAGCGGATTGTCCAGGTCGAACTCGTACACCGCCATGCCGGCCGGACCTTCGGGCTCATACCTGGTCTGCTTGGTCACGCCCTCTTCCCGAAGCAGATCGCGTATGCGCTCCAATCGCCGACCGGCGCTCTTTTCGGATTCATCCAGTTCCACCAGCAGGATGGGCAGAAGCCCGGGAGGAGTGATCAGGCAGCCGTCCAAGTTGATACGCCGCACTTCAATGGTCCCGCCCCCGATGGAGCAAGCCGCGTAAATCACCCGCCCGGCTGGGCCCTGCAAATCCAGGACAGCGGTATTCGGATGGTCGATGGGACTGGGCTCATCCTCTTCGTGGAAGGTCAGATCCATACCCTGCCTGCGGGCGATGCCGATGGCATCAGGCACCCGGGGGTCATCCGGGGCAAAACCCAGCAGGCCACTGATAATGGCATAGTCGGTACCGTGGCCGCTGTGCGTGCGGGCGAAAGAATCATAGTAATGAATATCAGCACGGCTGGGAACGCCCTCCACAAGAGTATGGCCAACTCGTCCAATGGCCACTGCCCCAGCCGTATGCGAGCTGGAGGGACCAATCATGATGGGACCTATGATGTCGAACACGCTCTTGTACTTATCCATGCCTGCCTCCTCTCCCCATACCCCCTGGCTTTCCCGGACTTCCAGCGCACGAAGCCGTTGCAACTCCAGACCGAGGGGACCACATGGACCGAGTGCCATCTTAACTTCACGGTTTTCACTACTCAATCAGCTCATACTGTCAGCGTGATTGCTGTAGAGGGTTCGTTCACGTCGGACACGCCCAAGGGCTGCGGGTCGGCACGGCGCGCAAAATAGAGTCATGCCAATTCCAGCGGTCGTCATCCTCACCATCCTGGCAGCGGCGGCCATTGTCGTCACTGCGGTGGTGCTGATCGTCCGAGCCCAAAGACGGCATAGGTTCGCCATGCAGATCCTGGCCCGGGACGACGACCAGCTCAGCTACGCTTTCGTCATCAACCCCTCCAAACCCCAGGCAGCCGCCGCCCGCGAGCGCATCCAGCAATACTGCCGGGACAAGGGCATTCGCGAGTTCAGCTTCATCGAAACCCAGCTGGATCGGGACGGGAGGGCCTGTGCCCGCATGGCACTGGAGCGTGGAGCCAACGTAGTCGTTGCCGTGGGCGGGGATGGGACAGTGCGCACCGTAGCCAGCGCCATGGCTTCCAGCGACCATGTCATGGGCATCATCCCCATCGGGACCGGAAACCTCTTCGCGCGGAACATGGGCATTCCCGTAGGCGATCTGGACGCTGCCCTGGCCGTGGCCACCTCGCACGGATCCACCCAGGTGGATGTGGGCCGCATGGCCCTGCTTGACGCAGACGATCAGGACCAAGGCCATGGTCACGCCTTCCTGATCATCGCAGGCATTGGTTTCGACGCCCTGATGATTGACGACACCGACCCCAACCTGAAGAAGACCGTCAGCTGGCTGGCTTATTTCATCAGCGGCGCCAAGCATCTGTTCGCACCCAAGTACACCGCCGACATCGCCATCACCCGGCCCGACCAGGTCACGCAGACCAACACCTCAGTGACCTTCCGTACTTTCATGGCCGGCAACTGCGGGGAGATTCCGGGGTTCTCCCTGATGCCCGACGCCTCCTACGATGACGGCATCCTGGACTTCGAGATCATCGACACCACCGCCGGCCTGATCGGCTGGGCCAACCTCTTCGGGGATGTCATGCATCAGACCATCACCCGCAAGTCCAGCCAGAGCCCCCTGTCGACCAACTCCACCATCGTCCAGCTGCAGGGGACAAAGGCGGAGATCCGCCTGGAGAAGCCCGCCCTGGCACAGGTGGACGGCGACATTCTGGGCGAGACCCGCCACATCGCACTCAGCGTGGAGCGCCGGGCCCTGGACGTGCGGGTGCCCCAGTCCGACTGAGACTGAAAGAGCCTGTTGCTCCTCTGTCCGCTTTCTCATGCCGGGGTGGCATGATGGAAGCCATGACAGCACAGAATGCGGGCAAGCCTGCCAGCCCAGAAGATCTGATCAACGTCGACGATCTGATCGGCAGGTACTACGATCTCGTCCCCGATCCTTCCATTCCCTCCCAGCGGGTGTCCTTCGGTACCTCCGGGCATCGCGGCTCCGCCCTGGCCACATCCTTCAACGAGGCCCACATCGTGGCCATCAGCCAGGCCATAGCCGAACAGCGGGCCAAGGACGTGGTCACCGGACCGCTCTACCTGGGCCGCGACACCCACGCCCTCTCCCTGCCCGCCTGGAAGACGGCCATCGAGGTCCTGACCGCAAACGGGGTCCGGGTGCGCATCGATGCCAATGATGACTACACTCCCACCCCCACCGTCTCTCAGGCCATCCTCACACACAACCGGGCGGCCGACGGCACCCAGCGCTTCTCCGGCAAGGACCTGGCCGACGGCATTGTGGTCACCCCCTCCCACAACCCACCCACTGACGGCGGATTCAAGTATGACCCGCCCACAGGCGGTCCGGCTCCGGCCGAAACCACCAATGCCATCGCACAACGGGCAAACGAACTCCTGGGCGACTACAGGCAGGTCAAGCGGATTCCCTTCGAGGATGCCATCAAATCAGACCTGGTGGAGCGCTTCGACTACCGGGAGCACTATGTGGCCGACCTGGGCAATGTCATCAACTTTGATCTGATCAGATCCTCCGGGGTCCGTCTGGGCATCGATCCGCTGGGCGGCGCCTCGGTCAACTACTGGCCGCTGATCAATGAAAAGTACGGCCTGGACATCGGCGTCGTCAACCCGGAGGTGGATCCGACCTGGCGATTCATGACCATCGACCACGATGGGAAGATCCGCATGGATCCCAGCTCCCCCTATGCCATGAAGGGGCTGGTGGATCGCCTCAACGCCGGAGCCTGGGGCTCCTACGACCTGGTGGGCGGCACCGATCCGGACGCCGACCGGCACGGCATCGTCTGTCCGGGTACCGGCGTCATGAACCCCAATCATTACATCGCCGTCTGCGTGGAATACCTCTTCTCGGGCAACAGACCCGGATGGCCCCGGGGTGCCGGCATCGGCAAGACCCTGGTCTCCTCCTCCCTGATCGACCGCGTGGCCGCCTCCATCGGCGCCAGGCTGATCGAGGTGCCTGTGGGCTTCAAGTGGTTCGTCGACCCCCTCTTCAAGGGCGAGGTGGCCTTCGGTGGCGAGGAGAGCTCCGGGATGAGCTTCCTGCGCCGGGACGGCCGCGTCTGGACGACCGACAAGGACGGGCTGATCCCCGACCTCCTGGCTGCCGAAATAACAGCCAAGACCGGAAAGAACCCGGCCCAGCTCCACCAGGAGCAGGTGGAGCGCTTCGGCCAAAGCTGGTACAAGCGGGTGGACACCCCGACCACCTTGGAGCAGAAGCAGAAGTTCGCCCGGCTGAACAGCGACGACGTGACGGCCTCCACCCTGGCCGGCGAGCCCATCACTGCCAGGCTGACCGAGGCCCCGGGCAATGGGGCCAAAATCGGAGGCATCAAGGTGACCACCCGGAACAACTGGTTCGCCGCCCGCCCCTCCGGCACCGAGAACATCTACAAGGTCTACGCCGAATCCTTCGTTTCCCCCGAGGCCCTGGACCAGGTACTGGACGACGCCGATCAGGTGGTCGCCAAGGCCCTGGGCTGAGCTGCAGACAGAACCATCCCTGGCGTGGGGGTTCTTTATTTTCCTGCTTAGACTGGAACCATGACCAATGACAAGAATCTGGTCGTCTCCACCGACGGCAGCGCACTGAGCAACCCCAATGGCCCCATGGGCTGGGCCTGGGCCGATCACGAGGGCGGCGACGCGGATGCGGGCGGCGCCAGCAACGGCACCAATCAGATCGGCGAACTGTGCGCCGTGCTGCAGGCCCTGCGCGCCCACCCAGGCGAACGTCCGCTGGTCATCGAAACCGACTCCCAATACGCCATCAACTGCTCCACCACCTGGGTGCCCGGGTGGAAGAAGAAGGGCTGGAAGAACTCCCAGGGCAAGCCCGTCAAGAACCGCCCGCTCATTGAAGCCATCGACCGGGAGATCCAGGCACGGACGGGATCGGTCAGGTTTGTCTGGGTCAAGGGCCACGCTGGCAACACTTTCAACGAGAAAGTGGATACTCTGGCCCGAGGCTACGCCACAGCTGCAGGCAAGGGAGACCGGGAAGGCTGTCTGCCCATCGAGGGCTGGCGTTCGCTGCTGGCCTCCCCCTATGCCCAGGGCACGCAGGTGCCGCCCGCAGTCAAGGCCGAACTGGACGGAGGACCCCAAGTCCTGGACGAGCTGGGCCGCAAGAAGGATCGCCTGGACCAGGAGGAGCAGAAAGATCTGGCCGAAACCGCCGTCGAGTCCGAGGCTGTGGATGCCGAGCAGGCCGAATCAGTGGAAACAACAGCTGACGCAGACAATGGCACACCTGACCCTGGCATGGCCGACGGCCAGGAAGATGAACCCTCACGGGACCTCAAGGACACCTCGGACACCGACACGGTTGACCAAGATACCAAGAATTCCGGCGCTCGGGGGCTGAGAGCCAGCGGCCGCATCCGCATCACGCCGCCCCCATCCGGCAGCAGCATGTTCACCGGGCACGATCTGCATATCGTCGGCAGCATCGATATAGATGCGGACATCGACCCTGACGGCTACGTGACCATCAAGGAGGCGCCTTTCCGCCTGCATGCCATCGAAGTGGAGGATTGAACGGCTCCTGGACCGTCAGGGGCCATCGTCTACACTGGAGTGAACCTGAACCAACAAGACCCGCAGACACCAGCCGTTGAGCGCATGCGGGCATGAAGGAGCGTGTATGGACAAGACCGAGCAGGACAGACTGAAAAAGGCCGCCGGCATCGAGGCAGCCAAGCTGGTCGAGAACGGCATGACCGCCGGGTTGGGCACCGGGTCCACGGTCCGGTTCTTCGTGGATGAACTGGGACGGCGCGTCAAGGAAGAGGGATTGGAGTTCACCGGCGTGACCACCTCCCGGCGGACCAAGGAGCAGGCTGAAGGCTACGGAATCCGTATCGTCGACATCGACCAGGTGGATCACATCGATGTCACCATTGACGGGGCCGACGAGGTCGACAAGGACTTCAACGGCATCAAGGGCGGCGGCGCAGCCCTGCTCTGGGAGAAGATCGTGGCCGTCAACTCCCGAAGGATCGTCTGGATTGTGGATGAGTCCAAGGTGGTCGACACCATTGGCCGCTTCCCCCTGCCAGTGGAGGTCATCCCCTTCGGCGAGCGCCACGTCCTGGATCGTTTCAAGGAGCGCGGCTATAACCCGGTCCTGCGTCTGGACGGCCAGGGGCAACCGGTTCTGACCGACGAGCACAACCACATCATCGATCTGCACCTGGAGCGGATCGAGCACCCGCAGGATCTGGCCCAGGATCTGATCACCACCGTGGGCGTCGTGGAACATGGCCTCTTCCTCAACATGGTCGACACGGTCATCGTGGGCGATCCCAACGGACCCCGGGTCATGACCAACGCCAACAAGTGAGCGTCAGCAATCATCCCGCCTCCTGGCCGGAGGCATCCGACTGGCCACGATGACCGGCGATAATATACATGAAGCCCCCCGCGTCCATTCGATGCGGGGGGCTTCGTCGGCCCTGATGGGCCATAAGTCATAAAGCTACTTGCGCTGGTGACGAGTCTTGCGCAGCAGTTTGCGGTGCTTCTTCTTGCTCATCCGCTTGCGGCGCTTCTTGATGACAGAACCCATCCGAGCCTCCGATCCTTAGTTACCTGGAAGTGTCCAACTTGCTTATCGTACACCGCTTACGGGACGACTAAAGCGGGAAGGCCTTATAGAAAGCCTCCAGCGCTGTCCGCTGGCCCTGAGCGCGGAAGACCACGGTATCATTCTGCCAAATGACCAGCGCCTTGTGCTCGTCGCCGCCATCCGACTTCTCCAGATAGGATCCGGTGACTGTACCGCCGCTGCGAACATTGCCCGAGGCCAGCTCCTTGCCGGACATGCCCGTGGACTGGCTGTCATAGAGCGCCTTGGCATCCTCGCTCCTGGACCACTGAGCCAGATGGAGGGTCACATCCCCGCCCGATTTGCCGGTGGAGTAGACCAGGTTGTACTCCTCGATAGGCGTACGGGTGCTCCATTCGCTGTCGGAATCCGCTTTGACGCGGGCGAACTCGCCGACCGTATCGGGCATGGCCTTGAGCAGCTCGGAAGCCGAATCAGGCAGGGGCACCGCCGTGGCCTTGGGGCTGCTGGCCTGCGAGGGTTGTGAGGAGGCGGAGGCCGTGGCCTGGGCGACGGGTTCTGGGCTGCGCACCGCCCAATGAGGCCAGACAAAGGCCGACAGGAGCACCAGGACCACCACCGCCGCCAGGGCGATGACCAGACCGATCCGTCGACGACGCTGCCTGGCGTGCGCGGAGGAGTCAGAGGAAGAGGACACGGGTGCAGAAGGATTGTCAGCCATGCCTCCATTCTCTCATGGGCAGGGTGTCGGCACTGCGAAGATGCCGTAAAAGCCCAGCTCCTCGTCCCTGAATCCCGATAGCGTGCAGGTATGGCCAAGACGACGACGCAATACGTGTGCACGGAGTGCGGGTGGACCGGCGGCAAGTGGTTCGGACGCTGCCCGGAATGCGGCCAGTGGGGAACCATCGAGGAATTCCACGAAGCCCGTGTCGTAGGTGCAGGCGGGGGGCTGTCCGCATCCGGCGGCAGCCATACGGCACCTGCGCCCCCGAAGAACGGCCTGGCCCGGCCCATCACCCGGGTAGGCACGGACCAGGTAAAGCGCATTCCCACAGGATTCGAGGAGTTCGACCGGGTCCTGGGCGGGGGCATCGTACCCGGGTCGGTCATCCTCTTGGCCGGCGAGCCGGGCATAGGCAAGTCCACCCTCCTGCTGGAGACCGCCGGCCGAGTGGCCGACCGGGGCGGCCAGGGAGGCAAGGTGCTCTACATATCGGGCGAGGAGTCCCAGGCCCAGGTGCGGATGCGAGCCAGTCGGGTGGGAGCGCTCAAGGATTCGCTGCTGCTGGCTTCGACCACCGACCTGGCCACGGTGCTGGGGCTGATCGAGCGCGAGAAGCCGGCACTGGCCATTGTGGACTCCGCCCAGACCATCGTCTCCAGCCAGGTCGACGGCATCTCCGGGGGCTCAACGCAGGTGCGCGAAGTGGCCATCAGCCTGATCGACATGGCCAAATCGCACGACATCCCCATCCTCCTGGTCGGCCATGTGACCAAGGACGGCTCCATCGCCGGACCGCGGACCCTGGAGCATCTGGTCGATGTGGTCTGCCAGTTCGAGGGCGACTCCCAGACCGCCCTGCGCCTGCTGAGGGCCGTCAAGAACCGTTTCGGCCCCACCGACGAGGTGGGCTGCTTCGACATGGGCGAGCAGGGCATCGAGGAGGTCAGTGATCCCACGGGGCTCTTCCTGTCCACGACCGGGCAGGAGGTGGAGGGCACCTGCGTGACCTTCACCTTGGACGGCCACCGCAGTCTGCCCATCGAAATCCAAGCCCTGGTCACGTCATCTGTTCTGCCCACGCCCAGACGCAACACCAACGGGATCGACGCCAACCGTCTGGCCATGCTGGCCGCGGTGCTCTACCGTCACGGCCGCGTCAACCTGCTGACACGGGACCTGTATGTGTCCACCATTGCCGGCGGACTGGCCAAGGAACCCGGATGTGACCTGGCCATCGTGGCCGCGCTGGCCAGTGCAGCCAAGTCCCGGCCAATCCTGCGCACCACCTGTGCCATGGGCGAGATATCCCTGACCGGGCAGGTCAGGCCGGTGCCTCAGCTCAACCACCGGCTGCAGGAGGCCGCCCGTCTGGGATTCACCCGGGCGCTGGTCCCGCCAGACCTGCATTCAGGCGGCCGAAAGCCCATTCAGGGACTGGAGGTGGTCGAAGTCACCTGTCTGGCCGAGGCCCTGGAGGCTCTGGGACTGGTCTGAACCCGGTGGCAGCTGGTCCCCCTATCGCGCCCTATGGCGCTCACCTGCCGACTCGTTACCCTGCCGGACTAGGATGGAGTCGCTGGAAGACCGACACCCATCATCATCGCGAGGAGCAGATCAGCATGACCATCTTCACCAGGAAAACCATACGCAGGCTGGCGGCGGCCGCACTTACGACAGTCACGCTCATGGCCGGCGCGGCCTGTGGCTCCTCATCGAGCAGCAGCGGGCAGTCGGCGGACAAGCAGGACATCACCCAGCAGACCATCAACCCCGGCACCCTGACCATCGCCACCGGGGACCCGGCCTACGCCCCCTACGTGCAGGACAACAAGCCCGAATCCGGCAAGGGCTACGAGGCGGCCGTGGCCTACGCAGTAGCAGGGAAAATGGGCTTCGACAAGGCGCACGTCACCTGGACCAGGACCACCTTCGACGCCGCCATCGCCCCGGGAAGCAAGGATTACGACCTGAACATCCAGCAGTTCTCCATCACCCCGGAACGCCGGCAGGCTGTGGACTTCACTCCCAGCTACTACAACTCCACCCAGTCGCTGGTGGTCAGAAACAACTCTCCATACGCTTCCGCCACCTCCCTCGCCCAGATCAGGGACGCCAAGATAGGAGCCATGGTCGGCTCCACCTCCTACGAGATGGCCCACAAGCTGGTCAAGCCCGACATCGACACCTTCAACGACGACGTGGCCTCATCCCAGGCCTTGGACGCCAATCAGATCGACGCGCTTGTCGTGGACACCCCCTCGGCCGTGACCATGGTCGATTCCGGGCAGGTCAAGGACGCCAAGATCCTCGGGCAGATCAAGGGCTCGCAGGATCCTGAGGGCATGGGCATAGTCCTGCCCAAGGGCTCCAAGCTGACCCCGGCCGCCTCCAAGGCCGTCACCGCCCTGAAGAAGGATGGGACCTTGGACAAGCTGCAGAAGCAGTGGCTGCACGTCTACACCTCCCTGCCTACCCTGGGCTGAGGGAAGAAAGGAAACCTTGTCGTTCATGGCCACCTCGGCACAGGACGCGGTCAGCGATATTCAACGGGAACGGGAACGCTACGGCCGTCGACAGAATCTGCGCTCAGTGGGGATCAGCATCGCCAGTACCCTGGTGTTGGCCCTGCTGATCGCTCTGGGGCTGCACGCCTCACCCGGCTGGCCGCGAGTCAAGCAGTCGTTTTTCTCCGGCGCCTACTTCGCCCAAGCCTTTCCCAAGGTCCTCCAGGGGCTCTGGCTCAATCTGGAGGTCCTCTTCTTCGCGGTCATCGGTGTGGCCCTGCTCGGCACCCTGCTGGCCATGATCCGCACCAGCCGGAACCCGCTGCTCTTTCCCCTGCGGGTGCTGGCCCAGGTCTACACCACGATCATGAGGGGCATCCCCATGATCGTGGTCCTCTACCTGATCGGTTTCGGCATCCCCGGACTGGCCATCTTCAACCGGATTCCGGCAGCCCTGCTGGGAACCGTGGCGGTCATCCTCTCCTATTCGGCCTACATCGCCGAGGTGCTGCGGGCCGGCTTCCAGGACGTCGGCCCCTCCCAGAGGGCGTCTGCACGCTCACTGGGCCTGACCTCGGGGCAAACCATGCGTCTGGTAGTCATCCCCCAGGCCCTGCGCAAGGTGGCTCCGGCACTGATGAACGACTTCATCTCCATGCAGAAGGACGTGGGGCTGATCTCGGTTCTCGGAGCCGTCGACGCGGTAAGGGCGGCCCAGATCATCGTGGCCACCTCCTACAACTTCACCCCCTACGTGGTGGCCTCGGTGCTCTTCATCGCCACCTCGGTCCCCTTTATTCTTCTCAATGACTGGTATTCCAACCGGCTGCGCAAGCGCGAACAGAGCGGAGGCATGGTATGAGCGAACAGGCAGGCGCCGATCAGGACCAGCCGGTGCTCCGTCTGGAGGATGTGCGAAAGACCTATCCTGGCGGCAACAAGGTCCTGCGCGGCATCTCCATGACCATCATGCCTCATGAGACCGTGGCACTGCTGGGCCCATCCGGGTCGGGCAAGTCCACCCTGATGAAGTGCATCAATCTGCTGGAGACCGTCAACGACGGCAGAATCTGGCTGGGCGGCACCGACATCACCGACCCCAGGATCAACCAGGATGCCTGCCGGGCCAGAATCGGCGTGGTCTTCCAGCAATTCAACCTCTTCCCCCACATGAACGTCCTGAAAAACGTGACCCTGGGGGCCATCAAAGTCCACGGCATGCCCAAGGACCAGGCCAGGGAGCGGGCCCTGGAACTGCTGGACCGGATCGGTATGAGGAAGAAGGCCGGAGCATACCCCGACCAGCTCTCCGGCGGCCAGCAGCAGCGGGTGGCCATCGTCCGAGCCCTGATGACCGATCCGGAACTGCTCCTGCTGGATGAGATCACCTCAGCCCTGGACCCCATGCTGGTGGGCGAGGTACTGGCCATGGTCTCGGAGCTGACCGCCGGCGGCACCACCATCCTCATGGCCACCCACGAGATGAGTTTCGCCCATCACGCAGCCAACCGGGTGGTTCTTCTGCTGGACGGTGTCATCGCCGAGAACGGAACTCCGGAAGAGGTCATGGACGAGTCGGAGAATCCACGCACCAGGGAGTTCTTCAGCCACTTCAGAGGGCTGTGAGTTCCAGGGTACCCACGGCCTTACAGCCTTCAGTTGGCGGAGAACACTCTTCCTGTGGCCTTAGTCAGCTCCAGGGTGCGATCGGCGTCCAAGGCCAGCTGTCGTTTGAGGGGCTCCTCGCCCGCATACCGCTTCTGACCGCGCAGACGGCTGAGGAACTCCACCCGGACCCGGTGGCCGTAGAGGTCCACCCAATCCGGCCGGACGGCATTGGCCTCCAGGATTCTCGGCATCCGCTCCCCCGGGGCCAGGAAGGTCTCCTTGGTGCCGATGGAGATGGCGGCAGGCATCCGCCAGGGCGAACCCTGAGCCAGCCGACCCTCCCGGCCCTCCGACGTCGCCATCGGATCCGTAGGCAGTCCCAGGTCAACCAGCCAGCCTGCATAGACTCCATCTGCAGGCATCATCCCCTGACTGTCGGGAGCAAGATTGGCAGTCGGAAATCCCAAGCGGCGGCCCCGCTGCTCCCCATGGACCACTGTGCCTTGAACCATGTGCGGTCGGCCCAGAATATCCAGTGCCGTATCCACATCGCCATCCAGGATCAACTGCCGAAGGTGGGAGCTGCTCCAGGCTCTTACCCGGCGTCGCTCCAGGCCGTCAGCGTCAGGCAGGGTGCAGTCGCCGGGTCCCTGGTCGTCCACGACTTCCAGGTTGAACAGTCCTGTGTCCGCCAGGTCACCTATGGCCTCGATGTCACCGACCCGCCCTGCACCCATCTGCGCATCACGGCCCAGGACCAGCGTCCGCATGGCCAACTGTTCGGTAAGCTGCTTGAGGAAGAACCTGTAGGACTTGGCTGCAAAGGCCAGCGTATATCGCACCACCACAGCCTGATCCAGCCCCAGCTGGGCCATCAGCCGCAGGCGCTCCTCCAGAGGCATGATCTGATCAGGGTCATGGCGGATCAGGTCCAGGGAGGGCTCAGTCATGTCATGGCTGTCAGCATAGCTATGGACCAGTTTGGGACTGGGGTCAAAGACTAGAGCCATAGGCCGGTCCTGGCCCTTGGCAGCCAGCTCTACCACCCGGCGCAGGAGGGCCTGATGACCCCGATGCATACCATCGAAGACACCGATGGTAATCACGCTGGACCGGGCCCCCAAGGTTCCCGGCCACCTGACAATGCCCGACTCATCCGGGCTGACCTGGCTGACCTTCATCCGCTTCCCATCACTTAGTCATGACGGCCCCCGAACCCGGGCGCCGAAAATTCCTTAAGCACTGTATTCCCACCGTCGCCCCCTGGCAAGACCCTGAGGCTGAACCCGAACCTGCCCACTCAGGCCTCGGGGTGGAAGACCACGTCCGGCTTGGCCCCGCCTCGTGGACCGGGCACCAGGATAGCAGCCAGCCGCTGCCTGTCCTCAGGTCCGGCCAGGGCGGCCGTGGGCCCGGCGACAGGCAGATCCAAGAATCCTCCGTTAGCGACTCTGGCGGACTGATCGGCATCCAGGTTCAGGGCAGGCATGCTCATGCGTGCCGCCTGCGCCAGACCTAGGGAACCATCCAACATCCCCCTCCTGTCGCGGTCAGGGACCATACGACTTCGGACAATCGTCTGACCCTGTCGGTTCCGGTAGGTGTGAGGGACCACCTGACCGCCCACAACCTTAGATTTGAGGTCGGGATCCTCCAGGTCGAACGGACCCACACGAATCCTTCTTAGGGCGGTCAGGTGGCCGCCAAAATCCAGCCGCTCGCCCAGGTCGCGAGCCAGCGCCCTGATGTAGGTGCCGCTGGAGCAGGTCACCTCCACATCCGCATCGACCACCCTGGCGCCCTGGTCGGGCAGATCCACACGGCGAAAGTCGAGCACACGGAAGGATGCAATCCGAATGCGGCGAGGTTCCAGCCTGACCTCCTGGCCTGCGCGAGCCAGATCATAGGCCCGCCTGCCCTTGACCTTGATGGCGGAGAAGGCATCGGGCACCTGGTCGATCCAGCCGGTGAAGCAGCGATCAATCAGATCCTGCAGACCCTGGGCTGTCAGCTCGTCCACCCTCTGCGCAGCTCCAGGGCGCACCGGCAGCAAATCCCCGTCCGCATCGTCCGTCGTCGTGCCCAGTCCCAGGCGCATGGTGGCCCGGTAGGTTTTGTCATGGCCGACGATGACCGTCAGCAACCGCGTGGCCTGGCCGAATCCAAGGACCAGCAGGCCGGTGGCCATGGGATCCAGGGTCCCGGCATGACCTACACGACGCATGCCGACGCTGGATCGAACGGCTGCCACCACGTCATGGCTGGTCACACCGCTCGGCTTGTCAACAAGGATGATGCCCGAGGTCGGTTCACCGGCGCCGGACTTTATGCCGTCCGACGGCTCAGCGGTCGGCTTCATCCGCATCCTCCGCCGCAGGTTCATCAGGGACGGAGTCCGACCCATCGGTCTCTTCCTCGTCGTCATGCCGATATGGATCGGGGTCACCGGCATAGCTGGCATTGACCCGGGCCTTGGCCATGGCCTCATCCCGGTGACGGGCCGCGGTCAGCACATCCTCAATTTCGGTCGCCTCGGCAGGCACCTCATCGTAGATGAAGCGCAGCGTAGGTGTCAGCCGCAGACCAGCCCGGGCACCGACCAGGGTGCGCAGCCTGCCGGAGGCCTGCCGCAGGGCCTGCTGGGCACGCTTGCGTTCCCCGGCCTCGTGACCGGACCGACCCAGCTGGGTCCAGTAGATCTTGGCTATCTGCAGGTCGTTGGTGACCCGGACCTCAGTGACGGTGACCCCTGCCAGGCGCTTGTCGTGCATCTGGGACTCCAGCGCAGAGGCCACGACCCGTTGTATCAGGGCCGCTATGCGTACAGCGCGGGGATTTCCAGCCATCATGATTCCTTTCTCGAACCGTCCATGACCAATCGTCGCATTCATGGACATCCGCCCCGGCCGGGCAGTACCCAGACCGGGGCGGATCGCCACGGGCCATCCGACGCGCGGTCGGATGGCCGACAGGCCCTACTTGCGTTCCACTTCCCGCATCTCGTAGGTCTCGATGATATCGCCCACCTCGATGTCGTTGAAGGAGCCCAGGTTGATGCCAGCCTCGTAGCCTTCGGACACCTCGTTGACGTCGTCCTTGAACCGGCGCAGGGAGGAGATCTCCAGGTCGTTGATGGTGACCACCCCGTTGCGGGCGATGCGAGCCTTGGTGCCCCGCTTGACGGTGCCGTCCTGGACCATGACGCCGGCGATGTTGCCGAACTTGGAGGAGCGGAAGATCTCGCGGATCTCGGAGTGGGAGGTGGTGACCTCCTCGTACTCCGGCTTGAGCATACCCTTGAGTGCAGCCTCGATGTCCTCGATGGCGTTGTAGATGACCGAGTAGTACTTGATCTCCACACCCTCGCGGTCGGCCAGATCCTGGACCTGCCTGTTGGGACGGACATTGAAGCCGATGATGACGGCCTTGTCGACCGTGGCCAGGTTGACGTCGTTCTGGGTGATGGCGCCCACACCCCGGTGGATGACCTGGATCCCGACCTCGTCGGAGACCTCGATCTTCATCAGGGAGTCCTCCAGGGCCTCGACCGAACCGGAGGAGTCGCCCTTGATGACAATGTTGAGCATGTCCACCTCGGACTTGGCGAACTGCTCCTTCAGGCTCTCCAGGGAGACCACCTTGCGACGCTTGGCCAGCTGCGCGGCGCGGGCCGAAGCCTCGCGCTTCTCGGCGATCTGACGAGCGGTGCGATCGTCGGGTGCGACCAGGAAGAGGTCACCGGCGGTGGGCACCGAGGTAAGACCAAGCACCTGGACAGGTGTGGAAGGACCGGCAGCATCCATCTGCCGACCGTTCTCGTCCAGCATGGCGCGCACACGGCCATAGGCCGATCCAGCCACAATGGCATCGCCCACATGCAGGGTCCCCTGCTGGACCAACACAGTGGCCACAGCCCCGCGTCCCTTGTCCAGACGGGCCTCGACCGTGGCGCCGCGAGCGTCCATGTCGGGGTTGGCCCGAAGGTCAAGGTCGGCGTCGGCAGTCAGCAGGACGGCCTCCAGGAGCTTGTCCACGTTGGTGCCCAGCTTGGCGGAGATGTCGACGAACATGGTGTCGCCGCCGTACTCTTCGGATACCAGACCGAACTCGGTCAGCTGGCCGCGCACCTTCTGGGGGTTGGCTCCCTCGACATCAATCTTGTTGACAGCCACCACGATGGGTACATGGGCGGCCTGCGCATGGTTGATGGCCTCCACGGTCTGCGGCATGACGCCGTCGTCCGCGGCCACCACCAGGACAGCCACATCGGTCAGCTCGGCACCACGGGCACGCATGGCCGTAAAGGCCTCGTGGCCGGGGGTGTCCAGGAAGGTGATCTTGCGATCCTCCCCGTCCAGGGTGACCGTGGCCTGGTAGGCCCCGATGCGCTGGGTGATGCCGCCAGCCTCCTGGGTGGTCGTGTTGGTCTTGCGGATGGTGTCCAGCAACCGGGTCTTGCCGTGGTCGACATGGCCCATGACCGTGACCACCGGAGGCCTGGGCTGCAGGTTCTTGTCGTCCTGGTCCTCACGTTCTTCGTCCAGGTTGATGTCGAACTGCTGAAGAAGCTCCTTGTCCTCCTCCTCGGCGGAGACGATGCGGATCTTCCACCCGATCTCATCGCCCAGGATCTGGAAGGTGGCCTCATCCAGGGACTGGGTGGCCGTGGCCATCTCGCCCAGGTGGAAGAGGACCGTGACCAGGGCGGCGGGGTTGACGTTGATCTTGTCAGCCAGGTCGGCCAGGGTGGCGCCCTGGCGCAGCTTGACGGTACGGCCATTGCCGGCAGGGATGCGCACGCCGCCAATGACGGGTGCCTTCATCTCCTGGAATTCATGCCTCTTGGCCATCCGATTCTTGCGGGCCTTGGAGGACTTGCCTCCCTGGCGACCGAATGCTCCAGCAGCGCCGCCGCGACCGCGACCACCACGGCCTGAACCGCCGCGGAAGCCACCTGAGGGCGCCGATGAAGCACCGCCGAAACGACTGCCGCCGCCCTGATGCGTCTGCTGTCCGGGACGGCTATGGCCCCACTGCCCTGGGCGGGCGCCCTGTCCGGTGCGACCGCCGCGACCGTTGCGGAATCCGCCCCGACCCCTGCGGGAGTCGTTGACGGTGGGTCTGGCCATGGGGTGCGGCCTGGGGATGTCCGAAGGCATAGGGGCCTTCATCCCCTGCTTGCGGCTGAAAGGATTGTTGCCTGGACGAGGCGCGGATGCTCCCGGCCGTGCGCCATGACGTGCCGCCGCAGCGTTGGAGCCACCGGGACGACCGTTGTTGCGCGAGCCCTGGGGGCCGGGCCTGCCCATGGCTGAAGGCTTGGGGCCACGGGACTGGTTGCGCTGCTCGTGCTCGTTGCGGTTGCCCTGGGGGGCACCGGGCTTGGGGAAGTGGCCACCGGGACGCTGCTGACCCCGCGGCGCATCACCGCCGGCCGAGGGCCGACGGTTCTGTCCGGGCTTGGGCCCAGGTGTGGACTGCTGGGTGCCACCGGACTGCGGGCGGCCATGCTGACCCTGGCCGCTTCCATGATTAGGGCTGCCGGGGCGGGCATTTCGTGCAGCGGCCTGACCAGCGTCGCCCTGTCCCTTCTGCGGGAAAGCGTTCTTGAGTCGACGAACCACAGGGGCCTCGACAGTGGAGGATGCGGACTTGACGAACTCGCCCATGTCCTTCAATTTCGCCAGAACAGTCTTGCTGTCTACGCCAAATTCCTTGGCCAGCTCATACACGCGTGCTTTGGGCACTTACTTTCTCCTTACCGGACCGCGCATATGACCGGCGCGATCACTCTTTCATGACGGCGAACATATCCTGTCTCATCGTGCGACCATGATCGTGTTACCTCGTCTCTGTGCCGGGGCCGACGGCATGAACCACCGGACTCGGGATACCGGGTCCAGCATACTCGCGTCGTCGGATGTTTGCTCTCAGGCGTCTTCACCGGCAGCCGAAGCCGATTGCGCCTGCAGCTCACGCAGTTTTTGCTGGTGTGCCTCCTCGGACTCGATGCCGATCTTCCAGCCGGTCAGCTTGGCGGCAAGACGGGCGTTCTGGCCCTCTTTACCGATGGCCAGGGAGAGCTGGGCGTCCTTGATGAAAGCAATGGCCGTGCGGTTGGACTCGCTGACGATCTGCACCTGGCGGACCACGGCCGGAGACAGGGCCGCAGCCACAAACTCGGCAGGATTCTTGGACCAGTCGACAATGTCGATCTTCTCAGGTCCCAGGTTCTCCATGACTGCACGGACGCGAGCGCCCCCCGGGCCGATCAGCGCACCCTTGGGATTGACCCCCTTGGTGTTGGCACGGACCGCGATCTTGGTTCTGGCCCCGGCCTCACGGGCAATGGCCATGATGGAGACTGCGCCGGAGACCAGCTCGGGCACCTCCCGTTCGAAGAGGCGGCGAACCAGCTCCGGATGGGAACGCGACACGATGATTTCCGGCCCCTTGAGCCCACGGGAGACATTGACCACGTAGACACGGATCCGCTGGCCGTGCCGGTAATGCTCTCCAGGCACCTGCTCGCGGCGGGGCAGAATGGCCTCGACATTATCTACGGCCACATGCACATTGCCGGGATCGCTGGCATCCTGCTGCACGATTCCAGTAATCAGATGGCCCTTCTGACCCGAGAAGGCTCCGAACACACGCTCGTCATCGGCCTGGCGGAAGAGCTGGCGGATGACCTGGCGGGCCGTGGAGGCCGCCAGCCGATCGAAGTCCTTCGGTGTGTCGTCGTATTCCTCGCCCAGATCGTATCCAGGTTCAGGCTCTTCGGGGGTGGGTTCGCGAGCAATCTCGTCCTGTGCCCAGATGGTAAAAGTCCCCGCACGTTCGTCCAGCTCCACACGTGCGTGTTTGGCTGCATGAGGCGACTTCTGGTAGGCCAGAAGAAGGGCCTCGCTCAATGCTTGATCCAAGGTCTCGGCATCAATCCCTTGTTCGTGTGCCAGCTGATGAATTTCAGCCAGGTCCAGTTCCATGTCAAGACCTCCTATGAAGTTATTCAGACCGTGCTTCTTTTAGTCTGCAATGCCTACTATTCTAGCCTTTCATGCAGACACAGCCGGTTCCCGAACACCAAGGGTGGGCGAGTCGTCGGCCAACCATCCTGGCACGACGAATGAGGGCCGGTATCGCAGTTCTTCTGCTGGCTGTCACCATCTCAGGATGTGCACCCTCAGCGGTGCATGTCAGCCAGCACGACCCCGACAATCTCCGTCCCACAGCCTGTGAGCAGGCATGGACCCGAGCCCGGCAGTCGGAACGGCTTCAAAAAGATCAGGCAGATACCCGGGCCCAAGCCTGGGTCCAAGCGGCCCGTGAGTGCCCTGCTCGCCTGGACGAAGCCACGGTACACGCAGCCCAGGCTTTGGCGGCGTCCCAAGGCGGGCAGGCCAGTCGTCAAACAGCTACGTTGAGGCTGGTCCAGGCTGCACAGCGGTTGGACCCCCTGGCCAAGGCGCTGCCCGTTGAATTGGCCGATCAGGCCATCACAGGCGAAGACCGTTCCGGATTCGCACTCTCGGTGCTCGCAGCACGCAGGACGGATGCCGCCTGGATGCTCACCCTAGCCGATGCACACACTGCTGCCGCGCAGATTCTGGTCGGTCACGCCAAGCACGATCCCCGGCAGGGGGTCTATCCCACCACTGATCTACTGGCGCACCCCGACGAGTGCACCGACCCCGCCAACGGAATACAGACCCCTACCCCTGCCCTGATCGAGATGGATACGGCCCGGACCCTGCTGGCCGTGGGGAGAAAACTGAACGGCTCCTCAGGCACCATACGAACTGACGCCAGCCAGAACGCGAAAAGCCACCAGCAGGCCACATCGGCCCTTGTCGACATGATCGTAGCCCACATGTCCATGGCCATGAACCTCGGCTACCCGGCCACATCGTCAACCCTGCTGCAGACACCAAAGCGCTGACGTCCAGGCCAGGCCAGGCCACCCGTAGGTTGCGTTGATCGCACTCGCGAGTTCTCCCATACGTATATACAAGCAACCCAGGCCATTCATGCTTAAAACCTGATTCATCGTGAAGATCAATCATCAGGCGCACAAATCAATTATTGCTTACTGCAGATTTAACGAAACCTTGCGGGTGGCGTCAAAGGCTCGGGTGGTGATATTATAGAACGTGTTCCACAGGAGTATTCCATAGGAACGCAGGGGGGTATGAACCCGTGCAGTGTAGGAGGCGACCTGGTGCTGGCCACCACATCGCCTTCTGCATTGGACGGTCTTTTTCTTTGCTCGGCATGGCGGCTCATGGCCATGCCGGACTATGTAGCCGGCGAGGGCATGCTGAAGACTCGTCACGTCTGACAATCCGTAAATAAATCGGGTGTCATTCTTTCGGTTACCACGTAAAGAGCCGGTCTTCTATGGACTGCATATCAGCAGCAATTACGAACTTGATGCTCCAAGTGAGCCACCACAACAGTGCAATGCGGCAACAGGATTAACCATAAAAGGCCCCGACCGTAAGGCCAGGGCCAATGGGGGCGGTTGAGGCGAGATTCGAACTCGCGGAGGGAGTTGCCCTCACACGCTTTCGAGGCGTGCTCCTTAGACCGCTCGGACACTCAACCATGGTCGTTGCCCGACACTGCCGAACAACAACTTTTCCATTATGCCACAGAGTCCCTACCTGGCAAGCGGCGTGGCGCAGTCGACCGTCACTATGGACACAACCCTGATGTCAAAGCGTCCGGCGGGCTCGGATGGCCTGTGCGCGTTCAGCAAGCTGGTCATCAGGCGGGTAGGCCACATGTTCCAGGGTCAGACCCCGAGCGTCTATGGGACCGGTGGAACCTTCACGCAGGGGATGGGCTACCTTGTCGGCAAACCATTGCACGGACCGGCGTCCCTGGCCCACCTGAATACAGGCCGCGACCAACGAGCGGACCATGTTATGGGCAAATGCATCGGCTACGATCCGAAAGACGGTAAGCCCGGATTCCATGAAGGGAGGAAGGTATCCGACGGCGCTCTGTCCCGGAGCGGTCTCGAACAGATTCACGTTGGGAACCAGATCCCAGTGTGCGGCCAGGACCTTGCGGATGGTCGTACCGCCGGGGTTTGGCCTGGCGAAGGACCCGAAGTCATGCAGCCCGATACACACCGCTACAGCCTCGTTCATGGCTTGCAGATCCAGGCTCCCCTCCAGGTCCAGCACATAGCCCCGCATGCGTGGATCCCCTGGCTGACCGCCCTGGCTGACACGGTACAGGTAGGTGCGTTCCAGGGCAGAGAAGCGGGCATCGAAGCCGGTAGGGGCCATACTGAGACCGAGCAGAACGATGTCAGCAGGCAACAGGTGCCTGAGACGGCGTTCCAGGGCCAAAACCCCATCGACCCCCATATGCCCCCTGCAAGCCTGAAGCACAGCTGCTGGAATGTCCAGGTGCGCCACCTGATGAGATGCGTGGACCCCGGTGTCGGTCCTTCCTGCCACGACCAGTCTTGGCTCCCAGACAACTCGTCTATGGGCGATCCCGTCCTTTGATCTGTGTACTCCAGTGATCACAGACAGGGCATGCTCAATGCAACCCTGGACCGTACGAAGCCCAGGCTGACGGGCCCAGCCATGGAAACCGCCGCCGTCGTAGGCCAGATCCATGCGCAGCCTGACAAGGGACATCTTCCCTTCCTGTCGATCCTCCATCAAGACCTCCCTGGCACCAATGACAAACGGGGCCGGAGAGCCATGCTCCCCGACCCCGTCACCAGAACAAAGACCGATTACTCAGCGGCCTTCTCGGCATCCTCAGCCACGTCGGCATCCTCCTCGGCCTGGGCTTCAGTCTGATCCGCCTTGGCAGCGGTCTGCTCCAGATCCTCGGCGGCCTTGTCCGCCTGGGCCACGTCCTGATCGGACTCATTGGCCTCGACGGCCTGATCGACAGCGTCCTTGGCTGCGCCTTCGGCGACGGCCGCATCAGTGGCTGCAGCCACCTCGGCGTTGTCGTCCTTGGCAGCCACCTTGGCTGCGGACTCGGCCTCCTTGACGACGGCCTTCTTGGCCGATAGAGGCTCAGTGACCAGCTCAATCACGGCCTGCGGGGAGTTGTCTCCACGGCGGGGCGCAATCTTGGTGATGCGGGTGTAGCCACCCTCACGCTGCTGCATCTGCTCGGCAATCTGCGTGAACAGGATGTGGACCACAGACTTGTCGCGGATGACACGCATGACGCGGCGACGGGCGGGCAGATCCCCACGCTTGGCGAAGGTGATCAGCCGCTCAGCCAGCGGACGCAGGCGCTTGGCCTTGGGCAGGGTGGTCGTGATACGGCCGTTGGCGAAGAGGCTGGTGGCCATGTTGGCCAGCATCAGCCGCTCGTGTGCGGGGCTGGAGGCCAGACGTGGGCCCTTGCTAGGTTTTGGCATTGGATTATCTCCTTACGGCCCGGGAGGACAGGTGGGCATACGCCCGAACATCCGACTTCCCGGAATTACTGTCAGCAGGCGACGGAACCCTTCCCCCTCGCCCGCTCATACGAAGGCTGCTACCCTTCACTCGTCATCAGGCGAGAAGAAGGTGCCCCCCTCGAGATTATTGGTGTCGAAGCCCAGCGGGGAGGCCTTCAGCGACAGCCCCATGCCCTCAAGCTTCTCCTTGACCTCGTCGATGGACTTCATGCCGAAGTTGCGGATGTCCAGCAGATCCTGCTCGGTATGCGAAACCAGCTCGCCGATGGTATGGATTCCTTCGCGCTTGAGGCAGTTGTAGGAACGCTGCGTCAGGTTCAGGTCCTCAATCGGCACGGACATCTGCGGATCCGCCTCTTCCACCACAGGCTCGGGTCCGACTTCCACGCCCTCGGCCTGGGTGTTGAGCTCGCGGCAGAGGCCGAAGAGCTCGACCAGGGTCGACCCGGCGGACGCCACCGCGTCACGCGGCGAGATGGCGGGCTTGGTCTCCACGTCCAGGATCAGCTTGTCGAAATCCGTGCGCTGCTCGACACGGGTGGCCTCGACCTTGTAGCTGACCTTGAGCACAGGAGAGTAAATGGAATCGACCGGGATGCGGCCGATCTCATCGTTGTCCTGCTTGTTGAGCTGGGCCTGGACGTATCCACGCCCACGCTCCACCGTAAACTCGATCTCCAGCTCGCCATCCTCGGCAAGGGTCGCGATATGCAGATCAGGATTGGCCACGGTGACGCCGGCCGGCGGAGTAATATCTCCGGCGGTGGCCTCGCCCTTGCCGCTCTTGCGCAAATACATGACCACGGGCTCGTCGTACTCGCTGGTCAGCACGATGCCTTTGATGTTGAGCAGGATCTCAGTGACGTCCTCCTCCACACCTGGCAGCGTGGTGAACTCGTGCAGGGCACCCGAGATGCGGACCGAGGTCACAGCCGCACCGGGTATGGAGCTCAGCAGGGTACGACGCAGGGAGTTGCCCAGGGTGTACCCGAATCCGGGCTCCAAGGGCTCGATGGTGAAACGGGAGCGCTGGGCATTGACGACTTCTTCAGTAAGAGTCGGACGCTGTGCAATAAGCACTGTTGCTATCCTTTCAGCTCCGACCGGTGGTGCACTCACCGGTCTTCGCGGGTGGATTCATGGGTTTTCTAGTGCTCAGACGCGACGGCGCTTGGGAGGACGAACGCCATTGTGTGCCTGTGGGGTCACATCGGAGATGGAACCGACCTCCAGGCCTGCGGACTGCAGGGAGCGGATGGCGGTCTCACGGCCCGAACCCGGGCCCTTGACGAAGACATCCACCTTCTTGACCCCATGCTCCATGGCCTTGCGGGCGGCGGATTCGGCAGCCATGCCCGCTGCGTAGGGGGTGGACTTGCGGGAGCCCTTGAAGCCTACATCGCCGCCCGAGGCCCAGGCCACTACAGCACCGGAAGGATCGGTGATGGAGATGATGGTGTTGTTAAATGTTGACTTGATATGCGCCTGCCCGACCGGAACCGACTTGCGATCCCGACGACGAGGCTTGCGCGCGGCCTGCTTTGCTGCTGCCATTGATCCTCGTTTCCTTGTCACGAATAACGAATAACTGATTGCTGTGCGAACCATCGGGGACCCTCATCCCCGCTTCGCATTCGGCCTTACTTGGTCGCCTTCTTCTTTCCGGCGACGGTGCGCTTGGGTCCCTTGCGGGTGCGGGCGTTGGTCTTGGTCCGCTGGCCGCGCACGGGCAGGCCCCGGCGGTGGCGCTGGCCCTGATAGCAATTGATCTGGATCTTACGGCGAATATCGGCGTCGATCTCACGACGCAGATCACCCTCGATCTTGTAGTTTCCCTCGAGGTAATCACGCAGCGTAATGAGCTGCTCGTCCGTGAGATCCTTGACGCGGGTGTCCGGATTCACTCCGGTCGCGGCAAGTGTTTCCTTGGCGCGAGTACGCCCCACACCGAAGATGTAGGTGAGGGCTATCTCTATGCGCTTCTCGTTGGGGATGTCGACTCCGGCAAGACGTGCCATTGCGATTCCTTTTTGCTCTACGCAGGTCGTGCACCGAGTCTTCCGGTCTCCCGGCCCGGGCCTGCGCACCCGGGGTTCAGCCTGTTGGCTGTGACTCAGCGCCTTTGGTGTTCGTTGCCGCTGGGAATCCGCTCAGCCCTGGCGCTGCTTGTGGCGTGGGTTTTTGCAGATCACCATGACGCGGCCGTGACGACGAATCACGCGGCAGTTCTCGCAGATTCTCTTCACACTAGGGCTGACCTTCATGGTTTTCCTTTGCTTGTGTACCTTGTTACTTGTACCGGTACGTAATCCGTCCGCGGTTCAGATCGTAGGGACTCATTTCGAGCACCACCCGATCCTGGGGCAGAATGCGGATGTAGTTCTTGCGCATTTTGCCGGAAATGGTGGCCAGCACCAGGTGCTTGTTCTCGAGCTCGACGCGGAACATCGCATTCGGGAGGGCCTCGACCACACGCCCTTCCACCTCGATCACACCATCTTTTGCCATAAGCCTTCTATCCGATCCTCGGCCGGTTACACAGCGCGCCGAAAGACACGCCAAATGGTAAGTATAGCATTAATGGGCCCAAAATTGGGCAATAGCGTGTTGACACGACTAAAGGACCGTCTGAACGGCTGTCGCCCAATCAGTATAGCAGTCGTGCAGGCGGTCCGATAGGGACCTGAATCCCTCAGTCCTCGATGGCGATGTTCTGCGTGTTGTCAGCCGGCTCGATGCTGGTCTTGGGCAGGGTCACCTCCAGGGTGCCGTTGGCATAGTGGGCATGAATGTCCTCCTGGCGGACCTTGTCGCCTACATAGAAGCTGCGGGAGCAGGACCCGGTGTAGCGCTCACGCCGGATCCACCGGCCCTGGTCATCCTTGTCGCCCTGGTCACTGTTCTTCTGGGCGGAGACAATCAGGTAGCCATCCTCCAGACGCAGACCGATGTCCTTCTTGTCGAAGCCGGGCATGTCGATGGAGAGCTGGTACTGTCCATCCTTCTCACGTACATCCGTGTTCATCAGGGGGCTGTTCAGCGCGTTCTTGGCGCCCTGACCCTGCCGACGCCCGTCACGCCAGTTGTTGAAGAAGGGATCATCGAAGAAGTCGCCGAAGATCGAATTGTTCATCAATGCGGGAAACATAGCCATAATCGCATCTCCTGATTCTGTAAGTCAATAGTTTTCGCAGACCGGAACCCCAGGCGGACATTCTGACCTGTCCTCCCGGGCTCCCTGCCCTTCACTTTGTCCAAACCGCGGGCTGCGGGTTCCATGCCCGATGTTCACCCAAGGAATAAAAAGTTGAGTCATAGAGACTCAACTTTCGCTAGCAGCCTTGATTGCGCATCCTTGGTCTCTCATTCTTCGGGCCTTGAACGACCACATGTCAGACATTACGGGCCAAAATTCTTGTGACGTAACTTTGAGGCATTTACCATGGGATAAGATTCCGCCAGCCCCCGTAGGCTCTTGAGGGCGGACCCAATCGTGTGTGGACCGGACGGACCGGCCATTCCTAGTCAAAGGAGCTCAGATGCTCACCAACGAATACATCAAGCGCGTCTACCAGCAGGTCGAGAAGCGCGACGGCGACCAGCCGGAATTCCTGCAGGCTGTGCGTGAAGTTTTCTCCAGCCTGGAGCCCGTGGTGGAGCGGCATCCCGAGTATGAGGCCAACGGCGTGCTGGAGCGCCTGGTCGAGCCCGAGCGTGCGGTCAAGTTCCGCGTGGCCTGGACCGATGACCAGGGCCATGTCCAGGTCAACCGCGGCTACCGGATCCAATTCAATTCGGCCATCGGCCCATACAAGGGCGGCCTGCGCTTCCACCCGACCGTGACCGAGTCGGTCATCAAGTTCCTGGGCTTCGAACAGATTCTGAAGAATTCGCTGACCGGGCTGCCCATGGGCGGCGCCAAGGGCGGGTCCGACTTCGACCCCAAGGGCCGTTCGGATGCCGAGGTCATGCGTTTCTGCCAGGCCTTCATGACCGAGCTGCAGCGCCACATCGGGCAATTCACCGATGTGCCGGCCGGCGACATCAACGTGGGATCGCGCGAGATCGGCTACCTGTTCGGCCAGTACAAGAGAATACGCGACGAGTACTCGGGCGTGCTGACCGGCAAGGACCTGACCTTCGGCGGCTCCCTGGCCAGGACCGAGGCCACGGGATACGGCCTGTGCTACTACACCCAGGAAGCCCTGCAGACGCTGCGCAAGGATTCCTTCCAGGGCAAGACCGTCGTCATCTCCGGTTCGGGCAACGTGGCCATCTTCGCCACCGAAAAGGCCCAGCAGTTGGGCGCCAAGGTGGTGACGGCATCCGACTCCAACGGATACGTCTACGATCCCAACGGGATTGATCTCGACGTCGTCAAGGACATCAAGCTGGGTCACCGCGGCCGAATTCGCGAGTATGCGGACCGCGTGGACTCCGCTGAGTACCACGAGGGCTGCAAGGGCGTTTGGACTGTGCCCTGCGACATCGCCCTGCCCTGCGCCACACAGAACGAAATCGACGGGGAATCCGCAAAGACCCTGATGGCCAACGGATGCACCGTGGTCTGCGAGGGCGCCAACATGCCCTCCACCCCCGAGGCCATCCAGGTCTATCAGGACAACAAGGTGCTCTACGGGCCCGCCAAGGCCGCCAATGCCGGCGGCGTGGCAGTCTCCGGTCTGGAGATGAGCCAGAACTCGCTGCGACTGCAGTGGACCTTCGATGAGGTGGACCAGCGGCTCAAGGACATTATGACTGGAATCTTCCAGAAGTCCTACCAGGCCTCCAAGGAATACGGGCATGAGGGCGACCTGATGCTGGGCGCCAACGTGGCCGGCTTCACCAAGGTGGCCGATGCCATGGTCGCCCAGGGCATCCTCTGAGCCAGGACTTAGCCCATCCGAACAAATAGGGGTTCGACCTGCAGAATTTGTAGATCGGACCCCTTATTGCGCTTTAGCGGGCTGACGGACTCATGCGACCAGCTGATCGATGACCTCGGGATCAATCAGCTGATGCGGGTCGAAGTCCTTGGAGCCCAGATACCGGTAGATGCTGGTCTGAAGAGCCCGCGCCTCGGGATATTCGGTCAGATTCTGCAGACCCATGGAGGAGAGCAGAAGCCGGCCCTTCCCGCAGCGGCATTCCAGTAGCTGCGTCATGGGTCGCAGGTAGGCGTAGCTGTCCATCTCGGTGATGATGGACTGGTAGCGCTCGGGCAGGATGATGGCCCGCTGGGTGGCCATGGGCCACCACTGCCAGTCAGTGTGCGAGTCGGTCGGGAAATCTGCGAAAACAGGGTGGTCGGCCTGAATGAACTGCCCCATGGTGCCGCTCTGGTCCTTGAATGTCCCCACTGACCAGAAGTCCGTGGAGAAGTGGGCCTGAACGGATCTGGGCAGGGACTGGGCCGTGGAGTCGGGGCTCAGATAGACTGTGCCCCCCTGGTCCAGGACCCGACGCGCCTGCTGGTCGAATCTCCTGGCCTCGTACAGACCGTCTGGCCGTTCTGGCTGGCTGTCCTGGTAGACCCAGACCGGATAGGCGTTGGTCACACCGTCGATCTCAAGACTCAGACGGCAACGTTGGTTGCCATGAATGCCGTCCAGAGGCAGTTCGAAGGTTCCCAGATCGGTCAACTTGCCCACCGGACAGGTGACCTGACGGAAGACATGTTCCAGATCAACCCCCTGGCCCTGCAACCGCAGCCGCAGATCACCCTGCAGTGTACGTCGACCGTAGTTGGCCACCTTGACCGTCCCTGAGAGCTTCTCCCGGCTGGTGTAGGCATAGCGGTCCATGACTGCCAGCGGCAACTGGTCGGTGAAGAAGGACCGGAAGCGTTCAGGGCGGGCGAAGGGGAAGCGCTTGGGGTGTAGATGGGCATCCATCATGCCCACCAAAGCCGTGCCTTGTCCGGGGAAGTCCTGAAGACCCAGCAGCGATAGCCCGGACATGGAGGGAGTTCGCAGGACGGACTCCACCTCCTCCCGGTAGCAGATCCGCGACAGTTCGCCTGTAGCGGCCACCCAGTCCTGCCAGGTGCGCTGGTCCAGGCCAGACTCACGGACCCTGTCACGAATCATTGTGTAATTGTCGGGACGGGTGACCCCGGTGAACTCCTCGATCTCCCGGAAGTCCGGCAGCACCTCATACTGGCCGACCTCGAATCCATAGACCGGAACTGTGCACTCTTTGCGGACTGCCTGCATGGAGTCCTCGAAATTGTGTGCAGTGCCCGGATGCACCGCATTGGTGGACCCACGCATGTTGGCAAAGCAGCAACGCAGGTCGTGGCCCTTGTAGGACTCGGAGGTGTAGACCTCGTTGCAGTCATCGCTGCCCAGCTGACCATAGTGCGGGTTGGAGGAGTTGGCATAGAGCCGGGTATCGTCAACGCTACGGGCATCCTCGATGAGCTGAGCCATGCGCTGGTGACCGGTCGCATCCGCAGACAGCTCGTTGCCCAGGGTGAGCATGACAAAGGAGGGGTGGTTGGCCAGGAAGAGCAGTGTCTGCTCCAGTTCGGTGCGATAGTAGCGGTAGCTGACATCCTCCTGGAAGGCATGTTGGTGGTCCCAGTGGGAGAGCTCGGGCTGCATCATCATCCCCATCCGATCCGCCGCGATGAAGGCCGCCTCGGGCGGGCAGTGCGAATGGAAGCGGACCACATTCACTCCGTATGACCGGTAGGCCTCCAGAATACGAATCCAGGAGCCCACGTCCATGGGCGGGAAGCCGGTCTGCGGAAACTCAGCGCAATTGGCCTCGCCACGCAGGAAGAAGGCCCTGCCGTTCAGCGCCAGTCTCCCCCGCTCATCGGCGGCGAAGTCACGGATGCCGAAGTCGGTGCTGACCCGCGAGAGCACCATGGAACTGTCCGGTGTCAGGAGCTCGATTGTCATGCCATGCAGACAGCCCTGGTATTCGTCCCAGCGATCCGCTCGGGCACCAAGCGGCAGATCGGACCAGGTCAGTGTTCGCCGCCCAGGTTCCAGGTCTGCAGTGACCTCCAGAGGCTGGGCCAGTGCATCGGAAGAGAGCCTCAGGCGACCATGGAATCCTTGGCGCGAATCCACATCAGCCTCTACGCTCAGCACATCGCCATGGGGGTAGACACGAACCCCATCCAGGAAGGTGTCCTCCTCCACACGCAGGCCAATCTCTCCCAGAAGCCCGTTCCAGTTGGTCTGGGTGTGGTCAGTGGCGGTCGAGGAATCCAGAATGGCGTCGTGGGGCATGCCCTGATATGCGTTGTCGGAATCCACCTGCAGCAGGTCATCGCCCGTCAGCAGCCCGGTCAGCTCGAAGACATGCGGCGTGATCAAGGTCTGCGGACGGTAGGGCTCAACCAGACGTTCGCCCACCCTGACCTCCAGGCGGCGAGCACGCTCCACTTCGAAGAAGATCCTCCGCCCCGGCTGCGGGGTCCATCGAATCTGCCGGGACAGCCTGACAGTCCCCTCGAAGGTGTGCCGCCTGGTCAGCCGAGAGCCGATGGGGCCGGGCTTGCCACTGCCATAGTCAGCAGACAGCTCCTGATCATCATGTCCGAGTCCGTTGGTGTCCAGTGTGCCTGGCATCAGGACGGTTCCCTGCAGTTCAGACGGGGACTCAACCCGCCAGGCTCCGGTCAATGCCACCTTGGTCATGCCTTCCTCCCGGTAAGAATCGCCCTGTGGTCCAATTCATCAGTGAACAACCCGGCCTGAATATGGCCGGCATCCAGTTCCAGCACCTGCTTCAGGCACTCCCGAGCCTGATCGATCTGCCCTGTACCGATGCGTGCCAGGCCCATCAGGTAGAGGCAGTGGACCCGGTTCATGCGGGTATAGTCCGCATCGAAGGTCAGGAAATCGGGCAGGGAGACTGCGAAATAGTCCTTTTCCACATGGTCGTCCAAGTGCTGCTCGCCGAAGTCCAGCAGCCGGTAATAGCAGGCGTTGGCCGGACCCTGCTCGCCCAGGGCCTGGTGGGCCAGCCCCTGGAAGAGGACCATCTCGGCGGGCTGATCGTTGTAATAGAGCGACTCCCCCACATGCCCTGAGCCCAGGCAGGCCAGGCGGAACTCCTGATCCGCGGCTTCCTGGTCACCTGCTGATCGTCTGACCAGCCCCAGGTAGTAGTGCAGATCGTTGTCCTTCTGACCTTCCAGTTTGCCTTCGCCCAGGTTCTCCGGATAGGTCATGGCTCGCTCCAGCAGGTCCGCAGCACGATCCCAGTCCTGGACCGCCATGGCGTCCTTGGCCATCAGCGTCAGGGATATTCGGTATTGGGCGGTGATCTTGCCCTCACCACCCTCCCATGGGTGGAAGTGCCGACCACTCATCAGCCGATAGGCCCGTTCGTAGCTGCCGGTCTGGTTGAGCAGACTCAGGTATTCGATATAGAGATCGTCCCTGCGGGCCACAACCGCTGGATGCTTTTCAAATTCCGTCAGCCGACGGGCAAAGCTCCAGCCCATCAGCCTATGGAGCTGATCCCGCTCCAAAAAGACCCGGGCGTCTTCGGGATCCAACCGGCAGGCGGTCTCGATTTCCTGATCCGCGACCTGCCAATCGTGTCTCTTGTTGCCGTAGGCGATGGCCAGGTTGCGGTGGACAGTGGCGAAGTCGGGGTCCAATTGCCGCGAGTGCTCCCAAAGCTTGATGGCCCGGTCCGTCAGCGACTTGTCGTAGTAGAGGCAGCCCAGATAATAGGCTGCCTTGGGACCATCGACCATGTCCATGGCCATTCGCAGTGGGGCGATATCATCGAGGGAATTGGGGAAGCAATAGTCCGAAGGTGCCGCCTCGGCCGCCTGGAAGGCCTGCAAGGCCTGATCCTTCCGACCCAGCAGGTGCAGATACCAGCCTTGATAATACCGGACCATGGGTTGATGCTGATCGGCCTGGCCCAGCAGTTGCAGCGCCTCCTGATAGGCGCCGAATGCGGCATAGTCTCGTGCCGTCCGCAGCAGGTTGAGGTAATCCCCGCGCATCAGTCCGGACAGCTCGTCCGGATCACCGCCTGCCAGGACCCGCTCGTAGCCGGATATGAAGTCGAAACGATCCAGGGCCAGGTTCTCGCGGACCGCTTGGTCCGCCTGATCCTGCCTGCCCAGCCGACGCAGCAGATAGGCCTTGAACCCGCGGGCCCTGATGTTGTCGGTGTTGCGGGTCAGGGCACGCTGGACGAAATCCAAAGCCTGCTCCAGCTGGCCGCGACATGCCGCGATACAGGCCAGGCAGAAGAAGGCCCGTTCCTTTTGGGCATCATCCCAGGTGGCCTTGTAGAAGGCGTCGTAGGCCTCGTCCATTCGTCCCTGATAGCCCAAGGCGAGACCCAGATTGTAATGAGCCTCGGAATCATAGGGTTGGCTGTTGCGCCAGGTCAGCCGCTTGATGGCCGTGCGGAAGTGCTGCTCGGCTCCGGCGAAGTCGCCGCGTCGAAGCAGGAGTCGGCCGTAGGCGTTGTTGATGCGCGCATCGCCCGGGTCACGCTTGAGCCCCTCCAGGTAGTAGGGATCAGGCCGGTAGGTGGCGTGGCGGTACTGTTCCAGGTGCAGACCGGTCAGCAGCAGTTCCTCGTTGGTGGCGATACGTTCCGGCCGATCGGCGGCCTGTGCCGGCTCGGGAATCTTGCCCCCGGCGGGCGGCTGGGGACGATAGCTGACCAGGAGCCGTCCTTGAGCGTCCTCCACCCGGGCTGTCAGTGCAGTGGCCGGACGGTCGCCTGTCCCGAATTCGGCCCTGACCTGATTGTCGGGGCCGAGGGTGCCCTGCCACTGGTAGAGGATGGATCCGTCATCTGCCGCGACCTGGACGCGTGCGTCCTTTTGAACCCGTGTGGCGTAGACGGTGACCCGCCCTTGTCCGGCCTTCAGCCCCTGGGCCTCGATCCCCTCATGCTCGCCGGCAGCCCCGAAGGTCTGCTCGGGGCCAACCTCCAGGTTGAGGGCCGCATCAACGCTGGCGTTCTTGACCAGACCCACCTGCTTGTAGGGCATGAAGTACTGGGTGAAGGTCTTGCCTTCGTAGGGCTTGAGCCAGGTGAAGTCAGGCTGGTTGTCGGTGAAGACGCCGGTCATCAACTCCACGTAGGGGCCATCGGCATCGGTCAGATTGCGATCCCAGGCATGGCCGAAGTCCCCGCATCCCCAGGTCCACTGCTTCTTGCCCGGGGAGATGTGATGGTCAGCCACATGCAGAATGCCTGCCTGCCGGGAAAAATCGTAGCCGCCGACGAAGTCATAGTCCGAATGGGCGGCCATATAGGAGGTGGGCACCGGCACGTTCTTATAACGGCTGATGTCCACTCCCTGGGAGTAGTCGTGCTTGTAGTAGGTTCCCGTGGCGATGGGATAGCGGGAGACGTCGCGCTTGCCGTGGTCCATGACCGCAGTGACATCGGGTGGCATGACGGTCCTGGTGTGCTCGTTGACCGCCACGGCCGGGTTGGCCCACCAGAGGAAGGACTGGGGCAGGGGCGTGCCGTTGTAGAGCCGGGCCGAGATTTCGATGACGCTGACTCCGGGATGCAGGGCGATGGTGGTGGTGACCTGGGTGCCGTAGATGCGGTCGGTATCATGGCAGACCACAGCCTTGCCACCGTCCGGCAGGTCCTTGAGCGTGCAGTCCACCGGAAGGAAGGTACTGGGCCGGTGGTGCTGCGGCCAGTTGAACTCGATGCCCCCGGAGATCCAAGGACCGGTCAGGCCTACCAGGGCAGGTTTGATGACCCGGTTGCGGTAGACGAAGTCGTAGTCGTTGGTCTTGTCCCGGGCATACTGGATGCGTCCGCCCAGCTCAGGCAGGACGGTCACCTCCAGGTATTCGTTCTCCAGAATGACCGCCTTGTAGTCCCGATCCTTGCACTCGTCCGAGATGGTCTCGATGACCGGGTAAGGATAGACCCGTCCCGAAGAGCCCTGGTAGACTCGATTTTCAATAAATTGCGGATTTTTGTCCGGTTTTCCGATCCCGTAGGTGGGAATCGTAAGCTCTGTGACCTTCACTGTGACGCCCATGGTCATCAGCCCCTTGTCTGCTCAACAAAACTGTATATATTTGCTCTCAGTCTATAGTCGGAATCGGCCCTCAGAACTGCATAAATTGTTTGAAAATATTAAAAAATTGCTACCATATCGGCTTAATTGATAAGCACTTGCTGCGCTCGGGACAACTGCTGGAAATGGAAGGATGCACACACATGAAAGGGGGTCGGCCCATCAAGGACCAACCCCCTAGGCCGACGCTCACTTAATGCCGGATCAAGCCTTTCGGCATCCTCCTCCGGCTTCGGCGATCCCGGAGAGCCCTACTCCAGTTCCAGGGCTCCGGTGTAGAGCTGGTAGTACTCGCCATGTTTGGCTATCAGCTCATCGTGGTTGCCGCGCTCGATGATTCGCCCATGGTCCAGGACCATGATCACATCTGAGTTGCGGACCGTGGAGAGCCTATGGGCGATGACGAAGACAGTACGGCCGCGCATCAGTGCGTCCATGCCCTGCTGGACCACCTCCTCGGTCCTGGTGTCGATCGAGGAAGTGGCTTCGTCCAGGATCATGGCCGGAGGATCGGCCACAGCCGCCCTGGCAATGGAGATCAGCTGACGCTGACCCTGGGACAGTCCGCTTCCATCCCCCTCGAGCACGGTCCGGTAGCCCTGTGGAAGCATGCGGATGAAGCTGTCGGCGTTGGTCATCCTGGCAGCTTCGATGCACTCCTCGTCCGTGGCATCCAAGCGCCCGTAGCGGATGTTGTCCAGGACGGTGCCCGTGAAGAGATTGACATCCTGAAGGACGATGCCCAGGGAGCGACGGAGGTCAGGCTTGCGGATGTTCTTCACATCGATCCCGTCATAGAGGATCTGGCCCTGCTGGATGTCGTAGAAGCGGTTGATCAGGTTGGTGATCGTTGTCTTGCCGGCACCGGTGGCACCGACCAGCGCCACCTTCTGCCCGGGCTGGGCGAACCAGGTGATGTCATGCAGGACAGGCTTACTCGGGTCATACCCGAAGCTGACGTCGGTGAATCGCACATCCCCCTGGAGGAGGGTGTATCGCCCTTCAGGGGAGGTGATGGCCTGATCCTTGGCCTTCAGGGCCACATCGCGGGCATCGCCGGGAAGCTTCATGGCGGCCTCCAGCGAGCGCCTGCCGTCGTCGTCGGCCTCGCGCTTCCAGGCCCAGTGCCCTGTTTCGTGATCGACGGGGGTCATGGTCCGGCCGTCCGAGGCCAGTTCGACGCTGACCAATCTGACCGTACCCTGGTCGGACTCGACAGGCTGGTCCATCAGGTCGAAGATCCGGGAGGCGCCGGCCAGTGCCATCATGACCATGTTGAACTGCATGGAGACCTGGCCGATGGGGTTGATGAAGGAGCGGGAGAGGGTCAGAAGGGAGACGATGGTTCCCAGGGTCAGTGGCCCCGCCCCGGTCAGTCCCACATTGCCCATGCCCGCGATGCCGGCCAGCCCGCCGACTATGGCCAGGATGACATAGAGCAGGTAGCCCATGTTGCCCACGACCGGCATGGTGACGTTGCCGTAGGTGTTGGCCTGGGCCGAGGCCTGGAAGAGCTCCTCGTTCCTCTCCTCGAAGACCCTGGCGGTGGCATCCTCGTGGTTGAAGACCTTGATGACCTTCTGCCCGTTGACGGCCTCTTCAACGAAGGCGTTCACCTGGCCCAGATAGCGCTGCTGGCGAACGAAGTAACGGCCGCTTCGGGTGACCAGAACCCGGACCACTACAATCAGGACCGCTGCGAAGACCAGGGTCAGGACGGTGAAGGGGATGGAGAGCCAGAGCATGGAGATCAGGGCCGCCAGGGCGGACAGGACCGAGGAGACCATCTGCGGGAAGGACTGGGAGATGGCCTGACGGAGTGTATCCGTGTCGTTGGTGTAGCGGCTCATGGTGTCGCCATGCTCATGGGTGTCGAAGAAACCGATGGGCAGCTCCTGCTGGTGGGCGAACATCTGGTCGCGGATGGTCTTCAGGGTGCCCTGTTCCACCTTGACGATCAGCCAGTTCCAGAACCAGGAGCAGAAGGTCCCCACCGCATAGAGGCAGCCCATCAGTATCAGGGTCCTCATCAGCGGTCCCCAGTCAGGGTCGGAGGCCCCGACCAGCGGCAGGATGTAGTGGTCGATCAGCGGCTGGAGGAAGAAGGCCGATGCCGCCTGGGCCCCGGCGCTGATGATAATGCAGACCACGATCACCGCCAGCTGCCAGCGGTAGGCGAACAAGTAGCTCAGGATACGACGGGTCGTTCCCGGCGCGGCCTTGTCCAGGCGGGGCTTGCGGTCCTTGAATGATCCGTCACTCATGGTCATTGGCCTCCTCGCTCTGGTTCCTGGTCTGTGATTCGTAGATGGATCGGTACTCCTGACACGTTCGCAGTAGCTCCTGGTGGGTGCCCTTGTCGAGAATCCTGCCCTCCTCCAGGACTACGATCATGTCGGCGTCCTCCACTGATGCCAGACGCTGGGAGATGATGATCTTGGTGGTGTCGGGAATCTCCTGGCTGAAGGCGCGGCGGATCAGCTGGTCGGTCTTGGTGTCCACGGCGCTGGTTGAGTCATCCAGAATCAGGATGTCAGGCTTCTTCAGCAGGGCCCGTGCTATGCACAGACGCTGTCGCTGGCCGCCGGAGAGGTTGGTGCCGCCCTCGTCCAGGTAGGTCTGATAGCCATCGGGAAACTCCCGCACAAAACCGTCAGCCTGGGCCAGGGTACAGGCGCGCACCAGCTCTTCGTCCGTGGCTTTGGGATTGCCCCAGCGCAGGTTCTCGGCGATGGTCCCGGTGAAGAGGACATTCTTCTGGAGCACCATGGCCACCTGGTCGCGCAGGACGGTCAGGTCGTACTGGCGCACGTCCACTCCGCCCACCTGGAGGGACCCCTCGGTCACGTCATAGAGACGGGGAATGAGCTGAACCAGGCTGGATTTGGAGGAGCCGGTCCCGCCCACAATGCCAAGGGTGGAGCCCGAGGGAACGTCCAGATTGATGTGGCTCAGGACAGGGCGTTCGGACCGGTCCGAGTAACGGAAGGTCACATCACGCAAGCTGATGGATCCGTCGGCCACCTTCATGACCGGCTTGGCGGGATCATGTACGGTACTGACCTCGTTCAACACCTGGCAGATGCGCTCCGCCGAGGCCTGGGAGATGACGACCATGACCACGATCATGGAGACCATGTTCATGGCCATCATGATCTGGATGGCATAGGTGACCAGGGCGGTCAGATCGCCCGTGGTCAGCCCCAGGGCGGCGTTGTTCCCAGAGGCCACAATCTGGGAGGCGCCCATCCAGGATATGACCAGCAGAGAGGCGTAGATGCAGAAGTTCAACAGCGCCGGGTTCAGGCTCATGATCCGCTCGGCCTTGCAGAAGGCCCGGTAGATGGCCAAAGAGATACTGTTGAATTTGCGCTCCTCGTAGTCCTCCCGGTTGTAGGACTTGACCACCCTGATGCCCTGAAGATTCTCGTCCACCACGTTGTTGAGGTGGTCGTAGGTGTGGAAGACCCGCTCGAAGATGGGGTGAACGAGCAGGGACAGGCCAATCAACCCGAAGCCCAGGATGGGGATGGCAATCAGGAAGACCAGGGATATGGGCCTGGAGATCTTATAAGAAAAGAGCCAGGCCACGATGACCATGATCGGCGCCCTGACCCCGACCCTGATGACCATCTGATAGGCGTTCTGCAGATTGGTCACATCGGTGGTCAGCCTGGTGATGATGGATCCGGTGGAGAAGCGGTCGATGTTGGTGAAGCTGAAGGACTGCACCTTGGCGAAGAGGTCGCTGCGGACATTCTTGGCCAGGCCGGATGAGGCGATGGCCGCATACCGCCCGGACATGAACCCGGAGAATAGGGAGACGGCCGAGCAGGCCAGCAATATCAGCCCGAACTTGAAGATGGCCGGCATGGACCTCCCCGAGACCCCCTGATCGATCAGGGAGGCCATGATGGTCGGGATCACAATCTCAAGGACGCTCTCAAGAAAGACGAAGGCCGGAGCCAGAAAACTGGCCTTCCGGTATTCGCGCAGGGAGCGCAGGATGGTTCGGATGGTGTGCTTCGGACGCGCTGGTTCCTGTTTATCCGATCTGACCACGGATGCCGTAGACCCCTTCAAATGGACCTCTTCTGTTTCTGTACCGATTTCTCTATCTTTTGCGGCCAATCACCGACATACAGCACCCCTCGAAAGAGGGTCTGAATGCACCTAGGCTATCATCCTGTCGACGAGGGCCGGGCGGATGCACGGGGATTTCCGCCCTCCACAAAAAGAGGCTGTCACGCCCCTTGGGATCACTTGGGGTCATGCAGCTTCTATGCTTCAGTCAGTCTTGTCAACCAGTCTTGGCAGCGTATTCGGAACAAGGCCTTCTTACGGTTGATTCAGCTGACGACAGGCCTCTTGCCCAACAGGGTGTGAATCAGCGCTCGTCCAACTTGGTGATGATCTCCTTGCAGATCTGGTCGACCTCGCCCTGGCCATCCACTGCGACCAGAAGGCCACGGGACTTATAGATGTCCAGCAGGGGGGCGGTCTCCTTGGCATAGATATCCAGACGCTTGGCGATGGCCTCGGGGGTATCGTCTGCCCGCCCCTCTTCCTTGGCCCGCTTGGCGATGCGCTGCATGAGCACATCATGGTCGGCATCCAGGGCCACCACAGCCGTCAGTGGAGTATCCAGCTCTTTGAGCATCTTGTCCAGCGCCTCGACCTGGGAGGCCGAACGGGGGTAGCCGTCCAGAATCCAGCCCTGGGCTGCGTCATCCATGCCCAGACGATCCTTGACGATCTTGTTGGTCAGCTCGTCCGGAACCAGCTCACCCTTGTCGGTGTAAGCCTTGGCCTGCTTGCCCAACTCGGTTCCATTCTTCAGGTTGTAGCGGAAGATGTCGCCGGTGGAGATGGCCGGAATCCCATAATGCTTGCTGAGCAAAGCCGCCTGCGTGCCCTTGCCGACACCTTGAGGTCCCATGATCAACAGTCGCTGTGCCATTCCCTATCCTTTGTTCGATGTTCTCTTGCTCTTAGCTCTCAGGCCCCAGACGGTTTCAGCTGTCTTGGCCGCGCAGAACCACCATTTACGTATGCTAGCGGCTACCTGGCCCAATACGGGTTCCACTCACCAAACCCATGCAAACAGTCTTCCGGATATAACAGGGTCCGGCCCCAAGCCACCAAGGGCCAGGGTCGGACCTTCAACTGTTTTAGTTGGACACCACCTGCAAGTGCCTTACCGAAAGATCAACCCTCCTTGTGTTCGCCCTCCAGCAGGAAGCCCGTGTACTGGAACTGCTCGGTCTGCGCTCTGGCCTGACGCAGGGTGTCCAGGCCGACGCCGGCGATAATCAGAATGGTGGTGCCGCCGAAGGGCAGCTTGGAGTTGATCTTCAGCATCATGATCAGCACCGTGGGAATCAGAGCCACGAAGAGCAGATAGATGGCACCCACCGTGTTCAGTCGATTCATCACATATGACAAGTACCGGCTGGTGGCCCGTCCGGCCCTGATGCCCGGGATAAAGCCGCCATACTCTTTCATGTTGTCGGCCGTCTCATCAGGGTTGAAGGTGATGGAAGTGTAGAAGAAGCAGAAGAAGACGATCATGACCGAGTAAAGCACGATGTACCAGACCGAGGTCGTGTTGGCCATGTTGGCATTGATCCACTTGACCCAGCTCTGATCGGAGTTGCCGAACTGGGCGATAAGAGTAGGGATAGCCAAAATGGAGGAGGCGAAGATGGGAGGAATCACGCCGGACATATTGATTTTGAGCGGCAGATAGGTGGAGGATCCCCCGTACATCTTGCGGCCGATCATCCTGCGGGTGTACTGGACGGGGATACGGCGCTGTGCCAGCTCCACGTAGTCGACCAGAATCAGAATAACCAGCAGGACGGTCACGACAATGCCGAACTTGACCCAGTCGCCGTCCTTGCCGTTGGTCCCCCAACCGATGTTCCAGAGCTGGGGCAGGAAGCCGGAGCAGATGGAGATGAAGATCAGGACGGACATGCCGTTACCGATGCCCTTGTCGGTGATCAGTTCGGCCATCCACATAATCAGACCGGTGCCGCCGGTCATGATCAGAACCATGACCGCCATATTCCACCAGGAGCTGTCGGGGATGACATTCTGTTGGCAGGCGCCACCGAAGAGCGCACCCTTGCTGGCCGTGACCAGAATGGTCGTGGACTGCAGCACCGCCAGACCCATGGTCAGATACCTGGTGTACTCGGTCAACTTGGCCTCGCCTGACTGGCCCTCCTTGTGCAGGGCCTCGAAGCGAGGGATGACCACGCGCAGCAGCTGCACCACAATGGATGCAGTGATGTATGGCATGATGCCCAGTGCAAAGATGGACAGCTGCAGCAGTGCTCCGCCCGAGAAAAGGTTTACCAGGCCGATGAAGTCCTCGTTGCCGGCCGTGGTGATGCACTTCTGCACGGCGGGATAATCCACGCCTGGGGTAGGTATGAACGACCCGATGCGATAGATGATGATGATGCCAAGAACGAAGAAGATTTTCTTCCTCAACTCCTTGGTCCTGAAGGCCTGGATTAACGTCCTCACCTAAGTTCCCTCCCTACGCGCCCGCGCGTTGGTCCCGGTGCATCGCACCTTCTTGCTCCGACCAGCTTAGCCGATGGCTCCGTCAAACCCGACGGCAACCAGGCCGGAAACGAGTTCCGGCCCCCGCCCGCTTGGAGCGGGGAGGGCCGGAATCATCTGCCTTGCGGTCTGTCCCCTGTGAGTGTCAGTCCTCGGAGACGGACCCGCCTGCGGCTTCTATCTTGCTCCTGGCCGAGGCCGAGGCCTTGACGCCCTTGAGGGTGAAAGCAGCCTTGACGTCACCATCACCCAGGACCTTGACGGGATGGCCCTTACGGACCGCTCCCTTGTTGACCAGATCCTCGACGGTGACCTCGCCGCCCTTGGGGAAGAGCCCTTCCAGAGCCCCCAGGTTGACCACCTGGTACTCCTTCTTGAAGGGGCTCCTGAACCCGCGAAGCTTGGGCAGCCGCATGTACAGGGGCAGCTGGCCGCCTTCAAAGCCCGGACGGACCTGGTAGCGGGCCTTGGTGCCCTTGGTGCCACGACCGGAGGTCTTACCCTTGGACCCCTCGCCACGACCCACACGGATGCGGTCGCGCTTGGCGCCCGGAGCCGGACGCAGGTCATGCATCTGCAGGATAGTGGGCTCTTGCTTGTCGCTAGCCATGATCAGTCTGCCTCCTCTACGTTCACCAGGTGGCGGACCTTGTCGGCCATCCCCCGGTAAACGGGGGTGTCCTCACGCAGGACCGACTGGCCGATCTTGTGAAGGCCCAGAGACCTGACGTTCTCCTTCTGGCGGTCTGTGGCATGAGCCACGCCCTTGACCAGGGTGATCTTGATCTGCTTGGTCATCACTCACCTGCCTTCGACTGCTCGTCAGCCTTGGCCTTGGCCTCTTCGCGCTCCTTGCGCTCGTCGGCGATACCGGCGGCACGTGCACGCAGGAGGGAGTCAGGGGCGACCTCCTCCAGAGGCAGACCGCGGCGTGCCGCGATCTCCTCGGGCTCCTCCAGCTGCTTCAAAGCAGCTACAGTGGCCCGGACCATGTTGACGGCGGTGGCCGATCCCATGGACTTGCTCAGAATATCGGTGATGCCGGCGCACTCCAGGACGGCGCGGACCGGACCACCGGCGATGACGCCGGTTCCCGGGGCTGCAGGCCTCAAAAGAACCGTGCCGGCCGCATCGTGGCCAATCACCGGGTGGGTGACGGTGCCGCGGATGCGGGGGACGGTGAACATGTGCTTCTTGGCATCCAGCTGGCCCTTGGAGATGGCTGCAGGGACCTCACGGGACTTGCCGTAGCCAACGCCCACAGTGCCCTTGCCATCGCCTACGACCACCAGGGCCGCGAAGCTGAAGGTCCGGCCTCCCTTGTGGACCTTGGAGACTCGATTGATGGTCACGACCCTGTCGAGCATGTCGTCACGCTCGTCGCGGTCGCGACGGCCACGACGGCCATCCCTGCGACCGTCACGGGAACCGCCCCGACGACCTCCGCGGCGATCATCGTTCCGGTCGTTCCGGTCCCTTCTGCCACCCTGGCTGGACTGAGCGTTTGTGGAATCTTCAGTCACCTGGGTTGTTTCCTTTGTCGTTTCGTTGTCGCTCACAGTGCCAAACCTCCCTCACGGGCGCCTTCCGCAACCGCTGCGACCCTTCCGTGGTACTTGTTGCCACCACGGTCGAAGACCACGGTGGTGATGCCGGCCTTCTTGGCCTTGGCCGCAATCTGCTCGCCCACCTTGCGGGCGGCCTCGGTCTTGGTGCCCTTGAAGGAGCCATAGTCCGAAGCCATGGTCGACTCGCTGACCAGGGTGACGCCCCTGGTGTCGTCGACGATCTGGGCGATCATGTTGCGGTTGGTCCGTGTAACCACCAGACGGGGACGCTCTGCCGTGCCGGAGACGTGCTTGCGCAAACGGGCATGGCGGCGCAGACGGGCGATCTTCTTGCCTTTGCCTAGTATCGAGACCGTCATATCACTTACCAGCCTTTCCAGCCTTGCGCAGGATGTGCTCGTCGGTGTACTTGATGCCCTTGCCCTTGTAGGGCTCGGGAGCACGCAGGGCGCGGATGTTGGCCGCAGCCTGGCCGACGGCCTGCTTGTCGATGCCGGTGACGACCACTTCATTGGCGTTCGGCGTCTCGAAGGTGATGCCCTCCGGGGGGTCGACAGTGATGGTGTGCGAATAGCCCAGCGAGAACTCCAGGGACTTGCCTTTGGCGACCACGCGGTAGCCGGTGCCGACAATCTGCAGGTGCTTGCTGTAGCCCTTGGAGACGCCTTCGACCATGGAAGCCACGATGGAGCGGCTCAGTCCATGCTTGGCCTTGGTGGTGCGGTCCTCGTCGGCGGGGGTCATGATGATCTGATTGCCCTCGACCTTGCCGGTGATGCCTTCAGGCAGCGTGTATCCGTCAGAGCCCTTGGGGCCCTTGGCGGTGAATTCCTGGCCCTTGAAGGCCACCTCCACACCTGCCGGAACAGCGATGGGGAGCTTACCGATATGCGATGCCATGTTCAGCTCTCCTTTCTCACCATACGTAGGCGACGATTTCGCCGCCGATGCCCCTGTCGAGGCATTCCTTCTGGGTCATCAGTCCCGAGCTGGTCGAGATGATGGCGATTCCCAGCCCGCCCAAGGGCATGGGCAGGGAATCCGACTTGGCGTACCGGCGCAGACCGGGCTTGGAGACGCGCTTGATTCCCTGAATGGACTGGCGTCCATCGGGGCCGTACTTGAGCGTGATCTCCAGATCCTGCCCGACCCGCGCCTCCTTGGCGCGGTAATCGGCGATGAAACCTTCGCGCTTGAGGATCTGCGCGATGTTCGCCTTGAACTTGGAGTACGGCATGTCGACTGTTTCATGCTTGGCCGCACTCGCATTACGCAGACGTGTCAGCATGTCTGCGATGGGATCTGTCATTGTCATGTGGGCTTATGCCCTTCCTCGCCGTGGTTTCCGCCGCCGGGCAGCAATCTGCCGCGACCGCGGACCTTCAGCGTCGATCTTTACCAACTGGACTTCGTCACACCCGGCAGCTCGCCGCGATGGGCCTTCTCGCGAAGGCAGATGCGGCACAGGCCGAACTTGCGATAGACGGAATGAGGACGACCGCAGACCTGGCAGCGCGTGTATCCACGCACCTTGAACTTCGGCTTGCGTGCCGCCTTGTTTCTCAGAGCGGTTTTTGCCATATCAGTTCTCCTTGAAGGGGAAGCCCAGCTGCTTGAGCAGCGCCCGGGCCTCCTGATCGTTCTTGGTGGAGGTCACCACGGTGATATCCATACCACGCTGGTGATCGATCTGATCAGGATCGATCTCGTGGAACATGGACTGCTCCGTGAGACCGAAGTTGTAGTTGCCCTGGCCGTCGAACTGACGGTCGCTGATGCCGCGGAAGTCGCGGATGCGGGGCAGAGCCAGGGTCAGCAGACGATCCAGGAACTCCCACATACGCACGCCGCGCAGGGTGGCGAAGGCGCCGATGGCCTGTCCCTCACGCAGGTGGAACTGCGCCACGGACTTCTTGGCCTTGGTGATCTTGGGCTTCTGGCCGGTGATGGCCGTCAGGTCCTTGACCGCGCCCTCGATCAGCTTGGAGTCGCGTGCCGCGGCACCCACGCCCATGGAGACCACGACCTTTTCGATCCTGGGCACCTGCATGGGGTTGGAGAACTTGAACTCCTTCTCCAGCTCGGGCACGATGCTCTCGCGGTACTGCTGCAGCAAACGAGGGACTGCCGGTGCTTCAACGGTGGTATCGCTCATGACAGCTCCTTGCCTGACTTCTTGGCGAAGCGGGTGCGCACGACCTTGACTTTGCCGTTACGCGCCTCCTCCTTGATGTTCACGCCGATGCGGGTCGGCTTCTTGGTCTCCGGGTCGATGACCATCACGTTGGAGCGATGGATGGGCGCCTCGGTCGGGACGATGCCCGACTCCTGACCCTGCTGGGTGGCCCGCACATGCTTCTTGACGATCTGGATACCCTCGACGATCAGGCGGTCGTTGGGCAGAATCCGCAGGACCTTGCCCTCCTTGCCGCGATCCTTGCCGCGGATGACCTTGACCTGGTCGCCTGTCTTGATCTTGGCTACCACTTCAGATCACCTCCGGTGCCAGGGACACGATCTTCATGAAGCGCTTGTCGCGCAGCTCACGACCGACCGGTCCGAAGATACGAGTGCCGCGGGGCTCACGACCGGTGCCGAGGATGACCGCCGCGTTCTCGTCGAACTTGATGTAGGAGCCGTCGTGACGACGATGCTCCTTGACCGTACGGACGACGACCGCCTTGACGACCTCGCCCTTCTTGACCGACCCGCCGGGAATGGCATCCTTGACGGTGGCGACGATCACGTCGCCAATGCCGGCATAGCGTCGCTTCGACCCGCCGAGCACGCGGATGGCCAGGATCTCCTTGGCACCCGTGTTGTCGGCGACCTGAAGCCGCGATTCCTGCTGAATCATTGATTCTCCTTAGCCGCGCTGGTTCTCCGCAGACACCCCGCACCAGGCGGGATGAAATGCGGAGCCTGGCCGAACTTGTTACTTGGCGCGCTCGACGATGGAGTCGAGACGCCAGCGCTTGGTCTTGCTCAGAGGACGGGTCTCCATGATACTCACGAAGTCGCCCACATGGGCCTCGTTCTTCTCATCATGGGCCTTGACCTTGCGGTTGCTGCGGACGACCTTGCCGTACAGGGGGTGGGTCGAACGCTGCTCCAGCTCAACGGTGATGGTCTTGTCCATCTTGTCGGACACGACGTAGCCGCTGCGAACCTTGCGGAAGTTGCGCTCCTGCTTGTCAGCCATGCTTACTTCTCCTCAGCTTTGCTCTCGGCCTTTGCTTCGGCGGGCTCCTGGCTGATGCCCAGCTCGCGCTCACGCAGGACGGTGTACATCCTGGCGATGTCGTGCTTGACGGCCTTGAGGCGGGAGGTGTTCTCCAGCTGACCGGTGGCCGACTGGAAGCGCAGGTTGAACAGCTCTTCCTTGGACTTCTTCAGGAAATCCTCGATCTCCGCATTGGTCTTTTCATTCAGATTCTTGATGGAATACTCGGCTGTTCCGACTGACATCAGATGTCACCGCCTTCACGTGCAATAATCCGGCACTTCATGGGAAGCTTGTCAGTGGCGCGGCGAAGGGCCTCGCGGGCCACATCCTCGCTCACGCCGCCGATCTCGAAAAGCACCCGGCCGGGACGGACATTGGCCACCCAGAACTCGGGCGCACCCTTGCCGGAACCCATTCGGGATCCCAGGGCATGCTTGGTCAGGGGACGATCCGGGAAGACCGTGATCCAGACGCGGCCACCACGCTTGATGTACCGGGTCATGGCGATACGGGCCGCCTCGATCTGACGGTTGGTCAGGTAAGCCGGAGCCAGGGCCTGAATGCCGTAATCGCCGAAAGCGATCTCGTTGCCGCCCTTGGACATGCCCGAACGACCCGGACGATGCTGCTTGCGGTATTTAGTCCTCTTTGGGATAAGCACGGCTCACTCCTTTGCTTCGGTTGCGACGGGTGCCGAGGCGGTATGCTCCTGGGCCGCCGCCGGCGGCGCGGCCACACCGCTGTTCTGCTTGGCTGCATCCTGCTCGCGGCGGGTGCGTCCCTCGGAAGGACGGACGCCACGACGGGGACGACGATCGCCGCGCCGACCGGGGCGGTTGTTCTGCTGAGCCTGCTGCTCCTCGAACTGGCGCTCGGTCATGTCGCCCTTGTAGATCCAGACCTTGACGCCGATGCGGCCGTAGGTGGTCCTGGCCTCGAAGAAGCCGTAGTCAATCAGGGCGCGCAGAGTCTGCAGGGGCACACGGCCCTCACGGTAGAACTCCGAACGGCTCATCTCGGCTCCGCCCAGACGACCGGACAGCTTGATTCTGATGCCCTTGGCGCCGGCCCGCATGGCATCCTGCTGAGCCTTGCGCATGGCCCGGCGGAAGGTGACGCGGTTGGTCAGCTGCTCGGCGATGCCCTGAGCAACAAGCTGGGCATCGATGGAGGCGTTCTTGACCTCGAAGATGTTCAGCTGGACCTGCTTGCCGGTGATCTTCTCCAGCTTGGCGCGCACGCGCTCGGCCTCGGCTCCGCGACGGCCGATGACGATACCCGGCCGGGCGGTGTGAATGTCGACGCGCACACGGTCGCGGGTCCGCTCGATGACGATCTTGGAGACGCCTGCGCGCTCCAGGTCCTTGTTCATCTCCTTGCGGATCTTGTCGTCCTCAAGCACGAAGTCGCTGTAGCGCTCCCCCGCCTTGTTGGAATCGGAGTACCACTTGCTGCGGTGCTCCTCGGTGATGCCGAGTCGGTACCCAAACGGGTTGATCTTCTGCCCCATTATCGGGCTCCTTCCTTGTCGGCCACCACGACGGTGATGTGGCTGGTCCGCTTGTTGATGCGGGCCGCACGACCCTGGGCGCGGGCGCGGAACCGCTTCAGGGTGGTTCCCTCGTCCACGTAGGTCTCTCGGACCATCAGCTCGTTCTCGCGGAAGGGCTGGTTGGCCTTGTCCGCCTTGACGCGCGCGTTGGCGATGGCGCTCTCCAGGCACTTGCGGACCGGAACGGCCGCGTCCTGGGGGGCGAACTTCAGAATGGTCACGGCCTCGGTCGCCTGCTTGCCTCGGATGAGGTCGACGACGCGGCGAGCCTTGCGAGGCGTCACGCGAACGTGACGTGCAATTGCCTTAGCTTCCATGTGTCTCTACTCTCCCTCGCCTCAGCGGCGTGCTTTCTTGTCGTCCTTCACGTGACCCCTGAAGGTCCGGGTGGGGGCGAATTCGCCGAGCTTGTGGCCGACCATGGCCTCGGTTACGAAGACCGGGACATGCTTGCGGCCATCGTGCACAGCGAAAGTGTGCCCGATGAAGTCCGGGGTGATCATGGAACGACGGGACCAGGTCTTGATGACGTTCTTGGTACCCTTCTCGTTCTGCTCGTCGACTTTCTTCTGCAAGTGGGCGTCGACGAATGGGCCCTTCTTGATGCTACGAGTCATCTTTCCGACACTCCCTTACTTGCGGTTCTTACCATTTGGACGACGACGCACGATCATCTTGTTGGAGGCCTTCTTGGGCCTGCGGGTGCGGACCTCGCCCTTGCCCCAGGGGGACACTGGCGGCTTGCCGCCACGAGTGCGTCCACCATGCGGGTGGTCGACCGGGTTCATGGATTCACCACGGGTGATGGGCCTGCGTCCCATCCAGCGGGCACGTCCCGCCTTGCCGAGCTGGACGTTGGCGTGGTCGTTGTTGCCGACCTCGCCCACCGTTGCGCGGCAACGGGAGTCGACGTTACGAATTTCGCCGGAGGGCATACGCAGCTGGGCGTAGGCCCCGTCCTTGGCCACCAACTGGACGGCAGCACCGGCCGAGCGGGCGATCTTGGCGCCGCCCAGGGGCCGCAGCTCAATGGCGTGGACGATGGTGCCGGTGGGGATGTTGCGCAGGGGCAGGTTGTTGCCGGGCTTGATGTCGGCCTGGGGACCGGTCTCGATGACGTCACCCTGCTTGATGCCCTGCGGGGCGATGATGTAGCGCTTCTCGCCGTCTGCAAAGTGCAGAAGGGCGATACGGGCCGAGCGGTTGGGATCGTATTCGATCTCAGCGACCTTGGCGGGCACGCCGTCCTTGTCCCAGCGACGGAAGTCGATGAGGCGGTACTGGCGCTTGTGTCCGCCGCCGCGGTGGCGGCTGGTGACGCGGCCATAGGAGTTGCGTCCGCCGGTCTTGCTCAGCTTGCGAACCAGCGACTTCTCGGGCTTGGAGCGCGTGATTTCGGCGAAGTCCGAAACCGAGGCGTTGCGACGGCCCGCGGTCGTCGGCTTGTATGTACGGATAGCCATAATCTAGTTCTTCCTTAACTTTTCTCGGCTAGCCTTCAGTTGTTGGTACCGAAGACATCGATCGACTGGCCCTCGGCCACCTTGACGATGGCGCGCTTCTCGGCGGCGCGACGACCCCAGCCCGTACGGGTCCGGGTCCGCTTGCCCTGGCGGTTGAGGGTGTTTACCGATGTGACCTTCACGTTGAAGATCTGCTCGATGGCCTGCTTGATGGCGACCTTGTTGGCATCAGGGTCAACCACGAATGTGTACTGGCCGCGGTCCGAGTTGGCGTAGCTCTTCTCGGAGACGACCGGGCGCAGAATGATGTCGTGTGCTGGCTTGTGAATAGCTGCCATGAAAATCAGGCCTCCTTGACGGTCTCGGACTTGACGCCGCTCTTGGCAGCCAGGAAGGCATCGAAGCCATCCTTGCTGAAGACGACATCCTCGGCCGTGACCACATCGTAGGTGTTGAGCTGATCGGCGAAGAGGACATGGACGGTGGGCAGGTTCCTCACGGAGAGCCACTCGTTGATGTTCTCACGGGACAGCACGACGGTGGTGAATCTGTTGTCGACAAGGGGCAGCAGGGCTGCCTTGGCTGCCTTGGTGGACGGAGTCTCGCCAATGCCGAAGTCGACCACGTGCACGCGTCCGGCGTTGACCCGGTCGGACAGGACGTAGCGCAGGGCTGCGGCCTTCATCTTCTTGGGGGTGCGCTGGGAGTAATCGCGCGGCTGCGGGCCGTGGACAATGGCGCCACCGGTCCACTGGGGAGCGCGGATGGAACCCTGACGGGCACGTCCAGTGCCCTTCTGCTTCCAAGGCTTGCGGCCGCCGCCTGAGACGGTGGACCGGGTCTTGACCGAGTGTGTGCCCTGGCGGGCTGCAGCCAGCTGGGCGACAACCACCTGGTGGATCAGCGGCACGTGTGAACGGACATCCTCCTCGGCAATGCCGAAGATCTGCTCGGGTGCATCCACGGTCCCGGTGTTCTTGCCCTGGGCGTCGGTGATGTTCAGAGTCAACTTAGCCATGGTTTCAGGCTCCCTTCACTGCCGAACGAACCAGGACGATGGCGCCGCGGGGCCCGGGCAGGGCACCCTTGATGGCGATGACGCCCTTCTCGGCATCTGCGGAGACGATGGTCAGGTTCTGGACGGTCGAGGTGTCGTGACCCATTCGGCCGGCCATCCGCTTGCCCTTGAGGATGCGGCTGGGGGTTGCGCAGGCGCCCACTGAACCGGGACGACGCTCGTTCTTGTGCGAACCGTGGGTGCGGCGGTAGGACTTGAAGCCCCAGCGCTTGATGGTGCCGGCAAAGCCCTTGCCCTTGGTGGTGCCGGTCACATCGACCTCGCTGCCCTCGGGCAGCAGGTCCAGGCCCAGCTCCTGGCCGGGCTGATAGCTGTCGGCATCGGCGGTGCGGACCTCGACCAGGTGACGACGCGGGGTCACTCCGGCCTTGGCGAAGTGTCCAGCCAGCGGCTTGGTCACCTTGGTGGGGTCGATCTGCCCGTAGCCGATCTGGATGGCCTGGTAGCCGTCCTTCTCCTGGTTCTTGACCGCGGTCACCACGTTGGTGGACACGTCCACCAGGGTCACCGGGACGAAGAAGCCGTTCTCGTCCCAGACCTGGGACATGCCCAGCTTGCGGCCCAGGAGAGCCTTGCGGTTCCTCTGCTCTTCAGCCATGCGGTTTCCTCCTCCCCTACAGCTTGATCTCAATGTTGACGTCCGCCGGCAGATCGATGTGCATCAGCGAATCCACAGCCTTGGGCGTGGGATCCACGATGTCGATCAGGCGCTTGTGGGTGCGCATCTCGAAGTGCTCGCGGGAGTCCTTGTACTTATGAGGAGAACGGATGACGACATACACGTTCTTCTCAGTCGGCAGCGGAACGGGGCCAACCACAGTTGCGCCCGCGTTCGTCACCGTCTCGACGATCTTCTTCGCCGATTGGTCGATGACCTCATGGTCATAGGACTTTAGCCTGATGCGGATTTTCTGTCCCGCCATTGCCGTCCGCCCTTTCTAGCGATCTATGAACTGATTACCCAGTCTGTTTCGAGGGCACGGAACGACGGCCGCAAGGAGACATTCCTCCCGACAGGCCTCAGCCGGATCCATGCGCAGCCGTGGAGAATCCCGTGGGGATGGGACTCCTCGCTGCACCCGCTATTGTGATTGACAAAATGCGAGCCCAAAACAGGCAACTTTCTTATTAAACCACGAGGGTTCCCCTAGAAGAATCCGGGCGTGTCGCGCCGCTTCCAGGGGAACCCCCGGCTCAATTCCGGCCCTGTCAGGACCGGCGGGAGGCCTCCTGGAGCACATCCTCGCCCTGGCGGGCAACCCTCATCCGGTGACCCTCCTCCTGGCTGACCCCATAGTAGGCGGCCACGGCGATGTCCTTCATGTCCTCAATCAGCGGAATGCGGGGGTTGGCCGGCGTGCACTGGTCCTCATAGGCGCGCATGCCGATCTGATCCAGGGACCGCCAGTAGAGGTCCTCGTCCACTCCGGCAGCCTGGAAGGAGGCATCCATGCCCAGGCGCTCATCCCTGTAGGATTCCACGGCACGGGCCAAGAGCTCCACGCCCTCCTCGGGGGTAGCGGATTCGATGCCCAGTACATGGGCCATCTGCCTGTAGCGATCCGGGGCCACATACTCGCTGTACTTGGGCCAGCTGGTCGGCTCGTCCGGGACCCGTCCGTTGTAACGAATCACATAGGGCAGGAGGATGGAGTTGGCGCGCCCATGGGCCACATGACAGAGGGCTCCGATGGTATGCGCCATGCCGTGGCACATGCCCAGGAAGGCCGAACCGAAGGCCATGCCTGCCATGGTCGCCGCATTGTGCATCTTCTCCTGGGCGCGGGTCTTGGTCTCGCCGCCGGCGGTGCCCACGGCAGGCTCCAGGTTGTCCCAGATCAGCTTGGCCGCATGCAGGGCCATGGCGTCGGTGTAGTCATTGGCGTAGACCGAGACGAAGGCCTCCATGCAGTGGGTCAGGGCATCGAAGCCCGAGTCGCAGGCCAGCTGCTTGGGCTGGGTGCGGGCCAGAACCGGATCCACGATGGCCACGCTGGGGGTCAGGGCGTAGTCGGTGATGGGGTACTTGTATCCGGTCCTGTGGTCGGTGATGACCGCGAATGGGGTGACCTCCGAACCCGTGCCCGAGGAGGTGGGAATGCAGACCAGCCTGGCCTTGGTGCCCAGGGGCGGAATCTTGAAGGCCCGCTTGCGGATGTCGAAGAACTTCTCCCGAACATCGGCAAAGGAGATCTCCGGGTGCTCATAGAGCAGCCACATGATCTTGGCTGCGTCCATGGGGCTGCCGCCGCCCACAGCGATGATGGTGTCGGGGCCGAACTCATCGCGCATCATGGCCGCACCGCGCTCCACCGTCTCAACGCTGGGCTCCGGCTCCACGTAGTCGATGATGCGGAAGGTGACCGGCTCGGGCCGGGCCCGCAGCTGATCGATGATCTTGTCGACGATCCCCAGCTGCTCCATGACCTTGTCGCAGACGATGACGGCCCGGCGGATGCCGAACATGTCACGCAGGTAGCGGACGGAGTTGGGTTCGAAGTAGGTCTTGGGGGGTACCTTGAACCACTGCATGTTGTTGTTCCTCCGCGCGATCCGTTTGATGTTGATCAGATTGACCGCCTGGACGTTGCCCGAGACCGAGTTGCCGCCGTAGGAGCCGCAACCCAGGGTCAGGGAGGGGGCGATGGCGTTGTAGATGTCGCCGATGCCACCCAGGGAGCTGGGCTGGTTCCAGACGATCCGGCAGGCGTGCATACGCTGTCCGTACTCGCGCACCAGCCTCTCATCGTCGGTGTGGATGGCAGCTGTGTGCCCGGCGCCGTAGCGCAGCATCTGCTCGCAGAGGGTGAAGCCCTCCTCCTTGTTGCTGGCCTTGAGCACGGCCTGAACCGGAGCCAGCTTCTCCAGGGTCAGGGGTTCCATGGGGCCGACCCGGTCGCATTCGGCGGCCAGGATGGTCGCATCCTCGGGGATCTCGAAGCCAGCCTGACTGGCGATGAACTGGGGGGACTTGCCCGGAACCTCGGAGTTGAGCCTGGGAGCGGGTGCTTCGGCACCGGCATGGGCCCGCACGCCGAACATGTACTCCTCCAGCTTGGCCTTCTCCTCAGGGTTGACGAAGTAAGCCTTGCGCCGCTTCATCTCCTCGATCACCCGGTCATGCACATCCTGATGGGCGATGATGGCCTGCTCTGTGGCGCAGATCATGCCGTAGTCGAAATGCTTGGACAGGATCAGGTCGTTGACGGCCCGGGAAACGTTGACCCTGCGGTCCACATATGCCGGTGCATTGCCGGCTCCTACGCCCAGGGCAGGCTTGCCCGAGGAGTAGGCGGCCTTGACCATGCCGGTGCCTCCTGTGGCCAGAATGGTGGCCACGCCGGGGTGCTGCATCAGGGCGCCGGTGGCTTCGACTGAGGGGTGCTCGATCCATTGGATGCAATCCTGTGGAGCACCTGCCTCGATGGCGGCATCACGGACGATCCGGGCCGCCTCCACCGAACAGCGCTGGGCGTAGGGGTGGAATCCGAAGACGATGGGGCAGCGGGTCTTCAGGGCCAGCAGCGACTTGAAAATGGCAGTCGAGGTGGGGTTGGTGACCGGAGTCACGCCGGCCACGACTCCCACCGGCTCGGCCACCTCGATGATGCCGTCCACATCGTTCTCGTTGATGATGCCCACGGTGCGCTGCCTGGCCAGGTAGTTGGTCACGTGCTCGCAGGCGAAGATGTTCTTGGTGGCCTTGTCTTCCACCAGGCCGCGTCCGGTCTCCTCCACGGCCATCTGAGCCAGGGACAGATGCTTGTTCAGGGCCGCAATCGAGGCCTTGGCCACAATCCGATCCACTTGGCTCTGGTCGAGCTCCTCAAAAGCGCGTAAAGCCGCCTGCGCGCGGACGACCAGGGCATCCACCTCCATGCGGGCCAGCTCACTGCCGTCGGCCTGGCCGCCTTCCCTGCCAGCTGTCGGCTCCTTCACTTGATGGTCATGCTTATGCTTCTGCGTTCCAGCCAAGGTATTGGCCCTCCTCATGTTCCGCGGATGCCGATGAGGGCCGGCAGAAGGTCTAATACAGTCCCAGACCGTGGCGGTCCACGAAAGACATCCGTCATAACGTGACGAAAATCACAATATAGACCCAAGGGGGCACCATTGAGCCCCAGGATGAGCGAACGTTCGCTTGAAGCGTGTCGTGTGGGAATTCGTGGTTTTCCTGGTCATTTTCCGCACCCCAACGTGCGCTTTGTCGTTCGCTTGGAACTGGGCTGTCCAGGCATGGATCCAAGCATGAAAAATCCCCAAGGTCCATGAGAACCTCGGGGATGAAGGAAACCGCGAACGTCAGCGCTTGGAGAACTGCGGGGCGCGACGGGCCTTGTGCAGACCGGCCTTCTTGCGCTCCACCACGCGGGCGTCACGGGTCAGGAACCCGGCCTTCTTCAGGGCAGGACGGTTGGCGTCCCGATCGATGGCGTTCAGGGCGCGTGCGACGCCCAGACGGACTGCGCCGGCCTGGCCGGTCACACCGCCGCCCTCGACGCGCACAACCACGTCGAACTTGTTCTCGAGCTTGAGCAGCACGATAGGCGAGTTGACCTCGCGCTGGTGCAGCTTGCTGGGGAAGTACTCCTCCAGGGTGTGCCCGTTGATGCTCCACTTGCCGGAGCCCGGAATCAGACGGACGCGGGCGACTGCCTCCTTGCGGCGGCCGGTGCCATAGCCCGGCTCGATGGCGGAGGTGCCGGTGCCTGCACCGGCGTTGGTCTCGGAAGTGTAGGAAGCGCTGGTCTCCTCGGCCTCAAGAACCGCGGAGCTGTTGTTGTTGTCAGCCATGATGATTATCTCCTCTGGTCCTACTTGGCCTGCTGGGCGACCTGATGGATCTTGTACTCAATGGGCTGCTGGGAGGTGTGAGGATGCTCCTCGCCTGCGAAGACCCGCAGCCTGGTCAGCTGGACCTTGGCCAGTTTGTTCTTGGGCAGCATGCCCTTGACCGCCGTCATGATGATGCGCTCGGGATTGTGCTCCATCAACTGCCCGTAGGAGTCGCGACGCAGACCGCCGGGGCGACCGGAGTGGGTGTAGAGCACCTTGTCGCTCTTGTTGCCTGTCAGCACCATCTTGGAGGCGTTGATGACGATGACGTTGTTGCCGGAGTCGGCGTAGGGCGCATAGGTGGGCTTGTTCTTGCCACGCAGCAGATCGGCCACCTGGGCTGCCAGACGCCCCAGCACCACACCGGAGGCGTCGACGATATACCAGTCATGTGTCAGATCGGCTGGTTTCGGGGTGAAAGTCTTCACGATTCAACCTTTTCCTTGCATTGTGTTTCGGGCTCTCCGCGCCGCATGCTGCCATGCCGGCCGAAAGCCATGTATTCCGTGGGCTCCCTTAAAGTCCTAGACGGCGAGTGGGAAAAGCGCTTTGAGGACCCCTTAGGGAAACACAACAATCCATTATTGTAACGCCTGAGTGCCATTCGTCAAAATTCGCGTCGGCCCCGGTCTCAGCGGGAGGCCGCCGCCCGTGCCACCTGCCCGTCCGGGTCCTTGCGCAGGGCATCAAGGGTGGCCTGCCCGGTGTTGGGGTTCAGGGCCACGGCCCGGCGCACCATGGCAGCCAGCACATGGGGGGCATTTTGCTCCTCGCGAGTGCCGAGAGCTCCCAGAAAGTCCAAGGTATCAGCATCGGTACGCTCGTCCTGGGCGCCCTCCAGGCGCATCTTCCAGGAGGTCATGGGATTGGTCAACGCTGCAGCCCTGACTCCGGCATCCTCGTCCTTGGTGAGCAGACCGGCCAACCAGTTCTTGTCGTCCTTGTTGGCGGCCACCGCCCGACGGACCTCCACGCTGGAATCCTGGGAGAGCTTGACCAGGATGTTGGGGAAGGGCATGGTCCGTGCCAGGTAGATCCTGTCCTCCACCGGCGTGTGCTCATTGCCGGCCACGGCCTCCAGCAGTGCCGTAAAGCGGGAGAAGGCGGCCTGATCGGACTTGTCGGGCAGGGGACTGCGGGCGAATTCATGCAGCTCGGCCGTATCCGTAGAGTGCCTGAGCCTTTCGTAGAAAACGGTCAGGGCCTCGTGGGGCTTGCCGGCTGACGGTGATTCGGTTTCCGGTTGGTCCTGGGGATTGGTCATGGGGCCAGCTTAGGTCGTCTCCTTGATAACGGGCTCGACCCGGGATCCCCTCTAGCATGGAGATAACGCAGGAACCGAGGAGACGATAGTCATAGGAGGCAAGCCGATTTGCTCACCATACTGGATACGCCGCAGAAACCGGCCACAGGCTCCCTGACCGAGCGCAGGTCCGAGTTCATCGGCCAGGCCTGCCATGTAGAGGACCAGGAGGCGGCCATGGCCTTCGTCCAGGAGGTCCGCTTGCAACACCCCAAGGCCCGACACGTGTGCCACTGTGCGATCTGGGGACCCGAGGGGCGCACCAGCGAGCGTATGAGCGATGACGGGGAGCCCTCCGGAACGGCCGGCAAGCCCATACTTGAGGTCATGCGCCGGCAGGGGCTGACCGACTGCGTCCTGACGGTGACCCGATACTTCGGAGGGATTCTTCTAGGGTCAGGTGGACTGATCCGCGCCTACTCCTCGGCAGCCTCCCTGGCGCTCAAGGCGGCCAGATCGGCACGCGTGCTCCCGACGCAGCGCTTCACGATCGCTGTGGACTATCCAGAGTACGAACCCCTCCGCCGTCTGATCCGCAACTCGGGAGGACACGTGGAGACCGAAGAGTTCACCGATAGGGTCCGATTGACCTACGACCTGGAGCCCGCAGCGGTACCGGCCTTTCACGGCCGACTGGATGATCTTCTGCAGGGCCGGGCCCAGCCCAGCACACTGGGCGAAGGCCGCAGGCTGATTCCTCTGTCCGGCAACAAGGCTTCGTCTGCCTCATAACAGCCAAGACAAGCCATACAGCCATTGCCTGGCCCTGGTCCACCCTGCCGGACAGGCTCATGCCAAGCACCGACTGATAATGAACTGATAATGAATAAGACCGGCAATCGAGCAGGATCAACGATCACCGGTCATCAGGCGGAGACGAGGAGATTCGAACTCCTGGACCGCTTGCGCAGTCAACACCTTAGCAGGGTGCCCCTTTCGGCCACTCAGGCACGTCTCCATGCAGGCTCCCGAACCAGGACCTTAGCCCCAGAGTTTCGAGAACAAAACAATAGAATACCATGATTGACCGACCTGACTCGCCGGGGCGACAGGAAGCGGCAAGGCAGGGCACGGAACTGTTCACTTTTATGGATAAAACCATAAAAACGAACCTTCTCCAAGAATCGATGCCTGAGAATAATTTATCGTATTTTCCTCCGGGACCCCCTTCTATCATGGAGCCATGAGTACCGCACCAAGGCTTGCAGCCGCCAAGAAGGACTGGGGACATGACGAGACCGGCTGCACGGTGCTGCACATTGACATGGACGCCTTCTACGCCTCCTGCGAAGTCGCTCGACACCCGCAATTGCAAGGCCGGCCGGTCATCATCGGCACCGGACGGCGTTCTGTGGTCTCCGCGGCCAGCTACGAGGCCAGGGCCTTCGGCATCAACTCGGCCATGCCCCTGGCACGCGCCAGACGACTGTGCCCTCAAGGGGTCTTCCTCCCGGTTGACATGGCCTATTACCGAGGCATCTCACGACGGATATTTGATACGGTTTTCTCACGAATCACCGATCAGATCGAGCAGGTCTCTGTGGACGAATGCTACATGGACGTGTCCGGGGCGCTCATCCGCTGGGGCATGCCCACGGCCATCGCCCGGTGGATCCGGGCCAGCGTGGCACGTCAATTCCACGTAACCTGCTCGGTAGGCGTCGCCACCAACAAGCTGGTGGCCAAGATGGCCTCCACCAACGCCAAACCCGACGGTATGCTGCTGATTCCCAGGGCCCGGCAGGCCGAGTTCGTCCAGCTGATGCCCCTGCGTGGCATTCCCGGCATCGGACCGTCCCTGGAGAAGCGGCTCAACGCCTGGGCCATCAAGGACGTGGTCGACCTGGCCACCATGAGCGAGCGGGATCTGACTCGGGCCACGGGCTCGAACCTTACAGCCAGGAAACTGGCACAGGCCTCCCACGGACTGGACGACGATCCGGTCCAACCGCGGGCACCGGAGAAGTCCCTGGGTGCGGAACGCACCTTTCTACACGACACCACCAGCATGAAGCAGGTCTGCGACCTCCTGCGCGTGTGCAGCAACGAGGTCGCCACCGGACTGCGATCGCACGACCTGATCGCCCGGACCATCACCGTCAAACTGCGCTTCGATGATCTGCGCTATATGACCAAGGCCCACACCCTGGAGACCCCGGTCAACTCAGCCAACCGCATCTATCCGCAAGCGGTCGGTCTGCTCAAGGCCATGCTGGGATTGCCCGACGGCGTGCCTATGGACACACCCCTGCCCAGGCTGATCCGTCTGGCCGGTGTCAGCGCATCCGGTCTGAGCCGGGTGGAGGACACTCCCATCCAGCCTTCCTTGGAAGACATCATCCACGAGAGCAAACGTCGCACCGGCAGCGAGTCCCAGCGCCTGGATCAGGCAGAGGCCACCATGGACTCCATCAGAAGCCGCTACGGCAAGGGCTCAGTCAGCATGGGCCTCTAAGCGGCGCTCCGCAGACGCCCCAGGGCCAGCTCCAGCTGCTCGTCAGTGATGGTTGACGAAAATCGTAGATAGTGGCCATCCCCGTAGAACTCCCCTGGACTGGCCAGAATACCCAGGCGGGACAGGTCCGCCATATCGGCCCAACAGTCGCCCGAGCGGGCCGGTGCCCAGATATACAGGCCGCCCTGGGGCATGACGGCATCGTATCCGTAAGAACTGAGGGCTTCATCCAGGGCATGCAGGCGACGGGCGTAGATATTGCGCTGGACCCTCACAGCCTCGCCATCCTCCAGCGCGGCCCGCATGGCCCGTTGCACCGGGCCTGGCACAATCAATCCCACTTGCTTGCGGTAGGCGGTCATGGCCTTCACCAGTTGGGCATCGCCAGCCACCAGGGCCGCCCTATACCCGGCCATGTTGGACTGCTTGCTCATTGAGTACAGACAGAGTATCCCGCTGGCATCGCCGCCACAAACTTCCGATTCCAGGATGCAGGGCGAGGCGGGAATCTGCGCATTCCGCCCGACTTGATCCGGCTCTGACCAATCCAGCAGGGCATAGCACTCGTCGCTCAGGACCGTGGCCCCTATCGAACGGGCCGCCCGCACGATCTTGGCCAACCCGGCTCGGTCGATGATCCGCCCACTGGGGTTGCCTGGCGAATTGATCCATATTGCTCGCACACCAGGCAGATTCATCCATGAATCCGTATCAGCAGGATCGTCCACGGTCGTCACCTGGGCCCCGGCCAGCTGGGTTCCGATGGCATAGGTGGGATAGGATACCCTCGGCTGCACCACCCGGTCCCCCGGTCCCAGATGCAGGAGGGAGGCCATGAGTGCCACCGCCTCCTTGGACCCGACCGTGGGCACCAGATCCGCGCCAATGGCATCCGGATCGACCCCGCGGCGACGACGGAACCAGTCGGTCGCGGCCTGCCTCAGAAGGCCGTCACCGGTAGTTTTTGGATATCCTCGTGCCTGGCCATCATCCGCAGCCGCAGCCAAGGCCTCCTTGACCGACCTGGGCACAGGATCCACCGGCGAACCCACCGAGAGGTCAACCAGACCGCCGGGGCACTGCTCAGCACCCCGCCGGTAGGGGTCAATCCTTGACCAGTCGTAGGGGGATCGGAAAGAGTGAAAACCCATGGCCCGCCTTTCTCTTATGAATAAGCCGCGGTGGGTTGGCTCCCATCCGCGGCTCGTCAGCCTTAATCGACTACTTGTTGGGCGGCAGTGCTGCCACACCCTCCGGATCGTGATCGTAGGGGCCGACCGCAGCAGCGCCGCCGGCATCCCCCACCTGGGCGAAGAAATCAGTCGCCGCGTCCTTGTACCAGGTCCATTCCTCGGGCAGGTCGTCCTCGTAGAAGATGGCCTCCACCGGGCAGACCGGCTCGCAGGCGCCGCAGTCCACGCACTCGTTGGGGTTGATGTAGAGCGAACGGACGCCCTCGTAGATGCAGTCCACCGGGCATTCGTCCACGCAGGCCTTGTCCTTGACGTCCACGCAAGGCTGAGCGATGACGTAGGTCATGGGTTACCTCCTGAGTATGCGAGTATTCACTCTACACTGCAGCGCCGACGCTCCAGGTCAGTCCAGACCGGCCTGGGTGGCCTCGGATATCTTCCCGCTGAGCTGATGTCGACCGAGCAGGGAGTGCCGGTAGGAATAGCAGAAGTAGATGGCCAGGCCTGCTGCCAACCAGACCACGAATCGAATCCAGGTCAGCACGGTCAGATTGAGCATGAGCCAGAGGCAGGCCAGGGCGATCAGAATGGGAACCCAGGGGTTGCCGGGCATCTTGAAGGACCGGGGCAGATCCGGCCGGCGCTTGCGCATGATGGGCAGGGAGATGGCCACCAGCAGGAAGGCCGAGAGCGTGCCGATGTTGACCATGTCGGACAGGACGTCTATGGGGAAGCAGGAGGCCACCACGGCCACCACGATGCCGCCCAGGATCTGGATGCGGGCAGGCGTGCCATGACGGCCGGTGCGGGACAGGGCACGGGGAAGAAGCCCGTCGCGGCTCATGGCGAAGACAATGCGGGTCAGCCCCAGCAGGAGCACCATGACCACGGTGGTCAGCCCCACCACGATGCCGAAGGAGATGATCTTGGCGGCCCAGGGAGCGCCGACCATCTCGAAGCCGGTGGCCAGGGAGGGGTTCTTGGCCTTGGCCAGGTCCTTGTAGGAGACCATGCCGGTGGTGACGATGGCGACCAGGATGTACAGGGTGATGACGATCAGCATGCCCAGGCCGATTCCGCGGGGAATGGTCTTGTGGGGCTCCTTGGCCTCTTCGGAGGTGGTGGCGACGATATCGAAGCCTACGAAGGCGAAGAAGACCAGGGCAGCGCCTGAGAGGATGCCGGGGACACCGTAGATGGTGGGCTGCATGCCTGAGACCCACTGCCAGAGCGGCTGGCCCATGATTCCCGGTACGCTGGCGCCCGGAACGGCCGAAGCCGGCTCGGAAGGCGGGATGAAGGGCCGGTAGTTGTCCAACTTGACGTAGAAGAAACCCACCACGATGACGAAGACCACGATGCCGATTTTGAGGACGGTCAAGGCGCCGTCGAACCGGGCCGAGAGCTTGGTGCCCAGGACCAGCAGGACCGTGAAGAGGGTGACGACCGCCAGCGGGGCCAGGTCCACGTCCAGGCCGCCCACATGGAAGCTGGAGCTGAACGAGGTGCCCCCCATCAGATGGATGAAGTCATTCAGGTAGACGCCCCAGTACTTGGAGATGACCGAGGCGGCCATGAGCATCTCCAGAATCAGGTCCCAGCCGATGATCCAGGCCACCAGTTCGCCCATGGTGTTGTAGGTGAAAGTGTAGGCCGAGCCTGAAACAGGGATCATGGAGGCAAACTCCGCGTAGCACATGACGGCTGCCGCGCAGACGATGCCTGCAATGACGAAGGAGATGATGACGGCCGGGCCCGCATGGAAGGCCGCAGCCTGGGCACCCACCGAGAAAATACCGGCGCCCACGGCCACTGCGACGGCCATGATGGCCAGGTCCCAGGTGGTCAGCGTCCGCTTGAGCGACCTGCCTTCCTCCCCGGTCTCTGCCAGGGTCTGTTCAACCGATTTCTTCCTGAATAATTCCATTCTGCTCCCAATCGTGACTTATTGTGCCGTAAGCTCCTCCGGCCCATCACTATAGGAGATGGGAATACACAAATCCGGACTTTGCCCATTTCGGGATACTACCCGCTGGGGAGCACGACCGGAACCGTCAAATCACACAGGGATCGAAACCTCCCTGAAACAGGACAAGACACCCAGACCTTTGTGGTCCGGGTGCCTCATCCTCGCTCTGACCGTAGGGCATCGGAATCGTGTTCAACGTAATGTCGTGCTCGGTGGCCCCCAGGTACAGACTGGACTATCCGTATGAGTTCTCAAGTAGTCGGCCACATTGGTGCCTGCAGAAAGTACAAAGAACGCTGGGTCGTATAGGTGGCAGCTTTTTGCGCCGTCAGAGCTGTCGCACGAAGCGACTTTCTGGCCATGGGGGTCAGCCAACCTGCACATCAGCTCTTAAAAAGGGCCAGGGCGTTCTCATAGGAGACCGCGCGGACCAGAGGGGCAAGATACTCCTCGTCATCAGGAATGACGCCTTGGCTCGCCCAGTCCCCCAGGAGCCCGCAGAGCACCCTCCGGAAGAGCTCGTGCCTGGGGAAGGACAGGAAGCTGCGGGAGTCCGTGGTCATTCCTACCGCATTGCCCAAGAGAGAAGTTTCTGCCAGAACCTCAAGCTGGCGGCGCATCCCGGTGATGGTGTCGTTGAACCACCAGGCGTTGCCCAGTTGAAGCTGGCCCCGATCATCGCCGCCGAAGCAGCCCAGGTCAGTGGCTATGGCCATGTAGTCGTTGGGATTGAGGGAATAGACGATGGTCCTGGGCAGGATGTTCGAGCTTTGCGCCTGGTCAAGAAGGGCCGCAAGGGGGGCGGCCACCGAACCGTCCGCCAGGGCATCGTAACCCGTGTCCGCTCCCAACCGCTGGAAGGCTGTCGAATTGTTGTTGCGACTGGCATGGAGGTGGAGCTGCATGGTCCAGCCCTTATCCTTGTAGATCCGCATGAGCTCAAGGAGGAGGCCTGCACGGTATTGGGCCTGCTCCTGCCTGCCAAGGCCCAGTCCGGCCCTGGCCTTGCTGAAGATGGCATCCAGCTGCTCGGCAGTCGCCGGAGCGAACTCCACCACATCGACAGCATGGTCGGAGAGTCTGGAACCATGCTGATGGAAGTAATCCACACGATTGCGCAGAGCTTCGACCAGATCGCTGAAGTCATTGATCGGCTTGCCGCAGACCGACTCCATTGTGGCGATCCACCCGCCATACCCCTTGGCTGTCGGATTCAGGGCCGCATCCGGGCGGAAGGCGGGGACCATCCTGAAGGGCTCCCCCTCCTTGGCGAACCGATCGTGGTACTCCAGACTGTCCTCAGGGGAATCCGTGGTGCAGACCACTTTGACGTTCATGCGACGCAGAAGCGCTCTTCGCGAGAAGTCCGGGGTGGCCAGCAGCTCGTTGGTCTGATCAAAGATGGACTTGGCGGTCTTGGTGGTCAGGGGTTCGCAGATGCCGAAGTACCTCCGCAGCTCCATGTGCGTCCATAGATAGACCGGGCTGCCCACAGCCTGTTCCATGGTCCGGGCGTAAGCCATGAATTTGTCCCAAGGGTCCCCGTCCCCGGTGATCAGCCGTTCCGGAACACCATTGGCCCTCTCCAGTCGCCATTTATAGTGGTCTCCATAATTGCGTCCATCTGTCAGCCAGGCATCGACAATATTATCGAAGTTGGGGTCCTCATAGATCTCCTTGGCGTGCAGATGGCAGTGATAATCCACCAGGGGAAGATTCTCAGCCACGTCATGGAACAACTCTCGAGACAACTGCGTTCCGAGAAGAAAATCGTCATCCAGGAAAGCCACTACAAACTCCTTAGTCGAAAACAGCAAGTCCGGCATCCGAATTTCCGCGATGCTCAAATCCTCCTGTACAGACCAACGGACAGGTAAGGCAGTCAGACAATCGGAACTCACACGTGCTCTTGCTCAGCCTATGCGCGCCCGAAAAGGCACAACATGATGTTGCCATGACTTGTCGGAAACCTCCCTGATCAGGAACCTGACGCAGCCTTTCCCGTACTCTGTCTGATGACCAGACGGGCCGGAACCGTCGGGGCTACAGACAGGGAGGCTCCGGAAAGACGCTGCATAAGGAGATCGGCAGCCCCACGTCCAAGGGCCGAAAGGGACATATGAATGGTTGTCAGAGGCGGACTGCTCACCATGGACATGATGTCGTTGTCGAACCCGATGACCGAGACATCACGAGGGCACTGGCAACCAAGCCGTCGTAAGGCCACGATCAGACCGATCGCCATCAGATCGTTGTGGGCAATGACCGCTCCCGTAGGATTTGCCAGATATTTCTCTGCAAAGGAATAGCCCCCGTAAAAGGTGGGGGCGCAAGGCAGCGAGCGCTTGACGCTCATCCCCCTGGCGTCGCACTCATCGAGGATGTGCCGCCACCGTATGCCACTTGACCAGGAGGCCGCCGGCCCGTCCAAATAAGTAAGACTCCGGCAACCCAATGAGTGCAGGTAGTCGACCGCCTGGCATGCCCCCTTGGACGAGTCGATGCTGATGCTGGAGACGCCCCGAACATCACGGTTGACGCTGACAAGAGGACGCAGCTGGGCGCACTTGCGGATCATGGCATCGGGCATCCTAGGGGAGACCAGAATGATCCCCGAGACCACGGGGGCGACCGCATCGACGATCCTGCGCTCCCGGGTAATGGACTCCCGGGTATCAAGAATCAGGGTTTCGAAATGGAAACGCTCGCATTCGTCCTGGATATTGCGGATGACCCCGGTGAAAAACTGATTACCCAGGTCGGGCACAATGACCGCCACCAGTCCCCTGCCTTGGGAGTCTGACCTGCTGTCGACCATGTCGCTGTGATAGCCCAGCGAATCAGCGACCTTCTGAACCATCCGAGCGGTCGAAATGCTGACCCGATCCGGGCGTGAAAAGGTGCGCGAGACCGTTGAAGGAGAGACGCCGGCCTGGCGGGCCACATCATATATGGTGATGCGGCGGTTGCCCTTGGAGGAATCGCCGCCCGAATCTGCTTCGGTCTTCATCTAGCCGTATCAGCCTTCCCTCTGCAGCCCCATAGCGCATGGAACATACGCCAACAAAGCCGAGTACCTCTTAGTGTCCAAGTATAAGTAATTCCACAATGTCCATAACAGCCGACAGCAGTCTGGTGAGAAACAAACGGCAACTCCGAAGGCAGGCAAGCTCCCACTTGAGTAGGTTCGAAAACAAGTGGGGCAAGTGCGTACGCCTGGTCTCCGCGGAATGGCTCTTTTGATAAAGGAAGACACTGATGCTTCACCTGAGCGACGATATACATAATCAGACTGCTGCCTGGCAGAAGGCCGGTGTCACCCTGCCAACCTACGACATCGAGGCCATGCGCCAGGCCACCAAGCGCTCGCCTACCTGGGTCCACTTCGGGGCAGGCAACCTCTTCAGGGCAGTTCATGCCCCCATTGCCCAAAAACTTCTGGATTCAGGCGCCACCGACCGAGGCATATCGGTGGTCGAATCCTTCGACCCGGCCATCATCGACCAGGCCTATACCCCCTTTGACGACCGCTATCTTCAGGTCATCCTGAAAGCGGACGGATCCATGAAAACCTCGTTGGTCGCCTCGATCGCAGGTGCCTATCCGCTGGGCGAAGACCCGAAGCCCCTGCGTGATCTGAGGCTGGTCTTCCGCAATCCCAGCCTGCAGATGGTCACCACAACCATCACCGAGAAAGGCTACGCCCTGGTCGACTCCCAAGGCCGGCCGCTGTCATGGATCGCTCCGGAATTCGAGGGCGGACCCGACAAGGCCAAGAGTGCCATCGCAGCCATCACGGCCCTCCTGCTGGAGCGCTACCAGGCCGGTGCCCTTCCCCTGGCCCTGGTCAGCACCGACAACTTCTCACGAAACGGGGAGCGGTTCGGTCAGGTCGTCAGGCGGATGGCCGAAGAGTGGATAAAGAGAGGCCTGGCCGAAAAAGGCTTCGGCGACTACCTCAGGGACAAGAACAAGATCACCTTCCCACTGACCATGATCGACAGAATCACTCCCAACCCAGACGCGGAAGTGGGTCGCCGACTCAAGGCTCTGGGCATCGCCGATGCGGAACCCTTCCGTACCAGGGGCGGAACCGCCATGGCCCCCTATGCCAACACCGAGGAGACCTGGTATTGGGTGGTTGAGGACGACTTCCCTGCAGGCCGCCCGCCTCTGGAGAAAGCAGGGGTCTACATGGCCGACAAGGATACGGTCAACGCCGCCGACCAGATGAAGGTCACCACCTGCCTGAACCCCCTGCACACAGCCCTGGCCGTCTTCGGGATGCTTCTGGGGTATCCGACCATGTCGAAAACCATCGCCGACCCGGACCTCAAGGCCTTGGTCACCCGCCTGGGGTATGTGGAAGGACTGCCTGTGGTCGAGGACCCGGGCATCTTCTCCCCCAAGGAGTTCCTCCGCCAAGTCATCGAGATCAGGGTTCCCAATCCCGGCCTGCCCGATACGCCGGCGCGCATCTGCGCCGACACCTCCCAGAAGATTCCGGTCAGATACGGAATCACCATCAGCAAGTACATCCGAGCCAAGGACCTTGACACAGCCGATCTGGAAGCCATCCCGCTGATCATCGCCGCCTGGCTGCGGCTGCTGATCGGTTCGGACGGCAATGGAACCGACGATGCCGGACGGCCGGTCAAGCTGAGCCCGGACCCGCGCCTGGAGGAACTTCAAAGGATTCTGGTCGACATCCCACTCAATGGGTCAGCCAAGAAGAAGACTCTGACGACAACCATCAAGTCCATCCTGGCCGATACCTCCATCTTCGGAACCAATCTGAACGCCACCCCGCTGGCCGACAAAATCGAGACCTTCCTGACCGCCATGTGCCAGGGCAATGGGGCTGTAGCGAGCACCCTTCACAAGGCTGCAAGCGCCTGGTGACATCGGTATCTACCGACTGGACAAGGCAGGCAACAACCGGGTCCGCCCGATTCGAATATCGAATATAAGGAGAGAGCATTATGCACATGGGATTCCGCTGGTACGGCCAGGGCAATGACACCATCAGCCTGGATGATATTCGTCAGATTCCGGGAGTGGAGACCATTGTCTGGTCCCTGCACCATAAACAGGCGGGCGAGGTTTGGCAGCCGGACGAAATCGAAGATGCCATGGCGACAATCACCGGGTTGTCTGCCAGGGATCGGGCGGCAGGCATAACCAAGACCTTCAATGCCGACGTGGTTGAGTCGGTCAACGTTCATGAGTCCATCAAGACCGGTTCGACAGTCCTCGGGATCAGCCGTGACCAGGCCATTGACGCCTACATCGAGACCGTAGCCAACCTGGGCAAGGCCGGGGTCAAAGTCGTCACCTACAATTTCATGCCGGTCTTCGACTGGCTGCGCACGGAGATGTTCCACCCCTGCCCAGACGGGTCCACCGCCCTCTACTACAACCAGCACCAGGTGGACCAGCTCAGTCCGCAGGGAATCATCGACGAAACCCTGAAGGGGGCCGGATCCCTGACTGTGCCCGGCTGGGAACCTGAACGGCTTGCCCACCTGCCTGAACTGATGGAAGCTTATCAGGGAATGGACCACGAGCAGATGTACGCCAACTACAAATACTTCCTGGATGCCGTGATCCCCACCTGCGAGCGCTACGGGGTCAAGCTGGCCGTCCACCCCGACGACCCTGCCTTCGACCTGTTCGGCTGGCCGCGCGTGGTCTCCAGCAAGGAGGGGATCCAACGAGTGCTGGACCTGAATCCCAGCCCCTGCAACGGACTGTGCCTGTGCCTGGGATCCTTCTCATCCAGACGGGGTAACGATGCTGTGGATGCAGTCAAAACCTTCATGGACAGGATCTACTTCAGCCACGTGCGCAACATCCGTTTCACCGACGAGCAGGGCTCATTCTACGAGGTAGGTCACCGCGCAAGCGAGGGCAACGTGGACACCGTCGGCATCATGAAGGCCTACGCCGAGGCCAATTACCAGGGCTACATCCGCCCCGACCACGGACGGCATTTATGGAGCGAGAACACGGAAGCCGGCAGACCACGGCCAGGCTACGGCCTCTATGACCGCGCCATGGGCATCCAGTATCTGCTTGGAGTCTGGGACGCTTACCGCTACAACCGTTGATGAAGCAAAATCAAGTATGGTCCCCTTGTCATGCTCTTTGGCAAGGGGACCCTTTATTCTGTCATTGCCGCCATTTTCGTAGCTTATTGCTTGGTCTCATCGGTCAAGACGAACCTAACCTGAAGGTGAAGCAGAAGGAATCCCAAACAATAAGGAAGTGTCTGATGCCGGTCTGGGTCAATCGCAAACCCGACCTGGCATCAGACACTTATTCAGTGTTCCCGTCAGGACCACGCCCGGTGGGAAGTTTTCAACCTTGGAAAGCCGACATATTGCAAACGCGAGAATCAAATTGCCCCGAAGCGACTGACCACTCGTTTGCACTGTTGGCTCATGCCAATCGGTCAATCAGGGGCTGGACACCCCGGTCGGCCAAATCGTCCAGGTTCTTCTGTACAGCTTCCGTGAGTCCAGCAATCCTGGTCAGGTCACGGCCCCAAATGGCAGCATCAGCAAGAATCCGGTCGACAAAATCATCCTGACCGGCAGCCACGCGAAAGGCATCGACGACCTTTTGATCATCCTGAATCTTCACAACATCACCGGCCTTGCCACCATAAATCCACAACAGGCAGGACAGCGCCAGGACGATCCGCTCCGGAAGCCCACACCCCTGCTCTACGTTGGCCGTAACCAGCGGGAGAAGGCGGGAGATGAATTTGGAGACCGAGTTCAGCCCTATGGAATCCAAGGAATGCTGGACAAAGGGGTTGTCGAACCGCTCACGAACCGCATCAGCGAAGTTCTCCAGCTCCTCCTTGGGCAGGCTCTGGACGGGGATGATCTCCTCCTCCATCTCACGGGTGATGAATGAGCGCATGGTCTTATCGCCCATGACCTGTCCTACAGTCTCGAATCCAGCCAGCCGAGCCACCTGGGCCATGGTGGTATGAGGACCATTGAGCAGATAGACCTTGCGATCACGGTAGGGCTGTACAGCATCGCAGGTCACCAGGTCGATTCCGGCCTTCCGCGCGGGAAGCAGCTCATCAACCTTGCGCTGGGCGGTCTGGTCGCCGGCCACGACCCAGAGCAGGAAGGGCTCGGCCTTGACCATGTTCTGGTCCTCGTAGCCCAGCTTCCCCCAAAGCTCCTGGGCATCTTCGCACGGGTAGCCAGGGACTATCCGATCCACGAGGGTGGATACGAACGTGTTCTCCCGATCAAGCCAGTCGATGAAGTCCTTACCCCATCCGAACCGTTCGGCGACCTTTATCAGGGCACGATACAGGGCCGGACCGTTGTCGGCGATAAGCTCGCAGGGCATAATCAGGAAGCCTGGCATGGACCTGTCGAACCTACGCTTGAGCAGATGAGCCAACTTCGCCGGATACCCCGCTGGTGGCTGGTCCGTGACCTTATCCCCGTCGTTGACGGCAATGCCTGCCTCGGTCGTGTTGGAGACGATGATCTGCGTATCAGGATCATCCGCCAGAGCCAGAAACCCCTCCCAGTCCTGGTAAGGGTTGACTGTCTTGCCGATAGAGTCAATCAGCTCATGGCTGCGGACCGGCTGTCCGTCCTTGAGACCTTCCAAAATGACGGTGTAAAGCTCTTCCTGGTCCTCCAAGACTTGGACTCTGCCGTTTTCTCGGGGTTGGACCACTGCTACGTTCCCCCCAAACACGCCCTTGTTGTTGAGCTGCTGGACTATCCACTCAACAAATCCTCTGAGGAAATTGCCCTCTCCGAACTGGATGATTCTGATGGGCCGTCGAGCTGCCTCTGGATTGGTCAGCCCCAGATGCACGGCCACTGCTTCCTGCAGCCTCTCCACGATGCTTCCTTTCCGTCCGTCTGCCTCCCGCCCGCCGACCGCTATGTCATGGGAACCGCCATGCCATTCCTTCCATGACCAGGACTGATGGATCCGACAGACCTGTCTCAACCCACGACAAGGCGGGTGACCGTCCGATTGTCCTTTGCTGTTTTCAAGCTATGCGATAGAGGGATGGCGGAGGAATATGTTGCCAGCTGTTGCTTGTCCCGGCATTGTTGATGTGTACTTTGTATAAAACAGACCCTCAGATCCTTGCCTCGATCTGAGGGTCGGGAGAAAGGAATCCTCGAGCAGGGCTACCAGGCCAAGTCGATACCCGGGGTGACAGGTTCGGGAATCAGGCGGATGCCGAAGGTGGAATCCACGCCTTTCTGTATGGCACGGGCCAAGACCACCATGTCGTCGGAGCCGGCGCCTCCGCGGTTGGTCAAGGCCAGCGTGTGCACGTCGGACAGGGCTGCAGCCGACCCCTCCTCCAAGGAGAAGCCCTTGTGGAAGCCTGAATGATCAATCAGCCAAGCCGCCGAGGTCTTGACCAATGCCGAGCCCTCGACAGGATAGCGCGGGGCATCAGCCGGCAGGGCATTCGCGGCCTCACGACTGATGATCGGATTGGTGAAGAAACTGCCGCAGCTATGGCGGTCAAGCAGCACCCGCTCGCCCCTGGGGCCATGAAGGTCACCCTGGACTGCCTCCAGAGCCTCTTCCAGGTCGGAGGTCCGACGACATGATCCCATCCAATCGGTCAGGTACCGGTAGGGATCCTCCAGCATCCCCTTGCCTGCCCTGACGGTCAGAACCGCCTGTCGGATCCGCTCCAGGGGAAGTGTTGCCCCGACCTGCACACCCAGGGCCTTGGCAAGCTGGGCCGAATCCACCCGAGCGGCGGACCCATGTCGCAGGACCAAGGTGACCGAAAGGACCACATAGCGGGGCGTGGGAAAGAACCGTGCGTCGGGCACAGCCGGCGCCTGGTACATGGTCTGCTTGAGCAGGGAGGTCCTGTATCCAAAATCCAGATCCGAGGCCCGCAGATAGGCGGTGACCTTGTTCTGGCGGTCCCATACCTCGACCGAGTCGACAAGGCGTCCGACCTCCTGGCCGTAGGCGCCGATGTTCTGGACCACCGAGGCCCCGACAGTCCCTGGGATGCCGGATAGGCCCTCCAGCCCGATCAGGTGCATGCGCACGCAGTAGGAGACCAGGTCATCCCAGTTGGTCCCAGCCGTGGCGTTGATATGGACGACGGGAACTCCGCCCTCAGGCGGGGCCACCTCGTCAGGCACGCTGATGTCCTGACGGGTATCACGTACAACCACGCCGGGAAAGTCCTGGTCAGAGGCAAGCAGGTTGGATCCCCCACCGATCAGGCAGAGGGGCAGCCCCTTGGAATCCGCGCCCTCAACGGCCTCGATCAGCCCGACCCTGTCGTGTGGCTGAACAAAGGCTGCAATGCGTCCTCCCACACCCACAGTGGTGATATCAGCAAATGTCGGAGTCGAGATACTGGAGGTGGCTGCTTCTGGCATGTCTTTCACTGTATCATCGCAGGTGACAGGGCTGGTCCGAAGCCCCTCTTCTCTGCCGGCCCTCGGATCTGCTGTCTTTATCGCTTTCTCGACCCACTGGCTCGATTCGGTGAATTACGGCAGGCACACCATGTGTCCTCAGCCTGCAAACAGCAGACAAAAGCAAAATACAGCCACCCATGGGTGTGTTCTCTTGATTGAACCCCGGTCAGCCGAGATGCATACCGACAAGGACGGCGGAGGATGAATAACCTCTTATAAGGAACGCCTATAGAGGCACCGTTGTCTCGGCATCTGAAAACGGGTTTGATGATCCGTGAAGCACGCGAGCATCTAGGCCACATTCAGAGGAGCGGGCTCATGAGCAAAGGATTCGCAACAAGAGCCGTCCATGACGGCTATGACTGTCAAAGCCAGGGTGGGGGCGCAGCCAGCGTCCCCATCTACCAGTCAGCCGCCTTTGACATGGTCACCGCCGACCGGGGAGATGCCCTGGCCGCCGGCGAAATTCAAGGATTCTCATACTCCCGCCTGGCCAACCCCACGGTCAAGGTCCTGGAGGACCGCCTGGCCAGTCTGGAGGGGGGCAAGGGGGCTGTAGCCATGGCCTCGGGGATGGCCGCCGTCTCGTCCGCCCTCATGTGCGCAGCCGAAGGTGGCGGGAGGCTGATTGCCCCTGTCAATCTTTATGGAACCTCGGTGGACGCCATGAAGACCTTCTTCCCCAGCTTCGGCATCGAAACGGATTTTGTGGACGACATCAACGATCTTGACGCGGTGGAATCCCTGATCCAGGACAGCACCAGGGCCATCTTCGCCGAATCCGTGGCCAATCCGTCCACAGCCATAGCCGACATCCCTGGCCTGGCCGAACTGGCCCACCGGCATGGACTGGCCCTGATCATCGACAATACGGTGCCCACGCCATACCTGCTCAACCCGATCGACTTCGGCGCCGACATCGTCGTGCATTCGACCACCAAGGGGATCAGCGGCCATGGCAATGCCCTGGGCGGGGCCATCGTGGACGCGGGACGGTTCGACTGGGGCAACGGCCGCTTCCCGCAGATGAGCCAGCCCGAACTGATCATCAGCGACGAGCGGCACGGGTCCATGGTCAGCTTTCTGGATGCCTTCGGCAGGATGGCCTTCCTGCACAGGGTCCATACCAAGTACCTGCACACCTTCGGGGCGGTCATGAGCCCCTTCACCGCCTACCTGCAGCTGACCGGACTTGAGACTCTGGCCCAGCGGATCGCCACCGAGGTGAAGACGGCAGAAGCCCTGGCCCGCCACCTGCTGACCGTTCCCCAGGTGGAGCAGGTCAACTATTCAGGCATTCCCGAGTGCCGGCACCAGGGCGATGGCGACCAGCAGGACCGCCTGGCCTCGACCCTGCTGCCCAAGGGTGTCGGCACCATCCTCTCCTTCAAGGTCCAGGAAGGCTACGGGCAGGTCAAGCGCATCGTGGACTCGGTGCGTCTCATGAGCTACATGCCCAACATCGGCGACTGCCGCACCCTGATTGTGGACCCGGCCAGGATCACCCACAGGGAGGTTCCAGGCCCCTACCGCCTCAGCGCCGGTGTGGGCGACGATCTGATTCGAATCTCCGTGGGCCTGGAGAACCCGGGCGACCTGATCGACGACCTGGATCAAGCCTTTGCAGCCGCCTACCAGAGCAATCTCTAGAGACTGCGCCCCTCCCCTACAGCACAAAACCTATTCCGCCCCAACGCTATCCCCAGGTAGCGCGGGGCAGGCATATGCACGGATTTACATACAGAAGAACCGTTGTACAAAAAAGAACCCGACCGAATGGTCGGGTTCCGATGAAGCCAAAAGACGGGAAGAACTCAGCGGGTCTCCCGATGCAGGGTATGCTTGCCGCAACGGGGGCAGAACTTCTTGAGCTCCAGACGGTCAGGAGTGTTACGACGGTTCTTGGTCGTAATGTAATTACGCTCCTTGCACACGGTGCACGCCAGCGTAATGCCAGGACGGATATCTGCGGCTTTTGCCATGGTTCACCTCTATAGTCGTTGCACGACCGACGTATGTCGGCCACAGTAGCGAGGAAGAGACTCGAACTCTTGACCTTACGATTATGAGTCGTACGCTCTAGCCAGCTGAGCTACCCCGCCAGAGAGCCTCGGGTGAGAATCGGACTCACGACCTCTTCCTTACCAAGGAAGTGCTCTGCCACTGAGCTACCGAGGCGTGGCGGATAGAGGATTCGAACCTCTGAAGCATTACGCGGCTGATTTACAGTCAGCTCCCTTTGACCGCTTGGGAAATCCGCCATGCCGCACTAGAACCGGAGCTCCGTACGGCAACTTGCCTATAATGACATGTTTTTCCATTTTCCGCAAGTCCCGCTCCAACGTCGTGTCTTCCGTGTCAGAGCGGGACAGACAGGTCAGAAATCCCAGTCGTCGTCGTCCGTCTCCACAGCCTTGCCCATGACATAGGAGGAGCCCGAGCCGGAGAAGAAGTCGTGATTTTCGTCGGCATTGGGGCTCAGCGAGGCGATGATGGCGGGATTCACGTCGGTGCTGTCCGATGGGAAGAGGGCGGGATAGCCCAGGTTCATCAGGGCCTTGTTGCCGTTGTAGCGCAGGAACTTGGTGACGTCCTCCACCAGGCCCACCCCGGAGTACAGGCTCTCGGTATATTCCACCTCGTTGTCGTACAGGTCGCCCAGGAGCTCATAGGTATAGTCGCTCATGGCCTGACGCTCGGAGTCGGAGACCTTGGCCAGCCCCTTCTGGTACTTGTAGCCGATGTAGTAGCCGTGCACGGCCTCGTCCCGGATGATCAGACGGATCAGGTCGGCCGTGTTGGTCAGCTTGGCATGGCTGGAGAAGTACATGGGCAGGTAGAAGCCCGAGTAGAAGAGGAAGGACTCCAAGAGGGTGGAGGCCACCTTGCGCTTCAGTGGGTTGTCGCCCTCGTAGTAGTCCAGGACGATCTGGGCCTTGCGCTGGAGGAACTCGTTATGTTCGCTCCACTCAAAGGCGGCGTCAATCTGCGGCGTGGAGGCCAGGGTGGAGAAGATGGAGGAGTAGGACTTGGCATGGACCGACTCCATGAAGGCGATGTTGGTGTAGACCGCCTCCTCATGGGGGGTCAGCGCGTCCGGGATCAGGCTGACGGCGCCCACGGTCCCCTGGATGGTGTCCAGAAGGGTCAGACCGGTGAAGACACGCATGGTCAGGGTGTGCTCCTCCTCGCTCATGGCCTGCCAGGAGGGCAGATCATTGCTGACGGGAACCTTCTCGGGCAGCCAGAAGTTGCCGGTCAGACGGTCCCAGACCTCCAGGTCCTTCTCGTCCTCCAGACGGTTCCAGTTGATGGCGGAGACCCGGTCGATCAGCTTCAGTGGCTGCCGGGGTATGGAAATGGGTGGGACCATGGTTGATTGCTCCTTGTTGGATGGGTGTTCGACGGTGCGACCCGGATCATGACAGGACCGCCAGTCTACCGCATGGATGGACCCGACCTGTGTATGCGGGATACCAAAGGGCCGGCGCCGCCCTCAAAGACGGCACCGGCCATCGATTGCACATGCCTGAGGACAGGTGCCTTAGAGCATGCAGCTGACGCAGCCCTCGACCTCGGTGCCCTCCAGCGCCTGCTGGCGGATCCTGATGTAGTAGAGGGTCTTGATCCCCTTGCGCCAGGCGTAGATCTGAGCCTTGTTCAGGTCGCGTGTGGTGGCCGTGTCGGGGAAGAAGAGGGTCAGCGAGAGCCCCTGATCCACATGCTGGGTGGCCTCGGCGTAGGTGTCCACGATCTTCTTCCAGCCGATCTCGTAGGCATCCTCGAAGTAGTCCAGGTTCTCGTTGGTCATGTAGGGGGCCGGGTAGTAGACGCGCCCGATCTTGCCCTCCTTGCGGATCTCGATCTTGGATGCGATCGGATGGATGGAGCTGGTGGAGTGGTTGATGTAGGAGATGGACCCGGTCGGGGGGACGGCCTGGAGGTTCTGGTTGTAGATGCCGTCCTTGAGGATGGCCGCCTGGAGTTCCTTCCAGTCCTCCACGGTGGGGATGTGGACCTGATACTGGTCGAAGAGGTCCTTGATCCGCTGGGTCCTGGGCTCCAGGGAACGGCTGCCCTCGGTGTACTTGTCGAAGTAGTTCCCCTGCCCTGCCGGCTTGGCGTAGTCGGACTTGGCGAAGGAGGCGAAGGCCTTCCCCCGCTCCACGGCCAGGGCATGGGAGGCCCTGTAGGCGTGGTAGGCCACGGTCATGAAGTACATGTCCGTGAAGTCCAGCCCCTCCTCGGACCCATAGTGGATGCCCTCGCGGGCCAGGAAGCCATGGAGGTTCATCTGGCCCAGACCGATGGCATGGCCCTCGTCGTTGCCCCGCTTGATTGAGGGGACGGCCTCGATGTTGGTGTGGTCGGAGACGGAGGTCAGGGCCCGCACCGAGGTCTCGACCGTGTCGGCCAGGCCGCCGTCCATGGCCTTGGCGATGTTCAGGGACCCCAGGTTGCATGAGATGTCGCGGCCGATATGCTCGTAGTTCAGGTTCTCGGAGTAGGTGCTGGGCTCCTGGACCTGCAGGATCTCCGAGCAGAGGTTGGACATGGTGATCCGGCCGTCGATGGGATTGGCCTTGTTGACCGTATCCTCGAAGAGGATGTAGGGGTAGCCGGACTCGAACTGGATCTCGGCCAGGGTCATGAAGAAGTCACGGGCATCGATGTACTTCTTGTGGATTCGCTTGTCCTTGACCATCTCCTCATAGTGCTCGGTGATGGAGATGTCGGCGAAGGGCTTGCCGTAGACCCGCTCCACGTCGTAGGGCGAGAAGAGGGCCATGGGCTCCTTGCGCTTGGCCAGCTCGAAGGTGATGTCGGGGATGACCACGCCCAGGGCCAGGGACTTGATGCGGATCTTCTCGTCCGCGTTCTCCCGCTTGGTGTCCAGGAAGCGCATGATATCGGGGTGGTGGGCCGACAGGTAGACGGCGCCGGCACCCTGGCGGGCACCCAGCTGGTTGGCGTAGGAGAAGGAATCCTCCAGGAGCTTCATGACCGGGACCACGCCGCTGGACTGGTTCTCGATGTGCTTGATGGGTGCGCCCATCTCGCGCAGGTTGCTGAGCAGCAGGGCCACGCCGCCGCCCCTCTTGGACAGCTGCAGGGCGGCGTTGACGCCGCGGGAGATGGACTCCATGTTGTCCTCGATGCGCACCAGGAAGCAGGAGACCGGCTCGCCGCGCTGGGCCTTGCCCAGGTTCAGGAAGGTCGGGGTGGCGGGCTGGAAGCGGCCGGAGATGATCTCATCCGTGTACTTCATGGCTGCCTGCTCATCCCCGTCGGCCAGCTCCAGGGCCACGGCCACGCAGCGCTGGGGGAAGTCCTCCAGGTAGCGCTTGCCATCGAAGGTCTTCAGCGCGTAGGAGGTGTAGAACTTGAAGGCGCCCAGGAAGGTCTCGAATTCGAAGCCGCTCTCGGCCGCATGCCTGTAGATCCTGTCCAGGAACTCAGGGGTGTAGCGATCGAAGACCTTCCGGTCGTAGTACTCGTGATCCAGGAGGTAGGCGATCCGCTCGGCCGTGGAGGGGAAGGTCATGGTGTTGGGCCCCACGTGCCGGTCCATGTATTGGCGCTCGGCCTCGTGGTCCTTGTCGAACTGGATCCTGCCGTCCTTGTCATACAGGTTCAGCATGGCATTCAGAGCATGGTAGTCGTGAGCCGGATCGAAGGTCTCCTCATCCTCGGATGCGGTCCTGTCCAGGGCCAGGGACGTGTCCTCGTTTGCTCCCATCGGGTGTCCTTTCATGAATATGGCAGTGATGATACGTGTAATGAAATCGGCTCAGGACTCGGGGTGGTTGCGGAAGAAATCCACAACCCCGCGGCGGACCTTCTCCTGGTCCTCCTTGGTGCCCATGAGCTCGAAATAGTAGAGGAAGGGCACATTGCACTTGCGGGAGATGATGTCCCCCGCCATGCAGAAGGCCTCCCCGAAGTTGGTGTTGCCCGAGGCGATGACCCCGCGGATGCCGGCCCGGTTGGCCGGGTCGTTCAGAAAACGCTTGATCTGCGGCATGACCGCCTTCTTGGCCGATCCTCCCCCATATGTGGGGACGATCAGGATGTAGGGCTGCCGAATGTTGAGCGGCGGATCCTTGGGCCTCAGAGGGATGCGGAAGACGTCAATCCCCTCGTCGTCCAAATGGCAGTTGGCGATGAACCGGGCGGTGTTGCGCGAGGCCGAAGAGAAGTAGACCACGGCCCCCAGGCGCTGGCCCTGGGCGGCGAACTCGGGAGCGCTGAGCTCCGAATCTGTCCCGGCGGTCTGCTGTTGCTCCATGCTTCCTCCTGATCAGGCCATCCAGAGCCTGTCTTGACGGTGATGCCCGCCCTGAGGACGGACCGATCAGAACCCGCCCAGCGCGAGCCTGAACTACTATATGTGCTATCGATATCAAAAACGGTGAGCATATATAGGGTTTTCTGTGCCCAATATCACACCGGTTCCAACTGGCCTAGAAGTCCCAGTCGTCATCGTCCGTGGACTCGGAGTGCCCCATGACGTAGGAGGAGCCCGAACCCGAGAAGAAATCATGGTTCTCGTTGGCCGATGGCGACAGGGCCGCCAGGATCTCCGAGCTGACATCGGTCTGGTCGGCTGCGAACCTGGCCGGGTAGCCCAGGTTCATCAGCGCCTTGTTGGCATTGTAGCGAACGAAGGCGAAGACGTCCTCGACGAAGGGGAAGCCCTCATAGATCTGCCCGGAGTAGACCATCTCCAGATCGTAGAGCTTGTCCAGCAAATCATTGGTGAACTTCTCCAGCATGGCCTGGTCGGCCTGGGTCCTCTCCTCCAGACCCCGCTGATACTTGTAGCCCGAGTAATAGCCGTGGATGGCCTTGTCGCGCAGGATCAGCCGGATCATGTCGGCCGTGTTCATCAGCTTGGCATGGCTGGAGAAGTAGAGGGGCAGGTAGAAGCCGGCATAGAGCATGAGGGAGGAGAGCATGGTGGAGGCCACCTTGCGCTTCAGGGGATCCTCGCTGACATACTCGTGCAGGACCGTGTGGACGCGCTCCTGGAGGACGTCGTTGGCCACGGCCCAGCGGTAGGCCTTGTCGATCTCCTCGCTGGAGCAGAGGGTGGAGAAGACCGAGGAGTAGGAGCGGGCGTGGACCGACTGCATGAAGGCGATATTGGTATAGATGGCCTGCTCCTGCTCGGTCCGGGCGTGATCGATCTGTACCAGCTCGCCGATGGTGGCCTGGGTGGTGTCCAGCATGGTCAGTCCGGTGAAGACGCGGACCGTGGTCTGGCGCTCGTGATCGGTCAGGGTGTTCCAGGAGGGTATGTCATTGGACAGGGGCACCTTCTCGGGCAGCCAGAAGTTGGAGACCAGGCGGTTCCAAACTTCCAGATCCTTCTCGTCGGTGATCTTGTTCCAGTTGACCGGGCGAATCCTGGCCTCAGGGGTGACCCGGTACTGGGGCGGGGTGATGGATTGGCGCATCATCTCGTCGTCGGCATAGACGCCGGCCTCTGACTTGGCGCTCTCTTTGGTGCTTTCCTGCTGGCTCATGACAAAACCGCCTTTCGTGAATCAGTCGACTGCTGCTGGAGCTGCACTCCCATTCCGGCCAGGATGGCCCTGACCGCTTGAACATCCTCCGAGGTGCCCAGCAGCTCGAAGCGATAGAGCTCAGGGACGCCGCACCGGCGGGCTATCAACGGGCCGGCTGCGCAATAGGCGCTGCCGAAGTTTCGGTTGCCCGAGGTGATGACCCCGCGAATCAGCCCGCGGTTGACCGGATTGTTCAGGAAGTGGATGACCTGCTTGGGCACGGCTCCCTTGGCTGACCCGCCGCCATAGGTGGGCACCAGCAGAAGGTAGGGCGTATCCATAACGGGCATGGGCTGGCGCCGCTCATACAGGGGGATGCGGATGGGCCCCTCCACGCCCAGCCGCTGTACAAAGCGGTGGGTGTTGTTGGAGACGCTGGAGAAATACACCAGCCTGGAGGCGCCATCGGGAGGATCGTGCCGATCCACATCTGCTGAGGACATAGTGACTGCTGCTCCTTGATAAACACTATATATTGGATAAAATTGTCCAGCCAACCACAATATATAGGTTTATCCAGGGCGACACAAGTTCACAGGAGCAAAACCACCCCCGCTGTGAGATTCCATACAAGAACGGAGACGGCCATCATTTACATTTACGCTGGCGCCCTTACGACCTTTAGTCAGGAATCGGGTCCTGCGGCAAACCCTGTCGACGCAGGTCGGCGCAAACCTCCAGGACCCGGTCGTTGGCCTCCCGCTCCCCCACAGTGATGCGGATGCCCTCGCCGGGGAAGGTTCTGACCGACAGGCCGGCATCGCGGAAACGCTGATCAGCCTGCGACGCGGCCTGGCCCAGAGGCAGCCAGTAGTAGTTGGCCCGAGGTTCAGGAATCTTCCACCCCTGCCCCTTCAAACCAGCCAGGATTCTGGCCCGTTCCTGCTTGAGTGCCTGGACCCGTTCGGCCAGGCGGTCCTGTGCGTCCAGGCTGGCCATTGCCGCCGTCTGGGCCACATCGGTGACGCCGAAGGGCAGGGCCACCTTGTTCATGCCGGCGATGATCGGCTCGGCAGCCACGGCGTATCCGATCCGCAGACCCGCCAGTCCGTAGGCCTTGGAGAAGGTCCGGGCCACTATCACATTGGGATGCTCGCGCATGAGCGACAATCCGTCGGCTCGATCAGGGTCGTCGTTGAACTGTATGTAGGCCTCGTCGAAGAGCACCGGCAGGTCCGCAGGCAGGGCTTGCAGCAGCCGTTCGGCCTGGCTGCGATCGACATTGGTCGCAGTCGGGTTGTTGGGGTTGTTGACAATGACCAATCTGGTGTGGTCATTGACCGCAGCGATCATGGACTCGATGTCATGCCGCCCCTGCTTATCCAGAGGCACGGGCACCCCAGTGGCGCCAGCCATGGTGACGATGATGGGATAGGCCTCGAAACTGCGCCAGGGATAGACCACCTGATCGCCCTGACCGGCCACCAGGTCAACCAGCTGGGTGATGACCTCAGTGGATCCACATCCCAGCTGAATGCATGCCGGGTCCACCCCGTGCAGCCGGGCCAGCCGCTCCACCAGACGGGTGCCGCGCATGTCCGGATAGCGGTTCAGATGGCCCAGGGCCTGCTCGGAGACGGTCTGAAGCACGCCGGGCAGGGGCGGGTAGGGGTTCTCGTTGCTGGAGATCTTGTAACTGTTCAATCCGGGAACGGCTGGTGCAGGGCTGCCCTGCCGGTATCCGGGAAGGGCATCGATGCTGGCGCGATGACGATAATACATGGGCACCATGCTAGCGGCCCCCAAATGTCCCTGCGGTGTCTGTTCCGCTGCACGGCCCTCCCGGGATGCAAATGGCCCCTGGTCCTTCCGCAGGACCAGGGGCCACTATCTCCCGCCTCTTTACTTGAGGATGGCCAGAACGTCGCGCGCGGACACAATCAGGTAGTCCTCGCCGCCGTAGTTGACCTCGGTGCCGCCGTACTTGGAGTACAGAACCTTGTCGCCAACCTTGACATCCATGGGGATGCGCTCGCCCTTGTCGTCACGACGGCCGGGGCCTGCCGCCAGCACCTCGCCCTGCTGGGGCTTCTCCTTGGCGGTATCGGGGATGACCAGCCCGGAAGCGGTCTTGGTCTCCGCCTCAGCCTGCTTGATGACGATCTTGTCTTCCAACGGTGTGAGTGAAATCGACACTGTGGACCTCCTACATCTTGTGAGAACAGCCAATGAACCCACGCCGGAACGTCGATGAGAGGCTGACGAACACTCACCACGCATTCCTTTGCGCTACAAGTTATAGTAGCGCGAAATTAGCACTCTGCCAACTTGAGTGCTAACGCTGGTGGTGAAAGAAAGGTCGCCGACTGGTCGCTCAGGACTTGGCTGCCGGACGACGCCGGGCCAATATGGCCTCCACGCCGATGGACAGGGAGTCCTCGCTGCGATCGGGCACCTCGACCTGGGCCTGCATCTCCCGCTTGTGAAAGTCGTCGGGCCGACCATCGGCCTTTTTCTTTTCGGGGGGACGGGCCACGGAAACCTGACGAGTGGACTTGATCTCCAGGCTTTGGGGACCTTCGTCTTCGCTGCTCTTGCCATCCTTGCCTGATCCCTCGCCACGGGCTGATCCCAGGGAGAAGGAGATCAGATCCTGGCCCGCCGCCATGCCGAAGGCGTCCAAGGCCGGAGAAGGACTGATGCGCTCGAGCTCATTGGTGGCATCGTCCTGGGCCTTCGCCAAGGACGATGAAGCTGGGCGCTCTTTGCCAGCAGACGCAGAGACCGATCCGGGCTGGTCTGAATGGGCAGCGGTGGATTGGGCAGGTACGGACTCCGGCGCAGTCGGCCGGGCTGCAGACTTGGAGGCAGCAGACTTGTTCACTGACGATTTAGGCGGAGCAGTTTTAGAAGCAGTCTTTTGAGCCTTTGAAGATTTGGTGGTTGCCGGTTTGGAAGCCGTCGGCCCAGAAGCCGTTTGTTTGGCTGGGGTCCGTTCAGAGGCCTTCTTGGCGACGGACGGACCATTCGACGCATGTCCGGTCTGCACAGCGGTCTTCTTCGTCGACTGGACGGACCCGGCCGAACCCTTGGCCTTGCTGCTGTTGACCGTCGACTTCGCAGGCTTGGCCGAATTGTGCCGCCTGGCCTTGAGGGCTGCCTGCTGATCAGCCTTGGCCTGGGCCAGCGTTCGACGAATCTCACCCTGGTCAAGCACATCCGTGGCAGTGTCCGTGCGGCCCTCATTCTTGGTCTGCCCAGGCCTGCCGGAGGTCCTGCTCTTGGTCAGACTGGCCGCCTGCTGACGACGCTGCCGGGCACGCCGCTGGGCCAAATTGCGCTCCCAGGCCCGAGCCTGGGCTGAAGCATGCGCGCCTGCCGCCAACACCACCATCACCAAGGCCAGAGGAATCAAAGTGAACCATGGGCTGTAGCCCAAGGGGAAAGAGAGCCCAGCCACCAGCAGGGTGACGACCAAGAGGACAAGGACCAGGATGCGACGACGGCGTATGGCCGCGCGGCGCAACTGTCTGATCTGCTTGATGCGCTGGGCCTGACTGCGCCGGTTGCCATCCTGCTGCCCTTGCTGCATGACCAACCCTTTCACCGTCCTCGACTGCCTGTCGCAGAACCTCATGCCGTCTTCCCGCCCCACCATGTGCAGGGAGGTGGAAAGCCTGTCCTGGCGATGCTCCGAGGCCCGCTTCATGCCCTTGACGGTGCGAAACGGCAGCCAACCCAGCACCAGAATCACTGCAATCACCAAAACCACGATGCTGCTGAGTGATTCATAAACCATAGGTACTACGTTAGTTGACGGTATGCCCCAAGCGGCAAGTCAAACCCAGCGTGTCGACCATGTCCGCCCAAGGGGCTCATAGACGAGCCAGCAGATCGGGATCGAATCGGTCGCTGATCCAGGCGAAGGTCAGGTGGTCCCGCCACTGTCCGTTTACATACATGTAGCTATGGCGCAGCCCCTCCGGCTCCATGCCCAGCTTTTGGACTACACGCAGGGAGCGCTGGTTTTCAGGCAGAATCGCAACCTCCAGACGGTGTAGATGAGGCCCCTTCCTGTCCCTGAAGGCCCAATTCGCCAACATGGCCAAGGCCAGCGGCGCGAATCCGTGACCAATCCAATCCTGATCCACCCAGTAGCCCGCTACCGCCGTGCACATGGACCCGTATCGGATGGCACCCAGGGAAATCTGCCCGACAATGCTCTGATGAAACTCCATGAGGAAGACCGCTGAAGTGCCCTCCTGCCGGGAACGCTCCAACTCCTGCATCCACTGGGCATAGGTCATGCCGGGTCCGTGGCGGGGATCCCCTGATTCCCATGGGGCCAGCCAATCACGATTCCTCCACCGGACCGCATTCCAGGCTGCCTGGTCACCCTCGCGGATGGGCCTCAGCAGGAAGTCCCCGTGGCCTGGAGGCGGAGTCAGACGATCAGGCAGATCCAGGGCATGGTACGACCGGGCTCGGGAACCCTGCCAGACCTGGCGGAAGGTATGCAGAACCGACATGACTCCATATTCCCACCGAACGGCAGCCGAGGCGGGCATGCGTCCACCCGGGGAGAACTCCTGCTGGTAGAACTGAGGACATGGACGAGCAGGAACGCATCAATGCGGAAAAGCAGGATCGGCGCGGCCGGCTGCTTGAAGCCAGACGGCGCATCGACCCGGCTCAATGCCTGGACGCAGGCCGCAGGCTCGCCGATCTGCTGGCCGGCCAGGTGCTTGCCAAGCTCGGGCACTCACGAGGCGACCAGAGCCTGACCGTGGCTGCCTTTTCCTCCATTCGGGGGGAGATAGCCATGGACCCCAGCCTGGACCTTCTGGTGGGCCGGGGCTATCAGGTGCTCATCCCCATGCTGGGCACGGGCATCCAAGTAGGTTGGGGACGCCTGCAATCAGAGCAGGATCTGGAGGACATGAAGCGGATTCCCGGCTGGCGGCCGGATGAACCCGATATGCCGGCCCTGCCACCGCAGGCCTTGAATCAGGCCGATCTGATCCTGGTGCCCGCACTGGCCATCGACCACGCCGGCATTCGTCTGGGTCGGGGCGGCGGCTGGTATGACCGGGCTCTGGCCCTGCGGGCAGAACAGACTTCAGTGGTGGGCATCTGCTGGCCTGGCGAATTCGTGGAAGACCCTCTGCCCCATCTGGACCACGATCTTCCTGTGGATGCCGTCCTGACGCCCGAAGGTTTCACGCCCACAGCCGCAGGTCAGTCACGAAGGCCCGGAGCGGACCATAATGGTGATGAACAAGACTGACGAGAGGCCCGGTGCCGATTCTTCTGGTCGAAGCCACCACTAGGATATTGGGTGTTGAACCAATCGTCGCGCGAACCGACCATCAGCGGAGGGAAAGAACGGTGCCCACCTATCATTATCGTTGCAAGAACTGCGGATACGACTTTACCAGGGAGCAGTCTTTCAACGACGAGCCCATCACCATCTGCCCCAAGTGCGGGCAGCAGCAGGTCCGCAAGGTCTTCTCCGCAGTGCCCATCGAGTTCAAGGGCCATGGTTTCTACCGGACCGACGGAGCCTCATCCTCCTCTTCAAGCTCCACAAGCAGCAAGTAAGTAGACCGGAAGGCACATTCGACCACATCGGCCATGCAGACCCATATGCCTGCCAAAATCCTGGCAGGCTGGGGGCATGGTCGATTTTTCCATCTTCAGCAATAAAGACAAGCCTTCAGCCGCCGCCGGATCCCTGACCCGCAGACGGCGGCTATTTAAGCTGCGACGTGCGGGAGCCGCCCTGGCATTGGGGCTGGTGGTCTTCTGCACCCTGCAGATCCTGGTCCAAGCCCAGGGTCGCCTGTCTATATTGGTCGCCGCGCGGCCCATTGCACGCGGATCAGCCATCGAGCCTGGCATGGTTGAAACGCGGATCCTGCATGGCAGGGAACGGCTGCCCGGCCTGATAGCCTCATTTGGGCAAGTACGTGGACGGCGGCTGATGATCAGCCTCCACACAGGGCAACCGCTGACCACGGCCATGATCAGCAGCAGACCGGCACAGCCACCCGGAACCACCCCGGTGACCGTACGTCTGGCTGACGATCCAGCAGACCTGCAGGCCGGCGACAAGGTGAATTTGCTGGCCTCTGGAGACTGCCCAGCCGGTGCCGGCCCGCATCCTGTCCAGCCAAGTTCCCTGCCACCCACCTCCGCGAGAGACCAGCCTGGCGCTGACAGAAAACCAGAGTTTCCTCACATCCTGCAGGTCAGCGGCCTGCAAACGTCAGCTCCCGGTCAGACCTCAGACGGCGGACAATGCATGATAGCCGAGCAGGCACTGGCGCTACAACCGGCACAGACCATAGCCAAAGATCGATCCGATCTGGAAGGACGGGAGGGCAACCAGGTCCGGCAAGCGTCCCAGGCGGTCTTCGCCCTTGATGCCAGTCAGGCTCTGCTCTTGCTATCGCTGGATCCATCTACACCTGTCATTGCCATCCGCCCCGACAGAACTTCTGCACCGACACCCTCCATTCATGTCGGAAAACCGAAACCATCCTGGGCCCGCGATAATGGAGGAAGAAGCAGACGTGGGCGCTCCATGTCTCTTATCAGCTACGGAAGGATGCAGGATGGCCTCGATCAATCAGGTGGCGGCCAAGGATACCGCCGAAGCAGTCCACAAAATCTCACAAATCAGCAACAAGGGTGTGCTGGGCGAATTCAAGCAGTTCATCTCGCGTGGATCCATGGTGGATATGGCCGTGGGCGTGGTCATGGGCTCGGCGGTGACCAGCGTGGTCAACGCCATCGTCAACAATCTGATCAGCCCACTGATCGCCATGATCTTCGGCAAACCGGACCTGTCGGGACTCCTGACCATCAGCTACCGGAACGCCACCATCTCCTTCGGTGCCATTCTGACGGCTCTGCTCAACTTCCTCTTGATCGCCATCGCCGTCTACTTCTGCATCATCATGCCCATCAACAAGCTGCGGCAGCTGAGCCGGGCGGCCTCGGGCATCAAGGACCAGCCCAACGCTCCCAGCCCCCAGGACCAGAGCCTGCAGCTGCTACGGCAGATTGCCGACGACATCCATCAGTCAACGAGCGCAGACAGCCAACAGGCTGGGACCGGACTGCCCAAGGGCCAGGACTAGGACCGACAGTCAGTCGCCGCGCTCATTGGGGAAGAGCCCCCAATGGGGCGGCAGCTCGCCCAGGATCCGCCGGTCATCCCCGGCAAGACGATCGTGCTCACAGACCCGATCCTGGGGATCCTCCTCGGTGCCATCAACATCGAACCGTTCCCTGCCTGGACGAACCACCCGCCGATGGCGACGCCGACGCGGAGCCGCAGGCTCACCAGACTGACTTCCACGGTCTAGCTGATTATCCGCCATCAACGCGCCTGCTGGTAGATATCGGCAAGACGGGCAACGATCCTGTCGGCTTCCTTGTCGGGGTTGACAAAGGCCGAAACGCTCCAGACGGTCATGACCGACCAACCAAGATACTGCAAATCCTCGGTGGTGAACCGGTGACGCTCCCGGGTGGACTGGGTGTGCATGAACTCTGCATCGTCGGTCAGTACGGCCAAAGCATAGGGCTTGTTCTTGAGCCCCACCACCAGCGGAATTCGGGGCGCCTGATCGTACCCGTAATCCAGGGCCACATCCAGCCCCCGGGTCCGCAGCCGCTGGGCCAGATCCCGGAAGAGCACATTGGTGGACTGCTCCGCTTGCTCAGGCCGGGCGGGTTCAACGTCGGGATGCTCGACCCAGGTCAACAGATCCTTGAGCAGACGCGGCCCGGGCTGGTGAATGCGGTCGTCCTCCAAATCATCAGCCGAGAATGCCGCGACGATGTCCAGATTCCGATCCGGCAGGACCAGAGCATCCAGCAACATGCCCTTACCCCCTTCGCCCTCCAGATCGCCGAACTGCTGCAGAAGACGGCCGTGGGTGGTCTTGGCAAAGCCCAGAGTAAGGATCACGTCCGTGGCCCGGGCACCGCAGACCTCGTCAATGCCGACGATGCGTACATGCCGCAGGAACTTGGCAAAAACCCTGTCCTTGGCTGCTGCCGACTTGAGCTCGGCACCCAACCTGGAGCGGTGGGTTGCCGACAGGGTGACCACAGTCAGCAGATAACTATTCGGCACCAGGGAGAAGGATCCGGCCTTGCGTTTGAGCATGTTGACAACGGCGGCCACCTCCTGTTGGCTGGACTCGACCAACCCGGTGGCCATGACAGGGACCCCAGCGCCCTCCACCCTGGTCAGGGTTACCCTGCCAGGCTCCCGGCAATCGGGCACAGGCGCCGACAGATCCCCATATCCATGATCCTTCAGGAAGGCATCCAGCCGAATTGAGCGGCGCGAGGGGCGGGCTTTGACAGTGACCGGGACCAGTTGGTCGACCAGCTGCAAGAGGCCATCCGAGGTGATGGTAGACCGGTGGGCGATGACGGCCACCTGCCGGGCACGAGCCAGCACGGTCAGCACCTGGATGGAAGGCATATGGGCTCCGGCATCGATGATGACCGTGTCGGCCAGCTGTGTCGGATTGGTCCTGGTCGCCAGTGTGGCCGGAGTTGCGATGATGATGGGTTTGGCCGCCGACAGGATGCCGGGGTGGGCCTGCTGGAAGACCGCAAGGGAGGCACCAGGGTTGCCGGCCAGCATGGTGTGCAGCTGATTGGCCTCCTGGGTGCGGGAGAAGAGCAGCTCGGACAGGCGCTTTTCGCTCTCCTGGGCAACCATGGGCCCTACGCTGGCCACGTGCTGGGCATCGACCTGGCTGAAGCGGTCGGCTGCGTTGGACAGGGCGGAGCCGTCCTGGTTGGAGATGATCTGCGAGGAGCGCATGATGTCGTCGAAGACCGTGGTCCACCAGGCCAGCTGCAGCTCGGCCCGTACCGCCTTGCCTTCAACCTGGCGGTTGCGCAGGTCCTGGACCAGGTCCTGCAGCCCCGCCTTGTTGAATTCGCCTTCCAGGGCGCAGCGCTCGGGCAAGGTATCCAGGGCTGTGTGGTCGTCAAAGAGGGCCTTGAGCCGTTCCTCCACCTTGTTCAAGTCCATGGTCTCCAAATCGCCGCCAGCCGGAGTCGTGGCCAGAACGGTGTCCAGAGCCGTCATGTCGCGGATCAGGGATTCCTGAGTGTCGATGATGACGTCCAGTTTGGGCGGCAGGACCGGCCAACCGCCGTGGGGGACGAAGGTCCGCCATTGCTCGGCCTGCTTGGAGACCACCACCAGCGACTCATGCAGATCCTCGACCTGGGCACCGGGTCTGAGCAGGCTCTTGGCCTCCTTGACCAGACGTCGGCGTTCCCAGAATCCCAGATTGGTCCCATTGGCCTTGCGATCGGCCTTGGACTTGGTGGCCTCGATCATGGCGGGAATATCACGCTCGAAGATGGAGGGCTGGAAGACATCCAGAACCCGGCGCAGATTCTTGAGGACCACCACCTGCCGTCCCCAATTCTTGACGGTGGCCGGCACGGGGAATCCGCAGGTCTCCACAGTTGATTTGACCTGTTCGCGGGTGTCCGGCAGAAGCCGTTGCAGGAGACGAACCACGCGGGAGTAAGCGTCCACAGCCTCGTTCTCGTTGACCAGGGTGGCACCGAACCAAGGCGTGTCCTGGGGGCCGATGACGAATTCACCCAGCTCGGCAGCCCTCTCCAGCTTGTCTGCCCAGGCATCCAGCTCAGGCTGCAGGTTGTGGGCTGTGGCCGCGCCCAGACGGACACGGGTGGCAGGGTGCGTAGGCATATTGGCGATGTTGGCCAGATTCTGAATGGTCTGGTAGGCCGAAACCCCCCAGCTGGAATCCACCCCATGAAGATCACCCAAATAGCGGGTCAGCCGGGAGCGGACACCCACAAGCTCGTCAGCCACCTGATCGAAGTGTTCACTGGCCTTGCCGGGTTTGAACCCCACTGCATCGATCAGCCGCTGATCCAGGACCCGACCAAGCTGATCGTCGGTCAGGTCAAGAGCCATGTCCGCCATCCCGGCGGCATCCAGACGATGCTGGAAGCGCCGCTTCTCCTCCACCACGCAGGGCACATAGAGTACGGTTCTTCCAGCGGTGACGCAGCGCGAGGCGATAGCCAGAGCATCGTCGGCGCTGTGGCGGCCGGTCTGTTCATCCACAAGCACGCTGTGCCCGGTCGCCACCAGCTGGGCGGCATAACGGACCCGGTTGTCCACATCTCCGGCCTCAAACTCGCTGTGAGGGTCAGCATCAAAGGGGCTGTAGTCGGGCACAGGTCCGCCCCTGAGCCGCTCGGAGGCAGCCTGGTCGCCAGCCAAGGCATCCAGCAGATCGTTGCCGGTGGACCCGGCGGTCATCCGGTCCAGAATCCGAAGGCTCTCGCCCAGCAATTGGGCCGATGGCTCAATGAAGCATCCCAGAACGATTTTCCGTTCGATGGTGAAGTCACTGATATGCGGTGTGATCAGGGCCGTCATGTCCTTGAACAGGGATGAAGTTTCGGGGGTGCCGCCCTGATAGTGGGAGGCGGAAAACAGACGGTCCGGATCCAGGGTGATGCCCCGCTCACGCATGGCCGAGATCAAGGCAGGATTAAGGTCCACCTTGCCTGTGAACCTGATGGATGCCCTGGAGGCCCCCTGGGTGCTCTCGTCGATACGCACAGGATAGAGCAGTACGGGCATGTCGCGCCCCTGCCAGGCAGCCACTCCCACAACCATGGAAAGCTGGGCGAAACCGCTGGCACGCTCCTTGGCGGCCTGATCGTCCAGAACCCGCTCCATGCGCCGGTGAGCCGCGCGTAGCATACCACGGTCTCGGAAGAGCGCATCCAGATGAACCTGGCCACTGGCGAAGAGCTGGGCGATGCCTGAAGGATGCGCATGCGTCAGATCCATCTGCGCCGCCAGCTGCGACACATTCTCCAAGGGGGTCAGGCCCACCTGGTTCTGGTAATCCTGGCGCCATCCCCGGATTCGCTCCAGTGGAGTCAACGGGGCCTTGACCTCTTCTGCTGCGCGGTCGGAGGAGGAGCCGGCCGTTGATGCCTGTGCATCTTCAGCCCGTTTCTCCTCTTCCGATCCCCCGGTGCTCATTACCGTCTCGCTCATCCGTCCACTCACTTCCGCACGGCGTTCAGATATTCGTGATACCCGTCATTGTTGCGCAGGGCCGCGTCGATGTCCTGGTCGCCCTGAGCCTCCAACCAGGCGTACAGATCATCATAGAGGGCCGGGTTCATCGCCAGGAAAGGCAGCAGCTGCCGATGCTTGGCCATGGCGAACTGCAGGGCGAAGTCCCCGGTGCGTTTGGCATCATCGGAGCTCATCCCATCCACCACGATGGCCTCATGGCCACGGTCATAGTCCCCTTTGGAGACCCGCTCGAAGACGGATCCGGGCTCGAAGGCCGGCTGATAACGCTGGTCATCACCCTGCTCATCCGCTGGTTGGGGATGTCGGGCCTGGTCCGATTCCTTCTTGGACAGGCGGGCCAGCTCTACAGCTCCCAGCGGGGTGAACCCCTGGGCCGAGTCCGCCTTGCTCCCCTGGCCTTGCCGGGACTGGCCGTCCGCGTAGCCCCTGCGGCCGGAAGCTGGACGATCATCACGATGACCACGGCCGTCACGGGCATCACGAACATCGCGAACATCCTGGTCGGAGCGATTCTGATCAGGAGCAGATTCAGCGGAACGGGAACGACGAGCATCAGCGAAAAGGTCACGGTCGACAGGCTGGCTGTCCTCCTCCTGCGTGCCAACCAACGGCAGGCCCTGCTCGGATTCGTGCTCCTGCCATGGCAGAGGCCGATGGGCTTCGCCACGAGCATCCTGGGCCTGGAAGTCACCTGCACGCTGGTCACCCTGGCGGCCTTCGGATGCCCTGTCATCCGGCTGGTCCGCATAGCCTCTGCGACGGTCAGATCCCTGACCATCCGCTGAGCCTGCGTCGGCCGGCCCCATGTCAGCCCGGCCACGCTCGGCTGAATCATAATCGTCAGAATACCGGGCTTGCGAGCCTCGCGACTCTGCGGACGCGGCCCCATCGGCGAAAGGCCGCGACGGATTGTCCGGCGAGTCGCGAGCGACTGGGGCAGACCTGGGACGATCCTGTGAAGCACCGTCGGCCTCTTGGGAGGAATCGGCTGCCTTGGCGGCACCCAGGGCCATATCATGAAGGGCAGTGACACGGTTGCGGACCCCGTCGGCCTTGAAGATGCCAGTGGGCTCGCCAGCGCGCATGTCAAGAATGTCGTCGACGGACATTTCAGCTGCATCAGGCTCCACCATGCCCCGGGGCTGTGTGGAGTATGAGAAGAGGTCGGGCACCCGGGTCGAAGGGTCGGTCTTATCGTCTTCGGGATTGTTGATGCGCACGAAGTCGACGGGGACATCACCGAATTGGAAACGAGCCGAGCTGCTGGACAGGGGGAAGGCGGCGTCCACAGGCAGCCTGACCAGCGATCCGTCGGACTGGATCAGATATGACCCGTTGGTGGAACCCATGTCGCGCAGGGTGGCCAGACCGTCCTGGTCGACGGCGAAAATGGCATGCCTTTTGGACATGGATTTAGTCTTATCGGACACCTCCAGACGACGCCGACCGTCATCGGCCAGCGGACGCAGGGGCTTGCGGCCGATCTCGACGGTCTCGCCAGGCTTGAGCCGGGTCTCTTCCGCCCCATTGAGCTTGATTATCCACACCTGCCCCGGTCGCCGATCGTCACTCACGTTTTCGACCTCCCAAATCTGCAGCCGCCTTCACTCGGTACTATCGCCTATTCTGTCATGAAACCCAGAGATAGGATTGATTGCGTGCCGAATTAACTGATAAAGGACACATGAAAGACTGGCAGGCATGCCAGTGCGACGAACTCTCCCTGCAGGCAAGGCTTTGGCAACGAAGCAATCGACTCGATCGATAGGAAACGGCGGCCGCTCTCGCTCTGGATACAACCACCAGAGTCAATCAGCGGCCGCCGTCATCGGTTTAGTCCTGGTCGTCCTCTCCCTCGTCGTGGTCGTCGGCTGGGTGCGGAGTCATATGGACGACGAATTGGTCATCCTCGGGCACCGTGCTGCGATTGAGGCGCTCGGAGTCTGACATATGGCAGGAGACCGTCCCGAAAGCCGGTACACTTACCGGTCGCCAGTCGGCGCCCCAGCCATTGACGGTCAGGGCAGCCCGGATGGGCACTCCGGTCGGATTGTAGAGGATGACACTGAGCTCGCCGTCGTCGCGGACGAAGGCTACCGAACCCAGACCGCCGGTCCGGCCATCAAGGGTGTGACTGGTGGAGGCCACCCTGCGAGCGCCGACCGGCACATCCTGTCCGAAATTACGAAGCATGAAGTATTCCAGATTGCGTTTGATCCCGCCAGTTCGGGAATCGACGGTGATGACACCACGCCGGCCCATGGTCCGCGCCCAGCTGGGCAGACCCTGCTCATCCAGGGCCAGATTCCACAGGTCGATCATGCCCACGCCCTGGCGGACCAGTCCGATGCCGATCTCCCCGAACATGATATGGCTGGCCTCGTCCACACGCTCGTCCAGCATGCAGCGCCGCTCGCTCATGACCGAGCGCCATCCGGGGAACTGTCGGGTGGCGTTCACGACCCACTTGGGCAGGCCGGAGTATGTATGCATGGCAGTCCCGGCGAAGCTCAGGGCCTCGACAGGGGTCATATAGTCGCTGACCGGTCGGCTGAAGAACCTCAGGCCGTCATCGCCGAAGAAGATCTCCACCTCGGGGAAGCTGCGGTCCAGTGCCGGACGCAGGTAGTCCACGCCCCAGCGCACCAGCTGCTCAGGGGTCCAGATCGTCATGGGCCAGGGCGGATTATTGGAGGGCTCGTTCTGCATGGTCACTGCCGAGATGGGAATCCCCAGCTTCTGGTAGGCCTCGATGAACCGTACGAAATAGCGGGCATAGGCGGCATCGACCGTGTCACGTGGGCGGTAGCCGTTGCCGCAGTATTGCCCCAGCCGCAGATGCCCGGCCCCGTCCAGCCGACCGCTGTCCTTCATCCATGCAGGTGCACTCCAAGGAGAGGCCAGAATCCGCACGCCCGGGTTGATGGCCATGATCTCCTGAAGGACGGGGACCACGTACTTCATGTCCTTGGTGGCCTCGGGCGAACCCGGCTTCCCTTGTCCAATGGAGAAGTAGGTCATGCCCGAATCCGACATCACCCCCTCGGGCAAAGCATCATAGGAGTAGTAGCGCTGGCTGGAGAAGTCGCAGGACCCCATGGAGATCCTCAAGGTGGACAGGCCCGCCTGAGCCGGATCGAAGAGCTCGGTCAGAATCCGATGACGTTGGTCGGCGTCCATGGCCGTCATGAACAGATAGGCGCTGGAATCCGTCAGAGCAGCGCCGGCCCCCTCCCAGTACTGGTAGCGCCTGGTTGGATCGATGACTATGGGGACGGCAGCACCTGGCCCATTCGTCGTCTCCGGGGTCGCTATCGGTTCTCGCCGCTGGGACAGATCCCCTGCCGTCGCGGTCCAGATCTCCTTCATATTCCGTGCGTCTCCTTGCTCCGGGCTCTTTCCCGGCCTCGCCAATCCGGTCCTCAGTCCTGCCCGGGAACCTTGTCGTCCACGGTGTGCTCGGGCAGTTGCAGGGCGAAGTCCTCATCCTCGGGCACGGCAGAATCGTTGATCCGCTCGCTGGTCGTCGCGTGCATGGTCACGGTCCCCCAGGCGGGCACGGTCACACTCTGCCAGCGGTCCCCCCAGCCGTTGACGGTGACAGCCGCCTTGACAGGCTTGCCCGTGGGGTTGTAGATGTGGGCGGCGATGGATCCGTCCGGCCCCAGGAAGGCCACGGAGCCTAGGGAGCCGCTCCAACCGTCGGGGGTGTAGTTGCTTGAGTCGATCACTACCGAACCGGGCTCCACGTCCTGTCCGAAGCTGCGGAGCATGAAATACTCCAGGTTCCTGCGGACCTTGCCGCTGCCATGGTCGATGGTGACCACCCCGCGTCTGCCGTCGGCGCCGATCTGGTTGGGCAGCCCCCGCTCGTCCAGGGCCATGTTCCACAGTGTGATGAAGGAAGAGCCATGGCGGACCAGCCAGTTGCCGATGACACCGGACATGATGTGAGCAGCATCCGCTGGGGTCTGGTCCAGCATGCAGCGACGTTCGGTCATGCCATAGATCCACTGTGGATAGACCCGGTTGGCATAGTCCAGATTCGGATAGTCGTTGTCGTAGGTGTGCAGGGTCAGACCATCGATGGAACGGGCCTGCTCGGCGGTGACATCCTTGTCGACCGGTCCGGTCAGGCAGTGTGCCGAGTCATCGTTGATGAAGATGCGCACCTGGGGGTGCCGACGGTCCAGCGCAGGCCGCAGGAAGCGGTGGGCGAAGTCGGCCTGCTGGGCCAGAGTCCAGGTCATGGCCGGCCAAGGGGCGGCGTTGGAGGGTTCATTCTGCACCGTGACCGCCCAAATAGGGATGCCTATGGCTTCCATCTCGTCGATATAGCGGGCGAAGTAACGGGCATAGACCCCCTCTATGGAGTCCTCAAGCGGATCATAGCCGTTGCCGGTCCACTCGTTGAAGCGCAGGTGGCCGCCCATGCACAGGTGGCCGGTGTTCTTCATCCAAGGCGGGGCACTCCAGGGCGAGGCGATGATTTTCACCGCAGGATTGATGGACAGAATTTCCTGGACGACGGGGATGATGTACTTGTAGTCCTTGGTGGCGTCAGGAGCGCCCGGCTCGCCCTCGCCCAGGGAGAACCTGGTCAGGTCCCTGTCATGCTCGCCGTAGGGAATGTCGTCGTAGGTGTAGTAGGGCTGGGAGGACGGCTCGCAGGAGCCCAGCGGGATACGGATGACCGAAAAGCCGCTCTTGTCAGGGTTGAACATGTCGTCCAGAAGGGCATGCCTTTGCTGTGCTGTTTGGCTGCCCCAGATCAACGAGGCCGCAGCATCGGTGATGGCGGCTCCGGCCCCGATCCAGGGCTGATGGCGCTGGCAGGGATCAATGACGATGGACTTGGCGTCCTTGGGCTTCTCCCCCATTGCAGGGGCTTGCATGGGCCTTCGCCGATCGGTCAGATCTCCGGAGGTCACGGTCCAGAACTGGTTGGTGAAGGTGATGGTCATGATTGCTCTCTCGTTGTCATATCTGGGCATCGGCGTCACGGTCGATGGGACAGAGCCTTAGCTTAGTTGCGGTTCTCAGCATGAAAAAATTGTTGCAATCTATTTCAATCGTTCCGACTATATGGTCGTCCCCATGCCCCTGAGTGGCCGAAACTGCGTCCACAACAGCAGGGGCGAACCTACGTCCCGGCGCAACCATCCCCTGCGCGCGGTCGGACAGGATATGGAAAAAGCCCCGCGCTGTCGTTGACAGCACAGGGCTTTGCAAGATGCAAGGGCTCGGAAAGAGCCGATGACTACTTGAGCTCGACGGTGGCGCCGGCCTCTTCTAGCTGGGCCTTGGCCTTGTCGGCGTCTTCCTTCTTGGCGCCTTCCAGGACGGCCTTGGGGGCACCGTCAACCAGAGCCTTGGCATCGGCCAGGCCCAGGTTGGTGATGGCCTTGACGGCCTTGATGACCTGGATCTTCTTGTCGCCGATGGCGGAGAGGACGACGTCGAACTCGGTCTTCTCCTCCTCAGCCGGAGCAGCAGCACCGGGGGCGGCAGCGGCCACGGCCACAGGGGCGGAGGCCTCAACATCGAACTCGTCCTCGAACTTCTTGACGAAGTCGGACAGCTCGACCAGGGTCATTTCCTTGAACGCGTCGATGAGCTCGTCAGCGGAGAGCTTGGCCATAATGGCTTCCTTTCATTTGTGGCGACCGGCATTGACTGGTAGGCCGATCACCGAACATCTTTTCTTGTATTTGCCGTATGAATCCGGGCCGATGGCCGTGGACTCAGGCGGCCTTTTCCTGCTTCTCGCGCAGGGCGTCGAACGTGCGCACGGCCTTGGTAGGCACAGCGACGAACAGGTTGGCGGCCTTGGACATGGTGCCCTTGAGCGCGCCGGCCATCCGGGAGAGCAGAACATCGCGGGATTCCAGATCCGCGATCTTCTCCATGGCATCCGCGTCAGCAACAGCTCCATCGATGAAGCCGCCCTTGACGATCAGTGCCGGGTTGTCCTTGGCGAAATCACGCAGCGCCTTGGCGGCATTGACGTAATCACCCTTGACGAAGGTGATGGCGCAGGGGCCGGCAAGCATCTCATCGAGACCCTCGATCCCAGCCTCTTTGGCCGCAATCCGGGCTAGCGTGTTCTTCGCCACGTTGTAGGAAGTATCGCGGCCTAGCTTGTTTCGCAGATCGGCGACCTGCGGAACACTGAGCCCGCGGTACTCGGTGAGGATGATGGCATCGGCGTCACGGAACTTGTCCGTCAGCCTGGCGACAGCCTCTTCCTTTTCGGGCCTTTTCATGGCGTTCCTTCCTAGACAGACCTCTGGAGGGAGCCGGACGACCGAGCTTGACAGGCAAAAAGAAAGCCCTGCCGACAGGCAGAGCGGAAAACAGGCCGCGAGGACCGATTTGAAACTCAACCTGTGCTGGCTCGATCAACCGAACTTAGGAGACCCAAGGGTCCCGACCAACGGTCTTTGGTATGCAAGGGCCGATAGTACACAAATTAACGACGACCGTCAAGTCTATAGATGCGGCACCATCAAATGGTGATGGCCGCAGGGCAGCACATCCATAACCAGAGATCCTGCTCTGCAACGGATGCCGACCACCCGGCTCTCGGCATCCAAGGATTTCAGCATGATTGGCGATCCGTCCAGTGAGGCCTCGACCTGACCTCCTGGTCTGACGCCACGCATAGGCGGGAGGACCAAGTGACCCCGACAGCCCTGTGGCACCACCAAGTCCAGATTGATATCCGGCAGGAGGACAAACCCTGGCCTGCAATCCACTTTTCCTGTAATCCTATAGGAGATATGGATGTCCCCAGTGGGCACGGGCATGGTCAGCTCGGCCCTGTCCAGACCCCCAGGCTGGAGGGCGGCAACGAATTCACGATACCCGGGCTTCAAAGGCCGAAGCCCCATCAGCCCGCTGGAGATCAGCCAGACAGGCGAGGCCCCCCAAGGGTGCGAATAGGTGGTGTTGGATTTGATCGATGGATCCCAGGCCTCCATGGTGCCTCCAGCACCCTGGTCCAGCATGTGCTTCCAGGTGCGCATACCCTCCCCTGCCGAGAGCAAAGCCAGAGCATCAGCACCTAGACCTGAACGATACAGTCCATCCAGAAGCACGGCGGCCGCATAGGCGCTGCAGACCATCCCCCGACGACGCAGATAGGTACCAACCGCTTCCAGACGTGCGGGATCCGAAGGAGGCGCAAAAGCCAGAACAAAGGCCGAAGCATGCATGGCACAGTGATCGATGGCCGGGCCGTCGGGACCGTCTAGCAGACCATCCCGGTAGGCGCCGACCGCTGGATCGTAGAGCCGCTCATCCAAGGCCTCTTGTATTTTCCGGGACACCTCTGCCAGACGGGCAGCTCTGCTACGCCGGCCTAACGCCCGCGACAGACGAGCCATGGCTTTATAGGCGGCACTGGCCAGTGCATTGATGACCGTGTTGACACGACCGAAGACATATCCATCGCGTTCAACGGGCGGCCAGTCAACCAGATCGCCATCCATCTGGCTGGAAGCGCCGGGGTCCTTGACAATCAACCAGCTGTCCCGATCCAGGTATCTATCTGGCAGCAGTCCCATCAGCCGTTCATACTGGGTCGCCGCCTGAGTCAGATCTCCGGTGTGCATCCAGGCATCGTACACAGCCAGAATGCTGTAGAGGGGCCACTCGGTGGGCCAGGTCCTGTTGGCGATCAGATAGTCCACACTGTAACGGCCCAGAGCAGGCGCATCATCCAGCACCATATGAGCCCGCTGTTGAATCCAGGCATCAGCCTCATAGGGGGCCCGCTCCCTGGTCCAGGAATCGACATAGATATCGGCGTTGAGTCCCCTGATGGTGTTCCGCCCCAGCTGCCAGACCTTATCCAGCAGAGGCTTGTCGCAATGAAACCTTGCATGGTCATCATATACGGGAGCCTCAAGGCACTCCGCCCACAGGCCCCCGTCAGACAGGCTCGCCAGCAGCCCTTCAGGGTCGGATTCCGCCGACCATATCAGCTCCAGATATCGGAAGACCCGGATCCCCCAAGTCTGTGCCCGGTTGCGGCCAGGTTGCAGCCGCCAGCGATCCTGATAGACGTTGGAGGTGGCCAGGTGGTAGCGAACGCCACCTTGGCCGTCCAGGACCTCCCCGTAGCGGACGGTCAAGTCCAAATGTTGCGACAGATCTACCCGCAGACCGATGCCACCCAGCCGTACGGAGCCGAAATCCAGCAGAAGATGACCAGGAGCAGCATCCAAAACCCGACGAACATCCACTCGGGTCAGTCTGGTGCCATCTGCAGGAGCTGCCAGGCACTTGGAGAATGGGGGCCGAATCCGGACCTTGGGCCAGGCAGAGTCATCAAAGCCCGGGCCGGGAAAGCCCCAGGGATATCGGGACAGATCGATGTCCTCAGCCGGAGCCTGATAGTAGGTCGTACCGATGGAGGCGCTGTCTGGAAAGGCCTCAACACCGTTAATGGCTCTCCATTCGGCATCCGTGCCGTAGTGTTCCACCCTGCCATCAGGTCGACCCACATCCAACTGGGCCTGGAAGCGTTGGCCTTCCATGGCATAGGCCACCACGCCCAGAACATTCTGAGCCCCCGGACGCAAGAGGCCGGTGACCTCGTAGCCCCTGTAGCGATCCTCGCCATCCAAGGGGAATACCGGTCCGCAGCCCAGAAAGCTCCCATTGAGCCATAGGCGGTACACAAACTGACGCGCAGGTACGGTGCTGTCAGCGGTCGCATACAGACTAGCCCAGGGGATCGGCCCCGGGGGCAACCGGACCACACCACGCATCAGTGCCCAACCTTTGGCATTGCCCTGGGATTCTGAGGAGCTCCTTTCGCTCTCCGTGGACCAAATGGCCTGAGCGTGCCAGAGCAGGCCAGGCCCTGTGCCAAAGGTGATAGGTTCAGACCCTATCAACCGACGGCCCTGCGCATCCAGCAGAAGAACGGTCAGCCAATACCGTCGCGAGGGATCCATATCAGGTCCAGGCAGACGGCTGCCATTGAGTTCGTCCGCAGGGTGGATACCGGTATCTACAAGTACCCGCCCCTTAGGCTGTTCGAAGACTCGTACCCTAGCAAAACGGACCCTATCCACCCAAGTCGGCAAAGGGTCCAGCCTCCACCTGACCTTGGGCCTGGTCCCCGGCTCGATATCCACAGGACGGTCCCTGTCCTCGATCAACACCTGCAAAGGCCCACAACACATTCCAGCAAATCCTCCTTGAGCCTGCTCTCAAATGCAACTTTTCTTCGTGAACCGCTATTGACGGTAGTCTTGCAGCGCGGTAAAGGAAGAGCCTTTGGCTCCATCGTCAGGCAGTCCATACGTGGCCTGGACACCTGGGTCCCCACTCTCACGGGCCATCTGCCGGACGAAAGGTTCGACCTGCCACCTCACAGCGGCCCAGGCCATATACCAGATCAGTCCAGTGGCCAGAAGAGCCACTAGGATGGGCGAGCGCATCAGCCCCCAGGAATACCCAGCCAGAACCGCCAGTGACAGAACCAACATGTACCAGCGGCGCACCGACAGGAGGAGGCCATTGACCAGGACCTTGCGGATGCGCGCCCGAGGATATTCCACTGGCAGTACCATAGAGACCAAAGCGGTCTGCACCAGGAGCGGCGAGCATAGCAGGACAGGGAAGAACCCCGCTGATAAGTCCTTCCCAAAGCTCCCCCGGCGGCAGGATGGTTCCCGCCTCAGAGACGAGAGCTGATCCTCAACGCACTTCTTAGAGAGAGCGTAGTCAGAGTACCCTACCTGGCGCGGATGATGGGCACCACTGACATAACCGTCCGAAGGATTTTGAATAATCTGGCCAGAGCTGGTCTCGTCAGAAGGGTGCGTGGAGGTGCACTGGCCTTCAAATCGCTGGATTCCCAAGGCCAATCTGTTGAATCGTTCACGATTTCTTCCTCCAATGATTCTGATCCAACCTTGGTTGGAATACCAAAATCATCAGTCGGAACGAAAGCCGCCTCGAAAAGAAAGACAGAAGAAAGAGCAATCCAAATCAAGCCAGCAACAGTGGAAGCACCGACGGCAAAACCAGTGCCGGCCTGTCAAGCCCCACCATGGATAAAACCTCCAGACAGGATAGAGCAGCTGTCGTTCGTGGAAACCGAATCGGGGTAGCTCTGCCCGAGCCCAGCTTCATCTGACCCTCAGTGAACGATGCCATCAGACGCGTGGCGGCTGAACAATACGGACTGGAGATCGTGGCCAAGGAAACCTCCTATGAGACTTTTCCTGAGGTAGACATCCTGGAAGATCTGGCCACTGATCCACAGATGCTCGGACTGATCGTGGCCCCAAGCATCGAACCGGATATCGCACCGGAAACCTGGCAATGGCTGACCGAGTGCCAACTGCCGGTAACCGTTCTGGAACGTCATCCGCCACAGTGGCTGCCCGGATCCTTCGACTCGGTTCATACCGACCATCCAGCCGGAGTCCGCCGGGGACTGCAACACTTCCGTCAGCACGGCCACCATCGGGGGGGGGGGGACTGGCTCTGGGTGGCACCCCCACCGCAGGCGATATCAAGCTGGGCTGGCAGCTGATGATGCGAGAAGGAGACGGGCTTGAGCAGACCTTCCTGCTCAAGGACAAGCAGCCATATGCAGCCGAGGATGTCGAGCAGATCGTCCAGACGATTCTCGACACACACAACGGCTGTCCTGGTCCATCCGGATTACCTGTCCATCGCTCTGGTCCCGGCACTGGAAAAACGGGGGTGCCGTATTCCCGACGATCTATCCATGATCACCATCGATGGCTACACCAAGCGCCTGACCGTCCTGCGATCCTCGGCCCAGGACCTGGCGTCCGCCGCCCTGCGCCTCCAGGTCAGGCGGATACAAGACCCGGACCAGCGCATTGAGCACGTCTACATAGAACCCACACTCATCGACAGGGGATCAGTTGCCGACATGGCCGACAAGTAGATAGCGTCTCCCTAGGGCCTGCATGGAGCAACTGGCAACCAGCTGCCCCAAAAACCGGTCAAGGCCAGAGTGGCCGCAATAACCATGTAATTGATGAATAACCAGCCAATGAATGCGCAAGCAAAGTCCGTCAACCCACAGCCAACAGCCTCCAACAGGCAAAAGCCCCTCAAACAGGGAATCCCTGTTGGTCGGCAATTAAAGTTCGCGCACGATGCCCAGCACCAGCCTGGCGGCCGTGTCGGCATATTCGGAGATGTCGAACTCGCGAAAAACCTCATAGTCGGTATCGGCGTTGTCACTGAGAGCACGGATGACCAGAGCCGGGACCTTGTTGCGGGCCGCCACATGGCAGACGGCCGCCCCCTCCATCTCGACCGCATCAGCCCCTGTCTGCTCCTTGACCTGGGCGATCTTCTCCGGGCTGTCCACAAAGTAGTTGCCTGTGGCAATGGTGCCGACGATGTGCTTGATTCCCATAGTATCCAGAGTCCGGCTTGCCAGATCCAGCAGGTGGGGGTCCGAGTGGAACTCCTCGGTTCCTGGGGCTGACTGGGCCACCAACCGCATGTCCGTGTCCAGATAGCGCAGGGTGCCTCCAAGAACCACGTCGTTGATGTGCAGCTCCTTGTTCAGGTTGCCTGCAATGCCGGAGAAGATGACGGCCCTGGGATGGAAGGCATCAATCAGATACTGTGTGGTGGCGGCGATGTTGACGGTGCCCATGCCGCCCACGGTGGCAGCCAATCGAACCGGGCCCTGCGACCCATCAAGGGTGCCGCATATGACTTTCAACCCGGCATCGCTGGCGTGCGGATCCTGATCCGCCTGCTTCAGGCCTTGGCCAATCAGGGCCACCTCCTCGTCCATGGCTCCTATGACGGCAACCGGCCGTCGATCTTCGCCCTCCAGGGAACCGTCTGTTTCACTCATGCCTGACTCCTTATCCATAATTTCACCCGCGAATGCGGCCCGACCAGCCTACTGCAGGCCGTAGGTCAACGAGCCGTGCTGCGACGACGGTCCACTGCCTGTGCCAGCTCCTCCAGCAGATCCTGGGTATCGGGCCAGGAGATGCAGCGGTCGGTGATCGAACACCCGTAGACCAGCTGGTCCAGCGGGGCCGGCTTCTGATTGCCGCCACGTATGAAACTCTCCATCATCAGCCCGGTAAAGCCCTCCTCGCCGTCGCCTATCCGCTGGGCCAACTCATGGACTACCTGGATCTGGCGCCGCTCGTCCTTGCCGGAATTGCCGTGGGAGGCATCGATGAGCAGTCCGTGGGCAGCCGCGCTGTCCTTGGGCATGCGCTGGCGAAGCACGGCGAGCGCCGCCCGCACCGAGTCCTGATCGTAGTTGGGACCGGACTTGGAGCCGCGAAGAACCAGATGGCAGTCGGGGTTGCCCATGGTCGCTACGGCTGCGGCCTGACCCTCGTGGTCTATTCCAAAGAAGGTGTGGCGCTGAGAGGCCGCATAGCAGGAGTCAATGGCCACATCCACGCTGCCGTCCGTAGCGTTCTTGAAGCCAATGGGCATGGACATGCCGCTGGCCAGCTGCCGATGGACCTGGCTCTCCGTGTTCCGAGCACCGATGGCCCCCCAGCTGACCGCATCAGAAATGTACTGGGGCGATGTGGGCTCAAGGAATTCCGTGGCCGCCGGAAGCCCGGTGTCCAGCACACCCAGCAGGATGCGCCGTGCCAGGACCAGGCCCTTCTGAATGTTGTGGCTGCCATCCAGGTCGGGGTCGTTGATCAGACCCTTCCAGCCGACCGTGGTCCGGGGCTTCTCGAAGTAGACCCGCATGACGATCAGCAGCCGATCCTTCAACCGCTCATTGACGGCCGACAGACGACGGGCATAGTCCAACGCGGCATCGGGATCGTGGATGGAGCAGGGGCCCACAATGACCAGCAACCGGTCGTCCCGCCCATGCAGACAGTCCACAATCTCCTGCCGGGAGCGGATGACCAGGTCCTTGGCCGGTCCATCCAAGGGGTATCGGGTCAGCATCTGCGCGGGCGAAGGCAGGCGGTCAAGCTCAAAGACCCGCCTGTTGACGATCCGGCCTATGCCTACCTCGTCCTCCCACCTGGGCACGTTCCCGGTCTGCAAGGGGTTGACGCCGGCCGCCAGCGCCTTGTGCACCAGTTCAACCTCGTAGGCCTTGCTGGGTCGGGGCAGAGGCTCCTGAGGCTCATCCTTCATCCCACTCATGCCTTCTTCCTTTCCCGACGGGCTTGCACGGCATCGGCCAGGATCTGCAGCAGTTCCTCGGTCCTATCCCAGGCAATGCAGGCATCGGTGACGGACCGGCCGAAGACCAGCTGATCCAGTGGAGCCGGTTTCTGGTGACCGCCCTCAAGAAAACTCTCCATCATGATGCCCGACAGACCCTGCTCGCCCTTGGCGAGACGGTCTGCCAGCTCCTCGACCACCTGGGCCTCACGTACTGGGTCCTTTCCGCAGTTACCGTGGGCTGCATCCACAATCAGACCCCGGCAGGCACCAGGACCCAGCGGCGCCTGATGCATGACCTCCAGGGCGGACCTGACGGATTCCGCATCGTAATTGGGGCCATGGCTGGAACCGCGCAGAATAATGTGGCAGTCGGGGTTGCCCCTGGTCTCGGCGGCGATGACATGGCCGTCCAGGTTGATGGACAGGAAGTGATGCTCGGATGCCGCAGCCAGACAGGAATCGACCGCAGCCTCTACACTGCCCTCGGTCGAGTTCTTGAAGCCCATGGGCATGGACATGCCGCTGGCCAGCTCCCTGTGGACCTGACTCTCCGTGTTCCGAGCGCCGATGGCCCCCCAGCTGACCGCGTCGGAAAGATACTGTGGGGTGATGGGATCCAGCCATTCCGTGGCTGCCGGAATCCCCTGGCCCAGGACCTGCCAGAGCACCTGACGTGCCAGGCGAATCCCCTTGCGAATGTTGAATGTTCCATCCAAATCGGGGTCGTTGATCAGCCCCTTCCAGCCGACTGTGGTCCGGGGCTTCTCGAAGTAGACCCGCATGACGATCAGCAGCCGATCCTTCAACCGCTGATTGACGGCCGACAGACGACGGGCGTACTCCAGAGCAGCCTCCGGGTCGTGGATGGAGCAAGGGCCGGTGATGACCAGCAACCGGTCGTCCCGTCCATGCAGAACATCGCGAATGGCCTGGCGGGAGTCCCGGACCAGCTCCATACGCTTCGAATCCAGGGGCCGCGAGCGCAGAAAGACCCTGGGTGCCGGGATGGGATCCAGCTGACGGATGTTGACATCCACTGTTTCGGGAAAGACGGCCGTATCGGCAAAATACTGCCGCTCCTCTTCCGGGATGATATCCGGTTCCTTGACGAATGCCACGGTCGCTCTCCTCTCTGTCGCGCTACGACGATCATGCCCGAATTTCTTATGACCGCCCACATCCGGGTCAATGTGGACGGTCCGTTCCCGCGACCCTTATAGGCCACGGGAGCGAACAGTTAGATAGGTAAGCTTAGATAGGTAAGCTCAGGCCAAGGCACCCATGGGGTCCCAGGCGGGCAGCATGATGGCCTCCTGGTCGAAGGCCTGGCGATACTCCTCGGACAGCATGGACTTGGGCACGGCCACCTCGTAGACATACTGGCTGAACCAGTCGTCGCTCATGGTGAAGTAGCCCTTGTTGGCGATGTCCCCGCCCCAGGAGTTCTCCACCCGCCAGCGGTTGGTGGTCCGGCCGTCATCGGCCACATCCACGCCCACGAATGCCATGGCGTGGTTCTGGGCCGAATCGCCGAAGCGCACCCGCTGCTCCTTGTCCATGTCGAAGTCCACACCGTAGACCCGGCCGTACTCGAACAGGTCGGTGGCCCACTGACCGGCCTTGCGGTCCATCATGGGGTGGCAGTCGGCACCGAACCAGACCGGCAGACCCTGCTCACTCATCAGACGACGGGCACAGTCCTTCATGACCTCCACAGGGACGTTCAGGTACTCGGTGGGATCGCCGCCGGCCACGTTGCCCAGATGCTCAATGCCGATCTTGCGGCCCTTGGGGTGCTCGGGGCGCGGATCGTCGACCAGGCAGACATAGTCCTCAAGCCCGGCATTCACATAGCGCTTCCAGAACTCCTGCGGGGTGATCCGCCCATCCCGGTGGAAGACGCCGTCCTTGTCGGTCCACTCCCAGTCGAAGCTTGTGGGAGGAGTGCCCAGATGAATGGTCAGGATACGGTGACCGGCCTCCAGGGTCCGGTCGATGATCTCGTCGATGCCGTCCGGATTGGCCACCATGTGAGCCGTGGCCTGATGGAGCAGGCGACGCAGCTGATCGTTCATCTGGCTGGTGTTCTGGGAGGAAGCGGTCTCGGGATAGTACTGCTTGGGCACTGCGCCGTACTTCTTATAGATGTTCATGGCCATGATCCACTGGCCGCCATCGCCCATGACATCGCCCATCAGGAAGCGCATGAGCTGGGAGTCGACGGGCTCGCCGGCACGCACCAGAGCCGCCACGTCGCGCAGGAAGTAGTTGACGCGCTCAAGCTTGTCGTAGTACATGGCGTAGTTCTGGGACAGCTCGAAATCGCCCATCGGGTTGGCGGTGCTTTCGCCGTCAATGTTCAGAGCCTTGCGGGCCACGAATCGGGCTACATTCAGCGAGCTGAAGAGCCAGCAACGGCCGGAGTGCGCCTGCGAGGTGACCGTGCCATTGTCGATGCTGACCGAAAATCGGTGCTGGAGCAGGCGGGAGCGATTATAGTTGTGGGCCACTTCGTCAATGCCTACCTGAGTGACGGCGTTCATGGCGACGTGGTTGGCCTCGCGCTCGTCGAAGGCGGTGCGCAGGCCCTCCAAACGGGTCTGATCCAGTGGTGTCAGTGCTGATGTCATACGGTCTGTCCTTGTTTCCTTTCATGCGGATGTATCTGCATCCCTGCATCCAGCATAGCGGGAATCAGTCACCGAGGGTTCGCCTGGAGGAGGATGTGGACAACTGTATCTATCAAGCCAGGGAGAAGCGCTGGGCTGCATTGACCACTGCCAGGACCACCAGGACGGCCAACCCAAGAGAGATCCAACCCTTATAGGTTCCGTGGCGTGAGCGGTTGGCACGCAGGTAGTCTGCCAGCTGTCCCCGAATCAGCCAGAGGACGACCAGTACCCCAACCAGGCCCAGAATGGTCATTCCTTGGTTGATCATCGTGCCGGTGCGGGCCGGCACCGTCTGGGTCAGCCACATCATGGCGTCAGCCAGGACCAGATTGTTGAAAATATGCAGCGCCATGGACCAGATGATCGAGTATTCCATGGCGATGAAACCCAGGACCAGACCCAGCAGGAAGGTGAACAGGCTCTGGGTGATGTCTCCGTGCAGGCAGGCGAAGATAAGGGAGGAGGTGACGATGGCGAAGGTCCGACCGTAGGGTCTGAGCCTGCCCATGACCACGCCGCGCAGCAGGAACTCCTCGACGACGGGGACCAGGATGGCCGTGTCCAGGGGCGACAGGAACCCATGCTGGCCCGCCGCGATCTGGGAAGTTGTTGAATGGTAGACCAGCCCAAGGGCCTGGGACCCCTGGTTGACCACCCAGGTGAATCCCGTCTCGATGCTGCTGGCCAGCATGATCAGCAAGATGGCCCCGATCAGCACGGCCGGGCCGGGATTGGTCTGAGCCTTGTACCGTACAGGGTTGGATCCGCGGCCGAGCAGGTCCTGGCCACGGGTGCCGAAGAGGAAGACCAGCATGACCAGATCGCCCAGCAGATCGGCCATCCCTGGCTGACGGGCAATGCCCAGGGCTGCGGCCACCGAGGGCAGATTCAGAACTCCCGCAATCAGGTTGGCCACCACAAGATACACCAGGGCATAGAGGGATTGCAGATCCACCCCACGACGAACCTGGGCGCTCCATGAGCGTGCGGGTCCTGGAGATGCGCCCGATCCTCCCCGTCTGCCCGCATCCGCCTCGATCGAACCTGTGGCGGACGAATCTGATGATGAGTGATTTGGCTGCTGCATGATGCTCTCCCAACCCTGTGACCCTTGGTCTGCACCTCTACACCATCGACTCTAGGCCAGAGCAAGGGTCGGAATCGAGATTGACGCCCACGCCGGTTCGGCATGCGGTCAGGCAACTTCCAGGCAAGATAGAGGCCGGGTCGCAGATCATGCCTGCAATCCGGCCCTGATGAATTATCGACGTCCCTTGACCGACGTCCCTTGATCAGTCTCGGTCGGTCGGGGCCACGTCATCCTTGATGGGCGGAATGACTGTAGTCTCCTGGTCAGTGACCGCCTTCTGCGGCTGTCCATCCCTGGCCTGGACCGGCGCATCATCGGCCTGGCCGGATGCATCGGGCAGGACGCTCGGAGCCGGGGAGGGCAGAACCTGAGTGGGCATATTGGCCGAGGACCGGACAGTCACGGCCGCGCTGGCCTTATCTTCGGGATTGCCGACGGAATCAGTTGCCGCGTCATCAGCTGCCAGGTCACCGGCCGGTTGGCCCGCTGCGACAGAATCGTCCGATGTCTGAGTAGCTTCTTCTTGAGGGACGGCCAGGGGCTGGGCGCCTCCCTTATCCTCCACTTCAGTCTTCGAGGATGTCACCGAAACCGGTGAAGAGGGGGTCGGCAGGGGGTCCGCGGCAGGCACAGCGTTGACCACGGGTACGCAGGGAGCCTGGCCATCGTCCTGGTCATTGACCACAGCCTCATCGTGGAAGCCGTCGAAGTTGCCGAAGGACTTGGAGAAGATGTTCCGCAGTTCGTCGACCCGGGAAGTGATGGTGGCTTCCCGGTGCTGCAGCTTGGTGATGTGGTCCTTGAGCCCGTCCAGCTCAGCCTGTGCGGCCTTGCGATGGGCTTCGACCTCGTCCTGTGCGCGCTGCTTGGCCTCCTCCAGCAGCTGGCTGGCCTTGCGTTCGGACTCCTCGCGCTTGAAGGAGGCGAACGAATCGGCATCCTTGCGGGTGGCCTTGGCCTGTTCAATCAGCTCCTGGGACTCCTTCTCGGTCTTGACCCGCCGTTCCTCAAGGCTCTTGAGCAGCTCGCCCACCTTCTTGGTGGCATCCTCCTGCTGGGCGGCGATGTCGGAGCGGACCTGCTCGGCCTCGGCGTTCACCTTGGCCATGGTCTCGGCGCTGGTGACCTTGGACTCGTCCACGATCTGCTGGGCCTCGGACTTGGCCTTGTCGGTGATCTCCGAGGCCTGCCTGCGGGCATCATTCAGGCTCTTGGAGACCTGCTCGCGCACGTCGGCCAGCTTCTTGTTGGCCTCGGCCAGGGCCTTCTGAATCTGATCGTTGGCATCCTTCTTGAGCTTGGCGATCTCCTCGTCGCTCTTGCGCCGCTTGTCGGCGATCTCCTTGGCGGCCTTGGCCTTCTGCTCGGACAGCTCCTTGTCCTGGGTGGCCTTGCTGGTGGCCAGTCGTTTCTCATGCTCCTCGCGGGAGTTCTGCAGCTCCAGATCCAGGGCCTGACGGCGTTCCGCCACGACCTTGTCTGCTGCGGACTTGCTCTGCTCGCTCTGCTGCTTGGCGGTGGTGGTGACGGTCCTGGCTTCGTCGTTGGCTGCCTCGACGATGGACTTGGCCTTGGCGTTGGCCTCGTCCACGATGTGCTTGGCTTCAAGCTGGGCCTCGTTGACCAGGGTCGTCGCCTTCTCCTGGGCGGAGGTCTTGGTGGACGCCGCATCCTGCTTGGCGCGGTTGAGCAGCTCGGTGCTGGTCTGCTCGGCCGAAGCCAACAGCTGCTGGGCATTGGCTCCAAGGGAGGCGAAGGAGTTGCGCGGCTGTTCGACCTTGCGTGACTTGGCCTCCTGGAGCTCAGCCTCCAGCTTCAGAATGCGATCATCATCAGCCTTGATCTGCTGACGCAACCGGGCCAGATTGCTCCGCGAGGCCGCCAGGGTCTGGTCGACCCGCTCCTTGTCATAGCCTCGCAGGACAACGGGAAACTGATCTTCGGCCATGGAAACACTCCTCTTCGCCACCAGGACATGCCGGCCCGCGACAAGGTTGTCTTCGGTCCGGTGGATTTACCTCGACTCTACCCCATGGCAGGCAAAAATTCGCCGTCTGACCTGCCGCCGACACATTGGCCTTACATACCGGTCTCAGGCAATAAGAATAGGGCTGGAGGAGGGCCTGCGGTAGTAGCGAATGGTCTCATTGACCACCTCGCGCACAGCCTGTATCTGCTGATCCAGGGGCAGGCCGCACTCCTGACCGCCGCTTTCGTTGACCAGGGGAAGGCTGACGAACCCGGCCAGGACATCCTTGTGTCCCGCCGCCCATGCCAGCAGGTTGTAGAAGAGCGCGTTGCAGACATAGGTGCCCGCGTCCGAGCTCAGCGTGGCGGGAATGCCACAGGTACCGAAGTCATGCAGGATGGCCCTCAAGGGCAGACGGGTCCAGTAGGCGGCCGGACCCCGGGGGTCGATGGGCTGGCGGCTGTTCTCGCGGGCAGTATCCTGAGGCTCCTGCTCCCCTAAGTTCTCACGGTCGTCAGCGTCGTCCTCCTTGAGGTTGACGGCACAACGCTCCATGGCGATGCCGCGAGCCCGACGCTTGAGACCTGTGGCGATGATGATATCGGGGTGCACCCGCTCTATGGCCTCATGCAGTATGGGCCAGGCCTTGGCGAAGCTGACAGGCATGGTGACGGAGGAAATAGCCAGGTCCACGCCCTCCAAAGGGTCCTCCTCGGTGGGGCCGACAGGGCGCATGCCCTCCATGCCATGCTCGGCCAGAGCCTGTGAGACTTCATAGGAGGGGTTGACGTCAACACCCTGGTAATGGTCGTATCCGGCTACGATGACCTTGATCTGCTCCATGTGCCCCATGGTACACAGGGCTTCACCCGGCCAAGGAGCGCGCTATCCATTCAGCCATGGGCATGTCCGAGGGCAGGGTGATCTTCATGTTGGTCACACTGCCGGCCACGATGGCCACCGGCTCCTCGGGCAGGCGATCCACCACAACCCGGGTGTCATCGGTGGGATGGAAGTCGGGGTCCGCGGCGGCCAGGTCGTAGGCCTTGCGGAGGGTGCTGAAACGGAAGGCCTGTGGGGTCTGAGCCCTGAACATGTTGTCGCGGTCGGGCACCTGGCGCACCACCTTGCGTTCGCCCAGGTCGCCGGCCATCAGCATGGTGTCGGTCGAGGCCACGGCCACGGTTGCGGCGTTGAAGGTATCCAATGCATCGATGCAGCCATTGATGGACTCCTGGCTGACGAAGGGACGTACTGCGTCGTGGATGAGCAGCTTGGCATCCTGGGGGATCTCCGCATCAGCCAGGGTCTGCAGGGCCGCCTCGGTGCTGTCCATGCGCTCGACACCGCCCTGGATGACCGTGCGGACCTTGTCGTAGGTGTCATCTGCCACAATGGCCTCGACGGCCTCCCGCACCCGATCGTTGACCACGACCAGGATGTCGGTGACTCGGGCATTGGACTGGAAGGCGTCGATTGACCAGGTGATGATGGGTTTGCCACCCACCTGCACCAGCTGCTTGGGGTTGCTCTCGTCGAATCGAACGCCCAGCCCGGCCGCCAGAATCACCGCCACAACCGGCTGAATCTGCTCCTCCGACTCTGCGTTACCCTGACTGACCTCGGACGGGGCTGCCGATGCTCTGCTCTCACTCATAGACTCAACGGTACCCATACGAAAACACAGATAGGTGCAGACCCGGCGCTATCTGCACCGAACATCTGCACCCGAGGCCTGCTCCTGCTGCCAGGGGCAGGATCAATCAGCACACAACGTCAGTCATCGGCCAGAATGAGGGCCAGCATGCGACCCTCCCCCGTCTTGCTGGCCAGCGAGGCCCGGCGGTGGGAGTACCAAAGCGGATTCTCCAGCGTACACAGTGGTCGCCGCAACTCCTCGAGACGCTTCGACAGGGAGGGACCCTCGCTATCCTGGCTGCACAGCTCTTCCAGGTCCGGGTCCTGACGCAGGTAGCTGGTGGCGGCACCGACCCTGGGGGCGGAGTCCACAATGTGGGTCACTCCTGCCGCCTTCAGTTCCATTATGGCTGCAGCGGCTATGTCGATGGCGATTCCGCCGAACCGGCACGGTCCGGATGCGCCGGGGAAACGCTTCTCGAAGTCATGGGCCAGATCAGAACCCACCTGATAGCAATCTGCACAGATCCGGGGTCCCAGGGTTGCCACGATCCTGGACGGGTCAGCACCCCTGTCAGTCATGGCCTTGACTGTGGCCGGAATGACTCCGGCCACCAGACCACGACGGCCGCAGTGGGCCACCCCCATCACGCCGGTCCGGGGGTCGGCCAGAAGCACAGGAAGGCAGTCGGCGGCGAAGATGCCCAGGGCCAGGTCACGCCGGGTGGTCACCTGAGCATCGGCCTCGCAGCGTCCCTGGGGCTGACCCTGGTCGGCATCCCAGACCCGGGCTGAGTGAACCTGGTCCACCAGAACTATGGGACGGTCCAGCTGGCGGCCCAAGGCCTGACGGTTGGCAGCCACCGCCTGCGGGTCGTCACCCCCTTTGCCACCTAGATTCAGCTGGGCATAATCGCCTGAGGAGACCCCGCCCAACCTGGTGGTGTAGACCACCTTGATCCCTGGCGCCAGGGCTATGGGAATGGTGACTGGGATGGGCCGACCCTGTTCGTCCAACGTCGACAGTGGGCTGCTGTCCAGCAGGGTTCGTTCCCGATCCCAGGCTTCGCCCTGAAGGCTCTGGGCGTCCTGCTCGCTTGGTTGGGGCTTGCGACTCATGCAGTCGCCGCCCGGTTCAGACGCTCCATCTCCTCCTCGCTCAGCTCCATATCGGCCGCCTGCAGGGAGTCCAGAATGGTGGCCGCCCTGTGAGCCCCGGGGACCACAAAGACGTTGCTGTTCTGGGACAGCTCCCAGGCCAGGACCACACGCTGGTAGGAGACGCCGCGCTCCTGGGCCACCTGGCGGAAAGGGTCATAACGGGTTTCGTCTTTGGGCGCTCGGAAACCTCCCAGGGGGCTCCAGCAGACGAAGGCCAGACCCAGCCCGGCCGCATGGTCCAACTCCTGGCGGGAGCTGGTGAAGGTGGGCGAGAACTGGTTCTGCACGGCTACGAGGTCGTCGCCCAGAACCTGGCGAGCCAGGTCCATCCGCTCGATGTCTACGTTGGAGACGCCCAGGGTCCGGGCCACGCCCTGCTTGGCCAGTTCAGCCATGGCCTCCAGCGACTCCTGGTAGGGCACCTGCGGGTCAGGACGGTGCATATAGAGCAAGTCAATGGTGTCCACGCCCAGGGCCTGAGCGGACTCCTTGGCGTGCCGGATCAGGCTTTCCGGTCGACCGTCCACAGCCCAGGTTGGCCGACCATCGGTGAAGTTGCGGTAGTGTCCAACCTTGGTGGCCACCAGCACATCCTGACGGGGTCCCTTCCAGGAGTCCAAAGCCTGGCGAACCAGTCGTTCATTGGTCTGCTCAGGACCACCTGACTCGTAGTAGGACCAGGCGGTATCCAGATGTCGGCAACCGGCATCCAAAGCCTGATGGATGACGTCGATGGCCGTTCCCTGGTCCGGCTTGCCCTCAATGGACAATCCCATGCAACCCAGTCCGACCGCTGTCGTAGTAAAGGGCCCCAAAGCCCGCATCGACGATGTCATACATGTACTCCCGTCTTGTAGATTGATGCCAGCTTCAATGCCGCCGGCTTCCTATCGAGCTTAGCTTGTGGCCCAGTATCAACGACCGCCGAAGGAACCACCACCGGAGCCGCCACCGGAGCCGCCGAAGGAACCACCACCGGAGCCAAACCCACCAATACCACTGCCGGAACTGTTGCCGCTGGCCTGGCCGATCAGGCCGCCGATCTGGTCGAGTCCCTGGGTCAACTGAGTACCCAGATCAACCACCCCGCCTTGGCCAAGCATTGAATTTGCAGCCAATGTTTCAGGGCCACTCACGGAGGAAGCCACCGGAACATTCTGGCTGTAAGGCAGGAAGGTACAGTAGAGCAGGCTCCCGCGCGCATTGTCATTCAGCCAGTCGGAGTCGGTCAGTTCAGGGCTGGCCTGTGCCAGCTGAGCGACAACCCGGTCACTTATACCGAAGGCCGCAGCGTAAACCAGGTAGCGGTCCCAGAGCACCAAATCCTCCACGCCCCGGTGGCTAAAATCGCTGAAGTCCAGCAGATAGCGCCGAAGCCCTGACACCTGACCAGCCATGAGCTGTCCATTCCTGCTGAGCACTTGCGAACTACCATAACGAATGGAGAATGCTGCAACAGCCACCAGAAGCACGGCCAATGGCGCACGTACCAGCACGGTGCCCGGCAGGAATCCAGCCAGCAGGATGAAAGCGGCCAAGAGCACGGCCAGGAAGGGCAAGACCTCTATACCATGACGATAGGCACGCAGGTCAGCATTGTTGGTCTCATACTTGACGGCCTTGTCGAAAGCCTCCAGATAGACCTTGCCATGATTAGCTTCGGTGCTGGAGAAGAGAGCAATCATCTCGTACAGGTCGAAACGTTCATCCTTGGAGCCCATCAGAGCGGAAGCACCTTCCAGCATGGTCAGGCAGGCTTCCTCGCTTAAGGACAGGGCCAGGGAGGCTCGATCCTGACTGCAGACCGGATTAATGACCACCTCCATGGACTGCCGTTTGCCTTTGTGGAGCAGCGAGCGCATCACCTTAGTCAGGGAACCTCCGCCGGAATTCGCCCGGTCCTCATACTTGACCGGAATCAGAGCGATGGCCCGCTTGGAGGCCAAGGAGAGAATTGTTGCTGACAATTGCCTGCCAATAGGGGATTCTCGGCTCAGCATCAGATCGTTGATAACAGCGGCCACGGCCGGTGACAGATCAGGAGGCTGACGGTAGTAGATAATATCGCCTCGGTACTGGGAGTCTCCATAGGTGCGGAAGGTCTGCCAGAGCATGACCGCAATCAGCGCGATAGCAGCCAAGAGTGCCAAGATGCCCGTCAAGAGTCCAATCCGCGCCCGTCTGGTCTGCTCGGTATGCCAGCGCTCATACTGCTGGCGCTCTTGCTGGACGATACGGTCACGGGCCGGCTGAGAGTCGGTCCTGACCACCGAAGAAGTCCTCCCCGCATCGAAGAGCACCACCAAATCCAGATGCTGACCAGGCTCGATGTGATCTGCGGAGAATTGGATACGGCTATCATCGCCCACCTGGTAGGAGCCTCTGCCAGCGAAGTGCAGCCAGGCCTTGGCATCCTTGTCCTTCTCTGTTCCTATCTGCTTGGGAAGCTTGACGTCGGCGCTCATATGCTCAATGGGAATCTGGTTGGTGTCGCCCACGGGCTCCCATTGGAATTCGGCCACATCGGGATGGGCAGTGGTGACCCCGTGGAAGGTCATGTCGATGCGGAAGCGCCGTCCTGAATCCTTGGCAGTCTGTGGAATGTTCCAGCCCAACTCCACCTGGCACTGGTTTCCTTGATTGCCACAGGCGGAACCCTGACCCGTATCGCCCGGATTGTAGGATTCCAGCCCCGAATCCGAGACCGTGCCCATATACCAGGTGCCAGCCATGGTCTTGTCCCAGTCGGGAACTTGATCGAGGTTATCAGGATCCTTCGGTGGGTCGGCCTGCCTATATGTGGAGCCATTAGTCAGGTCAGTCACGCTTATGTCGCTTATACCGGTCAGTCGATCAGGCTTGATCTGATAGCGCTGGTAGAGCTCCCGCCAAGGACGTTCGTCGCCGTTGTCATCCTCTCGGGAATTCATGGTGACGGTCAGGTTCTGACTGATATGCAAATCGCCATTATCAAGGACCTGGACATCGTAATCGACTGAATCATATACCAGGTCGGGCCGATTCCTATTGAAGACCAGCAGGGCAGCAACCAAGCACGTCACCAAGCCTGCCACCAGAGCCAGGACCAGAGCTCGGAAGAAACGGGAGGTGCTCCAGGAGGGATGACCCGAGGAGGGGTGTTTCGAGCCCGTCTTCCCGGAGGAGGCCGCTGGGGCGTTCACTGTCCGAAGTCCACAACGGGCGCCTGGCGGCTACCCTCGTCAGCCTGGAAATACTGGGCCTGACGGAAGTGGAAAAGGGATGCGATGATGTTGGAGGGGACTGTCTCGATGCGGGTGTTGAACTTCTGGACCACGTCATTGTAGAACTGCCTGGCGTAGGCGATCTTGTCCTCCAGGTCCTTGAGCTGACGCTGCAGATCCAGGAAGTTCTGGTTGGCCTTGAGCTCAGGGTAGGCCTCCGCCCGGGCCATCAGGGTGACCAGGGATTGACCCAGCCGCTGCTCGGCATCGGCACGGGCCTGCATCCGGTCCCCGCCAGCCGCCTGGGCCTGGGCCACATCGGCGCGGGCTTTGGTCACCTCCTCCAGGACGGTGGACTCGTGTGAGGCGTAGCCCTTGACCGTCTGGACCAGGTTGGGCACCAGGTCGGCACGCTGCTTGAGCTGGACGTCGATCTGGGCCCAGCCATTGGCCACGCGGTTGCGCAGATTGACCAAGCCGTTGTAAGCCCCGATGCCCCAGATGACCAGCAGCACGACCAGCAGGACAATGACGATAAGCACAATCAGTGATACGGACATGTTCCCAATTCTCTCACGGAAGGGTCTGCATACAAAACAGGACCCCGCCCATTGGAACGGGGTCCTGTCGGAAAATACCGAATCAATCAACATCCGGCATCAGTGGGAATCAGTCCTCACTGTCGAAGGGATCGAAGTCCCTGCGCACGCGGCGACGGGGGCGTTCGGAGCGCTCCTCCCGGTCGGCCCGGTACTCGTCATAGTGCTCGTCGGCGGCATAGCGCGGGTTCTCCCTGCGACCACGGTAACCGCCACGTCCAGAAGAGCGACGCTCATGATGACCGCCACGATCACTGCGGTCATCACGCTCGGCACGGCTGCTACGGCCACGACGCTCGCCACGACCACGGCCGCCACGATCCTCGTCATCGTCGCGGGAGACCCGACGCCGATCACGACGGGAGCCACGGTCCTCGTCCTCGAACCAGTCACCGCCATCCTCAAAGTCGCGGTCGCGGCTCTGGCGACGGTGCCGGGGACGGTCCTCCTGGTCCTCGTCGTCGTAGTAGCGGTCATCACGATCGGAACGGGAGCGACGCGGGGCCTCATACCGATCCTCGCGTTCGGAGGAACGGCTGCGGCGATCGCGACGATCACGGTCACCACGACCGCTGCGCTCACGACGATCACCGCCACGGTCCCGACGGTCACCACGGCCTCCGCGATCGCGACCTCCTGCGGACTCTTGGTCCTCGAAGCCGGGGATGGCCAGGGAGATCTTGCCTCGGTCGTCCACACCCTGGACGATGACCTCGACGGTGTCGCCCTCCTTGAGGACGTCCTCCACGGAGTCGATGCGCTCGCCGTTGGCCAGGTTGCGGATCTGCGAGATGTGCAGAAGTCCGTCGGTGCCGGGGGTCAGGTTGACGAAGGCGCCGAAGCTGGTGATCTTGACCACCTTGCCATTGAAGGTCTCCCCCGCCTCTGGCACGTGCGGGTTGGCGATCTGGTCGATGACCTCCTTGGCCTTGGCCGCAGCCTCGCCGCCCTCGGAGGCGATGTAGACCGTGCCGTCGTCCTCAATGGAGACATCGGCGCCGGTGTCCTCCTGGATCTGGTTGATCATCTTGCCCTTGGGGCCGATGACCTCGCCGATCTTGTCGACAGGGACCTTGGTGGTGATGATGCGCGGCGCATAGGGGCTCATCTCGGCAGGTCCGTCGATGCACTCGTTGATAACGTCCAGGATGGTGGCCCGGGCTTCCTTGGCCTGCTGCAGGGCGGCGGCCAGGATGTCGGCGGGAATGCCGTCAAGCTTGGTGTCCAGCTGCAGGGAGGTGATGAACTCGGAGGTGCCGGCCACCTTGAAGTCCATGTCGCCGAAGGCATCCTCGGCGCCCAGAATGTCGGTCAGGGTCTTGTAGGTGGGCCGACCGTCGACCTCGCCTGTGACCAGACCCATGGCAATGCCCGCCACAGGTGCCTTCAGGGGCACGCCGGCAGCAAGCAGGGACAGGGTGGAGGCACAGACGGAGCCCATGGAGGTGGACCCGTTGGAACCGATGGCCTCGGAGACCTGACGGATGGCGTAGGGGAACTCCTCACGGCTGGGCAGAACCGGGATCAGAGCACGCTCGGCCAGGTTGCCATGGCCCACCTCGCGGCGCTTGGGCGAACCCACGCGGCCGGTCTCGCCGGTCGAATAGGGCGGCATCTCGTAGTTGTGCATGTAACGCTTGGTGGTGGGGCCGGACAGGGCGTCGATGGTCTGCTCCATCTTCAGCATGTTCAGGGTGGTGACACCCAGCACCTGGGTCTCGCCGCGCTGGAAGAGGGCGGAGCCGTGCACGCGGGGCACCACGTCCACCTCGGCGGACAGGGTGCGGATGTCGCGCAGGCCACGGCCGTCGATGCGGTAGTCCTGGGTCAGGATGCGGCGACGGACAATCTGGCGCTGGAGCTCCTTGAAGGCGTTGCCCAGTTCCTTGTCCTTCTCGGCCTCGTCCATGTCGGTGAACTCGTCAGCCAGAGCCTCGCGGACCTTCTCCTTGATCTCGTGGATGCGCTCCTGGCGGGGCAGCTTCTCCGCGATGGACAGGGCCTGGTCCAGGTCGGCATGAGCCACCTGGTCGATGCGCGCGTAGAGCTCGTCGGTGTACTCGGGGAAGAGCTGGAAGTCCTTGGTGGGCTTGGCGGCCTTGGCCTTGAGCTCGCTCTGGGCCTCGCACAGAACCTTGATGAAGGGCTTGGCGGCCTCAAGACCCTGGGCGACCACCTCTTCGTCGGGCTTGATCTGGCCCTCGTCATAAATAAGGCTCCAGGCGTTCTTGCCGGCGCCTGCCTCGATCATGGCGATGGCGACGTCACCGCCCTCGACCACACGACCGGCCACGACCAGCTCGAAGACGGCACGCTCGCGCTCGCTCCAACGGGGGAAGGCCACCCACTGGCCATCGATCAGGGCCAGGCGCAGACCCGAGACCGGGCCCTCGAAGGGCAGACCGGAGATCAGGGTGGAGGCGGAGGCCGCGTTCAGGGCCAGCACGTCGTAGGCATCCTCAGGATTGACAGCCAGGATGGTCTCCACAACCTGGACCTCGTTGCGCAGGGTGTGCGGGAAGAGGGGACGCAGGGGACGGTCAATCAGCCGGCAGGCCAGGATGGCTTCGTTGGAGGGCCGACCCTCGCGGCGGAAGAAGGAGCCGGGGATCTTGCCCGCGGCGTACATCTTCTCTTCCACATCGACGGTCAGCGGGAAGAAGTCGTAGTTCTCCTTGGGGCTGGATCCAGCGGTGGTGGTGGACAGCACCATGGAATCGTCATCAAGATAGGCGGCTACTGCCCCATCCGCCTGCTGGGCGAGACGACCCGTCTCGAAGCGCACCGTGCGCTTGCCATATGATCCGTTATCGATCGTGGCTTCTACAGCCGTGATTTCGGGACCCTCCATAGGGTTCCTCCTTTGTTTACTGCTTGTTTACTACCTGATGTCAGGATGCTCGGCATCAACTTACTGCCGGATATCCTTCTACTTCGGTCTGGTCCTGCCGAACCCCATGTCCGGCTATCTTCATGCCTTGCGGACCAGCCTTGCTTTTCAGTCCGGCACCATCTTCTACAATCCCGTCCCGGGATCGACAGTGCCTGGTTCAGTCATGCAAAAGCGCCCGAGCGCTAGGCCCGGGCGAAAGCATGCATATCAGTGGCGCAGTCCAAGACGCTCCACCAGGGAACGGTAGCGGTTGATATCCACCTTCTTGAGGTAATCCAGCAACCGGCGACGATGGCCGACCATGAGCAGCAGGCCACGACGCGAATGGTGGTCGTGCTGGTGCTGCTTGAGGTGCTCGGTCAGGTCGGAGATGCGCTTGCTCAGCAGAGCCACCTGGACCTCGGGGGAACCGGTGTCGCCCTCGTGGGTCGCGTATTCCTTGACGATTGCCTGCTTCTGCTCACTCGTAAGAGCCACGGCTCCTCCTCTTGCATTCTTCCGTTACGCGGTGCACCAGCCCTATGCTGAAGCGCTCTCGATCCGCGGGCGAAACACGCCAAAAGTCAATTATACACATTTTGCGGACCAAATGAACAATGACGGAATCAACAAAATGAAGGAGAGCACGGCGAAAATTGGATTAGCGCCAATGAGGAATCAGCCATCTCACTCCGATGTGCGAAAATGTCGCACTATGTTGCACGAACCGACTGTGATTTACCGTGTAGTACCATTGTAGGTTGTTAGAGAAGTTGAAGGAATGCAACTTCATTCATCCATCAAAGAAAAGAGGGGCACCTAATGAAACGATCCGAGCAGAACTCCATCAAAACAGAAGACACCATTCTTCCTTTGGGATCCGTGGTGAAAACCGGAAGAGACCCGGGTACCCTGCTGGTTATCATCGCCCGCGCACCGTTGACAGTCATGAATGGAACAACAGGTTACTTTGACTATGGTGCCGTACAATTCCCGTATGGCATGACCGATCCGGCCAAGACCATTTTCTTCAACCGTCCAGACGTCACGGAAATAGTGTTCATGGGATATATCAACGCCGAGGAACAATCCTATGAACGAACATTTGATGAAGTCACCAAATCAACCGACTACCCCCATCTTCATCTCTGAGTCAGTTACCGGCCACATAGGACAAACTCGATAAAAGGAACAGGAGAAGACCATGGTGGACTTTTCCGTGGATTACGGCCAGCTTGGCGACATGAGCAGAACCTTGAACCAGGCCGACGAAAACTGGGAGTCCGAAGTACACAAGATTGACGTCGATAGCGCTCAGGGTGAAAACGGATTAGGGGACGACTCAGTAGCCGACAGCACGAATCGGGTCAATGACAACCTAAAACAGCGTTTGTTGAACCTTCAGCAATCTGTTCACGTTCTTAATCAGTTCATTAAGTCGGTAACCATGCAGACAAGCAATGTCGATGACAAGCTGAGCATCGCAATCAAAAAACGCAAATAAAAAAATCACAACTTTTAGTATTTGCATCGACGGGGATGACACTATTTAAGGATACGACATCATGAGCGCTTCAGATTTGGATTGGTCGGCTCTTGGCCTATCAAAGAACCCTGTACCAGGAGGGAAGAACACAATTGACAGACTGGCCTCACAGTTTGCCGAGAACGGTGACCGTTGCAAGGAAGTGAGTCACTCCATTACCAGCGCTTGCGGAAAGGCACCTGATTTCAAAGGCGATTCAGCGAAACAGCTCCAGCAGTCTCTTTCTCAGGTGGCACAGTTTGCCGGACGCCTTTCGGATGTCTGCGCGGACATCGATCAAGCATTAAGAAGCTGGGGGTCTGCAGTTGACGCGAGCCAAGATACCGCATACGAAGATTGCCGAAAGGCAATGAACCTTCGCGACTCAATCGCGCAGAATCAGAAGAAACTCGACCAAGCGAAACAGACGTTGCAAACAAACAGCGACAACCTGAAAAGGGTCAGGCAAACCAACGGGGATAGCATGTCGCGGGAGACCAATCGTCTGCTTGATGTCATTGATGCGACAAACGAGAGCATAACTCAATACCAAGGGCTCGTTGCTGACGACAAGGCCGAAATCAAGCGGTTGAAGGGTGAAGTCAGCTGGGTTAGGGAACAATATAAGGACGCTGCCAAGACAACCAAAAACGACCTTGATGGATGCATTGATGAAGCAACCGCCAAGGCTATGCAACTCAATACATTGAACCACTCTTTCACAGTCGGCGATTTTCTTTCTGGCGGTTTTGAATCATTGAGCGGCATCGCTGAACTCATGAAAGCCGATCCTGCCCTTATTGAGGGGTTGAAGACAGCAGGCCTCATTGGGGATGAGTTGGCGGGCGACTGGCTGGGACCGATAGTTGGCGGGCTTATTGAGGGGGGAAACCTGGTTGCACCGGCAACCAAAACCACGGGGAGTTTAGTTCAAGCTGCCGGCAAGGCTGCCGGCACGGCTACAAAAGTTGGTGCCTTCGGCTCCATAGTCGGCGGCATTGCTGATTCCGTAGGCACATACTATGCACGCAAGGAAGCCTACGGAGAACAGGCAGCTACCCAAGATGCTGTAGCTCATGGCCTGATCACTGCCTCTGGTGGTTTTGCAGGTGCTGCAGCAGGAGCCGCCGCTGGAGCAATTGTAGGCTCAATCGCCCCTGGACTAGGTACGATTGTGGGAGCTGGAATTGGTTTAGTCGTAGGATATCTCGGTGCAGCAGCCGGCAACGCTGTTTACGACGATTCCGTCAATCGCGGGAACGGAGATGACCTGCGGGGCCACATTAAGGACAATCTATGGTAGCTTTCCTGCTGTCTCCTGCATTGCCATGTGCGCGGCTCGGACTGAAACCAGGAATGATATTAGGGGGTGCATACCGATGCTGTACCTATTGATGGATGTCCTATTAGGCGCTCCGGTGTTGCTGGTCTGGTTGCTTGCGGTGGTGTCGTTCAATGCGTGGAGGTCGAGGCGGCTGATGGACCGTGTCCTGGCACCCTACCTTCTGGCGCGGGGCCTGTGCCTGCAGACCTTCCAAGGGCATGTGTGGAGGCGGCGCGGCAGGATCGGCCGCCCCCGGCCCGGGCAGGTCCTGCCCCTGGGATCGCTGGTCGTCCTGGCCGACGGGCCCGCCACCGTATCCGGGGCCTACAGAGGCACCGGATGGTTTGACGGGCTGGGAAAGGATGGGCTGGTGGTTCGTCTGGTCGGCCAGTACGTGCAGCCACCCGAACAGGCCACCGAGTCATCCGGTCCATGGTATGCGGGCAGAATCTGCTCCGTGGGCGGCGTTGCCTGCGGACCCGGCGTGGTCCCCGGCGGCGACGCCCCCCTGCCCGAGACCGGCGTCGGGCACGCCCCCGACCCCGACCTGGTCATCTTCACCCAGGACCAGGTCAGCCTTCTGGCTTGGAAGGGACCCGACAACCCCGTCACCAGGCTCCTACGCGCCCGCCAGGTCCGCGCCCTCGCCCGCGACCACCGGCGGGAGGACCCGGTCCGCCACCGGACACGGCCGACGCTGCACTGGCGCGCCAGCCGCCCCGCATGGTGGCGCTACGAAGCCATCGGCTTCCTGCCCGACCGGTTCACCCGCGTCTACTGGGACCGCGTCCGCAACCAGCCCGTCAAGGCCCCCATGCTCTACCGGACCCCGGAAGCCAGGGAATACAACAGACGACACTACTCTGTCCCCATATACACCATCGTACTGATCGTCAGCATCCTCCTGGCCGCCTTCAACATAGCCCGCGCATGGCACCGCTCCAGACCGCACCGTCCCCTTCAGGGAGGCGATGTCCTCCTGGGCATGCCCCCACGGACCTCGGCGATCGTCAGCTGCGTCCTGGGCCTCGCCATAGGCATCGGCACATGGGCCTGGGCCACACACCGGCAATTCCCCCAACACCATATGACCCCGGCCAGCAGCCGCGAACTCCAAACCGCCCTTGACAACTACTGGATCGGCATGCGATACATCACCGGAACCACTATCCCCTACACCATCCACGTCCTCGGCTACACCGCATTCGTTCTGCTGCCGCTCATGTTCATCATTGATTTCTTCACCCTTCCCGAATGGGTCCATACCTACCTGAGCTGGCCATTCTTAGCTCTGCTTATAACCTGCATGGACCTACCCCTCATAGATATCTTCTACGGTGGTTCGATAGCCAAGCGCCTAAATCGGGAATTAGCGGAGTAAAGCCTATATCCATCGGCCCCAACCCCCGAGGTCAATTGCGCTTTGGTCTTACGTTCGCACCTCTTGACAGTGTGCAGACAGGGATCAACCCAAAACCACAACTGGCCAGTTACTGACACCCATCGCGCAGCACATTCTAGTAAATTCAGCAATCCTATGATTCAAACCGCAGTGATGAGGCCTCCGAAGAGGACGATGGCGATGGCCGCCAGCTCGATGATGAAGAATAATGAGAGAGCCGACCAGCTGTGGGTCAGCGTGTTCCAGGGGGAATCCTTGCGTACGCATACCAGGATGGCGACGAAAACGACCGCAAAGACCGCTACGCCCAGCCCGGCCGCGATGATGCCCAGATTGGCCGCGTTGGCCAGGATGGCCTGATGCTGGTAGACGACGAACGTGCTGTACCAGAAGTTCATCTTGAGCAGGCAGAGGCCGGCAATCAGCTGTTCGGCGGCCAGGCCCAGCACAAACACCACCCGCCAGAACCAGGAGGACGACTCGATGATGGACATGCCGATGCCCATAAAGGTCAGCACGGTCACCGTCCAGGCGATCAGCGCTATGCCGCGCGGGTCCAGGACCGAGGCATAGTGGAGCACGCCCTGGGTGTGGTTGATGGCCAGCGAGCGGCCATATCCATAAGGAATGACAATGGCCAGGAGGACCGCCAGCGCGAAGACGACCCAGCGGACCGGGCGGGCACGGCGCTGCTCGATCTCAGCCAACGAGTATTCCGAATCCGGAATAGTCGCCTCAGGATGAGCCGAAACCTTATTCACCGCAGTCGCCTCATCCGGGTGCAATGGTACGGCTGTGGAACCAGCTGAATCGCTTCTGCCGGGTTCCGCGCCATCCGCATCGTCGAATTGCTCCATCGGCGACCACACCTCCAAGTCCGCTACTCGTGGACACATCGCCTACAAGCTTATACCGGTAGGCGCATCCGCACCCAGGAACACCCGGGCCGCGTCTTCTGCCCAACCAATCATGCGCATCTGAAAACCATGACAATCCGTGTTCAAACACCCCGCTAGTCATCTGCTAAGCGGCAATGGATGCCTTGAAGGCAGAAGCAACCTTCAATCAGGGCGCACCAATGCGATTGCTGGGGCTGAAGGAGAATCAAACACTCATGTTCGAACTATGAAGCGGTCATGGATTCTCCCCGACGCTCCTATAGCGATCCCTTTACTGATTGCAACAACATATACGAGCCCCGGAATGAGTCAGGCGAACTGCCTAATGCCGAGCACATCGTAGAAACTCACCTTGCTATTGCCACCGAAGCCAGCACCATAGTTCGTCCCATAGTATGTCCGATCCGACTGGATCATTTTCCTGTCCTCATCATCCAGCGAATCCCAGACCCGGCGTTCGGTCTCATCCATATCATCAGTGATGGGATAGCATGACGCGTGACTGTTGATCCGGTCATCAGGAATATGATCATGAGTAGTGGTGCAGGCCTTATCCTTGGATGCCATTTTTCTCATGAAATCCTCATCCATAGTCATTCGTCTCCTCTCATATTTGTGAACCTGCAGGGCATCCATCAGATAGCCTGTGGAATCATTCCTGCAGATGCTGGGAACACCGATAGTATTTGTATACTCTTAAGAAGCCATGGTCCACTGCTTGGGATCATCCTCGCGGACGCAGGAAGCACTGGTCGGCTCCGGCCTTGGCAGCCTTCGAGTCAGGATCATCCCCGCGGATGCGAGGAGCACATGGGATAGGTAGGCAGCGACTCGTAAAACCAGGGATCATCCCCGCGGATACGGGGAGCACTCACTCACCCGAATACTGTTTTTGGCGGCCACAGGATCATCCCCGCGGATGCGGGGAGCACGTCCTGGAGGGCGACGGGTTCACCCGCATGCCCGGATCATCCCCGCAGATGCGGGGAGCACACTAGGGACAATGGCTAAAGCCAGCCAGCCAACGGATCATCCCAGCGGATGCGGGGAGCACGTGTACAGCTCATAGAGTGGTCGCCACAAGGTAGGATCATCCCCGCGGATGCGGGGAGCACAGCGACCCGCTGTTCTCCGACGGGGACTACAGGGGATCATCCCCGCGGATGCGGGGAGCACGTATAGGTCCACAGTTTCACGACCTATACACAACGATCATCCCCGCGGACGCGGGGAGCACGACCCTGAATCGTTTCCATCCGTCGCCTGAAGGGGATCATCCCCGCGGATGCGGGGAGCACCTCGCCCTTGTCGCCCTTGTCGCCTTTCACGCCGGATCATCCCCGCGGATGCGGGAAGCACGCGACGACGATATCAGCCCCGGTGGTGGTCACAGAATCATCCCCGCGGATGCGGGGAGCACACCAATGGCACTGGCACCATAGCCACCAGTCAGGGATCATCCCCGCGGATGCGGGGAGCACTTTATCAGGCATTGGCGCGTCCCCTCTTCGTGAGGATAATCCCCGCGGATGCGGGGAGCACTTTTCGGCCGCTTCAAGAGTCTTAAAACGACCAGGATCATCCCCGCGGACGCGGGGAGCACGGGTAGAACAATTACGTTGCCGGTGTAGAACAAGGATCATCCCCGCGGATGCGGGGAGCACGGGTTTATTTCATTGGGGAGCGCGTTGGCTATGGGATCATCCCCGCGGATGCGGGGAGCACACGGAGTGGCCCAGCGACGCAGCCGTGTCTACCGGATCATCCCCGCGGATGCGGGGAGCACGAAGACCGTCCCAGACGGTCGGAACGAGCGGAAGGATCATCCCCGCGGACGCGAGGAGCACACCCTGCAGTGAAGGAGAAACCGGCCGCCATAAGTATCATCCCCGCGGACGCGGGGAGCACACGTACCGCCAGCCGATGCGCAGGTCCTCCCGGGGACCATCCCCGCGGATGCAGGGAGCACGTCTCACCCGACCCGTCGCCGCCACAAAGGTCCGGATCATCCCCGCGGATGCGGGGAGCACTCAACAATCTTATCCGAAGTAATATCCAGCAAAGGATCATCCCCGCGGATGCGGGGAGCACGGCAGCATGGAGACGATAAGCCCGTCGTTTTCAGGATCATCCCCGCGGATGCGGGGAGCACTGGTCAATAGACAACCTACGGCTTGTGTGCCAAGGATCATCCCCGCGGATGCGGGGAGCACACCATTTTCAGACCCATCCAGTCCCTGCAGTACGGATCATCCCCGCGGATGCGGGGAGCACTGTCCTGGTTGGCGCGCTCGCGGTTTGGGTTTGGGATCATCCCCGCGGATGCGGGGAGCACGGATAGAAAGGAAGAGGTTATGTGTAGTGGACGGGATCATCCCCGCGGATGCGGGGAGCACTGGTAGGTCGTTCAGGGCTGACACCGAACCAGAGGATCATCCCCGCGGATGCGGGGAGCACAGGCTGCGATGAGATTACGGACGCTCTTGGCAAGGATCATCCCCGCGGATGCGGGGAGCACTGTGATGGCTGATGGCCGGTTGTTTGATCTGTAGGATCATCCCCGCGGATGCGGGGAGCACCATGCCGGTCTTCCACAGGTTGATGCCGATGGGGGATCATCCCCGCGGATGCGGGGAGCACAGTGAGATAAGCCATCTCGAATACCGGATACAAGGATCATCCCCGCGGATGCGGGGAGCACCCAAATTCAGGCCGATGCCCAGCGCAGAGCCGAGGATCATCCCCGCGGATGCGGGGAGCACCTCATGGTCTTTGGTGTCCTTTACTCATAGTCCGGATCATCCCCGCGGATGCGGGGAGCACGGGAAAATGCGGATCAGAAGCATCAAGCCTGAGGGATCATCCCCGCGGATGCGGGGAGCACCAGACTCTGCTTCGAAGGGGGGAGCTCTTTCCGGGATCATCCCCGCGGATGCGGGGAGCACTCCCCGTGCGAGCTTGACAACGCTCCCGGGACGGGGTCATCCCCGCGGATGCGGGGAGCACTCACAAATGGTACCCATGGTATGATCTCAACCGGGATCATCCCCGCGGATGCGGGGAGCACGCTATCCGCCTGTCTTTGCCAGTGTCTGTATCAGGATCATCCCCGCGGATGCGGGGAGCACTGGTCGTCACATGGGCCATGTTGTATTGGGCGCGGATCATCCCCGCGGATGCGGGGAGCACCACAGCTCGGCGCTTCGCTTCTGCCACCGTCCCGGATCATCCCCGCGGATGCGGGGAGCACCCGGTACCTATCGAGGTGATAACACCGGATATGGGATCATCCCCGCGGATGCGGGGAGCACTCCATGTAATTCGCGTGAACAGCCATGAGACCGGGATCATCCCCGCGGATGCGGGGAGCACACTTCATTGATGAGTTCCCGGGCGCCCATGACGGGATCATCCCCGCGGATGCGGGGAGCACGAGGACTGGACGGCAAGCCACCCATGGCAGCCGGGATCATCCCCGCGGATGCGGGGAGCACCGCCCATGGACAATCGCCAAGGCTGTACGGTCGGGATCATCCCCGCGGATGCGGGGAGCACTGTCAGCGCTTCATCAAGTCTATTCAATCCGTAGGATCATCCCCGCGGATGCGGGGAGCACTCGATCCCACTGCCGGGAATCTCGAGCAAGCCAGGATCATCCCCGCGGATGCGGGGAGCACCTAATTACCAGACCATGGGTATTGGCGCAACCAGGATCATCCCCGCGGATGCGGGGAGCACCACCGGCCAACCCTCTACCAGTGAACACACCAGGGATCATCCCCGCGGATGCGGGGAGCACTGTCCTCATCGTTGGTGTCGTCGTCGCCATCGGGGATCATCCCCGCGGATGCGGGGAGCACCTAATTACCAGACCATGGGTATTGGCGCAACCAGGATCATCCCCGCGGATGCGGGGAGCACGGAATGGGTTCCATGTCAGCTTGGCTATCTGGCGGATCATCCCCGCGGATGCGGGGAGCACGTGGCGATATGCAGATCGTCGGGCGCCTGTGGCGGATCATCCCCGCGGATGCGGGGAGCACCTACCTACCGGGTTTGTCGTTTGACAAAGGTGGGGATCATCCCCGCGGATGCGGGGAGCACTGCGTCAGTCGTCATACCATGCGCCCTCGAGGAGGATCATCCCCGCGGATGCGGGGAGCACCCAGCCTTGGCCTGACGGGTCAGCGCGAACTGAGGATCATCCCCGCGGATGCGGGGAGCACCAGCAGCTACTTACTATGGCCGAGCAAGGTGGCAGGATCATCCCCGCGGATGCGGGGAGCACACATTCCCTTGGATAAGGGGCATGTGCCTGCGCGGATCATCCCCGCGGATGCGGGGAGCACTCTGGCATGCGAGCAACAAAATGCCGGAGAGCGGGATCATCCCCGCGGATGCGGGGAGCACTTGCCGACTACTATGACGTGCATAAGCAGACCGGGATCATCCCCGCGGATGCGGGGAGCACGGATGTAAACATTTTCTGGGGTGAAGAGGCCCAGGATCATCCCCGCGGATGCGGGGAGCACTTCCTCGTATGCCTTGCCTTCATCGTCCTCAAGGGATCATCCCCGCGGATGCGGGGAGCACCCTTAGATAACGTACAGTCTGAGTTACACCGGGGGATCATCCCCGCGGATGCGGGGAGCACCACAGCCCAGAGCCTCGAGTGTTCAGCTCATCAGGATCATCCCCGCGGATGCGGGGAGCACTCCTCCTCGGATTGCTCGGGTATCTCCTCCACGGGATCATCCCCGCGGATGCGGGGAGCACGATGATGCCCACGGACCGGCTGGTCACTGTGCGGGATCATCCCCGCGGATGCGGGGAGCACCAGGAGCTGAGCAACGTTATCGGCGGGCCGGAAGGATCATCCCCGCGGATGCGGGGAGCACTATTAACCGAGCAATTGGTCTTGCAAGAAGTAGGGATCATCCCCGCGGATGCGGGGAGCACCAGCTCCCCTATGATAAGGCACCGGATAACTGGGGATCATCCCCGCGGATGCGGGGAGCACCCGGTAAACGGCAGCACCATCCCCGGCTACCAGGGATCATCCCCGCGGATGCGGGGAGCACCACCGCGTCGGCCATGGAGTATGGGGACGTGGAGGATCATCCCCGCGGATGCGGGGAGCACCATGTGGTGCAGGATCCTTACGCGCAGTCGGCAGGATCATCCCCGCGGATGCGGGGAGCACTCCTGCAGTATCCTGGCCGCATCAGCCTTGTCCGGATCATCCCCGCGGATGCGGGGAGCACGGGACGGCAGTGGGTCGGACCGGCGGTATCGGGGGATCATCCCCGCGGATGCGGGGAGCACCCGATCCAGGCCATGACCGGCACGGCCATGCTGGGATCATCCCCGCGGATGCGGGGAGCACTTGCACAAGCCGAGGACACTCGCGTAAAGGGGGGGATCATCCCCGCGGATGCGGGGAGCACTAAACGTAGAGTCCAATGCTGATGTGACCGCAGGGATCATCCCCGCGGATGCGGGGAGCACACACTCACCCTATGCAGGCCTGATTTCGAACTGGGATCATCCCCGCGGATGCGGGGAGCACGTCATCCTCTATCCGCAAACCGGTGATAAGGAGGGATCATCCCCGCGGATGCGGGGAGCACACTTAGAAATCCTTGCAATCCCAACAATACAATAGACTAGATCTCTGATTTTTAATGAGTTTGCATTTCGAGCCCCTTCCATTCCCCGTCTCAGCCACTGCGATTCAGACCATCTACACTGAGATCCTTATCAATGCACTGGCCCAGTAATCAGTACCTGGCACTCATCGGCAAAACTCATCTGAAAAGTGAGCCCCGCTTGGACTCAGCTGGATCGCGAGCGCCGGAACCTCGCCGCTCGTCTGTACTTGCTGGCATTGCTCCAACCAGTCCGGCGGTATCGGTTTCCACCACCCGCAGATCTGCCATCGCCGCCATCCGTAGGCCTCTCCATAAGAGTCAATCCTTCACAGTCTACCGGGTTCCAATCTGAGCGATGCACCTTGAAACTCAGATGCTGCTCATTGCGGGCAGAATAGACCATGATGGCCTTTCCGGTTCGGATCTGCCCTGTGATGCGTTCCCAAAGCCGGTCCCGGACCCTAGCGGTGATGTGGCCGACGAAAACTCCAGAGGCTATCTCTAGGAGCCATCGGGTCAAATCCCCGCGCAGGCCCAGTGGGCATGCCGTCAAAACAACGACCACCATCAGCTCATCCCCTCCTCTTCATCTGCATAGGATCTCCCAGCTGGAACCGCGCCGACCTTCTCATCCCAGAGCTCCAAGGTCCCGCCCTCTTCATCAGAAGAGGAAGAAACAGGGGCTCCAAGCAGTCGTGGAATATCGCGAGCCATCCGTCGCATGAGCGAGAGGTCATAGACAGCATCACGCATGGCATGCCGGGTGGCTGATCCGATGTCGTCGGGCTGCTTTGCAGCAGTCTTGAAAGCTACAGGAATCGATATCTCGGCCTTGTACAGATCAGCCACATCATAGACAAAGGAGCGCTCATGGCCGACATGGACGAATCCCAAGCCCGGTGAACACCCAAGCGCCACGATCACCGAGTGAGCGATTCCGTACAAGCACGTATGAGCAGCCGACAGGGCCTTGTTGATCTCGTTGCCGGCATCGAAATCCTCATGATCATAGGTTCGCTTATCCCAAGCTACGCCGGTCAGTTCCGACCAGTGACGATAGACCTGTCGAACTCGGGCGCCTTCACGCCCACGCAGCTGCTGCATGGTACAAGAGCTGACATCTTCGTTAAGGAAGCGCATCTGATACATGGCCCTCGCCACAGCCAAACGCTTACGGGTGTTGGAGACCAAAGCCGCCTGCCTTTGTAGAAGGGCAGCCGAATGCGTCAGAGGACGGCCGAACGCGTACATCCTCACACCGCGCTCCCCCACCCATACCACGCTAGCACCGTTGTCGCCGATGACCACCATGGCCTGATGACTGACGGTGGTGCCGGGACCCAGCATGAGCACACCTAGATTGGCGGCAGGCAGCCGTATAGTCCCGGTATCTCTGGTAATCGCGATGGCATTGTCCTCGCGAGTGATAACACAGTGCTCAAAATAAGCGAACGAGAGCCTATCCTCGGCCCGCACCAGATCACCCAATTCAGGAGGGGGGCTGCCGGGAATCTCGGTTCTCCCGGCAGACCCCATAGGCTGATCCCCAGTCATCGGATCGGAGCCACCGTCAGCAACCCACAGCCGAAGCTCTTGGCCCTGCCGATGCCCTGCCGTAGGCAACGCTGAAAAGCTTGCGCATCGGTTACACGAAGCTGTCCATCGAACTGGGCTGTAACCAAGGTGACCTTGCCGCCCCCGTGGTCGAACTGCTCCTTGCGGCGCTGGGAAACAAGGCAGGATGGCCCATAACCCTCATCCGAACTGCCTAGGAGGGCGAATCCGTTGCGTTCACTGTGCTTCTCCAGCCAAGACAGCTGATAATCCGCAGTGACATGCCCCATCACCTTGCCGACTACTGCATGATTGGACCGTCGCCCCTTGTCCATATGAACCTGTCTGGCAGGATTGGCCCGAAGTCTGAAGGCCCACTCCTGCCCCTTGGCTATATGCGTGATCAAGGGCTCGTAGTCCTTCACCTCCCACTCAGCATGAGTCGGCCAACCAGCCTGCTCAACAATATGGGTGAAGTCAGGACGCTCGGGACTCACCACATACAACCAGGTCGAGTCTCCTTCACGGGAGAAATCCAATCTCCACAAGATACGTCCGCCATCGCCACTGCGTACAGCACCCGGCGGGAAGGACTTCTCCACGGCGGCATGAAGACGGTAAGGCGAGGCGATCAGTTGCTTGGCCGCATACCGCGCAGTGTTCAACGGCATTCTGGATATATACATGCCTGCCTCCTAGAAAAACGACATTGGATCATGATCCGGAACGGCTTTAGTCCGCTGCTCGTCTGGGCCAGGACCATCCGGATTGGGGATTCTGTATCGGCAAACCGTTCTGACCGCATATCTGCGAGCTGCACCGAAACTCAGCGGAGCATCTGCCTGGGAAGAGACAATCCCATTGTCTTCGTCCTTGGCGCAGTCCGCATCACAGACCACCTCCAGTCGGCTGCCCTGATGGCGCCTCTTGTACCAAGAAGCAGCCATCCAGGGATGGGTGCGCAGCGCCTGGTCCACACGGTCCTCCTGGACCAACCCAAGCGAGACCGGGTAATCCGGCGGGCAAGCCCGGCGACCCAAATATAATGGCCACCGGGGATGACGCAGAGCCTGGTCCAAACCTTCCAGAAGTGCAGAATCAGCGCCTAAAGCCACCAGGAATTTCGCATCGGATAAGTAGTACCGTGTGGTCAATGGCATGGCTTTGACATTGGCACCATGCTCTGTTTGCATGTCATTGACCAAGATGCCCGGTTGATCAATGCGGACACCAAAGCTTAGATGCAGCAGGTCCTCGATGTCGTCACCGCGTTGACGCCCTTGCGCCGAAGCAAGCAGACCAATCACCGCGCTCTTGGTGGGCTCCCGTTGTGTGGTGCGAATCGTAAAACGCGAAGAGCTCCCCCAGGACTGCAAAGGCCCTGACAATCGCAACAGCAGTATGCTCATAGTTACTCCTGCTGACCCAGCACGCGCATAGTCTCAGCATTCACCTGGCTGGTCAGATCCTTGAGACCAACAGACTCAGCCACAGGAGCCAAGTCCTGCGCTGACAAATCCGTGCTGATCGCCCAGGCCTGCACAGGCTGCTCATCATAGGCATCCTGAATCCTGCGCAACTCCTCAACCAGCCTGCGGCCAGCGACTTGCGAGATAGGCTGGTCATGCTCGGCCGTAACCGGACGTTCAAAGGCTTCCACGGCATTAATTGGCTGGCTGTCACGGAAGGCCACAATGCAGGTCTCGGGCAGTGTCCTATTGGCGTAGGAATTCTGCTTGCCGGTCGGCATGGATCGGATGAAAGCCTCTACGAAGACCGAAGCCACTCTCGCAGTGGCCTCCGCATTGCCGATCTGCTCCTGCAGGGCATCCAGGTTCACGGTCGCGTAGCGATAGAGCGTGGATGAGTTGAAACCTACGGAGTCGATCATGGCTGCACCGGCATTGTCTGCTTCCGTGAAGTCGTCAGCGGCGGTGAAATAGTCGTACTCAGGCTTGATGGCATCCACGGAGATGGCGTGAGCCACCTGAGCGCTGGCATCCGTATTCAGGTCAGGGGCATCAGCCAGCATACGGCCGAACAGGGCGATGTCGACCGCCTGCTCACCGTGGAAGACCGCCGATACTTCCTTCTTCATAGCCGAATCCGGAGCCTTGGCCAGGTCCTTTCCCTGATCCATCCACTCCAGTGCGATAGTAGCCAGCTTGCCGATTTCGGTGTTGCCGATGAAGATCAGATATTGAGTGACCGGCTTGCCACTGGCTGCTCCTGCACGAGTGGAAGCGACGACCTTAACGCCGGTGGCCTGCAAGACCATGGAAGCGTAGTTTTCAGCCCGGTCCGCCGATTCAGGCCGTTGGTTAACCATGGCTTTCACGATCAGCTCGACTGCATTCTTCGTCCGCACCCCCAACTGTTTCTTCTCCAGCAAAGACTTGAAGGTCTCGCGCATGGCCCGCTTCCAGGCCTGGCTGGAGACTCGTGAGCGCAAGACACCGCCATACTGGGCGGTCTTGGGATTACCTGTCTCGTCACGATTGATGTTGCTCGGCGGGACGTTCTGAACTGCATAAATATCCATAAACATGGCTTTTCTCCTTAATATTCTTTATAAAAAGATCGGTGATCTTGTACATGTGTATCTGCTAGATGGCGAATCATTCGAGACGACCTGTCATCATTGACCGTGCTGCTGGACCTCAGCTGTTCTCTTGGCCTTCTCACCCTCTTTCGTCTCCGCGGTCTTGTGCACGGCGTAATACTGACGAGCCCAACGGTGAAAGACAGAGGCCCTCCGACCAGGCAGCTGCAACAGATAAAGATCCTGAGCGAAAGCCTGATAGTCCAGCTTCACATCCTGATTCCTCATCATCCTTATCAGCGAATACAGCTGATGCCGGATGCCGTCGAAATCAGGAGCATCCTCCATGATTTGCAGCCTTCGAAGAACCGGGGTGGCCTTGGAACCGTCCTGGTCGGTGTCAATCATGCGGCATACGTGGCCGAAACTGTAGCGGAAGCGCTCGGATCGCGCCCCCTGCTCAGCATCGGCGCTATTCCCTGTGCCCTTATGATCAGGCATCCAGGCCATACCCTGAGATTTCGACTGCTGATGAAGCGCATACATCTGCAAGGCAACAGCAATAGCCCGCGTTTCAGTGACGATATTGGGGTCGTTGTCAAGGGCTGGGTTTCCCAGGGTATCCTGTGGCCAATCCTCATATAGATCAAACCCGACATTCATCCACCGCACTCTGCCATCGTCAATGCCTCGGCGCAGCAAAGCCAGATGAGCCCTGGCCACGCTGCTGGCCTGAACCGTGTAGGCGTACTGCAATTTCCCGATCCGGTAGTTGGCATACCGCCCGACGGCCTGTTTGCGGTCGTCGACGGACAAAACATGCTCGTTCGTCATGGTGGCTGCAGTCATCATTGAACCTCCTTTTCATTTGCGGTCTCGCCCTCACGCGAGGGAAGAGGACCTAGATATTTATTCAATTGGCTTAGGAATCTATCGAAGATCTGCTCAGAAGATCGGGCACCATTGGCCTTGGGCAGGAAAGACGGCGCCGGAGATTGATCGCGGTACTCACTAGCCACCGCAATCAGATCCCGATGAATGGCCTGGAACCAGTCATTCCGGTAGCGTTCGATGTCTTCTGAAGGATCGAACTCCGCAATCCGCTGTCTGAACAGCTGATCAAGGGAAGCATATGCACGTTCCTTGACGCGGGCTACTGCGGCGTAGAAGCGGTCCTTCTGCGCTTTGTCGCCTGCGGATTGGTTCAACTGGGCAACCATGGAGTCCAACGCCTTGACGGAATCCTCAGTATGCTCAACAACCTGAACCACCACATCCACGGCAGGAGCATCCAAATGAAGCAGTTGAAGGTTTGCATCGAGTGAATCATCGATAGCATCCGAGAAGAAGCTGTTCTGCGGACCATAGATCATGCTCTGTGTATGGATGCGAGCCATTTGCATCACTTTTCCGGACCCTGCATCATCCCGATTCCAATTCAACAGAGTTTCAACCCACCGAATAACACCAGGACGGGTGTCATCAGTCTGACCTGCTCCGTTGCTTCCCGCGCTGATCAAAGGTTGCAGCTGCCGCCAAATGGCCTTGTCGGAAGTGAATGTGACTGGCATGCGAGGCGCTGTCGGCAGTCCCAATTTCTTCCGCAGGTTCTCGCTGCCGTAACGCCAGGCCGTCATAGGCTCATAAGCGTCCATGTTGTCAGCGCTGATGACATCGCCATAGCAGACGACGATGCCGACCACACGGGAACCTGAGTCGTCAGGCACCAGCCTTACCCTGCGTGATTGCAGAGTGAGCATGTCCACAATGCCCGTGGGTTGATAGTCAGGATCCATGTCAGGGCCGGCCGGCTCGCGCTCCCAGGGCGCCAAATCACCAGGCTTGCCGAACCAGATATCATCATCCCCACGGCCTCGGGGATTGATCAAGCACCAGTTGAGCATCAGAGTGGCGAACAAGTTGTCCTGTTCCAAATAAACATTGCCCAAGGCGCCCAGCCAGCCGGTTCCCACCTTGGATTTGGGTGGATAAACCCTGTTGCGCAGAATATGGGTCTCCCCATCTACCGGCGATTTGATGCCTGCAGGGTCATAGGCCTGGAGAAAGACCAGCCATCGGGCGGCCTCAGGCAATGTAAGCGAGTCCAGGTCGTTCTTGGCACGCATGGAAAAGAGAAACTTCTTGGGCTTAGGCACGTCAGCCTGAAGTTCGCCAATGCTGTCATACTCTTTATCATCGGACGAGTAGGTCAATCCCGGCGTCTGATAAAAAGGATGCTCCGGGTTGAACAAATCAAACCGGTCGTGATAGCGCTCAAGGTAATCGTCAATTACTTGAGGGTCGAACTGCCCAGCCTGCCAAAGCGTCCACCACAGCTGCAGCAAAGCCGTCGGATTATCATCCCCGATCATGGGTTGATACCGCTGGGCATATGCCTGGTAGAGCACGGCTTCGACGGTTCTCAGGAGAGGCAAGGTCTGCTGAGGCATGTCACTTGAAATCTCACGGATTCGATGGGCCTCGACCAAAAGGTCACGCAGGGAGACCAGGCCGACGCGTCCTTTCAAGTATGTAACCCTGATCCAGGGTTGCTCCAAGAGATTGAACGACGGCCGACCTCCGCCGGTCGCTCCAACATCATTCATTATCATTGTCCTTTCTGCTTATTCGATTATTCATAAGTGGAAAATGCCTACACTAGCGAGGCATTGCAAAGTTCAGCTCTTTTCGTCCTCATCGGCTTTCACACAAGTAAGCCCATCCTCACGGGTGTATCCGATAAGGTAACCATGTACAGTGGTGACAAATCTCCGGCGACCCGAATCGGATTTTTCCTCTTCCAAGACCAAAGGTAAACAGCCATCCAGCCAAGGAGATTGATGCCATGCATCAACACAGTCACTGGCTCGGAGCTCTAGTTCATTGATCAGCGCATCAATGTCGTGACAGATGCGATCCGGCAGATTTACCGAGCAACGCAACACCACTTGCGCCAGCCGGTTTTCAGGTTCGGTTTTTGTGGGCACAGGAGCCCCGCAAGGTACTGTATCGCTTCCGATCCATGGCAGAAGCGCATACTCATCACCGCACCGGCGCAGAAGCACCACCTCCACCGAATCATGAGTGTCTCTGACAACCTGTCTGGCTTTGGCTTCAGACCTGGAGTCCACAGTGCCTGTAAACAGGTCCACCAAGGTGTGAGACTGGTGCAGCAGACGGGCCGAATCTTTCATCAAATAGACTTGGGCCTTATCGATCTCTTCCGCATCCTTTTGGGCACGCTTGTGTACATCCAGCCGATACCGTTCTTGCCAAGCTTTGGGTATCAGCTGTGCAACTGCATCAGAATCATAAGCTGTGCGAACCAGCGGAGCGATATCATCAGGAAGCTGCAGCAAGCGGTGGGCGCTGTCCCCCTGCAGTCCAAGCACAGCAAGGGCTTCAAGCAGGGATGCCGGTGGATAGACCCTGTCTATATAGTCAGGAAATTCCGGGCCATCCGCGTTCCAAGAGGCTATGCCCCGCAGATAGCAGAAGGCCTTCCGCAGACCAGCTGGACGGTTACGCCCACCTTGTCCACGGCGATGGCGATGCAAACGACCCATGCGCTGTAACAACAGATCGACCGGAGCTATATCGGTGACCATAAGATCGAAGTCGATGTCCAGGGATTGCTCCAGAACCTGCGTGCCCACAACAATCAACCGGTGAGGACGTCCTCCATTGGCTAGGGTTGCATCCGGGCCAAGGCGTTCTCGGAGTTCTCGTTCGTTGTCCATACGATCCCGGTCGATGAAGCGTGAATGCGTCAGTCTGACCTGGTCCGGGCCAAATACATTGGTCAAAGCTGCTGCAGTTTGCTGGGCACGGTCTACGGTGTCGCAAATCACAGCGGCGCAGCCACCTTCAGCCAGACGCTCTTGCAGCAAGTCTGACAAATGTTCAAGATCGTCATCAATGACATGACAATCGATGTCTACCGCACGACCTGAAGGTCGCACCGAGCTGGTCCGGCAGGTCGTTCCAGATGTGTAGGTAATCAGCGGATAAGCATGCAGGTCGTCAGGGTCCTTTCCCTCATTAAAGGGCTGCCTGTCACCCGGCTGTGAAGAGTCAGAAGCCTTATCATTACGTTGCTTGGAGTAGCGGTCAGCAAATGCCTCCATGCTTGCAAAACAACGCGGTGCAACTTGGGGGGACTGCTCCGCATGGTTACTCGACCCGCCGAGCACCGAGGCATACCCCTTAATATAAGCGTCCACCAGCTCACGTCGCAGCGATGCAGGCAGGGTTGCCGACAGAAGGATGACTGGGTTGTGGAATCCTCCCAACCATTCCAGGGTCCTCTTGAGGTATTCACGCATGTAGGTGTCGTAAGCGTGGCATTCGTCGATGATGACAACTTTGTTGGCTAGAGCCAGCTGCCGCAGACTGACGTGCTTCATCTGCAGGGCGGCCATGAGCACCTGATCGATAGTGCAGATCAGGAAGTTAGCCAGCACCCCTTTCTTCCTGCCTCTCAGCCAGTCATTCACCACTGCCTCGGGATAGACGGCCTTTTTTGCACCAGAGCCTTGGAGGACATCCTCATCGAAGACTGATGATGTGGCCGAACCCTCGGCTGAAGTCGCCATTGACATGAATTCCCTGTTGAGAGCAGCTTTGCCATGTCTGAGCGAGGTGGATTTCTCAGAGCGTCCCTCAGGCTGAGGCAATCTATCGATCCAGCTCTTGCAACGCGAGAACATGGCATCGGTGGTGGCCATTGTCGGCAGGGCCACGCAGACTCCTCCCCGGCCTGTTCGTTCCGCCAGGATTTCCGCACAGGCCAGGGCTGCTTCGGTCTTGCCTTCGCCCATGGGCGCTTCGATGACCATAATGCCTGGATCCTTGGTCGTTTCCGCCAAATGTGCGGCCTGCTCCTGGACTGGTCTGGGATTGGCACCTGCCGGCAGATCAAACCTGGAGGCGAAGCGCTCCCCTATGCTGATCTGCTCGTGAATCGGTTGCCACTTAGGAGGCAGATCGAGGTTACGCCATCCGCGCTCCTGACGTGCCTTAAGACCAGCTCTTGTACGTACTGAATTCATCCGGTCCCAGGTCTGTTCGTCATAGCTCTTAGGGTTGAGCGGCACCAAGGGAAATAGAGCATCGTCGCTGTTGCTGGCGATCCAGTCGGCCATAATGACCAGCCCCTCCAGCACAGATTCGGCATATATGTTTAGACGCCTTCTGCTCAGCCGAGCGAAGTCATCATCACTGAGCTCACACTGCTTGGCCACGAATTCAATCAGTTGGCGCTGGACTTCAGCCCAGTCCTCATAACCCTGAGCAGTGCCCATCCGCACATCCATGTCGGACTTGCATAGAGCCTGACGCGTAGGAGGCTGACCATGATGCCCTCCAACGACACAGGCATAGGATTCGGCCACTGACTTGCTCCAATTCCGTACCTGCGTCAGATACGACTCCAGAATCCTTTGGCCCGCTATGGGATGGGTAGGATAATTGGTATCCGTAATCGGAACATCAGGGAACCGCAGACCAGCCTGTCTGGGCTTCCACCGCAGGGAGAGATCCTGCATACCAGGCGCATGCGTCAACGGCTTGCTTTGGAAAACCGGGGTTGCCTTACCGATATCATGGACACCGGTGATAAACATGCAGACTTTGCGAGCCAATTCCGGATCACCAACATCGCGGATGATGATCTCTCGGGTGCCCCGGGGCACCCAGTCACGCCAAAGATACCTAGCCACTGCAGCGGAATCGCTCAAATGCGCGAAAACCTGTAGCCAGTCATCCTCATTAAGCAGATTCGTCTTCCCCCACAGGGCCATGACTTTAGCATTCAAGCCCAAATCCGTTGGTATCGCTCCGCTCATTGTTTCCCCGTTCTCAGCTCAGTGACTCTGTCAGTTGGACAACTTCGTTGTAACAATTTTTAAGCATAGCACGTAGAAGTCAGATTTACCAAATTCATAATTTCTTAATGACACAAGTTACTCTGTTTACCCTGACTACTCAGGGAGCACATAAAATCCTAATGACACAAAGGATCATCCCCACGGAAGCAGGGAACAAGCCTCAAGAAGAGGCTGTATAAAGTCTACACGGGGGCCACAGTCAACCCTTAGAACGACGCATGTAATACATAGTGCTGACTACATGTGAAACCTTGGGCACTGAATTCGATTTCACCACAGTCAGAATATCGCTCCACCTGCCGAGGACTTCCATTTGGCTGCCTAACGCGATAACCAGGAATCAACGCCACATGCGTCACATGGCATAACCTGATTTCAGACACGCCTGCACAAAAGTACAACCGCCGAAGCCACCGGTCCATCATGGCTGAGAGCGATGTGCCAGCACAACTGCACTCGATCGACCTGACCACCGGGTAGAGGCAAGGAATGGTAAAGCCTGGCTTCCACGGAGGACTCTAGATTTACGCTCGGCCGACCCCGGCCGTCGTCCAAGATTTCCACCCCGCTCCAGGGGAAATCATCCAGATCATAGGGCGATGGCTCAGACCCCAGCGCCTGCGACCAAGCCTTGAGCACCGACTCCTTACCGGCCCAGCGCACGGCCAAGTGCGCCGTTATATCGTCACGCTTGAGCAGGGCCCGCTGCTCGGCCTGCCGCCGCTCCCGTGGTGAGAACAAGCTTGTCATACGCGTGCCTGGCATGGCCAGCAGCCGGCCGAACTCCTTCACATCGACCAGATCATGACCCAACCCCAGCACCTGTCCAAACCCGGCATCTTCCATAGGCCTGAGTATGCCCCTCATCGGCCACTGCAGCAAATCATCCGATAAGAAACTCGAAAACCGCACAACCTATGGCCCTAATCAGCCATCACTGCAATCTTGCACAAATGGCCCTAGGAAGGGATAAACCACAAGGATTAAGAGGTTAGCAAGAAAGGAAGGTATGGATAAGAATAGATAGAGTGAGAGTTTGCCGCATCTCATAGAGCGCAGTCGGCAACCTACTCGGAAGTCAGCGGGCTGGGACAACCGCACACAAATCATTTAGGAACATTCAGCGCAGCAACTCAGAGGCTCTTCGCAGGGCTTGAAGCTACAGGAATCCAATCCAAGCGGCGATGAGCATACATTGTCCTTAGCTTGCCACGTACCTGCGAACGGAGGTACAGAAACCAGTGGCAAAAGAATCATGAGCAGCTAGACATTGATCAGGAGTTCAAATCACTCGGTCATGCTCTTATGCCTATGCGTGAATCTCAGCTAGAGTGGTTCACGCCTGTTTGTTTGTTCGGGAAGCACTGCGACCTTTTCCAGCTCGGAGTGGAGTTGCTTGAGTCCTTCGCTCTCGATGCGCAGCCCAGAGAACGTCATCATAGACAATGCAGGGTTACGCTTATCGTACCGACAATAAAAGCAAGAGAGTGGTGTTGAGAGAAGGGTAATAATGTCAGCTTTATGGTGGCGCAGAGTGGCGTCGTAACTGCTTCGCATAGTATTGCCTGCATCGTTGCTATCGCAGTTGGTGGGGACCATTGCATTTGGAAGATCTTCGCCAGGCGGATCTGCTCAATCCTGGATCGATTGCGCTTCTGTGGCTGTTGCCTGCGTGATTTCCGCATGGTCCGCGCGCAATGGGCAATCCTGGGCGCACCGTCTCCTCAAGCTTCAGGTATGCGATCAGGATTCCAACCTGCCCATATCCGGTCTGAGAATGGGCGTGCGGGAGATAGCGCATCTTGCTGATTTCGCATCGCTCTTCATTGGTTTTCTTTGGCCTTTATGGGATGGCAGAGGGCAGACCTTCGCCGATAAGATCATGGGAACAACAGTGACCAGAAAACAATAGGCATGCCTGCAATGCCGCGACGACGCCCTGTACCCATCGTGCAGGCATGCGAAAAAGATACGGCTTCCAGCAGCAATCAAACCATGGGAATTAGTGCGCATGGCGCAGCAAACTATAGCTGGGTTTCATCCGTATACTGCTGGCCGCTATGTATCTGCTCGACAATGGCGAACGCCGACCGTATAGCCACGTATATCACCAGCAGTGCTATAGCGATAATCCAGTTAGTCATGGGAATCGAACCCTTAGGGCCACCCATGAAATGCAGGGAGACAAACCCCAGAATTATCAACGCCAGGCATAGCAGAACAACAAAGACTGCCCGGCCAGTGGTCACTCCTTTGGGGAATAGACGAGTCACACACTCGACCAGGCAGATAATTGACAGCGCAAAACCGACGGATGCCACAATACTCACTATCATCACCTTGCCAATCCCTTGAACAATGCCCAACAACCATCAACACCGAGGGCTGCCAGCAGTGTCTTTCCTAAAGTGTTCTCGAAATTCTTTCAATCCTTAAGGAAGCGGCAACTTTCTTGCCAAGCTTCATACCTCGTAATGCACCAAGCATACTTGACTGGATATAACAACTCAACGAATTTCTCATCCGCCGTTTAACGACCTTGAACCGAGAACCGGCGGCGTTTGCGCCCAGACGCTTCATGAAGCTGCGTCACGTACCACTGAGATGGAGACGGCGGAGGGACGGGTCAAAGCTTCAATCCTGGAAAGTGACCATCGTCGCAAGGTAAGCGTTAAACGAGCGCAGCCACTTGCTTCATAAGGCACTCCATCGCCTTGGACAGTGAATATGATCGTCAAATCGCCATTGCGTCGGACTATCTGCCGCTCGTTCGTACGCCGGTAAGGCAAGGAAACCTGGGAAGCAATGCGGGACACGAAACCGCAATCGTACAAAGCTTCTAAAAGTCGTCTAGAATCTGCCATGCACCCGAAGAAGGTAATCTCGCGGGGGTTTTTCTATATTTCATTTACACACAGAGACTTATCACTAGGCGTGCTATTTGAATACGGCGACTGTGTACTCTATATGCACTTGAGACCATTTCAATCCACGCCCCCATGAAAGGAGCGACGATTATCTGTCAATACGGCGGCTTGCTTAGTAGCATATCAAATGAGACTTTTACCCGCACCTTTCAAGATACCGGTTCCTTCTTATCTGGGTCTTATGCTTGGGTCAAAAGCTCCCTCGTACTGGGATGCTCGCCATACCAGATAGGGTCTCGAGCCAGCGCTGTATGACTGGAAGAAGAACGACTGGCACGCCATATTAGGACCATAAGCAAACCGAGGGTGTGGAACTTGTCCAATGAACTGACCATCTCCCACAGTAATCTCTACAGCGTGTTCATCCCCGATTCATACGACTTCACCACACCTTCTTGTGAAGCAGCCTTGATTTAACGCTCGTTAGCACACTCAATACAGAACACGCAATTTCGCAAGAGGAAATACAATACAGGCTAACGTAAAATTCGAACACGCTAACGAAGTAGATTTTCTACACCTCTTTCGGCGTATTCGTTAACGCAAACGTCGACTTATCGAATCCTACGTCCAAGTGGACAAGGCGACGGAAATCGAACCCACGTAATCAGTTTGGAAGATTAACTGCGTATAGGACCTCACGTACTGCAAAGCAAATCCTCACACGTGGTCATGTACCCCAAATACTCCTACCTGTATTTACGCTTGATCTCCGCGACGATCCTCTCAGGCGCCCGTACCGGATGGCGGCGAGGTCAGCTCTGTCTGCTGGTGGAGATGAGTTTCAGACGCTCGTGGCCATGCCTGCTTAGGCCGGCCTGCTGCTCCTGCTCGATGAGCCGGTCGAGCCTCTTGTGCAGAAGGATGGTCAGCCGATCCCGCCAGTCTTCCAAGTCGGGTGTGTAGCCGGGTTGGTTGTCGGGAATCCGTGAGATGCCATCAGGGGTATAGGCTATACATGGATAACAGGCCGGTCTCTGCTGGGTAATGCGGAAAGAGATGCTCACTACTATGGCCTGCATCACCACGCAATCCAAGGCAAGGCAACCACCGTCCTTAGCCAATACCTTGAATAAAAAAAGTCATGCCGTCCGCATTATTCGGAAGAGCGGAACGGCATGACAAAATAGCTTACAAAGCATCCCTCTCTAACCTGTTTCTTATATAGAAGGGGATGATGGGATATTTCTATCGATTTATAGTTTATAGAATGGATACTAGATTGTCTTCGTCAACATCATCCTTAAGCTTTACATCGGAATTATACATATCCAGTGAACACGGCAATCTACCGGGCAGCTTGACGGGCTTTTCCTGCCGTAGTAGCCAGTCGACAAAGAATGAAATTTCAGCATTGCCATTCGACCATTGTCCAGAATCGCTGAGGTCTAAGACTTCCTCCTCGGACGACCCTGAGCCATCTGTTTGAGCCGTGATATAACGGGTACCCTTATCCGTCAGCACAAAAATGTTCGCATTGCCGCCTATGGCTCGGCACCGTTTGACCAGAAGAGACAGCGGCTCCTCACCCAAAGCGGTGACAATGGGATAATCGCCATTGTCATCTTGAACCTTGAGTGAATCGTCCAAATAGCCTTCTGCAATACTGTCGTTAATCGCACTCTGAAAGCTCAACAGCTTAATGTGACGCTTTATCAACTGCTCGTACTGCGAATTCTGCAATTCTTTGCTCATCCCAATCACCTCCATTTTCCCTTGCCTGCAATAAATCCAATTCGACGAGCGCGAACACGCGTTCAGTCTTCGACCTAGCCTTCCGGACATCGTCACAACAGTGTAACTGCATGATCTCAACATATCGCTTTTTTACGCCGCTGGGCGGATGATGCCCATTCGGATGCAGGTGACACACTCCATGATTACAATCCGCTTCCGGAGCAGACCATTCATCTTTGCCCTGTTTTTTCAGCAAAATTGCAGTGTAGAACTTTTGCAGATGAGGACCGCGCTTCCATGTCTTAGTGATGCGCCGCGCATCCTTCATCGGATTGCCATACAAATCATCAATGTCGTTATACCAACGTTTTGTATCACATTGGTCTTCTGGAGCCGGGACAAAATCCGGCTCGTGCTGTACTAGCGCATCCCCTTGCAACATACAACTATGCTACAGCACGACATGCCATGCGACAGCTTTGACTTGAAATCTGCATTTTGTTTGTACATAATTCAGCAAACAATACGCCGCCGTTTTAAGAAACACCGGACTAATAAAACATCAAACAAAACCGCCCCGCTCCGGTCTCCCGAGACGAGGGCATTATTCTATGTGCGGGTCGGCCATTTGCTGAGTGCGGCTTTAGTCTGGCTTGCCCCGATGCAGCCGGCAATGAGTATTCCCAGCACGTATATTGAGTCACGATAGTGTCCGTATGGAAGCAGGCCCCAACAGGGTCCAGCCTGGTTGGTGAGAATGGTCAGGGTTGGAAGAAACAGGAGTCCCGCCCATTTGAGTATCTCGTGGAGCCAATAATGCTTGTCCTCCTTCGACATGGTATCGGTCCATGAGTATCCACCTCCTTAGTAGCTGAGAATCTCGTTGACATAGATTCAGTTGGAATTTCCGGACCGGCAGCCGAGAAGCTGGCTTTAGGGAATGCCGAGCCTGGTGGCGTTACTGAAGAACATGCCTCCGCGTCATACCGTCATATCCACCACCTCCGGCATGACCGGTGCCCAGGTCGCGGAGGAATGCCAGTAGCCTCTCTCCTGCCATGTGCGATTACGATACCTGTGCGAGGTCTGGAAGCCCTTGTCGTTGTAGTCATCCGAGCATCTTCGATGCGTACCCCATCGTGTACCCATCCAGCCCGTAAAGTGCCGAATCCTGGGGAAGATTTCGCTCAGTCAGGCCCAATCCTGACCGCTCCAAGTTGTTGGAAAACCCGCCGAGAATGACGGAATACTTACGATAATCGTGGAGCGGGCGACGGGAATCGAACCCGCGTAATCAGTTTGGAAGACTGAGGCTCTACCATTGAGCTACGCCCGCAAAGCCGTTGGCTCGGTACAGAGCATAGCACACGGGCCCACCGGAACATGCAGCAAATTGGTCATCGCACGGTTTAACTCGACAATAAACCTATGTAGACATCACCAGGCAGTACCCCCTGGGTGGCCTGGAAACATAGGCTGATTATCCCCCCCCCCCGCACACTCCGGTTTTTGTAAAGGCCACTATCTGCTAACCGCTCGATTTGATCGCCCAATCCGACGACATCAACAATCAGCACCTTCCTGCCTGCAGGAGTCCCGCCCACAGCATAAGGGGAGAATATCGGCGTGGCTATGGTAATCGAGCTTCTCGCCATGAGTATTATGGCAACGAACCTCAGCCGCAGGAATTCCGTAACAGCGACTACTAACACTAACACTTCGCACGAGTAAGAGGCCGGACAACTCCCCCAAGACAAGTCCGGTCACTCGGGTGGCCCAGCAATAATCCCAAGTAAAACCTGGGCCACCCATCTACTTTTTATACCTTTTCATGAACGGGGTCCAATCACAATCAAGCAGCACTGAAGCAACCCAATCCATAGGCAGCAGGGAAAGATACCAAAACCCGCTCTTCTTAATCGCTCTGATGCCGGATATAACCCGTATACCTATGTATGACTCTCTACGCTTGAGACATGAGGCAAAACGGGTGATCGTCATAGCCAAGTCTGACGTACCCAGGGACATTTCATCCGCGTTCCCGTGAAGGAAGCAACACAAGACATGTTGTCGGGTTCAGACTTGGTTTTATTTCAATCCATGCTCCCGCGGAGGAAGCGACCGCCCTAGTACGAGCAGCTGAAAGCATCTATCCATAGCAAAAGGAAGATAAGGCACAGATAGCCACAATTAAAAAGGGGAGGTGAGCCGTCTGGCCCACCTCCCTGATCAGCGCAGTGATTGAACGCTCACCGAATTCCCATCCATCACTGCAAAGATGGGGAATCTACCAACTCAGGATGCTTCCAGCTCAGGTCGTAGTAGCCGTCGGCACCCAGGCGAGCCTGGGGATCCAGCAGCATAGCCTTCTCAATCTCGTGGCCCACATACCCATGGCCGTCCTCATGGAAGCGGCGGTTGTCGATAGGCTCATAGAGCGGGGCCCGACCCATGCGGCCCTCCTCCAGGTGGCGCTGACCAGCGGCCAGGCGGTCGTTGGCCCGGCGACGCCACTGATCCAAGGCCTCCTGGCCGGAGGTCTTGAGCACGGCTGCTTCGAAGGCTCCGGGGCTGACAATGACCCCGATGCCGGAGACATGGCCAAAGCCTAGGGAGGTAACCAGTCCGGCCTTGATCCTGCCCACCTTCAGGGGCTGTTCCAGCCAGACCAGATGGTCGTCGCGTCTCAGGACCGGATCCACGCAGTCCAGGGAGGCATTGGCCGGGATCACCCCGGACCGGAAGAGCTGGGTGAGCCCGTTGATCTGGAAGATGCAGGCGCCACCCTTGGCATGGCCGGTCAGGCTCTTCTGGGAGATGACGTAGAGCGGGTTGCCGTCCGTCCGCCCGATGGCGTGGGCCAGGGTGTTGTGCAGCTCGGACTCGTTGGGGTCGTTGGCATTGGTGGAGGTGTCATGCTTGGAGACCACGGCGATGTCGTCGGGGTCCACGCCCAGCTTGGCCAGCGAGCGCACCAGGTCCGAGTCCCTGCCGCCCATGCCGGCAGCCAGAGCCCCCAGCCCGGGTGCGGGGATGGAGGTATGGGCGCCGTCTGCGAAGGAGTGGATGTACCCGACCACGCCAGCCACGGGCAGGCCCATGCGCAGAGCGATGTCGCCTCGGGTCAGCAGGATGGTCCCGCCGCCCTGGGACTCCAGGAAGCCCCCGCGCCGACGATCGTTGGCCCGGGAGAAGAACCGGGGCTGGATGCCCTTGGCATACATCTCAGCGGAATCGGCGGTGGCGTTCATGTTGCCGAAGCCGATGACCGATTCCACACCGATGTCGTCAATGGCGCCCGTGACTACGAAGTCCGCCTTGCCCAGGGCGATCTTGTCCGCGCCCTCCTCAAGAGAGACCGCAGCCGTGGCGCAGGCCGAGACCGGCTGGACCATGTTGCCGTATCCGCCGATGTAGGACTGCATGACGTGCGCGGCCACCACGTTGGGCAGGGCCTCCTGGAGGATATCCGTGGGAATCTCCTTGCCCAGGAAACGGTCCAGGTAGAGCTTGCGCATGGAGGCCATGCCACCGAAGCCGGTCCCCTGGGTGGAGGCCACCTTGGATGGGTGCACGGCCTGGAGGATTTCCACCGGGGTGAATCCGGCCGACAGGTAGGCGTCCACGGTGGTCACGATATTCCAGAGGGCGATCGGATCCACGTCCCCGACCATGGAGGCGGGAATGCCCCACTTGACCGGGTCGAAGCCCTTGGGGAACTGGCCGCCTACGGTCCTGGACATGGTGGCCCGGCGCGGCACGCGGATGCGGGAGCCAGGCAGGCGGGTGACGGTCCACTCGCCGGACTGCTCGTCGCGGGCGATGCTGGTGTGGTCCGAATCCTGGGCCACGTACTCCTCAGCCATGTCCTTGGTGGGCACCGAGAAGGCCACGTCGTGATCCAGGAAGACGTCCACCTCCTCCTCGTTGGTGCCCTGACGGTAGTCGGAGCCCATGCCGTCGTCGAAGGGACGGATGCCGGAGCGGGCCACCACCTGGTCGTGGTAGCGCTCGGCGATGTCCTGCTCGGGGACCAGCTCACCGTCGGTGTCGTACCAGCCCGGCTTGGGGCTGTCCTGCCACTCGACCAGACCCATGTTCCAGGCCAGTTCGAGGACGGCAGCGGCGCTCAGATCGACCTGGCCATCCGAGTGGATGCCCATCTCGGCCTCGAAGCGGGTGCGGCCGGAACCCCAGGGACCCATCTCGCCGATGGAGACGATGACGATCTGATCCTCGGGCCGAGCGGTCACGCCCTGCCAATCCTGCAGATCCACCGGGGCCTGGGCGGGCACCCGGGGTGTGGGCAGGGCCTTGATGACCCGGTCCGGATCCTTGCCGGCATCTGCGGGCGCATCACCGGACTTTCCGGCTGGGGCCGGTGTCGACGGATCGTCGTTCTGGGCAGCCTCGGCCTTCAGGGCCTTGAGGTCCAGAGGACTGGAACCCAGTCCACCGGTCAGGTCGGCCTTAAGCGGGGCCTGGAGAGCCTCCTGGCGAGCCTCTACAGTGCAGAGCTCCAACAGTGAATCAGCCATCTGCTCGGTGGAGTAGGTGTGGATGCCGTGGCGCTCCACCACCTTGACCAGCGGATCGTTGCCGCCCATGAGTCCGGTGCCGCGGACCCAGCCGATCAGCGGGTGAGCGAAGGTGACCCGGCCGGACCAGTCCTGCTCAGGGCGGGACCGGTTGACGATGGCGTCCAGGGCGGCCTTGACCTCCCCGTAGGCTCCGTCGCCGCCGAACATGCCGCGGTTGGGCGAACCGGGCAGGACCACATGCAGACGGTGGTCGACGTCGGTGTCCGCCCCGATGGCGGCGAACCCGGCGATCTGGCGTTCCAGGCTCCAGAGCATGAGCCGGGCCTGGGACTCGAAGAGCCGGCCCGAGTCGGCCATGGTCCCGTGCATGGCTGGGGCTGCGAAGGGCAACAGCAGGGTGGGCTCGTAGGCGGGCTTGAGCACGGTGGTCGTAGCCCCCGTGGTCTTGCGCTGCTCGTTGCCGACCCAGTCCACCAGGGCATCCACATCCCGGTAGCTGGACAGGTTGGCGGACACGATCCAGAGACGGGCACCGCCCACGGCATGGCGACGGTAGAGGTCGCGAGCCCAGATGACGGTCTGCGGCTTCAGGGAATGGCAGACGGCGATGACCGTCGCCCCGCCCTCCAGGAGGCCCGCAGTCAGCGATCCGGCGATGGACTTGGGGGCCACGCCGGTGACCACGGCCACGTCCTTGGCGAATCGTGCTGCGGTCTGGTCCGAGTCGGCAGGGGTCATGGCCTGGTCGGCGATGCCGCTGAAGACCCGGGCCAGATCCTGCTCCCCACGTTTGCCCGCCTGCTCGGCATACCAGACGGCCTGATCGTGCACCTCGCGTCCGGCTCCCACGAAGCTCAGACGGCTGCGGTCATCATCATGCTCGTGGTAGATGTGAGCCAGATCCTCACGGGCGCTGGCCCAGCGGTCGTCGAAGAGGACGGCGCGCGAAGCCTCGAACCTTGGCGCCACCTGCTCGGGCCAGTCGCTGCCCAGCTCGGCATCGACGGCGGCCACAACGGCAGCATCCTCATTCTCACCAGGCTGGACGACCGGAGGCTTAAGCCCCAACTTGTCCAGGAGGAAGCGGGCGGTGGAGGCCAACACACCCTCGGAGCCGGTCACCTGGGCCGCGAAGGCATCCAGGGCGGCGGAGTCAACCACGGCACCGCCAGCAGCACCGCCTGCAGAAGGCATGGAGACCGTGACGCCGTGACGCTGGGCCACCTGCTGAACAGCCTGATCAATCAGCGCATTGGCCGCAGGCACGGTGGAGACGGCCTCGGTGGGCAGGAAGGCCAGGTCGCCGCCGCGCGAGGAGGCACCCTCGCGGGTGTCCAGGACCAAGCTGGCCACGGTGGCCGAGACCCAGCCCGCACCCAGCTGCCAGACGTCGGAGACCCGTTGCTCAACCTGCTGCAGCTTGAGGCCGGAGGGGCCGAAGAGGTCGCGGATACGCTCACGCACGATGTCGGAGAGTACCGGACCGAAGGGCCGATAGTTGGGGGCCACCTTGTTCACCAGGGCACTCAGGTCGGTCATGCTGGCCTCGGCGGCACCGTCCACGCTGGCCACACCCAGCTCGGAGCTGATGTCCATCAGCAGCTGGTTGCGCCTGGAGGAGACGCCGTTGGTCAGGGTGTCGGTGGTGTCGGTCTGTCCAATCTGTTCGGGGCGGATCTTGGTGGAGTAGGCCAGCAGAACGGCGATGGCATCCGAGGCCTTGAAAGGCAGGTCGGCCACATCGGCACCTGATGGGCCACCGGCGGTCGGGGCCGGAGCAGGAGCCGAATCCTCGGCTACCGCAGGGGCAGAGGCAGGGGCTGGAGTTGGCTCCGATGCCGGTGCAGGCGCAGCAGCCTGAGCCTGAGCAGGTTCAGGACTGGAATCCTGGACCGGAACTGCGGGCTCCTCCTCCACCGGGGCCATGGGATCGGTGTCGGTCAGATAGACCCGGCTCTCGTCCCTGCCCAGGTTGTAGACGCTCACGTGACGCTCGCGGAAGTCTGGCAGTTTCAGGGTCTTGGTGCCCAGGTTGGCCAAGGTGGGCGAATGTCCCAGCCCTACCTCGATCAGCTGCTCCACGCCCAGGCCGCCCTGCTCGGGGGCATCGAACATGAGTGCCTGGGTCTCGATCCAGCGCACAGGAGAGGCGAACTGCCAGGAGAGCAGCTCGGTCAGCAGCAGACGACCCAGTTTCTGGTCGTCGGCCGCATACCGGTCCCAGACCCGGGGATCGTCCAGCGCCTGCTTGATGCGTTCGGAAGGAACCACCTCCAGGATGGAGGCCGCGAACTCCTTGGTCATCTGGAAGGGTCGTGCAACCAGGTTGGGTATGTAGCGACCCTCCAGGCGGGAGTAGTCGATGTGCTCGGGCAGCAGGGCATCCAGGGTGTCGCGGAACTCGGGCACCCCCTTGCGCAGCAGTGTGGAGTGGAAGGGCACGTCGATGCCGGGCACGTACATGAAGGCCGGCTTGCCGCCCGCCTCCTTGGCCCGACGGTTGGCATCGGCTCGCAGGTACTCCAGACCGGCGATGGTCCCCGCCACGGCGTACTGCTGGCCGGCCAGGTTGTAGTTGACGATCTCCAGGAATTCGCCGCACTCCTTGGACACGGACTCCACATACTGCTTGACGCCGGAGTCCCCCACGCCGAACTGGTTGGGGCGCAGGGCGCCCATCCGGTAGTTGCTGCGCCCCTGCTCGTCACGTTCGATCAGGGAGTGCATGGTGGAACCGCGGTGGAAGACCAGCTCCAGGACCGTCTCCAGGGACATGACCCCGGCGAAGGAGCTCAGGGCGTTGTACTCGCCCAGGGAGTGGCCGGCGAAGTAGGCGGGCCAGATGTCCATGCCGGACTCGCGCAGGCGGGCGGTCTGGGCGAAGGCCACGGTGGCCAGGGCCACCTGGGTGAACTGGGTCAGGTTGAGCAGACCCTCCGGATGGTGGTAGGTGACCCCCTTGGCCGTCAGGGTGTGGGGGTTGTCACGCACCACGGCCAGGATGGAGAACCCAAGCTTGCTGCGGGTCAGGGCATCGGCCCGTTCCCAGGTCTCGCGGGCGGCCGGGGACTTGGCCCGCTCGTCCAGGACCATGCCCTGCTGCTGGATTCCCTGGCCGGGGTAGACGTAGGCGGTCCTGGGGGCGCGGGCGATCGCCGTGCCGCGGGAGACCAGCTGGCCGTCGATCCTGCAGGTGACCTCCAGAACCAGGCCGCCATGGCGTACCTTGCCCACGCGCTCCAGGCTGATCTCCACCTTGTCGCCCAGCTGGACCATGCCGTACATGTTGTAGGTCCAGCCGGCGATCTCATAGTGGACGCCCTGCTCGTCGGTGGCCTGGGCCGCGTACTGGGCGGTGGCCGACAGCCACATGCCGTGCACCAGCGGCGCAGACAGGCCGGAGACGGCCGCTCCTCGCTTGGAGGTATGGATGGGATTGAAGTCCCCGGAGGTACGTGCGAAGGCGGTCATGTCCTTGGGGGCGGTGACGGTGACGCGGCGCAGCAGCCTGCGTGGTGTGTCCACCGTGTCGGCGCGGATGCCGCCGTACTCGGGAGCCTCCTGGGGCAGCTGGTCGCTGTAGGCGCGGCCACGGATGGCGAAACGCTCGACCTCGCGGGCCAGCACGGTCCCGTCCTGGGCGGCGTGGACCACGTGGATGGTCACCACCCGCCCGGAGGAAGATTCCTGATAGGGCTCGGCCCAGCTGGTCAGCTCAATCCGCTGGCCGGTGTGTTCCAGCAGGCGCTTCTCGCTGACCTCCAGCTCGATCAGGTGGTCCAGATGGACCGCATTGAGCAGTCCCTCGATGATGGGGAAGCCATTCACATAGACGGATCCCAGGGCTGCGTAGATGGCCGGCCAGGCCGGACCCACCAGGGCGTCCGGGGCGAAGCCGGAGGGAATCAGCGCATCGGGTAGGGCGCCTCCGGTGGCCGCCTCATGGTCGAAGCCCAGGTTGGCTGCCAGGGTGTAACCGCTGTGGGCCAGGCCGAAGGGATGCTCATGGTCATCATCGTCCTTCTCTATGACAGGCATGGCCTCCAGCTTGTCGCCGGTGACGGAGGTGTTGCCGATGCCGGCTGTATCGGCCAGCAGGGCGTAGACGTCCTTGGGCAGGCGGCTGCGGTCGACCACCGGGAAGAGGCCGACCTGGTCGCTCTTGAGGGTCAGCGGCACGACGATGTCGCGCACCGCATGCCGGTCCAGGCCGCCGTCGGGGTCGTCGTCCCAGTAGGTGTCCAGATGGATGTCCAGGTCGTAGTGCTCGCCCTGGTCGTCCTGGCCGATGGGGGTGATGGCGTAGTTTGGGTCGTCCATGGCCGTCCCGTATGCCGGATTGGCCATCAAGTGGCCCACCCAGGAGATGTTGGGGCTGCGGCGGATGAACTCCTGCGCGTCAGCGGCGCCTGCCAGCTGGCTGTAGGCCTTGGCGGGACCGTTGTCCAGGCCGCGCACCCGGTCTATGGCCGCCTGCTCGAATCGTCCCAGAATGGAGGCCACCGGCTCGTCCACCGTGGTGATGCCCGCCACGGAGATGGGTCCGGGGATGGCCCTGACCGAGTCGGCGCCGTAGCGGGGGTCCTCGGACTGCCAGAGCTGATCCTGGCCCCACCAGCGCAGCAGATCGTTGTCGATGACCGGCACGAAGGGCATGGGCTTGGGATACTCGCGCACCAGAACAGGGAACCAGGCCACATCGGTGGGCACCACCTTGAGTTCGGCAGCCTGGGGATAGGCCTCATGCAGCCGGCGAAGCGCCTGCTCCGGCTCGGCAACATCCTGCCTGGAGGCGAAGATGGAGTCGAACTCGCCGCTCTGACGCTCGCAGACACGGGCCTCGATGCGCCGTAGTAGGTGCAGGAAGCGGTCGATGTAGGTGTCGTCGGCCCAGGGGTAGGCCAGGTCGGCGAAGCGCTGGGCCCAGTCCTGGTAGGTCATGGTCTCCAGATCGCCGAAGTAGGGCTTGGCGGTCTTGTTCAGGGCCTCGATGATCTCCCCGCGGCGGGTCTCCAACTCCTCGGGATGCTTCATGACCCGGACCAGCAGACGGCCGCACTCGGCGGAGGAGTTCTCCATCTCGTAGATGTCGGCGTGCAAATGGCTCAGGCCGGAGCCCACGCCCCCCACGGACTTGCCGCTGGGCACCCACTTCTCTCCCATGGGGGCGAAGGGGTCCGGATCGGGGGTGGAGGTGTCGATGCCGGGAGTGGCCACCAGAGCCCGCTTGATCTCGGGATTGGTGTGGGCCTCCTTGGCGGTCATGGCAGCCGTGCCGATCATGACGCCGTCCACGGGCATGTCCGGCAGGTTGTAGGCGCGGGACCACTGGCCGCTGATGTAGTCGGCAGCACGCTCAGGGGTGCCGATACCGCCGCCGGCCACCAGAACGATGTTGGGGCAGGCGCGGACCTCGGCGTAGGTGGTCGAGAGCAGGTCGTCCAGGGATTCCCAGGAGTGGTGGCCGCCGGCGGCCCCGCCTTCGACCTCCATGAGAATGTGGGTGGGGGCGACCTTGCGGGCAATGGCCACGACCTGGCGGATCTGGTCCACCGTGCCGGGCTTGAAGGCCACGTAGGGGAAGCCCTCCTCGTTGAGCTGACGGATCAGGGTCACGGCCTCGTCCAGCTCGGGGATGCCGGCAGAGATGACCACCCCGTCGATGGGGGTGCCGGAGGCGCGCTTCTTAGGCACGATGTGCTGGCTGCCGAACTGGAGGTTCCACAGGTAGCGGTCCATGAACATGGCGTTGAACTCGACCGTGCGGCCCTCCTGCAGCTGGTCCTCCAGCTGGGACACATGGCGGTCGAAGACCTCGGCGGTCACCTGGCCACCACCCGCCAGCTCGGCCCAGTAGCCGGCGTTGGCGGCCGCAGCCACGATCTCGGGCTCCACGGTGGTCGGGGTCATACCGGCCAACATGACCGGAGGCTTGCCGGTCAACCTGCTGAAGGCCGTCTCCACCCGGGGACCGGCCGGTGTCTCAAGCAGACGGGGAGCCAGCTTGGACCAGTCCTGGGTGCGGGCCGGATCCTCCTCCATGGTGGACAGCTGCGCGCGCCGGGCCTGGTTGGAGGCCTCGACCACGCCCACGCCGGTGCCCTGGACCAGGTTGTCCACCAGCTTGCCCAGGGTCTCGCCCGGGCCCAGATCCACCAGCCAGAGGGAGGCGGCATCCTGCTGGTCCATGACCTCGGCGATCCGGCCGGCCCAGTCGGCATGGTTGAGCAGGACCTCTTCAGCCAGAACCCGGGCACGCCCGGTGTCCAGACCGCAGCGGGAGGCCCAGTCCACGCTCAGATCCACGGCCTCCTTCATGAGCGGCGAGTGGAAGGGCAGGGTCACATCCAGGTACTCCAGAACCGGCGAGAAGGCGGTTCCGCCACGGACCTTGTCCTCGCGCAGTTGGCGCTGATGCTCGCTCTCCTTGCCCGCCTCGATGGCGAAGGCTGCCAGATCCTCCGGATACCCGGACAGGACCAGATTGCGATCCGAATTGGTCACGGCCACGCTGATGGGGCCGCGAGCGCCAGGCACCCGGTCGATCAGGACCTCCACCTGATGGCGGGTGGCGCCGCGCACCGAAAGCATAGGGGTGGCCTCACCCTGGCGGTGGATGCCCAGACGACGGGCCTGACGGGTGCCAGCCGTGCCGATCAGCATGGCGGTGGCCAGGATCTGGTCGATGGCACCCTGGGCTGCCTTGAGGGACCCTGCAGCCTGGATTTCCTGGACCATGTGGACGCCGATGATGCCCTGGGAGTGCCCCAGCAGGGCCACCGGACGGGCCTGGGCTGCGTCGTAGCCCAGCTGGTCCATGTCCATGAGGGCGCCCAGCTGCACCAGGGCGATGCCGGGCACACTGACCGCCGCGTCGGCGGCCGGCCCCAGCCTGACCGGGTCAGGCCTGTAGCCAAACAGATCCAGCTGACGGCCGTTGGTGGCCAGCAGGTCGGGCTTGACCGCCCTGAGCAGGTCGGTGGCCGCCGCCATCCGCTCCCTCAGAGCCTTGTCTATATCGGGATCGCCCTGCAGATCGTCCAGGGCCACGGTCCAGGGGTTGGACTGGCCGGCGAACATGAGTGCGTGCGGCTGCTCGGCGAGACGGTTGATGAAGAATGTACTGGTCATGATGTCCTATTCATAGAGAGTTGGGGATTGCTGATAATGACGAGGGGAAGCTCATAGAGGCTGGTTGCCGTGGTGCTTGTCGTTGACCCTGACGCGTTGCTTGTCTGCCAGGAGGTCCATGGCCTGGACCAGGACCGGTCGGGTCTGCTCCGGGTCGATCATGGCATCCAGCTCGCCCATCTCCAGGGAGAGATTGGCGTTGACGGTGCTGGTCTCGTACTCCCGGGCCAGCTTGTTTCGCAGCTCATCCACGTCACGGCCGGCCTCCTTGGCCTCCTGCAGGTCGCGCCGGTGGATGATGTTGACCGCGCCCTGGGCCCCCAGCACGGCTATCTGCGAGGAGGGCCAGGCATAGTTGAGGTCCGCGCCGATGGCCTTGGAGCCCATGACGATGTAGGAGCCGCCGAAGGCCTTGCGCAGCACAATGGTGACCATGGGCACCTGGGCGTTGGCATAGGCGTAGATGACCTTGGCCCCACGACGGATGATGCCGGCGTGCTCCTGGTCCGATCCCGGCTTGTAGCCGGGGGTGTCCACCAGGGTGATGACCGGCAGGTTGAAGGCATCGCAGAGGCGGACGAAGCGGGCCAGCTTCTCGGAGGATTCCACATCCAGGCTGCCCGCGTCCACCATGGGCTGGTTGGCCACGATTCCCACCGGTCGGCCCTCCAGGCAGGCGAAGCCCACCACGATGGACCTGGCGTAGAGCTCCTGGACCTGAACCAACTCGCCGTAGTCGACGATGGCGTGGATGACGTCCAGCACATCGTATGGCTGCCGGTCGTTCTCGGGGATGACCGTGGCCAGTCGCTTGGCGGCCTGGCGCTCGGCATGGCCGGAGATGAAGGCGTACCGGGGAGGCTTCTGGCCGCTGTTGGCAGGCAGGTAGGCCAGCACGGTCCGGGCGTAGTCGATGGCGTCGGCCTCGTCCTCACCCAGGTAGTGGGCCACGCCGGAACGGGTGTTGTGCACGTAGCCGCCACCCAGCTGGTCCATGCTGATGGTCTCGCCGGTGGCTGCCTTGACCACGTCGGGACCGGTGACGAACATGTCCGAGTTCTCCTTGGTCATGATGATCAGGTCGGTCAGGGCCGGGCAGTAGACAGCACCGCCTGCGCAGGGTCCCAGGATCAGGGAGATCTGCGGGACGAAGCCACTGGCCTGGCAGGTCTTACGGAAGATGCGGCCATACTGGGTCAGGGCGGCCACACCCTCCTGGATACGGGCGCCTCCCGAGTCGATCATGGCCACGATGGGAACCTTGATCCGCAGGGCCATGTCCATGAGCCGGCATATCTTCTCGCCCTCGGCCCGGCCCAAGGTGCCGCCCCTGACGGAGAAGTCCTGGGCATAGACGCCGACCTTGCGCCCATAGACCAGGCCGAAGCCGGTGATGACGGCGGATCCCGCCCGGTCCCCGGCGATGTCGCCGCCGGCGAAGCGGCCCACCTCCTCGAAGGTGTCCTTGTCGAAGAGCAGGTCCAGGCGCTCACGGGCGGTCTGCTTGCCCTTGGCGTGCTGACGGTCGCGGGCGTGCTCCTCGGCCTGTTTGGCCAGGGCGGCGGCCCGATGGATGCCCTGGCGCACCGGCTGGGAGCCCAGGGTGGATTCGGTGACGCTCATGCCTGCTCCTCCCCGCCCAGATCCAGGGTGACCAGGGTCTGGCCCGGATCCACCCCCTGTGCCACGGACACTTCGATGGTCTTCACACGGCCCTTGGCCGGGGCATAGACGTAGTTCTCCATCTTCATGGACTCCAGAACCACCAACAGGTCGCCCTTGTCCACCTCCTGGTCGGGGGCCACGTTGATGCGGGTGACCACCGCCTGCATGGTGGCCACGATGACGCCGGACCGGGCCGCATCCTGCCGGGGGGCGCCGGGCTCCTGATCGCGCAACCCGCGCCCGCGCAGGGGCTGCCGGGGCCTGGAGATGCCACCGTGGCCGCCGACGCCGCCCATGCCTCCCAGCAGCGACTGGGGCAGGGCCAGCCTGACCCGCTTGTCGTCGATCTCCACGTTGTAGGTCTCCATGGGATCGCTGTCCCGGTCCTGTTCCTGGGCGGAGGCGCCGGAGACCGAGGCGGGCTGGCCGCTGCCGTTGGAGGCTGGCTCCACGTTCAGGTAGACCCGTTCGAGCCACTTGGTGGACACGTCGAAGGAGTGACCGTCCTCGGCGGTGAACTCGGGGTTGGTGAAAATCTTCTGGAAGAGGCCGGCCGGGGTGGGAACCCCACTGATGCTCATCTCGCGCAGGGCCCGACGGACCCTGGCCACGGCCGCCGGACGATCCTGGGCGGTCACGATCAGCTTGCCCATCATGGAGTCGTCCCTGGGCGAGACCGTGTCGCCCACCTCGACGCCCGAGTCCACGCGGATGCCGGGGCCGGAGGGCCACTGAATCGACTCGATGGTCCCTGAGCTGGGGGTCAGGTTGGTGGCCGGATCCTCGCTGGTGATGCGCAGCTCGAAGCTGTGGCCGCGTGGTGGAGGCGCCACGTTCAGGGAGCCGCCATCGGCTATCCGCAGCTGCTCGCGGACCAGGTCCAGCCCGCAGACCTGTTCGCTGACCGTATGCTCCACCTGCAGCCGGGGGTTGACCTCCATGAAGTAGACGTCGTCCCTGGGGGTGACCAGAAACTCGCAGGTGCCCAGGCCCACGTAGCCCACCGTGTCGAACAGGCGGCGGGAGAATCCCTCCAGTTGGGCGATCACGTCGTCGGACAGGAAGGGGGCCGGGGCCTCCTCCACCAGCTTCTGGTTGCGGCGCTGGACCGAGCAGTCCCTGGTGGAGTAGACGGTGAACTGGCCATGGCTGTCCCTGCCGGACTGGGTCTCCACGTGCCGGGCCCGGTCCACGAACTTCTCGATGAAGTAGTCGCCCAGGTCGCCGCCCTGAAGGGCATCGTGGTTCATGTAGAAGGTGCGCAGCTCGTCGCTGTCGTTGATCAGTGTGATCCCACGGCCGCCGCCGCCGTCGGCCTTCTTCATCATGACCGGATAGCCGTGCTCGTCGGCGAAGTCCAGCAGGGGACGCATGTCGGTGACGGGCTGGCTCAGGCCTGGCACCACCGGCACCCGGGCCCGCTCGGCCACCTTGCAGGCGGTGATCTTGTCGCCCAGCTCGTCCAGGACCTCCGGATCAGGCCCCACCCAGGTGATGCCCGCCTCGATCACCTTCCGTGCGAAGGAGGAAAACTCGGACAGGAAGCCATACCCCGGGTGGAGGGCATCAGCGCCGGCCCGGCGGGCGATGGAGACGATCAGATCCTCGTTCAGATAGGTCTCCAGGTTGGTGTCCCCAGGCAAGAGGTAGGCCTCGTCCGCCATCTGGGCATAGGGGGCATCCCGATCCTGGTCGGCATAGACGGCCACGGTGGCGATGCCCATTTCCTGGGCGGTGCGTACAACCCGCAGGGCTATCTCGCCGCGGTTTGCGATCAGCAGTTTTTTCATTCCCCTCTCCTCACTGGTTGTTCAAGGGTGATTTGGACTGACGAAAAGTATGAGCAGGATGGGGATTTAGGCCCCCACAGCGGCCACTTCGGGCAGGATGCCCACGTCTGCCGTGGACACGTCAACCTGGCCGCCGTCGGGCAACCGCACCCGCAGGGAGGCGTCCGGATTGATCTGCAGGGCACGGCCCTCCACGTGCTCACCGGCCACAGGAACGACCCTGACCCGCCTGCCCAGCGTCCAGCTGAGTGCGGCAATCCGCGAGCGCAGTCCCTGCGGCCCGTTCAAGGTCCTGTCCAACGCCCCGTCAATGCCGAAGGGGGCCATCTCCCCGCTCAGGTGCCAGCTGATGGCGTCGACCAGATCGTCGCGCAGGGTCTGGTAGTCGGGCAGGCCCTGGTAATGCAGCTGCAGGGATGTTGACTGCGCAATGGGCAGCGCCTGCCGGGGCAGAAGGAGGTTGATGCCGATGCCGACAGCCAGGGCCGACCAGTCCTGATCCACCCGGACCAGTTCGCAGAGGATGCCCCCCAGCTTGGCCCCGCGGCAGAACAGATCATTGGGCCACTTGAGGGTCAGGACCCGTTCAGGGTCGCCGCCGTCGGCCAGCGGGCAGCCGTGGTGCTCAAGCACGTCCTGGAGGCCTTCCAGAGCGGCCAGTCCCGCCACCATGGGCATCCATCCGCCAAAGGGTCCGGTCAGCAGGCTGGTGGGCAGCGGCAGGGCCCAAGTGGCCAGCAGGGAGCGTCGGGGCTGATTGACCCAGGTTCGGGCAAGACGACCGCGGCACCGGGACTGCGCATCCGCAACCGCTACGCTCAGCGGCATGGTGCTCCCCCCGGCGCCCGGCCATCGCCGAATACCTTTACTTGCGACTCTTCCCTCGTATCGTGTAGTCGTAGAAACACCCTGGAGGGCATTTTTTCGAGGCCTATCTTCGGCTTTTCCCCTTGTGCCAGAGGCCAGTCCCTTCACGGTCCCCGTGCTCGTCGTCGATTCACCGCCCCCAAACAGCCGCTCGACCCGGTCGCGCGCATCCGAATACGTCGAGGCTTCCAGAGCATGAGCCACGAGCGTATTGGTCGAATCGACGGTGTCGAGCACCACGATCGAGGAGATTACGCCACTGTCCAGCGATGCCGATGGCTGCCACTTGATATTCTGATGAGGCACGCGTTCCACTATACGGCACAAGGGGTCAGCCCTGGTAGCGAGCCACCCACAAAAGCGGCGGCCGGTTTTTGTATCTTTTCACAGGGGACCCCTGGATGGCCCTGAGCGCATCCTCGGATGGGCACTGGATAAAATGGGGAAGCCGTAGACCAGGCACGACCCGCGAAAGGGGTTCTTTTGAGCGCAGACAGCGGAAGGGCGCAAGCGAGAGAGGCGGGCGAACAACCTGTGCAGACATCCGCCTTGCAGACCGGGAGGCCTGGTTCCCGTGCATCCCGGACCGTCGGCCTGGTCCTGGCCCTGCTGGCCTGCCTCTGGGTTGCCTTCTGCACCGGTCTGGGCCCCATCTACCGTCAGCAGGGTTCGCTGACACAGGTGGGCTTGCCCCAGGTGCTTATCATGCTGGGCACCCTGGCCGTCTGCCTGGCTGCAGTGCTGGTCTGCCGCCGGATTCTGCTGGGTCGCGGGCCTATCAGGATGCCACAGCGATTGACCGTCCTGGCACAGCGCCCGCGGATGCGTGCCTACGCGGCCTTCATCACCAGACAAACCAGCGGCTGGCGGCCCATCATGCGTCTGCTCCTGCTGGGATGGGCCTGGGCCTTTCTTACCCTGCTGGCCGCCTACGGGGCCGACCTGTACGCACAGGCCCAGGAATGCGCCAACTTCCTGGCCCAGCTGCAGGGCGATCAGCCTCCCTACGGCGGCAATGCCTTCACCCAGATGGACGTCTACCCCATAGGCCACTACCTGTGGCCGGGGCACCCCACCTTCCTGACCGACCAGCACAACATGGTGCTGACCTTGTTCTACGGGATGACCATCATGGCCTCCAACCATCTGACCGGATCCTATGATGCGGGCATCGTGCTCCTGGCAGGGCTGCAGGTGATCTTCGCCGCTTTCTGCTGCGCCGTCACTGCCGACCGCTTCCTGCGCGGGAGCGGAACCGAACATGTCGGGGCACTGGCCCGCACCCTGGTCATGCTCTTCTTCCTCCTCTCCCCCTTCGTGGTCTTCAGTACCTTCAGCCTGACCAAGTCCCCCCTCTTCGCCTTCGCCTTCATCTGGTGGTTCGGCATCTGGCACCAGCTGGAGTCTGTGGACAAGAACTCACCGCTCTACGCCAGCCAAACGGTCCGACTGCGGCCCGCCCTCGCCTTGAGCACCCTGATCATGCTGATCAGCGCCAAGTACGCCCTCTACATCGTCCTGGCCCAGCTGGTCCTGGCCCTGATCGTCCACCGTCGCCAATGGGCCACCATCCTGATAGGGCTTCTGCTGCCCCTGGTCCTGTTCACGGGGGTGACCGGGGCTCTGACGGCTACGGGGACGGTCATCCAGGGTGACCCTGTGGAGAGCCGCAGTATCCAGCTGCAGCAGATCGCCCGGGTGGCCCAGCGCAACCCCCAGGGAATTCCGGCCCAGGCGAGGGCCGACCTCGAGCCCATCATGGACCTGGACAATGCCGCCATCCAATACACCCCCTGGGAGGCCGACCGGGTCAAGTCCTCGGGCAACCAGCCCAAACTGATCGTCTATCGCTGGAGGACCGTCACGCCTGAGCAGCTGTCCCGGCTGAATCGGGCCTGGCTCCAGGTGGGACTGCGCAACCCGGTGATCTACCTAGATGCCTTCATGGCCGAGTCCTACGGCTACTTCGACCCCGGCGACCCTGCATACGTAGCCATGTCCTACTACCTGAACAACGGCTACGTGCAGAACTCGGGCTCCTGGCTGGCGGCCTGGTGCCACGACTGGCGCAACGGGGTGACCGGATTCGTCAGAACTTGGGCCGACACCCCCCTGCTGGGCCTGGTGGCGCGTGCCAACTTCTGGGTGGTGGCCGCCCTGCTGCTGATCGTCGCCCGCCTGGCAGCCGGTCACTGGCGCGGGGCCCTCCGCTGGTTCCCCCTCCTGCTGATCATGGGGGTCATGATCACGGCCCCAGCCAACAACTTCGAACGGCACATGCTGCCGGTGGACATGGTGGTGCCCTTCCTGATCCTGGACATGGTCCGAGAGAGCCGCCGTGCCCGTACCGAAAACCTGATGGATCGGCCGACATGATCGGCAAGCCGAAGCGGTCCAGACCGAAGGACGACGACCCTGCCGAGGCGCAGCAAGCTCGCCAGGTACCTGCCGCCTCCGATGCCGCCATGGAGCGGATCCTCCGGAAGACGCTGGACCATCTGGAGGAGGCGCTGCCCTGGGCCAGGTCCCTGCCCGCCGACGGGCGCAGAACCTTGGAGGGGGCCATCCGAACAGCTCTGGACGACCTGCTGGCCCGACTCGACTCCCAAGGCAAAGAAGAGGGCGAAGTCCCCTCCCCCGTGCCAGCCGAACTCTCCAGGAGCCTGGGCCCGCACCGGGCCATGGAGCTGACCCGGGTCATTCTGGACATGCTTGAGGAGGCTGGCCGGACCATGGAGGCCGAAGGGGAACGGTCCACGCTGGTCTACGCCCGTCATGCCGCCACCGCAGCAGCCGGTCTCTACGCCGACCTGGCCGAGGCGCGGAGCGGGCGTAAAGCCGTCACGGAATCCAGGATCATTCGGCATCTGATCGAGAAAACAGCAGACACACGGACCGTTGACGATTTGGCCCGGCTGGGCTGGCCGACCGAGTTCGACTGCTTTGCTGTCGTTGGCGAGGCCCGGGGCAACGATGACGGACAGGGCATGGAGAACGCCCGCCAGCCCATCCATACCACGGTGGCTCATGAAGGCGGCAGGGCCTTGGTGGGCGAGAGCGATGGGCTCATGACGGTCCTGATCAATCCCGACCGGTCGGGCACCCCGGCAGACTTCTGTGCCTCCATCCTGCGCTTCTACGCTGACGGATCAGCCGTCTGCCTGGGACCTCTCCGCCATGGAATCTCCGGTGCGGAAGCCTCCATCGGAGCCGCACTGAGCACCCATGCGGCGGCTCCAGCAGTGGCCGACCCCATCACCGCCGCCCTGCCCAGACCACTGCACGCCGACGACCTGCTGCCTGAACGAGCCCTGAACGGGGACAGGGACGCTGCCGACCAGCTCTACCAGGAGGTCTATCTGAGCCTGGCCGGACAGGATCCGGACGGGCCCCTGCCGACCACCCTGCTCACCTTCCTGCGCTCGGGCAACTCGCTGGAGGTCACCGCCAAGAAGCTGGGAATCCATCCCAACACCGTGCGCTACCGGCTCAGGCGCTGTGTGGAAGTAACTGGCTGGGACGCCATGGACCCGCGAGAGTCCTTCGTCCTCCAGGCAGCCCTGATCATCGGCAGAATCCGCAGGTCGCATCCGGGCGCCGACTGACTGGCACCTGGCCAAGATATAAAAAGAGCGGGGACCCGAAGGTCTCCCGCCCTGGAAGTATCAGCCGAACCGGCTCAGAGCACCGCGATGTCCAGAGGAACGCCCGGGCCCATGGTGGTGGTGACAGTGGCCTTGGTGATGTAACGGCCCTTGACCGTGGCCGGCTTCAGGCGCTTGATCTCCTCGTCGACCGCGTGGAAGTTCTCCTCCAGAGCCTGCTGCTCGAAGGAGACCTTGCCCACGGGGAAGCTCAGGTTGCCGTTCTTATCCACACGGAACTCGATACGTCCGGCCTTGATCTCGGTGACCGCCTTGGCCACATCCATGGTCACGGTGCCGGTCTTGGGGTTGGGCATGAGGCCACGGGGACCAAGCACGCGGCCCAGACGGCCGACCTTGCCCATCATGTCGGGGGTGGCCACCACGGCATCGAAGTCCAGGTAGCCGCCGGCGACCCTGGTCACCAGCTCGTCGTCGCCCACCTCGTCGGCTCCGGCCTCGGCGGCTGCAGTCGCCTGGGGGCCACGGGCGAAGACCAGAACGCGCACGGTCTTGCCGGTACCGTTGGGCAGGCTGACGGTGCCGCGGACCAGCTGGTCGGCCTTACGGGGGTCCACGTTCAGGCGGTAGACGGCCTCCACGGTCTCGTCAAACCCGCGCTTGGGCATGCTCTTGAGCAGGGCGATGCCCTCCTCAGGGGTGTACAGGTTGGTGCGATCGACCTTCTCGGCCGCCTCGCGGTACTTCTTGGAACGCTTGGTCATCTGCTTCTCCTATCAGCAGTCGCGGTGCGGGCAAGCGTATGCCCTACCGCTCACAACGAAAATTTCAGTCGGTGACGGTGATGCCCATGGAACGGGCGGTGCCTTCGATGATCTTCATTCCGGCCTCGACGTCACGGGCCGACAGATCCTCCATCTTAGTCTGGGCGATCTCGCGGACCTGGGCCTTGGTGACGGATCCCACCTTGGTGGTCAGCGGGTTGCCGGCACCCTTGGAGACACCGGCCGCCTTGCGCAGCAGGTCGGCTGCCGGCGGGGTCTTGGTGACGAAGGTGAAGGAACGATCCTCGTAGACGGTGATGATGCAGGGGATGACCTGGCCCATCTTGTCCTTGGTGGCATCGTTGTACTGCTTGCAGAAGTCCATGATGTTCACGCCGTGGGAACCCAGTGCCGGGCCCAACGGGGGCGCGGGGTTGGCCTTGCCGGCCTCTATCTGCACCTTGATCAGCGCGGTGACTTTCTTCTTTGCAGCCATATGCTGGTTCTTCTTTCTACGAAGCGGTGATGTCGGAGACCATGGGTCCCCTCCCGCAACCTGTTCTTTCCAAATGCGCTCCACAGGGGAACGCAAGCCTAACGATTATCGCATCGACCGGGGACCGGCCGACGGCGCTCAGACGATCTTCTCGACCTGGTCGAATCCCAGCTCCACAGGGGTGTCCCTGCCGAAGATGGAGACCAGAACGGTCAGCTTCTGTGTAGTGGGCTCCACGTCGGAGACCACGGCGGCCATGGTGGCGAAGGGTCCTTCGGTGACGGTGACCTGATCGCCGACGGCGTAGGAGACCTCCACCGTGCGCTTCTTGGCGGCCTCGGGCTTGTCCCCAGCGGCCTTCAGGGCCTCGGAGGCAATCATTGGGGCCATCATCTGGACGACTTCCTTGCGTGTCAGCGGAGCCGGCTCCTTGCTGGGGCCGACGAATCCGGTGACGCCCTCGGTGTCGCGAATGATGCGGCGGGCGTTCTCGTCTGGCCACATGCGAATCAGCACGTAGCCCGGCACACGAACCCGGGTGACGACCTTCTTGCCCTTGTCGGTGTGCTTCTCGACCTCTTCCATGGGAATCTCCACCTGGAAGACCTTGTCCTCCAGGCCGAAGGAGGCCACGCGGGACTCCACATTGGCCTTGACGCGCTTCTCGTAGCCCGAGTAGGTGTGCAGAACGTACCACTTGCCCTCAAGGGTACGCAGCTTCTTGGAGAACTCGTCCACGGCACGCTGACCGGGATCCTCCTGGTCGGCCTGGTCGTCGGAATCGGAAGAATCGTCCTGGGTGTCCTTGGCCTGGGCGGATTCGGCGGGTGTGCCGTCCTGCCCGGCCTGTTCAGAAGGGGACCCGAGAGACTGATCCTGGACCTGGGCATCCTCCTGCGTGGGGGCATCGTCGGACGCCGACGGGACCGACTCGGCGGCCTGATCGGGGTCCAATCCCTCTCTGGTCAGATCATCACTCATGGATCACTCCACCTTCTACCTTGTCACGGCTCAGCCAAATATCAGGAAGGCCAGTTTGCCCAGCCCGAAGTCCATCACGGTCACGAAGACCATCAGCAGCAGCACAAAGATGAAGACGGCCACGGACCAGCCCACCAGTTCCTTGCCCGTGGGGGTCACGACCTTGCGGATCTCATCGATGACCTGCTTGATGAAGAGCCCGATACGCATGAAGAAGTTCGGCTTGGCTTCCTCAGCCCCATCCTTCTGTGCCATGGTCATCCGTCCTTCGTTTGTTCTGCATCATCTGCTGCAAGCCTTGGCAGGGAAGGCGGGACTCGAACCCACAACCTACGGTTTTGGAGACCGTTGCGCTACCAATTGCGCCACTTCCCTATCGGAACTTTCCACCAGCCTACTCGGCAGGGAGGAAAAACCGCCAAATCGCTAGTTTAGCCTAAAGGGTGGATTGAGTCCAACCGTGTTGCCCCGATAGCATTTTGCCCAGGAGCCGGATCAGACGCTGGTCCATTCCCCAAGTCGCCGCATGCCCTCGGCCAGGTCGTCGTCGGCCAGCGCGTAGGAGAAGCGCAGGCAGCCGGGCGCGCCAAAGGCCTCACCAGGCACGGCCGCCACCTGGATCTGCTCCAGGATGACCTCGGCCAGCTCGCCCGAAGTGGCGCAGACCGTGCCCTGCGGACCCACTGGCCGATTCAGCAGACCGGTCACGTCGGCAAAAGCGTAGAAAGCGCCCAGGGGTTCAGGGCAGGTCACCCCCTCCATGGCATTCAGGGCATCCACGATGGCCCGTCGACGCAGTGCGAAGGCCGACCGCATGGCCTCAACGTCCTCCAGACCGCCGGTCAGGGCAGCCAGAGCCGCCTGCTGGGAGACGTTGGCCACGTTGGAGGTCATATGCCCCTGAAGCTTGGCGGCCGCCTGGGCCACCGGCAGGGGTGCAACCAGCCAGCCCACCCGCCAGCCGGTCATGGCATAGGTCTTGGCAACGCCGTTGACCACGATCAGCTGATCGCGCACCTGCGGCACCAGAGCGCCCGGATAGGGGGTGCCCGCCCCCTGGTAGGTCAGGTGCTCATAGATTTCGTCGCTGATCACCCAGATCTGGTGTTCCATGGCCCAGCGGTCCACGGCAGCCACCAGGTCGTCGTCCCAGATCGCCCCGGTTGGATTGGCAGGCAGGTTGAGGATGATGGCACGTGTGCGCTCAGTCCGGACCGCCTCCAGCTGTTCCAGCCTGGGGATATAGCCCTGGTCGGCTCCGCTGAGCACCGGGACCGGCCGACCGCCAGCCAGCAGGACCATCTGGGGATAGCTGGTCCAATAGGGTGCGGGAATGATGACCTCATCGCCAGGGTTCAAGAGGATCTGGAAGGTCTCGTAGACGGCCTGCTTGCCGCCGTTGGTGACCACCACCTGATCCGGGTCGATCCGGTAGCCCGAGTCGCGCAAGGTCTTGTCGGCGATAGCCTGCTTCAATTGGGGCAGACCAGCCGTAGGCGTATAGCGGTGGTTGCGCGGATCCAGACAGGCGCGGGCCGCCGCCTGCACGATGTGGTCAGGCGTGGGGAAGTTGGGTTCGCCGGCACCGAAGCTGATCACATTCATGCCCTGGGCCTTCATGGCCTTGGCTTTTGAATCCACGGCCAGGGTGGCACTGGGGGCCACCGCATCTATGCGTCTGCTCAGGGTCTGCCATTGCGCCATAGTCATGCTGCCATGCTACCGCCCAGCACCCCCAGGGCTGTGCTCAGACCAGGACCAGAGAGTCCCGATGCACCAGCGGGTGGGCATAGTGGGCACCCAGCCGGCGGCGGAGCTCCTTGGTGTTCAGGCCCAGCATGTCCTGGGCCTCCTCGGAGTCGTAGCCGGACAGGCCCTTGGCCACCTGGTGACCGGACTCATCGTGGATCCAGACCGGGTCCCCGGCCGAGAACTCACCCTGGACCGATCTGGCACCAGCTGCCAGCAGACTGGCCCTTCCGCCGCGCAGGGCTTTGACAGCCCCCTGATCCACCAGATAGCCACCCCGGGGCCGGGAGGCGAACTTGATCCAGAGCCGGTGCGAGGAGCCCCGCGGACGGATGGGGGCGAAGAGGGTGCCCACCCGGTCCCCGGCCAGGGCAGGACCTGCAAGGTCGGCGCGGGTCAGGACCACGGGCATGCCGGAGGCCGCAGCAATCCGAGCCGCCTCCAGCTTGGTGGACATGCCCCCGGTTCCCAGCCCGGAGACGGAACCCTGGGCATCCACCTGGTCCATGATGGCCGCCACATCGGGCACGAAGCCGATTCTGCGCGCCCCTGGCCTGGATGGGGGCTCGGTGTAGAGGGCATCCACATCAGTGAGCAGGACCAGGGCATCGGCGCTGACGATGTTGGCAATCAAGGCCGAAAGATGGTCGTTGTCGCCGAATCGAATCTCGTTGCTGGCCAGGGCATCGTTCTCGTTGACGATGGGGGTGACCCCCAGATCCAGCAGACGGCAGAGGGTGCGCCGGGCGTTGCGGTACTGGACGGCATGGGTGGTGTCACGGGCGGTGATCAGAATCTGGCCAACACTAAGGCCATAGCGGGCGAAGGCGGTCTCGTACTGGGCCATGAGCAGACCCTGGCCCACCGAGGCCGTAGCCTGCTGGGTGGCCACGTCACCGGGGCGTTGGTCAAACCCCAGGGTGCCGAAGCCGGCGGCGATGGCCCCGGAGGTGACCAGGACCAGGCGAGCGCCATCCAGAGCAGCCGAGGCCAGGGCCCCTACCAGCGAGCGCAGGCGGCCAAGGTCCAGGTGCCCGTGGGGATCGGTCAGGGAACTGGATCCCACCTTGACCACCATGGTGCGGGCCTGGGCCACCCGGGAGCGGACCGCTGCCTCGTCGGATCCCTCCCCTCCGGTCATTGCCCGGCCTCCTCCGAACCGGCGGACTCCGAGTCCCCGCGCCCCAGCAGACCCTGCCTGTCGTGGGGATCGTCATCCACGGTGGGGTCGGCCCAGTGCCCCTGGCGCCGCTCCTGCTCCATGACCTGACGCACCGCCTGCCGGGCATCCATCATCTGGTGGTACTGGCGGCGGCGCTCGCTGTTGGTGCGACGACGGTTGAGCCCCTGGCTCTCCTCCAGACGCAGATCACGGCCCCGGGCCACCTGGGGGGTGCCGTCCAGCATTTCGGCGCCGGCCGCCACGCTCGGATCCCAGTCGAAGGCCACCGCATTGTCACCAGGACCGATGCGGACCTCGTCCCCGGGTCTGGCTCCGGCCTTGCGCAGGGCATCCTCCACACCCATCCGGGCCAGGCAGTCGGCCAGATAGCCCACGGCCTCCTCGTTGTCGAAGTTGGTCTGGCGCACCCAGCGCTCGGGCTTGGCTCCGCAGACCCTGAACCAGGTCTGTCCGGACCGGGTCTGATGCCGCTCAAGAGTGAAATCGCCGGACCGGTCGCCACTCCTGCGCCGCCGCTCCAGGGGGTGGATGACCACGCGCTCCTGCTGCCTGGCTTCCTGCTGCTCCTGCAGCTGCCTGCGCAGACGGTCCACCAGACCGGCCAGGTAGTAACCCAGTTCCTTGAGCCCCTGATGCGAGGCTGTGGAGACTATGAAGACCTTGAGACCCAGGGCCTCGAAGTCAGGCCTTACGAATTCGGCCAGTTCGCGGGCCTCCGGCAGGTCGGCCTTGTTGAGGATGATCACCCTGGGCCGCTCGGCCATGGGGATGGCCCCCAGCGGAAGCTCCAGGCGGTCGGCATAGCGGGAGAGCTCCTCCTCCAGGGCCCGATAGTCGCTCATGGGGTCCCGATCAGGCTCCAGGGTGGCGCAATCAATGACGTGGGCGATGATCTCGGTGCGCTCGATGTGCCTCAGAAACTCCAGCCCAAGGCCCTTGCCCTGGGACGCCCCCGGAATCAGCCCTGGCACATCGGCCATGGTGAAACGGCTCTCCCCTGCCTGGACCACGCCCAGGTTGGGTACCAGGGTAGTGAATGGGTAGTCGGCGATCTTGGGCCGGGCCGCGCTCATGGCCGCCACCAAGCTTGATTTGCCTGCGCTGGGGAAACCGACCAGGGCCACATCGGCGATGGATTTGAGCTCCAGCACCAGGTCGCGTTCCTGCCCGGGGTCCCCCAGCAATGCGAAGCCGGGGGCACGTCTGGCCTTGGTGGCCAGGGAGCGGTTGCCCAGGCCTCCCACGCCGCCCTGGGCCGCCACGAACCGGTCCCCTGCATGAGCCAGATCGGCCAGGCGCTCACCCGGATGCTTGCGCTCGCCCTGGCCGCCCTTGGCGGTGAAGACCACAGTGCCCACAGGGACCGGCAAAATCAGATCCTGGCCACGGCTGCCGTCCTTGTCGCCGCCCAGACCCATGGTGCCTGATTCGGCCTGGCGATGCGGCAGGAAGCGGTAGTCCAGCAGACTGGTGGCGTTGGCATCGGCCTGAAGAATGACCGAGCCGCCCTGGCCGCCATCGCCCCCATCGGGCCCGGCCAGGGGCTTGTACTTCTCGCGGCGGATGGAGGAAGCCCCATTGCCGCCGTCGCCACCCTTGACATGGACGGTGACCTGATCCACAAATGCACTCATAGGGGCCCATGGTACTCAATCCGGCCTGACATGCGGCCCCTGAGAGCTGAATGCCCGGCATCTCCATACATAGGCAGAACATATGCAAAAAGGCCACCCCCATGACAGGGATGGCCTCTGGCCGATGCCGATAAGGGGCAATCAGGCGGTAAGCACGTCAACGACCTTGCGGTCACGCCGGTTGGCGAACCGAACCGTTCCGTCCGTCAGGGCGAAGAGGGTGTGGTCCTTGCCCAGGCCGACGTTCTGGCCGGGATGGAACTTGGTGCCACGCTGACGAACGATGATGTTGCCGGCCACTACGGCCTCGCCGCCGAACTTCTTGACGCCCAGGTACTGTGCATTCGAATCGCGCCCGTTGCGTGAGCTGGACGCGCCCTTCTTATGTGCCATGTCTGGTTCCTTTCCTACCTCGACCTAGGCCCTCAGGCGATGGCCGTGATCTTGACCACGGTCTGCTTCTGGCGGTGGCCCTTGCGGCGCGCCACGCCGGTCTTGTTCTTGAACTTCTGGATGTTGATCTTGGGGCCCTTGGCCTCGTCGTCCACAACCTCGCCCTTGACGGAGATCTTGGCCAGATCCTTGGCGGCCATGGTCACCTTGGATCCATCGACGACCAGCGCGACCGGAAATTCGACCGACTCGCCCTTCCTGGCAGCCAGACGGTTGACCGTGATCTGGTCACCGACCTCGACCTTCTCCTGATGGCCTCCGGCCTTCACAATCGCGTACATAGCCCTACCTTGCCTGTTGTCCAAAGCTGTATGCGCCCGGCATCCGAGTCCTGCCATGCGATTGACGGACCCGTCCAGACACCAGCTAACCAGTATAGAAGCAAACACACCGCGTCGTCAAATGTGCCTGCCCCGCCGACAAAACGAAATTCAGTTTATGACTCCTTGGCGACATCCGCCGTCCCAGCCTGGGCATCGTCCTCGTCCGACGCCGCCTGGGCCGCCGCAGCGATCCTGGCCAGCTTGGCCTTGACGGCAGGAGTCGAACCTGTGGACAGGGTCTCCTTGGCAGAGGAGCCATGCCCATGCTTGTTGGTCTTGACGAAGGGATCGCCGCCCTTGACCGCGTATGGATCGGCATAGGAGGCGGAGATGGTCGGCTTGTCGTGGAGGATGAAGCCTCGGCCATGGCAGGTGGGGCACTCCTCGGAGAAGGCCTCGACCAGACCCTGGCCCACCCGCTTGCGCGTCATCTGCACCAGCCCCAGGGAGGTGACCTCGGCCACCTGATGCTTGGTGCGGTCCCGGGCCAGGCACTCCACCAGGCGGCGCAGGACCAGGTCGCGGTTGGCCGGCATGACCATATCCACATAGTCGATCATGATCATGCCGCCGATGTCGCGCAGGCGCAACTGCCGGGCGATCTCCTCGGAGGCCTCCAGGTTGCAGCGGGTCACCGTCTCCTCCAGGGACTTGCCCTTGCCGATGAAGCGGCCCGTATTCACATCGATGGTGGTCATGGCCTCGGTGCGGTCAATGACCAGGGAGCCGCCGGAGGGCAGGTAGACCTGGCGCTCCATACCCTTGCGCAGCTGGCTGTCGATGCTCCAGCGGTCGAAGACATCCTTGCCCTGGTGTTCGGCCGGATCCCAGTGCTCAAGCTTCTCCTCCAGGTCGGGCGCCATGGTCTCCAGGTAGTTGCGGACCCTCTCGTAGACCCCCTGGCCCTGGACCACGAGCTTGGCGAAGTCGTCGTTGAAGATGTCGCGGACCACGCGGATGGCCACGTCCGGCTCACCCTGCAGAAGCTTGGGGCGCTTGCCGTGCAGGAACTCCTTGCGCTTGTCCTCGATCTTGCTCCACTGACGCTGCAGGTTCTCCAAGTCCTTGGTCAGGGCCTCCTCGCTGGCCCCTTCGGCCGCGGTTCGGATGATGACGCCCATGTCCTTGGGAGCCACCCTGGAGACGATGCTCTTGAGGCGGGAACGCTCATGGTCGGGCAGCTTGCGGCTGACACCCGTCATGCCTCCCGAGGGGACCAGGACCAGGAAACGGCCGGCCAGCGTGACCTGCGAGGTCAGGCGGGCGCCCTTGTGGCCGATGGGGTCCTTGGTGACCTGGACCAGCACGGGGTCGCCGGACTTGAAGGCCAGCTCGATGCGCCGGGGCTGGCCCTCCAGACGGGTGGAGTCCCAGTTGACCTCGCCGGCGTAGAGCACGCCGTTGCGGGCCTGGCCGATGTCCACGAAGGCGGCCTCCATGCTGGGCAGGACGTTCTGGACCCGGCCCAGGTAGATGTTGCCGACAGTGGAGACCTCCTGGATGTCGGAGACATAGTGCTCGACCAGGATGTCATCCTCGATGACCGAGATCTGGGTGTGGTGCTCCTTTTCGCGCACCACCATCAGACGGTTGACGTTTTCACGGCGGGCCAGGAAGTCCTGCTCGACCAGCTGGGACTGACGGGAACGCTCGCGGCGGTTGTCCCGCCGACGCTGCTTCTTGGCCTCCAGGCGGGTGGAGCCCTCCACGTCGGTGATCTCGTCGATATATTGCTGCTTGCGCGAACGGCGGGTGCCGGACTCCTCGGACTCGCCCTCAGCGGATTTGGAACCCCTGCGACGGCGACGGCGACGGGTCAGCGGAGCCTCGTCCTCGTCATCCTTGTCCTTCTCCTGCTCGTGCCCGCGACGGCGGCGACGGGTGGAAGCGGACTTCTCGGAGTCCTCGTCATCGCTCTTGCAACGGCGGCGGCGACGGGTATGGGTGCCGGACTCCTGCTGGTCCTCGTCCTGCTCCTGGTCCCCGTCGACCACGAAGGTGATGCCCTCGTGGTCCAGATCCTCCTCGATGCGCTCCACCTCGTCGGCGGCCCTGCGCTCCTCGGCGTTGAGCCTGCGGGAACGGCGCGAGCCGCCCTCCGAAGTGTTCCTGGACCTGCTCCGGCGGGAGGTCTTGGATGACTGCTCGGTATCCTCGTCCTCCTCATCCCGTTCCTCGCGCTCATCCTGCTCAGGCCGGGAGGCGGGTATGACGGGCTCTTGGAAGAGCAGGGATGTCATGGGGCGGGGACGAGAGGCACGGGCGGCGCGCGGACGCTCATCCTGCTCCTCGGCTTTCCGGCCTGTTCTCTGGCTGCGGCCCGATGTCAGAGCCTCCACAGCCTCGAGGGCACGTTCCTGACGGTCCTGATCAGGTTCGCCCTCCGGGGCATGCTCTTCGGTGCGTCGACGGGCAGTGGTTCGGGCGCGACGACGAGTGGTCGTCCTAGTCGGCTTGGACTCGCTCTCGTCCTCCTGGGCATCCTGGCTGGAGTGTTCCTGCACACTCTGATCGGCAGCCTGATCCTCCTTGGGCTTGCGGGTGCGACGACGACGGGTGGCGGAGGGCTTGGACTCGTCCTCCTCCTTGGGCTTGCGGGAGGTCTTGTGCTTCTCGGCCTCGACCTTCACGGGCACGTCGGCACCAGCGGCACCGGCCACCCTGACCACACGCCGCCCAGAGCGGCGACGAGTGCCGGAACCGGTGGTCTGGTCGACCTGCCGCCCCTGCCCATCACTGATGGCGGGCCTATTCTCCTGGGTATCCTCATTATTCGTTTTTTCGGGCACAATGCTCCTTGCGGCACGCCGCCTCGCGCCGCTCTCACGGTTCCGATCCGTCCTCACGCTGCACTCTCACTGCAACCGCGCACCTACGTACGCCCGTTCGAAACGCCTTGGCAAAAAGTCTTCCTGACGCAGGCGGACACCGACGCCCGTACGGATCACTGGGTCTCCGTCCGGGGGGATCAACGCCTACGCTGCAAGTGGTCAGGCAGAACCACCGTCATCTAGTATGGCACAGTTCAGCGGCCATCAGGTCCATTGAGCCACTCGACCAGTATCGCCTCCAGCCTGACCAGGTCATCCAGGGGCACCTGTTCGTCGGCCTTGTGGGCCAGCAGGGGGTTCCCCGCGCCCAGATTGACGGCTGGTAGGCCGAGGGCTGAAAACCGCGCTACATCGGTCCATCCCAGCTTGGCGCGAGGCTGCTGACCCGTGGTCCGGGCAACCAGGTCCGCCAGCGAACTCGCCCATGGCGAATCCAGACCCGGACGGGCCGCGGGAGATTCATCGCACATGCGCACCGAGAATCCCTGGAAGACCCCGCCGCGGGCCATATGCTCGCCATTGCCCAGCTCGGCGCCTGTCCCCTGGCCCATCATCAGCTCCTTGGCCTGGGCCAGGCTCTTGTCGGGGGCGAACCGGTAGTTGACATGCACCCGGCAGCGGTCGGGAATGACGTTGGTGCCCAGACCGCCTTCGATCATGGTGGCGTTGAGCCCCTCCCGGTAGTCCAGGCCGTCCACCCGAACCGTGGCCGGACGATACTGCTCCAGCCGGTCCAGAATGGGCGCGGCCGCGTGGATGGCATTGCTGCCCATCCAGGAACGGGCGGAGTGGGCCGCCGTACCATGGGTGATCAGGTCGAATCGCATGGTTCCGTTACAGCCGGCCTCGATGGCGCAGTCGGTGGGCTCGCCGATGATGGCGAAATCCCCCTGCACCCAGTCGGGGTGGACGGCCACCACCCGACCCAGCCCGTTCAGGTCGGCCTGGACCTCCTCATGGTCGTAGAAGACGAAGGTCAGGTCATAGACCGGCTCCTGCAGGGTGAGCGCCAGATGGAGGAAGACGGCATCCGAGGCCTTCATGTCGGCGGTACCCCGGCCGTAGAGCACCCGGGATCCGGGGTGGGCGGCGGCCGAATCGGTGCGGATATGCGGATCGCCGGGCTCCAGCCAGCGCGGGGGCAGGTTCCCATCCACGGGCACGGTGTCCAGATGCCCGGCAAGGACGATGCGGTGGGGACGGCCCAGCTGGGTGGAGGCCACGACCGTGTCGCCCAACCGTCGGACCAAGAGACCAGAGCGTGAGGACAGGGCCCTCTGGACGGCATCGGCCAGGGCGGTTTCCTGACCACTGACCGAAGGCAGGGCGGTCATGGCCTCCAGTATGCTTGCCAGGGCCTGGGCTGGTTCTGCCCCCCGGGCGCCGGCGAGAAGATCAATATCCGTCTGTGTGTTCTTGGCCATAATGCCATGCTAGCGGGCCGAAGGAGCGCGGATGGACCTGCAGCCGCAAGCATGGGCTCCGGGTGGCACAATGGGGACGACGGAAGCGGTGGCCCTCCGCCTGGGAGGCCGCCGTCCACCATGCGAGACGAGGAGGATGCCGGAGTGCCTGGACTGCTCAGTGCCATGGAAGGATTCTTCATCATCGGCGTGGTCATCGCCGTGGGCTATGTGGCCGCTCGCTTCCATGTAGGCGGTCCCACGGCCCAGCTGGTGCTCAACAAATACTCCTTCTTTGTGTCAACGCCCTGCCTGATGTTCGCCATCCTCTCCAAACAGAAGCTGTCGGTCATCTTCCACCCCAGCATCATCGTGGCCTTCCTGTCGGCGGCGGCCGTGGGTCTGCTCTTCGTGGCCCTGAACGCAACCAGCTTCCACCTGCCGGCCGCCGAAGCCACCATCGGCGCTCTCGACTCCCTCTATTTGAACTCCAACAACATCGGGCTGCCTGTAGCCACCTATATTCTGGGCAATCCCACACTGGTGGCACCCATCCTGGTCATGCAACAGGCCCTGTTCACCCCCATCGGATTGACCGTTCTGGACGCGACCACCTCCGGCAAGCTCTCGGTCAAAACCATCCTCAAACAGCCTCTGAAGCAGCCCATCCTCATCGGCTCCATAGGCGGCATAGTGATATCGGCCATCAGCGCCCAGGTCGGTCATTTCGTCATCCCCGACTTCGTCTACAAGCCCATCGACATGATCGGGCAGTCGGCCGTGCCCATGATCCTCATGGCCTTCGGCATGTCCCTGCGGGGTTCGCGACCCATGGGCCAGGGCACCGACCGTCGTGCCACCCTGTGCGCGGTGATCCTGAAGAATCTGGTCATGCCCATGATCGCCTACCTGCTGGCCCGGTTCATGATGGGCTTCAGCGGGGCTGAGCTGTACGGGTGCGTGGTTCTGGCGGCCCTGCCCACCGGCCAGAACGTCTACAATTATGCGGCCCGCTACGAGGTGGGAACCACCTTCGCCAGGGATGGCATCCTGCTGAGCACGATCAGCTCGCCCGTGATCATCGCCCTGGTCGCCCTGCTCCTGAGCTGATACGCCTGAACAAGGCCTCCTGCTCAGCCTTCGGCCGCCAGGGCCTCCAAGCGTTGCCGGAAGTGCGGCCAATCCTGTCCGAAGGCCTTGAGCAGGGGCAGGTCCACGACCTTGTCCAGGTCCACCCATTCCAGGGCGATGCTCTCGTCGTCATTCATGCGGGGATCGACCTGGTGGCCGGGACGCTCGAAGGCCAGGATGGTCGTGTAACCCCAGGGACCGTGGTCCTCCAGGTAGGAACCCACCACCTGGATGTCCTCCGGGCGGATGTTGGCCTCCTCATAGCTCTCGCGCAGGCCGCCCTCCAGGGGATTCTCCCCGTCGGAGATGGCGCCGCCCGGCACGCCCCAGGTGCCGCCCTCGGCGCTCCAGCGGGCCCGGTGCTGCAGAAGCACGCTGACGGGTGCGCCCGTGCGGGCATCACGCCTGGCCAGCAAGACGCCGGCAGCCCCGTTGAGCCCCCAGTGCCGCCTGCCACAGGCACAGTCCACCCACCCGTCGCCAGGCTGGTGGACGTTCTCCGCAGGGGCGACCAGCCCCTCAGAGCCATGCGTCGATCCGTCTGCCTGCTGCCGCTCGGGCAGGACCCGCTGGGCCCACAGGTCAGGCCAGGAGACGCCCAGCTCCTGGGCCAGGGCGCGCAGGGTGGGCATGCTCAATCCCATCACTCCGCTGGGATCGCCCTGGATGCCCTGGATGAAAGCGCTGCCCAACCCCTCCAGGGTGAAGGAGCCGGCCACCTCCAGGGGTTCGCCGGTGGCCACATAGGCCTGCATGGAGGCCCGGTCATAGTCTCCGAAGGTCACTTGGGCGCTGCTGACCGCCCGGACCCGTCGGCCGGTGGCCAGATCAATCAGACAGTGGCCGGTGACCAGGGTGCCTGTTCGGCCGCGCATGGCCATCAGCCGTTCCAAAGCACGCCCCGGCTTATGGGGCTTGCCCATGACGGCGCCGTCCACACTGAACAGCGAGTCGCACCCCAGCAGGAGGGGCCCGCGCCCGGCTCCGAGCATCCCGCCCCAGGTCCCGATGACCTGGCTCATGGGATCCCTGGAGGATGCATCCGAATCGTCCTGGCTCACAGGCCTAAAAGTGACCAGGTCGCCCCGCGAGCGCCTTTCGGCATCCTTGACGGCATCCATGGTCGTTTGGACAGCCGAAGCCTTGGCCTCAGCCAGGACGCTGACCCGTTCGCGCACATCCAGGTCTTCCAGATGACAGCCCAGTTCACTGGCCCGTTCCGCCAGGACGGCCGGCTCATCCACCTTTGAGGGTCGGATGATGGGGTCGATGCCCGCCTGGACCAGAAGCCGACGCCTTGAGGGGGAGGACGATGCCAGGATGAGCGGGATATGCCTGTCTTCAGTGTTCACGATTGCCTTCCTGGTCCCGTTCCACCTGGACCCCCTTGCCATCCACGTCCAAGGACAGGATCCGCCAGCGGCCGGAATCCAGATAGTCCTTGGCAAGGATCCGCAGCTCGTTTTCAGCATCCCCGTAGTGCAGGACGATAATGCAGGGCCCGGCTCCGGAGACTGCCGCCGCATAACCCTGACGGCGAAGGAGCTGCAGGAGCTTGGTTGAGGAGGGCATGAGCCCGGCCCGGTATGGCTGATGGAGCCGGTCCTGGGTGGCTACGAAGAGCAGGGCGTTGGCCCTGGCAGGCTGCTCGGCTGCCTCTGTCGTCAGGTCATCCAGGGACCCGGGGTTCAGAGCGCCGGGGATCAGGGCCACCCGCGACAGGTTGTGGACGGCATCCGCGTAAGGCACCCGGTTGGGCAGGGCCTGCCGGGCCTTCTGCGTGGACAGATGGGCGCCAGGGACGAAGATGGTGGCTTTGATGGCCGGGTCCACCTTGTAGCGCAGGGTGTGGTAGCCGCCCTCCAAGGGCGCACCCCCGGCTATGGGCAGGGAACCCACACCCTCGCCGGTGGCCAGATCGTAGGAGACGGTCAGACCCCCGTAGACGGCAGGCGCCACGTTGTCGGGATGCCCCTCGATCTGGGCGGCCAGTGCGAAGACGGCATCACGACGCAGGGGACCGGCGTGGGCGAAGGCCGCAGCCGCCGCGATCCCGGCCACGATGGCCTCGGCGCTGGATCCCAACCCCCTGGCCTGGGGGATGCGGTTGACGGCGCGCATGATGAAGCCGAACCTTGGCAGCCCGAAGACCTGGCAGGCCCGCCGGAAGGCGGAGACGACCAGATGTGTCTCGTCTCGGGGCAGGGTCCGCTCGCCCTCACCCTTGATAACGACGTAGGCGGTGGTGTCGCCCGGGTCCACGGAACGGGTGAAGACGATCTCGTCATGGTAGTCCAGCGCAAGGCCGACCGCGTCAAAACCTGATCCCAGGTTGGCGCTGGTGGCCGGCACACGCACCCGCACAGTGGATGGACCCTCTGCAGCAGCGGTCATCATTGGGCCTGCCGATCGAAGACACGCAGGATGGATGCCTGCCCGGTGACCGAATCGAAGGTGGAAATCCGCTCGACCACCCGCCGCAGGGTCACCTCGTCGCACAGGTGGGTGACCACGCGCAGCTGCTGGATCTCGCCGCTGTAGCCCGGGTCATGCAGGGTGGGCTTGATGTCCTGGTTGACTCCGTTGATGGAGATGCCCGCCTCGGAAAAGACCTGGGCGATGGCCGCCAGCACGCCAGGCTTGTCGTGAATGAGGAAACGGACGGCAAAGGCGGCCCGGGATGCATCCAGCGGAGCCATGGGGATGTTGGCGTACATGGGGATCCCCGGACCCATGCCATGCTGGACGATGTGGCGGGCCTCGGTGACCACGTCCCCCACAACGGCTGATGCTGTGGGCGCTCCCCCGGCACCCCGGCCGTAGAACATGAGGTCGTCGGCGGCCCTGGCGGTGACAAAGACGGCATTGAAGCTGCCATGGACCGAGGCCAGAGGGTGGCTGTCGGGAATCAGCGCCGGGTAGACCCGGGCGGAGATGCCCTGTTCGCCACGTTCGGCCACGGCCAGAAGCTTGATGACCCGGTGTTCGGTCTGTGCTGCCGCAATATCGTCAGCGGTGATGGCGCGGATGCCCTCCACGGGGACATCATCCAGGCGCACATCGGTATGGAAGGCCAGCGTGGCCATGATGGCGGCCTTGGCGGCTGCATCCAGCCCGTCCACATCGGCAGTGGGGTCCGCCTCGGCGAAACCCTTGGCCTGGGCGTCGCGCAGGGCCTGGTCGAATTGAAGACCCTTGGTGGTCATCTCATCCAGAATGTAGTTGGTGGTCCCGTTGACAATGCCCACCAGGCTGGTGATGCCGTCACCCACCAGGGATTCGCGCAGGGGCCGCACGATGGGGATGGCCCCGCCCACGGCCGCCTCGAAGTAGATATCGACGCCCCGCTCTTCGGCAGCCCGGTAGAGCTCGGGACCGTGCTGGGCCAGCAGGGCCTTGTTGGCGGTGACCACGCTGGCTCCGGACTCAATGGCCTTGAGCAGCAGGGTGCGGGCCGGCTCGATGCCGCCGATCAGTTCGATGACGATGTCCGCCCGGGTGACCAGACCGGCTGAGTCTGTGGTCAGCAGGGACGGATCGATCCAATCAGCCTTGACCTTGTCGGGGTGGAGGACGGCGATGCCCACCAGCTGCAGGGGACGACCCACTCGGCTGGCCAGATCCTGGCTCTGCTCCACCAGGAGGCGAGCGGTCTGGGAACCCACGGTCCCTGCCCCTAGAAGTGCTATGCGGATAGGCCTGACGGCCTCCTGCTGCTGCGTATTCGTGGGCATATGGATCCTCCATCCGCCCCAACGGGGCCTGTCACCGGGTGTTGCTCCATCTTAGAAAGCCAATCCGACACCCGTATCCACCCCGGCGGCCGTTTCCATCCGGAACGGGACTCATCCCTGGTCCAAGGCCAGCAGGTCATCCATGGTCTGCCGCCGCAGCATCAGATGGGCACCGGACTGGTCCAGACCTACCACGGCGGCGATCAGGGCCTGGTTGTAATTGCTGGCCATGGTCCGCCCGTAGGCGCCGGTCACCGGCACCAGGAGCAGGTCACCCCGGCGGATGTCCGCTGGCAGGGCCACATCCTGCACCAGGATATCCCCCGATTCACAGTGCTTGCCCACCACACGGGCCTGGATCCGGTCCCCGCTGCCATGTCTGTTGGCCAGAACAGCGGTGTATTCGGCCCCGTAGAGGGCCGGACGGATGTTGTCGCTCATGCCGCCGTCAACCGAAACATAGGTACGCACGCTTCCGTCGGACAGGGGGACGGGCTTGACGGTGCCCACCCGGTACAGGCTCATGCCACAGGGGGCCACGATCCAGCGGCCGGGCTCGAAGGCGATGACCGGCATGGGCATGCCCAAGCGACGGTTGATGGCGACCATGTCAGCCCCCAGACTGGTCAGGGTCTGGTCCAGGTCCATCCGATCCTCATCCGGGGTGTAGGGCACGGAGAAACCGCCGCCCAGATCCACCTCAGGCATCAGGTATCCGTCGGTGGCCCAGAAGGTGTGCCGCAGCAGCATCATGCGCCGGGCGGCCTCGATGAAGGCCGAAGAGTCATGGATCTGGGAGCCGATATGGGTGTGGATGCCCACCAGCTCCAGTTCCTTCTCGTGGGAGCGAATTTCCTTAAGCAGGGCGATGGCCGGGCCGTCGGCCAGGACGGACATGGCTTTGATCCGGGCGGGATCAGCCGGTTCAAGGGGCCCGTTGGCAGCGGAATACAGGGCCGAAGAGGAAGGTGAGAGTACGGAATCGACAGGAGTCGAGGAACCGTTGTTCTTGGTGGCCGCCGAAATCGCTGCCCCAGTCTGTTCGCAGGTACCAGGCTCAGGCCCAAGGTCCAGCAGGCCCACATCGGTGCCCTGGGGCAGCAGGGGAATGCCGAACTTCTGATCCTCGTGGGCAGTGGAGATGTACTCGTGGCCGCCTGCGTGCACCCCCACGGTCACCCGGAGCATGACCTTGGCGCGACGTCCCTGCGCCCTTGCGGCAGCAGCGATTCGGGCAGGCTCGTCAGGCGCATCGATGACGATGGCCCTGTAGCCCTCCTTCACAGCCAGGTCGATCTCCTGGTCGGACTTGTTGTTGCCGTGCAGGACCAGGCGGCGGCCAGGGGCGCCGGCGGCCTGGGCAATCAGCATCTCGCCCAGGGAGCAGGTGTCGATATCCAGCCCCTGGCGCAGCATGATCCGCACGGTCTCCTTGCTGAGGAAGGCCTTGCCGGCGTAGCTGACCCTGGTGGTCGCACCACCCAGATCCCGCAGGGCCGCCTGACGGAAGGCCGAGGCCCGTTCCGCCATCATCGCGGTATCCATCAGATACATGGGGGTGCCGTAACGCTTGGCCAGATCCTCCATGGAGCACCCGTGCATGGTCAGCATGCCCTCGCTGTCCCGCTGCAGAGCTCCAGGCCAGAACCCGTCGGGCCCCAGCCCGCACATCCCTGTTTCCATCGACGACCTCCCGGTGACCTTGAGGGTTTACATACGGTCCGGGGCCTGGACGCCCAACAGACCCAGACCGTTGGCGATGACCTGCTGCACGGCGTCATTGAGCCGAAGACGCGCCGCCGCACGGGCCGGCTGTGGATTCCTGTCCTCGTCCTGGTCCAAATCCGCCCGGCCAGTGGGCTCCATGGGCACCACGCGCTCCAGGTTGTACCAGCGGTGATATACCCCAGCCAGCTGCTCCAGGTAGTGGGCCACCCGGTGGGGGGCCTTCTGGTCGCCGGCAGTCTGAACAACATTGGGGTAAAGAGCCAGGACGCCCAGAACATCGTTGTCGGCGGCAGTGTCCAGCAGGGACAGGTCGGCCCCGGACCGGTCGATGCCCGCCTGTGCTGCGTTCCTATCCACATTCTTGGAACGGGCGTGTGCGTACTGCACGTAGTAGACGGGGTTGTCGTTGGTATGCGAGGCCAGCAGGTCCAGGTCGATGTCCACGCTCTGGTTGTAGTCGGTGCGGGCCAGGGAATACCGTGCGGCATCCACACCCACGGCATCCACCAGGTCGTCGATGGTGACCACGTTGCCTGCCCGCTTGCTCATGCGCACGGCCTGGCCGTCCTTGATGACGTTGACCATCTGGCCGATCAGGATCTGCATGTTCACGCCGGGGGTGTCTCCGAAGGCCGCGCAGATGGCCATCATCCGGCCGATGTAGCCATGATGGTCGGCACCCAGCATGTAAATGGCCTCGTCGCAGGGATCCTTGGCCCTGCGCCGCTTGTTCAGGTAATAGGCGATGTCTGCCGCCACGTATGCTGCGTTACCGTCGGACTTGATGATCACCCGGTCCTTGTCGTCGCCGTAGGTGGTGGAGCGGAACCAGGTAGCCCCGTCCTTCTCGAAGATGTCGCCCTTGGCCCGCAGCTCATCGATGGCCCGGTCCACCTGGCCGGACTCGTACAGGCTGTTCTCATGGAACCAGACATCGAAGTTGACCCGGAAGTCACGCATGGACTGCTGGATCTCGGCGAACATCATGGGCACGGCCCGGGTGCGGAAGGCCTCACGCTGGGGGCTGTCACCCTCGGCGCCGTCCTCGTCGCGCACCCTGGGCATGGCCAGGATATCCTGCCCCTGGTCGGCCGCTTCCTTGACCACCCGAGAGGCAATCTCATCAATGTAGGAGCCCTTGTAGCCGTCAGCAGGCACAGGTTCGCCGTGGGCCGCCGCCACCAAAGAACGCGAGAAGCGGTCGATCTGCGTGCCGTGGTCGTTGAAGTAATACTCCCTGACCACCTTGGCGCCGTTGGCCTCCAGGACGCGGGCCATGGAGTCGCCTACAGCCGCCCACCGTGTGCCGCCGATGTGGATGGGACCCGTGGGGTTGGCGGAGACGAATTCCAGATTGAGCGTGCGCCCGCTCAGGTGATCGTTGCTCCCGAAGGCGGCTCCCGCCTCCAGGACCGCATCGACCACAGCGGCCGCCGAGGCCGAATCCAGGGTTATGTTGATGAAGCCGGGACCTGCCACGTCCACCTGGGCGATCCCGTCGGCCTCCCGCAGGGCCTCGGCCAAGGCCTGCCCCAGTTCGGCAGGCCTCATGCCGGCCTTCTTGGCCAGCTGCATGGCGATGTTGGTGGACCAGTCCCCGTGGGAGCGGTCCTTGGGGCGCATGACCGCCAGATGGTCGGCGTCAGGAACCATGTCTGGCTCCAGGCTTCCCAGGCGGCCTGACTGGGCCATCTTGGCGGCGGTCGAAGAGATGATACGGGCAAGTGCTTCAGGACTCATGCCCTCAAGTCTAGCGACGGCGGGGACCAGCAGCCGGCCCGTCTCAGGCCAGGGCCACGACCTCGATCTCGACCAGGGCCCCCTTGGGGATGTCCGCGCCGCCGAAGGCCACGCGGGCCGGCCGCACCGAGCCGATGAAAACCTGGGAGTAAGCCTGGTCCACCTGGGTGAAATCCTCCACCCGCCGCATAAGAATGGTGGCCTTGACCACCCTCTCCATGCCGCTGCCGGCTGCATCCAGGATATTCTTGACGTTCTTCAGTGCCTGGGTGGCCTGGTCAGCCGCAGTGCCCTCCACCAGCTCACCGGTGTCCGGGTCGATGCCCAGCTGTCCGGAGACAAAGACAAAGCCCCCGGCCTTGACAGCCTGGCTGTAGGCTCCCAAGGCCTGGGGCGCATATGGCGTGCCGATCTCTTCCGGTCCATCTTCCATGGGTCCGTCCTTTCTTCAGGTCCGCCGCACCCATGACGGGCCGAAGCCCCGGGCGGACACCGTCCACTATAGGAGTGCCCGCCCGGCGCAAGCGGTACCGGTCTCAGCCCTTGCGAGCCTCCTGACCCATCCAGTAGGCCAGGGAGCGCAGATCTCCGGCCTCGTAGGTCTTGACGAATTTCTCGACCTGGTCCGGATCCGAGCAGGTCTCCGGGAACCGCATGTAGCGGGTATCCAGAGGGCTGGCTCCTGTCAGCTTGACATCGATGACCGAAGACCTGTCGGCCTTGCGGGCCTCGGAGAAGGCGTGGCGGGCATCGGCCACCGTGCGCACGGTGAAGCCCAGGGCACCCATGCCCTCGCCGACCTTGGCCCAGTCGGTGTCGGGCAGGTCCACTCCGCTCAGGGGCTGATGGCTGTCGTCGCGCTGCTCGGCCTCGATGTAGCCCAAGGAGCGGTTGGAGAAGACCACGTTGATGACCGGGGCATGGTACTTGAGCTGGGCCAGCACCTCCTCACCGAGCATGGCGAACCCGCCGTCGCCGCTCAGGGAGTAGACGGTCGATTCCGGATGCTCCAGCTTGGCAGCCAAGGCGGCCGGCACGGCGTAGCCCATGGTGGCATGCTTGCCGGAGACGGTCCAGCGGTTGGTGGGCTTCAGATGCAGCAGACGCAGGAAGTCAATATCCACATTGCCCACGTCGGGGATGACGATGTCATTGTCCTCAAGCTGCTGATCGATGATGTGGTAGACGGGCTCGGGCCGCAGGGGTGTACGGGTGTCTTCGTTGAAGGAGGCCACCCACTGGTCCCAGTTCTCCTTGCTGCGCAGGCAGGCCCTGTAGAAGACGGACTCCTCCTGGTCCTGGCCGGCGGCGGTTATGGCCTTGAGGGCCTCGCGGGCGTCGGCCTGGATGGCCAGGACCACATTGGCCTGGAAGCGCTTGCCCAGCTTGACCGGGTTCAGGTCGATCTGGATGACCTTGGTGTTGGGGGTGACGAACATGGACCCGAAGGGGTTGTCCGAACCCACCCAGACCGTCAGATCCGAGGTGTAGATGGCCTCCGTGGCGGTCTTGGTGGCCACACGGCCGGCCGACTGCAGGTAGGCAGGATAGGTGTCCTCCACAATCCCCTTGGCCGGGAAGGTGGAGACCATGGGCATCTTGAAACGCTCGGACATGGCGACCAGCTCATCGCGGGCCCCGGCAGCGCCCTGGCCGAAGTAGAGCAGCGGCGCCTTGGCGGACTGAATGATCTCAACTGCCTTGCTGACCTGGTCTGCCGCAGGCTTCAGAGGCTCCGGCTTGCGGAAGTTGGGCGCGGATGCCACCGGGCGGTCGTCGATCTCGGCCCAGGCCAGATCCTTGGGAATGATGACCACGGAGACCCCGTGGCTGGCGTAGGCGCGACGGATGGCCTCGTCCACCAGGGCCGGCAGCCCCTGGGCATTGGTGGCGGCCCGGGCGAATACGGCCACATCGGTAAAGATAGGCACCTCATCCATGGCCTGGAAGAAGTCCATGTTCATAAAGGCCTGGGGCACCTCGCCCACCAGGGCCAGCACCGGCACGCCGTCCTCACGGGCATCATAGAGGCCATTGAGCAGGTGGACAGCCCCTGGGCCCGACGAGCCGAAGCAGACACCGATCCTGCCGGTCAGCTTGGCCTCGCCGGCGGCAGCCAGGGCTCCGGCCTCCTCATGACGGACCTGGATGAAGTCGATGCGCTCGCGCTCGTTGTGGATGGCGTTCATCATTGAGTCGAAGGAACCGCCGGGCAGGCCATAGATGCGCGGCACCCCCCACTGCTCCAGGACGTGAAGGACAGCATCCCCTGCATTGATTCGATTGGCCATGTGAACTCCTTTGCTTCACCGGGAAAGGAGGCTCCGCCGCAACGCGGAAGCGTCGGTCCTCCCCGACGTTCGGTCTTACCCTTTCACTATGGCACCTGAGAACGAGGACACGAGCGGGCCAAGGGCCATGTTCCTCAAAAGCTTAGTGATTCACCACACATAAGATGTGTGTAAAGAGCTTCTACAATTTGCATGGTTAAGCATCCATTCAATCCATCAAGGAATGCTGCCAGCTTTCTATACTTCAAAATTTCATTTATCGTCCATAAAATTATCTTTATGCTTTGCCTATATTATTTTATTCAATAATTATCTAATACAATAAAAGCTGCTCGCTTTAAAGCGCCGATAACCCAGACATGCTTCTTTTCTTACAGGAGCTTTGTTTCTCAGACCTGCCGTCCGCTACACAATCCCTCCCATGAGGTCTATAGGTATCTTTATTGATTGGACCAATCTTTAAAAGTCAATAACTACTTGTAATGAGGGCGCAGACGTCAATAAATAGATTAAGAATTAGATTCTAATCCACTCAATTCTCAAATAGAGCAATACTTTCTTTTAAAGACCTCATGTGCGTAATGGCTTTCCTGACCAATCATCCACGATTACAGGTCAGAGGCAAGATAGAATTTTATAGCATCACGAACTAAGTCTTTTTCACTCAGCAGCAACGGCAGAACTTATTAGATCTCTGTCAGCCCCCTACCCCCCTTTGCAACCAGGAAACAGGACATGCCGATAAAATTGATACCAAGTGAATAATCGTCAAGAAACTGCAGATTAGTTGGTTCAGAGCGAACGGGATATTTACGACGAAACCCATGCCTGTCTGGAACGACCGAGAAATATAACATTCCCACATCTAGACTGAAACAAACTGAGCTAGATTTAGTTGCGTTGTTTCGAAAGCACCCCCATCTTTTCCTTCGGATGTCGCTTTGTACCTGTCGGACTTGCCAATCCAGGTCGCCTAGCCAAAACACTCCTTTGCCGATAGAGTAAAAATCTTCTCACCTTTTGAGGAGTCGCCAACGCTAGATATAAAAATGAATTTTCAACACCTACTGAAGAATGCCCAATCGGTAGAACGCAATACTAAAGCTTGCTCAGTGTCAAACTCCAAAGCCGAAGACCATATTGTTGAAGGCATGGGGCAATCTATTCTGTGTGATTCTCCTTCATACTCCTTCGACGGTCATCTCCTTCAGGAAGGCTTCACCATTCTCTGTTATACGTAACGTCTTATCGTTTGTCGAGTGGTTTATGCGGTTGCCTGCTCGATGACTACGTGCTGCTCTGGATATATTCTTGCTATCCACAGCGTTTCCTAGTTCATTGGTCAGCCAAGCAATTGCAGAGGTTTTAAGCCCGTTGATGTTGTTATTTTTTGCAAAATATAATGCCCACAGCACCCGATCTGCTTCAGTTTTCATTTTCGCATAATCGGGTATACCTTCTATCTGAGGTGAGAATTCGTCTATCTCTGAAAACACTTCCGGCTTTTCTTTTGTGGCTTTATTTGCGCTCCTTGTTCTGCTAACGTGCGACCCTGCCTTAGGGAACTTGAAGTTACCGTCGAAAATTCCATTAATTTTGTTAGTAATATAGTAATTACCAGGAGTAGCTTCATCAATCCAACCTTCTCTGATAGCACAGTTGAGGTCGCGGGAGAAGTTCTTAGGAGCTATCTCTCGTGCGCGATGAAACTGACTTTTGATTTCCTGCGCCGTAAACGAGTTCCCACCATCCTGCATTATGTATTTTCCAAGAGCAACTATTTTTTCCGGGTTTGTCTTTGCATTAGAGCGGTTAAGCGCATCTTGTGCACTGGTGACTATTCTTCCGGAATTCTTGTAAGCTGAGGTTCTGTAGCTATCTATAGCTACAGGCATTTTTGTTTCAGCGTTATCTTCGTTCTCTTCAGAGTTGAGCAATAGGATGATGTTAGCCGCTTGGTCAACAGAAATCGAGTCGTCATAAGTGATTTTACCGCTCATCTTGAGATTAACTGTGTTTGTCGTCATACTCTACATTGTATCACATCATTACGAATATGTCGCATTGTAGTACATAACTACATCAACTGTGGTACCAATATTCGTGTATACACACATTCGCATAAATCGCTGTGATTTCGTTAGTAATTCATGGCAAGATCTCAGCTTTAGAAAGCGCAAGTCCGTAACTTGAGAAGATCTGAATATCTAGAGCAAATCTCCGTTTTGACGACGCTCAAACAAGTACCAACTGTATATGTGAAATGATCGCGTTCGGCCATCAAGTGGATTAATCCTGCCAACGGAAACATTCAAATTCGAGCACCCACTATGACATAAGCCAGATCAGTCAGTCTTTTCGTTTCGAACATATCCCTAAACACTGTCCTACTTTAAGACGGCGAAGAGACTATTGATAAAGTCACGTGCCTAATAACAATCACGAAGTGGGCTCGAAGGGATTTGAACCCTCGACCTTCTGTTCCGGAGACAGACGCTCTATCCGCTGAGCTACGAACCCGAGAAACCACCTTACAGTGGACACCAGAAACAATAATAGGACACTTTGCGCCTTTACGCATCTAAGCGCGTCTTGCCGTGTCGGTCTGACTCCAGTCACTCTCGGCGTGTTGCCGCAGGATTCCAGGCGTTTCGTAGTTATTGTGATGGCAAGGCTTCGTGCCACCGCCCCGGTTGCGCCATTGCATCCTCATGCGGTGGCGCGAAGCCGCCAACATTCCCGGATGATCTTCTCTCGGGATAGTCTCCACTGTAGTTCCTTCACCCGGCCATCACAAGCGGCCTTCACATACCTGGACAACTCGAATGGGCTGTGGACAGCAAATGGTGGCCGCAACCGGCCTACCGTACCATGGAAAGCATGGCCATGAATGAGGACGAGGACGATTTCGAATTCGAGCGCAGATTCTTCTGCAGGGACCTCCCCCGGGAGCTGCTCGGGGAGAGTCGGCCGACCCTGATTGTGCAGAGCTACTACGTGCATGAGGACAACTTCGCCCTGCGGGTTCGCTTGCAGGGGCAGGTGGACCCGGTGGTGCCCATGACGGCCCGGACCGATGCCCTCCACACCCTGCTTGAGGAAGGCGACCACTTCGAGGCTGCCTCAATGACGGCCAAGGGCCCCTCCGTCGGCGGCACCCGCTACGAGGCCGAACGGGCCATAGACCCGGGAATCGCCCTGGAGCTGGTTTTGCGCGGCGGCATTCCCATCGTCAAGAACCGGTATGGGGTCTGGCTGGACGAGGACTGGTGGAACCTGGATGTCTTCGGGGACGGCAACGCCCCCCTGGTGGTGGCCGAGGTGGAGCGGACCGGGCCGGTGACCGACCTGACCATCCCCGACTTCTGCGCCACGGAGATCACCGACGATCCGCGGTTCTCCAACGATGGGCTGGCTAACCGCCCCTTTGGCGACTGGTCAGCCGACTTCGATCAGGAGCTGAAAACCGAAGGACCGCGCTTCCTGACCAACTTCGACGGGAACCGCGAGTCCTGACCCAAGAGCGGTTCAGTACATCAGCGTGGACAGACGGCGACGGGCCTTGGCCAGCCGAGGATCGGTCGATTCAGGAATGACGAAGTACTCCAGCAGACGGCGGCGGATGGGATCGGTCTGATCCCGGTGCCCGGCCAGGAAGTCCAGCAGGCGATCGAAGGCATCCTGAACCTGGCCACCGATCATGTCCACATCGGCCACATCCAACTGGGCCTGCAGGTCGTCAGGGGCATCGGCAGCCGCCTGACGGACCTTGCGGACATCGGCCTTGGCCGAACGTGCCATCAACAGGCACTTGGCCTGTTCACGCTTGGCCAGATCGTCGGTCGAATCGGCCTGGACCAGCTTGCCATAGGCCTCGGCTGCGGCTGCATAGTCGCCCTCCTGGGCCAGCCGGTGGGCCTCTTGATGGGCAGGCGGAATAACATCAGCCGCTGCCTGGCCGGCCTGCTCGTCCTGTTCCTGATCGCTGGTCTCCTGGTAGGGGGCGCTGCCGGTGATGCCGGCCTTCTGCGCCATCTGAATCACCTGGGGGATGAGCTGATCGGTGATCTGGCTCATCTCCTCATCGGTGGGCAGTCCCTGCAGAACGGGCATGGGCCTGCCGGCCAGTAGGGCAAAGAGGGCCGGGGCGCCCTGCACCTGGAAGGTCTGGGCGATCTGCGGATTGGATGCGATGTCGATGCGGGAGAGCTGAATGCGCCCCTCCTGGGCGTTGACGACCTGGGCCAGACGGGTGGCCAGGGGGAAGAGGCGGTCATCGGTGGGCACCCAGAGCAGGATCAGAATGGGGAAGGTGGTCGAGGTCTGAACCATGGCCTGGAAACTGGCCTCGGTGGTATCGATCACATAGCCGCCGGCTGCGGGCGCACCCCCCTGCTGGCCTGGCTCGGCATCGACCTGGTGCTTGAGCGCACCCAGGTCGACCGCTCCTGCCAGTGAGACGCCCGGCTGCCCCTGCCCGTTCTTGTTCGCCATGTCAGTCCTCCTTAACCCCGCGGTCGCCGACTGCAGCCCCGGCCCGCCCTCGATTGCAAACTCCTGAAAGCCAATCTAGTCCAAGGCCCGGGCGTTCACCCAGCGCAATCCCGCCCCTCAGACCGCTTCCACCTTGATGGGCTCACGCTCGGCGCCCACAGCCCTGATGGGCTCATGCGAGTCCGCCGAAGGCACGTAAAGGGCGATCACGTTGACATAGGTGACCTTCATGGTGCTGGTGGGCTTGCCCTGCCCGAAGAGGGCCGTCTCGGCATCCGAGGCCGGCGAGGATTCACGGCCCTCACCTGCCTGCCTGGTCCAGACCGAATCGATCCGGGCCACGACCAGGTCGCCCCCATCGGAGGAGTGCATGACCCGCAGCTGCCCCTGTGCCGGGGTGAAGGTCTGCGACTGACTGCCCTTGTTGGCTTCGATTCCCTGCTGGACAACCTGAGTCAGCGTGCCCAGGGAGTTGCGGAAGTCATCCTGGGCGAACTCCTTGACATACTTGCTGCCCTGGGGGTTCTGCAGGAGGTCGGCATAGCGGCGCACGGCCTCCACCGGTGTAGCCTTGAGCCCCTGATCGTCGCCCTGCCCCATCCTGGCGCCGATCGTGGCCACCGGGAACTTGGGCAGCTGGGCACCTTGGAAGAGCCGTGCCACCCCCCAGAGCTTGTAGTTGTCATGGGCGGACTCCTGGTCCAGAACCAAGAGGCGCTTGGACTGCTGATCCTGCGTGGTGGTGGTAATCGAGAAGACCGAACGCGGCCAGCCCGGATCACCGGGAATGACCGTCTGGGCGATGGTGGTGGGGATGGTCGTCTTGGGATCCAACTGCCCGGTGGCCCGGGCTATGGTCAGCTCGCTGGTGCGGATCTCCAGTTGGGGGCCGCTGACCCGCTGGTCCAGCCCGGCCGGGTCTTTGGCCTCGTTGGCCTGATCGAGAACAGCCCCGATGTTCTTGCGGATACGTGCCTCCTGGGCCGGGGTCAGGTTGGGCGCAGGAGCAGTGGTTGCAGTGCTCTGAGGCTCTGTCCGGCGGGCCTGGGGAACCTGCCCCTCACAGGCTGATAGACCCGGCAGAAGGGCCAGGGACAAAGCCAACGCCGCTACAGCCGCCACCCCGTTCAACGGTTTGTTCATACTCATTGGCGCTCCTCCTCCCCCTCGTGGGCAAGCCTGGCCAGGTAGGAGGCCATCTCCTGGCTGCTGATGACCCTGGTGGACGACACATCGTCGGCTCTCCGGTCGTCACCCTCCTGTTGGTCAGCGACCAGGTTCCGATTGCGCGGATCAATCACCACAGGCGGCCTGGGCGGGGGTCCTGGATCCCCCTGCCGCGCCTGGCCACGAGCGTGACGCAGGCGTCGGCCTGAAGCCGGGGTATGCCGATTTCCGAGACCAGGCAGAATGGCGCTGCCCAGGGCCTGGACCACACTGACCTCGGGAGTCTCTTCATCCTCTTGTTCAGATTCGGTCTGCTTGCGGCGCTTGGCCGGATCCATGGCGAAGACCGTAGCCGAAAGGACAGCCAGCAGGGCCAGCAGCCCGCCGGCAAAGTAGAAGGGCATGGCGAAGTTGGGCAGTTTGTCACGCTGCCAGAGCATCTCCAGCCCCAGGGAATGAGCGCCCTGGGGAACCGCCACCAACAGGACGGCCTGCGGATCGTCGGTCTTCAGGGACATTGACACGCTGCTGTCGGAGCAGGTGACCTGTTGCCACATATCCGAATCCTGAAAGGCCACGCCCTGATCATTTTTGACGGACTTGCCGGGACTGGTGTCCCTGCCGACGGACAGGGTCTGCCAATTATCCAGGCCGCGCACCCGCGCCACATCATGTCCAGCCGTCCAACCGGCTGCATCCTTGGCCGTGGTCAGGGCCATACAGACGGTGGGCTTCTGTGAATCCTGATCTGCTGACGCGGAAGCCCCAGCCGATGTCGCATCCACACGCATGGTCACTTTGCTGTCCACCAGGGGAAGCACACCCGGATCGGTCACTACATAGGCTGCCTTGGTGCGCGCATGTGCATCCACATGAGCCGAAGGCTTCCAGACCGTGGCGTTGAGAATACCCAGCACAATGGCCGTTACAGCCAGCAGTCCGAAGATGGGGGTGACGATGCCGCGCATGATCATGCTGTGACGCGAGGGCTTGCCAGGCCGCGTCATCTCATCTTTTTCCTCGGGTACTTGCTCCATATCATCCACATTCTACCGTCGGCCCCCTATGAGATGGTTTCCGGCACCGGGAAATCACCCATGAGCCCTAAACTGGTCATTTATGACCATCATCGCAAGGAAATCAGGCAGCAAGCGTCTACTGGGCGCCATGACCGCTCTTGCCCTATGTCTCGGACTGTCAGCCTGTAGCGGGAACTCTGACGGAGGCGGGCACTCGGGCGACACCATGCAGGGCGTATCAGCCAGCGGCAAACCTGGCAGCAAGCCCGACATCAGCTTCAAAACCCCCTTCAAGGTCGAGAACCAGACCCACCAGGTCATCCAGGAGGGCAACGGCGAGGTCATCCGCGACGGGGACCGCGTATGCACAAGGAGTCTGGCCCTGGATGCCAAGACCGGAAAGGTGATCAACTCCACCTGGGACAAGAGCAGCCCGGAGTGCTCCATCGTCATCAGCAGGAAATCCATCCCGGCCTACTATGACACCTTCAAGGGCCTCAAGGTCAACTCCACCGTGGCCGTGGGCATCGATGAGTCAGGCTCCGGCAGCAGCCAGGCGACCGACTCCTATATTATGGCCCTGACCTTCGTCTCCCGGTCCAAGAACCTGACCCGCGCCCAGGGTCAGAAGGTGACCGACCTGCCCAGCGACCTGCCCAGGATCAGCCTGGACGACAAGGGCAAGCCCTCCCTGGATCTCAACGGATACAAACCAAAGGGAGGATTGGTCGTCCAGCCCCTGATCAAGGGCGAGGGGGCCAAGGTCGGCGAGCATCAGAGCGTCAGCGCCAACTACACCGGCTGGCTGGCCTCCGACGGCAAGCAGTTCGACTCCTCCTGGGACAGGGGTGAGGCCAGCGACTTCAGCCTGGACCAGGTGGTCAAGGGCTGGCAACAGGGTCTGGCAGGCCAGACGGTGGGATCTCAGGTTCTTTTGGTCATTCCGCCCGACTTGGGCTATGGCAGCCAACAGCAGCAGAAGATCCCGGCCAATTCGACCCTGATCTTCGTGGTCGACATCCTGGCCGCCTACTGACCAGCCGATCCACCAACTCAGACAGATCAGACAAGCAGGGGCCCGTACCCATCCAGTCGCATTCGGATGGGTTCGGGCCCCTGTCATAAACCAGATGGTCGGGTCAGTCCTTGCCACCCTCGACCACGATCTCATCGGGGTTGGCTGCGCTGCCGTAGACCGGTTCCAGGGTCTTGCGGTAGTCCTCATGGAAGAACTGCTCCTGGCCCAGCTTGACCAGCTCCTTGTTGATGTAGTCCAACAGGGGCTTGTTCCCCTTGCGCACGGCCGGAGCGATGACCGCCTCGTCCCCGAGCTTGGTGATGCCCACCGAGAAGCCCTTGTTGGCCTTGGCCCAGGCCAGCACCTCGGTGTTGTCGGTGCTCATGGCGTCGCCACGGTGGTCCAGCAAGGCGTTGTAGGCATCGGCGTACTGGTCATACTTCTGTAGCTTGACTTCCGGGTAGTGCTGTTCGAAGTAGGGCTCGGCCGTGGTCCCCTTGGCGATGATCAGGGTCTTGCCGTTCAGCTCCTTGACATCTTTGATCGGCGCCGAATCCGGGGAAACCACGCCCAGGAAGACCTTCATATAAGGCTTGGCGAAGTCCACCTTGCGAGCGCGATCATCGGTGACGGTGAAGTTGGCCAGGACCACGTCCACCTTGTTGCTGGACAGCACGTCCACCCGGGCGGCCGGGTCCACCGAGGTGTATTCGGGCTTGACGCCCAGATCCTTGGCCAGGCGCTCGGCCAGGACCACGTCGTAGCCTTGGTTCTTGCCGTCCTTGTCCACGTAGCCGAAGGGGGCCTTGTCGGTGAAGACCGCCACCTTGAGCTTCCCGGACTTGGTGATCTGCTCCGGGGTGCGTGCAGACCCGGATGCCGCCGAGGAGCCGGAGTTGCTCCCCGAGCCGCTTCCAGCCTCACTGGGGGTGGCCGCCGAAGGGCCGCAGGCCGCCATGGAAGCCATCATTGCGATCGTCGCCCCCGTGGCCAGCGCCGCCCGTATCAATCGGTTCATTACCCTTGCGGTCATGATCCCTCTTTTCCTATTCTCTTTCCTTTGGCCGCCCCTGGGGACGGTTCCGGCGAATGCCGCCGGACGAATATGCGGAGTCCTCATCGGGACTCCTGATCCTGGTCCTGATCCCGCCTGCGCTCGTAGGTGAAGGTGGACAGGAAGCGTTGCGCCCGGTCAGTGGCCGGGTGGGTGAAGAAGGCCTCCGGGTCGTCGGACTGCTCGACCAGGGTGCCTCCATCCAGAAGGACGATGTGGTCGGCGATGCCCCTGGCGAAGGCCATCTCGTGGGTGACGATCATCATGGTCAGCCCCTGGTCGGCCAGCTCCAGAATGACCTGGAGGACCTCGCGGACCATCTCAGGATCCAGAGCTGCGGTCACCTCGTCGAAGAGCATGATTTCGGGATGGAGGATGAGCGCCCGGCAGATGGCCACCCTTTGCCGCTGGCCGCCTGAGAGCTGGCTGGGCCAGGCATCCCGGCGGTCGGCCAGACCCACCCGGTCCAGTAGCTCCAGAGCCTCCTGCCGTGCCTGGTCCCGCTTGCGCTTCTGGACCAGGACGGGCGCCAGGGTCACGTTGTCCAGCACCGTCCTGTTGGGGAAGAGGTCGTAGCTCTGGAAGACCATGCCGATCCTGGTGCGCAGGTCGGAGCTGCGGCTGCCCGACATCAGGCCGCCAGGACCTCCGCCGTGCTTACCCAGGGGATGACCGGTCTCCACCACTTGACCGTCCAGAAGAATCCTGCCACCCTGTATGGGCTCCAGCCCGGCTATGGTCCGCAGCAGGGTGGATTTGCCTGAGCCCGAAGGACCCAGGACCACAAAGACCTTGCCCTTGGGCACCTGGAAGGAGATGTCGTTGAGTACAGGGCTCTGAGCCTGCGGATACTGCTTGACCAGATGCTCGACGGTCAGCACCGCCCGCTCCTCCTGTTCGTCCTGTGGCTGGTTCGCCGTCGTCTGCCCCTCAGTCATGGGCCCACCTCTTTTCCAGATGCCGGGCCACCAGGGACAGGGGCCAGCAGATGAAGAAATACATGAAGAAGATCACCCCGTAGATCCACAGGGTCGCCTGGGGATAGGCGAAACGGTTGGCATCGATGATCTGCTGACCCACCTTGATGACCTCGATGACTCCCAGCAGTGCGGCAAGGGAGGTGGTCTTGACGATCCTGGTGGCCAGGTTGACACTGGCCGGCAGCAGTCGGCGCAGGGCCTGCGGAAGGATGATCCTGGAGAAGGTCTGCCAGGACCCCAGTCCCAGCACATAGGCCGACTCCACCTGGGTACGGGGAATGGACTCCAGGGCCCCGCGGACCAGGTCGCCCAGCTCGGCCCCGCCCCAGAGCACGAAGACCAGCAGGCAGGCGCCGGTGGCATCCAGATTCAGGTTCCATGCCCTGGACAGCCCGTAGAAGGCGATGAAGAGCAGCGCCAGCTGGGGCATGATACGAATGAAGTCCAGATAGATCCTCATCAGGAAGCGAACCAGACGGTTGCGCAGTGTCATCAGCCATCCGACCACCAAGCCCAAGGGCAGGGAGAGCAGGACCGAAACGCCGGCTATCCAGACGGTCACCCAGAGCCCCTGGAAGAGCCTGGGCATGACCCCTGGCTGGAAGAGCACCTCAACGCCGTGCATAGTCGAACCTCCGCTCAAGAACGGTTCCGATGACGGAGATGGGCAGCAGGATTATCAGATAGGTGACGATGAGCAGGGTCAGGGACTCGTAGGTGTCATAGGAGGTGCCCATCAGGTCCTTGGTGACATACATGACGTCGGCCAGAGCGATGGCCGAGACCACCGAAGACTCCTTGATCAGGAAGATGATGTTGGCCACCACGCCCGGTATGGCACTGCTCAGGGCCTGGGGCAGCACGATTCTGGACAGGGCCTGGGCTGGCGTGAATCCCAGGACGCGGGCTGACTCGGTCTGCACCCGAGGCACCGCCTCCAGTCCACCACGCATGGCCTCGGCCATGTAGGAGCCGCCCAGGAAGGCCAACCCGACGATGGCACAGGTCTGGGCGCTCCAATTGACCCCAAGCTTGGGCAGCCCGAAATACAGAAAGTAGAGCTGAACCAGGAGCGGGGTGTTTCTCGACAGCTCGATGTATACCCTGGCCACCTGCGAGAGCAGAGGGATCCTGAAGACCTCCAGCCCGGCGCAGACCAGCCCGATCAGCATGGAAAACACCACGCCAAAGAAGGAGATGAAGACCGTGACATAGGCCGCGTTGACGAAGAAGTGCAGATTCTGCGCCATAAAGGTCCAATTCATGCCCCCACCCCCCTACTTGCTTGAGTCCTGTTCATCGTCTCCTCTTCACTGCTTCTCGCCCGCTTCCTGCCGCCTGCGGCATATAGTGGACCATCCTAGGGAACGCGAGCCGGTTTCCTCTGCTTTTGGATATACGAATACCGGATACCGCGTTATCATCCGCTCTCACAGCAACTTCGACGGCGATTCGTATTCATGCCGCAAGCAAAGAGCACCAATGAGATGACCACTGGTCGGCAAAGGCCAACCGACACCTGCAGATCATGCCTTCTGAAACTGTCGGATACACTCCAAAACCACAGATGGCCTCTCTGTCATTGCAACACCTATCAAGTAGGCAGTGCCCAATCAAACAAGTCCAGCTGATTAAGCACTTGCAGAACAAAAATCAGCCAATTACTTACCTACCGACCATCTACTAACCAAGTAGGCGCACAACGCGATTTGCACTAACCCGACTGCTGGCCAGGCTATGAAAAAAGCCCGGTCCACATATTCGTGAACCGGGCTCCGAGTGCTTTGATCAGGCAAAGACCTTGGCGCTCTGTGCTACCTTCCTGATCAAATCGGGGCGATACCCGCTCCACGTCTCCTGGTCAGTGACTACGATAGGGGTCTGCTTGAACCCCTGGGCGATAAACTGGTCGATCAAGGTCTGATCCTCGGTCAAATCCACCTGCTCGAACTCCAGCCCCTGCTTGGTCAACTGACGCTTGGTGGCATCACACTGGGGACAGTGCGCCTTGGTGTAGACCGTGATGGACATGACCGCCTCTCCCTTACATGTAGCCGTTATGTTCCAAGCCCTATAGCCCTCTGCTTGGAACCTGTCGTTTGCACTCTACACAATCCCAGACGCAAGCACAATACCACCTGTAGTGGCGTGTCAGGCCATAAACCCCAATATCTAGTAGCTTTTCGGGTCTTATAGAGCCAAATGAGAATCTATGTGAGCTGCCTGACATATTGACTATGTAAGTCCATGCAAGACTGAAAACCGTCTCAAAAGAGGGTCAGTTCATCGCTATCAGCGCCCTTCATGGCCTCGTAATCCAGGATCAGGCACTCGAATCCCCTGTCCTCGGCAAGAACCCTGGCCTGGGGTGTAATGGTCTGGGCCGCGAAGATCCCACGAACAGGGGCCAGCAGGGGGTCGCGATTGAGCAGGCGGCAATAGCGGGTCAGCTGTTCCACCCCGTCGATGCCCCCATGCCGCTTGATCTCGATGGCCACATGCCGTCCCTGGCCATCCACGGCCATGATGTCCACCGGGCCGATGGGTGTGGGATACTCCCGGCGCACCAGGGTGGCCCCCGGACCGATCCGGTCGATCTGTTCAGCCAGATAGCGCTGCAGATGCGCCTCCACACCGTCCTTGACCAATCCCGGATCCGTGCCAAGGTCATAGCTGTCGTCGGCATAGACCTGGTAGAGCCTGATGGTGAGTACATCGCTGGATTTGACGGCCGAGACACGCAGAACCTTACGGACAGGCCGAGCCTGGTCCTGATCCTGCTCCTGGGCGATCAGCGCATCGGGCGCGGCGGCTTCGACTACCTCATCCGGCCCGGTCCCGTCCGCGGGATCAGCCTTGGCATCTGCGTCGTCCCTGCTCGCCTCCTCGGGTTCGATCTCCCTGATGGTACAGGGGGCGCACATCCAGTTCAGGGGCTTGTAGGAGCCCAACTCCGAAAAGATCAGACAGCTCATGTCGGCCTTGATCAGCAGAACGCGCCTGGCCGGCGGCAGGCTGGCATTGAGACGCCCGGAGTATTCGGCGGAGCAGTCGGCAACAATGATTCGCACAGGTGCCAATATATCAGTCGTTGTTCCAGGCGAAAAAGAAAAACCCGGCCGATGCAAGTGCACCAGCCGGGCAGAAGAGGAAAGGAAGTCAGGACTGCTGTCCCTGATCAACGTCCTCCAGGTAGTGGTCCACGGCCACAGTCAGCTTGTTGCTGTCGAAGGAGGCGAATCCGCTGTCCACATGGAAGGACTGACGACTGCCATCGGTGGCCTGAACCCGGATGTTGCCCTCCTGCAGCAGGGCCAGCACCGGCTCGTGGTCGGGCATGATGCCCATGGACCCCTTGGTGCCGGGCACGGTGACCGACCGCGCCTGACCCGACCAGATGGGCCTGTCCGCCGAGACGATGTTGACCTGCATGGAAGCCTTGCCTGTGTCCGCCATGACTACCGGTATTCCTTCTGCATATCGTGCCACTTGTGCTCAAGGTCGTCGATGCCGCCGATGCCGGAGAACGCCTGCTCGGGCACGTCGTCATAGGCACCGTCGCAGATGCGGGTGAAGGCCTCGATGGTCTCGTCCGCAGGCACGTAGGAGCCCTTGCGACCGGTGAACTTCTCAGCCACGTAGAAGTTCTGGCCCAGGAACTGCTCGATCTTGCGGGCGCGGTTGACGGTGGTCTTGTCCTCTTCGCCCAGCTCATCGATGCCAATCAGGGCGATGATGTCCTGGAGCTCCTTGTTCCTCTGCAGGATGGCCTTGACCCGGTTGGCGCAGTCATAGTGGGCCTGCCCCACATAGCGCGGGTCCAGAATCCTGGAGGTGGATGCCAGCGGATCCACAGCCGGGTAGATGCCCTGGGAGGCGATGTCACGGCTGAGCTCGGTGGTTGCGTCCAGGTGGGCGAAGGTGGTCGCAGGCGCCGGGTCGGTGTAATCATCGGCCGGCACGTAGATGGCCTGCAGGGAGGTGATCGAATGGCCACGAGTCGAGGTGATCCTCTCCTGCAGGGCACCCATCTCGTCGGCCAGGTTGGGCTGGTAGCCCACGGCCGATGGCATGCGGCCCAGCAGGGTGGAGACCTCGGAGCCGGCCTGGGTGAACCGGAAGATGTTGTCGATGAAGAGCAGCACATCCTGGTTCTCCACGTCGCGGAAATACTCCGACATGGTCAGGGCGGTCAGTGGCACGCGCAGACGGGTCCCCGGGGGCTCGTCCATCTGGCCGAAGACCAGTGCGGTCTTCTCCAGCACGCCGGCCTCGTCCATCTCGCCGATCAGGTCGTTGCCCTCACGGGTACGCTCTCCCACGCCCGCGAAGACGGAGACGCCGCCGTGGTTCTGCGCCACGCGCTGGATCATCTCCTGGATGAGCACGGTCTTGCCCACGCCTGCGCCGCCGAACAGGCCGATCTTGCCGCCCTCCACGTAAGGGGTCAGCAGGTCGATGACCTTGATGCCGGTTTCGAACATCTGGGTCTTGGACTCCAGCTGATCGAAGGCGGGCGGGTTGCGATGGATGGGCCACCGTTCGGTGACCTTGATCTGCTCACCCTCCTTCTTGTTGAGGATGTTGCCGGCCACGTCGAAGACGTGCCCCTTGGTCACGTCGCCCACGGGCACCATGATGGGCCCGCCCGTATCGGTGACGGTGGCGCCGCGGACCAGGCCGTCGGTGGGCTTCAGGGCCACGGTGCGGACCGTGGAATCGCCCAGGTGCTGCTCCACCTCCAGCATGATGGTGGTCAGCGACTCGCCCTCGGTGTTCGAGGACTGGCTCAGATTCACGGTCAGGGCATTGTAGATGTCCGGCAGGTGACCTGCCGGGAACTCCACATCGATGACCGAACCCTGGACTCGGGTGACGCGCCCCATGGAGGCCGAATCCGGCTTGCGGCTCGCTGTGGTCGGCTGTTCTTGCTGTGCAACCATTGGCGTTCCTACTCTTCCTCTTTGTTGAGCGCATCGGCGCTGCCGACGATCTCGGTAAGTTCCTGCGTGATGGCCGCCTGGCGGCTGGCATTGAGCCTGCGGGTCAGGTCATCGATCAGCCCCTTGGCGTTATCAGTGGCGGTGTGCATGGCGTTCTGCCTGCTGGCTGTCTCCGAGGCGGCCGAAGTGAGCAGGCATTCATGGATGCGCGACTGAATGTACTTGGGCAGGACGGCATCCAGCACCTCCTGGGAGTTGGGCTCAAAGTCGTAGAGGGCCGCATAGCGGTCACCCTGGCGCCCATGTTCGTCGTCCGGCACGGGGGCATCAATGGCCTCCTCAGGCTGCTCCTGGTCCGGCCTGATCAGCTCCAGAGGCAGCATACGCAGCACCCGGACCTTCTGCACCACCATGTTGATGAATTCGGTGTAGACGATGTAGAGCTCGGAGACGCCCCCCTTGGCCGCTGGAGTCATATAGGTTTCCAGCAGTGCCTGGGAGATCTCCCTGGCCACATCCACGCCGGGCCGATCGCTGTCGCCCTCCCAGGTCTTGACGATGCTGCGGTTGCGGTAGCGGTAGTAAGAGACGCCGCGACGACCGTAGACGAAGAGCTGGGGCTGTCGGCCCTGCTGATCCAGTCGGGCCAGCAGGGACTCCGTCTCGCGGATGACCGAGGAGGTGTAGGCCCCGGCCATGCCACGGTCGGCGGTCAGCGCCAGCACAGCCACGCGCGGGTTCTTCTCGTCCTTCCTGACAATGGGATGGCGGATGTCGTCCGTGTGGGCCACCAGGGCCTGGACTGCATCGAAGATCGCATCGGAGTAAGGCTTCGCTTCCAGGGCCACAGTCCTGGCCTTGGCGATATGCGAGGAGGCTATCATCTCCTGGGCATTGAAGATCTTCTCCAATGCCGAAGTGGAGGCGATCCTTGACTTGAATGCGAGTTGTGAGGCCATGGTCTACCGCTTCCCGGCCTTGCTGCCGCTCTTGCCGTCGGCCACCAGCTTCTCCTGCTGGACGGCCACAGGCTGCTCCTGGTCCTGATCGGCCTTGTGGCCATCCAGGGTCTGGCCCTTGTGGGTCACGAAGGTCTTGGCGAACTTGTCCACGGCCTTATCCAGGGCCTTTTCGGTGTCGTCGGTGAAGTCCTCCGTGTCGCGGATGGTTTTGAGGATGTCGGTGTTGTGGTCCAGGTAGTCCAGGAGCCCGGACTCGAAGGGCAGCACGTCCTCCAGGTCCAAATCATCCAGCTTGCCGTGGGTACCCACCCAGACGGAGACAACCTGCTTCTCCATGGAGTAGGGGGTGAACTGAGGCTGCTTGAGCAGCTCGGTCAGCCTGGCACCGCGGGTCAGCTGGGCCTTGGAGGCCGCATCCAGATCCGAGGCGAACATGGCGAAGGACTGCAGGGAGCGGTACTGGGCCAGGGAGATCTTCAGGGTCGAGGAGACCTTCTTCAGGGCCTTGGTCTGTGCGGCGCCGCCCACACGGGAGACGGAGATGCCCACGTCCACGGCGGGACGCTGGTTGGAATTGAACAGATCGGACTGCAGGAAGATCTGGCCATCGGTGATGGAGATCACGTTGGTCGGAATGTAGGCCGAGACGTCGTTGGCCTTGGTCTCGATGATGGGCAGACCGGTCATGGATCCGCCGCCCAGGTCATCGGAGAGCTTCGCGCAGCGCTCCAGCAGACGCGAATGCAGGTAGAAGACATCGCCAGGATAAGCCTCGCGCCCCGGCGGACGACGCAGCAGCAGGGAGATGGACCGGTAGGCCTCAGCCTGCTTGCTCAGGTCGTCGAAGACGATCAGGACGTGCTTGCCGCCATACATCCAGTGCTGGCCGATGGCCGAACCGGTGTAGGGGGCTATGTACTTGAAGCCCGCGGAGTCGGAAGCCGGGGAGGCCACGATGGTGGTGTACTCCATGGCGCCGGCCTCTTCCAGGGAGGAGCGGACCGAGGCGATGGTGGTGCCCTTCTGACCGATGGCCACGTAGATGCACCGCACCTGTTTCTTGGGGTCTCCGGACTCCCAGTTGCGTTTCTGGTTGATGATGGTGTCGATGGCGATGGCCGTCTTGCCGGTCTGCCGGTCGCCGATGATCAGCTGGCGCTGACCGCGGCCGATGGGTGTCATGGCGTCGATGGCCTTGATGCCGGTGGCCAGGGGCTCGTCGACGGGATGCCGGTGCATGACGTCGGGGGCCTGAGCCTCCAGGATTCTGCGGCCCTCGCTCTTGATTTCGCCCAGGCCGTCGATGGGCTCGCCCAGGGGGTTGACCGTACGCCCCAGATAGCCGTCGCCGACGGGCACCGAAAGCACCTCACCGGTCCTGTGGACTTCCTGGCCCTCTTCGACACCTGCGAAGTCGCCCAGGATGACCACGCCGATCTCTCGGGCGTCCAGGTTGAAAGCCAGACCCAGCGTGCCGTCCTCGAAGGTCAGCAGCTCGTTGGCCATGCAACCAGGCAGTCCCTCCACATGCGCAATGCCGTCACCGGCCGTACGGACGTAGCCCACCTCCTGGGTGGGGGTGTCCGTCGGCTTGTAGGACTCGACGAATTGGTCGAGCGCCTTGCGCACCACGGCGGGATCAATGGTCATTTCTGCCATGATCACTCCTTATTTCTGTTCTTGTTCAAGTCTGTTGGTCCCCTGCTTATCCTGCCACGGCCATTCGCCGCTTCAGGTGCTTGAGCTGGGTGGCCACCGTGCCGTCGGTGGAGACCGAGCCGTACTGGACCTTCATGCCGCCTAGGACCGAGGGATCGACCACCGAGTTGATGTGGACCGGCTTGCCCAGCTTGCGCCCGTAGACCTCCTGAAGGCGGCTGACCTGCTCGTCCTTCATGGAGACCGCCGTGGTGACGGTGACCATGATCTGGTCCATATGCTCGGAGAAGCGGTCCACCAACCAAACGATAGTGTCTGGGAAGCGCCGTCCGCGCAGGTCGATGGTGGCGTTCAGGGCCATCTGCTCGGTGACCGGATGCATATGCTGCCCGTCAAGGAGCGCCCTGAGCAGGTCGGCCCGGGCTTTGGAATCACTGTACCCGTCCGAGAGCCGGAAGAGCACCAGAGGCATCCCGAGCAGGGCCGAATGGATCTCAGCCAGCTCGCCGGCCACCTGGTTGGTGATGCCCAGAGCATCGGCGTAATAGGCGGTGGCATCCACTGACATGTCCTCGGCCGCGTTGGCGATGTGCACCACACGGCTCCACTGATGATCGGTCAGATCATGGAGGATATCCACGGTCAGCGGATCGGCCTTATCAGCCAGGATGGTGTCGATCACCCGCCACTTGTCCTCAGCAGGACGGGAGGGGTCGGTCAGCGCACGCTCCAGGGGCCTGTTGGCATCGAGCAGGGTCACGAAGGTATAGAGCTCCATGGCCACACGGAGGGCATCCTTCCCCTTGCTCTTGAGCAAAGGGGCATACTTGGCCCTGGTCTCCTTGTCGGAGCTCAGCGAAGTCTCTCCTCGCATGTCACCTCCCCTTTCGCGGAATCAACGTTCCCATCGTCCGCCAATCAGTCATCCTGCCTGCCGCTTGTCCGAGCCCTGGTCCGCGATGATCGAGTCGATCATGGAGGACTGCACGGCATCATCCTGAAGCTGCGAGCCCAGGATTTTGCCGGCAAGAGCCGTAGCCAGCGTGCCCACCTCGCCCTTGAGCGAGACCAGCGCCTGCTGCTGCTGGGTCTTGAGGGATCGCTGGGCGTTCTCGGTGATCTGGTTGGCCTCGGTCTCGGCCCGGGTCCTGGCATCCGCCACGATCCTGGAGGCCTCGGCGCGGGCGTCATCACGGATCTGGGAAGCCTCAACACGAGCCTTGCCCAGCTGATCCTGATACTGCTTACGGGCCTGATCCGCCTCTTCACGAGCCTTGGCGGCCTTCTGGATGTTGCCCTCGATCTTGGACGAGCGCTCATCGAAGATGGCCTGGAACTTGGGCATGAAGAACTTGTAGAAGAAGACGGCCAGGATGACCAGGATGACCAGCGACCAGAAGATGTCGTAAATCGGAGGAATAAACAGCTTGATCCCTTTGCCTACCGCTAGAGCGTACATTGGCTCCTCCTTTCCTTTATCGAAGCCGGATCATGCAAGAATCACACGGCTCAGGCGATGAAGAGCGCCACGAAGCCCAGCAGGGCCAGCACCTCGATCAGAGCCAGGCCGATGAACATGGTGGTGCGCAGCTGTCCGCTGATCTCAGGCTGGCGAGCCATGCTCTCGACGGTCTTGCCGACGGCGATGCCCAGACCCAGCGCGGGGCCGAGAGCTGCAATGCCGTATCCCAGGATGCTCAGATTGCCGGAGACCTCAGCAAGTGTGATGATGTCCATTTATTTTCCTTTCCTCCACCGTTGCCGGTTCTTGGATTGTGGTTCGGCCCCGACCCCCGTCTACTGGTCGGAACCAACGAATATGTGGGCTGCGACCGCTTAAAACGCCGACCGCGGCTTGTTCTTTTCGCTCAACCTTCTTCAGGGTAACTCATGGAGATGTAAACCGTGGTCAGGATGGCGAAGATGTAGGCCTGAAGGGCCGCCACAAAGATTTCAAAGGCCGTCAGGGCGAAGCCCAGAACGAACCAGCCGACGCCAGCCAGTGCCAAAGCCTTATTGCTGACCTCGATGATGTAGAACTGGGTAAAGGCCAGGGTAACCGCCACCAGCAGATGGCCGGCGATCATGTTGGCGAAGAGTCGGATGGTCAGAGAGGCCGGCTTGACGATGACCATCTCCAGAAGCTGGATGGGCGTCAGAATAATATAGAGAGGCCAGGGCACACCAGCTGGAAAGAGCTCCGACTTGAAGTAGCCCCAGACACCCTGCTCCCGGAATCCCGTTACCATGTACTGGCAGAAAGTCCAGATGGCGAAGACCAGAGGCATGGTGATAGTGGCCGTAGCAGCTATGTTCATGCCTGGCACGATGCCACAGAGGTTGAAGACCAGGATGGTCAGGAAGATGGTCGTGATCATGGGCACGTAGCGCTTGCCACGAATCTCGCCCAAGGTGTCATAGACGACCGAGTCACGGATGAACTCGATGACCCACTCAATTGCCCCCTGCCAGCGGGATGGAATCAGCTTGGCCCTTGCGGCAGTGATCCCCAGCACCAGAAGAATGATGACCATGGCCACGAATCTGATCAGGATGATCCGGTTCATGGCAAAGGGCGTTCCCTGGAAAAGAATCTCAGGAGGCAGGAAATCATCGATGGAAGGCAGCTCACTCGGCTTGGCCATGGCCAGACTGAAAGCTTCACTTCCCATTGCCTCTAGCATCTATCGCCTCCTGAACGACACAGTGAACACTATAGCGCGCATGCGACTCATGGCTGCACCGTATGGGTAGTGTAGCCCACACCACGAGCCACGGTAATCATAGATTCATCCAGTGTGTCACAAATAGTGGCCGCAGGTCCAATCCGCACCGCGACGTGGACAGGCCGATGATGAACTTAATGCAATCGTCATTAACTCTTAACAGCGCCCGGAATAAGCCCGTACCCGTCACCCGTCAAGGGCCGATAACCGTCGGTGCGTGGGCAGCCAGGGACGTGTCTGATGGATCGGTCGGTGCCTAGCCGGCCAGCAGCCCGCAGAGTCGGCACCTGGTCCAAGTCGTAGGGGGTGGTCTCGTATACCCAGTTCAGCCAGTTGCGCCAGAGCAGGTTGGCGTGGGCCCGCCAGGAGAAGACCGGCTCCAATGTCGGATCGTCGTGAGGGTAGTAGTTGACCGGGAAAGGCACCTGGTCCAGGCCCTTGGCCATGTCGCGCTGGTACTCGTGGGCCAGTGTGTCACGGTCGTACTCCCAGTGGCCCAGCACGAAGATCTCTGAGAAATCCTGGGTGCTGATAAGCCCCGGGCCGGACTGGGGACCCCAGGTCAGCACCTGCAGATCCGGACAGGCCCGCACCTGGTCCTCGTCCACCCCGGCCCAGCGGGAGTGGGGCTGCAGGGCGATCTCATCGAAGCCATTGGTGATGAAGCAGTATTCGTCCTGCAGATACTGGGGAAAGACCCCGAAGACCTTGCGATCCAGGTCGCGCTTGGCGATGCCGTGGCGGTAGTAGAGCCCGGCCATGGCTCCCCAGCATAGATACATAGTGGAGAAGACGTGGGTAGAGGCCCAGTCCAGAATGTGGGTCAGTTCATCCCAGTAGTCGACTTGCTCGAAGTCCATCTGCTCCACTGGGGCGCCCGTGACGACAAGACCGTCATAACAGTTGTCCTGGAAGGAATCCAGATTCTCGTAGAACTTGACCAGGTGATCCATGCTGGTATGCACAGCCTGATGGGTGGAAGTCTTCATGAAGTCGATCTCCACCTGAAGCGGCGACTTGGAAATCAGTCGCAACAGCTGGGTCTCGGTCTCCACCTTGGTAGGCATCAGGTTGAGGATGACCAGCCTGAGCGGACGCATCTCCTGGCGCTCCGCCTCATGGCTTTCCAGGGCGAAGATGCGCTCCGAATCCAGGATGGATCTGGCCGGCAATCCGGTGGGGATGGTGATAGGCATGACTCTATTATGACCCAGCGCAGGCCTTCCCACACACGGACTTGACAAGTGCGCCGGAATCCGTAACATAGATAACTGCTGTGTTGAACAGCCGACGCGGGGTGGAGCAGTTCGGTAGCTCGCTGGGCTCATAACCCAGAGGTCTCAGGTTCAAATCCTGACCCCGCTACCAGTAAGGCTCGGAATCGTTTGGATTCCGAGCCGTTGTTTTTTCTATCCCAGCGTACTTGCAGCAAATCAGCACGCTGGTCCACGACGCAGTCAGATATGGATGGACCGCCAGACTACAAAATCAAAGAAAGCCGTCTATATCCATCCCTTCACATGACTGCACCGTTCACGATCTCAGGATTCTATCGCCTTCGACTTCTTTACTTCGTCGAACCTGGCCTTCATCGTCTCATTGTTTCTGGTCAGTCTTCGTATGGTTACATCCTGCGCCTTGTTGTTGGCCAGACGAAGCTGGTTCTCGGAACCTAGCAGCGCGTCCTTTATCTTGTTCAGGTGGTTGATGGATTTGTCGATCTCCTCTACTGCATTCTTAAACTTTTTTGAGGCGATATCGTAGTTGCGTCCAAAAGCACTCTTGAAGGAGTCCAGCTCTTCCTCGAAATGCGTTATATCGATGTTCTGTGCCTTCACCTCTTCAAGTTCATTCTTGTATTGCAGAGAGTTCTTGGCGGCATCACGAAGCAGGGTGATTATCGGAATGAAGAACTGCGGACGGACGACATACATTTTCGGATAGCGATAGGAGACGTCCACGATACCCGTGTTGTACAGGTCGCTGTCAGGTTCCAGCAGGGAGACCATGATGGCGTACTCACAATGCTTCTCCTGCCTGTCCTTGTCCAGCTCCCTGAAGAAGTCCTCATTCTTGTGCTTGGTGGAGGTGGTGTCCATCTCATTCTTCATCTCGAACATGATAGACACAATCTCCGTTCCGGAATCATCCTTGTCGCGGAAGATGAAGTCGCCCTTGCTGCCCGTCCTGGCATCGTTGTCCTTCTCGAAGTAGGCATTGGGGAAAGCCGTGGACCGCAGCTTGTTGAACTCGATCTGGCAATGCTGCTCAAGTGTCTCCCCCACCATCTTGGTGGACAGCTTCGCCTTCAGATCACGCAGCCGCTCAATCTGCTCGTCGCGATCCTGGATCTGGACCTCATAACGTTCCTTGAGGGACCTGGCCTCGACCTTGCTCTGCAGCTCCGCCTTGTCAAGGCTGCTCTCCAGTTCCGCTATCTTGGAATCCTTGTCCGCGACGACCGCCTGCAGCTGCGACTTCAGCTGCTCCTTGGAGAGCTTCTCCTCCGACTCCTTCTCAAGCTGCAGCCTCTCAAGCCTGCCCCTGGAATCATCACGCTCCTTCTCCACCGGACTCAGCGCCTGGGCAAGCTCCTGCCTCTTCTGCAACTCAAAAGCATCAAGCTGATTCTGCAATTTGACAATCTCGGCCTCTTTGTCAGCAGCTGCCTTCTGCAACTCGTTCTTGGAATTGGCCTCTGCCAGATCGAGCGTCTGTTGCTTCTCCGACTCGGCCTTGTCCAGTTTGGCGCTCAGATCGTCTTTCTCCTTCTCGACCTTCCTCAAGGCTTCCGAAACAGCCAATTCCTTTGCAGCCTGCTCGGATTCCAGCTTTGCCTGCAGCTCCTATATCTGGGCATCCTTGGCGCTTTTGGTCTTCTGCAAGGTTTGCTCGGCCTGCGCCTGGTCCAGTTCGCGGATCTTGCTATTCTCACGGTCAGCCTGCTCAAGCCGTTCATGAAGCTGCCTGTCAAAATCCTTGTCACGAACCTGCTTCAGGATATCGGCATATCCGGCCTCGTCAATGGTGAATGCGGTTCCGCATTTGGGACAAACAATCTCAGGCATATGCGACCTTTTCTTTCCGAAACTATGTCGAAAACTACCCCCTGCTCTAAGCAGTCTGCGCTGAAAGCCGAGCATCTACGACGCTTATCAAAATTATATTTGATATACGGTGATGCCATTACAAGGATTCAATAATCATGGACCAAGTGATGATCCTGCGGATTGCGCCGCAGGCTCGGCGATGGTCTCCCGCCTGTCTTGCAGCCTCGAAAGCTGCTGCTACAATCGATTTTTCAATGCCAACTGCCTCGGCAATCCACAGTAACGATGCAGCATTCTCCAATTTGTTATAACAATTTTTTGCACTGTTATTTGGCTTCTGCCGGGAATAAGCGCCTGATCCATGCGTTGCATTATCTGTAAACCACTGCACCATATGCTGTTTTTCCGTCCTTGCATGACTATCCGGCGAATTGCCCACCTCTTGGAGATACTTATCGCAATACGGGTAATGCGAGCGCTTGAAACGCAACAAATGCGAAAAAGCACCACAGCTCATATCGTTTCCACTTGCCACATGAGCCTTCCTCATTAAAGGTTAACTTCAACTTTTATCTTGATTGTATCAGCGGGAAATAATGGCAGGTGTCGTTGGCAATTAGTCTGATGGCATTGCTCAGGTCACATCTATGAGACCGGCAAATGCGTTTGTGCTGGCTACCGATTTCTGGCCGAGTGCGCTGGAATCGCCAGCATTTTCATCAGTGTCACCCTCAAACAACTAGGCAGGGGCAGGGGGGGGGGTGCTCTGGACCCCGCTTGCCACGACTCTTGTAGGCATCTGATCGATACAGGCCCCTTTGGCTTACACACTGCATCGCACCTACAAGCGCATTCTGTAAAACGGTATATGCAGTCGCCAATCTGGCATGCTGGACCATTTACATAGATAGAGCTATAAAAATTTTCTTCGCTCTAGCCTCTTTTGATATTGACTGATTGCATGACTGTTGAGCTGATCTTTAATTTCGAAGCGGCTTTCTTATTAAACTCCTTCTTAATAGATGCACATCTTTACTTAAAGCGCTATTAAGATCGCCTGAGCGCGAGGAATAGGTCTCGAACCCATGGTTCATGGATAATTAACCATAGACGAAAACAGCAGTAGTTCATTTTAGCTTAATAATATAAATATTCAGACACGGTTATTATGCGTTTCCGAGCGATATAGATACGATATAATTGAATTTGCAGAGTTGCACCATCACAACGATTCATAGTGATGCTGCAAAAGCACTCGAATGAATGCAGCAAATCATAATGGTAAAAAAGGGGCAAAGCAATGCAACTATTCTCCGTCGATGCACAAGTGGAAATAAATGTGCCACCCGTCAATCAGCCTTACACAAAGCCGTCTCTTGCTATCGATTTCATGACTGAAAACAAAGAGGCCGAAAAGCTAATTACGAACGAATCACCACTTTATGATTCTGGTATGTGTGATGTAGCTTGGCGAATACATGGTCCGGCTAAAAACGAGACATGCTTTGTACTGTTTCCAGGAAAGGACAATACAATTCGTTCCTCTATTTCTAATAATCCCGATACTCCTAAAACCAGCTATTTCATAAGTCAGTCTCTTCCTTATTTGAATACAACTTCAGAAAGCAGAGTGCACTTATTCTCTTATTACGTCTGTCCTAAAAATCATCATATTTATTGGTTATACCGTGGTATTTATACCCTGGCGAAGGAATTCAAATCTACTTTGTCCATTGACCAGAGTACTTCCTCGCTTAATGGAACTAAGCTACCCATAAGCGGGAACATTCCCGTATATCTGTCTTTATGGTCAAGTGCGATTGAATGATGCAGCAATTACTGAAACACTATAAAAGTTAAACGATGTACTTCCATTACTCTTCTTAACGTGCATTTTGAAAAGCTCGCTTTGACTTTAATGGAAGTACATTAGCATGCTTGCACGGTCGATATCGATAACGCACAAACATTGTAATTTTCAAATTGAACTGGCTCGGAGCACACCAAAGTAGGCTTCAGCGTTCATCAAGCATAGATCATCTTCCACTCAGTGAACTAAACACTACATCTATCTTATAAATAGACTTCCACCGACTCGAACTTGCTAGCATGATTGCACCAGCACCAAGGAAGGCCAAGGCGGCTCATCATGCAGTACACACAACTGGGCGAAACGGGCATCAACATATCGAAAATCTGCGTGGGGTGCATGAGCTTCGGCAAACCAGGCACCATGCACGACTGGACACTGGATGAGGAAGGGACTGACACGGTCGTTGCGCACGCACTGGATCTGGGCATCACCTTCTTCGATACAGCCAACGACTACTCCGCCGGGACCAGTGAGGACTATCTGGGAAAGGCGCTTAGGAGGCATACGGGCCGCGACCAGGTGGTCATCGCCTCCAAGGTCTATTTCAAATGAGGGCCGACTTTCATCCAAGGCCATCATCGGGAGATCGATGGGACGCTCAAGCGACTGGGCACCGACTACCTGGACCTCTACATCATCCACAGGTTCGACTATGAAACCCCCATCGAGGAGACCATGGAGGCGCTGAGCGATCTGGTCCAGGCTGGCAAGGTGCGAGCGCTGGGCGCCTCGGCCATGTACGCCAGACAGTTTCAGGATATGCAGAAAGTCGCCCAAGACAACGGCTGGACCCCTTTCAGCGCCATGGAAAACCATTACAACCTGCTCTACCGGGAGGACGAAAAGGACCTGATACCCTTCTGCAGAAAGACGAACGTCTCGCTCATGCCCTACAGCCCTCTGGCCGCCGGACATCTGACAAGGCCCACCTGGACCGCCGACACTCTGCGCAGTGCCACAGACAAGGTCTCGCGCGGCAAGTACGACCGGGCCGAAGGCAACGACCTGGCCATCATTGACCGCGTACAAAAAGTGGCAGAGCAGCATGGGGTACCTATGGCCCAGGCAGCCATCGCCTGGCAGTGGGCCAAAGGCGTTGCTTCACCGATCATCGGTGCCACAAAGGCCCGGCATCTTGACGATGCGGCGGCTGCCCTGGATTTGGAACTCACACCCGAAGAAATCGCCTCCATGGAGGAGCCCTACCTGCCACATGAGACCGTGGGAGCCTTAGACAGCAATCCGCCCCAGGGCGTGGTATTGCTAGACGCAGAGGAGAATTGATTCCGCCAACCTCCCTCCGCGTCCGGACTTCTGCAGTAGACGCTCAAAGGTCGACTTCCCCAGTCGCGCGGAGATCAGACGCAGTGCAGAACAGAAAGCAGTGAGGCCAAGCATGAGGTGGACATCCCATCAAGGGTCCGATCTCGCAGGAAACGCGATCAGCCGGAATCTAAGCCCAATGCGACTCTGAGCGGTGTGAGGTCATGGTATGTCCTTTCTTCACCGAGCGGGATACGAGACACCGAAGGAATCAATTTCAATCACATTGGAAACCAGACTAGACGACCTGCGATCTTAACTTCTTGCGGCAACTCCAGCATTGGCCATTATCGGAAGATAAAAGTTCGTTGAGTAAAAAGTTTCTGTACATTAAAGGGCTCAAGATTCACTTGTGCCAGTGAAATCGCGATTGTATGACCTTCTGAAATCTGCCGGCGAACGGCCTTACAAGGGCATTCTGGTAGAGGCTCGCTGGACTAGCGTGCCCTTGACACATTCGGTGCCCTGGTGACCTCGGCCGTCCAGCATATCAGCCAGGCAGCTGGCTGCCCTGATGCCGATGGCCTTCAGATTCAGGTCGACGCTGGTCAGCGGGGGACGCGAGTTGCCGACAATGACCTGCCGATTGTCAACCCCGACCACCGATACCCTATCCGGCACGGAAACATGCCGGTCATGCAGGATCTCCAGGCACCCCCGGGCTATCTCGTCGTTGCCGCAAGCCACCCCATCGAAGTCGATGCCCTCATCCAGCAAGCCAACCATGGTGCGGCGTCCAGTCTCTTCGTTCCAGCCTCCATATCGAACCGTACGCACGGCAGCCAACCCACGGCTATCCAATTCGGCCATCTCGCCCTTGAGTCGTCTGACCGAGGACTGGAAGGCCGGATCGCCAGCGATCAGCACGATTTTTCTGGATCCACCCTCGACCAGATGCCGGACCATCAGCCGCCCAATATCCTCGTTGTCAGTGACGACCGAGCAGTCATGAGGATCCAGGGACGCCTGGTTGGCATAGACAACCGGCACCGGGCAACCGGTCAGCGCTGGCCGCGGATCGGTACGCCAGCCGACCATCAGCAGACCTTTGACACCATAGGCCAGCAGATTGTCTATGTGATGCTGTTCAAGAGCCGGGTCCCTGCCGGCGTTGCAGAGAAAAACAGGAATAGACTCGACCCCGAAGTAGCTTTCCGCGCCGATCAGGATGGGCATGGAGAATTGGCCGTCCAGGTCCGAAGTGACCAGGCCCACCGACTTGGGCAGGCTGGGAGGCTGGGACTGCTTCTGACGCTCGTTGAGCGAGAAGGAGAGCTCCGCCGCAGCCTTGAACACCTTGGCCCTTGTCGGACCGCTGACCTGTGCGCTGTTGCGCAGCGCCTTGGAGGCCGTGGACACCGCAACCCCTGCCTTGGCGGCAACGTCGGCCAGCGTCACTTTCTTGCTCATCGGATCGCCTCCCGGCTCTGCTGGACTCTAAGCGTCTCCAACCATGGTAATGGAATGAAGCGGTCATCAGACCCTCACAGTCGTATTTTTTCTCATTGAAAATTTTCCTAATCCGGTGTTAGCCTATGGGTGTCCGAACACGGGCGGCAGAGCATCCGCCTGATCAGTGGACAGTGGGAGCGCCACCATGGTCACCTTGTTTCATCCCCAGCCCGGAACCATCCCAGTGACCGCCGTGTCGGGCGCAGTTCTGGCCGATTCAGGGGTCCGACCTAATTGGCTGCTGGATCATGGTGAGGATTCGGCTGTGCAAATTGCGGCCGGCAACCTGATGCGTGATTTTGCGACCGTGACAGGCCGGGCCCAGAGATCGGCCAATCAGATCGACGAAAGCAGCCCGAACATCCGCTTGGGCACTCTGGGTCATTCCAGCTGGATCGATTCAGCTGTCTGCTCCGACCAGCTTGATTTGACTCCACTCAAGGATCCCCAAGGAGAGTATCGCTGGGAAGGCTTCACCTTGCAGGTCGTCGACGGCACACTCTATGTCGTCGGGACCGACCGGCGCGGAACCATCTACGGAATCTACGCCCTCAGCCGGGCCATCGGCATCTCACCCTTGCACTGGTGGGGGAATGTGCCGGCCCGCCGCCATGAGCGGATATGCCTGCCCAGCGACCTGCGCGTCTTCGACTGGCCTTCGGTCCGATACCGGGGCTTCTTCATCAACGACGAGGAAGAGCTGGACGACTGGGCTCGCCTGCACACACCGGACGGAACCATCGGACCGACGACCTACGAAAAAGTCTTCGATCTTATCTTGCGACTGGGTGGTAACTATCTGTGGCCGGCCATGCACGTCAACGCCTTCAACGCCGATCCGCGCAACGGGAGGCTTGCCCAGAGCATGGGGGTGGTCATCGGGAGCAGCCACTGCGACATGCTCCTGCGGAGCAACCAGCATGAGTGGGACCCCTGGGTAGCCTCCCAGGGCAGGCATGTGGACTATGACTATTCGCTGCCAGGAGGCAACCGGGATATGATTCGGCGCTACTGGTCGCAGAGCGTGGACATGAACCGGAACTACGAGGTCACCTGGACCCTGGGCATGCGCGGTATACACGACACGGGCCTGACCACGCGCGCCATCGACGAGGATCCGAACCTGGATCAGGAGGGCCGCCTGCGAGCGCGGGTCGATCTGCTCGGTCGGATCATTCACGACCAGAGGGACATCCTGCGTGAGCACCTGGGTCGATCACCACAAGAGGTCCCACAGCTCTTCATTCCTTACAAGGAGGTGCTGCCCCTCTACGACGCGGGCCTGGACCTGCCCGAAGATGTGACCATCATGTGGGTCAACGACAACTACGGGTATATGCGCCGCTTCCCCAATCAGGACGAACAGGCACGCAGCGGAGGCAATGGAGTCTACTACCACAGCTCCTACTGGGCGCCGCCGAGGACCAGCTACCGGTGTACTTCATCCACTCCCCTGGCTCTGATGAACGACCAGCTGGGCAAGTGCTGGGATCGGGGCATCCGCCGGGTATGGGTGGATAATCTGGGAGCCATCAAACGCCTGGAGCTGGAGGGATCCTACTTCCTCCATCTGGCCTGGAATGCTGACGAGGATCACCGCAGTCTGTCGGCCCGGGACTTCGTGGCCGCCTGGTTCGACCAGACCTTCGATGACGATCGCGGCTCTGAGGCTGCCGACCTGTGTATGAGCTACTACCGGATCAATAATCAAAGCAAAATCGAACACCTGCACGAGGACTCCTTTACCCAGACAGGCTACGACGACGAGGCCGGCGGCCGCCTGGCAGCATTACGGGAACTGGCTGAGCGCTCGCACAGTCTTGGCAAGAGCATGAAGCCGGAGTTTCGCGAAGCCTACCGATCTCTGGTGGATCTGAAGATCGCCATGGTCTACTACGTAAACGCCCAGTTCTACCATGCGGACCGCAGCCGTCTTGAGGCCTCCCGGGGCGCCTTGCCGGCCGCCGACAGGCAGATGAGGATCTTCCATCTCTTCCAGGGGATGATCCGGGCTCTGCTCCATTGGTACAACAAGGAACTTGCCCAGGGCTGCTGGGATGGCATCCTCACTCCAAACAGGTTCCCTCCCCCCACGCTGCCTCAGTACCCGGCTTGCAGACCGGTCAAGGTCCAACCGAACCGGAGGCTGATCCTGACGCCACAAGGAGCACAGGAGGGTGCCATGGTCCCCGGCGATAACGATCGCGTCAAGCTGGTCTTTGATCCCTATGGCATCACCGACCGTTGGATTGACTTGGACCTCATGGGCAGCCCTGCCCAGGAAGTGTACCTCAGCGCCGATCAGGACTGGATCCGTCTGCCAGAGGAGCGGCGAATCGTCGGGGACGAGTGGCGAATCCATGTACGGGTCGATAACGCCTCAACCCATGCGGGTCGTCAGGGCACGCTAAACATCATCACCCGTCCCTGCAACCCGGAGACAACCGAAAAAGCCTGGTCGGACCCAATCAGAGTCGATGTTCTGGTAGGTGAGAATCCTGGCCTCAAACAAGGATTCACTGGCTACGTCGAGGCGGACGGCCACATAAGCATGGACCCTTCACGCGGACGCGTCAACCACGACCTCACGGGGGCCACTACTTGGCTGGCGACCCAAGACCTGGGGCGTTTCGGCCCGGACCTGATGCAGACCCGGGGATGGAGCGACCCGGAATCAGGAAGCGGGGCTTGCCTGAGTCTGGACTTTTGGCTGAAGACCCCCGGCCGCCATCGTCTGGAGGCCCACCGGCTGCCCACCCTGAACTCACGTGGGCGAATTCGACTGCGTGTCAGCCTTGATGGCACCCGGGGCGAAATCCTGGAATCGCCCACCACTGACGAGTTCCGTGGCGATTGGCAGGAGACCATCGTATACAACGCCGAGCAACTGACCATGATCCTGCCCTATTTGAAGGCAGGACCCCACCGGCTGCAGCTGATCGCCGTGGACGACTCCTTCGGCATCGACAAAATCGTGATCAACACCGGTCGCGAACGGACCAGCCGGTTGGGACCGGCCTTCAGTACCTGGGTGGCGGACGGCCGGCCCTCCCAACAGGCTGATAATGGGAGCTCTCACTCATCTGACATGGACAGGGCTCAGACCAGCAATCAGATTACGGACCATCAGCCAACGCCCACGGCCGAGGCCTTGGACCGCCCCCTGCGGAATCTGGCTATTGGAGACTACGGAACCGATCCGGACCACGCTCCGAACGAACCTGTACCCTACTTCGACCAGGACTACTGGCTGCACGGCGGTTTGTATACCCGGCCGAAGCTGGTCTGGCCTGCCGGACATCAGCATGAGCAAAAGCTCAGCCAGAACAAGGACACCAACAAGACTCCAGAGCGCATCTACCTTGAGGCCGCCGACTGCCTGAGACAGGACGAAAACGCCTGGCTGTCACAGGATGGGCCACAAAACGGCATGCCTCAGAAGGGCTGCTGGGTTCCCACCGACGCCCCCACTCACAGGGGCCGGGGCCTGGCCATGCGGGCCGAGCCAAGACAACAGCTCTGGCCCGATGCCGGTCGAGCTCCCGGCATGAACCTGTCCTTCCAGGTTGGCAGGCCAGGCAATTACCGGATCTGGCTGCTGGCCCAGTTCGCCTCCGACCTGGAGGACTCCTGCCATGTAATCTTGGACGGCGACCCGCTGGCCCGGACCGACCTCTTCCCCCGAGGAGGGAGACTGATGACCTTTGCCACCGAGCATGTCTGGGGATGGTCGGAAGTGACCGCCGTCCAGCTGACCGGCGGTCGGCACGTCCTGACCTTGGAGCCGGAACGGGCCGGTATGCGCATCGCCCGTATCTACCTGGCCTGCGACGAATCCCGGCCGCCCTTGGATGAGCAGTGGCCCCGTCAGCAAGATGACAGACCAGGGGGCGCACATGGGCTGGACGCCTGAAATCAGCGGTCACTGCCGTCCCCTATGGCCCTTGGACATCCGCCTGACCAGGCCGGTGAGGAGCGAGCCGGTCACGACTGCCGCTGCAACGATGGCCAGAGGAAGAGCCACAGCTGCCCCGGTCTTGGGCAGTGCTTCCCCCAGGGCGTTCCAATCGTCGCTATTGGAACGGACGGCCCGATCCGAGCACAGCAGACGTCCGTCGACCTTCACGCCCCGGGAATCAGGCTGTAGAGAAGCCTTGCCGGTATCTTCCCTTTCAGGAAGGGACGCCTCAGCTTCTACAGGACAAGGCACAAGAGGACTGCCGATCACCCTGGCCCTGTCGGTGTGCCGACCTGATATGCCCGTCACCCTAGCATGCACGTCCACTGACTGGCCAGGACGGAGCATAAGGGTCGACCAATTATCCGGATAGCGGATCCCGGTCACCCGTCCCTGCCCCACGACTGTCTGATCCTCAAGATGAAGCTGTCGGGCAGGGAAGATTGCTCCGGTCCCATCGCTGGGATCGCGAGGAGAATCATTGGTGATTCGGAAGACAATGGGGACATCGTCATGAGTCCGGAGAGCCTGTTCCGGCTGATCCCGATCCCCTTTGGGCATACCGCCTGCCTGGTCAAACTTCTCAATATGCAGGGCCGGTGTCATATCGGGCGTTCTGGTCCAGACCGTGTTGGAGACCAGGGTCTTGTCCTGATAGAACTCAGTGAATCGGTTCTCATGACGCTCCACCTTCTTCAACCGCCTGCATTGCAGGTAGACCCTCCAACCGACCGGGCGGTCGCCTGAAGCGCTGACCAGGGCCAGATACCGCGATGTAGCCTCCACTTTGATCAGACCTGCAGGGTCTGCGGTCATCGTAAACAAAGGACCGCCATGGATATCTGCGGACATGTCTGAACCAGCCATGATCTGTCCATGATGAATCAGGATGCGCCCATTCTCGTAAAGGTCCTGGGTTGCGTAGACGGCCCAATGGCCGGTGAACCGATCCACCGCTGGGTCCAGCCGATCCTCAATCCGCCAGGTTTTCACCTGCGGATAGGCACGTCCGGCCGGCAGCAGACTGGAGTCCAGACGGTAGAGGAAGAGTCGGTCACGGTAGATACTGCCACCATGAACGCTTCCTCCACCCACGGCGACCACTGCATCCTTGGCGGGATTGAGCGGCTTGACCGGATTGGTGACCACGTTGGTCGCTTTGTGCAGGTCGTTGACGATCTGGGCCGCCTGGTTGCGAACCACGTGACCGGTTTCCGCGCGGATGACCGTGTAGGGCAGAACCAGATTGTAGGTGCGCCCCAGCAGCCCTTGGTCAATAGCAGGCTCTCTAAGGGGATTATGACCTCGGGCAGCAGCATAGGCAGCCAGATCGGCTGGCTGGGGATTCCCTTTGAGGGTCACGCCGGTGGCCGGAACATAGGTGTCTACGGTTTTGGCGAAGACCAGGACCATGCCGTCAGCCACCTGAATGTTGAAGGCCTTGGTGTAATCGCGACCGTCGGAACCCAGAACCTCGATGCCCTTGGGATCGATATCCAAGTGACGGGCGTCGTAGGCATCCGTCATACCCAACCGCCAGACCGGATAGGCAGTGTCCTTGCGGCGGGCGTCCAGACTGATCCGATAGACACCACGGTCGCCCACAAAAAGCACCTTGCCGTCGATGCTGATGCCTGAATCGTGCACGCTGACATCGCTCTTTGAAGGATGGAAGTCAGCCGACGGATTGCTCACTTGGTTGGAGGGAGTCAGCGAGTCGTTCAGCGTCAGCGCCCACTGATTGCCCACACGATGGTCCGTCGGGGCCTTGGGGTCAACCCTGCCTTCGAAGCGCAGACGGATTCTGGGATGGCCCCCGGCCCGCCACTGGCTGATACGGGCGGGGTCGGTAATGGTCACCCGCAGGCTATGGTCCTTGTCCTTCCACTTTGTGGCATATCCGGTCTTGGCTATGACATCGCCGCTCTGCAGGTCAGTCAACTCAAGGGTCTGTTTGTCGGGCAAAAACCAGCGGTCATATACATCCGTCAGGATGATTGATCTGACAGGATAGGCAAGATTGTCGGACAGGCTGGGCTGGGTATCCAGCTGATACTCCAGCCGCTGACCCGGGAAGACCACCTTACCGTCAACACTGGCCTGCTGACCGCCCTGGCCGGCCTCCGAGATGACATCCTTGCGCACCGGAGGCAGATACCCGCAGATGCCTGGCTTGTTGGTCTGTACGCTCTGCCTGTTGACAGTTTGGGAGCCTGAGTTGGTCAGGGCCTCGCCCTGGTTGCCATGGCCGTCGGGCGCCTTGCAGAAGGTCAGCTCCTGGTCGGGTGTTCTGCCCAGATCCTTGCGAACCTGGGCCGCGCCACCGCCATTGGCGAATCGGACCGTGAAGGGAACCAGCATGGTGACCTGCATAGGCTCCTCCATCCCCTTGAGACCGTTCAACCACCCGCTCTTGGCCTGGGCCCGCGCCCGAGTGCCTGTCACGCTGATCTCGAAACGGTCAGTCACATCCCTGCCCTTGGCCACGATGTCTCCGAGGCTGCTGCGGCGATAGTGTCCGTCTGCATCCGCCTTGGCCTTGGCCACGAAGATACGAATGGCCCGAGCCCCATCCTGATCAACCAGATAGTCGGCGGCGCTCCAGTCGTCGGTCAGGGCGAAAACCTTGGGGGCCTCGATCAGATGGGCTTCGACAGTGGCGTTGACCACCGACCCCACCCGGTCGCCGTCCAGAAAGACGTGTCCGTCAGCACCAGTCCCGTTACTCCATTGGGGGTCTACGACACTCTTCCACGCCCCCGTGGCTGTGTCTCGCAGAATCCAGGATTTGTCCGGCCTGGGCTTCCAGGTGGGTGTCCGACGCTCCGGGGTCGACTGGTCAACCTGCCGGGCGGCGCCCTCCCAATGGATTCCTCCCTGGTCCAGGATCACCCCGGTCTCCGGCCGGTCGACAGTCACATCCAACTGCCATGCCCAGCGGTGTTCCTCCGGCAGAGCACCGCCCTTCCAGGCGGCTGTGGCCCGGTCTCCAGGCGGTCTGGTCCCTTCGGCCGTGTTGAAAACGAATTTGTCGGTCAGGTCTTCGCCGCTGGTCTGGTCTTTGACATGCTGACCGCTGATACGGTACTGCTTGCCCTGAGGGTTGAAGACATCGGTAAAGGTCAGTTCGCGACCGCCCCGACCGGTTCCAGTGACGATATGGGTGCGATTGGTCATCCCATCCGCGCTGGTGCCACGATCCACTTGCTTGTCAGGTGGATCCGGCGGCAGATCGGCCGGCTTGGGCTCGTAGTCATTGAGCATGATCACCACCAGGGAGATGCCCTTCTCGTTGCCCGCATACTCGTCAGCGAATTTGTCCAGATTGTCGTTGGACTGATCCCAGAAGGAGTCGCTGGTCCGATAGGTCACCCCACGGTTGCTGAAGGTGCTGTTGGCCACCTGGCTGCGCCAGTTATCCATCCAAAGCTTGTGGATAGCCACGGAGATCCCGTCAAAGATACGCCGGGACCCACGGTAGCCGGCAACCACGCCCACGCCGGTCACCCGGCAGTGTCCCTGTCCGGATTGGTCGGCATGGGCCTCGTTAAAGCGCGCCTGACAGTTGCCGTTGGCCTCATCCAGAGCCTGCCGCTTGACCCGGGCCGTAGTGGCATTGCCTCCGTCCACCACCCCCATCTGGGAGAACGCCCTGTCTACGCTGCCTATCTCATAGCCGCCAAAGGCACCATGGTCGTCATCCTTGTAGGCCCAGCCCTGCCAGAGCCGGACCTTTTGGCCACCGGGGGGCACTGGTCTGCCGCCGGCATGACCCGATCCCCCGCCAGCCATGGCTGGGGCCACCGGACCGGCAAGGGTCGCCAGGGCAGCCAGAGCCGCCAAGAGGCCGATCCACCTATGCTTGTTCATACTCGTCCTCACTCTTCGCCCGCCCCATGCCTTGAGTATGAGCGGCCGCCGGGCATATAGATGCGTGAGCGGGAGACTGTGGTCGAATGTGCCGCGGGACGGTTATGCTGTGTATGAGACATACCTATGCCGTCCAGACCGAAAAGGAGACAGGACAATGGCAGAGACATTCGACGTGTTGGTCGAGATCCCCCGGGGCTCCCGGAACAAGTACGAGATGGACCACGACAGCGGCCATATCAGGCTGGACCGCACCCTCTTCACCTCCATGGGATACCCCGACGACTACGGGTACATCGACGGCACCCTGGGCGAGGACGGGGACCCCTTGGATGCCCTGGTCATGATTCCCGACTCGGTCTTCCCGGGTTGCATCGTTGAATGCCGCGCCGTAGGTCTCTACCACATGGTCGACGAGGCCGGTGGGGATGACAAGGTCCTCTGCGTGCCCGCCGACGTCCGCTTCGACGCCATCAAGGACATCGACGACGTCTCCGACTTCCACAAGCAGGAGATCAAGCACTTCTTCGAGCAGTACAAGGCTCTGGAACCGGGCAAGGAGGTCATGCCCGGCGACTACTGGACCAACGCCGAGGCCGCCGAGACCCAGATCAAGGCTGCACGCGAGCGCCTGGCCGCCCAGCACTGACCTCTCAAGGCCGCCCAGCGGTCTCAACCACCCCGGCAAGGGCCCAATCGAGCGCCCGAACCGGGGTTTTGCATGCCCAAATCCTCCCAAAACGCCTCCGGCCGTCTACGATTGCGAATTGCGGGTGCGCGCGCAAGGGCAGGAGCGGCTATGACTTTCTATACGTACCAATACCTCAAGGGCGGGCAGACCAACTGGACCATGATCAGGATCATCGTGGTTGTCGTTCTGGCCCTGGCCTTCCTCTTCTTCCTATTCATGTACTCCCGCCATCGCTGGAACCATAAGTACAAAGATCTGTCCATCATCCTGGCCACCCTGCTCCTGCTGGCGGCGGCCATCCAGTACAGCGACTACACCAATCTGCGCACGGCCAGCCTGCAGAGCGGACAGCTGACCACGGTCATCGACAAGTCGGCAGCCAAGCTCAAGGTCAATCCCGAGCAGATCAGCATCAACGACACCTCGCGCAACAACGACATGATCATCAAGACCCCCAAAGGCTACTACACCCTGGTATTCAACAGCTCCGGCTCCGAGTTCCTGCTACAGCGGGCCGACCTGTACCACCCAGACATCACCGTGATCGGAGAGTGACCCATGGATATCAATTTCTACGTCAACGTGGCCCTGAAGCTGATTGTCGGGCTGCTCTTCATCACCCTGCTCATCAATGTGACCGGTAAGGGGAACCTGGCGCCCACCTCGCCCATGGACCAGCTGCAGAACTACGTCCTGGGCGGCATCATCGGCGGGGTCATCTACAGCGACAGCATCTCAATGGCCCAGTACATTGTCATCCTGCTGATATGGGCGGCGCTGATTCTCATCACCCGGTACGCCAAGACCCACATCCACGCGGTGGGCAAGTACATCGACGGCGAACCGGTCACCATCATCAAGAACGGCAAACTGCTGGTCCAGAACTGTCTCAAAGTCAACCTGACGGCCAAGGAGGTGGACTTCAAGCTGCGCACCAAGGGCATCAATGACATCCGCGACGTCAAGCGGGGCATCGTCGAGCAGAACGGCGGCCTGACCATCATCTCCGAGGGCGACAAGGACGTGCGCTACCCGGTGGTCATGGACGGGCGGGTCAATCCCGACGTTCTTGACACCATGGGACGGGACGAGGACTGGCTTGACGAACAACTGGCCAAGCAGGGCATCCACAAGGTCAGCGATGTGTACATGGCCCGATACCAGAACGGCGAGTTCTACGCCGTCACCTACCAGGACCAATAGCGCCATCCACGCATCGGGAGACAGCCTGACGGTGACCAAGGCTCATTGAGCAGGGTCATCCGGCTTCATGTCATGCTTGATTGTTCCAGCGCTGACAGGTAAAATCCATGTCCATATTGTTTTGGCGTAGCATGTGAACGGCATTCAACGAATTCAAAGCCGACTCCAATCGGCAGTTCCGCGCTCGACGCTCCCGAGGCGTAGGCGGGTTTGAGGAGACCTGGTCGAGGCCCATCCCAGCGGGGATGAACCCTTTCAAGGAATGCCGTGTTTTTGAGATTGTTGTTTATCGCTTTAGGTGTATCTTCTGACGCTTTTGCCGTCTCCATCAGCAAGGGACTGTCCGTGGACCGACTGCGGGCCCGCCATCATTGGCTGGTCGGACTTTGGTTCGGCGGATTCCAGACGCTGCTGCCCCTGCTGGGCTACTTCGCCGCCTCCATGCTGCAGGACTCCCTGGCCGCGGTGGATCACTGGATTATCTTCGGCATCCTTTCGGCCATCGGGGTCAACATGATCCGCGAGGGCGTCTATGGCGAAGAGGAGGGGGCGAACGGCGAGGAGAGCTTCTCCTGGCGGCAGATGCTTCCCGCAGCCATCGCCACCAGCATCGACTCATTCGGCGTGGGCGCAGGCCTGGCCTTGCTGGGCATCAACATCTGGCTATCCGCACTGGTCATCGGGCTGGTGACGGCTGCGGCCTCCATTCTGGGGCTGCGCATCGGATACGCGGTCGGGTCCCGCTGGCGCAAGCCTGCCAGAATCACCGGCGGCATCATTCTGATTGTCATGGGCATCCAGATCCTTCTGGACCACCTGATGAATGCCTGACTCAGAATGTCGTCTGCAAAACCATGGCGGCCAGAACCATGATGGATCCGGCCAGAAGAACCGACATCAGCGCCAGACCAACGGCCCCACGCCGATCAGCTGCCTCCTGGGCCCAACGGTAACCCGAGGTCATGAGCCCGACCAGCAGCAGCAAGGCCACAAGCACCACCAGAATCGGCATCAGGTCAGGATACAGGCTTCTGACCAGCTCCGGCAGAAAGACCCACCCCGAGGCGGCCACAGCGGTCACCCCGCCCATGGCGGTTGCGGAAATGCCACGGATGACCATCCGCCGGTCCCGACGCAGCATCTGACGAACAAACATAAATACAGCCAGGAGGGCCAGCAGGAATGCCGCAGTCGACAGCCAGGCCCAGAGGGCACCAGGCCCCTGCACGACCAGGGCCGGCACCAAAGAGACCAAGGCCAGCAGACCGAACACGGCTCGGTCAGGACCGGGTCGGATACCCCGGCCAACCAGGGGCCAAGAGACCAGCATGGCCAATGCCAGCACCAGAACCAAAACGGTCTGCACCCATCGAGCGACCCGGGGCTCGGCCAACAAGCCCGTCGCCACGGCCGGCAGAATCAGGGCCGCCAGAGCCAGCAACTGCGTCAGGGCGGGCGCGCGTCCATCCCGGGTTTCTTTTACGGTCTGCGCCATGGGTCCTCCTGCCTGTCCCCGTCGGGGAGCCATACGTCACATCCTAGGGCAAGGCCATCCTGTGAACTCGGAGCCCCTGTGACGGGCCGATTGTACAATGATGACGACTGTTCAACGAATCCACCCCCGCTATGGACGAACGGACAGGGAAGAAGGTACCCCCGTGACGGATCTGACCTTGATGACCTGCGCCGAGGACCCGGCATCGGTTCTGCCAGCCTTGGCGCTGCTCTCCCATCGAGTGCGCGTCCTGCCCCTGGATGCCGCCTCCCTGGTAAGAATGCCCGAGGACACCGTGCTGCTGATTGACGCCAGCGACGACCTGGCCGAGGCCAAGACCCTCTGCAACCTGACCCGGGCCTCGGGTCTGTCCACGCCCATCATCCTGATTCTGAGCGAGGGCGGCTTCACTGTGGTCAATGCCGGCTGGGGCGTGGCCGACGTCATCATTCAGTCCGCATCCCCGGCCGAGGTCGAGGCCCGGCTGCGACTGGTCTGCCAGCGCGTGACCCCGACACGCAAGCCTGATGCCCAGCCGGAAGAGGCGGAAGACCAGGTGCCCACCGGTCAGGTCCGCTCGGGCGATCTGGTCGTGGACACCGAGAGCTACACGGCCCGAATCCACGGCCGTCCCATCAACCTGGCCTACAAGGAGTTCGAGCTGCTCAAATACCTGGTTCAGCATCCCGGCAGGGTCTTCACCAGGGCGCAGCTCCTCCAAGAGGTCTGGGGCTATGACTATTACGGCGGCACCAGAACGGTGGATGTGCACGTGCGGCGGCTCAGGGCCAAGCTGGGCAGCGAGTACGAGCACCTGATCGGCACGGTCCGCAATGTGGGCTACCGGTTCGACCCGCCCTCCTCGGCAAGGACGACCTCAGTGCCCAAACCGGAGCCGGATGCCGGGGCCAATCCAGACCCAGCCGAGCAAAAGGACAGCCGGACCGAACAACCCCAGGATTCCAAGAAGAAGAAAACCGATCATAGTGACTGATGCATCATCAAATCGAAAGCGCCCCCAGGGCAGGGAAAGCAAGGCCCGGCGCCTGGCCCGCATGCACGAGGAATACCGCATCCTCTGCCAGGTCTTCCCCGAGGCGGTCTGCGCCCTGCACTTCCGCAACCCCTTCGAACTGCTGGTGGCCACGGTCCTGAGCGCCCAGACCACCGACAAGCGGGTCAACTCGGTGACCCCCGAACTCTTCGAGCGCTACCCCGACCCCGCAACCATGGCCCAGGCCCAGCCTGCCGAACTGGAGGCCATCATCCACCCGGTGGGCTTCTACCATGCCAAGGCCCGCCACCTCTTGGGGCTCTCCCTCATGCTGACCGAAGACTACGGCGGCAAGGTCCCCCAGACCATGGAGGAGCTGACCAGCCTGCCCGGCGTGGGGCGCAAGACCGCCAACGTGGTCCTGGGCAATGCCTTCAACATCCCCGGATTCCCGGTGGACACCCACGTCACCCGGGTCACCGGCCGTCTGCGCTGGCGGACCGACTGGCGCAGCGTCCACCCTGATCCGGTGAAGATCGAGCATGAGATCTGCGACTGCTTCCCGCCCGAGGACTGGACCAATCTGTCGCATAGGCTGATTCTGCACGGCCGGGCCACCTGCCACGCCCGCAAGCCCGACTGCCTCCACTGCCCGTTGGCCGAAACATGTCCCAGCGCCGAGATCCTTGCCGGACCGTCCTCTCGGTAGAATCAAGACCATGGCACGCGGCAGACACAAACGAATCAGATCCGGAATCATCTTTTTCCTGGTACTGGCGGTCCTGACCGCAGGCACCTACATGGCCTGGCCGCTGGTGACGGGCCAAGGAGGCTGGCGGCTGCCCTGGGCCCAGGAGGGTTCAGGCCGAATCGTGCGCATCCGGGCCCGCCAGGCCCCCGTCTCCCTGGACATCCGCACCGAGCCAGGACGCGCCACTGACCAGGCCCTGATGGGCAACGTCTACCAGACCCTGACCAGGCCCGACGCCAAAGGTCGGCCGACGCCCGGCCTGGCCCAGAACTGGGAGGTCTCCGCAAACGGCCTGCTCTACACCTTCCATCTGCGCGATGACGCCCGCTTCGCCGACGGACGCCGCCTGACCTCGGAGGATGCCCTCTGGTCCCTGCACCAGATCATCGACCACCAGTACCAGGGCCATCGGGACCTGGACGGACTGGCCAGGGTCACCAACCCCGATGATGCCACACTGGTGATCGGCCTGAAGAGCCCGAACGCCAGGCTGCTGACCGCCCTGAGCGGTCGGGCGGGCATAGTCTACGACCGCCAGGCCCGGGTCAACTATTCGACTCGATCAGCCGGTTCAGGCCCCTACCAGGTGGATGACTGGCAACCGGGCACAAGCCTGACCCTGACTGCCAACAAATCCTACCGAGGCCCGGACAAGCCCGCCATCGGCAAGGTGATCTTCACCTATACCGGCAGCCCGCAGGAGACCATCAAGGATCTGGACCAGGGACACCTGGACGCTGTAGTGGACATGGATTCCGCAACCGCCGCACAGGCCCACAAGGCACCGACCGCCACGCCCAGCACAGACAATGTGGTCCTGGCCTTCAACAACATAGCAACCAGCCCGCTGTCCGACCAGCATATGCGCGAGGCCGTCCGCTACGCCCTGGATCGAGAAGCCATTGCCAAACTGGAGGGAGGCGGAGCCAAGGCCCTGGGCGGACCACTCAACCAGCTGAGCCCCGGCTACGATCCTGACCTGCAGGCCTTCCCCTTCGACCGGGCCCAGGCGATTCATCGGTCCTCCTACTACCGCCCCTCCTTCTTTAAGAACGGTCTGCGTCTGGTCTATCCCCGCGAATTCGGCAGCCAGGTGGGCGAGCTGATGCGCACACAGCTCAAGGCAGCAGGCATCCCCACCCAGGTCTCCATGGTGGATCAGCCCACCTTCCGCGACCAGGTGCTCAACCGCCGCGACTACGACATGGCCCTGATGGTCATGGACAATGATGAAATCGACCGCTTCGCCGACCCCGACTCAACCATGCTCTTCGACAATGTCGATGTTCAGAATTCCTGGAAGCAGGTGACGGACTGCACCGACCAGAACACCTATGCCGAACGACTGAAGGCCTTTGCCCGACAGGTCAGCGACCTCTCCCCCAGCGACTGGCTGTATCAGCGCACGCCCCTGGTCCTCACCGCCCCCCGCCTGAAGGGCATGCCCAGCTCTCTGTTGGACCGCTACCTGCCCCTGTGGAACCTGCGCATCCAAGGGTGAAAAGGCCGGCACCCCTTGTCACTGTTCGTCCATAAAATGCTGGTATGTCTGCTGAACACCAAGGAATCGTCAATGCCCATCTGACCCCCCTGCCCGACAGGGTGGGCGTGGATGGCCTGGAGGAAAAGTGGTGCCGCGACTGGGATGAGTCCGGCGTCTACCGCTTCCGCAACACCCGCGAGCGCTCCGGTGTCTACTCCATCGACACCCCGCCGCCCACGGTTTCGGGGCATTTGCACGTCGGACACGTCTTCTCGTACACCCATACCGACGTGATCGCCCGGTTCAAGCGGATGCAGGGCTACGACGTCTTCTACCCCATGGGCTGGGACGACAACGGCCTGCCCACCGAGCGGCGGGTCCAGAACTATTACGGTGTCCGCGTGGACACCTCGCTCAAGTACGATCCGGACTTCAAACCCCCCTTCCATGGGACCAAGGGCAAGAAGATCAGCGCCAAGGACCAGGTGCCCGTCTCCCGTCAGAACTTCATCGAACTGTGCGAGGAACTGACCGCCGAGGACGAGAAGCTCTTCGAGCAGCTCTGGCGGTCGCTGGGCCTGTCGGTGGACTGGTCGCAGACCTACCACACCATCGGCGAGCATCCCCGCCGTGTGGCACAGAAGGCTTTCCTGCGGAACCTGGCCAGGGGCGAAGCCTACCAGAAGGAGGCCCCCGGGCTCTGGGACGTGACCTTCCAGACCGCCGTGGCCCAGGCCGAGCTGGAGTCGCGCGAGTACGACGGCTTCTACCACAGGGTGGCCTTCCGGTTTGCGGACGGCACGCCGATATACATCGAGACCACCAGGCCTGAGCTGCTGGCGGCCTGTGGAGCCCTGATCGCCCACCCGGATGACAAGCGCTACCAGAAGTATTTCGGGCAGAAGGTCTACTCCCCCCTGTTCAAGGTGGAGGTGCCCATCCTGGCCCATCCCGCCGCCGAGATGGACAAGGGCGCCGGCATCGCCATGTGCTGCACCTTCGGCGACGTGACCGACGTGCAGTGGTGGCGGGATCTGAACCTGCCCACCAGGTCCATCATCCAGCGCAACGGACGAATCGTCATGGACGTGCCGGACTGGATCACCGATGAGGGCGGACGGCGCATTTTCGAGCAGACCGAGGGCAAGACCACCTTCTCAGCCCGCAAGATCATCGTGGATGCCCTGCGCGAGTCCGGCGACTTGGACGGCGAGCCCAAGCCCACCAAGCGCATGACCAACTTCTACGAGAAGGGCGACAAGCCCCTGGAGATCGTCACCTCCCGCCAGTGGTACCTGCGCAACGGCGGCACCGACCAGAAACTGAACCAGGAGTTGCTGGAGCGCGGCAAGGAGCTCAACTTCCACCCGGACTTCATGCGGGTGCGCTACAACAACTGGGTCGAGGGCCTGAACGGCGACTGGCTGATCTCCCGGCAGCGCTTCTTCGGAGTCCCCTTCCCCCTCTGGTATCCGGTCAAGGAGAACGGCGAGACCGACTACGCCCATCCCATCACCCCGGCCGAGGACAGGCTCCCCATCGATCCCAGCACTGATGTGCCCGAGGGCTTCGAGGAATCCCAGCGCGACCAGCCTGGCGGCTTCACGGCCGAGAAGGACATCATGGACACCTGGGCCACCAGCTCCCTGACCCCCCAGATCGTGACCCACTGGGCCGAGCCGGGCGAACAGGACCAGGCCCTCTTCAAGGCCACCTTCCCCATGGACCTGCGCCCCCAGGGCCAGGACATCATCCGCACCTGGCTCTTCAGCTCCATGGACCGCGCCCACCTGGAGAACGGCTGCCTGCCCTGGAGCGACACCACCCTGTCGGGGTGGATCCTGGATCCGGACCACAAGAAGATGAGCAAGTCCAAGGGCAATGTGGTGGTGCCGGACGAACCCATCAAGAAGTATGGCGCCGATGCCGTGCGCTACTGGGCATCCTGCGCCCGGCTGGGCCTGGATGCCACCTACGATGAGGGGCAGATGAAGATCGGCCGCCGCCTGGCCGTCAAGCTCCTCAACGCCGTCAAGTTCGCCCTGGCCATCGGTCGGGAGGATGAGAACCATAAGGTCACCCGGTCAGCGGAGGTCACCTGGAACCCCGCTGACGTCACGGTCCCGTTGGATCGCGCGGTCCTGGCCGGCCTTGCCCAGGTGATCGACCAAGCCACCAAGGCCCTCGAAGCCTATGAGCACTCCAAGGCCCTGGAGGCGACCGAATCCTTCTTCTGGGACTTCTGCGACAACTACATTGAGCTGGCCAAGAACCGGGCCTATGGGACCGCGGATGCCACCGGCAGGACCCCTGACGAGGCCCAGGTGCTGAGCGCCCGCACAACCCTGGGGCTGGTCCTGGATGCTCTGGATCGTCTCCTGGCACCCTTCCTGCCCTTCGCCACCGAAGAGGCCTGGCAGTGGATGCACCAGGGGGACGGATCGGTCCACCGCGCCTCCTGGCCACGTCCGGAATCCTACCGGGCAGCTGCCCAGGGCCAGGATCCGGCTCTTTTGGCCTGGGCAGGTACGGCCTTGGCCTCCCTGCGGCGGATCAAGTCCGAGGCCAAGGTCTCCATGAAGACCCCCATCCTCTCAGCCTCCTTGAGCGTGGCGCCGGAGGGCCTGGAAGCCGTCAAGGCCGCCCTGGACGACATAGCCGAAGCGGGCAGGGTCACCGGAGATCTGGATCTGGTCGAGGAGACCGCTCAGTCCGAAGCGACGGGAGCCGGCGAGGATGAGGCGGGCATCCGTGTGACCACCAGCCAGCTGGGCGAGCCCCCCGCCAAGAAGCCTCGCAAGTAGGCTTCACAATTCCCAATGCAACCGGCGCGGTTCAGCCATAGGCACCGCCCCGGTTTTTTATCGGAGTCACTGGTGACAACGGCAATCCGCAATGCCAATCGAACCACCGTCGCTCATACAAAAAGTGCGGCTTCCACAATCAACGGCATGCCTCTTGCAACGAATTTGTCCTGCAAGGGCCTGATCACGACACTATGAACTGCTCGAAGATTGCAATGCTACAGTAGAAGTTATAGAGGGACTTTATTTTAGTGTGCACCGACGCAGATTTTGGGGCTACGACCTGGGGAATCGGCACGCTTGGGGAGGAAGAATCGAATGGGGAATGCTCATGGCATCCGCAGACTGATGACACTGACAGCCATGGTTGGGTTGGCACTGATCGGCGCATCAACAGGAGCATACGCAACCACAGGCGATACGGCGCCTTCGCCTACCACGGAAACGCCCTCTCCCAGCCCGTACAGCAGCGTGAGTCCATTGCTCAGGACGGGCGGCGAGGCAGAGGCCGGGGCCGCTGCTCCGACCGCCACACCATCACCGCTGGCCAGCAACAATCCCTCGCCTTTCAAGTCCATCCTACCGTTCAACGAGAAAAAGACGGACAAACCCATCAGGAACAGCTCACCGAGAGCCAAGTCGCCACAGACCAGGGATTCATCCTCATATACCCTTACCTTCGAGCCTGACGGGGGCTCGCTGACGTCCGGCTCACCGGCCTTGAGCCAGACAGTAACCTCAGGCCATCTGGCATCACCTCCCACCGTCGCCAAATCAGGTTACCTGTTTGACGGATGGTTCCTGAAGGGCTCCGACGTGGCCTATGACTTCGGCAAGCCGGTCACCAGCACGCAGTCGCTGACGGCCCATTGGTCATCGGTCAACGACGCCCAGTGGACGACGGCCGACGTCAGCGGCGACGACACCGGGGGCTCTGCAATCACACTTACACCCCCCAAACCCAGAGGGGTGAGATTCGCACAGGTCAGCGCCGGTCATGACCACACCCTGGCCGTAGGCTCGGATGGCCACGTTTATGCCTGGGGCGACAACAGCAAGGGCGAGCTTGGCGACGGCACCACAACCAACAAAAACACGCCAGTGCGGATTACCGAAAACGAGGCCATCAAGGGAAAGACCTTCATATCCGTCAGCGCGGGAACCACATTCTCCATGGCCCTAGCCTCGGACGGCACCGTCTACACCTGGGGCGACAACAGTCGCGGCGAACTCGGCAACGGGTCCACCACGAATTCTTCAGTACCGGTAAAGGCGAATCTTAATGCCACCATCACCGCCATCAGCGCCGGATACTGGCATGCCATGGCCCTGTCCTCCAGCGGGACGATCTACACATGGGGAGACAACGAATACGGCCAGCTCGGCAACGGGCACACGGGCGTCAACGTCAACTCTTCACCAGCAGCGGTCTCTTCATCCGGCGTCACCTTCACCACCATCAGTGCCGGATACGATTTTCAAACGGCGCTGGACAGCCAAGGACATGCCTACGCCTGGGGACGCAACCAGGGCGGCCAGCTCAGCATCGGCACCATGGACGGCACCAGCAGTGGTTCCAACGTCTACACTCCATCGCGCATTTACGGCGACTCGACCGGCAACCCAGACAGCACAGTCTACACCGACATCGATGCAGGGTACCTGCACGTCCTTGCACTGAGCAATACAGGCAAGGTGTACTACTGGGGTTATCCCCTGACCAAGGGCAATGACGCCAATACCGACAGCGTTCACTCCTTCTACCCCAGTCTGTTAAGCTGGCCCACGGAAGCGGCGACGCCTGTTTCAGTCAGCGCCGGGGACTACTCCTCTGCGGTGGTCGACTCTGCGGGCAGCCTGTACATGTTCGGCAGCAATTCCAGCGGCCAGCTGGGCGATGGAACCACAAATCCTAAATCAATCATGACCAAGGTGAGCCTGACAGGCGTCACAGTCGCCGCATTCGATGTCTGCCGGCACAGTCTGGCCATCGGCTCGGACGGGCTCCCCTACAGCTGGGGGGAAGCGAAAAGCGGCAAGCTGGGACAGGGCAGCAGCGGGCCTCAAAGCGGCTCACAGACCAAGCCTGCGGCGGTCAGCCCACCCCAGATAGATCTGGCCAAGGTGACCTTTGGCAAGACTGATGTTGCCAAGACCGACAGCGGTAGTCTGATCAGCCGAACTTCAGCAGGTGACGACGCTTGGAGTGCGAATACCCCATGGAAGGTCACTACCCCACACCACACTTACGGAACCACCAAGATCAGGATCAACGACGGTCAATGGTCCATTGGCGGTGCTGCACAACAGGGGCAAAGCATTGGCAACTATACATTCACACCCACTGCCCAGAAGATCACCTTTGATTCGGACGGAGGCTCATCAGCCTCGGACCAGTTCGTCACCGCAGGCAAGCAGGCTTCGCCTCCCACCGTCACCAAGGCAGGTTTCCTGTTCGACGGCTGGTTCATCAAGGAGGCAGACGGCAGTTCCAATGTGGCCTACGACTTCAGCAGTCCGGTCACCGGGCCACTGAATCTGAAAGCGCATTGGTCTTCGTCAGACATGAAATGGAAGACCTCGGATGCCCTCCATGGCGATGACACCGGTGGCTCCACGATTACTCTGACTCCTCCCAAACCCAGAGCAGTAAGGTTCACCCAGGCCAGCGCCGGGCGCTACCACACCCTGGCTGTGGGTTCGGACGGACACGTCTACGCTTGGGGAAATCAGGCCAGCGGCGGACTGGGCAACAGCAAAGACTCAGGCACGGCGACTACACCAGTACGGATTACTGAAAATGACGCCATAAAAGGAAAGATCTTCATAGCCGTCAGCGCCGGCGACACCTATTCCATGGCCCTGGCATCGGACGGCACCGTCTACACCTGGGGCAACAACGACAAAGGCCAGCTCGGCAACGGCACCACAGGAGGCTACTCAGCCGAACCAGTAAAGGCACAGACAGGCAATGCCAAAATCACCGCCATCAGCGCCGGACGGTCATACGCCATGGCCCTGGCATCGGACGGCACGGTCTACACCTGGGGCAACAACCAGTACGGTCAGCTGGGCAACGGCGGCTCAGACAACAGCAGCCATTCCTCCCCTGCCAAGGTCACGACGCTGTCCGGGATCACCGCCATCAGCGCAGGGTTCACTACAGGTACTGCCCTGGACAGTCAAGGCCACGCCTGGGCCTGGGGCCACAACGACAAGGCACAGCTCGGCAACGGCACCCTTAATGACAATCCGACACCGGCACGCGTCCAAGACCTGAACACCGGACAGCCTGATACGCGGTTCTATATCGCCATCAGCGCGGGCTATCAGCATGTGCTGGCGCTCGATACGGATCATAACGTCTATGGATGGGGTTCCAGCACCGCCGTCGGCTCCTCGACTGATACCAATGTCAGCACGAAAGGATCCACTAAGATCAGCTTCGGAGACGACGCTGTCAACATCACCGCCATCAGCGCGGGCGACGATGGATCCGAAGCCATAGACGACAACGGAAAGCTCTACACCTGGGGCAATCAGGGTTACGGCCAGCTAGGCAACGGCAATAGTGATGCATGGCAGACCAATCCGAAAGCCATCACTCTGGCCCAATCGGTGAAGGCCTGCGCGGTAGCCACCTCCGGCCATCACCAGACGGCCATCGGGTCTGACGGATTGCTCTACACCTGGGGATACAACTACTACAACCAGCTGGGGCAGAGCATATCGGCATCAAGGCCCGGCACCACACAGCCACCACAGATCACCCTGACCAAGGTGACCTTCGGCACCATGGCCAGCAGCACCAAGCCAGCCACGAAACTGACCCAGACAAGCAAAGACACCTGGGATGAAAACCGGGATTGGACCTTCGTGACGCCCGCGTACCCGTACGGCCCGTCCAGTTTCACCATCACATGGAACATTGCCGGCGATGCCGGGGACTCAAGGCAGACACAGCAGTTCGACTACACCTTCGATCGGACCAAGAAACGCATAACGCTTGACCCTGAGGGAGGTACTGGAGCTGCATGGACAAGCAAAGACATCGAGGAAGGCGAATTGGTACCCCGACAGACCGTGGCCAAGACGGGCTTCCTGTTCGACGGGTGGTTCGTCAAAGCGGCTGACGGCAGTTCAAATGTTGCCTACGACTTCGGCAAGCCGGTAACGGACCCGTTGACCCTGGTCGCGCACTGGACGCTTTCGACTCAAATGACCGTCGACCCAACCGTCAGTCCGTCCACTGGCGGATACCAGGTCACCATCACTCCGCCCTCGCAGCGCGGCATCCGCTTCGCCCAGGTCAGCACAGGCAAAAACCATTCCTTGGCTGTCGGCAGCGACGGCAATGCCTACGCCTGGGGAAACAACAGCACGGGACAGCTCGGTAACGGCAGCAAGGACAGCAGCAAGACGCCCGTCCAAGTGAAGAAGCCATCCGACGCAGGTACCGACTTCGCCTACACCCAGGTAAGTGCTGGATATGGATTCTCGTTGGCCCTCGGCAGTGACGGCAATGCCTACGCCTGGGGAGACAACGGCAGGGGGCAGCTCGGCAAGGGCACCGCAGGCGGCACCAACACGACGCCCGTCCAAGTGAAGAAGCCATCCGACGCAGGTACCGACTTCGCCTACACCCAGGTAAGTGCAGGAGGCTATCATTCCCTGGCCATCGGCAAGGATCATCAGGTCTACGCCTGGGGAGACAGGAGCAACGGCGGACAGGTGGGCGACGGCAAAACGAGCGGGAACGCCCCTGCCCCTGTAGCTGTCAACGCAAGCGCCACCAGTCCTGGATTCCAGGCTAGACAGGTCAGTGCGGGATATCAGCACTCTCTGATTATCGGCATAAGCGGGCAAACCTACGCCTGGGGATACGGCGACAGCGGTAGACTGGGCAACAATGCCAAATCCTCACAGGCCACTCCTGTGTCGGTATCGTCACCCGTGCAATATGAGGACGGGTCAATGGGATTCTTCGCCACTCAGGTCAGCGCAGGAGGCTCGCACTCCCTGGCCATTGGCAGAGACGGCAAAGCCTATGCTTGGGGTGCGAATACCGATGGGCGACTGGGTACCGGAGACACCAATGATGCCGCAATACCAACCCCGGTGGCCGATCCCGACGGAGGTAGCGATGGATTCAAACCCACCGAGATCAGCGCCGGAGGATGGTTCTGCGCAGGAATCGACGACAAAGGGCGAATCTACACCTGGGGAAACAACGGTCAAAACGCCCTGGGCAATGTCTCCATCTCAGGATCCATCAGCACATCCCCCGTTTTGGTGAGCAAGGACGGTAGCACCATACAGATAAGTGCAGGCGAGCGCCAAGTCCTGGCCATCGACTCCGACGGCATGGCCTACGGTTGGGGTGACAATGGCGGCAAGCAGCTCGGCACCAATTTGGACAGCGACTCAGTCAAGGCGGCCACCTTGGTCTGCCCGCCGCAATTGACCATCAGCTCGGCCACAGTCGGCACGGATCCGCATACTGCATCAGTTCTTGAACTGACCCGGAGCAGCACAGCCGACACATGGGGATCATGGAATACCTGGACCTTCTATACCCCAGCCTTCAAGGCAGGCCAAACAACAGTCAACATCACCTGGAATGTGGGCCAGGGCAATCCTCATACCGAGAACCTGCCCTTTACCTACAGGGATATTCTGCCCCTGACCGGCAGCCAGGGTCTGCTCGTCATACTGCTTGTAGGACTTTTCGTGACGGTGACAGTCCTGGCAGCGAGGCAACATTACCTGGAAACAGCCCATCAGGCTCCAGCGAGCACGCGCTGAAATTTCATGGCCGACGGCATAGGAGTTGACCCAAGCCGTCGGCCATGAAACTACGACGGATTTCCTCAGCGTGAATTGGTCTGGCCGGCCAGCCGTTCGTGGTCGCGCTTGGCGGCGTCAGCCACCAGATGCAAATAGGCCTCGGCCAGATCAGGATCCAGCCCGTAATCATCAGCCTTGTCTCGCAGGGCCGCTATCTGTGTGCTCTCCCGGTGCATATCCGCCGAGGCGAATCCTGCCTGGGCCTTGAGCAACCCAATGCGGTGGGTCACCCTGAACCGCTCGGCCAGCATGGCGACAATGGCGGCATCGATGGTGTCCACATCGGCACGCAGTTCCTCCACCTGGCGGGCGGCCTGGGCCCGTGGACCCCCGCCCTGCGCCTGATCATCAATCACTGTTTCCATCTTCTCAGAGCTCATGAAATACCAGTCTAATCAAACGCCCCAGGCGACTATGCCAGGCCCCTCTCCACTTTGACACTGGTGTTATTGTAGTGGATGGAATTATTGACTCTTGGGGAGAGTCTCGTTCGCCTACACCTGCCTATACAAGTGCCGGACGCATGGGGGAGGATGCCTTCACATGAAGATGGTACGTAGTCGTCGCGTCACAGTGCTCGTCAGTCTATGCTGCGTCCTGGTCGCCTGCAGCATGCTCGGCCTGCAGTTTGGCCAGGCAGCGCCGGAATCCAATGGGACCGCAGTCGCAACTCAGGGAACTGGGGCAATTGGTACTGGAGCCAATACCCCCGGACAGATTCCTTCGGTTTCCCCCGGTCCGTCATCATCGCCATCCGGCATTCCCACCCTGGCCAATGGCTCTCGTGCGACGGCAACAGGACAATCGCCTGCTGCCAGCACATCGCCCACCTCGCCGTCCTCATCATCGCCCGGCACAGCAGGTTCCCCGGAGCCGACCTCAACCGCCTCTTCCCCCTCGAATACCACCAGCCACACAGTCACTTTCGACTACAACATGCAGTCTGCAACTCCGACAACTTCGACTGTGGCTGATGGCGCCCAGGTTGCGCGCCCTAGTCCTGAACCCACCCGCCGAGGATTCGTTCTCGAAGGATGGTTCGCGGGCAAAGTAGCCTACGACTTCTCCGCTCCTGTGCACGCGAACCTGACCCTGAAAGCCAAGTGGGCCCGGGCCGACCAGACCTGGACCATGCAGCCGCAAGAGGGACCCGAATCAGGAGGTACCGGGGTAACACTTACCCCGCCCCCACCTTCCGGTGTCCGTTTCAGCCAGGTCAGTGCAGGCATCCGGTTCTCACTGGCTTTGGGATCGGATGGCAACGTCTACGCCTGGGGCTATAATGCTGGTGCTCAGCTGGGCGATGGCACTGTTGTCAACAAGTCAACGCCCATAAGGGTGCCCCGGCCCGAAGAAGCCCGCAATGACAAGGATTTTCGGTTTGTCAGCGTCAACGCTGGTCGGTTCTTCAGCATGGCCCTGGACAACCATGGCACCCTCTGGTCCTGGGGATACAACTATCTGAAGACCTTGGGCAACCCCAATGTGGCTGACAGCGGCATGCATAACTATTCGGAATACCCGGTCAAGGTGATGCTGCCTGAAGGAGCGCCGACCAGATTCACCTACAAGGCCGTCACCGGCAGTTACAATCACACCCTGGCCATAGGATCGGATGGCAACGTCTATGGCTGGGGAACCTGCAGTGAAGGAGAAACCGGCCGCCATAAGTGCGACGGCATATGCGACTCCACGCCCAGCCTCATCCAGGGATTCGATAAGAACCACAAAATCATAGCTGTACAGGCAGGAATGAACTACTCAACAGCTCTGGATGACGCTGGCACGGTATGGTCATGGGGAAGCAACCTTTACCACCAGTTGGATCCATCCGCCGTCGCGGTCGTAGGAAACTATACGCCGACCAAGATCCACGGCCTTGACAAGGTCCATGTGGTGGCCATCGCAGACGGCTTCGAAAACACCCTGGCCCTGGATGACCAGGGAAGGGTCTGGACCTGGGGGATGAACGAAAACGGCCAGATCGGCAACGGGTCAAGTGCAAGCAAGACCGAGGCGTTCAAAGACCCCGTCCAGGTCAGCTTCCCCCAGGGGACCAGAATCACCGCCATCGCTGGTGGCTGCCATTACGGTTCCAACCATGCCATAGCTCTGGATTCCAATGGCAATATCTGGACCTGGGGCGACAATAGCTACGGACAGATGGGCGACGGCAAAACCTCCGCAGCAGACAGCCCCCAGACCACTCCAGAACGCTTGGAGGATCCGAACCTTGCCGGCCGACACTGGATCAGTATCGACGCTGGCGAGGATTTTAACCTGGCCATCTGCGACGACGGCCTGACCTACAGCTGGGGACGCGACGACATGGGTCAGCTGGGTCAGGGCACCAGCGGCGATGGCGCCCATAACCGGCCCTCTGCGGTCGCCTTCCCCTGGCCGGCGAAACTGACCGGACTCAAATTCGACACAACGGATATCACCACCGGAATGAAGGCGCAAAAGAACGGGACCTGGACGGCTACCACCCCGCCGCACGCACCAGGGCTGGTGGATGTGGCCCTGGCGTGGACTTTGAACGACCAAGAACAGACCCAGGTCCACCTGCCCTTCCGCTATCTGTCGAACGGTGTGACCGTAACCTTCCAGTCGGAGAGCGATTCACCGGCGCCACCCAGCCAGAGTCTGGAAGCGGGAGAGCGAGCAGTCCGCCCCAGCGCTGATCCGACCAAGGCCGGCTGCCGCTTCGATGGTTGGTTCCTGGGCAAGACCGCCTACGACTTCTCCAAGCCAGTCACCAGCTCCATGACGCTCAAGGCCCACTGGAGCCCTGAGAATCAGAACTGGAGCATGACCCCAGACCATGGAACCGAGATGGGCGGGACGAAGGTCACCCTGACGCCGCCAGCCCTGCGGGGCATTCGCTTCAGCCAGGTCAGTGCCGGTTCCCACTGGTCCCTGGCCCTGGGGTCCGATGGGAAGGCCTACGCCTGGGGCAAGAACAACAGCGGCCAGCTGGGCAATGCGAACATCGCCAAGGGCGGCACCAGCACCATGCCGGTCCGAGTGGACATACCCGAGAAAGCGGAGGCCAACTTCGTCTTCACCCAGGTCAGCGCAGGCGGTGACTATGGCCTCGCTCTAGGCTCCGATGGAAAGGTCTACGCCTGGGGCAACAACGATGTCGGCCAGCTGGGCGACTCCACCCTGAATGCCCAAAGCCGGCCCCATCCGGTACCGGGTCTGCCGGCCACAATCCAGTCCATCAGCGCCGGCGGCGGACATGCCTTGGCTCTGGATTCCCAGGGACGAGTCTGGTCCTGGGGCGCCAACCAATACGGGCAGCTGGGCCTGGATAATGCCGGCGGCGATACCATCTCGCCAGACGGGCGAACCAGCCCTGCCATGGTGACCGGAATCCCGGCGACCATAACGGCAATCAGCGCCGGAAGCCGGTATTCACTGGCCATGACCGTGGATGGACAAGTCTACGCCTGGGGCATCAATGATGCCGGCCAGCTAGGCGATCCCACCCTGCCGGTCAGCGAGGACGGCGCCAACCCCACACCGTCTGCCGTCCAAGGACTGACGGTCGAGATGATCGCCGTCAGCGCCGGAGACCACCAGGCTCTGGCCCTGGATTCCCAGGGACGCATCTGGACCTGGGGACAGGTCAAGGGCGAGAACAAGAAAACCCCTGCCCTATTGACCCTTCCTGACGGACTGCCGACCGGATTTGCCATTACACAAATCAGTGCCGGCACCGGAGCATCCTCCGCTTTGGGCTCCGACGGACGGATCCTGACCTGGAGCAATGCCGCAGAAGGGACTGATCCCGCATACTTGACCAAACCCAAGGACGTGCCTGCAGATTTCAGCTTCACTGCCGTCTGCACGGGCGACCCGAGCTCACTGGCCCTGGGCTCCGACGGTCTGGCCTATGGATGGGGCGCCGACGATTCCGGTCAGCTGGGTGACGATCAGTCCGGACCGGACCTGAACAGCAAGACGCCGCAGGCTGTCGTGATCAGAAGCCTGGTCAAAGCGGTCACTTTCGCGGGACTGTCTGCAGAAGGAACACCGCAGTACCAGAATGGCGCCTGGTTGGTACTCACTCCACGCTACAGGCCCGGACAGGTGGATACCGTCATTCATTGGAGCCTGGTCGGCGTGGACCAGCAGGATCAGACCCTGCCCTACACCTACGATCAGTTGGCCGTCCTGCCCCTGACCGGCAGCACCGGCATAATCCTGCTGGTCATGGCTGGCTTGCTGGCCATGGGAGCTGTTATGGCTGCCAGATTCCAGCGGCGGGAAAACAAGATGACAGCATGACAGAGCGGAGACGAATCTATGAAGAACCAGGACTGACAGGCTTCGAATAGATCATGGTCCTAAACGACTGTCTTGTTTCGGCGCTGCTTATGCATTGGGCCCCACCCGCGAAATGAATCGCGGATGGGGCCCAATAAACATGTCAGGCGTCAGGCCCGAGTCACTTCTGCGCCAGCATGGACTGGTTGATAGCCGCCAGGAAGTCTCGGTTGGTGGCGGTCTTCTTCAGCCTGGGCACCAGGGTCTGATAGGCCTGCTCGGTCTCCATGCCACCCAGGAGGCGACGTAGCCGGTAGACCACGGCCAGCTCCTCGGGGGCAGTAATCAGCTCCTCACGCCGGGTGCCGGAGGCATTGATGTCAATGGCGGGGAACATGCGCTTATCGGCCAGATCCCTGGTCAGTCTCAGCTCCATGTTGCCGGTGCCCTTGAACTCCTCGAAGATGACCTCGTCCATCTTGGATCCGGTCTCCACCAGGGCCGAGGAGATGATGGTCAGAGAGCCGCCGTTCTCGATGTTGCGGGCGGCGCCGAAGAAGCGCTTGGGCGGATAGAGGGCCTGCGCGTCCACGCCGCCGGAGAGGATACGGCCGGAAGCGGGGGCCGAGATGTTGTAGGCGCGGGCCAGGCGGGTCATGGAATCCAGAAGGACCACCACATCCTGCCCCAGCTCCACCAGGCGCTTGGCCCGTTCGATGGCCAGCTCGGCCACGGTGGTGTGATCGCTGGCAGGGCGGTCGAAGGTGGAGGAGATGACCTCGCCCTGGACCGTGCGCTCCATGTCCGTGACCTCCTCGGGCCGCTCGTCCACCAGGACCACCATCAGATGCACCTCGGGGTTGTTGGCGGTGATGGAGTTGGCGATGGACTGCAGGGTCAGGGTCTTGCCGGCCTTGGGCGGCGAAACGATCAGACCGCGCTGACCCTTGCCGATGGGGGCGACGATGTCGATCAGACGACCGGTGATGTTCTTGGGCTGGGTCTCCATCCGCATGCGCTCCTGCGGGTAGAGGGGGGTCAGCTTGTTGAAGTGGGGCCGTCCTGCAGCGTCCTCCACGCTCATACCGTTGATGGTGTCGATGGCCTGCAGAGGAACGAACTTCTGCCGCTGATTGCGGTGCTCACCCTCGCGGGGGGGACGGATGGAGCCGTGCACGGCATCACCCTTGCGCAGGCCGTACTTCTTGACCTGGCCCATGGAGATGTAGACGTCGTTGGGGCCGGGCAGGTAGCCGGAAGTGCGCACGAAGGCGTAGGAGTCCAGCACATCCACAATGCCTGCCACGGGGACCAGGTCCTCGGGCTTGAAGTTCTCCCTGGGCTCATAGTCACGATCCCGGCCGCTGCTGCGGTGGTTGTTGCGGTTGCGTCGGTCGTTGCGATCGTTGCGGTCATTACGATCGCCCCGGTTTCGGCGGTCATAGCCGTTATGACGGTAGTCACGCCCTTCCTCGCCGCGATCCTCGTAGCTGCGCCGACGGGGCCGGTCATTCCGTGAGGGCAGAGCCGCCAGAATGTCGTCCAAATTGCGCACAGAACCGGAGCCGGAGCCTGCGCGCTCCTCATCATGCTCATGCTCGTTCCGGCCACGGTTGGAGTGGGAGCCTCGGGATGAATCCGTGCTGCGGTGACGGCGGCGGGATATGACCACGTTCTCCTCGTCGGCCACCGTATGGGGGAAGCGGGTCCGGTGCTCGCTATGACCGCTCTTATGATCGTCAATACCCAAAACATCGAAGAGGTCTCCGACAGGACGATCGTCCTTGGATTCCTCCGATCCCTTGGTATCCGTGGTCTCCTGTCCGCCTTCCGCGGAGGAGTCCGCCTCCTGCTTCGTCGGCTGCTGCTGATCGGCGGCCTGGCCCCCCTTGGCCACGGCGGCCGCAGCCTTGGGCTTACCAACGGTTACTCCCTCAGGGGCCTTGCCGCCCGAGCGTGCCGCCTCGATCGTCTCGATCAGGACAGGCTTGCGCATGCCGGAAATACCGCGCAACCCCAGCTGCCTGGCCAATTCCTTGAGTTCGGGCAGCTTCATGGAATGAATATCTTGGCTTGTTGCCACTGTTGTAATGCCTTTCCTTCGCTATGCCTACTTAGGCTAGGCAAATAGCTTGAGAATAGTGCGGGGGTACCGCTCATGAAAATTCGATGCCGACTCGGCTTGTCGAACTTCCATAAGCCTACAACGAGTGCACGACCGGCGCAAGAACCGACCTGCGTGTCCAGAAATCACAGGTAAACCTCTAGACTGGGCATATGACTGACCGATCATCTCTGCGTGAACAACGGCGGAGCGAATTCGTAACCACCGCCATGCGGGTCTTCGACCGGAAAGGCGCTGCAAACACATCCCTGCGTGACGTAATCCGTGCCATGAACCACGGCAAGGGCGTAGGAATGAGCGTTTTCTATTACTACTTCAAATCCAAGGACGACCTGATAGATGCCTGCGTGCGCACCTACCTGGCCTCCTACGTGGACAATGTAGTCGACATTCTGCAGAATCCTGACCTGAGCGTTCAAGAGGCGCTGGACGACATCTGTCCGCATCTGGTAAGGGCCATCTGGAAGATGGACGTCATCTTCGCTGATAAGGCCAACTGGTACAACTACCTGAGCACCAACAGCAATGTGATGGAGGGCTTCGTCAGACAGATCATCGACCCCTTGTCCAAGGCCCTGGACCGCTGGCTGGATCGGGACGACCTGCCGCAGACCCAGCTGATCCAAACAGCCGGCACCCGCACTGTGGCCTGGCTGATGGCCGACGGGCTCTCGTCCATCGTCAGCAACGGCAGAGGAGCCGCCGGAAACCCGCAAATCAGAGAGGTGGTCCGCCAACGTGTCCGCGAGAGCGTGTCCTTCTTCTCGCAGCTTCTCGGCCTGCCCTTGAAGCCACCAGCCATCGCCCTGTCGTAAATGACAAAGCCCCCGACCCTGCAGTCGGAGGCTTGAAAGGAAACGAAGGCAGAGGTCTGTCTACTTCTCCTCGTGATAGGACTTCTCGGTGTTGACGTTCCAGACGTTGGTCTTGTCAGTACGCCCCGATTTGATGTTGGCCACGGCTTCCATGGATGTGGCCATGGAGTGGTCCTGGTTGTTGTAGTGATGCTGCCCGTTGCGGCCCACGCAGTAGAGGTTGCCGAAGGAGTCCAGCCATTTGACCAGCTCGGGCATCTGGGCGTAGGTGTCGAAGTAGGCCGGGTAGGCCTTGACCACCCGCTCCCGGTGCGAGTCCAGCACGTCGGCAGGTCCGTTGATGATGCCCATCCGGGTCAGCTCCTTGATGGCGAAGTCAGTCGTCTCCTGATCGCTCATGTTCCAGAAGTCATCGCCCTCCTTGCAGAAGTACTCCAGGCCGATCCAAACGGTGCCGTCCACGTTCTTGACCATGTAGGGGCTCCAGTTGTTGAAAATCTGGATGCGGCCCATCTTGTAGCCGGGATCCTGCACATAGATCCAGCAGTCGGGAACGATGGGCGGGTCGCCCAGGGTCTTGATGGAGGTGGTGTTGCGGATGCGCAGGTGGCGGACCAACAGGCCAACGGTCACGAAGTCGCGGTAAGGCAGGCCCTGAGCCACCCTGACCATCTCCTTGTCAGTGGAGGGCTCCTCGTGGGCGATGGCCTCCACCAGGTCCTTGATGGGCATGGAGGAGATGATTTGGTCAGCCTTCAGGGTCACCTCCTTGCCATCAGCATTGCGATAGATCACACCGGTCATGTGGCCGTCGCTCTGGGTCAGTCCGATTACACGGGCATCGGTGATCACGTGGACCCCATGCTCCACATTGCGACGCTCCACGGTCTCCCAGAGCTGCCCTGGACCAAGCTTGGGGTACCAGAACTCCTCGATCAGGCTGGTCTCGACCTGATGAGCGTCGCGCTTCTTGGGCAGCAGCTTCTGGAAGGCGTTCTTGAGCACGCCCATGATGCTGAGTCCCTTGACCCTCTGGGCGCCCCAGTCGGCGCTGATCTCGCGGGGATGGCGTCCCCAGAGCTTTTCGGTATAGCCCTCGAAGAACATGGAGTAGAGCTTGCGGCCGAAGCGGTTGATGTAGAAGTTCTCCAGGTTGTCCTCAGGCAGCTTGTGGACGACGGACTTCAGGTAGCTGAATCCGGCCTGCATGGTCAGCTTGAAGCCCATGGCCCTGAGTGTGTTGAGCGTCAAAGAGATGGGATAGTCGAAGAAATGGTGGTTCCAGTAAATCCTGGAGACACGATGACGCTTGAGCATGACCCGGTCGGTCTTCTCCGGGTCGGGGCCGCCGGGCTCCAGGTCATGGTGGCGACCAAGTTTTTTGTCGTCATAGGAGGGCGCGCCTTGCAGTGGCAGGACCTCCTTCCACCAGTCCATGATCCGGTCGTCCTTGGAGAAGAACCGGTGTCCACCAATGTCCATGCGATTGCCGTTGTGCCGAACTGTGCGGGAGATGCCGCCAAAGGCATCAGTGGCCTCCAGCACAGTGACGTCATAGCGCTCGTCACCGCCGTCCTTGACCAGTTCCCATGCCGCTGTCAAGCCGGCGGGCCCTCCGCCGATGACGATCACGGACTGCTTGCGCTCCATGCCAACCTCCTGAAAACCGTATGAAATCATCACCACTGTACCCGGCCCGTCCCCAGTCGGATGCTACCGAGCGACTTCCCACACGAATTCCCGCCATTGCGTGGTGCAGACGTGATGATGCTCGCCCCTGCGCACTGTTTAGCCCAGCGAGTCAGGGATATCGATGTCCGTCTTCTGCACTTCCTCCACATTGACGTCCTTGAAAGTGACGATCCGGACGTTCTTGACAAACCGGCTGGACCGGTAGACATCCCAGACCCAGGCATCGGTCAGTCGAACGTCAAAGTAGACGTCCTGCCCAGCGGATCGGACGTTGAAGTCCACCTTGTTAGCCAGGTAGAACCGCCGTTCGGTCTCGACAACGTAGGTGAACAGCTTGATCACGTCCCGATACTCGCGATACAAGGCCAGCTCGGCGTTGGTCTCGTAGTTGTCGAGATCCTCAGCACTCATCGACTACCTCCATTCGCGCGATCACGGCCATGGCCAAGCGTACGCCACCAGGCACGCTTGGATCGCTTGGCCTCAGCCGACCCGTAGGCCCAATCCGACGCTGTATGCTCCTCGCCAGACCGCTCGGCAACGGGTTCTTCGGAACCGGACTTCCTCCCCGCATCCTTGGCATCCGCCTGACCAGGGCCCGCCGTCTTGTCATTCCTGCCGTTGGGTCCTGCGTGGCCTCCAGCAGATTTTCCTGAATGTGAACCACTCTTCGGGGCCAGACCGATCTGTTCGCTTGATGTCTGCGAATCCTGAGATGCCGAGGTGGACTCTTTAGACTTTGTTTCGCTGATACCACCATCCTCATCCGCTGCATACCCATGTGCAACAAGGGCTTCAGCCACACCGGGGTTTTCGCGGATGACATGCATGCCGAAAGCATTCAAAGAACGGATGGGATCGTACTCGTCGACCAGGGCGTCCATGACGATCTGATCCTGATACTTGCCGTTCTCGGCATCCCAGAGCGCATCGCGGGAGGTGCCCGAGATCATGAATCCCAGGGACTGGTAGACGGAGATTGAGCGTGTGTTCTTCTCCGGCACAGCCACCCAGATCCGGTGCAGGCCCAGCCCTGTAGGAGCAGCCGCGTATCCGTAGGTCATGATTCTTGGCATGGCATCCCGGGAGTAGCCACGTCCGCGGAAGTGCCTGCCCAGGACCACCTGGATCCTGGCCGAACGGGACCAGCCGTCCACGTCGATCAGGAAGATCATGCCGATGACCCCCTTGGTGGCATCAGCATCGGGCGAGCCGTCCTGGTCTGTATCCGCATCAGTGACCATGGCCCAGGCCAGGGTGCGGCGGGACTCTGGATCGCCCACGCCCGAATCACGGGCAGCCAGACCCTTGGACCAGGCCACTGACCGTCGCACCCAAGCGTTGACCACGGCTCGTTCGGCACTGGGCCCCTTACCGGTGATTCCGGTGGAATTGTAGAAGGCCTCCAGCTGGTCCATCGCCGTCAGATCAGCGATGACGGCCGGCCGCAGGTGCAACATTTCGCCCCGGATGTAGGGAATCTCAATCCGGTCGGGCAGCTGTCTGTTCGCCGCGTCTTCGGATCCCTCGGTTTGTGTTTGCGGTCGGTCATTGCCCCTGCCGCTCATAGACATCACGTCACCTCCATGATCGCCACCTTGCGATGGCAATCAATTGTAATCCCTCGCCCCTGGGAAAACCATGAGAAGCCGGGCAGGTCCGCCGGTCCGAACCCGATGGAACCAGGCCGGCGGACCGAGCCTGATCAGGACTTGGCGATGTGCTCCATGACGATCTTGCTGACTGCCTTGGCATCGGCCTGGCCCTTGGTGGCCCGCATGACCGCTCCGATAATAGCGCCCATGGGCTTCATATTGCCGCCCTTGAGCTTGGCCACGATGTCCGGGTTGTCCTTGAGGGCCTGATCGACGGCTGCATCCAGAGCCCCGTCATCCGAAACCACCTGATAACCGTGCTTCTTGACAACCTCGGCGGGCTTGCCTTCTCCTGCCAACACGCCGGAGACGGTCTGCTTGGCCAGCTTGTCATTGAGCCTGCCGTCAGCGATCAGCTGCTCCACATCGGCGACATCCTGAGCCGAGATGGGCAGCTCCTGCAGGCTGACCCCACGGGCGTTGGCCTCACGGGAGATCTCTCCCAGCCACCACTTGCGGGCTCCGGCAGCCGTGGCTCCGGCCTTGACCGTATCCTCGATCAGATCCACGGCATCGGCGTTGACCGCGTCCTGCATCTGCCGGTCGGTGAAGTCCCACTCCTTCTTGAGACGGGCGCGGCGTTCGCGCGGCATCTCAGGCATCTGGGCCTTGAGCTCCTCAATATGGTCCTTGGTCACATGGACCATGACCAGGTCAGGATCGGGGAAGTACCGGTAATCGTTGGCATCGGACTTGACCCGGCCGCCCGCAGTGGTCTGTGTGGACTCGTCCCAGTGGCGGGTCTCCTGCAGCACCTCCCCACCGGACTCCAGCAGGGCCGCCTGACGGCGGATCTCGTAGGTCAGGGTCTTCTCGATGCCCTTGAAGGTGTTGACATTCTTGGTCTCCGACCGGGTTCCCAGAGGGGCGTCCGGCCCGGCGTGCAGGGAGACGTTGACGTCGGCACGCATATTGCCCTGCTCCATCCGGGCGTGGGAGATGCCCAGGGCCCGGACGATGTCTCTGATGGCCCGGACATAGGCCCCTGCCACCTCGGGGGTGCGTGCCCCGGCGCCCTCGATGGGCTTGGTCACGATCTCGACCAGGGGGACACCGGCACGGTTGTAGTCCACCAGGGAGTGGTCGGCGCCTTCGATACGGCCATCGGCCCCGCCCACGTGCGTGTTCTTGCCGGCATCGTCCTCCACATGGGCCCGCTCGATGGGCACACGGAAGATGCTGCCGTCATCCAGCTCCACATCCAGGTAGCCCTCGCCATTCAGGGGCTTGTCGTACTGGGAGATCTGGTAGTCGCGCGGCATGTCCGGGTAGAAGTAGTTCTTCCTGGCGAACTGGCTCCACTCGTTGACCTTGCAGTGCAGGGCCAGGCCCAGTTTGACCGCATAGTCGATGGCGGTCTTGTTGACCACGGGCAGACTGCCGGGCAGGCCCAGGGAGACCGGGGTCAGCTGGGTGTTGGGCTCGCCGCCGAACTCGATATGGGCCGGGCAGAAGAGCTTGGTGTTGGTGCAGAGCTCGACATGGACCTCCAGGCCGAACACCGGGTCGTACTTGGCCACGGCATCGGCGTACTTCATAAGTTTTTCAGCCATTGTGATTCCGTTTCCTTCCGATGCCTACTTGGTCGATCCCTGAGCCAGGCCATCCAGCCAGGGGGTGGGCAGCTTCTTGGAGATGGGCCCGCCCCACTGCTCCTCCAGGGCCGCCTCAAGAGCTGCGGCAGGCCGGTACATAATCTCATCACGCATTTGGGGAGCGAAGAACTGGAAGCCGACAGGCAGCCCGTCGTCGCTGAGCCCAGCGGGAATCGACATGGCCGGAGTGCCGGCCAGATTAGCCGGAATGGTGGCCACGTCGTTCAGGTACATGGCCAGCGGGTCGTCCATCTTCTCGCCAAAGCGGAAGGCCGTGGTCGGCGAAGTCGGCGAGACCAGGACGTCGGCCTGTTCAAAGGCCTTCTCGAAGTCACGGATGACCAGGGTGCGAACCTTCTGGGCCGAGCCGTACCAGGCGTCGTAGTACCCGGCGGACAGGGCGTAGATGCCCAGGATGATCCTGCGCTTGACCTCGTCGCCGAACCCGGCCTCACGGGTGGCAGCCATCATGTTGGCAGCCGTCTGTGGGACGCCTTCGGGGGGCATGGCCCGCAGTCCGTAGCGCATGCCGTCGTAACGGGCCAGGTTGGAGGAGACCTCGGAAGGCATGATGATGTAGTAGGCGGCCAGCGCATAGGGGAAGTGCGGGCAGGAGACCTGGACCACCTCGGCGCCCATGGACTCCAGCAACGAGACGGCCTCGTTGAAGCGGGCCTCGACGCCGGGCTGGTAGCCCTCGCCGCCCAACTCCTTGACCAGCCCCACCTTGAGGCCCTTCAAATCGCGATTCTGACCTTGACGAGCGGCCTGGGCCAGAGGGGGAACCGGCTTGGGAATTGATGTGGAGTCTCGGCGGTCATACCCACCGATGACCTCCTGCAGCAGGGCCGCATCCAGCACGGTCCTGGAGACCGGACCAATCTGATCCAGGGAGGAGGCCATGGCGATGGCCCCGAACCTGGAGACACCGCCATAGGTAGGTTTGACGCCCACGGTGCCGGTCAGTGATCCGGGCTGGCGAATGGACCCGCCGGTGTCGGTGCCCAGAGCCAGAGGGGCCTCAAAGGCGCCGACAGCCGAGGCCGAGCCGCCGCCCGAGCCGCCCGGGACCCGCTCGGTGTCCCAGGGGTTGTGTGTGGGCTTGAAGGCCGAGTGCTCAGTGGAGGATCCCTGGGCGAACTCATCCAGGTTGGTCTTGCCCAGAATGGGCATCCCTGCGGCCTTGAGTTTCTTGATGACGGTGGCATCGTAAGGCGGCACCCATCCCTCGAGGATCTTGGATGCGGCCGTCGTGGGAATGCCCTTGGTGACGATCATGTCCTTGATGGCAATGGGAACGCCGGCCAGTTCCGGCAGCCCCTCGGCGCCGTCATGGGCCAGACGCTGGTCGAAGGCGTCAGCCTGTTCCAGGGCCTGATCGGCGCTCACCTGCAAAAACGCATCAATGCTGGGCTCGGCGGCTTCGATCACATCCAGATGAGCCTGGACCAGCTCGCGGCTGGAGACCTGCCCCGACCGCAGCTGTGCGGCCATGTCGGAGGCGGATTGCTTGACCAATTCTTCCTGTGCGCTCATCGTCTCACTCCTCACCCAGAATGCGCGGGGCCACAAACATGCCCGACTCGGTGACCGGTGCCCCCGAGAGAGCAGCCTCCTGGGTCAGCGGTTCCTCAGCCTCATCGGGACGCAGGTAGGCCTCCAGAGGAATGGGATTGGCTGTGGGGGGCACGTCGTCGCCGGCCACCTCCTGGACCTTGGTAATGGAATCGGCGATCACGTTGAGTTCGCCCTTGAGGCGGTCAGCCTCCTGATCGGTCAAAGCAATCCGAGCCAAATCGCCCAAGTGCTTGATCTCTTCACGTGTAAAAGTTGGCATACCACTTATCATATGGGTGCTCTATGACACGCAGAAGACAGGGTCAACCGATGTCTGCGCGCCTAAAGACCAGGGTTCCCAGAGCACAGCATAGAGCCGTCCAGACCATCATGATCAGGCCCGACTGCCACCAGGTGGGCCACCATCCGATGCCTGCCCCTGCTGCCTGGCCCAGACCTGAGAGGAAGGTGCTCAGCAGGCTGGTTGGGGTCAGGCTGAAGGGAACCTGCAGCCAGTCGGCATGAGGGACCAAATCCGCCAGGAGTCCCAGAATCAATGGCAGAATCACGGTCAGCCCCAGGAACAGGCCGATCCCACCAGCCTTGGAGCGGCTCACGGCCCCCAGACCCAGGGCCATCAAAGCAAAGAGGACCACCATGAGCGGGCCACCCAGCAAATCAATCAGGACCAGCCCGGGCTTGTAGGCAGGCAAGGCCCCCGATCCGCCCGACAGAAGCAGTGTCGCCAGGATCCAGCTGAGCAGCAGGCCTATCTGTGCCGACAACCAAGTCAATAAGGCCAAGGCAAGACCCTTGGCCATCAGGACCATGCCCCGACGAGGATTGGCCGTCAGCGTGCTCTCAATGGTGGCTCCGGAAAACTCACGCGTAAGGACCAGAACCCCCAGAATGCCCGCCACGACCATGGCCGGGAAAAGGCCCGACACGATGGCCGACCGGAAAATGTCACCGGAGGCAGGCAGCAGGTGATCCGGAAGGTGATTGGTCTGCCTACCCGGGCCAGCCAGGACCCGGGTCGCACAGGCCATCAGGCCGGCGCTCAATGGCTGTAACAGCATGACGATCAGGAGGAGGACCCAGGTAGATCGTAGGGAGAGTATCTTGCGCAGCTCCCCTCGGACCGCCCCGAAAAGGGTCAGCTGACCGGACGGGCGACGCGAATCCAGGAAGGACAGCCCCGAGGTCCGACGCAGCCGAGTAAAGGCGGAGCCATGCCGTGGGATTGCGTTATCAGGTCCTGCGGGTACTTCTCGCCGACTTCGGCGGACTCGACGGCCATTGTCGGCACTCATGGTCGCATATCCCCTCTGCCGTGGATGATGTCCTTGTAGGCCTGTTCCAAGGAAACTTCCTCCGGCTGGAAGTCGTAGAGAACCACACCCTCCTGGGCCAGAATCGAGGCCGTCGAAGCCAGGGGCGCACCCTGGATGCGGAAACGGGCGGCATCGGGCGGACAGCTCTCGTCTGGTGGCAGACGAGTGACGCTGATTCCGGCAGCCGTGGCCAGGGCGGCCTTTAACTGATCCGGCTGTGGCGTCACCGCATAGATGGAGTCACGGGAGTGCTCGCCAATGAATCGGGCCACTGTCGTTCTCTCCAGGATCCTTCCCTTGGCGACGATGACCAAATCGTCGGCGATTTGAGCCACCTCGTTGATCTTACGGGAGCTTAGGAGGACTGCCCTGCCCTGTGAGGCGAGGCTGCGGCAGATGTCTCTCACCCGGTCGGCTCCCTCCGGATCCAGACCGTCAAGGGGATCATCCAGAACCAGGTTGTGCGGTTCACCCAGCAGGGCAGCAGCCAGGGCCAGCCGCTGACTCATCCCCAGAGAAAGGGATCCCGTCGGCCTGTCGGCGACCGATTGCAGACCGACCATCTCAAGCACCTGGTCCACCCGACGATGATCAATGCCATTGACCGCAGCCAAGGCCAGCAGGTGATCTCTGGCCTTGCAGGCAGGATGGGCGTTGCGTGAATTCAGTACCGCTCCCGCTGTCCGCATGGGCGATGAAAGCCGGACGAAGGGCTGGCCATCGAACAGGGCCTTGCCTGCGTCAGGGCGAACCAGCCCCAGAGCAATGCGCAGCGTGGTCGACTTGCCGGCGCCTTTAGGCCCCACAAAACCGGTCACCCGACCGTCCCTGGCCGTGAAGGAGACACGGTTCAGTGCCTCGCGGGAGCCGAAGCGCTTGGTCAGCGCGTCGATGACAATCATGGACCCGCCACCTCCGCATGCTGGCAGATCCAGGAGTGCATGGCCACGGCAGCCGCAGCCCCGGCGTTGATGGAGCGCACCGATCCGAACTGGGAGATGTAGACCACATCGTCGGCCAGCTCCAAGGCCTTCTCGGACAAGCCCGGCCCCTCAGCGCCGAACATGAGCAGACAGCGACGGGGAAAGCGATAGGTCTCCATGGGGACGGCCCCGGGGACGTTGTCGATGGCGATCATGCGGGGGGTGGACTCCCCCTGCCCGGCCGCCTCTTCTCGCAGGGTGGCCGTCATGGTTGCTATGTCGGGGTCGTGGACCACATGCTGGTAGAGTTCGGTCATCAACGAGCCCTTGCGGTTCCATTTGTGAGGACCGACTATATGGACGCGGCGGGCGGCGAAAGCGTTGGCGGTTCGGACCATGGAGCCGATATTGAAATCGTGGGTCCAATTCTCCACAGCCACCTCGAAGTCATGGCGGCCCCGGCGATCCAGGTCGTCCCGAATGGCATCGACCTTCCAATATCGGTAACGATCCAAGACGTTGCGCCGATCCCCCTGCTCCAGCAGTTCAGGGTCATAGCGCGGGTCCGTCGGCAGGGGCTGCTCGGGATGCTCTTCCTGCCAGGGGCCGACCCCCACCTGGCGGAAGACCGGCTCATCTGATGCCATGGCCGCTCGGGTAATTGGATTTGGGTCTCTCAATGATTTTGTTCCCGCTCTACGCTTGCCTCGTGATTCACAGGAGCGAATTGGTTCTCATCAAAGACACAGATAAATGGAAGGCTTGTGCTGGTTCCGTCGACCGGGTCAAGCATCTGTATCGTCGGGTTCTGCTTGCCGGCACCGTCTTTATTTGAGCTGCCAGGAATCTTCTGCTGATGCAACCCGCCAACAAGAGAAGCGATTGCCAAGGGTTGAGCATCCTGATGCCGGATAATGCTGCAGTCGAGGCTGAGCTCGTTTCCATTCCTCAAGGTCACCAAAGACGAAGTCTGGACATACGATTTCTGACTGAGCCAGGCATCAAGAAGAATGACTCGCTTCCCCCGAATCGAAGGACCCTTGATTGACGGATATACAAAATCCATAACAAAAGCGTCCAGAGACTGCCCTCTCGACGCTGCTGCGTGAAGCATTGCATCGGCAAGCGGCACAGCGGCGGCTGTCAGCGCGCCGACAGCATCATAATCGTCCACTGAATACCCACTGTCCTCAAGCGTATCCAAGAGCACATGTCCTGCAAGCTCCGCACCCTGATGATCGAATGTGACTCCACTAAGTTCCGTAAATGGCCTGCCATTGATCTCCTTGGCCAAGAGTGTGCGGAGTTGATCGGTCGTGTTCAACAGCTCATCAAAGCCCTCCCCTGAATCATCCAAACCATGGACAGTGGTCTTCATAAAATCTCCATCGTGCATCAACGAATTTGATTGATCCGGCACGTGCTCTTGATGTTCATTACTCATGTGACCGCCGCCTCCTTCATATTGATTATTGAGTCTGGTGAATCAACTGACATTAGCGTCAATCATGCGGACGAGTCTGCGCTGGATGATTACTCTGCATATCCTCTAAGTTGGATTCTTCAATCAGATAGTTGGGACGATTCTTTGTCTGCATAAACACTCTTCCCAGATACTCTCCTATGATTCCCAAACTCAGTAACTGTAAGCCACCTAGCAACAGTATTGCAATCATGGTTGATGCATACCCTGGCAGATCCACTCCCATAGCGAGCGTCCTGAAAAGAATTACCAGAGCATAAACAATAGCGAGCAATGAAACACCAAGTCCAACCCAGGTGGCCAATTTAAGCGGGGCTGTGGTAAAACTGGTAATCCCATCAAGCGCCAAACGGATTAGCCGTCCTAATTTCCACTTAGAACTACCCGCTGCTCGAGCATCCCTATCGTAAAGAAACTCATACTTGCGAAATCCGATCCAGCTGAAAAGAGCCTTAGAGTTTCGTTCCGATTCATTCAAACGCTTCAGAGCATCTACGCACCTGCGATCCAGCAAGCGAAAATCTCCGGTGTCTTCTTGAATGCTTATCCTAGAAACTTTTTGCAGAATGCGGTAATACATTCGCGAGGTGAATTTCTTCGCCCAGGATTCTCCCTTTCTTGAACGCCGTCGCGCATAAACGTCCTCGTAGCCTTCAAACCAGTACTTGGCCATTTCCGGTATCAACTCGGGTGGGTCTTGAAGATCTGCATCCATGATTACCAAGCCATCTGTATCAGTATGATGGATACCTGCCAGCATGGCCTTCTCCTTGCCGAAATTCCTGGACAGGAATATGTACCGGACATAGCTATGCGTAGATGCATACTGACGAATCAGTGTACGAGTATCATCTTTTGATCCATCATCTACAAACAAAAGAGAAAGAACAAGACCTTTAGGTTTCGAATCGATCAGATTCGACATTCTCTCAAAAAGAATAGGAAGGGTCTCTTGTTCGTTATAGCAGGGAACCAGAACGGTAAGTGTCCTTCTCTTTTCTCTCTCACCCTTTATATCAGCCATATTATACCGGTACACCTTTCCAAGGGCAGATTATGAAGACTCCTGGTTACCCCACCAGACTACGACTTCACTACCTCCTATGGCGAATCCGAATTCCTCTGCTTACTGGAGAATCTCGAAACCTTCTGATGCAAATCCAGACAATAATCATAATCCAGGTTGCTAAGGAAACCCCATCGGCCATTCTCCACAACTTAGGGATTCGGTAATTCAAGTCAAATTTGCCATCAAAGTTCTCAGGGAACCTGGCCACCAAGAAGTTTGTTCCGCCCCCAGTAGAGGACAGGGAACAATTAGTGGACGGCTGACAATCAATGGCATAATTAGGATAAGAAAACAGGGGCAGAATAACTTCGCCAGGTTCAGCGTGAGTTTTGACCGAACCTGTAGCATAGCCTTGGTTTAACGAGAAGTTCTTAAGCTCTGCCATCTTGACATCGGGCTCATGATTGACCACTTTATTGGGGTACACCTCGAAAATATTAGTTCCCTTGGGCAGATATTCCCCATTCATGATGCTCTCGATTACAAAAGTGTTTTCCTGATTTGAATGAGGAGAGAACTTATTGGTATTTTCCATGAAAAATCCGAGCGCATACCCACCCTCAAGACATGCCAGGAGAGTAATACCCACTATGGCTTTTCTGCCGACACTCTTCAAATCAGTCTGTGAGTACAGCATAGACAGGCCACACAGACCAAGAATAATCATGAAAAAGACCGCAAGACTAATAAAGCGCCAGGGGAACTGCACACTGGACAATGCACTTATCATTTTCTCAAGTGGCTTGGAATGCCAAGGAACCAAAGATGAAGCCAAGAACAGGGCTATAAGAGCTGATAAAAGGACAGGCACCGTCTCCCATTTCTTACCTCGATCGATTAGGCAATCTTCCCCTGCCCGCGACTCGAAACAGAAACAAACGACCGCCCAGATAAAGACGCCTGTCAAAATGGCCCATCCCACAGAAATTGGGATACCTCCCAAAGAAGGCGATGCCTCAGCATCCGGACGGAACATAGCTCCGAATAGTTCCAGAAAACGCCCGGGCTCAACGCTGTGATCGGCCATTCGCTTTATCTTGAAATCCGTGGGGAGCGCATACACGGCCAGATTTGCAGATCGACTATAGGAAATGAAAGGAACAAGAAAACTCAGGCTCAACCCAAAGGTAAGAAAGGCCGTCTTAACAAACTGGACCCAGATATAAACCGAACTACGAAAAACAAGAGAATAAAGCAAAATCGGAATCATCACCAAACCAAGCATGAAAATGCTGAGTGTATGAGAGGTGACGATGCCTGTTAGACCTAGTGCACACCAGATCCAGCCTTGTCTGGAAGCGCCATTCCGATCTGGATGGAGACATGACCAAAGTCCAAATAAGACCATAGGGAAGAAAGCCATGGCAACATATTCACCCACAGCTGCCCGTTTATAAATATCCATAATTCGGTATAGTGATAGGTTCCAGAGAACAGAACCACAAATCCCGATCAAGTCCGATTGAAAAACGCGTCTGCAGACATAATAAGTCAGAACCACTGATGCCGCATTTAGCAGTATTAGAGCAAATCGGTACGATAAAGACAATGAGAGACCTGCTATATGCATCAGCGCCGGTATATACAGAAGCCAATCCCCATACATAATAGAGACTGGATATCCATAACCCCCACCTTGCGAATATTGCATGCGGACCGGAAACTGTCCATGCCGAAGGCCATCGGCTATACCTTGTATTCTGAAAAGATGGAATTCTAAGTCATATCCCCAATACATCACTTTAGATAACAGCGGAATGCATGAAATAAGAATAATCGCAATCAAGAACAGGCTCTTGGAACGACGCAAATCCAGGCCGCTTTTTTCTATAAGCCCTACAGATTTGTCGGAACTGCTCATATGACTTATAACGCCCTTCGCTTCAGTTGCCTACATGCGGTAACAGATAAGATTCAATACAGTACTGATCCGAATTGAAATGGCCTTCGCTTCTGAGGAGCTGAAGCCAGAGGCAAAGATCACTGTACAAACTTGCCAATCTTGAGTCCTTTTGAATCTGATACGCTGCCGCTATCCTTTGCGAACTACTTTACCCTCAACATGTACTTCAGTCTGACATTGATCTATCTACACTCCTTTAGACCAAAACCATCAAAGCAACAATGGGCAAAGAGCAACAATTCTCATTCAAACCTATAGTGCGCTTCTTTTGGTCCGCAAGAAAGACTGGCGGAAATTGTGTTACGTTCTTCACTGTCCAATCTTATTCGAAGATTCACCGGTGGTCTCCGGGGCGGTCAGCTCCCTGATATTGCCCTTGTCCGAATCGATCATGTCGACCGAATCGATGACCTTGGAGGGATCCATCTGCTGTAGCTTGCGGGCGGTGACCAGAACGCGCGACTCCAAAGAGGAGGCGAACTTGTTGTAGGCGGTCACCGTGGCAGTGATGGAGCGGCCCAGTTTGTTGGCCCGATCGCCCAAGACCACAAAGCGGTCATAGAGCTCGTGGGTCAACGTGAAGAGGGTGCGGGCATCCTCTGACAGGTTCTGCTGCTGCCAGGCGTAGGCCACCGACTTGAGCACAGCCCAGAGGGTCACCGGCGAGGTCAGGGCCACTTTCTGCGCGAAAGCATCGTCCATCAGGGTAGGGTCCACCTCCAGGGCGGCCTGCAGAAGGGAGTCGTTGGGAATGAAGGCCACCACGAAGTCCGGGGCCGTCTCGAAGGCGTTCCAATACTCCTTGTCGGCCAGGGCCTTGACGTGCTCTCGCAGGGCCCGGGCATGCGCCTTGAGCAGCTCGTCCCGGCGGTGCAACTCATCGTCCGAGGCAGTGTCTGGGATCTCGCAGGCCCGCTGGTAGTCGGAATAAGGGGCCTTGGCATCAATGGGAATGGTCTTGCCGCCGGGCAGATGGACCACCATATCGGGGCGCAGGACGCGACCATCCGAGGCCGTGACCACTACCTGAGTATCGAAGTCCACATGCTCCAAGAGCCCCGCAGATTCGACGATATTCCTGAGCTGAGCCTCGCCCCAGGCGCCGCGTACCTTGTTGTTGCGCAGGGCCGAAGCCAAAGAGCTGGTCTCCTTGTCCAGTCGCCCCTGCTGCTCGCCCAGACTCTTCAGCTGCTGCCCCAGGGAGCCCATCTCCTGCTTGCGGCCCTCCTCGATTTGGGCAACCTTGTGTTGTAGGGCGTCCAGATTCTTTTGCACCGGGGCCAGAGCCGAGAGCACCTTGCTCTCCTCCTCCATGCTCTCAGCCTGCCTGCGCCGCTTCTCCTCTTCCTGAGCCTGTGTACGGCGGCGCTCCTGCTCGATTCTGATCTGCTCGGCCTGCTGGGCCTGGGCCAGCTGTGACTTGACAAAGGAGAGCTCACGGTTCAGACCGTCCACCTTGGTCCGCGCCTCCACCAGAGCCGCATCGGATCCATGGAGCCGTTCCTGAGCCTGATCCAGCTGCGAGCGCAACTCATCCACCTGGCCGTCGGACCCCATGCCGACGGCCCTTCGACCCTGGGCGCGACCCAGCACATATCCGGCCAGTCCTCCCAGGACTATACCGATCAGCAGGAGAAGCACCACCATGACCACCGATGACGTAGAATCGAACATATGTTCTAGTAAACCTCCTGCACTGGACCCGGAAACCAGATCGGCGCGGCAGGCTGCCAGCGATAATTGGAGAATTCGTTTTTTCCGCAAGGAATCGGCCTTAAGACCGGTGCCGGACCGCAATTAAGGGCAGAATAGGAAATATCAAGGGGTTGGAGCAAGACCGAAGGAGATCCGTGGGTATCGATATCTTCCTGGCGATAGCCGATCTGGTCGTGGCCTGTGCGGTCACCTGGCTGATCATCTGGTACTTCCTTATGCCGTCGGCCCACACCAGCGACCAGGATGCAGCCGCGGACTCCCCGACCAACCGCTCCTGGCGCGATCCCGAGGATTGGGGCAAATGGGGGGCCGATCTGGACTCCCGCAGCCACCGTCTGCTCAGGCCGACCATCGTAAGTGCCCTGCTGACCGCGCCCGTTCTGGTTCTGGATCTGTTCGACCGCTTCGGCCCCGATCTGATTCCCTCCTGGCTGACCAGCCCCTGGGTCCAGGCCATTCTGATAACCCCGGTCATCTTCTACTGCGGCCGCGGAATACTCATGGACGGGTGGACGGCCATGACCGAGCACCGCTGCAGCCCCGATCTTCTGGCCATGCTGGCCACAAGCCTGGCCTACCTGTACAGCCTTGCCACCTGCCTGGCCGGGTCCCTGCTGCCTGAGGGCTCCCGATCCCCCTACTTCGATCTGGTCGGCGTGGTCATCACCCTCCTCTTACTGGCCCGGGTCATCGGCACCAGAATGGAAGCCTCCCTGGTGGCCTCCTTGAACCACCTGACAGAGATCCGGCCAGCCTCAGGTCTGGTGGCCGATTCCGAACATCCGCAGACGGTTCCCGCCCAAATCCTTGCACGTGACCGGATCCGCCCAGGCGATCTGCTCCTGGTACGCACAGGAGAGCGCCCAGCCGCCGATGGGGTTGTGGAGTCAGGGTCGGCCCTGGTGGACGACAGCGAGTTGACAGGCGGTGACAGACCCCGGCCATGCGGACCCGGCGACCGAATCCTGGCCTCCAGCAAGGTCCTGGAGGGCCGACTGTCCATCCGCGTGGATGCTGCCGGCGACAACACCTATGCAGCCAGGCTCACGAAAATCATTCCCCAGGCCCTGATTGAACGATCCCCCGCCATGCGCAGGATGGATCGGATCGTCCATACAGCCATCGCCCTGATCATGATTCTGGCTGTCTGGACCTTCATGCTCTGGCTCATGCTGGGACCGCAACCCCACCTGGCCCACGCCGTAGGCAATGCAGTCTGTGTGCTGACCATCGCCTGCCCCGCCGTCGCAGCCATGACCATCCCCATGGCCTTCCGAACCAGCCTGGAGACGGGCCTGGCCCATGGTCTGCTCTTCACCTCGCCACGGGCCATGAACCACCTGGGCCGGGTACGCAGCCTGATCCTGGACGACTCCTCTCTGCTGGATCCCGGCGACTCGGAGGGCCAGGGGGTCAACGCGGAATCCCTGACCCGGACCGCCACCCATCTACGCTCCCTGCGGGTACGCAGCCTGATCCTGGATGGGAGCCGACAGCCGGACGACAGGATTGAGCGGGCAGCCCGTCAGGCGGGTGTGGATATGCTGATCACCCGGCTGACCCCCGAGCGCAAGCGCGAGTGTATGGATCGGCTCAATCACGACCTGACCCGGACCAGCAGAGGCATCCCAGCGGATCGGACTGGTCAAGACACCGCCTCCGCCGCAAAGCAGGGGCGAACCAGCCTGGTGGCTCTGGCGGCTGGGACCACAGCGGATCCCGGGCTGACGGACAGAGCACAGGTGGGCATCACGTTGGGTCCAAAACTCCAGGCTGACACGGACGACGCCGCAGACGACATCGCTCTGCCGCAGCCGGACCTGATCCTGCACCAGGGCGACCTGGACGGGACCAGCAGGGCCATAGAACTGAGCCGAGCCACCACCCGGGTCATCAGGCAGAACCTGACCTGGTCCACCATCTACAACATCATCGCCCTGGTGATTGCCACCGGAATCTGCCAACCTTTCCTGGGCTGGATGCTCAACCCCATGATCGCAGCAGTAACAGGGGCCCTATCCACCATCCTGGCCATGCTCAACGTTCGTCGTCTGCACCGGCTGCGGCACCTGCGCCGCCGCTGGCTGCACCTCGCCCTGATCGACACGGACCAGCTTCCGACAGTCGCTGCACGGCGCCCTCAGATCATCGTCGACAGCCAGTGGGAGTCCATGCAAGAGGGCAAGGACCCGGCTGCAGCCATGGATTGAATCGGCAAAAACCATAGGATACAAATTGGGGTCGGCATCCGGGAATCACTCCCGGCGCCGACCCCAACTGATCTCAGCGAGGTTGGGTCTGATCCTGATCGTCGCCCCGCGCGGCATGACGGCCACGACCACCATCGCGTCCGCCATCGCCGGCATCGGCATCGCCATCAGCAGTCACATCGTCGACCGTGACCGAGTCATCGACCAGATTCTCAGTGGGCCAAGCGGTCAATTCCAGGTGGTCGCCACCGGTCTGGTCCACCAGGACCGTGTCGCCGTCGTGGACCTTGCCAGCCAGCAGCATCCTGGCCAGCTGATCGCCCACCTCGGTCTGGACCAGCCTACGCAGAGGACGAGCGCCGAAGGCCGGATCGTAGCCCATGTTGGCCAGCCACTCCCTAGCGGAGTCGGTGACATCAAGGGTGATGCGCCGATCGGTCAACCGCTGGGCCACCTGCTTGACCTGGATGTCCACAATGGAACCCAGCTCGTCGCGGGTCAGCGGATGGAAGATGACAAGATCGTCCAGCCGGTTGATGAACTCGGGCTTGAAGTTGGCGTGCACCGCGTCCATAACGGCCTTGCGCTTGGCCTCCTCATCCAGGTCGTCCCGGACCAGGAACTGCGAGCCCAGGTTGGAGGTCATGATCAGGATGGTGTTCTTGAAGTCCACCGTCCTGCCCTGGCCATCGGTCAGCCTGCCGTCGTCCAGAACCTGCAGGAGCAGGTCGAAGACCTCGGGGTTGGCCTTCTCCACCTCGTCGAAGAGGACCACCGAGTAGGGCCGCCTACGCACGGCCTCGGTCAGCTGTCCGCCCTCCTCGTAGCCCACATAGCCGGGGGCGGCGCCAATCAGGCGGGAGACCGAGGCCTTCTCCATATACTCTGACATGTCGATGCGGACCATGGCCTTCTCGTCGTCGAAGAGGAAGTCGGCCAGGGCCTTGGCCAGCTCCGTCTTGCCCACGCCGGTGGGGCCCAGGAACATGAAGGATCCAGTGGGCCTGTCAGGGTCGGCGATGCCGGCACGCGAGCGCCGGACCGCGTCGGATACCGCATGGATGGCCTCCTGCTGGCCGACCACCCGCTTGCCCAGGTAGTCCTCCATATGCAGGAGCTTCTCGTTCTCGCCCTCCATGAGCCGTCCCACAGGGATACCGGTCCAATCAGAGACGATCTCAGCCACGGAATCCGCATCCACATGATCAGGAACCATGGGCTCCTGGGCCGGACCGCCGGCGATGTCAGCTCCATCGGGACCCGCATCATTGGCGGCGTTCTTGGCCTGCTCGGCCGCGTTCTCCGCCTGGGCCAGCTGCTTGCGAATGCCGGGGATCTCCCCGTAGAGAATGCGGGAGGCCTTCTCCAGGTCGCCCTCACGAGTGGCCTTGTCGGCCTCGACCCGCTTGGCATCCAGCTGGGCGCGCAGGTCGCCGACCTTGTTGTGGCCGGCCTTCTCGTTCTCCCAGCGGGCCTTGAGACCACCCAGCTTCTCGCGGGAGTCCGCCAGCTCGGCCTGCAGCTTGCTCAGACGGTCCTTGGAGGCGGGGTCATCGGCCTTCTTCAGCTGCATCTCCTCCATCTCCAGACGGGTGACGCGGCGTTGAAGCTCGTCGATCTCCTCAGGCTGGGAGTCCAGCTCCATCCGCAGGTGGGCAGCGGCCTCGTCAACCAGGTCGATGGCCTTGTCGGGCAGCTGACGACCAGAGATGTACCGGTTGGACAGCGTGGCCGCAGCCACCAGGGCATCATCCCCGATGGTCACCTTGTGGTGGGCCTCGTAACGCTGCTTGAGACCACGCAGGATGGCCACGGTGTCCTCCACGGAGGGCTCGCCTACGAAGACCTGCTGGAAGCGGCGCTCCAGAGCCGGATCCTTCTCGATGTTCTCACGGTATTCGTCCAAGGTAGTGGCGCCGATCAGGCGCAGTTCGCCCCTGGCCAGCATGGGCTTGAGCATGTTGCCTGCGTCCATGGACCCTTCGGCGGCACCCGCCCCGACGATGGTGTGGATCTCGTCGATGAAGGTAATGACCTGACCGTTGGCGCTCTTGATCTCGTTGAGGACGGCCTTGAGGCGCTCCTCGAATTCGCCACGGTACTTGCTGCCGGCCACCATGGAGCTCAGATCCAGGGAGATCAGCCTCTTACCCTGCAGGGTTGTGGGTACGTCGCCGGCCACGATACGCTCGGCCAGACCTTCGACCACAGCGGTCTTGCCCACACCGGGCTCGCCGATGAGGACCGGGTTGTTCTTGGTCCGCCGGGACAGTATCTGCATGACACGACGAATCTCCTGATCCCTGCCGATGACCGGGTCCAGCTTGCCCTCCTTGGCCTGGGCGGTCAGATCGGTGGAGTACTTCTCCAGGGCCTTGTAGGTGCCCTCGGCATCCGGGCTGGTCACCTTGGCGCCACCGCGCACCTGGGGCACAGCCTTGCGCAGGGTATCGGCCTGCAGACCGTTCCGGTTCAGAATATCGGCGGCCTGCGAGGGACCCTGGGCGATGGCGATGAGCAGATGCTCGGTGGAGACATACTCATCCCCCATGGCCTGCATTTCCTTCTCGGCCTGGGCCAGGGCCATGCTGAGCTGACGGCTGGCATCGGGCTGCGAGGCCGTGGATCCGCTGGCCGACGGCAGAGCCACCAGGGCCTGACGGACCTCGGCTCCGACCCGTTGGCTATCACCACCAGCGGCCTGGATCAGTCCAGGCACCACGCCGGACTGCTGACGCAGCAGGGAGTCCAACAGATGGAGCACATCCACCTGGGGGTTGCCGGCAGCCGAGGCCGACTGAATGGCATCGCCTATGGCCTGCTGAGCCATGGTGGTGAAGTTTTCGTTCATAGAGCATCCTCCAACATTCTTCGGCAGGACCAGCCGAATCACTCGACCGGGCCCCGTCACGGGTTCATCTGTCTTCTACAACAGCGAAAGGAGGACACCTATTCCCAAACTTGAGCCTAAACGACTCAAGTTTTTACCTTGCTTGTTTTCCCGGTTATTTGCTACTCGTCGATGACTACGTTGCGCAGGTAGCCGATTCCCTGCACCTGGACAGTGGCCTCGTCGCGGTTTTTCAACGATCCTGTGGCGTTAGGGGTACCGGTCATGATGACATCGCCTGGCAGCAGGGTGGCGAAGCTGGAGATGAAAGCGATCTGCTCAGGAATGGAGTGGATCAGGTTAGCGGTGGTGCCGCTGGCCTCGGGCACCTCTTCCCCGTTGAGCTTGAAGGAGATCTGCGCATCCCGATAGTCCAGGTCGGTCTCGATCCAAGGCCCGAGGGGGCAGGCGGTGTCAAAGCCCTTGCAACGGGTCCACATGGGGTCGTTCTTCTGTAGGTCGCGCAGGGTTACGTCATTGACGCAGGTGTAGCCCAGCACATAGTCCATGGCCTCGTTGGCGCTGACCTTTCGCGCCATCCTGCCCATGACGACGGCAACCTCGGGCTCGTAATTCATGTCCTTGCTGTAGGAGGGCTTGACGATGGGGTCGTCAGGACCGATGACCGAAGTGGAGGGCTTCATGAAGAGCATGAGCTTCTCCGGTGGCTCCGGGTTCGAGGATTGGCCATGCTCAGCCATGTAGGCGGCGTGGGCACGGTAGTTCTTGGCTGCTCCGTAGATCTTGGAGGGGATGACCGGGGCCAGCAGCCGCACATCCTCGTCGTCCAATGGGTAACGCTTGCCGGTGGGTTCGACCTGCTGGCCGGTCAGGGGGTAGCCGCTCAGCTCGACCAGGTAATCCTTGCCGTCCTGCTTGTCGGTTTGGACGAAGGCGTATCGGGGGGTGTCCTTGTAGGAAAAACGCGCGATTCTCATAGGGCACAGTCTAGCCCCAGGCCGGGCCTCTTGACGGGATCGGGTTCCCAAACGGATGGTGGCTGGTCAGATAAACGCCCGTGGGCCGAAGATGGCTGTGCCTACACGGACCTCGGTAGACCCCTCAGCCACCGCATACTCCATGTCTCCGGTCATTCCCATGGACAGCATGGTGCAGGTGTCGGTGCCTGGCTCCCCCGAATCCCTGATGTGGTCGCGCAGACCGCGCAAATGGGCGAATCCGCTCCTGATGATGGCCTCATCATCCACATGCGCACCTACGGTCATCAGCCCCTTAAGCTGAATCCCCTCCATAGCAGCCAGCTCATAGGCCAGATCCAGGGCCTGGTCCGGAGCACATCCCGACTTGGCCTGCTCGCCGGACTCGTTGACCTCCAGGAGTATGCCCATAGTTCCTCCCGCAGCCAGTGCCCGCGTGGCCAGCTTTCGAGCCAGCGGGGACCCGTCGACCGACTCGACCGTGTCGACATATGGCAGAATCTTATTGATCTTGTTGGATTGGAGTTGCCCAATAAGGTGGAAGCCGACGCCGGCGCTTGATGAATCACTGTCTACAGCTTCGGTGCCAAGAGCCAGCTTCCTGTCCCGACAGAGCTCCAGCAATCCCTGGGCCTTGGCGGTGACCTCCTGGGGACGGTTCTCGCCGATCCGACGCACTCCGGCATCAATGGCTGCCATGATCTCGCCCACATCGCGGGTCTTGGTGGCCGCCAACAGAGTCACCGAGCCTTCTTTTCGGCCGGCGGAGTTCTCCGCCTTGGCGATTCTGTCAGCCACACGCTTGACCCCATCCGCAATCTGCATGGCCCGTTCCCTGCCGATCTGCCGATTGTCCAGATCCTTGTGGTCCATATAGGCGACCATGACCCGTTACCTCCTTAAAATCCGGAAGCCTTGACTGAGGCCATGGTAGCCAGTGGCTCATACCGACAAACCCACAAGCCCGGGAGAAAGCGGATGTCGGAAACGAGCGACCAAATTCGGGTCGAAGAAACTACAGACTCGGCTTTGTGTCAGAAACGTTGAGCCCGCTCAGATCCAGCTGTCGGTCCCTGCGGTCAGCAGCCAGAGTGTTCCACGTGAAACCATCCAACAGTTCCTGCGCACTGGCAGGTCTGGGACGGTCCAGGAGTCCCAGAAGCCAGCCACAGACCCCCAACACCTGCCTGGACGACCAGCCGTCTCTTCTCAGTGATCCCAGGTCCGGTGAGCCGAAACGCTTGGACATCCTCCTGCCGTCCACGCCATCGATCAGCGGCAAATGGGCATACTGAACGCGAGGAGCCTGCGGCTGAAGATGATTCCGGATCCACATCTGAATGGCCGTGGACCTCAGCAGGTCCCTTCCCCGCACGATCTGATTGACGCCCATGGCCAGGTCATCCACCGTCACCGCCAGCTGGTAGGAAACCAAGCCATCCGAACGTCTGACGACCACATCACCGACCTGCCTGGACAAATCGAAGGACTTGGGGCCAAAAACCAAATCGTCGAAGCGACAGGTGGCATCCGATTCGTCGGGCTGATCGGGGACTGCGATTCGCAGGCTGTGCCTCTGCGCCCGAGCCAGCCTTTCACTGACCACCTGAGGGGAAAGTCCTCGGCAAGTGCCCGGATAGACGATGAATCCGTCGCCTTCATTCGGCGCCGATGCCGCACGGATGTCGGCACGGGAGCAGAAGCAGGGGTAAATCAGCGGCTGCCCGCCCACCAATTGCTGCGATTCCAGCTGATTCAATGCCTGAGTGTAGGCATCGGCGCGCTGGGACTGGTAGACCACCTCACCATCCCAATCCAATCCCAGCCAGGCCAGGTCGTCCATGATCCAGCAATCGGCATCCTTGACCACCCGCGGCGTATCTATGTCTTCAATACGAAGCCGCAGAACCCCGCCAGGCCCTTGTGACCTGACACCAAGCCAGGCCGCCAGACATGCATAGATATTGCCCAGATGCATTCGCCCGGTCGGCGAAGGCGCCAACCTTCCTACGACCTTGGCTTGGCCGGCCTGGTCCACTCTCGGTTCTCCCTTGTGCATACCGACATGCTTGCATACCATCCGGTCATCGGGAAACCATCAGGCAGCCAAGCTGCCACGCGCCCCTGAATGGTCGCGCAAGGCAAATGATCAGAAGCTGTCGAGCAGGCGATCGATTTCCTCGAAGTGCTTGACCTCAGGACGCCAGACCGGCTTGCCACGAACGATGACCAGCTTGGGATCAGCCAGGGTCCGTATATTCTTGGCAGGGTCCTCATCAAGGACGATCAGATCCGCATCCTTACCCGTGTCGACAGAGCCAGTGACATTGTCAAAGCCCAGGTTTCGGGCATTGACCTGGGTGGCAGCGTGGAAGGCCTGCGCCGGAGTGAAGTCAGCGTACCGCACCAGATAGTCGAGTTCCCGCCAAGTGCCGTACTGGGGCACGAAGGTCATGCCGGTGTCGGTGCCGACGCCGACGGCAATACCGTTCTCATGAGCCTGCTTGGCGCTCTTGACCATGCCGTCGACGACCAGTTCGGAGTTGCCACGAACTATGTCGCTGATTCCCAGCTCCTGCTGGCTGATCTTGACCAGCGGCAGCCCGGCGGACAGCGTGGGGTCCAGGGCTGAGAAACCACGAAGCGAGCGCGGATTGTCAAGGAAGAGCCCGATCATCTCGTCGTCAAGAACACTGCCATGCTCGATGGTGTCCACGCCTGCCTTGAGAGCGGCCTTGACCCCCTCGGGGCTCTGAGCATGTGCTGCGACGAGCACGCCAAACTCATGGGCCTCATCGCAGACGGCAGCCATTTCCTCCTCGGTCATCTGCGGACTGCCGGCCTCACCAAGCTTGGTGGCATCGGTGACGCCTCCGGTCGCAGCCACCTTGATGGCATTGACCCCATGGTCCAGGTTCTCCCTGGTCCGACGCCTGGCCTCTTCTGGAGAGGAGCAGGACAGTGCGATGAAGGGATCACCATGCCCTCCGGGAATCGCCAGGAGGGGGCCGGCGGCCAGCATGCGTGGACCGGTCAGCTCGTCGGCGTCAATCCTGTCACGCAGACGAACCGCCTCATAACCCACATCACCCAGGGTACGAATGGTCGTCACTCCCGAGTTGAGCAGCGTGGAAACGGTGCCTTTGATCCTGGCATCCATAAGGACTCTGCCGGCAGGGCTGTGCACCACTTTCAAGGCTGCGTCGACCACACGCGGCGACAGGTCCGTACCGCCAGACAGGGGCTTGCCGTCGGCAAAGAGATGGGTATGGGCATTGATGAGTCCCGGTGCCACAAACTTGCCCGTAGCATTGATCCGGTGGTATCCGGAAGGCACGTAGGCCAGCGGGGTTGGGCAGACCTGCTCTATCCGGCCGTCCGCGGACACCAGAACAGACATATCCTTCTGGACCGTGCCTTTTTCATCACCGGTCGCGATACTGGCGTGCTCGAGCACAAACGGCTCGCGCTCTTTCCTGCCTTGAAGACGCCCCATGGTCGTACCTGCCTTCCCATCTCCGATGCACTCATTGCGAGGAATCGGGCATATATGGTCAATCATATCCATGGCAGTACGAACCATTCAAGCTTGACTACACACAAGCTTGACTACGCAATGAATAAGGTCCTGAGCCTCCAAAATGAATCACGGGACCTTGTCACCAAACCGCTGATCAGGCGGCGAAAAGACTCTTGGAAATCATCGCTCCGACGATGGCACCGATGATGGGCGCCACCACCGGAATCCAAGCCTCGCCTCAGCGTGAGTCCCCCTTATTGGGCATGGGCAGAATCCAGTGCAGGAAGCGCAGCACCAAATCGCCTGTGTGGTTCAGACCGGGGACGGTGGGACCGCCCAGAGAGGTGCCCCCCCCCCAGACGATCAAGCCGACGACGATGGAGGCGGCAGCCAACCCCTTAGATCCCCATGGCCCTGCAGACAGCAGAGGACTCCCAGGACCAGCACCGGGGGCGCCAAGCCAAAGAACTCATTGACAAAATAATCGACAGGCGATTCCGAGGCATCAGTGGTGCAGAAGGTGCCCGGAATCGGCGCAGGCTCCTTGGTTAGGCGGTAGTGCGGGAAGTAGCAGACGTAGACGACCAGCTGCGCCAGAATATAAGGCAGAACCTGGCTCCATGGGAAGATGCCGATGATGGCTTGCCCCAAAGTCATGGCCGGATTGGTGTGGGCTCGGGATATCCCACCGGGCATGAGCACGGGAAACATGACTCCGAAGCCATATCCCATGCCATGGCAATAGTGAGCCAGCCGGAATGGTGGCCCTTGGCGCCCTCCAGATCCACGTCGGCGACCGCGTCGTTCCCGACACATTCAGCGGCCAACCTGGTCATGAGCGAATCTTCCACTCGACCCTTCACCCCAACCGGTTATACATGGGCCAAGGCATGGGCATCATTCAATAAAAACATGTGGTGACACCAGTCCGAGAAGCGCTCACGATCCCCATTGATCCAAATAATTCGTTGAATTCCACTCAACCAATCACTTGGACTGCGTAGACTGCAGGAACATTACCCCAGGGGGGGGGGGCAGTGTCACCGATTCGTCAGTAACGATGTCTTCGGCAGGGCCGCCATGAAATCCTCGGAGGTGAGCACGTCATGGAAGCCCCAGGCCTGAGCGAGCTGCGCCAGGTAGGGACGGGCCAGATGGGCCTGTTCAAGCAGATCATCGTCCCTGAAGATCCGAGCGATGGGCCCATCCATGAGGATCTGTCTGTCGGCCATGACGATGCCACGCTGGAAATGACGAGTAACAAACTCCATGTCATGACTGATGGTGATGACAGTCTTACCCATTGCCGTCACCTGCTGGATTATCCCTGCCAGCAGGTCCGTAGCAGCCCTGTCCTGACCGGCGGTGGGCTCGTCCAGAATCAGCACCTGGGGATCCATGACCAAAGCCGATGCTATGGTGACAAACTTCCGCTGCGAGAACGGGAGGTCGTAGGGATGGGAATCCAGGCTGTCTTCCAAACCGCAGACTTCAGCGGCCCAAGCGACCCGCCCCCCGATACGTTCCCGGGCAACATGCTTTTTCACCAGCCCATAGGCTATTTCTCGACGGATGCTGTCCTGGAAGATCTGATCGTCCGGATTCTGGAAGACATAGCCGACCTTGGCTGCCACATGGGCGGCATCCTCTTGATCCGTGGCGGTCCCGTCCACCATGACGCGACCATGAGTGGGCTTGAGCAGTCCATTCATGAGTTTGACCATGGTGGTCTTGCCGGCCCCATTGCGGCCTATGATGGCAACAGCTTCCCCAAGCTCGCATGACAGGCTGACCTCCCGCAAAGCCTGATATCCATTTGGATAGGTATAGCTGACCTTATCCAACTCAAGATAGGCCATCCTCAGGCCCCTTTCCGTCCGTAGCGTTCTATGGCATCCTCGACCGAGAGCGGCACGGGATCATTCAACCCCAGCTTCTTGTTGCGCTCCAGAAAGAAGCGGGTGACCTCGGGCAACTGACCACCATGATCCAAGACCTGCGGATCGGTCAGCACACGACGCGCTGGCCCACTCATGGCCACCCGGCCGCCTTCCATGAGGATGACCAGGTCACTATAACGGGCCACCAGATCGATTTTGTGCTCAACCAGGATGACGGTCTTGCCCTGGCGCTTGAGCAGAGCAATGATGTTGAATACATCCTCGGTGCTCTGCGGATCCAGCTGGGAGGTGGGTTCATCCAAAACGACGATGGGCGGGTCCGTCACCAACACCGCAGCAATGGCCACGCGCTGTCGCTGCCCACCGGAAAGCTCCAGCGGATTGGCATCGGCGATGTCGCCCAGATGAAGCAGCTCTATCATGGCATCCACTCGTGCGGCCATCGCCTCCCTCTCTATGCCAAGGTTCTCCAGCGCATAGGCAATCTCCTCCCGCACATTGTCCTTGACACCGGACATCTGAGTAAAAGGATTCTGAAAGGAGTAGCCGACGGTTTCGGTCAGTTCCGCGTCATCGTATTGCTCCACAGGCCTTCCGGCCAGCTGAACCAGACCCGTTGGCTCTCCCCGATAAAAGCGCGGTATGAAGCCGCGGATCAGATTGCAGATGGTGGTCTTCCCCGATCCGTTGGCACCCAGAAGCGCACAGACCTGCCCCTGCTCCACCTGGAAAGAGACATCACGCACGGCATCCTCACGGCCCAGCGGATAACGGTATCCCACATGTTCCAGACTGATGACACTCATTTCCAGACCCTCCATATGATGAACAGGATCAACAGCAGCAGGCAAATCACCTGAATCACCCGGTCGATCGTGTGTTTGTCCAGGCGATAAAGGGAGGTCTTGGGAACAGGCGCCAGAAAAGCACGGGATTGCAAGGCCAGAGCATGTTCCTCGGTCTGCTGAATCAGGGAGAAAATCAATGGTCCCAACATGGGCACGAAGGACTTCACCCGTGCCCAGGCGTTGCCCTCGGTCTCGATGCCGCGGGATTTCTGCGCATCCATAATGGTCCTGGAACGGTTGATCACCTGAGGGACCATGCCAATGGTCGACATGATCACGAACGTAACCTTCTTGGGCAGATGCGCTTGTTCCATGGCGTAGACCATGTCCTTGGGCGTGGTCACCTGGAAGTACCACATGATGGCCGAAGCGCTGGATACGATTCTGGAAGTGATTCCCAGGCTCTTGTCCAGACCTGTGGGAGACAAGGCAATGAATGCCCAGATATGCGCGCTGTCTGGATAGCGGACGATGAAGACCTGCACCAGGAAGATTACCAGAACGACAGTGCCCACGGATGAGAGGAAGGCCTTGAAGAACCTCATACCGTTACCGGCCATGATCGCCAGCAACAAGAAAACCGGGAACATGGCATATTGCAGAATGTACCCAGGGGTGAAGATGCCGACAATGATGGCCAGCAGCACCATGGCCGCCTTGGAGGACGGATACAGTCGGTCTATGAAACCAGTCATGATGCCGCGGCAACCTTCCTGACATAGGGGGATCCGTAATTGAACTTGATCAGGAACCTGTCCGGCAATTTGCGCAGAATCACCCAGCTGACCGAGACATCGATGGCTGTGGAGGCCACTGCGGTGAAGATGCTGGTCGAAAAAACCGACTTGATCAGGCTGGTCCCAGTCACCAGCAAGGCTGCTGTCAGCAGATCGCTACCGGCGCCAGTGACTCCGCCAAAAACAGCTATGGTGACCGGAGCCTTGACCACGGCCGCCGCAATGCTGATTACGAAGCAGGCGGCCACTGCGCCGATGATGTTCGTATACCACCGCCAGCGGGAGAGCAGCCCGGCCACAAACCCTGTAGTCATGGCGACCAAAGCATAGGGGAAGGCCACAGGATTGAGCATACCGTTGATTACATTGCCCATGAGTCCCGTCACCAAGCCCACCCAGGGCCCGCCGAGCATTGACACAAAGAGGGTGCCTATCTGATCGATGAAGATAGGGAATTTCAGAATCGAGGACAGCTGATAACCCACCACGTTGACCGAGACGCCTACTGGTATGAGCAGGAGGGCCAGCAGCGAGAAGTCATATCGCAAACCACGTTTCATCATGGTTCCTTCCCGCGCCAAGAGATACACTCCCGGCGCTACGGGTCCATGCCAGGTTCCCCACCAGTCCAAGGGACGGCAGGGAACCGGTCATGGAATGCCGATGAATTCGCAATATTCTCGTCAGGCCTGCTGCTTGTCCTCTTTCACGTTCTTGAAGACGAAGTAGTAGGACACCATGCCAATGACAATGACCACCGCAAAGATGAAGCAGACATTGGAATAGATGAATGACTGATCTGTGTGGCCCATGGCAGGAATGATCTTCTTGGCCAGACCAGAGCCCGACATGAGCACGCCTGCAACGGCTATCATGGCCGTGTTGATCAGTCGGTTGAGCAGATTGTTGACCGCCATGCACCGCCCTACAACATCATTGGGCAGAGAATTCGGCAGAATCGAATTATATGCCGGGTAGATAACCGTATATCCAACACCGAAGAGAGCAAGGGCTATCCACATGAAGATGATGTTCCCGCCTAAGCAGAATCCGAACATCAACTGCGAGAGCAGGATGATCAGGCATCCCAACTGGAAGCCTTTCTTCGAGCCGATCTTATTGGTGATGAATCCTGATGACATGCCAGAGAGAAATGCACAGATGTTAGCAGGCAGGTACATCATGCCGACGGTCGCGCTGCTCACATCATAATTGGCCTTGATAAGGAAGGGGAAGACGAAGAAGAACGACATCTGCACCCCGTAGACAATGGCACCGACAAGCGAACCCGACACCAACTTGGGTACCTTGAACAGGGTGATATCAATGATGGGGTTCTTGACCATCTTGGAGCAGATCACATAGACCACGACGGATACAAGCGCCAAGCCCCACCACATAATCGTGTTCTTGTTGATGGCCATAAGGATCAACGCAAAAGCAATCGAAAAGATCACAATGGAAACCACATTCATACGTTCGGCAGGCTGCTTGCCGGTCTCCTTGGCCTTATCAGGAAGATATTTGCGAACGGCCGGCAGGGCGATGAGCACTATAACAGGCACAATCATGGTCATCTGCCATGACAGGTACTTGCTGACGAATCCGCCGAACACCGCACCCAAGGCAGCTGACAGCTGATACATGGCTGTATTGAAACCAAGGTACTTTGCCTGCTTATCGGCAGACAGATACTTGCGCACGAAGACCACGAAACATCCAGGAATAACTGCAGCGCCTGCTACCTGCACCGATCTGGCGGCGATGATCAGCCAGAAAGAGAACTGGAAGGCAACCATCAGGATGGAGCCGATGCCGAACATGGCCGTTCCGACAGTGAATAGCTTTCGTGGCGATACATCGTCTGACAGCGTGGAATAAATGGCGCCGCCCACCCCGAATACCAGGGATGCTATGGTCGTCAGCCAGCCCACCTGAGCCGGAGAAAGAGCGAAAGTCCCGGCAATGTCAGGCGAAACGATGCCAAACATCTTATCGCTGAAGACCTGCATGAAGCAGATGAAGATCATGAAAGGCATGGCCTTGAGGATCAACGACTCCTCAAGCTCGTCGGTAGATTTCTCGTTCATTGCTCTCAATTGCCTTTCCTAGCGAAGTACCGCGTCCATATGGGCGTAAAAGTCTTTCATGAACCGTTTGCCGTCTACGCTCAGCGCCACCTTGGTGGTAGGCTCTTCGGCCACCTTGTCGAGGTTCTCCACGGTATCGCCATCGGCTTCCCCAGAAGTCACGACGGTGATGTTCATCGGGATGGTAGTGACCAGATCAGGATGCATGGCTACACCAACAGCCAGAGGATCATGCAAAGCGCAGCCAGCCAGATAGGGGTGGTGAACCCGGTAGGCCTCAAGATAGAATCCCACGGCCTTACTGAGAATCTTGGCGCTTTCACTGTCATAGCCCTGCCAGACCTTCAACTCCTTTTCAGTCAGCAGAGTCTTCCTGGTGACATCCAAGCCAACCATGGTGATGGGTACTCCCGATTCGAAGCAGATCTTGGCCGCTTCTGGATCAACCATCACATTCGCCTCGGAATAAAGATTGCAGTTCCCTGGAGTTATAGCTGCACCGGCCATGCTGACCATGCTGAAACCAGGAAGTGGACCGTCGGGGAATCGCAGCAACACCTTGGCCATGTCGGTCATGGGACCAGTGGTGATGATCTGCAGGTCTTCCCCGTAACGTTTGATGCTGTCGACGATAAAGTCGACTGACTCTTCTGGAGTGGCATCGCCACTGATATCAGGAAGGTTTTGATTGCCCAGTCCATCCATGCCATGAAAAGTGCCCGAATATTCGCGATCACGCTGCAATGGCTTTTCAGATCCCATGTAAACCGGAATCTGGTCGCCCTTGCCAAGACTGTTCACAATGTGCTTGGTGTTGGAGTAGGTCTTGGGGACAGTAGCCATGCCGTAGGAGGCACAGATCCCGATCAGGTCAAGATCCTCGTGAGACAGGGCATAGCAAAGTGCGAGGGCATCGTCCACACCCGTGTCAACGCATAGAATTGATTTCTTCCGGCTCTCCATTGATTTCCTCGTTTCCGTTCCTCTCGGAACTCCCGTCAACCGGAATCAGACGAGCAGCCACGCGACATTCTCGTCAGCATCGATTCCCGCATCAGCGGTCATCCACCGCCCGGTCGCCATGACCGTGAGGTTGATGGCCGGCATTACTCTCCCCCGCAATTCCACGGAAAGTCGACGCTTCATCATCATCCGGTGTACAGCGTTCACGCCATTGGTTTAACGTTTTATCGCTGTCGTATGATTACGATAAAACGTTAAATCATCGCTGTCAACAGCGGCGCGTCAATACCGGATATCCAATATCAGGTATGGTATAAGGCCTTGCAATCAGTTCCGATGCATCGGGCCGATCGAATCCCTGGCAATGAAGATGGTAGGAATAGCGACCATGTGCCGCTCCATGCTGTCGTTGGCCTCTTGTGGTGAAGCAACCTTCCCGTCATCGTCAGCGGCATCCTCACGGGCCCCGATCAGCTCCAGCACCTCCCGCACACCTCGGCGACCCATCTCCTGGGCCTGTTGGGATATGACCGACACCTGCGGGGTCATCAGCCGAAAGACCTCGATGTCATCGAAGGAAACCACCGAGATATCCGCCCCGATGACGAGCTGACGCTTCTGCATCAACCCGATCATGGTGATGGCGTCCGGCGAGTAGCCGAAGATGACAGCCGTGACATGGTGGGCCATCAGCACATCCAGACCCGCCACACGCGAGTCGTACTCCCCCTCGCAATCCACGACCGGGCAGTCACAGTCCGGCATCATCTCGGCAGTCAGCTCACGGAAGGCGCTCTCCCGCTCATAGAGGGTGGTCGAAGCCAGCGAGGAATGCGAGACGAAGCCGACGCGGCGATGGCCTTTCCGGTAAAGAGCCTGCAGGGCCTGACGTATACCCTGACCGGGGTCTGAAACGATGTAGGGCACCGAAGTCAGACCAGGCACCCGCCGGTCCACGAAGACCAGGGGCAGCCCCCACCTGACCACATCCTCAATGCCGTGGGTGGGCACCCCTTTGGGCACAACGATGGCCCCGTCGATCCGCTGTCCCATGATGTTGCGCAAAAAGGAATCCTGTCGGGCCGAATCCTCGCCGAAAGAACCAATCAGCGTCGAAATGCCACGGGCATAGAGCTCCTCCTCCATGGAGGCAACCATGTCTGCGAAATAGGCATTGCGCAAGTCCGGCACCAACAGCCCCACGGTCTTGACCGGATCAGAACGCATGGCCCGGGCCCGGGAATCAGGCACGTAGCCCATGGACTTGACCATGCTCAGTACAAAGTCTCTGGTCTTGCGCGAAAAGCGGCCTTTGCCGTGCAGGATCTGCGAGACGGTGGTGGGTGATACCCCCGCCCGTTCAGCCACATCGCGAATGGTCACATACGTCAACGCCAGCCCCCTTATGCCTACCCAAGAGAGCAGGCTCCCTACTCTTCTGCCATCATCAAGATACCTCACGACCACCGCTGTGCCTGTGAAATGATGCAGACAGACAACGCGAGGAACACGCCAGCCGATTAATCAGCAGACCCCAAAGCGTCCAGTTTCGGCAAGGCCTCAGCCTAAACTGAGGATGCCGGAATTCCCCCGATGCCATTTGGTATACATTTAGCATACATTTTGGGTTCGTCGAGCGTTGTCACGATATGAAAAAGCCCAGCAACCGTTGCGATTGCTGGGCTTTGACTCTGTGCCCCCACGGGGGCTCGAACCCCGGACACGCTGATTAAGAGTCAGCTGCTCTAGCCAACTGAGCTATAGGGGCAGGGCACTTTCAAGAGCCAAGTAGATACTATACACGGTTTCGGCAGGCCCGCAACACGGCGCGTCACAGGTCTGCCGAATCCATGCATAGCCTGCTTAGACGATCTTGGGCATGGGCGTGGTCAAGGAGGTGGTCAGGTTCACCTGCAGGAGGCCGGCACCCGTATGGGCCTCGACCTTCTTCAGGGTGACCGTGCGCTTGTCCTGGTCGGCCCGGTCATCGTCGGTCATGGTGGCTGGCGATTTGACCGCAACCACCACCAGATCCTCGAGGGAGATGCCTGCCTTGCTGCACAGGTCGGAGGCCGCCTGGAGGCTGTCCTGGAAGCCCTCACGCTCGACGACCCGATCAGCCGGCACACCGTAGGCACTCTCGGCGATCCAGCGAATCCGATCCGGCACGGACATATCATGCAGGCTTGCTGTATCCGCCTGGGCGTTCGTGGGCTCCTGCAGGGCTTTGATCAGATCGTCCAGCTGAGGCTCAAGAGCCTTGCCCCCGTCACGGAAGAGGTTGCCCGCGATGGGCTTGCGGAAGCCCAGACCGTCGGCGGTCTGTCGCAGGGAATCCACCTGGTCGTCCTCGCCCTCCCAGAGGTTGATCAGAGGGAAGGTGGGGATGCCCAGTCCCTCCAGACGGTGCACGTGGAAGGGATAGCGCCAGCTCAGCTTGGGATCGTCCCGCCAGGTGGTGGCACGTGTGACGACCACGGCGGCGGCCGGCCACTGGGCCCCATACTCGCGGGCGGCGATGTCCAGCCACTTCTGGGCGCCGGCATCGGCCCCGTAGCCCGCCTCGACGACGACCACGTCATGCCGGGCGCAGGCCATCTCCACGGACACCAGACTGGGAATGCCGATGGAGACGTTGGCGAATGGCCCACCATGCACGTAGACCGGAGAGCCCTCCAAGGTCTGGGTGAAAGCAGGCTTGACCGCGTCGGTCAGGATGCCAGTGATCCGCCAGAGGTCCACAAACTCTCCGAAGGTGACCGGACGGCCATCCAGGGTCCCCGCAACCATGGCTGCCACGCGCCGTTCGATCTCCTCCATGCTCCTGGAGAGCACCACGATCTGCATGAGCTCGCAGGTGGGAGTCAACACGGTCCGCTCGGGCAGATCGCCCTTACCTCGGTCCACGGTGATCTGCCGCAGGGACCGCGAAGGCACCTCACTGACCCGGGGCACCAGGACGGTGTCCAACCGGCCCTCGTCCACAGCCTTCTCCGCAAAGGAAACCAGCAGGTTCTGGGCGGATTCGATGGCCGCCATCTCCCCGCACAGACCCCAGTCCACCAGCTCGGGATGAGTCAGGGAGGACTTGCCGCCGCCGGAGGCGCCACCCTTGGACCCGGCAGCGGTAATGCCCATGCTGGGCTGACGCAGGACGGCCGCAGCATCCACCCCCCGGGCGCGCAGAGCGTCGATCAGGGCGATGGTGGTCGTGGTCTTGCCCTCCCCTCGCGAAGCCTTGAGCGGGGTGTCGGCGGTCACCAACAGCACACGGCCCTGCTTGCGCGGCATATCCGAATGCTCCCGCAGATCCTTCAAATAGCCGAAGGCATCGATCTTGTCAAACAAGCCGTATGGCCTGACGTAATCGTCGAAACCCGTCATGAGGCTCTCCTCCTTAATGGTTTTTGCAAATCGGATGGCTCAGTTGTCGGACAGGTGGTATCCGTTGCGCATGCCCATGCTGACCGTGTAGAGCACCTGGCCAAGCAGGTCATCGGTCTGTTCGCGCAGACGGTCGGCCATGTCCTGGTTGGCGGCCTCCAGCACCTGGCGCACCTCGGCGTTGTCGGTGCCCTGATCGGCGCCCTCCAGCCGTGCCACCTGCTCGTCAGCAGCGGCAATCAGCCGGTGGCCCTCGCCGCCCACGCTCTGCTGGTAACGCTCGACAGCCGCCGAGGTGCCTGCAAATTCGGAATCGCACAGGGCGGCGATCAGCCGGTTGGACCAGTAGAGGCTGTCAGTGGAGACCCGGTCAGTGGCGTTGGCCAGATAGTCGGGTGTCCGATCCACATTGGCATAGAAGGGAACCAAGGCATTGAAGGCGTTGGACCCGTAGGACATCCATTGGATGGCCCGGCAGGATTCAGGCCGGTAGGGGCGCAGCTGGATCAGGGCCAGCTGGTCGTTGCGGTTGATGCCGATGGGCCGGTAGAGCCCTTTGGTGTGCTGGTCGCCGGTCCGCCCATAGGGATCGTAGGGCGTGCCCTGGTAGTGGGAGCTGAGTAGATACTTGACATCCTCCACGGTAATCAGCCGCTCGGGCTGACGGCACCAGGGAATGTTGTCGCTGGCGGGAGTGTGATCGGCGTCCGGCCCGTCCCAGATCTCGTCATAGGGATTGAGGAAGCGCTGCATGTACCAGGCCCGGGGCGTGTTGTATACATGGTCCGAATCGCTGTGGGATCCGAAGGCGTCACGCGGGTTGAAGGGCGAAGCCGACTCCACGGCAAGATTCAGGTGGTTGTCGGCGATGAACTCCCGCAGGTCGGCCGAGCAAAGGTGATCGGTCTGGTCTCCGAAGGCGTCGTCCAGATCGAACTCGTCAATGCCCAGCTGGTTGGGCATGGTCACATAAGAGTCATCTGGCACCCGCTTGGCGATCCAGTGATGGCCGCCTATGGTCTCCATCCACCAGATCTCGTCCACGTCGCTGAAGGCAATGCCGTTCATCTCATAGGTGCCGTAGCGCTCAAGAAAGGAGCCCAGCCGCAGGACACCCTCCCGCGCCGAGCGGATATAGGGCAGGACGATGGTGACCAGATCCTCCTCGCCGATGCCTCCAGGCACCTCGGCCAGGTAGCCCTCATCGCCCGGACGGCCCTGGGCGGGGGTGAGTTCCACCAGCGGATCGGCGCCCAGAACACGCTCGTTGGTGGTGATGGTCTCGGTGGCTGACATGGCTACGTTGGCGCTGTTGACGCCCGCTTCGGCCCATAGCCCTTGGTCGAGCACAGCATTGGGCACCGAGGTATATCGCATGGGGTCCTCGGGCAGGTCCATCTCCAAGTGGCTGATCACGCTGCGGTAGTGCCGTGGCTGCTGGTCGGGAGCGACCAGGACGAAGCGTTTGGGACGGAACTCCCCGTTGGCTGAGTCCTCATTCCGAGCGATGATGGTGGATCCGTCGTAGCTGGCATTCTTGCCTATCAGAAGCGTGGTGCAGGGCATATAAACGTCTTCCTTGTCTGATCGCGGTCAATTGTCATCACCCAGTCCGGAAGTCGAGGATGCCTTTGCACCCGACTGCGTGGGCAGGCAGGGATGACGGCCGTCTGCGCACTTGGGGCATGGCCTCACTCTAGTGCCAGACCGCCCCAACCAGGTCAGGCATCAGCTGGCAGCCAGGCCCGAGCCGCTGCGGCCACCGGCTGGGCGGAATGGATGGCATGGGCCAGGGCATTGAGCCAGAACCCCTCCTCCAAGTCGGGCAAAGCTTCTTGTGTGGCCCAGACCGACAGCACATAGTCATGAACCCGGTCTGGAGGGGTGGGACCGTTGTAACGCATGAGCACGGCGGGGTCGTCGGCGATCTCCTTCTCCATGACCAGGGGCGAGGCCGCCGAGGTGCGCCCTTGGGGCACGCCGGGAATCAGATTAGACAGATTTCTGGAGAAGTCCTCGGGAATCGCCAGAACAGAGCTTCCGGTCCCCTCAGGCTGCAAGGCGAGCAAAGCCTCGATGGGCAGGTTGGCCAGGGACCAGTGAATCCAGGGGAAGCCGCACACGGGCACGGAGTCAGGATCCACCAGCATCCAGTGCAGGTAGCGGGCCCCCTGGGGCACATCCTCAAGACGGAAGGGGAAGGAGACTACGGGACGTCCCTTGCGTGTAAGGGACTGAGGGGCGCGCTTGGCGTACCGATCGGGAATAGTGCCGAAATCAGTGATAATCCTCATGATTCGATTCTCGCCCGCCAAGCCGACGAGGTCAAGTTCATACTCAGACCAGCAGAGTGCAGAAGAGGGCCTCGAAGACCAGGAGCGGCGAACCGTTGGCAGCCAGCCTCCTGCGAGCCCGGGCGATCAGCTGAATACGGTCGATGGCCCCCTGCCTGGAGAGTCTGACGGACAGATCGGCAATTGCCGCCCGATTCTCCAAATTGACCAGACCCGCCTTCTCCTCGGCGCCGTTCTGCAAGACACCCACATCCCGGTAGACACTGGCCAGAGTGCTCAGGTTGCGGTCCAGCACATCCCGGGTCAGTCTGGTGACCCTACGGCGAACCTGATCCTTGCCGCCCAAGGCATGATAGGCCCCACGAAGCTGACGGGGAATACGTTCCTTGTCCCTAAGGCCGTTGATCTGCCGAAACTCCCGCTCGTCCCTGGCCACCTCATCGTCCACGGTGGCAGTGGCCTGATCCCGGGCCGCATCCACCACCCGGCCAGCCAGGATCACGGCATCCGAAGCGCGTCTAAGGCCCAGCAGGCCCACTACCAGCTCATCACGGTCGGCCAGGACCTGATCCCTGGTGGCGTAGAGGCGGGCGATGCCGATGTGCCCCTGCGCCAGACGGGCGGCCTTGGCGGCCAGGGGCCGGTCCACTCCCACCTGGTCAGTCAGGAAATCAGCCACTGCGGTGTTGGACGGCACCGCCAGGTTGAGCACTCTGGTCCGTGAGCGGATGGTGGGCAGCACGTCCTGGGCGCTGGGTGCGCACAGAAGCCAGATTGTATGCTCGGCAGGCTCCTCGATCTCCTTGAGCAGCACATTGGTGGTCCGCTCCAGCATCCGGTCCACGTCTTCGATGATAATGACCCGCCAAGGCGAGGTTGAGGGCATCTGCTCCGAGGTCATGATCAGCTCCCTGACCTCGTTGATGCCGATGGTGACCTTGTTGGTGGACAGTATGGTCACATCCGGATGGGTTCCGGCCAGAACCTGCTGAGTGACACGGGTGGGCTGGTCGCTCAATCCCTGATCCGGACTGATCAGGGCTGCCGCGAAAGCCCGGGCCAGATTGGAACGCCCTGATCCAGGAGGGCCGCAGATCAGCCAGGACTGCGCCACCTCGTCATGACCCTGCGCCTGAGCGGCCACCGTCCGCTTGAGTAGCTCGACCGTGGGCTGCTGGCCCACAATGGCATCCCAGACGCTCATCGGGTCTTCCGCAGGAGTCGGGACCGGAGCAGCCGCCGAGCGCGGGAACCTACAGGAACCGAATCGTCGTCAGCATCCCCACCGACTGTCGCTGCCTCCATGTCCTGGTCGTCCTGGTCGGCATCAGCCTCCGGTGCCTGATCGGGCGTATCCATAGCCTCGGTCCAATCCGACTCGGCACCCTGCTCATCGTCCTCATAGCCTGCCGTCGATTCATCCTCGTCGGCATCGTCATGGGCGTCAGCGTCGTCATTGTCATCATCGACCTGAGGCAAATCCGGCTCACGCCCTTCGACCAACTTGTCCAAATCGTCCTGGATGATCTGCCAGACCTGGTCGATGGATTGGGTGGCATCGATAACCAGGAACCGGTCGGGCTCATTCTGAGCCAACTGCAGGAATGCCTGACGCACATGCTGCTGAAAGTCATCGCCAGCCGACTCCAGCCGATCGGGCTCATGATCCAGACGCGACTCGGACTGGGACGGATCCGCGTCCAGCAGGTAGGTGCGCTTGGGCATAAGGCCCTGACTGGCCCACAGGCTCAGACGACGAATCACGTCCTCCGACAGATCACGGCCTCCGGCCTGATAGGCCACTGAGGAATCCAGATAACGGTCGCAGAGCACAATATCTCCGCGATCCAGAGCCGGACGTACCACCTGGGCCACATGCTCGGCCCGGTCCGCCGCGTAGAGCAGGGCCTCGGTCCTTGGGGCAAGATCGTCGGAGGCGTCAACCACGTCGGTGCCCCCGGTCACGGCCACCGAGGGAAAAGCGGCCAAGCCATGAAGGACGAGTTCCCGGATGGTCAAGCCGACAGGGGTGCCGCCCGGCTCGCGGGTAATCAGGGATCGCAGGCCACGTTCCTGCAGATAGTTGTGCGCTTGTTGGACCTGGGTGGTTTTGCCTGCTCCATCCACGCCCTCGAAGGAAATGAACAAACCATCGCTCATGCCTGATGCTCCCTAGTCCTGGAAGTCCTGGTAGTTTTAGTCTTCTTTGTGGTTTTGCGGGCGCGGGTGGCCGACTTGCCAGCTGTCGATTTGCTGGACGCCGACTTCCGCGTTGTCGACTTGCGGGCAGTCGACTTGCGGGTGGTCCGGCCGCGCCGCTTGGTGGGTCCGGCCGCGCGCTTCTCTGCCAGCAGGCGGAAGGCCACCTCCGGCTCGATGGACTGGGCCGTGTACTGCTTGGGCAGGGTCCTGTTGGTCTGCCCGTCGGTGATGTAGACGCCGTAGAACCCGTCCTTGATGGTGACGGGTTTGCCGCTGTCAGGGTCCGTACCCAGCTCACGAAGAGGGGGCTTGGCCGCGCTCCGGGAACGCCGTCCGTACTTGGGCTGGTCGAAAAGGGCCTTGGCCCCGGCCTGGTCGATAGTGAAGATCTGCCCCTCGTCTGTCAGCGAACGTGTTTCGGTGCCGCCGTCTGTCTTGGTGGCCGTCAGATAGGGGCCATAACGGCCGTTGCTGGCTGTGACGGTGGCCTGACTGGTTTCTCCCGTCTTGGCATCGGTCAGTTCGATGCTGCCCACCGTCCTGGGCAGGCTGAGCAGCTTCAGGGCATCCTCCAAGGTGACCGTATCCGGATCCATGGTCTTGAAGAGCGATGCCATTTTGGGCTTAGGACCAGTCTGCTTGGCTGTCCGTGCGGTCTTGCCGGTCGGCTTTTTCTGCTCAGAAGCTTCCTCCTCGGGACTGATCAGGGCCACATAGGGTCCGAATCTGCCCTTACGCACCTCGACCCGACCGCCGGTCTGCGGATCCTTGCCCAGCTGACGGGGACCGCCGGCGTTGGATGCAATCAGTTCATGGCCCGCTGCCACGGTCAGCTCGTCCGGAGCCATGGTGGGCGGCAGTGAGGCCCGCTTGGGGTTGCCGTCGGCATCCAGGTCGGCCGTATCCTCAAGATAGGGGCCATAGCGGCCGACCCTCACCTGCAGGCCATCACCAATCTCGATGGTGTTGATCTTGCGGGCGTCGATGTCCCCCAACTGGGCCACCTGCTCCTGCAGACCCTGATGGGCCTGGTCAGCGTTCTGAGCGGCACCCGGACCCGAGCCGAAGTAGAACCGAGTCAGCCAGTCCTTGCCTCGCTCCTTGCCATGGGCGATCATATCCAGGCCGTTCTCCATCTGCGCCGTGAATTGATAGTCCACATACTTGGGGAAATTGGTCTCCAACAATCTGACTACCGAAAAGGCCAGCCAGGAGGGGATCAGGGCACGGCCGCGCTCGTAGACGTATCCGCGGTCAATGATGGTCGAGATGATGCTGGCATAGGTGGAAGGCCTGCCGATCTCCTTAGCCTCCAGGGTCTTGACCAGGGATGCCTCAGTGTAACGGGCCGGCGGCTGGGTCTCATGCCCCTCGGAATCGACGGAGGCGGCACGAAGCACATCCCCCTGCTGGACCGGGGGCAGGGAAGAACCCTCATCATTCTGCTCAGAGCCTGCACCCATGGCCTTGAGGAAGCCCGGGAACTTGATGACAGTGCCTGAAGCCTGGAAGAGGGCCGTACCCTCCTTGCCAGCCTGCGCCGATAGGCGGATGGTGGCTGTGGACCCGGTGGCGTCGGCCATCTGCGAAGCCAGGGTGCGCCGCCAGATCAGGGTGTAGAGCTTGAGCTGGTCAGGGGCCAGACGGTCGGCCAGATCCTGGGGCCTGTGGAAGGTGGAACCGGCGGGCCTGATGCACTCGTGGGCCTCCTGAGCGCCGGCGGTCTTGGTCACATACTGCTTGGACTCGGCCGAAAGGTATTCGGCCCCGTACTCACGCTCGACCCCCTTGCGGGCAGCTGCAATGGCCTCCTGGGAGAGGGTGACCGAATCCGTACGCATGTAGGTGATGAACCCGTTCTCATAGAGCCCCTGGGCAGCGCGCATGGTGGCCCGTGAACTCATGCCCAGCCGATTGCCAGCCGTCTGCTGCAGGGTAGACGTGGTGAATGGGGGCTGGGGACGCCGCCGATAGGGCTTGGTCTCCATACCCGTCACCGTGAAGTCCTGATCCTTCAGCGTCTCAGCCAGGTTCCGGGCATGCTGCTCATCCAACTGCAGGACCTGCTCCTTGGCAGCGGCCTGTGTCAGCTTGCCCTCGGAGGTGAAGTCCTTGGAGACCGCCAGCCGCTGCTCCCCCAGGCCGATCATCCGTGCCTGAAAACCGTTCGACGACGCCGATTCCCCGGCATCCTCCTGCACCAGACGCGCCAGCAAATCCCAGTAGGAGGCCTTGACGAAGGCCATGCGCTCACGTTCGCGCTCCACAATCAGCCGGGTCGCCACAGACTGGACACGCCCGGCGCTCAGCCCCGGTCCCACCTTGCGCCAGAGCACCGGAGAAAGCTCGTAGCCATAGAGCCTATCCAGCACCCTGCGGGTTTCCTGGGCATCGACCATGTGGGCATCCACATCCCTGGTGTGCATGAGCGAATTCTTGATGGCCTCCGGGGTGATCTCATGAAAGACCATGCGCTTTACCGGCACCTTGGGTTTGAGGGTCTGCACCAGGTGCCAGGCGATGGCCTCCCCCTCCCGATCCTCATCAGTGGCCAGATAGAGCTCGTCGGCGTTCTTCAGCGCCTTCTTGAGCTCGGACACCGTGTGCTTCTTCTTGTCATCCACGATGTAGTAGGGCTTGAAGCCATCATTCACGTCTACGCCGAACTTGCCGTAGGCCTTCTTCTGGGAGGCCGGGATCTGCGATGGCTGGGCCAGGTCGCGGATATGGCCCACCGAAGCCATGACCGTATAGCCCTTGCCCAGGTACCCGCCGATCTTCTTTGCCTTGGTTGGCGACTCAACAATGACGAGCTTATTGCCGGATGCCATGGCCTCTCCTTATATTGTGGTCTTTCGCACGCCATCTTACTCACGAGGTTCCGTCACCATGCAAATCAAGGGGTCATGTGCGCGGGTGTGGATCCCTGGGTCCGATGGTGGATGAATCAGAGACGTTCAGTACGCCCAGAGATTGACCTCAGTCATTTTGAGGCGGAGCCGGAGGTCGACCGACAAGGCCCATCCTGGTCAGAGGCGAGGCCGTGATCTGCCTCATCGCCAGAACCAGTCCCAGGGTCAGCGCCAGAGCAGAGGCCATCATTATGACGGCCGAGCAATGAACTCCGTAGGCCGTCCACCGGGCGCCGATCTCCAGTCCAGGGCTGACCTGCCAGATGACATAGCAGGCGTAGAGAATCCCCAGGAACCCCGCAACCAACATCAGGGTGGAGACAATCTGAATCGAAGCCGATGACATCCTGGTCCCAGGGATATCCATCCCGGTTCCCCGGGTGGCGGACAGAGCAATAAGACAGAGACCGGCCGGAATAAGAATGCCCATGACCACATCTGAGGGGCGGTGCCAGCCACCCTGCACCAGCGAGCAGCCCACGGACAGGTCAAAGGCGAACCCTATCAAGGCGACCGGGGCCCTCCAAACGCGCGGCACCACGCAGAGCAGGACCAGGACCACCGCCAGAGCCAGGATGGTGTGCCCGGATGGAGCCGAATTGGCTGCGGAGGCCTGAGCATGGATCAGCACAGGACGAGGCAGGAAGCGTTTGAGAACACGCGCCGCCCCGTAGACCACCAGAGCATAAATCGCAACCTGGCCGAGCAGCCACCACCGGCGGCGAGCCAGAACAACCGCCAGGGCTGCAAGCCCCAGCACCACGCAGATCACCACAGTCACATAAGGAGCAGTGAACAGTCCCAGGTAGGCCTTGACCAGGGGCGACTGGTCAAGGAAACCGCGGAAGTTGGTCAGGGCCATGTCGTCATAGGTCTGCCCGGGAACAGTCCAGACAGCCGCCCACCAGACCAAAGCAGCCAGACCCAGGCAGGCCAGGCCGGCGACCAGGCACAGGACCAGGGCTGAAATCCGGGGGCGGGACGTTAAAGGATCCCGGTCGACATGACTGCCGTCCTCTTTGGTCTGCTCGTTCGGGTCCCGGTACCAGGCCTGCTGTGCTTCGCCCTGCTCGCGCTTGTTGGTCATACCTCAAGACTCTATCCAACCCCTGGGTCGACAGCCGACACCCCGTCCGACGAACGCGTTGTTTTCACGACTTCGGCCAGCCTGGTCAGGACAAATATGGAAAACTCCCACGCACCCGCCAGAGGCCACTTACCCTTGCTGCATTCCTGCCCTGGGGGGATTGGGTGACATGACGCCACGTGAGAGCAAGTCACCATGATAGCAGACAGGCTCCACTTGTCCACCGGAAAGCGCCGACCCATCCATGCCAGGTGCGTATTCGGTCGATATTGCCGCCCACAACTTCCCTGAACAGACCTGTCCGCTAGCATGTAGGCAACAGGATCGCCGTACTCCAGCGGTTGATCAAGGATCATGCCGGACGATGGCAACAGATAGTAGATAGCCCGGCATCACAGCGACAAGGGACGGATGGCTGAAGACGAATGGCTGATATGGATGCTGATTTGGTGATTGTGGGCGCTGGCCTGTTTGGTCTGACCGTGGCCCAGCAGGCGGTCGAGCACAGCGGAGCCCGGGTACGCATAATCGACGTGCGCGACCACATCGGCGGCAACGCTTACTCCTACATGGACGAGGAGACTGGGGCCGAAATCCACAAGTATGGGGCCCACCTCTTCCACACCTCCAACCGCAAGGTCTGGGAATACGTCAATCGCTTCACCGAATTCACCGACTACACCCACCGCGTCTACACCACCCACAAGGGCGAGGTCTACCCCCTGCCCATCAACCTGGGCACCATCAACCAGTTCTTCCACGCCCACTACACCCCCCAGCAGGCCCGGGAACTGATCCGGGAGCAGGCTGGCGAGCTGGCAGGGACCGACCCGGGCAACCTGAACGACCAAGGCATCTCTCTGATCGGCCGGCCCCTGTACGAGGCCTTCATCAAGAATTACACGGCCAAGCAATGGCAGACCGACCCCTCCCAGCTGCCCGCCTCCATCATCAAGCGGCTTCCGGTGCGGTTCAACTACGACAACCACTACTTCAAGGACACCTGGGAGGGCCTGCCCAAGGACGGCTACACGGCCTGGTTCGAGCGGATGATCGACGACCCCCGCATCCAAGTGAGCCTGCAAACCGACTTCTTCGACAACTCCCAGCCCTGGAATCGGGATGCTCTGGTGGGACAGGTCCCCGTGGTCTACACCGGCCCGGTCGACCGCTACTTCGACTATCGTCTGGGCGAGCTCAAGTGGCGGACCGTGGACTTCAAGGAGCGCCGCTACGACGAGGACGACCACTTCGGCTGCCCGGTCATGAACTTCTCCGATCCTGACGTGCCCTACACCCGCGCCATCGAGTTCAAGAACTTCAACCCCGAACGCTACGACCGGCAGAACCATGAGCGCACTGTGGTCTGGGAGGAATACAGCCGCTTCGCCGGCAAGGGCGACGAGCCCTACTACCCCATCAACACCAGCGACGACCGGGCCCTCTATACCCAGTACAAGCAGCTGGCGGCCCAACAGCCGAAGGTGGTCTTCGGCGGCCGCCTAGGCACCTACGCCTACTATGACATGCACCAGGTCATCAACTCGGCCCTGGATGCCTGGGACAAGCGGATCGCTCCCCTGGTAGGCCCCGCCAAGGACTGAAACAGCACCCGATTCCTGTCGACCCTCTAGCGGCAATCATCCCACTGGGGTGACGGGAAGAGAATGGGTTCCGCCTTTGTCCACAGGGCGATCATGTCGTCGTCGGGATTGGTCAGTGCCTGGATCTGCACTCCATCCATGGTGCAATAAACGGTTCTAATCAACCGGTGGAAGGCCGACCGATCCCGATAGGGCTCAGGCAGCTTCCAACGGATCCCATCCATAAAGTCGATCATCCGGGCATGGCGATTACGGTAGTACTCGTGTGCGGGATGAGCCGGATCGTGAGCCTCTACAGCCAAATGCATGAAGAGCATGACCAGGACCATACGCTCGGCGTTCTCCTTGACCAGACGACGCAGATAACCCGGCAGCGAATATAGGGGATGCCCCTCCTGGTCTCGACCAATGGCCAGCTCATCGCGCTCGCCGGGCTTGGACCCAAAGGTGAAGGAACCCTGGTCGTAGTAGACCTGGATGACCAGGGAGAGCAGCTCCTCGCGCGTGCGGACGTAATGACGCAATCCCGGCAAGGTCAGACCGACGGCATCCGCAATGGCCTGCATGGAGACGCCATAGGTGCCGTAGTAGGCGATCATCTGGGCGGCGACCTGGGCTATCTGTCTGCGGCGTTCATCAGGGGCCATCCGCTGACGGGCGCCGATCGGGCGGCCCGGAAGGCGTCCGACCTGACCTCCGCCCGCCCTACTGGTGGTCTTCCTATTCGCATCACTCATCAGAATCATCATACCGTTGGCCGACAGACCGTCCTAAGCCGTACATAGCCCCCTTTCCCTAGACGCTCTCTTGACGGAACCGCCCACAATGACCTGCCCTCTTGCTTATTTCATATATTTAAGATATAAAACAATACAGGAAGCACGGCGCTTCCCCACTGTGCACAGACGCACCGAAAGAGAGGGAGTCGGATAATGACACAAGCCGATTCAGCAGGCAGGCAGGAGCTCGGCACCGCAGCTAAAAGCCGATACTGCATTGCCTTCTTCGTTTTCAATCTGTTCTGGATGATGGCCCTGTCCATCGTCGCCTCGGTCCTGCTGCCCCAACGCCTGACCGACATCGCTCCGGGGTCCAAGGTGGCCATATCCGGGGTCTTCAACGCCACCACGGCCCTGACCTCCCTGGTGTCCAACCTGATCGTGGGCAACCTGTCCGACAGGACCCGTTCCATTTTCGGCCGCAGAACCCCCTGGGTTGTTTCCGGCGGCCTTATAGCCGGCATCTCGCTCTTCCTCATGGGCGTCATTGCCAATGTCTGGGCCATCGGCATCTTCTACTGCCTGGCCATGGTCGGCCTGAACATGATGATCTCGCCAGTGGTCGCCTCCCTGTCCGACCGTGTTCCTGAATCACAGCGGGCCACCATGTCGGCATTCATATCGGCAGGCAATCTGGTGGGCAACTCCCTGGGCACCCTGGTCGGCGCCCGCTTTATCACCATGCAGATTCCCGGCTGGATCATGTCCGGCCTGGTTATGGGCGTGGCCGGCCTGGTCACGGTGGTCATCTGGCCCAAGGAACCCTCTTCCAAGGACATGCCCGCCTTGAGCAGCAGCCTGCGCTCCATCCTGGAATCCTTCCGTCCGCCTCGCCACGCGCCCGACTTCTGGCTGGCCTTTGTAGGACGTTCCCTGCTCCTGTTCAGCTACTACATGATCCTCAACTACCAGCTCTTCATCCTTCAGGACTATATGGGCCAGTCCGTCAAGGACTCGGCGGCCACCATGTCGACCATGTCCCTGGTGCTGATCGTGGTCTCCATGATCGCGGCCCTGGGAGCAGGCCCGATCTCCGACAGGATCGGCCGCAGGAAGATGCCCGTGATCATCGCCAGCCTGCTTCTGGCCCTGGGCTATGCCATGCCTTGGATCATCCACAGCCCCCTAGGCATGATTCTGTTCACCGCCATCGGCGGCTTCGGCTACGGAATGTACGGGTCGGTCGACCAGGCACTCAACGTTGACGTTCTGCCCAACGCCGAGGAGGCCGGCAAGGATCTGGGCATCCTCAACATCGCCACCACCCTGGGCCAGATGGTGGGGCCCATGGTGACCTCACTGATCGTCTCAGTGACCAAGTCCTACCAGTTGGTCTTCCCCACCGCCATCGTCCTGGTGCTGCTGGCCTGCATCTTCATCAGCCGCATCCGCACCATCAAGTAAGGAGTCCAAACAGTGAGCATCCACATCGACCCGCGTCTGACTACCGGCACCATCAGCCCCTACCTGCACGGCCAATTCATCGAATTTCTCGGCGAATGCATCGATCAGGGACTATGGGTAGGCACGGATTCCATTATCCCCAACACCGACGGCATCCGCACGGACGCTCTCAAAGCCCTGAAAGCTCTGAAACCTCCCCTGCTACGCTGGCCCGGCGGCTGCTATGCCGACACCTACCACTGGCGTCAGGGGGTCGGGCCCCGCAATCAGCGTCCGGTGGGATACAACGAGAACTTCGGTACCTATCAGCCTGACGGGCATGGTTTCGGCACCGACGAATTCCTCCGCCTGTGCCAGGCCGTTGGCGCCGAACCTTGGATCAACGTGAACATGCTGAGCGGATCCGTGGCCGAGATGCGCGACTGGATGGAGTACTGCAACCGTCCATCGGGCACGGCCATGTCAGCCATGCGGGCCTCCAACGGCCATCCCTCCCCCTATGGCGTGAAATTCTGGGGTCTGGGGAACGAGCCCTGGGCCGGCGGGGGGACGATGACCCCGTCCATGTACGCGGACCGCTATCGGATGTTCGCCTCGGCCATGCCCACCTTCGCCGAGAACGGGGACCAGCCCCCGATGATCCGGCCCATCGCCTGCGGCCCAGACGGAAACAAGCCTATGGAACGGGTGCGCTGGACCAGGGACTTCTTCCAGGCTTTGGCCCAGTACCGCCAACCGCCCATCGCCGCCTACGACCTACACTTCTACAACTGGAACATCGACCACACCGACGACACTTCCACTCAGTTTGATCAGGATGGCTGGGATCGGGTGATTCGAGGCGCCCTCGAGCTCGGTGAGGTCATCGACCAGCAGTGGAATCTGATTCAGGCCTGCCTGGCCACCATGCCCCACCCTGAGAGCACCATGGATTCCAGGCTGACAAGGGTCGATCTGGTTATGGGCGAATGGGGCAACTGGCATGGCGATGCCTTCACGGCCCGTCCGGCGCTCCGGCAGCAGGTGACCATGCGCGACGCGCTCACCTCGGCCCTGACGCTGGATATCCTCCAGTCCAGGTGCGACAAGGTGTCCATGGCCTGCAACGCCCAGACCCTGAACGTCCTCAACTCGCTGATCCTGACCGAGGACGACGCCACCATCCTGACGCCCAACTACGACGTCTTCATGATGTACCGGTGCCACCAGGGGGCCCGCGCAATTCAGAGCCTGCCGGAGGCCGACAACCCGTCCCTGCACGTCTTTGCCTCGGTCAAGGACGGACACATCATGGCGGACCTGGTCAACGCCGACATGGCCTCTGCCGCCGAAGCGACGCTGACCCTGCCCGAGCCTGTGCGTCCTGCGGGCATGCAAAGCCTTTCTGCACAGGATCCGCATGCCTGCAATACCCGATCCGACCCGGACCAGGTCAGGGCCCGCCAGGTCGATGTCTCGGACATCCCCGAAGGACGTGAAATTACGGTCCGTCTGGACCCGGCCTCAGTGAATGTGCTTGACCTGGCCATGGTCTGAGAATCAAGAGCGGCAATCGGCGGGCTGGGCACTATGCCTGCAGCCCGCCGGTTCAAATCCACGATCCAACTATATAAACAAACCGAACATATAAACAGCATGTGGCCGATCCCAGAAGGAGGGACCGGCCACATGTTCATATCAGATGCCTGACAGCAACTGGCGGAGTTCTACTCAGGCGTGCCAGACGTCCTTGCCGTTCTCCTTTGCGGCCTTGACATCGGCATCCAGGGCGCTCTCGTCACCCTCCACCTTGCCGGCGATGTAGTCCTCGACCAGCTGACGGGCCTCGTTGTCCTCATGCTGGACAGCGGGGGACTTCATGAAGTAGGAGCTGGGTGCCAGCACCGGGCCGGCCAGGTGGCGGTCCAGGGCTATCTTGGCGGCGCGCAGGGCATCGATGACGATACCGGCCGAGTTGGGCGAATCCCAGACCTCCAGCTTGTACTCCAAATTCAGCGGGACGTCACCGAAGGTGGTGCCCTCCAGACGCACAAAGGCGAACTTGCGGTCATCCAGCCAGGCCACATAGTCGGAAGGACCGATGTGGACGTTGTGGGGATCCATGTCGTGGGGAACGATGGAGGTGACGGCACGGGTCTTGGAAACCTTCTTGGACTCCAGACGAGTACGCTGCAGCATGTTCATGAAGTCCATGTTGCCGCCCACGTTCAGCTGGTAGGTGCGGTCCAGACGCACGCCGCGATCCTCGAAGAGGCGGGCCATGACCCTGTGGGTGATGGTGGCGCCCACCTGGCTCTTGATGTCGTCACCCACGATGGGCAGACCGGCATCACGGAACTTCTGGGCCCACTCGGGGTCGGAGGCGATGAAGACAGGCAGGCAGTTGACAAAAGCGCAACCGGCCTCGATGGCGGCGGTGGCGTAGGCCTTGTCAGCTTGTTCAGAGCCGACGGGCAGGTAGGAGACCAGCACATCGACCTTCTTGTCACGCAGGACCTGGGCCACATCCACAGGCTCGGCATCCGACTCGGTGATCATCTTCTTGTAGTACTCGCCCAGCCCGTCGCCGGTCGGCCCACGCAGGACCTCCACGCCCTTGTTGGGAACGTCGCAGAACTTGTAGGTGTTGTTCTGCGAGGCGAAGATGGCCTCGCTCAGGTCCTTGCCGACCTTGAGTGAATCCACATCGAAGGCGGTCACGAACTCCACGTCACGAATGCGGTAACCGCCGAAATTGGCGTGCATGATGCCGGGGATCTTGTCATCGTCCTTGGCGTCCTTGTAATACTCGACTCCCTGTACCAGCGAGGATGCGCAGTTGCCCACGCCCGCTATAGCTACACGGATGCTCATACAAACTCCTCTGATTTACTGAGTTATTCCAACCTAAGCATACCTTCTCCCGGTAGATAGCATGATGGAATGGGCAGTACAGACCACCAAGGATGGCGCAAAAGTACGAAAATGATGAACGTTCAGCCTTAGGTCGAACGGTTTTCAGCCCCGCCGGATAGCGTGGTTGGCATGGCCAATCAGACTCGTTCAGTCAGTTCGACCTCGCCCACACGCAGGACCCGGTCCGAGGCGCGCGGCAACAGGAATCGCGCCGACAGGCTCACCTCGCGGCATGCCGACCGGAATCCCCGGGGCGGCGGACCCCGTCGCGGACGGCCCCACAAGTCGCATCGCGTGCTTAAGTGGATCCTGGCCCTGCTGGGACTGGTGCTGGTCGCCGGGGCGGCGACCTTCGCATACCTGTATCTGACCACTGAAATCATCCCGCCCGAGAAGCAGGCCCTGGCACAAAAGACCACGGTCTACTATGCGGACGGCACCACCCCCATCGGAACCTATGCCAACCAGAACCGGGAGATCATCGACTGCGCGGTCCTGCCCAAGTATGTGGGCAATGCGGTCGTCGCCTCGGAGAACCGCACCTTCTACAAGGACAACGGCATCGACCTCAAAGGCATCAGCCGAGCGCTCTTCAACAACGTGACCAAGGGCACCCGTCAGGGCGGATCCACCATCACCCAGCAGTATGCCGAGCGCTACTACCTGGGCGAGACCACCTCCTACAAGGGCAAGCTGCGCGAAGCCATTCTCTCCTTGAAGATTTCCAGAACAGAGGATAAGGACACCGTCCTTTGCAACTACCTGAACACCATCTACTTCGGCCGTGGCGCTTACGGGATCCAGGCCGCCGCCCAAAACTACTTCGGCAAGGACGCCAAGGACCTGACCATGCCTGAGTCAGCCATGCTGGCTGGCATCATCCCCGCCCCGGCCTCCTGGGACCCGGCGGTCAACCCCAAGCAGGCCGAGTCGCGCTTCCGCCGCGTGCTGGCCATCATGGAGGAGGACCACTACATCAGCCATCAGGACCGGGCCAGCGCCCAAATGCCACAGACCATCAAATACATGCCGCAGAACGTCTACCAGGGACCCAACGGCTACCTGCTGCGCATGGTCCGCAACGAGCTGTCCTCCGGCAAAAAGGCCCCCTTCACTGCGGACGACCTGGATACAGGCGGCTACCGGATCATCACCACCATACAAAAGGACAAACAGGATCTGATGTTCCAGGTGGCCAGTCCGTCCACAGGCAACAAGCATCTGCCGCCCACCCTGCAGATCGGGGGGCTCTCGGTCGACCCCAAGACCGGGGCCATCATCTCCCTGTACGCCGGTGACGACTACCTGACCCACCAACTCAACAACGTGGATCAGGCGACCTTCCAGGTCGGTTCGACCATGAAGGCCTATACACTCCTGGGCGCCATCCAGGATGGGGTCAGCCTGAACACGGTCTTCAACGGCAATTCACCGCGTACCTTCTCCAGCGTGGGCAAGTCCGTCGCCAACGCCGGAAATGTCAGCTACGGGTACATCAACCTCTACTCGGCATTCGCCAACTCGGTCAACACGGTCTTCATGGACTTGGGCGAGCACGTGACCTCACACAAGATCGCCCAGGTGGCACATACAGCCGGAATCACCGGGAAGATCGACGATACGACCACCTTCGACACCCTGGGTGTGGACGCCCTCTCGGTCTATGACGTGACCCAGGGCTACGCCACTCTGGCCAACGGAGGGCAACGACCCAAGCTGCACTTGGTCGCCCAGGTCAAGGACACCAAGGATCAGGAGCTCTACACGGCTGCAATCCAGTCGGATCAGGTCTTCAACGCCGATCAGGTGGCTCTGCTGCAGAAGGCCATGACCACCACGGTCCAGCGCGGCACTGCATCCTATGCCCGTTCCCTGGGGCGGCCCATCGCCGGCAAGACCGGCACGGCCAATGACCAGACCGCCATCTCCTTCATCGGATTCACCCCCTCGCTTCTGACCACCTTCGCCGTCTGGAACCAGGGTCAGGACGGCGGCGCCCTGAAGGTGCCGGATCGCTATCACGACGACTTCTATGCGGTCCAGCTCTTCACCCAATACATGAAGTCGGCCCTGGGCAACAGTCCAGTGGAGCGTTTCCCGGATGCTGAGGACCACGGCAAGATCGGTGGCCCGGAAGGCAATTGGGGCACCGGATCCCGGCAGCGCAGCCCGTCCACGCGCAACCGTGAATACTCATACGCACCCCAGCAACGCTCCCAGCGTCAGAACTCCGAGCAGGGGCAGTCCGGGTCCGGCTCCGGCAGTGGTTCAGGCGAAGGCGCTGGAGGCGGCAGCGAGAACGACAGCGGCAGCGACACGGGCGAGGGCGGCAACGAAGGCAGCACTCAGGGCAACTCCGGGGCCGAGTCATCCCAACAATAAACCAGCCAGCTGTAAACCAGTTCAGACAATTTGGTCCGATCCAGGCGTAGCTGTGCGTCCGGATCGGATCTGGAGGACCGGTATTGGTTTTTCTGGCCTTCAGCCGCGCTGGAAGCGGTTGAGCGCCGAGATGATGGCCTTGAGGGAGCTGGTGGAGATGGACGAGTCGATGCCCACGCCCCAGATCACCCGGGACCGGGCCGGTTCGCCCACCTGGCATTCCACGTAGGAAGCCGCCAGAGCATCCGTGCCGGCGGTCATGGCATGCTCGGCGTAATCCAGGACCGAGACGGTCTGATCCAGGGACTTGAGTGCATCCAGGAAGGCTGCAATAGGACCGTTCCCATGTCCCTGAACACGACGACGCACCTCAGGATCGCCTGGAGCAAGCCCCCGGTCCAGCAGGGTGGCATCGAGAACCGTGTCGGAACCGTCCTCGCCGGAGGTGACCGCCACATTCAGCAGCTTGAAGCGTCCCCACTGGCGCAGGGTCTCGTCGCGCTGATCGGCCATGGACTCACCGCCGACCACGCTTCCGCCGACCTCCACGGGCAGGTACTCGTCCTTGAAGAGCCGCCAGATATCGGCGTCCTTGACCTCATGCTTAGTCCTGTCGGCATAGCTTTGGACCAGCCGTTCGAACTCCACCTGGAGGCGCTTGGGCAGATCCAGATGATGGTTGGCCTTGAGCAGGTAGGCCATGCCGCCCTTGCCCGACTGGGAGTTGACCCGGATGATGGCCTCATAGTTGCCGCCCACATCCTTGGGATCAATGGGCAGGTAGGGCACCAGCCAGAGGAAGTCGTCGGGGTTGGCGTTGGCGCGCAGAGCCGCCTGCTGCCTGGCATCCAGACCCTTCTTGATGGCATCCTGGTGGGAGCCGGAGAAGGCTGTGAAGACGAAGTTGCCCACATAGGGGTGCCGCTCGGAGACGGCGATCTGATTGCAGTACTCCACCGTCCGACGGATGCCGGGCATGTCGGAGAAGTCCAGCTGGGGGTCGATCCCCTGGACCAGCAGGTTCAGCCCCACTGTGCAGATGTCAACATTGCCGGTGCGCTCGCCATTGCCCAGCAGGCATCCCTCAACCCGGTCAGCCCCGGCCAGCAGGCTGAGCTCGGTGGCGGCCACAGCCATGCCCTCGTCGTTGTGGGGGTGCAGGGAGAGCACCACCGCATCCCGGTCCTTGAGGTTGGTGGATATGTACTCCACCTCGTCAGCGAAGACGTTGGGGGTGGTCATCTCCACGGTGTTGGGCAGGTTGATGATCATGGGATGCTCCGGCGTGGGCCGGATCACGTCGATGACCGCGTTGCAGACCTCCAGGGAGTACTCGGGCTCTGCGCCGGAGAAGGACTCGGGCGAGTACTCATAGGAAAGATCCGTACCCCCGGCATCGGCCTCCAGGGAACGGCAAAGTTCGGCGGCATCGGTGGCCAGCTTCTTGATCCCGGCCTTGTCCTTGTGGAAGACGACCTCCCGCTGCAGAACCGAGACCGAGTTGTAGAAGTGGACCACAGCCCGCTTGGCCCCACGCAGGGCCTCATAGGTACGGCGAATCAGGTGCTCGCGGGCCTGGGTCAGGACCACGATGGTCACATCGTCGGGAATCAGCTCGCGCTCTATCAGGAGGCGGATGAAATCGTAATCGGTCTCGGAGGCCGAGGGGAAGCCCACCTCGATCTCCTTGAAGCCCATGGAGATCAGCAGATTCCAGAATCTCAGCTTGCGCTCGGAATCCATGGGGTCGACCAGGGCCTGGTTGCCGTCGCGAAGATCCACCGAGCACCAGCGGGGCGCCCGCTTCAGGGTCTTGCCCGGCCAGGTGCGCTGCGGATAGTCAAAGGGAACCTGCTTGTTGTAGGCCACATATTTGTTGTATGGCATCGCGCTGGGCTTCTGCGGCGAACCCACGAACCTGGGGGGAGGCAGCAGCAGGTCGTTGTTCCCTCCATTGGATGCCGCGGCCTGGGCCGCAAGATCAAACACGGATGCACGATCCTGATCCATCTCTCCTCCTTCTTTCGTTCGTCGGAAACCACAATGTCACCCGGCTATAGGTGTTGGGCAGGCCGAAACCGTACCGGGGGTGCCATTATTTTACCGGAGGAGAGCCGGGACATGCGGTCCGGGTCCGCATTCCGACGCAGAGGAAGGCGAGCACACAGAGCCTGGCATAATTCGCAAGGTTGCCAAGGGTGCGAACACTACACAATGCAAGCACTGACGGAGTGCTCACTGCATAAGATTCATAAGATTCAGTGTAAGAGATTCACTGGAAGAGGGAGACACCGCGGCGGCCCTCACAGTAGGCGTTGCCCAGCCAGGTGTGGCGCGAGTTGGGCCAGACCGAGCCCAGGCGGGGGGCGTTCTGACTCATCCAGATGCTGGGAACGCGCCCATCGGCGCTGTGGGAACCCAGCAGATTGAAGCCGTTCTTGACCGCCAGCCAGTCAGGATGCTGGGTGGCGATGGCCAGCCCCTCCTCCAAGGTCAGGGGAAGACGATCGTCGGAGTCAATCAACTTGCGGGCCACGTCGGGTTCGCGGTTGGTGTAGCAGGTGCCGGTGTGCGGCTCCAGGACGATGTAGAAAGGCCCCTCGGGCGGCTCGAACCCGTTCTGGGGCAGAAAGCTGGCGATGTCGCGCGGCGGCATGGTGGTAAAGCCGGCCATGCGGTTGATGCTGGTCCGGGCGATCAGCGACTCGGGCGAGACCAGCTCCCTGGTAGGGATGAGCAGGATCTGCTCGCCCAACTCGGTGGACTCCAGCGCGGAGATCAGGGGCTGGGCCAGGGCTCTGAAAGCGGCGGCGCTGATGTCCGCCACATCCGGATAGCCCAGGGCCACGATCCGATCCAGTTGCCGCTGCACTTCTTGGGAAGATCTGGTCATGGTCCCCAGTCTAATTCGAATCCGCCGTGACAAGCATCTGCGCTGTCGTCACCCGCATGCCGGGGCGAGACATCGCATTGAGATTCAATGCTGGCCGTACACGTGCTGGTAGCGGTCGTTCAGACTAGCCACATCCTCGTCGGACAGGGGCACGGGCGTACCAATCTGCTCAGCGGCCCATACCGTACGCGCCACCTCCTCCGTCATCGCCGCCGCCTTGACCGCGGCTTCGGCATCCACCCCGACCGTAAAGGGGCCGTGGTTGCGCATGAGCACCGCAGGACAGCCCGGATGTTCCGCCAGGGTCTCGACCACCCCACGGCCTATCTGGTCCGAACCGATCAAGGCGAAGGGACCCACCGGCACCGGACCGCCGAACTCGTCCCCCATCATCGTCAATACGCATGGGATAGACCGGCCCACTGCAGCAAAGGCCGTCGCGAAGGTCGAATGCGTATGCACCACGCCAAACACTTCAGGCATGTGCCGGTAGATGTAGGCATGTGAAAACACATCCGAGGAGGGGGCGGCGGATCCGTCCACCACATGCCCCTCCAGATCCGTGACCACCATTGATTCCGGTGTCAACTGCTCATAGCGCACCCCGGATGGCTTGATCACCAGCAAGTCGGCTGAATGCAGACGCTGTGAGACATTCCCCGCCGTCCACACCACCAGCCCCCACTTGATCAACTGCGCATGCAGGGCAGCAACATGCTCACGGACCAGACCTACTTCGACACGTACCTCGTCAGGGAAATCAGCCAAGGACGTCATAAGAACCACCACCATTTCCAATATGGGGCCGACCCTCCCTGCGAAAAGCCGGCCCGGTTTGCTTACCTGTGCGTGCAGACCCTGCTGCGCATCCTCACAGGCTTTCCAGATCCTTGCCCTTGGTCTCCTGGGCAAAGAGGTATACGACGGCACCGATGACCAGGCAGACACCGAAGAAGGTGAACGCCGTGGTCACAACGCCGATGTTGATGTGCTGGGAGACATAGTCGCCGCCCACCAGGAGCCCCATGAATATAGGGCCTACTATCTTGGCTGTGGCACCGATGCCGTATCCCAGTCCCAGTCCGGTGGAGCGAACATCGTTGGGGAATTGCTCGCCGCCGAAAGCGTTGAGAATGCCGAAGACACCGTCTGCGAAGGTCATGATGACCAGGACGGCGATGTAGAACTGCCAGCCGGAATTGTGGAAGAAGGCCGCGTAGAAGCATCCCAGGGCGCCGATGACGCCGAAGGAGAACATGGTCCAGCGCCGGCCGATGATGTCAGCCAGCCAGGCAGAACCGAATCTGCCTATGCAGTCGGCCACGGAGACGCCCATGAACAGGTAGGCCACCATCTGCGTTGAAAAACCGAAGGCATCCTTCATCAGCGTCTGACCCCAGGATTGGATGGCGAAGGAACCCAGAATGAAGCAGAAGGACCCGACGGAAATGATGACCAGCGGCTTGAGATGCTTGGACAAGAGCAGGCGATAGCTGGCCTTCTGCTCCTGCTCGACCTTGGGCAAGGCACCGACCTGGTCCGCGGGAAGCTCCAGGGCCCAAGCCAAGGCCTTGCGGGCATCATTGTCACGTCCCACGCTCTGATAGAAACGGGGGGACTCCGGCACCGTCGCCAACCAGAACAGAAGAAGGACGGGAATAACGCCCAGGGCCACCAGCACGCGCCAATTGTCGCCAATCAGGCTCTGTGAGACGGATCCCAGGAGCAGACCCAACGGGATGAAGACCGAAGCCAGGCCGGAGAGCATGCCGCGCTGCCTGGCCGGCACGAACTCCTGGACGTAGGGGATGGAGACGATGTTAAGGCCGCCTACGCCGATGCCCACACCGATGCGCAGGATGGCCAGCAGGATCCAGGCACCGTCAGGCAGGAAGACCGACAGGGCCGTGAAGACCACGAAGCAGAGAACACACCACTGGAAGGCATGCTTGCGGCCGAAGCGATCGGCCAGACGCCCCCAGAGGATGGAGCCGATGACCGTGCCCAGCCCGGAACAGGCCAGGATGATGCCGGCGGAGACCCCGGTCAGGTGCCAGGCCGAAGTCAGGAGGGAGACCACGAAACCGATCAGGAACATATCGAAGAATTCGGATATGTTGCCGGCTATGGCCAGGCCTATGATGCTTTTCTGATGACCGGTCAGGGGACGAGAGTCTATCTGCTCGTATGCGGTCAGCGTCTGCCCGGCCTGCGTGACATGTGTATCACTCATAATGGGTGCTTTTCTTTCTCGGATGATCATGATGGCGGCGGCCCGACCACGGTAGGGGTCTGACCGAAGGATCCAGGTCGCCTTCTCCGTCCTTGGAGAATACTGCGGCGAGCCTGAATCGTGAAGGACGGGTCAGCGATTGATATCCCCACCCAGCGGAATATCCAGTTCCTGGGCGCGGATACGGGTCAGATCGCCCATATGCGTCAGGGCGTACTCGGCAGCCCGCTGCCCCCACCTGACACCGCACTCCACATCATCGGAGAGGAAGCCATGGAGGGTGGCAGCTACGAAGGAATCCCCGGCACCGGGACGGTCCACCACCGGAACCGGGGTGGTGACGTACTTCTTGATTCCTTTGGAGGTTCTCAGGTACGGACCATCCAGGTGATTGGTGGAAACGATGTACTCATTGCCGAAGCGCCGGTAGAGCTGTTCGCAGACCTGCTCGCCGGTCCCCTCGATTCCGAAGACGCTTTTGGCGTCCTTGATGGAGCAGAAGAGAATGCGAGCCTTATGAGCGATGGGCTCCAGAACCTTTCTGGCCTGGTCGCCGGACCAGAGCTTGCTGCGGAAGTTCACGTCAAGAGCGATGTCGATGCCGCGCTTCTCCGCCTGCTCGGCAGCATAGGTCACCACCTGGGCCGTGGTATCGGTCAGGGCCGCAGTGATGCCGGTCAGGAAGAGCAGGCGGGTGTCCAGCATCCGGTCCCAGTCGTAATCCTCGATCCCCGTCGACCTGAAAGGGGTGTACTCGCGGTCATAGATGACGTTGGCCGGCATGGGGGGCTCGCCCGGCTCCATGAAGTAGAGGGCGATCCGGCTGGCCGGCTTGCGGACCATGGTGCTCAGATCAACACCCACAGACCTGTATTCGCTCAGGATGTATTCGCCCAAATCCCCCTCCGGCAGTGAGGAGGTCCACAGGGTCCTGCGCTGAAGCTGAGCCAGGACTCCGGCTACATTGGCCTCGGAACAGGCAGGGTTCATCAGGACCGACCGGGCGTTCATCAGCCGCTCCCCCCTCCTGACCGTGAGCCTGATCTGCCCCTCTCCTATGGTCGAAAGGTCATATGCATGTTCTGCCATCACTTGCTCCTTGTCTACACGGTCGTCTTTCCAGCATGGACCACGACGTCCTTTCTGTCCGTATTACGACCTGTCACATTCAAACTCCCACCGATCGGGTCGACCCTCCAGGGGCGACCGCTGGCATCATAGCTTCCCTGCCGATGCCAAGGGGGTGGAGGACCGGCACAACCATCCCCCGTCGGCAGCCGTGACGACTGCCGGCCTTTGTCTCACCCTCTGGGGTCAAGCACCTCCATGTCGGCCCCGCGCAACCAGGTTTCCACTTTCTTTCTTGCATTCGTGACGATCTGATCGGCCTGGGCCGAATCATCGTTCCACATCTCCAGCATGATCCGCCCCGACCAGGACTGCCGGGCCAGCTCGGCGAAAGCCGTGGGAAAATCGGCACAGCCTTCGCCCATGGTGATCCGACGCGGCTGCCCCGGGAGCACATCCTTGACGTGGATGGCCAGCATTCTGCCGGCTCCAGCCCTGAGCTCAGCCACGGCATCCAGCTCCTGCTCATAGAGGTTGCCGATATCCGGGTACATGCTCAACCAGGAGGACCCGACCTGGTCGCAAATGGACAGCCCCTTGGTGATGGAGGTGATGTCATTGCCGTCCACATTCTCTATGCCCAGCATGACGCCGGCCTGAGCCGCATACTCAGCAGCCCTGGCCAGAACCTCCACATACCTGGCACGCTGATCGGGATCAGGGTCCTCGTAGTAGGCGTAGTAACCGGCGACCTGGATCAGGGGGATACCCGCCTCATGAGCCAGATCAATCGCCTTGCGGAAGATCTCGTAGGCCCGACGGCGGACAGCCGGATCGGCCGAGCCAGGGCCGACCTTGCGGTGGCAGCTCAGGCAGATTCCTCCGACCTGGACGCCCTGGCGGTCGGCGGCCTGACGGAAGGCGGAAGCCTGAGCCGCCGTCCAGTCCAGGCGAGCCATTCGCTTGTCGCTTTCGTCAATGGACAGATCCATGAAAGTGAATCCATCGGCCGCCACCTGGGACATGAATGCATCCCAGTCATCCGGCTCGGCGGGGGATCTCAGGGCCTTCTCATAGATGCCCAGGGTGACGCTGCCACTCATTGCGGCCACACCCTGCCGATGGTCTCCCGCAGGTCGGTGGCGGCGGCCAGGGGGTCATCAGCCTTGACGATGCCGCGGCCCGAGATCACCACTCCGACGGGCACTCCTTGGAAGAAGGGCAGGTCCTTGGCTGTGACCCCGCCGGTCACGGTGACCTTGAAGCCCATCTGGTGCAACTGGCGGATGCGGTCCTTATCGTTCTCCCCCCAGGTCAGTTTGCCGGCCGCTTCCGCATCTCGAGAACGGTGGACGATGACCTGGGTGGCCCCTAGTCGCCGCCACTCGCGCGCCTGTTCGGGGTTGTAGGTCTCCCCAAGCTCAATCTGGACCTCGCCGCCAAACTCCTGGGCCACCTTCACCACCTGCTCGACCGTGGTCATGCTGGCCCCGGCAACCACCGAGACCCAGCTGGCACCCGCCTCGAAGCAGGCGCGGGAGATGACCGCTCCGGCCTCGGCGATCCTGACATCCGCCAGGATGGTCTTGTTGGGATAGAGGGCACGAATCTCGCGCACGGCCCTCAGCCCTTCGGCGATGATCAGGACGGTTCCGCACTCGATGACATCCACCTGGCTGACGGCCGCGTTCAGAGGCCTCAGGGCCGAGGGCATGTCAAAGGTGTCCAGGGCGATCTGGAGCTGGGGACGTTCCAGGGTCTTGTCTGCTGCCATTGGAATCAGGCCTCCTTACGGAAGGAGAAGAAGTTGTGGGCATTGCGGATGAGCAGCTTGTCCACGTAGTCGGGATCAAAGCCTTCGGCAATCATTCGGGGGCCGTCCACTGCCGGGTTGTAGTCCACGCCACTCACAGAGCCGTAGACCTTCTGGTAGGAGCGCTTGCCGGAGTCCGTGCCCAGGAGGATCCGGTCCTCATAGCCGTCTTTCTTGAATGCCTTGAGCTCCATCATCCTGTTGGAATCTGGCTGATACTTGATCCTGTTGGTTCCGTCGATCTCCAGATAGACGCCCAGATCCAGGATCTCCTCCAGGTAGTAGACATCAGCGTTGCGCTGGATGTGGCCGATGGCGATCTGATCGGCGGGGACCCCCAGTCCGATCAGGGTCTGGGCCTGTTCCAGGCCACAGGTTCCATAAGTGGTATGCGTGTTGATGGGCGCGCCGGTCTCGATGGCCGCCTTGGCGGCAGCCTCCATGCACTTGTGTTCGAAGGGCGTGATCTCTCCGTAAGCAGTGCCGATCTTGATGACGCCTGCCTTGTAGGGGCTGCGATCCACCAGAGGACCGGTGTAGTCGTTGCGGTCGATACCCTCGCGGATATCGGCGATGACCAGGTCGGCGATCTGATCGACACTGTAGCGGTTGATCCAGTGGGACTGGGTCTCCAGGTAGACATGCTCACGATGGAAGCCGGTGGCTCCGATGATCTGCAGGTTCTCCACCGAGCGGGCCACCTCGGCCAGCTTCTCGATGTCACGGCCGCAGTTGATGGGGCACATATCGACCACGGTGCCGCCCTGCTTGCTCCAGTTCAGCGAGGCCTTGGCGAAATAGCCGGCCTCGGTCTCCGCCTTCTCGACCGAATCCAGTTGATGGTCCTTGTCCAGGTAGACCTCACCGGCCCCCACCCGGATCAGATGGTCGTGGCTGTTGACTACGCCAAGCGTGCTCGGGTCGACATCTCCCAGAATGGTTCGTGCGAATGCCATGTGAACTCCTTTGTTGTTTGTGCTCTGCGATTTCGCTGCACCGGTCATCAGGCTTTTCCTTCCGGTGCCCCTGACAGGAAAAAGACTATGTGAGCCATCGGAGAACAACAAGGATATCGATGAACATATGTACTTCAACTGTGGCTTTAATTTTTTATATATTCCATTGTCACCATTAAAAAAGGCATTCTTTAGACCAATCAGAGCAGTTAGACTGTTTGTTACAGATTTTGATAACATGTACATATGTTCAGCGATTTACAGATGATGACCACTTCCGATGCCCGCAAGCGGGTCCAGCTGCTTCTTCGCGTAGCCCGCATGTATTACCAGGATCACATGCTGCAGTCCCAGATCGCCACGGCGACAGGCTATTCCCGTCCCTCCGTCTCCCGAATGCTGAAAGAGGCCCAAGACAGAGGACTGGTGAAGATCTCCATTGAAGATCCGTTAGAGCGGCTTGAAGACCTGGAGTCCAGGCTGATTCGACAATTCAACCTCCGTTGCGCCCGGGTCTCGGAGCCACCGCAAGGATGCACCGGATATGACGTTGTGCCCCGAAGCGCAGCATCTCTCCTGGTTGAGCAGACCAGGCCCGACTCTTTGATAACCGTCTCCAATGGCAACGCAGTCGCCTACACGGTTCGAGAAGTTCCCCTGCAAAACTGGGCAAAGTCCAAGGTCGTGCAGATGATCGGTTCCCTGTCGCCAACCAATCCCATGACGGATTCCCCCGAGATATGCCGCATGCTGGCCCAACGACTGGGTGGCAGCTATTCCACGCTGCCGGTGCCCATGATCCTTTCCTCGAAACCCGTGGCTGAAGCCATGCGCAAAGAACGCCAGATCGCCGACACCCTGACTCTGGGCGGACATGCCGACGTTGCGGTGGTGGGAGTGGGGTCGGTCAAGGAGGGAAGGTCAGGACACATTTTCAAAGACTACGAGAACGCGGTTTTCATCAAGGAGGTGACCGAGCTCAAGGCTGTGGGACACATCTGCGGGCACCACATCGATGCCCAGGGTCGCCACATCCGAACCAGCCTGTGTGAACGCACTATATCGATTGAATTCGAACGCTTGAAGCGGATCCCTCTGGTCATAGGCGTGGCCTGGGGGCCGCAAAAAGTCGCCAGCATCCTCGCCTGTCTGCGGGCCGGGCTTATCTCTGCACTGGCAACCGACCGCGACACGGCCGAGGGGATACTCGAGCTGGATCAACGGCAGAGGAGCGCAGGCAGAAAAGCCTCACAAGCCTCGAGCCGAGCAGAGGCCAAGCAGGGCTGACCCTGCATGAAAGCCATCGGGCAGACGGGGCCTGGCAGAGCCGATCAGTGCATGCCCCAGGGGCAACACAGGATGCCTGAGCCATGCCACACAATCAGTCCAGATGCACGATCATATCCTGTCGGCGAAGTGTTTGCGGGCGATCAGCTCGGCAATCTGCACGGCGTTGAGGGCGGCTCCCTTGCGCAGGTTGTCATTGGCCACGAACATGGACAATCCCCTCTTACCGTCCACGGCCTGGTCCTGGCGGATGCGGCCCACGAAGCTGGGGTCCTTGCCGGCTGCGTCCAGAGGAGTGGGTACTTCCGCCAGACTCACTCCGGGGGCCTTGAACAGCAGGTCGCGGGCCTGGTCGGGGGTGACATCGTGCTCGAACTCAGCATTGATGCTCATGCCATGGGCTGTGAAGACCCCCACCCGCACGCAGGTGCAGGAGGCGGCCAGATCGGGCAGGTGCAGGATCTTGCGGCTTTCATTGCGCAGCTTCTGCTCCTCGTCGGTCTCCCCGCTGCCGTCATCGACCAAGTCGCCTATAAAAGGAACGGCGTTGAAGGCGATGGTACGCACCACCTTGGTGGGCGGGGGGAACTCGATGGCCGATCCATCGAAGACCAGCCGGTCAGCGCCCTGCTCCACGGCTGTCTTGGCCTCGTCGCGCAGCTGGAGTACGCCGGCACGACCAGCCCCCGACACAGCCTGATAGGAGGAGACGATCAGGCGGCGCAGACCGTAGGCCTTGGCCAGGGGGCTCAGCACCGGCATGCAGGCCATGGTGGTGCAATTGGGATTGGCTACAATCCGCCGGGGAATAAGATCCAGGTCCTCGGGGTTGACCTCGGACACCACCAGGGGGACCTGGGGATCCATCCGCCAATGGGAGGAGTTGTCGACCACGTAGGCTCCGGCCTCAGCGAAACGAGGAGCCCAGGTTCCTGAGGTCGAACCGCCGGCAGAGAAGATGGCCAGATCAATCCCGCTCAGGTCGGCCTGCTCCACATCCTCGACCGTGATGGTCCTGTCACGCCAGCGCAGCTGCTCTCCGGCAGACCGGGAGGAGGCCATGAATCGCAGGTCGGCCACGGGGAAGTCCCGTTCGTCCAGCATGCGGCGCATGACCATGCCTACCTGGCCAGTGGCGCCCAGAACGGCAACATTGATGCCTCGGCGACCGTTGTTCGCCAAATCAGCCTTATCAGTCATTGCTCTCTCCTCTCCGCTCAGCGACCCGTGCCGCCATAAACGACCGCCTCGACCTGATCGGCATCCAGATGGAAAGCCGTATGGATGGCCCGTACCGCCTCGTCCAGGTCCTGGATGGGCACCAAGGCGGAGATGCGGATCTCGGAGGTCGAAATCATGAGCACGTTGATATGCCGGTCGCTCAAGGCCCGGAAGAAGGTGGCGGTGATGCCCGAATGGGTCTTCATGCCCACCCCCACCAGGGTCACCTTGCCCACCTCTGGATTGATGTCGACCGATCGGAACCCCAGTTGCTCACGGGAGTCATCCAGCATGGGGACCACCTGATCAGCCTGAGCGGACGGCAGCGTGAAAGAGATGTCCACGGTTCCGGTGGCCGCACCAGCCTGGACGATCATGTCAATGTTGATGCCGCCCTCGGCAAGGATGGTGAAGAGCTGTGCGGCCACGCCGGGTCGGTCGGGCACAGCCCGCAGGCTGACCTGGGTCTCGCTGCGGTCGTGGGCAACCCCTGAGATGATAGGTGACTCGGGGCCGTTCAGGTCCGGGAACAAGTCACCCATGGATTCGCCGTTGGTCATGACCTTCCTTCCGTCATATCCCGTTGCCTGTCGGTGTGTGCAGCGGGGCGATCCGGCAACTGGCCGGTCTCCAGATTGGGAATCTTGTCGACATCGACATCGTCAGGCATGATCAGTGTGCCTGGACGATGGGAAAAGGAGCTGCGCACATGGATGGGCATACGGAAGCGCTGGGCATACTCCACGCAGCGCAGAGCCAGCACCTTGGATCCGCCGGCCGCCATCTCCAGCATCTCCTCGTATGAGATGCGAGCGATTCTTCTGGCGGTGGGCACAATGCGCGGGTCGGCGGTAAAGACGCCATCCACATCGGTATAGATCTCGCAGACATCCGCATTGAGCGCCACAGCCAGAGCCACAGCCGAGGTGTCCGAGCCACCGCGGCCCAAGGTGGTTGCATCGCCGTCGGCGTTGACCCCTTGGAAGCCTGCCACAATCCCCACTTCGCCTCGGTCCAGGGCCTTCATGACCCGCTGGGGGTGGACATGGCGGATGTGGGCTGCGCCGTAACGTGCATCAGTCATGAACCCCGCCTGCGAACCGGTGAAGGAATGGGCATGCTCGCCTTGCGCATGGATGCTCATGGCCAGCAGGCTCATGGAGATACGTTCCCCCGCCGTCATAAGCATGTCCATCTCGCGGGCCGGAGGATTGGAATCCACATCCATGGCCTGATCGATCAGATCGTCAGTGGTGTCCCCCATGGCGGAAACCACCACTGCGATGTCATTGCCAGCGCGCTTGGTATCAATGATGCGCTTGGCCACACGCTTGATGGAGTCCGAGTCCGCCACTGAGGACCCGCCATATTTCTGAACGATAAGTGCCACTGCTGTTCCATCCCGCGACGGTTAGGCCACTAGACCATCATCTGCAACATGTTGATTATATGGATTATACGAACGACACCGTTTTATCAGACCCTCTCCACCAACATGCGAAACAATGACTGCAGGCCTTACAGATCGCGACGGCCGGAAATCGCCCGGCCAAGGGTGATCTCGTCAGCATATTCCAGATCACTGCCGACAGGCAGACCGCTGGCCAGCCTGGTGACCCGTAGATCCAACGGACCCAGCAGCCGTCCCAGGTAGGTGGTGGTGGCCTCGCCCTCGATGTTGGGATCAAGGGCCAGCATGACCTCCTTGACCTGATCGGTGCCCAACCGCTTCAAGAGCTCGGGAATGCGCAGATCGCCGGGGCCGACATTGGACATAGGGTCGATCGCCCCGCCCAACACATGATAAAGACCCCGGTATTCTCCGGTACGCTCGATGCTCATGACGTCCTTGGGCTCCTCGACTACGCAGATAATGCTGCGGTCACGCCGCGGATCCTGACAGATAGGGCATGGGCTGGTCTCGCAAACATTGCCGCAGATCTCGCAAAACCGGACTTTCTCCTTGGCCGCGACGATGGCATCGGCCAGATCCTGAGCGCTGCGCCGATCGGCACCCAGAATGTAGAAGGCGATGCGCTGTGCGCCCTTGGGACCAATGCCCGGCAGCTGGGCAAAGGCATCAATCAGCTCTTGAATGGCCCCATCATAGGTAGCGGCCATCATTCACCTCCCTGTCGCTGCGCCTGTTCCTGCCGGCGCTTTTGGACGTTGATCGGATTCTGGGGATCGTCAGCAGCAAAATCCTCCACCTTGGTCACGTCGAACATTTTGGTCAGTTCATCCTGGTTCATGGCATTGTCCGCCCCGAGTCTGGCATCGTCCATGGAATAGACATCGTCCTCGGGATCCACGGACGGCCTTGAGGCCTGGGAGGAGACTGCGGCAGACGATGCTCCATCCTGATCGGGACCGCTCGGGGCCGAACTAGCGAAGCCTGCTGGCATTCCCCTGCCTTCAGCTCCAGAGACCTTTGCCGTTGTCTGGGGGCCATCCAAGCCATCGGCGGCAGCCGAACCACGATCGTCACCCTGCGCGTCCGACGAGATTGATACGCCGGTCGCCATGGCACCTTCCTCAGAAACCGATCCGGTCCCCGATGTCGGAGCCGAGGCTGCACCCGAGACGCTTCCCTGCCCGGACGAATCAGCCGACTTCGAAACCGCAAACCCCTGATCCGAAGCTTCATGGCCCTGACTGTCGGAGGACTCTGCAAAGGCTGCGGCGTTGGTCCCGGAACCGGGCACGGCCCAAGGATCCGTGTCATCGCTCATGTCCGGCAGAGCTACCTTTTTGGACTCATGGTCTTTCCACCCATCGGATCCGTCGTTGCCCTCACCGGGCTGCCAAGTCTTTTGCGGCGCATGAGTCGCTGGCATGGGGTGGGCCCAGGGATCATCGTCAGGCAACACCGTAGAAGCCGTTGAGCCAAAGCCTGCCGCAGGCAACGGTTCCGGAGACGATTGGACCGGACCGCCGACCGGGTGGTGGGCGTCGTCGGAGTTCCCGTCGCCTGCAGCTTCCCCAGGGGTGGACCTTCCCTCCGGCGCTGATGCCGATGTTCCGGTCTCACCCTGATGACCAGCCGAGGCCGTCATCTCCCTAGGGGCATGCCCCTGCTCTGTGGCTGCATGAGGCATGACCGCCGCTCCAAGGTTCATGGTGGCCAAGCCGGCCCGCGCCAGAGCCACCTCCTTCTTGACCTCTGCCCGACGCTGCGGAGACATCCTGTTGACGGACTCCACCGTCTCGCCGTTGGCAGCCGTCCCTGACGGGGCGATCATAGTGGCCTGTCCAAACTCCTGGCGAGCGCGGACCATGACGATACGCGGCACCTTGGTCTCCCCGTCAACCGACTGCGCAGCCACGGCCATGGCGAAGGCATGCTGGCTGAGTGGACGGTCGAAGGTCATAGACAGTCGCTTGCGACCGGAGGGGTCTGCTTGCATGGCTACGGTAGGCACCCGGTCCCGCACCACATACTGGCGTACCTCATCGGGTAGGGCAGCCACCAGGGCATCCCAGCGCTTATCCAGTTCCGTACTGGTCGGCACCTCGTTTGTCTGCCCTGGCGTAGCCTCCTGTTGGACTGACCGAGGCTGTTCAACAGATCGGGCGGGCCGGACAGGATTGGGTGATCCGGCCTGCCCCGCCGGCCGTCGAATCGCCGAGGAGGGGGCTTCCTTGCGCTCGGATTGGGCAGACCCTGAGCCGGAATGGGTGGGCCGTCCTTCGCCCTCTTGCTGTCCTTGAGCAGAGGAATCGGAATGGGAACCGGCCATGTTCTGCGGCCCGGCAAGGGTCGTGGGTGCTGCAGCAGACGGTGAGCCTGCCCTGTCAGGCTGTTCGGGGCGTTCAGCCCCGTCAGTACGACCAGATTGGGATGCTCTGGACGGCCGACCATTCTGCTGAGACCTGCTGGAGCCAATGAACCCGCCGCGGGCGGGCGACGGGGCTGCACCAGCGCTGGAAGCTGCCACTTCGGCCGGTGCCTGCTCCATAGGTTCGCAGCCAATTGCCAGCAGCCTGGCGGCCAGCAGCTCCAAGCGCATCCTGGGCGAGGTGGCCCCGTTCATTCCCGCCAGCGCATCATTGATGATGTCGGCCATTCTGGTCAGGACCTGCAGATCCAAAGCATTCGCCTGACGATGCAGATCGGCCACCTGGTCGTCGTCAGCATCCTCGCTAAGCACGCTTTCAGCCCGTTCTCCAGCCAGTTTGAGAACCAGCAGGTCGCGGACATGGGCCAGCAGATCCTCAACGAAGCGCTGGGGTTCGAACCCGCCGACGACCACCTTTTGAATGACCCCGTAGAGGCCAGCTCCATCGTGGGCGATCAGTGCATCCACAGCTTCGCCGATGAGTGCGGCAGGAGTGAACCCCAGCAAAGCAACCGCAGCATCATAGGTGATGGTGTGCTCGTCAGCGCCTACCATGAGCTGATCCAGCACGGAAAGGGTGTCTCGCACCGATCCGCCTCCGGCCCGCATGGCCAGCTTGAGTACACCGGGCTCGGCCTTAATGCCCTCCTTATCGCAAATGCCCTCCAAGTAAGGCCCCATGACTTCCTGAGGCACCAGACGGAAGGGGTAATGGTGGGTACGGGAGCGGATGGTGCCGATCACCTTCTCCGGCTCTGTGGTGGCGAAGATGAACATGACGTGTTCCGGCGGCTCCTCCACGATCTTCAGCAGGGCATTGAAACCTTGCTGGGTGACCATATGAGCCTCGTCCAGAATGAAGATCTTGTAGCGGTCACGCACAGGGGCGAAGCCTGCTCGCTCCCTGAGTTCCCTTGCATCGTCAACGCCATTGTGGCTGGCGGCGTCAATCTCCACCACATCGATGGAACCAGGGCCTCCTGTGGCCAGATCCCTGCAGCTGTCGCATTCGCCGCAGGGATGGCTGGTCGGCCCCTTGGCGCAGTTGACGCAGCGGGCAAAAATCCTGGCACTGCTGGTCTTGCCACATCCCCTGGGACCGGAGAAGAGGTAGGCATGGGTCAGCCGGTTCTCATCCAGAGCTCGGGTAAGGGGCACCGTGACCTGCTTCTGACCGATGATTCCGTCAAAAGTGTCAGGCCGATACCGCCGATAGAGTGCTAGTGCCATGGTTCAAGGCTATCCATTTCTTTAGACACGTTCACTTTCCTTCCTAGGGCTTTCGCCCCGCTTCCTCCTCTCATCCGCAGGGCTCTGGGCCTGCCCGGGCAGACTGGATCAGACGGGGTATCATCGGGACTCCGGTGTCTACGCTCACCGAGACCCTCACATCGCCGCCATCCACCTGACAGTCCGTCATGACCCCACGGTTGAGATGGGCGACCCGGGAAGCCAGAGTACAGGGCTTCGTCTGTCCTTCATCCAGGGCAGAAGCTGCAGCCAGAGCCGAAACATCGGCGCCGGTGCGTGCACGCGTCCGACAGATCATGAGATTGCCCAGCAGCGCCGCCAGAACCAGACCCAGGCCAACCAGAGCCATCAGCATGATGCCCAGAACCGTGCCGGAGCCCGGATCCGAACCCCTAATCCATGAACCAGCACGCTCGACGCGCGTCTTTCTGGCATGTTCGGGCATGACTCATTCCTCCAATATGGCTACGGCGTCGCCATGGACCTGTGCAGGCAGCACGCCCATGGGGCCGGAAACCACTGGGCATGACACCCTGACTGCCGTCTGTCCGGCTGATGGACTCAACCTCACCTGGGCATGTGGCCCGGCCATCCTGTTCACCAGCTCCTGGGAATCGCCCTTGCCCTGAGTGACGATCAGGTCTCTGGCAGCCGCGTTGGCCGCATCCTGACAGACCATGCCGACCCTGATTGTCTGGGTCAGCGTCAGCAGTATGAGAGCCAGAACCATGACAGCGGGAAGAACGATGGCGAACTCGGCTGTCACCGTACCGTTATCGGATCGCCACCGTCGTCTCCGCTCGGACCGTCTTTCAGCCGACGGCACTGAGTGCCTTCTTCACCAGTCCCATCAGCAAAGTGCGTGTGGAAGAGGATTTGACGATGGCCAGCAGTACACCGGCCAGCGTGGCGGCCACCACCATGATCACGGCATATTCAGCAGTGATAGCCCCCGATTCAGGCCTGGCCAGCACCACGCTCAGCCGCGCATACAGGGCGCGCACTCCAGAATCCATAGACTGGCTGATGCGAACGTACAAAGCCGTCATGTACCGGTCGGAACGCTGCCTTATTCTTTGCAGCCACCTTGATCCGGCACCTGCAGCAGGCCATGTCGCAGCCGGCACCAACTGACCTCCTGCCTGCCTGTTCTGCAGATGGAAGACCGTCGCAACCTCCTGTGAATATGTCATCGTTCTCACCTTTGCCTTTCCTTGTCTTCCCCGCCCCGGCGAATGGCCGTTCCTCAGGGAATCGGCATCCGGTACCTTTCACTGTGCCCGTTCCTGTCCGCTTCGGTCGACTTGTCAGATACATGTGGACGAGCGGAGCTTTGACCGCCAGCCTGTGGACAACTGTGCCCGCAAGAGCTCCATACCCTCAGGACATCCCACCCGCAAAAGCCGCAATACAGGGAATGACTCCGATCAGCACGAAGGCCGGCAGAATGCACAGCCCTGTCGGCACCAGAAGCCTGACGGTGATCGTCGCCGTGGCCCGGGCCAGCACGCTGCGGGCACGGTGATCCAGCTGGCGCATGGTCGTCTCGATACGTGTTAGAGGCGATGATCCCAAACGCCAGGAGGGCTCCAGACAGTCAGCCAGGACCTGCATGGACCGCCCGTAATCAGGATCGCCAATCGCTCCTGACCAGGACAGATCCCACCCGTTGCCATCTGCGAGCAGGTGAGCCACGCGAACCATTCGAAACCCATAAGGTCCTGGCAGCAGACTGCCAACCACACCCTGGGCCCTGGGCAGGGAGGCCCCTTGACGAACAGCGACTCCCAGCAAGGCCAGCACCAGGCTCAAGGGCGGCGGGGAGACCTGCTCATGGGCTAATCGGTCACCCGAACCGTCGGACTCTATGAGCAGGAGGGCCAGCATGCTCGACAGAGCGGCAATCAGCGGTTTCAGATCCATAGATCCCCCCTGTCCAGATCATTCATCAGCAGATGCATCCAAACCAGACCAAGAACATAGAAGGCCGCACCAAGGATCAGGCAGATGGTTCCCGGGCCTGGGCGACATAGGAAGGCCAGTGGTCGCGCACCCATAAACTCTCCCATGATGATTGTCAACGCTGGCAGGGTCGACAGGAGACGAATCGTGGCCTTGGGCACAGCAAAGGCTTTCTCCCGGGCCTCATCCAGTGCCGTCCGCCGCCTCTGCATGGCTGCCACGGTCCGCAGCCCATCCGAAGCCCGGCAACCCAGGATGGCGCTGAGCCCATAGCAGGCCATCAGAGCCTGGGCCATAATCGTCAGAGTCGGCCCCCGTTCCTGGGGCAGGCATCGGTTCTCCAACATGGCCATGACACGTTCCGGCGTGACCTCCCGGGTGGCGAACCGCCGCCCGGATGCCTCCTCGAAAGCCTCTACCAGACCGGCCCCGTTGTCGACATAGGCGAGCAGGGAAGTGATCAGCACCGCGAGACCGGGCCGATCTGACTGTGTGGGGGGCCTGATTGACATGGCCTTCAGTCTTGCGGCTGCGCAGCCTCTATGCGGAAGCAGAGCCAGACAGGCAAAAGTCGTCATCATCGCAGCCAACCAGGCTGCAGTCTCGTCATTCATGATCCACCTCGGCTACGGAGTGCTCGTCGAGTCGCTGGTCACAATGCCCCACCGCCTTGCAAACTTCGACCAGGCCGTTCCGTAAGTAGCGGTCCCTCGGCCCGTCCAGGTACAGACGGCCTCCCCGATAAGCCGACCGTCGGCGGCAGTTGTCAGTCGGCCAATCTGAGCGATATGTCTATGGCCGCCGGAACGTTCCAGATGGATGACAACGTCAAACGCCCCTTGGGCCAGAGCCGCCAGCGCCTTCGGCTGCAGCCCCGCGAGCAACCCCAGGGTTGCCAGTCTCGCGGGAACGCGTTCCACGTTGTCGGCATGCAGAGTCGCCATGCCACCCCGATGACCAGAATTGAAAGCCCGCAGCAGATCAGCTATCTCCTCGCCCCGGCACTCGCCCAGGATGATTCGATCGGGCCGCATGCGCAGTGTGGCCTTGACCAGATCGACAAGCCCCACGCCCCCCGCTCCTTCAACGTTGGACTCTCTGACAGCCAGGGAAACCATATTTCTATGTCCGGCAATACGACCAAGCTCACGGACTTCCTCCACGACGACCAGCCGTTGCTCCTGCGGGCACATGCCCAGCAGAGCCCGCAAGAGTGTGGTCTTGCCGGCACCCGTGCCACCGGTAACCAGAATGCTGGCCCGATTGACCACCAGCGCCCGAAGAATGAAGAGCCAGCTGGCGGGACACAGCCCGGCAGCAGCCAGCTCCTCCAGACTGGGCGGGTGTCTGTTGGGCAGCCTGATGGAAATGGCGGCGCCCTCGGGAACGAGCGGAGCCAGTACAGCGTGGACTCTGATCCCCTCTCTGCTGGAAGCGTCGGCCATGGGACGAGCATCGTCGAGGCGACGCCCTAGCTGAGCGCATAACTGGACAGCAAAGTCCCTCACTGCCCGAGGGCCTGTGAACCCAGGCCGAAGCAGAACCTCCTCCATACCCGAGCCCCGGTCAATCCAGACATCACCCCGACCCGTCACCGCGATGTCAGTCACCGCAGGATCGCTCACCAGCCCATCCAAATAGCCGAAAGTGGGCGGCTGAGCCGATTCGTCATCGGGAAATGAACCTTCAAGGCTTTCCCCACCTCCCCTGCTCATTTGACAGCCTCAGACCGGGTCAATCCGCCAGAAGAGACCCGCTCTTCCTTTCTTTCGCCGACGACGACCATCCCTGCGATTCGCTCCGCCAGGGGTTGAAGGGCCCGGGCGTAAGCACGAGGGACCCGTTCCATGCCACGACCATCCAGAACGGATGCCGACAGCTTCGGCTGTGGCTTGAGGACCACGTCCACCGATCGGCCCAGAAACTCCTCCGCCTGCTCCGGGTCGACGCCATGGCTGACCCGATGCTGGGTGGGCATCATCCCAATCAGAGCCATGGGAGGTCTACAGGAGACCAATGGACTGTCTTGGTCTCGATCACCAGCACCTCTGCGGCCGTTCAGAGCATGGAGAAGCGCCTTCGCCCGCGCAAGGCCCAGCACGGTCATGTCCACCATCAACAACGAAGGAAGTCCCTTCAGCGAGCGTAGATTACCCAGGCCCTGGCCCCGACCGGCATCGATCAGCAGGAGATCAGCAAATCCAGCCACAGCGCTCACGGCTGCGTCCACGTCCCACCAGCCCTGTGGCGGAGCACTCCAGGGATCGTTGCTGAGCAGCGGGATGCCATCCCAGACTGGCAGCTCTTCACGGAGGGCCTGAGGATTCACCCGGCCCAGGGGAGCGCGGATCCGTCCCAGCCGCATTCCAGGCGCCCCCTCGATGCCGACCAGGACATCCATCCCTCCGCCATCCAGGTCCAGATCCACCAGAGCGCATGACAGGGCCATGTCCCGAAGCTGTTTGGCCATCAGGGCCGTCATGGTCGTCAGCCCAATACCCCCCGAGGCTGAGAGAAAGACCAGCCCCGTCACAGCGGACCCATATTCTGCTTCTGAGTCACTCCGTCCGATGCGGGCATATCCGCCCGCCGCCCTCTCTGGCCGGTGTTCCAAAGGCGACCCGACTGCATTAAAAGAGCGAGGAGTCCATTCAGGCCCCCGCCCTTTCATGCGGCCTTTTATCATCGTCGGCGGTCTGTCTATGCTCATTCCAGTCATGGCTACCAGTACATCCGCCTCCTGGCATCAGCACCAGTCCACGGAGCCGATGTGGTCGAACGACCCTATGCTTCCACATTGTTGCGCCCTCTCTGTGCACAAATCCATCAACACCGCGACACGCCTCGAATTGCAGCATTTTTGAGACCATACCCATGAAAGGCCACAGATGCTCACATGGAAGCGACAGATTCCTCCAAAACCAGCGTATTCGACCTGCCTGAATGCACGCAATCGCACAAAAGACCAAGCCGGTAGCCTTCTGCGCTCCAACGGGATGAACATGCTTGTCATCGGCCTCGAACCTGGCATAATAGCTTATACAAGGACGGTTCGAGAGCACGGAAGCCCACAAAGTGTATGGCCACTAGGACCGATACGTTGGACGGGTGTATAAGACTTGACCGTTGCAACGATGATGTTGTGCAGAGATTCCATCTGGACCGACCTTGTGGGAACGGCCTCCTGCGGGGGGCCGTTCCTATTTATCCACAAGCTTTATCAGCGATTGCAGAGGACGGCACCTGCGAATAGAGTGCTATGGTATGGTTCAGAAATTTGACGCACCCTCCAAGGCCTTGCTACGCAGCCAGATCGCGGAGCATATTGCCGAGACCGACGGCCAGGCACGACATGTATCCAGGCACTCGGATCACCCGGTCTCGCCCTTGCCTGAGGACCGCTATTTCGACCGGGAGCTGAGCTGGCTCAAGTTCAACAAACGCGTGCTTGAACTGGCCGAAGACGAGAGCGTGCCACTGTTGGAGCGTGCCAACTTCGCCGCCATCTTCGCCAGCAATCTCGATGAGTTCTTCATGGTCCGCGTGGCGGGTCTGAAGCGTCGCGTAGACACAGGCATCGCTGTGACGGCAGCCAGCGGAATGAGCCCTCGCCAGCAACTGAGGGCCATCTCCGAGCAGGCGCACAAGCTTCAGGACGAGCATGCCCACTATGTCATCGACCACATCCTGCCGGATCTGGCCACCGAAAGCATCATCCTGCTGAGCTGGACACAACTGAGCAGCCAGGAGCAGGAACGGCTCACCAACTTCTTCCGCAACCAGGTCTTTCCGGTGCTGACCCCGCTGGCTGTCGACCCGGCCCATCCCTTCCCCTATATCTCAGGCAACTCCCTGAATCTGGCGGTCCTAGTGGAGAACCCGACCTCGGGCAAGACCCACTTCGCCCGCGTCAAGATTCCCGACAACCTCTCCCGTCTGGTTCCTGTGGACGATCTGACCGATGAGGAGGGTCGGGAGGAGCGCTACGGGTTCATCACCATGGAGAACCTGATTATCGCCCACTTGGAATACCTCTTCCCAGGCATGATCATCAAGGAGGCCCGCTCCTTCCGCGTCACCCGCAACGAAGACATTGATGTGGAGGAGGACGACGCCGAAAACCTGCTCAACGCCATGGAGAAGGAACTGCTGCAGCGGCGGTTCGGACCGCCCATCCGCCTGGAGATTTCCGACTCCGCTTCTCCCTTCCTCTCCCAGCTGCTGGCCAGCAAGCTCCGGGTCAACCAGGAAGAGGTCTATCGGCTTCCAGCCCCCTTGGACTGCACGGTCCTGTTCGAGCTGCAGTCCATCGACCGGGCCGACCTCAAGTTCCGCCCCTTCATTCCCACCACCAACCGACAGATAGCCGAGGTGGAATCCAGCCAGGCCCAGGACATCTTCGCGGCCATCCGTGAGCATGACATCCTCCTTCACCACCCCTATGACTCCTTCTCCACCTCGGTCCAGGCCTTCCTGGAGCAGGCGGCGGCCGATCCGCGAGTGCTGGCCATCAAACAGACCCTCTACCGAACCTCAGGCAACTCGCCCATCATCAATGCCCTGGTGGATGCCGCACACGCCGGCAAGCAGGTCCTGGCCCTGGTCGAGATCAAGGCCCGGTTCGATGAGGAGGCCAACATCGCCTGGGCTCGCCAGCTGGAACGGGCCGGCGTCCATGTGGTCTACGGAATCGTGGGCCTGAAAACCCACTGCAAACTCTCCCTGGTGGTTCGTCAGGAGCAGGACGGCCTGCGTCGTTACTGCCACGTGGGCACCGGCAACTACAACCCCAAGACCGCCCGCCAGTATACCGACCTGGGCCTGCTCACCTGTGACCCCGTGGTGGGACAGGACCTGACACGGCTCTTCAACCAGCTGTCAGGTTATGCGCCCAAGTCCTCCTTCCACCGCCTGCTGGTAGCCCCACGCACGGTTCGCTCCGGGCTTCTGCAGCGGATCGCCCGCGAGGAAGAGACCGCTCTGAACGGCAAGCCTGCCTGGATACGGATCAAGGTCAACTCCCTGGTGGACGAAAAGATCATCGACGCCCTCTATCGCGCCAGCCAGGCCGGGGTCCGCATCGACATCGTGGAGCGTGGCATCTGCGCCCTGAAGCCAGGTGTGCCCGGGCTGAGCGAGAATATTCGAGTCCACTCCATCCTGGGACGGTTCCTGGAGCACAGCCGCATCTTCGCCTTTGCCAACTCCCAGGGCCCCCAGATCGGTGAGGGCCCCCTGGCCGGACCGGAGGTCTGGATAGGTTCTGCCGACCTGATGCACCGCAACCTGGATCGCCGTGTGGAAGCACTGGTCCGCATCACCGCGCCCGAGCAGGTGCAGGGACTGATCGACTACGTGGATCTGCAGATGGCCGACACCACCAGCTCCTGGCACATGCAGCCCGACGGCACCTATGTGCGCCACAGTCGCGATGATCAGGGCCGACCTTTGGTCGACTCGCAGGAGTACCTGATCGACCGTCACGCCCGAACCCCCAGGGCCAGGCGATGATGATGCGCCTCCAGGCCGGCGAGTCTGCTGCCGAGACGGACGATCGGAATGGTATCCGACCATGAGCAGGACGGTCGAGGCAGCCGGAGCTATCCTCTACCGGTGGCGCACTAGCTTCCAGGGATGGATGAAATTCAGCGACGACGGCCGGGCAGCCCCAGGAGCCGACCCACGCTCCGACCTCGATGAGCTGGAGCTCTGCCTGGTCCATCGTCCCAAGTACGACGACTGGAGCTGGCCAAAGGGAAAGCTGGAGAACCGTGAGACCCACATGCGGGCGGCCGTGCGCGAGGTCGGTGAGGAGACAGGCTGTCTTGTCCGCCTGGGGCCATATCTGGGGGATGCCGAATATCCGCTGAACAACGAGGGCCGGCACCGGGGCGGTAAGGGCGGCAGACTCAAACATATCTGCTACTGGATGGCTACACCGACCGACTCGGAACACGCCGCCGGTCAGAGCGCACTGTTGGGACCCATCCACCGGCCTGATTCCAGGGAAGTCGACCAGATCCGATGGGTCGGAGCCTCTGAAGCGCGCAAACTATTGACCCACCCCAGTGACAGAACCATACTGGATGCCTTCGTGGACCGGGTGGAGCAGGGCGGCATCCGGGCTCGTCAGCTGATCATCGTGCGTCACGGCAAGGCAATTGCCCGGAAGGAGTGGACAGGCAAGGACGCGAATCGTCCTCTGACCCCCAGGGGCGCCGGCACCTCCTACGCCCTGGCTCGGGAGCTGGCCTGCTTTGCGCCCGACCGCCTCCTGTCCTCCCCCTGGATCCGCTGTGTGCAGACATTGCGACCCTACGCCGATGAGGTAGATCTGCCCTTGGAGATGGTGGCCTGCCTGACGGAGTCCTCCTACCACCGCCGCCCCGAACAGGCCCACAGCTGGCTGGACAGGCAGATGGCCGACCTGCTGACAGGCAACAGAACGACCATGATCTGCATGCATCGCCCGGTCCTGGGAGGTATCTTTGAAAAGCTGCGCGGGCTGTGCTCCAGCGGATCGCTGTCCAAACGGCTGCCCGATGACTCCCCCTTCATGCCCACCGGCAACGCCGTCGTCCTCAGTCTGACCGGCGACCCCAATCATCCGACCATCATCGACATACAGAAGGTGACTCCCATTGTCTACTGACAGCAACTCCAGAATCGGCTCATCCTCAATCCGCTCCTCCCGCACGGGATTCGTGGCATCCGGCACCGGAGCATCCCGGCCCTCACGCCCAGGCCAGCTGGACCCGGCCATCGCCGATCAGCTCTCCGGAGGCATGGACCCCCAGCAGATCAGCGAAATGAGCCATGTTTCGGCAGCCTCCCTGCTGGACCGGGTCCACCACAGCACCGATCCAGCCATCGTCAAACGGGTTCTGACCCTGGTGGACCGTGAGGGCGTGGATGTCGTGGCCGAGCTCTGGAGTGACAGCGACCCCGACTCTCTGCCGGGCATTCTTTGGCGGCTCTACATGCTTCGCAGCTGGATGCGTAAGGACGCTGATGGAATCAGTCGTCTGTGGCGGCTGGGCGAGCCCACCGACACTGCCGCATCGGCTATAGCCGGGGTGGATCAGGCCCCGGAGGCCGACGACATCATCCGAACCGCCGACTCCATCCTTTCCGGAGCCTTCACCGGCGACTTCGCCATAGCCCTGGAACGGGCCGGAGCCTTCTGCGATGTGATCGCCCGTGGCATCAAGACCACCATCCGGGACGCCCAAAGCCGACAGCTGGACGGTCAGGAAGCTAAGGAGGTCGACGCGGCCCAGCGCACCGTCAACTCCCTCAATCAGACGGCCCGTGACTTCATGCGGGGCGCATCACTCTGGCGGCGGGGACGGCTGGAGTAGAACCCGCCACCCTTTCATGCCGGAAGCGTAAGCGCGCCGTGAGCGCAGATCAGGCCCGGCATGCCCTACAATGGGGACTGCGCCGGACCATGGCTAAGCCCCGGGCTCCGTTTGTTGCCGCTGCGAGCGGCGTTTGCGCCGACAGGCGCTTGCATGGTTCGGCGTTTTCATTTCCATTCCCCACTCGAAGGCCGCATGGCTTGCCGGTCGCTACCAGAAGCCGACCCGCTGAGCTACGCTGAGAGGTATGGAACTTCACGTACTGGAACACCCGCTGATCGAACACAAGTTGACCGTACTGCGGGACAAAAACACCCCTTCCAACACCTTCCGCGAGCTGATCAGCGAATTGGTCATGCTTGAGGCCTACGAGGCCACCCGCAATCTGGACATCGAGGACCACCCCATCGAGACCCCGGTCGCTCCCATGGTGGGCAAGAAGCTCTGCTCCCCCCGCCCTATGGTGGTTCCCATCCTGCGCGCCGGACTGGGCATGCTTGACGGCATGACCCGTCTGCTGCCTACCGCTGAGGTCGGATTCCTCGGTCTCAAGCGCGACGAGAACACCCTGGACATCATCACCTACGCCAACCGCCTGCCTGAGGACCTCTCCGGCCGTCAGTGCTTCCTGCTGGATCCCATGCTGGCCACCGGCGGCACCCTGATCGCCGCCACCAAATACCTTGCCGAGCGTGGCGCCAAGGACGTGACCTCCATCAACATTCTGGCCGCTCCCGAGGGCCTGAACCGCCTCAAGGAGGAGATGGACCCCTCCATCAACCTCAAGGTGGTGGTCTGCGCAGTCGATCAGAAACTGAACGAGCACGCCTACATCGTGCCCGGCCTGGGCGATGCCGGCGACCGCCTCTATGGCGTCATCGACTGAACCAACGAATTGATGGGGCACGAATCCCATCCCTGACAAGGACCTGAATCTTGCGCGATTCGGGTCCTTTTTTCAGCGGTATCCGATGGCCCTCCCGGCGGACGCTGCGCAAGATGGACAGGCTTTCCTCCCCTACCCCGTCAGCGAGGATAGGCTGGCTATGAAATCGTCGCTATAGAAACTGCCGACTCTGCGATGCCATAGAGCTTGGCGGACCGATCCCCATGGTCTGTAATCCTCCCGACCTCTATTCTTCCAACCGTCTGTTCCTCGAACTCTATCTATCCTCACGACCTCTATCCCCCCGACCTCTGTCCTCTTGCCCCACCTCTCGCACGAGAGTGCCTAATCGCTGATCGCCACCCTGGTTCTCCCCCTGGTCTGACCCTGAAAACACCCTGAGTGGGCTATCTCCCGGTGTTGCAATAAGAACAGCAGCATTCAAGGGCGAGAAAGGAGCACACCATGGAGGGCAATTCCCTTTCCCTGGGTGGATCAATCACAGGAACCGGGGCCTCAGGACCGATGGGCGGGGGCGGCTCGCAAACCGCAGCTCGACCCAAGGCACAAACTCCCGGCCTGGCCTCCCTAGTGCGATCCTTTCTGCATGAGCATCGGTCCTCCTACACGGTCATGGTTCTGGCAGTCATGGCCGCTTCAGTCCTTACCAGCGCCTGGGCCCAGGTAGCCATTGCCGCTCGGAAGGGTGACGGGATGCCAGATACACGCGCAATGAATTCCTACGACCGCGCTATGACCCTGTCTTTACGAGACAGCGCTACACTAATATCCATAATGTACGCCTGCATATGCGGGTTCGTCTCCATCTTCCTCGTCATTACTTCTGTGGGGTTCCTGATCGAGCGCCGTCGTCGCGAATATGCCATGATGCGGCTTTCGGGCGCCTCTCCCCGCACGGTGAGACTCATCTCCCTGTTGGAATTCATGATTCCGGTAGGTTTGGCCGCCCTCATAGGCAGTTCGGCGGGATGCCTGCTGGTGCCCGCATTCGCCAAGTCTCTGATCAACTCAGGTCTTGAAGCCTTGGAAATGACCGCACATCCCCACCCTATGGGAATCATCTTCGCCTTCGCTGGGATACTCCTGGCAGGCCTCTTAGGAACCTGGTTCGCCGCCAGAAGGATTACTGCCATCTCTCCCATCGAGGCTTTGCAGGACTCAGAAAATCGGTCGGGAACCAAATCAATTGGCCCTCTTCGCCTGATAATCGCCCTGGCTGGCCTAGCTGGAGGACTGGCCATGGTCTATCACCGCTTCAATGGCATGGACATTGAAATCCAGATCCTGGCCACGACCGGCTGTCTGCTCGTCATCATCGGCGCCCTGGCCCCTGTCCTGGTTCCTGCGTGCGCCAACCTGATCGGCATCCCCTTCCAACTGGCCTTCCGAGGTGCAGGTCTCCTGGCGCGGCAAAGGGCGCGGAAGGAAAACCGGAGCTCCACCGCCGTCGCGGTGCCGATCATCCTGATGCTGGTCATCGTGACCGGAGTGATAGCCCTGGGACGGTCCAGCTGGGCGCAAGAAGCCATAAGCCGGTATAAGCCGGTCGCTGCCGAAACCATGGTCAATGCGCAGACCAATGATCCAAGAGACCTTGATCGCCAGCTTCAGTCCACTGCAGGCGTCGAATCCGCTATCACCTATAGCGAAGGATCCTGGAAGACTGCAGACAAGGAAGATATTGGTGGCAATGACGAACCTTCCGTCATGGCTATGCACGTCAACAAGGCAGGCAAGGACGTCAATACCATTAGTCCGATCTTCATCAAGGGCTCCGCTGCGGACCTGGGGCCGGGCAAGATCGCCGTCATAGCAAATGGCCGCACTCAGGAGAAAAATCCCATTGGCCGCAAGCTGACCCTGATCGACAGGTACGACAAAGGCCATACGCTGACCATCACTGCCGTAGTCGATGTGACCCCGACGGGGCAGATGGGCCAATACCTGATGACGGATGCGGACCTGTCGCAACTGGCGCCCGACAACAGTGGATCGACCACCCTGGCCAGGACCGCACCCGGAGTTCGCACAGACGATCTGATCAGTCAGCTCAATGCTTCATGGGACAGCAAGGGCATCAAGGCCTGCACCAAGAAGGAGTACATTCGTTCCGACATCCAAAGGTCACAGAAGGTGCAGCGGGCCATGCCCCAGATAGCGAACGGGGCCATCGTCCTGACGGCCATATTCCTGATCCAGGCATGCGCCATCGCAGTCAATGAGCGTCGCCAGGAGAACCGAAGAATGCAGGCTGCCGGTGTTTCACGTGGAACATTGGTCTGCTCCTCGATTTGTGAGTCAGTAATCGATTCTCTTTCGGCCATCCTGCTTTCAGCCCTGGCCATGGCGGGGGTGCTGGCCGTCATCTTCCATCAGTTGTCCGGCCAGGTGGACATGAGCGTCGTTCCTCTCCCCTACGGCTACTTCCTGATCATGGCCCTCTGGGCCATAGGCCTGGCCGCTGCGGCCTCAGGCCTGTATAGCTGGTTCAGCTCTCGGGCAGATACGACTCGAAGATAATCCCATCAAAGTCCGGACTGGCCTCCTCCTGCGCATGCTCGGAGCGGACGGTCCAGGCAATGGGCGTTCCACCTAGGAACCGATAGAGACGCATGGGCAGTGAGTGCCCGCTGTGCCACTCGCAGGCCACGAAGTCCGGCCGCCCCAGCCAGTTGAAGAGGAGGGACCCGGCCATCCAGCGCAGGGCCGAGGAGCGCGAATCCACCCGGCCATGGTAGGGGGCGACCAGTTGCCCCCTGGTGACGCCTGGGTGGTGAACCCGATACCAGGCAAGGGCCAGGACGTTGAAGGATTCAATTACATAGGGGCCCTGGTACCTGGACAGGAGGGCATCGGTCCGACGCATAAGCTCTCTATTCAAGCCCTTGTCCATCTTGATCTCGACAACCAGGGGCACCCGGCCATCCACCAGAGCGAGCACCTCGGACAGAAGAGGCACATGCTGCACCTCTGGATTATTGATGCTCCTGTCCTCACCCTCTGTTTTGGGACCGCCATCGTGGTCAGCAGAGCCCGAAAACCCTTTCCCGGACTCAAGATCCTGGGCTGGGCTTGGGCACAGGGGAATCCTCCGCAACTGATCGTAGGTCAGGTCCGCCACTGCTCGATTGACGCCAGCTACCCGCTGCAGGTCTCCATCGTGGATGACCACCACCTGTCCGTCCCGGCTGAGATGGACATCCAACTCAATCCCGTAGCCGGCCCTGCAGGCCGCCTCGAAGGCAGCCAGCGAATTTTCGGGCGCCACCACCCGACGGGGGTTGGTCGGAGCCGAGGCGTGCCTACCCAAGGGCCTGCCGGACGTAATCTTCAGACAGTCATGGATACGGTGCAGGTAGGCGGACTGTCCAGGATTGGGATTGGTCGTTTCCATCCCCGAGCCAGCATCATGCAGACCCCTGTGCGCATAGGGGTGCAAGGACAGGCCCACAGGCTTTCTCCGACCAGCAACCACTGAAAGGCCGGGGGCCAGAGCCCAACACCAGGCCCCCAAAACCCCCAATCCCAGACCCAGTGCGACCTTGCCGGCCAATCGTGCTTTGGACCCCATCATCGCCTCCAGCCATCAGCTACTCCACTACCCACGCTAGCATCGCAGGGGCCCGGACGCGCTTTGCCGGCTTGACTTCAAGCTGCTTCAAGGCCTTATCCTTGAACAAGCAGATTTGAGAGGCATGCCCCGCCTTTAACCAACTCCGTCGAGCAATCTGCCAAGAAAGAAGCACAATACCATGCAGAACGATTCATCCACCTCCGTCCCGTCCGTCAAGCTCAACAACGGCGTCCTCATGCCCATGGAAGGCTTCGGCGTCTACCAGATCGCCGACCTGGACGAGTGCCGCCGCTCGGTTCTGGATGCCTTGGAGACCGGGTACCGGGCCATCGACACGGCCCAGGCCTATGGAAACGAGCAGGCCGTCGGAGATGCCCTGGCCCAGAGCGGCCTCGACCGCGACCAGGTCTTCCTGACCACCAAGGTCTGGATCACCAACTACGGATACGACAAGACCAAGGCCTCGGTCGAGGAGTCCATGAAGAAGCTGGGCACGGACCACCTGGACCTGGTCCTCCTCCACCAGCCCTTCAACGACTACTACGCAGCCTGGCATGCCCTTGAGGACCTCTATGACCAGGGTGTCCTGCGGGCCATCGGCGTCTCGAACTTCTATGCCGACCGGTATGTGGACCTGGTCAAGTTCAACAGAATCGTCCCGGCCGTCAACCAGCTGGAGACCCACGTCTTCCACCAGCGCCCCCAGGAACGCACCTACATGGACAAGTACGGCACCCGAATCGAATCCTGGGGACCTTTCGCCGAGGGCCGCCAGGGTATGTTCACCAACCCGACCCTGACTGAGATCGGGCAGGCGCACGGCCGGACCGCAGCCCAGGTAGCCCTACGCTTCCTGGTCCAGGACGGGGTCATCGTCATCCCCAAGACCACTCACCGCGAGCGCATGCGCGAGAACCTCGACATCTGGGACTTCCGGCTCAGCGACCAGGAGATGGACCGTCTGCGGGCCATGGACACCGGCAAATCCGCCTTCATGAACCACGAGGATCCTGAAACCGTGGAGGACTTCGCCGGCTGATTCAGCATCAGACAGTGTCTATACCCATATGGGATGAACGGGCTCTCAGCCTAGGCTTCGCCGTTGCGTCGCCGACGCTTGAGGGCCCGGTGCTTGATCAGGATGTCCAGGACTATCCAGACCGAAAGAATGAAGGCCACCACGTATCCCAGCATGCTGACCACCGGGATGCCGAAGACCACCGGCTTGATGCGGGCGAAGTAGACGATTGAGGAGCCCACATAGAGGCCGACGACGATCAGGGCCATGGTCAGCCTGTTGACCATGTCGGACAGCTGCTGCAGGGGTTCCTCGGAGCCTACCAGCTGCACATTGGCGCGCAGCTGGCCACGGGTAAGCATCTTGGCCGCGGTCTGGGACTCAGCCAGGGCGCCCAAAAGCCCATGCAGGGCCAGGTCGCCCTGGATGCCCAGCTTCCGGGTCTCCTCCTTGAGGATGGATCCCGTGCCCTGGCTATAGGCGACATGATCGGTGATGATCTGCACGATGTTGGCCTCGGGCAGGAACTCGTCCAAGAGTCCTTCAAGGGTGACCAGGCACCGCGCCACCATGGTGACCGACCCCGGCACCTTGATGCCATGCCGGGCGGCCAGCTTCATAACGGCATTGACATATTCGGCGATGTCCAGATCAGCCAGATCAAGCTTGCCGAACCGCTGGACGACCGCATCCAGATCGGCCAGAAGATAGGGGTAGTCCTCGGCCCTGGCCTCTCCCGTACCGGCGAAGCGGAGCAGCCCCTGGGCCAGGGCCGGTGAATCCTCGCGGCCCACCGCAAAAATCATGTCCTTCAAAGCCGATTTGGTCACCTTATCCAGACGCCCGACCATGCCAAGGTCTATCAGCACTATGCAGCCATCGCGGATGATGATGTTGCCGGGGTGCGGATCGGCGTGGAAGAAGCCCCGGTCCATGATCTGGGTGGCATAGTTGTCGACCAGCTTGGTGCCGATCTCCTTCAGGTCATAGCCCTGGGTCACCAGCTGGGCGGGCCGTGAGAGGGATATCCCGTCGATGTACTCCATCACCACCACATGCCTGGTGCACAGTTCGGGATAGGGCTTCGGGCAGTCGATGTAAGCGTATGAGTCGCAGAAATCCTTGAATTCAGCCAGATTGGCGGCCTCCTGCTGGAAGTCGACCTCGGACTGGAAGGTCTCCCAGAGCTCCTCGACAACCCCGCGGATGTCGATCACCTGGGTGCTGCGGACGAACCGGGAGGCCCACTTGACCATGCTGCGCAGAATGTCGATGTCCTGGGCCATGGTCTCCTGAATCCCTGGGCGTTGGACCTTGACAGCCACGTCCTCACCGCTGACCAGGCGGGCCCGATGCACCTGCGCCAGGGAAGCCGACCCCAGGGGAACAGGGTCTATGGAGGAGAAGATCTGGTCGAGCGGACGGCCGTACTCGGCGGCCAGGGTGCTGGTCACCACGGAATACGGGATGGGATCCGCGTCGGCGCGCAACTTGGAGAGCTCACGGCAAAAGGCCTCCGGCAGGATCTCCGAACGCATGGAAAGAATCTGGCCCACCTTGACGAAAGTGGGCCCGAGCGCTTCGAACAATCGACGCATGGTGACCGGGGTCAGACCGTGGATGATGTCGAACCGGTTGGCGATGCGGATCATCTCGGCCAGTCGACGGGCCCTGCCACGCCTGTGCCGAATCCTTCCTGCCGCCCCCTGCCGCTCTCCCGTGCCGACCCCGAAGAGGCCGATGGTCTGCACCGGGGCATCATGTCCGTTCATGGCATCCATACTCACCACTCACCTGCGTCCTTTATCCGCATGGCCGACCAGCGGCAGGCATTCCGGCGCAGACGACCGACGCTGACAGTAATCGACCGCCTTCAGCCCTGCTGACCCGCGATGGGATCATTGGAGGTGATGGGAATGGACCCTGACCGACGATTCGGCATTGGTGCCAGGGGCTCATGGTCTGGACGGCGGGGATCAGGAGCAACATGAGTCGCAGGCCTGGGCGCGCCAGCAGCCGGGGCCGGAGCAGCTGGTGCAGGCGCGCTGTCAGCAGGAGCAGGAGGGTTCTTCCTGTTCCGCTTGAGCTCAGTATTGAGAATCTTTCCCTGCTCGACCGTCAGTTCGCCCTTCTTGACCAGGTTGTCAATGACCTCCTGGCCCTTCTCCACGCCTGTGGCCAAGGCTCCGATGCCAGCCAGAAGCACCTTGTGCAATCCGTCACCGATATGCAAATCCGACATGATATGCCTCCCAGCATTCATACGCCCTTGAAGTACCGGGCTCTTTTGACCGCCAAGAGACGAGCGGCCGTCTCTCTTTACAGTCTAGCCGGTTATCATTGACCGATCCGATTCGACACCATGGCAAGAGGGACCGCAACGCCCTGTCTCCTTGACACTGCCCCCTGACCGCTGATCAGAATCTGCGCAGGACCCGCAGACGGAACCGCAGGCTCCTCTTCATCTGGGCCTGGAGGCTGCGATACGGCTGGCCTGATCTGCCAGGGAGTCCAGCCGCTCCAGCTCGCTCCGACTCCTCTGATCCATGGCAGTCTTCATCTGGGCGAAGGTGCCCTGGCCGTACCGCCTGTCGGCTGCACCCTCGATAAGGAAATCCGTGATGGCCGGGTTCTTCGGCAGCAGCGACCCGTGCATATAGGTGCCGATGACCTTCTTCCATCGGGCCCCCTCGGTGTGGTCCTTGCCGTTGTTGCCGCGGCCATCCTCGGTCACCGTGCCCAGGGGACGGGCCCCCTCCCCCAGGTAGGTCAGGCCCGAATGGTTCTCGTAGCCGACCACCCTGCCGAAGTCCTCTGCCTGCTCCACCAGGTTGCCAATCATCCGCTCGGGCTTGGCAACGGTATGCACGTCAAGGATGCCGACCCCCTCCAGGCGCTCATGGTCGGAGGTCTCGAAATAATGGCCGAAGAGCTGATAGAGCCCGCAGATCATCAGCATGGGCACATCCTGGTCGGCCAGATCGCGCAGAAGCCCACCCCGCTCCCGCAGGTCATCGATGATCCGTTCCTGGCCATGGTCCTGGCCGCCGCCGCCCAGAATCATATCGATCCGCTCCGGCCAGGCATCGCCGGGATCGTAATAACGGACCATGGGACGGAACCCGTACAGCTCGGCCCTGCGGGTCACGCTGAGTATGTTGCCCGAATCCCCGTAGATGTTCATGTCACGGTGATAGAGGGAGATGATCCGCAGTGGCGGATGGTCTCCCACGGCCTTGGCCTTATCCCGTGTCTGCGGCATTCCTGCGCTCCTTTTGGTTCGCTCGCTCATGCGCCCACCCCGGCATCGTCCACGCTCGTGATCCTGCCGAGGGCTGACCGGAGCCGAAGCATTGAGGTGTAAGTGCAGTAGATTCGCTTGGGTCGGCCTGGGTGCACCTCAAGGAAGGCTGTCAGCGCCCGATCCAGGTCGGTCTCGATCGCCTCCGTAGGCACCTGGTCATAGGCCAGGCGCAGGGCCATGTCGTAGGCCCGGGTGCCGGAGACCATGGCCACGCCGGTATCCCTGAGCGAGGTGAAGTCCACATCCCAGAGCCAGCTCATGTCACGCCCGTCCGCATACTCATCGCGGATGGCGATCATGGTGTCCTGGCCGGCAGGGTTGAAGGAGGACAGGGCCAGTCGAAAGCCCATGGGGTTCTTGACCAGGACCAGCTCAACCGGCGCGCCCTGGTAGGTGATGACCTCCCCGCGGCCGAAGGCGGGAGTCACCTTGGACAGGGCATCCATGAGCGCTGCATCCTTGGGTTCCCTGTCCTCCAGAACAACCCTGACCAGTGCCAGGGCAGCGGCCGCATTGTAGAGGTTGTAGACGCCCTCCAGACGCAGATCGGTCTCCAGGAGCCGACCGTCCAGGCGGAAGGCGGCCCTGTGGTCCATGACCCTTTCCAGGGTAACCTCGGCTGGCAGCCGGTGACCGGGGCGGACCGGACGGGAAGCGCTGGCCGTACCGGCACCATCAGCATCCTGATCCGAGGCATGCATGTCGTCATCGGTGGGGAAATAGCTCAGCAGATCGTCTGACAGACCGAAGTAGGCCACGCCGGTCTGGGCCGGCGTCTGGGCGGCCAACCTGGCGATGCGCGGATCCTCACGGTTGAGGACCACCGTGCCCGTGGTGGCCTGGGCTACCTGACCCAGCAGCCGGGCAGTAGTATCGATTTCCCCAAACCGGTCCAGCTGGTCACGCATGACATTGAGCAGGAGGGCATAGCGGGGCTTGACCTGCCGCACAAAGTGGACCGCATAGGCCTCGTCCAACTCCAGGACGGCAATATCGGCATGCAGCCGGCCGGAGAGCCCCAGAGTGGAAACCAAGGCCGAGACCACGCCACGGGTGAAGTTGGACCCGGTCGGATTGGTGAAGACCTTGAGGCCCAGGGATTCCAGCATGGAGGCGACCATTCGGGTGGTGGTCGTCTTGCCGTTGGTCCCCGAGACCAGGACCACACCACGGGGCAGCCCCGACAGGGTCCTGGCCAGGAAGCCCGGGTCGATCCGCTCCACCACCTTGCCAGGCAGGGCCGAACCGCCGTGATGGGACAGACGCGAAACGAGGCGCACCGCCTTGCCGACCAGAAGGGCCAGGAGCGAGCGCCAAGACCGACGGGGACGACCAGGCCGATCGGCAGGCTGCGCCTTGGAAGTCTTGGACCGCATGATCAGACCCCTCCCTGCTGGTAGTCCTGGGGCATGTCCTTGAACTTGGACTTCTCGCCCAGGAAGGCCAGCTTGAAGGTGTCGGTGGGGCCGTTGCGGTGCTTGGCCAGAATGATGTCGGCCTCGCCCGGGCGGTCCTCCTTGTCGTAGAAGTCCGGTCGGTGGACCAGGAAGACCACGTCGGCGTCCTGCTCGATGGATCCCGACTCGCGCAGGTCTGAGAGCATGGGCTTTTTGTCATTGCGCATCTCGGGACCGCGGTTGAGCTGGCTCAGCGCCACCACCGGAACCTCCAGCTCCTTGGCCAGCAGCTTCAGGGCGCGCGAGAAGTCGGAGACCTCCTGCTGGCGGGATTCGACCCGCTTGCCCGAGGTCATCAGCTGCAGGTAGTCGATGACCACCAGTTTCAGGTCGTTGGTCTGCTTGAGCCGACGGCACTTGGCCCGGATTTCCATTAGGCTCATGTTGGGCGAATCGTCCAGGAAGAGCGGGGCATCCTGGAGCCTGCTCCAGAAGGTGTTCAGGGTGTTCCAGCGCTCGGGGGTGATGTCGTCTGCCCGGCGCAGGGCCACCAGGGGGATGTCGGTCTCGGCCGAGATGATGCGCTGGGCCAGCTCGGTCTTGCTCATCTCCAGGGAGAAGACCACCGTGGTCATGTTGTTGTGGAGGGCCGCGGCGCGGGCGAAGTCGATGCCCAGGGTGGACTTGCCCATGGCGGGGCGACCTGCCACCACGATCATCTGCCCGGGCTGCAGACCCTGGGTCACGTCGTCGATGCTCTTGAAGCCGGTGGGCACGCCCCGCTCCATGTCGCCGTTCTGCAGCTTGTCCAGCTGGTCCAGGGTGTCATGGACGACCGGCCCGATGGCCTCGTAATCCTGGCGGACCCTGCCCACGCTCATCTCGTAGACCTCGGCCTGGGCCAGGTTGACGATGTCCTCAGCCTGGGAGCCCTCGGCCGAGTAGCCCAGCTGGGCGATCTTGGTGCCGGCCGCAATCACATTGCGCAGGATAGCCCGCTGGTGGACGATTTCCGCATAGTAGGTGGCGTTGGCGGCTGTCGGGACCGAGGCCACCAGGGAGTGCAGATAGTCGGTGCCCCCCACCTTCTCCAGGTCGCCGGACTTGAGCAGCTCGTTGGCCACCAGGACCGCATCCACCGGCTGGGAGGCCGAGAAGAGGGTGACGATGGCCTCGTAGATGGTCTGGTGCTTGGGCTGGTAGAAGTCGGATATTTCAATCATCTGGCTGACTTCGCCGATGGCATCCTTGCTCATGAGCATGCCGCCCAGCACGGCCATCTCCGCATCGTCGTCATGCGGGGGCACCCGGTCGAAGAGCATGTCACGGCCGGTCTGGGCACGATCGGTGGGACGCTGTTCGGGATGGGTGTAGTCGGTGTAGTCATCGGAAGCCATAGCCACGATTCTACGAAGAGGACCGTCCCTGACAGCCCTAAGAGGAGGATTTCACCCAAGGCATTCACCAGGGCGCGCCGACGGCACTGGACGGGCACGGGGCCGCTCCTGCATGTGTACAGAAAAATAAGTTATCCACATTCAAGGCGTGTCCTAGAGGACATGTGTGCAACTTATCCACCTCATGGGTACAACTCTGTGCAAAACTTGGGGACAGTCTTCCGCATCACCAATCCAGCTTGCGCTCAGGGCTGTTTGGTGATACTGCACCTACCGGCAGGGCGTCCACGGACTGGCTTTCAGGGGTTGTGTCTTCAGTCCAGAGCATTAGCATGGCGTCCATGCGCAGCCACAGGGACATCCCCGAAACCAAGACCGGATCAATCACGCCGGAAGAACGGCGGGCGACCTACCGGACCATTGCTGGACTGGCCATACCCACATTCGGCCAGCTGATCGCATCCCCGCTCTTCGTCATGATCGACACCGCCATCGTGGGCCACATCAGCGACTCGGCCCTGGCCGGGCTCTCCATCGGATCCACTGTGGTGCTGACCACCGTGGGCCTGTGCATCTTTCTGGCCTACGGGACCACCTCCCAGGTGGCCAGGCTCATGGGCGCCGGCCGCCGCAGGGAGGGGATGCAGGCCGGTGTGGACGGCATGTGGCTGGCCTTCGTCATCGGCCTGGTCGTCTGCGCCCTGCTCCTGGCTTTGAGCCGGCCCATCTGCAGCCTGATGGGAGCCCGCGGACCGGTCCTGCAGGCGGCGCAGACCTATCTGAATGCCCTGGTCTTCGGCCTTCCGGCCATGCTCCTGGTCTACGCGGCCAACGGCATCTTCCGTGGATTGCAAAAGGTAAAGATCACCCTGGTAGCCGCCGTGTCGGGCGCCATCCTCAACACCGTCCTGGAGGTCCTTCTGGTCTTCGGTCTGCACATGGACATTCTGGGTTCGGGCGTGGCCACCCTGATCGCCGAGTGGGCCATGGGGCTCTTCCTGACCATTCCCGCCCTGGTTTGGGCCCGTCGGGAAGGCGCCCAGCTACGGCCCCGGCTCTCAGGTATGGCGGCCAGCATGGGCGACGGCTTCCCGCTCTTCCTGCGAACCCTGGCTCTGCGGGCCTGCCTCTTTATGACCGTGGTGGCTGCGGCACACCTGGGCGAGCAGGTGCTTGCGGCCTACCAAGGAGTCAACTCGGCCTGGAACTTCGGACTGAACATGCTGGATGCCGTGGGCATCGCCGGCCAGTCACTGGTAGCCACCGAGCTGGGCGCCGGACTGCGGTCACGGGCACGGGTCATGACCGACCTGTCGGCCAAGGCCGGCATGGCCATGGGAGTGCTGGTCGGACTGGTCATGATCGCCCTGGGCCTCTTCGCCGCCCCACTGTTCAGCCCCACGCCAGCCATCAGGTCGCTGATCACCATGGGCATGATCGTCCAGGGAGTCTTCATGCCCGTCGCCGGCTGGATGTGGGCCCTGGACGGGATCCTGATCGGGGCCGGGGACTATCGCTACCTGGCGGCCACCTGCTCTCTGACGGCTGTGATCTACCTGATCGGCCTGCTGGGCATGACGGCCCTGGCCATGAACTGGACACCCACCTGGCGGATAGCCATGCTCTGGGCCGTCCTCAATGTCCTCTTCATCGGCGTCAGGGCCATCTGCAACGGCTTGAGAACGCGCACCGATGTCTGGATGGGGACAATAAGCCAGGTCAAGGAAGCCTGAAAAGACATAGAAAAGCAGGACCCCGACCGCTCGACCATGAAATGAGCCACAGCGGCGGGATCCTGCGAAACTGGTCAGCAGGAAGACGACCATACAGACAGCAACAGGCGGCTGCCTCAGATGGCGTCTACGCCGGTCTCCCCGGTACGAACCCTGACCACCGAGTCCAGGGTCTGCACCCAGACCTTGCCGTCGCCCACGGTGTTGGTGGCGGCAGCCTGAACGATGGTGTCGACCAGCTCGTCAACCCGGCGATCCTCGGTCAGCACCTCCAGACGCACCTTGGGAACCAGGTCCACCTTGACAGTGCTGCCCCGGTAGACCTCCTTATGGCCGCCCTGCCGACCATAGCCCTGGGCTGACGAGACGGTCATGCCGTGCACCCCGACCTCGGTCAGGGCCTGCTTAATCTGATCCAGCCGCCCGGGCTGAACGATGGCGGTAATGAGTTTCATGCTGCCTTCCTTTCTGATCAGTTCAGAATGGACCCGAAGTCATAGGCGCTCTCACCCTGATCGCTCTGATCGACGCCAATGACCTCCTGATCCTTGCTGACTCGCCAACCAATGGTCTTCTCCAGCGCAAAGGCGATCACACCGGTTACTGCAGCTGCGTAGATGATCGCAATCAGCGCCACCAGGAACTGAACCAGCAGCTGCCGGAAATTGCCGCCGGCCAGGAAGCCCGTACCCGTACCGAAGAAGCCTATCAGCAGTGTGCCCAATAAACCACCCACGCCGTGGATGCCCACCACATCAAGGGAGTCGTCGTAGGCGAAACGGAACTTGAGCCCGCAGGCCAGGCAGCAGACGAAACCAGCCAGGAGGCCGATGACCATGGCCCAGAGCGGGGAAACCACGTCGGCCGCTGGAGTGATGGCCACCAGGCCGGCGACCATGCCGGATGCTGCACCCATGGCGGTGTAATGCCCGGTGCGGACCCGTTCAGTAAAGAGCCAGCCCAGGGTGGCGCCGCTGGCGGCTATGGTCGTGGAAACCCAGGCATATCCAGCCGTGCCGTTGGCGGCGAAGGCGGAACCGGCATTGAAACCGAACCAGCCGAACCAGAGCAGGAAGGCGCCCAGCATGACCATGGGCACATTGTGGGGGCGTATGGACTCCTTGGGGAAGCCGATTCGTCTGCCGATGATGAGCACAATCACCAAGGCTGCCACTGCCGCGTTGATGTGGATGACCGTACCGCCTGCGAAATCGTGCGCCTGGGCCCCGATGGCGTTGGAGATGGGTCCATCGGCAGCCAGCAGTCCGTGATTCCAGACCATGTGGGCCATGGGTGCATAATCCAAGGTGACCCAGAGGGCCACGAAGATCATCCAGGTGCTGATTCTGACTCGCTCTGCCAGGGCTCCCGAGATCAGGGCCACGCAGATCATGGCGAAGGCGGCCTGGAAGGCGATGTCCACCGTGTGCGGGTAGGCAGCGTTTGCGGAATCAAGCGAGGTGAAGACCCCATTCTTGGCTGTGACCGTGTCCTTGAGCAGGAAGCCGGTGATCGGGTCGCCGAAGACACCGCCGATGTCCTTGCCTGCAAAGGAAATCGACCATCCCCAGAGGGTCCAAATGATCCCGGTCACGGCGATGGCCAGCGTGGACATCATCATCATGTTGAGCACGGCCTTGGCTCGGACCATACCCCCATAGAAGAAAGCCACCGCTGGAGTCATCAGGAAAACCATGGATGCCGCTACCAGCATCCAGGCAGCATTTCCAGAATCCATGCCTACACCTCTCTTTTCCCCATCCGGGCGGGCAGCCCCGATAACGAGGACTTCCCTCCGGACAGCCTACGTCAGATTCTCTTCCACTTCCCGATTCATCAAACAGGAAGAGGATGACGGTCAGGTCACCGCCGCATTACCTCCGGGTGACTATTGGATGACCACCTTATGACCAACCGGCCGGCCGGACTACTCGTCTCCCAGGATGCCGTCGACAAAGGACTCCGGATCGAAAACGGCCAGATCGTCGGGCCCCTCGCCCAGCCCGACCAGCTTGACGGGCACGCCCAGCTCCCGCTGGACAGATATGACAATGCCGCCCTTGGCCGAGCCGTCCAGCTTAGTCAGGACAATGCCTGTGACCCCGATGGCCTGGGCGAAGACCTTGGCCTGGATCATCCCGTTCTGCCCGGTGGTGGCATCCAGAACCAGCAGAACCTCATCCACGGGCAGGTTCTTCTCGATCACCCGCCGGATCTTGCCCAGCTGATCCATCAGGTTGGCCTTGTTCTGCAGACGTCCGGCTGTGTCCACAATGAGAACATCTGCCTGATCATTTTTGGCTCGTCCGGCGGCTTCGAAGGCCACGGAGGCAGGGTCAGCACCGTCACGGTCGCTGCGGACCACGGGCACACCCACCTTGCCGCCCCAGGTCTCCAGCTGGTCAGCGGCGGCGGCACGGAAGGTATCGGCGGCACCCATGACCACCGATTTGCCATCGGCCACGAAGAGCCTGGCCAGCTTGCCCGCCGTGGTGGTCTTGCCCGTGCCGTTGACGCCCACCATGATGATGACCGACGGCCTGTTGGCCTGAGGACGGGCGGCCGCCAGAGTCCGATCCATATCAGGGTCGACCAGATCGATCAGGCGCTGATGAAGGCCACGACGCACTGCTGCAGGATCCTTCTGCCCTGTGATCCGAGCATCGTCACGCAATTGCTTCACCAGCTGTTCGCTGGCCTCGGCACCCACATCCGCCATGAGCAGGGTGTCTTCCACATCCTCCCAGTCGGACTCGCTCAGATGATCCTTGGTCAGAATGGCAAAGAGGGCCTTGCCGAAGGGGTTGGGGCTCTTGGCCAGCCTGGCCTTGAGCCTGGTCATACGCGATGCAGAGGCCTCCGGGTGAGCCAGCTCCTCCTGCGCCGACGATGCCGCTTGCTCGACCGCAGACGACTGACTGGACGCCCTTGAATCGACTGAGCCCGCTGAACCCGCTGAACCCGTAGAAGCGTCCGGATTGGGGGATGCGCCCGATGCAGGAGAGGCAGATTGGACACCTTGGTCAGCCGATGAAGCTGCTGGGGAGGCACCAGGTTGGCCTTCAGCTCGACCCTTTGCTGCGGCCGTCGCCGACTCCGGGGACAGAGAAGAGCGGCCATCATCAGACTCTTGCACCCTGCCTGGGCGCGTGGAATCCCCCTGGGACCGGCGCTTACGGACCGCCACCAGAATGCCGGCCACTGCCAGCACCAGGACGATCAACACCGCGATAAGAATAAGGAGCTGCTGTGTTGTCATAGATACCAGCCTAAAGGCGAAAAGGGACACGGATGGTCATCATGAGCGGTCACTTTCCGCTCGGGTGACCCTTGTCCGTCTGCGAACCGCTCTTGACCGAAGGCATGACGTCGGAGGTGATGGGTTGAGGCTCCCGCCGCTGCGGATGCGAATGCTCAGGGCTGGATGATCGCAAGGTGACGTTCCTGGGGGCTGGAGGCCCAGAGGCCGCAGAAACCGATGGCACGGCATTCCTCCGTTGCCTCGGGCTAGCCGACGATGCAGAATCAGCGCTTGGCGGCCTGGGCAGATTTATCTCGTCCGTGGAGTCGGAGGCCAGCATGCCTCGAACCTCCACCACGGAGGAGGAGTTGACATAGACCGGATAGGGATGTGCAAGGTCCTCAGCTGTTGGCGCATCCTCGCCCGAGCCGGGGGCGAACGACAGATGCCCTCCTGCAATCCTCGGCAGCTTATTCTCTCGCTCCTGCTGACGGCGGGCGGCCTTGCGCACACGCTCATTCAGAGACTGGGAAAAAGCACGGTCCTGGGACTCGCCAAGCGCCAAGCGCATGACAAATACGATGAATGCCACCACCACCAGCACCCATACCAGGACAATCATCCAGACCATACCTGCCATTCTCTCAGAAGAACCCCACAGACGCGCTAAGACACGAGGAATCTATCGGTCTCTTTCACACTGGTTCATGCTGACGCGTTCTTTGGCCTTTTTACTCGGTAGACAAATCAATCCAATATCGTTCTACTGGCCGACCAGAGGTACTGGTGAGCACGTTCTCCAGTTGCCCGCCACGCGAGAGGATAGTCCGGCGGCTGGCCAGATTCGATGGGGAACAGGTGATCAGGACCCGGCTCATGCCCAAAGCAGCCGCCCGTCGCAGGCAATCATCCAGCATCAGCCCGGCATAACCCCGACGACGACAATCCGGACGAACTGAATAGCCGATGTTGCCGCCAGTGCGCAGAAGCACCTCGGTAAGCTGCAGCCTCAGCTGGATCATCCCCACCAGTTTGCCACTGGGTACAAGGGCGGCGAACTGCAGGGCAGGCACAAACCCCGACGGCAGATCATCGCCGCGCGCCTGACGAGCCACCTCCGGCAGGCCTGACTGACGAACCTCATCCAGGCTGCGGCAGTCCTCCAGGGGGCCGAGCCCGGCCGCTTCATCCTCAGGCCGAGCACGACAGGCCAGTAAATACTCCCAGACATCTTCGGCATCCACCGCCCCTGGCTGGTCCATCCTCACCAGACGGATTCCCACGGTCCACCTCCTCTACCGAATGCTTGGCCACCCCTTTGCGCTTCAGCTTACCTGAGCAGCATTCAACGGAACTGGGATTTTCAAAGCGAACAAGTGCCGCCAGGACATCACGCGCATAACTGAATAGTTGGAACTCAATACAGCAAGAACCTCACTTTTCATTAAAAGTTCAACAAAGGGTCAGTAAAGATTCTCCCAAATTGAAGTCCTGGGCTTTAGTCACTGGCTTCAGCTTCATCCAGTCAACGAAAGCACGAAACTGGAGTCTATTGTTCTTTCTGCTTTTCTCCTCCCAATGCCCGGAATAGCTGGTTATGAATCGTCAGTCAGGCATCCCAGCCTGAAACCATGTGATGACAATTTGTGTGCGGTCCCGCAGGCCTGTCTTGTCGAGTATGCGACTTACGTAGCGCCGGACGGAGGTGATTTCGAGAGTGAGGCGCTGGGCTATTTCCTGGTTGGATAGCCCTTGAGCGATGAGCCCGGCTATCTCGTACTCCCTGGGGGTCAGTTTGTCCAGCTGCTGTCTGGCCTGCAAATCACTGACCTTATGCCGGGCATAGGCTCTGTCGCGGTTGATGAGCTCTGCCGTGATACGGGGGGTGAGCACCGCGTCTCCATCGGCCACTGCATGAATGGCTCGGTGCAGGTCTCTGGTAGACACATCCTTGAGCAGAAAGCCGTAGGCGCCTGCGTGGAGACCGGTGAAGGCATAATCGTCTTCGTCATAGGTGGTCAGGATCAGCGTGCGAATGTCGGGGAACTCCTTGGCAATGACCGCAGTGGCACTGATGCCGTCCATCACCGGCATGCGAACGTCCATCAGGATCACCCGAGGCAGCGGCTGGGCGGCTGCTTTCATCTCTCGCAGCATGGTCACTGCCTCCTGACCGTTGGAGGCTTGTCTGACGACCTGTAAATCGTGGTCGGACTCGATCATGCGTGCCAACCCCTTGCGGAGGAGCGCAAGGTCATCGACCAGCATCAGGTCAATCATGGGCGTTGCCCTCTTTCTCGCTGGTGCCAGGCAGGACGGCTTCTACCGTCCATCCCCCGTTCTCGCTCGGTCCGCAACTCAGACTCCCTCCCATCAGTCGCCATTGCTCGCCAATCTGCTTGAGGCCAACTCCTTGATGATCATGAATGGCCGGTTTCCGATCGGCCAAGGTTCGCCCATGCTCATCCCCATGCCCATCGTCGTGGATGCTGATTCGGAGGGCGCCGTCCTGCCCATAGTCGCGGGAGATGACGATGGTGCTCGGGTCTGAAGCGTGCCGGAGCGTGTTGGTGATTGCCTCCCTGCTGACGATGAAACAGAGGTTGTCCTGTCTAGGGTCGTGCAGCTGATGCCCTGTTTTAGTAGACACGACAGCCAGACCAGCCGCGCGGGCATGGGCGATTACGGTGTCGAGTTCGTCGAGCGTGTGCAGCCTGGAACCAAACCTGCGCCCATCATCATCGGGCTCTTGAGGGATTGCGTCATGCTCTTGGACAAGGGTACGGACGGCTTGCCGGGTGTCGGCCAAGCCATCCCTGGCCACCTGATTGATGTCCGTAAGCACCTCTTGCAATTCCTTGATTTCAACTGAGTCAGCGAATCCCTGGGTCAGGGCAATGATCGTGGTGAGGTCGTGGCCCACGCTGTCGTGCAACTCCCCCGCTACCTGGGCACGTGATACAGCCTTATCCCTTTGCCTGGCAAGCATCTCAGAGCGGATGCGCTCCTGCTCCTCACGCTGCTGCGTCTTGCGTCGAATCCGGTAGGACCTGACAGCTATGGCAGCGGCTACGACAGCCATGATGACAGCCATCCGGGCCGACCATTCCAGAAAGAGCATGTGCCCGGCATGCATGCTGACGGTGACCAGACTGACGGCCGCGGCTACCTCACCCACGCCTGCCGCAATCCTGGGTGCTGGCGATAAACAGACGCAGAAATAGAGGGCGCCTACCAGTGGTATCAGGAAGCTATCGTCCGAGGTGGCAAATGACAGGCCAAGGTATAGCAGGGTCTCCATGGTCGTGATGAGCAGGGGAGATTGTCTGCTCCAGTACAGCAGGCAGGAACACAGAAGACCAATCAGACCGATGGCCGTCTTCCAAACAGGCAAAGGAATGTTCTCGGCCCAGACTGGAGGAAAAATGGGGGCGCTGACATAGAGAAGCGTATAAACCAGGCTCAGCAGAGGCATGACGAACCTGGTCAAGCGTTGATTGCTCAACAGCTCGAATAGGTTGGTTGTCATGCCCTTCATCGCGCCCCCTTACGCCGCATGCCGAGGCTGCCCAGGTTCATTCGCCAGTGTACTGTGCTATCACACCGGCAGGGGAGCGACCTGCTGATTTGCGCACCGTGGCCCACGAAGCCAGTGATGCCGCCGAAGTCAGAAGCAGGAAGACCAGCGCCCAGTGGGCCCAAGGTATGCCAATGCTGGCAGCGCCAAAGACCTTGCGGAATCCGGCAGCGTAAGCCATGACCGGCAGAAGGCTGGAGGTGAAGGATATGAGTACGGCAGTAGTCGCCATGATGAACCCTTCGAGAGCGGACATGAGCTCGAGTTGATTCGGGTCCGCGCCAGCGATCGAAATGAGGGACAGATCCAGGCTTCGACCGTGGGCTGAGATCAGGTATCCTGCGCATACTCCAGCCAGCGTGACGACCAGTGCGGGGCCCAGAAGGGTAATGAGCATGGAGAAATCTGAGTTGCTGACATCCAGGTTGGGAGGCAGCAGGCTACTTGATTCGGCGCTGGTCTGATAAAAGGAATCGGTCATCATCAGCAATGAAACCCCCACGATCAGCGGTATGACCGTGGAACTGAGACTGCGCATGCGGACGTTGGCTTGCCGGCAAGCAATCAGCCATGAGGGGTTGTGAAGAGCGACGAGCCTGGTCCAGCCGCTGGTGACCGTGCCCAGCAGGGAGGGACCTGCCAAGCAGATTGCGGCCAGCAGGAGCATGAAACCGAAAGTGCTTCCCATGGCGATAGGCAGGATGGGCGCAGCGGTGTTCAAACGGACCAGTTGCTCATCAGGGATGGTCCTAGCCTGCATAATCGGCATCAACATGACCGCCAACGCTGCCAACAGACACAAGGCAGCAGCGATACGACGAACCAAACCCGCTGCTTTTGGAGGGATGATTGCAGCCCGCAGGGATTCCACTGGACTGATCTGGCTGATGGCTCGGATGGTCAGCAGCGTGCCAACCAAGGCCACCAATATTCCGCACAAGGTTCCTACTGCCCAGGAAGCCAGCTGGTGGGTGGCGATAAAAGGCTGCCTGCCAATCAGGAACTGGGAAGTCTCCCAGGCATAGAGAGGGCGAGCAAGCAGAAAAGAAGCCGCCAGCGAGACCACACTGGCCGCGAGCGCCAAGATGAATACGCGCATACAGGTCAGAGAGGTCAGTTGCCAGGGAGTTGCGCCTTGCAAGGCTAACAGGGCAAGGTTGCGTCTGCGCTGGTTGATCACCGACGAAACGACCTGCAGAACGATCAATACTGCGGCAATGAGAAGAGCCACGAAGGGGATCATCAAATTTTGGTAGGCTGTGCGGCCCTGCTCAGCCATACCGGGGAGACTGCCCAGGGCCTTGGCTGAAGAGAGCATCATGGCAAGCAGGCCGACCATGGTTTGCGAGGCGATCAGCACGAGGGCGACGCCAGACCAAGCCAAGGGGGCATCCTTGAAATCTCGCAGAAGCAGTCGCATCAGATGCTCGCTTTCGGCACAGGAACCTTGTCGACTGTGGCTATGCGACCGTCGCACAGATGCACCAGAGTGTTGCAGCGGGAGGCGACTTCCGGACTGTGGGTGACCATAATCACTGCGTGGCCCGGTCGATCGGCGAAGGCAGCGAGTTCATTGACGACCACATCGCCAGTCTCCTGGTCAAGGGCGCCAGTAGGTTCATCGGCGAAGATGATATCGGGTTCCGAAATCAGCGCGCGGGCCAGGGCAACCCGCTGCTGCTCGCCGCCTGACAGGAGGGTCACATTGGTCTTGAGTAGCCCCCTGATGCCCAGTCTGTCCAGCAGCTTGAACGCCTGATCCTCCGGCCAGCGGGTCTTGCGCAGAATGAAGGGCAGTTTGAGGTTGTCCTCCACGCTCATCGAAGGCACCAGATTATAGGACTGGAAAACGAAACCCAGGTGCGCACGGCGGAACCGTGCCGACACCGCAGGCCCCATGGCAGAGATGCACTGACCCAGGACTCCCACTTGGCCCGAGCTGACGGGTTCGAGACCAGCCAGGCAGTAGAGCAGGGTTGATTTGCCGCTACCCGATGGCCCTACAATCCCGGTCATGGCTCTCCAGGAAGCAGTGAACTCCACATTGTTTAAGAGAGTTATGATCTCCGCTTTCCTGGGTGAAACCTGCTTGCACAGACCAGATGCATGGATGGGGAAGGGCTCGCCCTGGCCGGAAGGATCGACAGTATGCTTCATGGCAGTATCCAGTGCTTGCAAACGGGTGAATGCCAGTATGAGCCTGTAATGCTCTGTACGTGCAGCGATGCGTATTGAGCCGGTTGTTTCATCGGAGCTCCCTCCCTCAGCGCAGTTGCGAGGGCAAGAGATCGCCTCGCAGAGATGATTCTTTCAATCCGAGTACGGGGAATCAACATCGGCCGCCAGTTTGCCATCTGCAGATGGCAAAACAAAGACCGGCCAACGCCTAACGGGAAGGAATGCCTCTCTACAGCCTTGGCAGAAGCTTTGGCATACAGGTTCGTTTATTGTCCCGGCAGGGATCCCATCGCACAAGTTCAGCGCCTGCCACCACCCGCCCTCCACACATCTCAACAATCTTCCTAAGCGGGCGGAAGGATAACGTTTCATGCTGAGATTCTTCATCTATCTGTACAGGTTTTCAGTGATGCTTCGCCCGAGAACCGGCTTGCCGTGAACTGGAAAAATCCAGACCAAACATGTAGTGTTGAGATGTTGCCCCTCTGGCTCAATGGTTAGAGCAGCGTCCTTTTAAGTCGTGGGTTGTGGGTTCGAGTCCCACGGGGGGCACTTTTTCTGCTGGATTGCTTTTGGCGGCTCAGCGATGGGCAGGAACTAGCAGCACAAGCACGGTTCAGAGCTGTTCTCGGAGGCAGACTCCATGAAATAATCGAAGCTTTGTTTCGTGACCAACAAGATAATCCCGAGCGTTATAAAAATCCTGGAATTTTAGCAGCACAATGTTTGATAGATGCTGGGATTGTAGATAAAACATATACAGCGGCAAAATAATGCTAATAATCAGAGCACTCTTCAAGAAATTTTACAGTTTCCCTGAAGAAAATAAGCAAGTATCCAGGCGCAGTATCTGTCTTTCTTCGGGGGTGAGTCGACTACCATAAGTGATGGGGCCAATAATCCATGAAAATCTTCCACATTTCAGAAAATCACATGGTAGGCTCACATCTGCGCTCATATTGTTATCTGCTGTCATTGTTCTAATAGTAAGGCGTTGACCGCGATCGCATTGTCGGGTCTAGTCATGGACGTGTTGGTCGGCCCCGCCGATGCAAGGAAGACCACGGCCATGAACGCGCTGCGCCGCGCATAGGAGACAGAGCACGGCAGAGGTTCAGTGGCCAGACTCGACCCCTTAGCGGTCGCGACGCAAGTGCTCGCCGAACGGCAAACCCTCATCGAGCAATGCGCCGCCACGCTCCTGACAAGGCCATCGCAAATCGTGAGCCTTGGACTACCCAACTCGGTCCCAAACCCACCGAGACAAAACGGCAGACAAAATGGCTCAAAGTTGCACGTACCATCGTCGCCTACCGCGATCGCTACCACATCACCGACAGCCAGCACCCCCTCGGGCCAGAGTCAAAAGACGCGGCCATAAAGCAAAAGAGCAATGCAGCGCGCATACGAACAGCGCTGGATACAACACGAAAAGCAATGTGCAGGTTATAAATCCCATTCCGCATATTCTTAGGGATACCCGGACTATGACGCGCACAGGCAGAAACCTGTGATGGGAAGACGAGCATTGACTGATATTCAAAACCCCAAAACACAGGTCAACGAGAACCGTTAGACCTGTTGCGAACACGCGGCTGCCTAAGTATGGCACATAAGTTCCAGAATCGAGAAGATCAATGGCAACTTAGCAAGCATCTAAGAAAGAAGCAGCGTGTTTCTCTACTTCGAACATTGGCCACTTTTATCCCACTTGCGCCTCTACCTTCAGCATCTGATATCGACGTAAAATAACCATATCGTGGTGCATTAAAACCATGTATGCGAGAGAAGGGCAGATGTCTGACAATAATACATCCGACGATGGTGAGTACCCGGCCCCGCACCTAGATATCCGACAACTACGAAAGCTATGTTATAGCAAACGACTGAACTTCCTTCTTGGAGCAGGGGCGTCGCAACCAGCCATACCAACCTTGACAGATGGGCAGGAGCCAAAAGAACTTATTGACCAAATACGGCAAGTCTCTTGTAAACTTGCCGCCGGGTCGGTCTTGGCTGAGGAGGAAATGGACACTCTAGGGGCATACGTCAGGTTCATATCAATGATCATTTCCATTCTCAGTATGTCTAACTCGAGGGCTGTGCCAAGATCCGCGAACATTTTTACTACGAACTACGACCTTTTCATTGAAGCTGCCATGGACCAAGTTATGCAGGAGAACTATGGTGTCATTTTCAACGACGGTGCGAACGGCTACTTTAGGCGGTACATCAACACTTTCAACTACGACCGATCCACGGCACTCAGGGGTCAGTTCGACAATTACAATCACGAAACCCCGACGATCAGACTCATCAAACCACATGGATCCATTAATTGGAGACAATCCAAAGCGGACAAAGATCAAGAGCTCATCGAGGTGCTCAGCCAGCCCGTAGAAAATCCTTTTCTTGTTCTGCCTGATGCAAATGAGTCGGAGCATACGATGGAGAGCCGCCACTTCTTCGAGATGCTTCGGTTGTTCAACATCGAATTGGATAAACCGCAGTCGATACTGTTCGTCATAGGCTTCTCCTTCCAAGACAAGCACATCAAGGGCATGGTACAGAGAGCTTTGCAAAATCCTGGGCTTCAGGTGTGCATCTTCGCCTACTCTGATGAGACATCTAAACCGAACACTGGCAATGCGAGAAAAGACATCCTAAACAATCTCGGAACGATATCGAATTCGAACCTGTTGATTCTCTCACCTAAAGACGTGGCCAATTGTGTGATCAATCTTGGAAAGCATGATCCGCCTCACGCAGACTCTAAATCTACAGAAAACAAGTCGGATAGCATACGACTAAACCTAAAGACCGTAACAAGACTGCTCATGCCCAACAATGCCGACAGCTTTCCCATACTTGCACAATCAGACAGTGGGAGAGGGAGCAAATAGATATGGGTGAGGCGAACTATGTCATTGGTGTTGTCATATCTGTTGACGGAGACCAGACACTGATAGGCACGTATGATCTCATCAATGACGATGAGATCATCCACAACGGTCAAATCCTCTACGGGCCACGACTCGGAGCGTACGTCACTGTCAGGCAGAACGACGTCAAACTCATTGCGAAGATCACTTCGGAAAAGGTCATTGATCAGCAGAACACCATCAGAAGCAACGAATTCGACAACAGATACAGCAAGAACTCCATCAATCGTCTCATCAGTGTAAAAATGCTTGGAGCGATCGAAGATAATCAATTCATCGTCACCAGCTCATACGCCCCGATGGTAGGCAACGAAGCCTACATCACCACCCAGGTGGAGCTGTCCGCGATCTATGCCACCGGACGAAACACAGACAGCATCCCCATCGGCACAGCCTTGCTCGAACGCTCCACAGTACTTATCCCCATCAACGCGTTCTTCGCCGGACATATCGGCATATTCGGCAACACCGGCAGCGGCAAATCAAATACTCTGCACGCGCTCTACTACAAGCTGCTGCACAGCAAATATCGTGAAGGCATTCTGAAAAAGAGCAGGTTCACCGTCATCGATTTCAACGGCGAATACCGGAGCGAAGGCATCTTCGGATTCCCTGAGGATCATATAGAACGCTACAACGTGGACACGCGATCACAAAAAGGAATGGCCAAAAAGGTCAAAGTCTCCGAGGATTACATCATCAACCCAGATGTACTTATCATGCTGTTCGAAGCGAAACCAGGAGTACAAGCGCCTTTTATCAGAAGATCTCTGAACGTGTTCGAAGAAGTGAAGAAACCAGAGCCCTTCATGAAACTTTGTATGGGACTGCTGCAAAAGATAATCTTAACGGGCAATGCCACCAATGATGATGCACTAGGTGATTGGGTGGAAGTTACAGAAGACTATTGCGGTCCCGACTGCCTTTCCCAGCTCAGAGAATTGAGACACCACGCTAACGGCAACGCAACAATACAAGATTCCTCTGGTTCCAGTATATGGCTCAACTCCCAAGATCAGACAATCGACGACAAAGGTAAGAAGCTACTGGGCTGGGAGGGGATAAGCTCTGCTATTCAAAACACATATAAAGACTTGAACATTCTTAATAAGTTGCACATGTTCTTCCGCTACCAGAGAGTGTATTCCACTGCTTGGAATGGCACCGATCCACAATATTTGGGTCCCATGTTTTCACGGATCAAGACCAGACTTGAATCATTGAATAAAGTAGTTGACATTGTTCCAGCCGCTCAGATGGGGAATGCGTACCAAAGTAGGAAGTCTTTGACGATCTATTCTTTTGTCCATGCAAATCAAGAGATCAAGCGCATCCTCCCCATGCTGATCGCGAACATGATTTATGACGAACAAAAAAAGGAACAGTCAGACACTGGGTCGATCACTAGAACATCGCATCTCATTATCGATGAGGCGCACAACATACTTAGTGACATCCAACGTGATGACGGCGACAACTGGCAGAACCACCGACTGGATTCCTTCGAGGAAATCATCAAAGAAGGCCGAAAATTCGGCTTCTACCTCACTATCGCATCACAGCGCCCAGCTGACATATCATCAACCATTCTTTCCCAAATACATAACTACATCATCCATCGACTGGTCAATGACAGAGATTTAAGGTCGCTGGAAAATACCATGCCGACGCTCGATCACTCTTCCCTCATGACCATTCCCTCATTGGGCAAGGGCCAAGCCGTGCTGACCGGAACAGCATTCCCAGTACCGCGCTTCACCCAAGTTGACAGGATCATCAAAGTAGCCCCTACAAGCGATGATGCCGAACTCACACGGTTGTGGGAGTCGCATGAGAACGAGGCCAAACCGGATTCAGAAGCTTCGACGATCATGGTTTCAGGTAGTGATGGCGCTAATCCCGTACAGGATGCCTCTGACACCAGATTTCAAGAATCAAAACAAAACGATGAATGGGTATAGTAAGGGCAGAGCATTAGCTCTCTTTCAGTCAGAATTCGGCATCATTTTCTCTAAGAGGTCGTCGTCCACTAGCTAGAGAGAGAGACAAGGGAAAGTACTGATGAATGAATGCAAGACTGTCTCAACTTGCCTAATCGATTCCCAAAGTCAATATGCCGTAATCGAGTATTAAATTTCTTCCTCAGTCGATCGTCCGGCGAAAACGTTGGTTGGGACAAAAATACCGTTATCCCAATCGACGTGATTTCATAGTTTCTTCGTGTTACTCAATCAATAACCGCTATTTTCAAACTGGCCTGGCCGACTGTGTCGCGCAAAGTCTTATGAAGCATTGAATTCTATACACATAAGTTAAGACCCTTTTGATGCCTAACATATTTTCAAGTGCGTGTGACTGAACATAGAATGTTAGCGCAGCACAGTGTTGATCCGTCCGTTAGAGTCTTGAACACAAACATTTTCAACAGGCGCTGGATGACCTCCGCGGTGCAAGTGAATACGGACGCATAACGGCGGGTCAGGTCTTCGACGAGATTGTCGAGGCCGAGGAGAGCCCTGATTTCATCATGAAGATGTCTACCCTTATCGGTGTCAAGCATCCTCACACGGACCCGAGTGGACGTGGGTACAGCAACCAGAGCAGACGCAGCAAACCACCGACCCACTAGTCCGAGCTTAAACGGGTCAGGAGAGTGCAGGATACGCTCCAGGAGGATGGCAGGCAGATCGACTGGGATGATCACGAGCAGATTTCCTGAATCGTGGAAAGGCACAACAAAATCATCTCGGACGATGCGCAAATCGTGTCTGAATCCGATGCACCCCGTCAAATAGGGGATCTCAACTTTTTCTCTCCAACACCATCTGAGGAACACGGAATCATATTGAAACAATATTCTAAATTGCGGTAGCCGCATGTCGCCACGGCATGAGTATGGGGGGGTCTCGTCTTTTACGTCGATATGCAATGCGACTATTCCTTTTTCACCATCAACCAGCCAGGCTGGGTGCCTCGCAAATGTTGTCAGGGCAAACTACCCCTATTCCCCGAAAACATTCCATTGATACGTGAATCAGCCAAGAACGATGTGAGATGGATACTCATCAGTACCTCGCTGATGATCACCGACGACATGACCGGCGATCTTCTATTCGACACCACGGATATAGAAACGAGTATGCGCCAGTAGGGCCTGAACTAGTGCCTGTGGTTCATCTGCCAGATGCACAAGGGGGAAGTGAACAACGACAATGGAATCGACTTCATTCTCAACAGGAAACAGTATACCGGCATAAGACGCCAACTACAACGACTCGGCAAAGTGGAGGCATGCAAGGCCATCGACGCAATGGAACACAACCAGACCGTCATCACATCGCCAGCCGCGCAACTCATGATTAATAGGTATGGAGCCAATCTACTAAAATGCAAATAACCAGGAGCGACTCTCAAACCTGGTGTGATGGACAGGCTACTAGGACTCATAAGGTATTGAGCGCAGTAAATGTAACCAGAGATCGATGAAGCCTCTTTCCAAAGCAGAAAAATCTTGGAAAGTCCGGGAAGAGCACGGATAAAATCAACCTGAGCCGCCTAGAACGACACCACGGCCGATAGAATATATTGAAAAACATGAGCTCTGAACATGAGGATGGGCAGGATTCCATCCTTCCTCGGTAGAAGGGGCATAAAACAGATTCAGCTCACATAACTGTTTGTGCTAGCAATAGCGCGAATGAGAACAATAGCCCTATCCGATTGGAGATCATTTTGGCCGAACAAAACCGTCTGAATGAGAAGCAGCTGGCTGTTTTGCGGTGGGTCGGTGAAGGGCGACCGAAAGGAGTGTATGAGCATGAGTTCGATCATCGGGTGACGGCGCGCGCATTGGATCGACGTGGGTTGCTATCCGTACAGGGGCATGGTAGATCCTGGCGTGCAAGCCTTACTGATGAAGGACGTTACTACTTGGAACATGGCTCATATCCAACATCCGAAGATTCTGACACTACTGAAACGAAACTGGCTACATCCCTCCCTGCCTCCGAGCCACCGTACAAGCCCGTCCACGATCTTCTTGATCGTCTTGAGTGTGCGGGCGGCGTGCTTCGCTTCGACGCACCAAGTGATGCGGAGCGAATCGGTTATGTTCGTACCGTCAGACAGCTACGTCTTTCAGGAGGTTTGGGTCCTCAACGCCTATTGAAAGTGACCGGGACTAAACGGGGACCGTTGACCATTGAACTCATACGATCTTCAACGCAGGCAGAGACACCGCCCCAGATTCCCGTGCCAGCTGATGCTGATCGCAATCGACCCGAAATACAAGCGCTCATTGAGCACGCTTCACATCTCATGGTTAATGAGACAACCCGTCCGCGAGCATTGGCACTCGTACAAGGCATTAGTGAAGAATGCATTCGGCGTGGATGGGCGCTGAGTGTGGACAAGAAACCGAGCTTTCTTATCACGGTTGGCCAAGATCACTATCGCTGCAAACTCAGTGAAGAGAGGGTGAAACGCGATGTCTACACGGACGAGGATATGGCTGAATGCAAGTATGAATGGCAACGAGTCAGCCCAACGCGCAAGGAAGTCTGGTCAGGCCGCCTCAAATTGGAGCTCAATCCTGGCTATAATTCCCGATCGTGGGCAGATCGCCAGCGATGGACTCTCGTCTCCAAACTTCCCGAGTTCTTCGGCATCATCGAAGAATGGAGCCACGCCGCACAAGGTAGACGAAAGAAACTTGAAGCCTATCATGCCAAGCAGGTCAAGGAATGGGAGGAAGCCATTCCCAAGGCCCGCGAGGCCTATTTACTCAAGCTCAATGCTGATCGTGCGAGGCAGCAAGCTGAACAATGGGAGAACGCGGCACGGCTGCGCTCCTATAGTCAAGCGATCCGGCGTCATGCGGAGGAATTCGACGAGCAAGCGCAAGAACACGCGCTAGAGTGGGCGACCTGGATCGATGAACATGCAGATCATATCGATCCCCTCAATGACAAATCCCAACTGACCATGAGTGAGTGCACCAAATTAGGAGCAAAAGAACTGGATGCGTACATGCCTCATGGATGGAGTGTTGAGAACTCTCCCGAACCATGCACCTGGCTACCGTGATTTGCGAGCTTGCATAATCGGAACGCCGAACCGACGCTGAATATCATCAGCCTGTGTCGTGAGTTTCGCGGTACGCAGGACACGGATCGCGTGAGTCACCAGCTCATCCAGCCGCACTACCTCTTGCCGTAACGCTTTGAGCTCGTCCTGACGCGCGACAGCCTCGGCACCACACCATTGACGCAGCAAGTCACGGCACCGTTTACCATACGGCTCTTCGAAGTCGCTGGATGCAACTTCTTCCGGTGTAACGAAAATATCTTCGTCTTTCTTAAAGTAACTCTTATACCATCGCCCATGCGTTGATTCCAATTGAACTTCTGATTCCTGCTTTTCGACCTCATGCAGCATCTTGTCAGAGAAGAGAGTACAGGCAGTTCTCACGATAAGCTCGGTGGTCGCCCATGGCACAATCCACCCATCTTCGTCATCAAACGATTCGGGAGCATCTCTCAGTAAAGACTCATCAATTTGCAAATATCCAGCGAGACCAGCAACATCCTTTACAGCAGTCACTCCGGTATAGCGATACGCCGGAATAGCCAACTCTTCGTTAATTAGCGTTCTAAAGACTTCATCGATTGCAAACTCTACTGGCTCGCCTTCCAAACCAGGATGAGTATCGACTCTATCCCAGCGAGCCTCTCGAGCCTCGAACTCCACAGCATCTTTCCAGATCACCTTCAAACGAGTAGGTGGAATCCACTCCTGTCTACCCTCAAATTGTTCATCGATAAACCGGACAAGCGTCCGCGGTGGTTTCTGCGTCCCAATCTTGAGAACTTCGACCTCAACCAAGGAGTCAATGCTATGCGCCCGATAACCCCAACGCTCACCAATCTTCATAGACAGCATTATCCCAGATCAGAGCGACCTGCATACCCTTTCTTTGTAATACAGGGAGCTGATCACAACCTCCTTCCCACTCAGCATAGAGGTCAAATCCAGTTCGAAAGAATAGAAGGTTGCCAACGGTTCCACGAATGTGGGTATGTGTTCGTACGCTAAAGCATATGAGTTTTACTGCTTCTATCCTTCGCGTAGTGATCGCATCTCCTTCGGATATCTCAGAAGCCCGAGATGCTGTTGAAAGAGCACTCCACAACTGGAATGACGCCAACTCTATCTCGAAACATATTGTTCTTCTTCCTTGGCGTTGGGAGACAGCTTCCGTGCCACTTCTCGGAGGGCACCCGCAGTCGCAGATTAACGAACAGGGCGTTGATAGCGCCGACATTGTCATCGCACTGTTCGGTAGCCGTCTCGGTTCGCCTACACCAGGCTCGGTTTCTGGAACGGTCGAAGAAATCGAACGTTCCGTAGCCACAGGCAAACCCGTCCACCTGTACTTCTCGACTGCGCCACTACCCCGTGACATTGACACGGCACAGCTTGATGGTTTGCGGGAATTCCGCCGTCAGATCCGTCGGCAAGGGCTGCTGGGAGAGTTCTCCAATAATGCGCAACTGGAACATGAAGTGTGGAAAGCGATCGAATTCGACATTGACAAGCTCGACCTCACTATTCACGACCCTGATTCGACCAGCGTACATGGAGTAAGATTTTCTGCACAGCCCCAGGAAAAGCGAGAACTCAAAGATTATGACAAAAGAGGCAGGGCGAGGTACACAACTCGATATTGGATTGAAATCACGAATTCCGGTGACAAGGATGCCACAAACGTCACATTCGAAGCCTTAGGTGAGAACCCGAGCATGATGCTGATCGGGGATGATGAGCCTACAACAATCCATGCCGGCCAGACCCGGTGACTTCACGTTATCCACTATTTCCAAAGCAGTGACCCAGATATCGTCCGCATCCACTGGGATGAGAACGGAGAAAAGAAACAAAAGGACTTCCACGTCGAATGAATAATACATGATTGTACGTGCTAAGAGAAGGACTTCATAACAGCTCATTGCTCGCTGATAGGCTATGGGTCTCATTCACACAATACTTGAAACAGACCATTTCACTGCGACCTCTGGCCCAATAGCTCGCATGGCATCTAGTATCTACTATCTTTCTTCTCGCGGGAATCATAGATAACACAGCAAAAACACAGAATCATCGTTAACACATTCTGGGCTGTTGACAATCCGATGGCGTTGCATGCGAACGTCTGGTAGCCACATTGTGATCGTAAGAGTCTAATTGGAAGCAATGGCACTTTCCGGCATCGGGAACCGTTCTCACTTAAGTAAGATCATGAGGTGTATGATGTTGGTATGGGAAAACCATTAACAGCCACTTCCAACACTATGAGTTCTTTGATAAGTGGGAACCATTTCGCCATTCCTATATATCAAAGAAACTACAGCTGGGGCGATGATGAGGTAACCGATTTTTTTTCAGATCTCTCCGACTCAGTTGATCAGGACTACTACTTTCTGGGCCTTTTTATTTTGACAGGAGATCAACCCAAAGAAGTGGTTGATGGCCAACAGCGATTACTAACAGTGACGTTACTTGCCGCTGCTCTCTATCATGATGCGGTGAAATTTGGTAGAGACGCACTGGCAGAACGTATCAAATCGACATTCTTGACATATATTGACTATGACACTGATGAAGAAAGACCGAGAATCTCTCTCTCTGACAGCACTGATAACAGAACTCTACAAGAGATTTTGGGGAAACCGGCAACAGACATTACGCTTCCTGCTAAAGGAAGGGACGCAGAGGACTCTATATCAAGAAATCTCGTAAAGGCTTATAAAAAATTAAGCACGTTACTGGATCAGAATCTGAAGGACGATCCTTTTAAAAAGCTCGGCATCTGGGCAAATTTTCTGACTGATCATCTCTATATTGCACAATTCACACATCCAGATAGCGCATCGGCTTTTCGCGTTTTTGAAATAGTCAACAATCGAGGAAAAGATTTAACTACCGCCGATCTGTTGAAGAGTTATGTGCTGAGTGACGCGGAAACAAGCCAGATGCAAGAAACATACGATCAATGGCAAAAAATAGCGAAATCTTTCAGAGATCCTTCGACTTTCGTCCAATTTATAAGACATGTGGTTACGGTTCGTAGGGGCTATGTGTTACCGAGAGATCTTTTTGATGCATTAACAGGCCGTCTTAAGAAGTTTAAACCCATCGAGTCTTCGGAACTTATGAAAATCATGAGTCACGATTTACGGTATTACCTACAGATGGAGGATCCTTCAACAGCTGGACCCGCAAATGACTACCAAGCATCAATATATACAATTTTAAACCGGTTAAATGTCACATCGATACGACCGATACTTCTTGCACTTACGAATACGAAAAATCCCGATGCGGGAGCATCGAGTCTATTACGGCTCGTCGTAAGAAGAATTAGCGTTGGTAGTCTGGGAACTGGTAACGTGGAACGACGTTTCAGCGAAGCCGCTAAAAAAATTTTTTTGGAACACAGCTGGGAAGCAGCGTTTGAAGATCTGAGCGATCTAGTGCCTTCAAGAGAACAGTTCTGCGAGCAAGTACTATCACGTACCCTTGGGAAAAACATTCTACAAGTTCTTGAAGCCTCAGCGATACAAGGGAAAATTAATCCTGATCTTACTGATAGTTTTATCCAGTACGTGATTACCAAAGATGGTGACTGGGGAATAACGAATCCAAGTGAAGTGAATTACTGGAGTGCCACTATTGGGAATGCGGTATTAACAAATATCCTAAGAAGACCTAGCAACAGCGACAACTGGGACGGATTTAAACAAGAAATATTAGGAAAAATGATTAGCGAACATGATCGGGATTACTTTGCAAATTTAGAAAATTGGAGTACTAAAAAACTCGAGCAGCGAGGAAAAACACTGACAGAGACAGTAGCCTCTATCTGGTATGACAAAGAGATTGGCGAGTGAGATTCGATGGCATTGTCGGGAATGTGCCACTGGCTGTATCCATCTGGTATGACAAAGAGATTGGCGAGTGAGATGGCAGCAGATAAAACAAATACTGAAGTGAACTGCCAACCGTCATCTACTATGAATGACCTATCTGATAAGGTTCAGACAGTTTTTAAAGTACTAGATCGAAGAGAGAAACTTGCTGCCTTACCCAAGCTTGAAGAAGCCTTGGCTTCTCTTAATAGCAAGAATAGTATTAATGCTCAAGTAGATAGAGACTCAACAGTTTTCGGATTCGATACCAATGCAGTAATTAAAATCAGCAGCCTAAGCCGAAGTAAAAGTGATAACATTATTGACTTCATAAAAACACTACCTAAGCATCATATTATAATTCCGGGTCAGGTCGCCCAAGAGACATGGAATGTCATAACTAGAGATCATCACAACTCCAAAATCGGTCAGATCATAACAATGCAAAAAACTGATGTCCAAAGTATCCGGACGCTACTGGGAGACGTTAAAGCTGATAGGACTTTTGATTTATTGCAAGAATTGCGAGCAATATATCAAGAGTATCAGCCTCAGAATGATTCAGACAGTTTGAGATCCTTAACATCAACCATCACCAATCTTAAAGCCGTTGCAATCTGCCCCTTCGTGCCAAGAGCTCAGTTCTTGCAATTGGCTGAAGTAAGGCAAAAAACAAACACACCCCCAGGTTTTCGCGACTCTGGTGATAACCATGGTGACTATTTCGTCTGGGCAGATTTCTTATTAGGCGTATGCATGTTAAACAAACCAAATATCACCAACATTGTCTTAGTCACGGATGACACAAAAAGTGATTGGAGTATTCGTGGTGTCACTCATCCCATGTTGAGCGCAGAAATCGATGCTTTATGTGGGAAAAAATTCCAACTTTGGGGTGTGCAAGATTTTTCACGTTATGTAGAATTGAACATTTAATTGAGTAATTAGCCACGAGGGGAATCCTATGATCGAGTTCAGTATTGTAGATTGACAATCAGCTCCAATAATGTCTTGAAGACATTCAATTGATTTCGTTCGGCATGGACGAGCAGTCTTAGTCAAAACGTTTGCCTTAATCTACATCTTTTTGTTACCTTTCGCGCTGTCATATCACACCGCCACGGACGGTGTTCACAGCTCGTACTCATTCAACACGAATACTGAGCTACTCCACCGCTTCAGACAACATCGCTTCCAGGGCACGGGAACGAGCAGTTTTCCACCGAACCGCACAGAAACAACCTAGCTGCATATTACCCAGACCCACTCGATGCTTAATCGCATTGACTGTCGAACAGTGCGCACTGTAAGGGTACACCATGGGTTGAGCGCTGCGGATATTTTCTTAAAGACCAGATGAGAGTATGTAATGAAGTGGTCAAATCAAATTGCGCTTGTTTTCCAGTATTTTTATGCGGTGATTCACACGCACTCTATCAAGAAGATTGCGTCTGAGTTTTGTTCCTCACATTGTTGCTATCGTTGTGACTGCCTTCCGAAGTCTAGTTCGTTATACGGTAAACGACAATTTCGATATGCGTTGTATGAAGAATCTCCGCGACGCAATCTTCTGTTGTTTATTGTCTAGTCAGCGATCAGCGTGGTCACGATGCTCATTTCTAGTTCAGGCCTCTATTGGTCTCTTCATCGACATCTCCCTGTCCGTTAGGTCAAACGAATAACCGGATTAAACTGGGACACTACAAGACTACCTATCTGCCTGGGAAAGTGATCTTTGATACGAATCAACTTGCCATACCCTGAGCTCAAGGTTTCTAGTGAACCGAATTAACGATTATCAGGCTGGACCCTTCTTATTATTAGATTGCGATCTGGAATGGCAATGCAACATTAAATATGCTCGCCAATCCGTATCGGGTTCTGCCGCCCGTCTTTTACAAGACGTTACAAATTCATTTTCTCGTTCAACGATCTCTTTATCTATCAGTTTCCGTATGACAATGGGTCGCCGTCCAACGCCCATATTGGATGGGGATCTAGCAATTGGCCATAAGTCAGAGCTATCCGCTGATAAGTACTGTCACATTTTCTGATGACCAATGAGATGAGTGATATTTCATTGGCATCACGGACATATTGACAGAAGGCAACCACATTCCAAGGCGATTTCAAAACCCCACTAAGAATATCCAATTTCTGAATTTCATTCTCATTTAAACCTTTAGCCGTTCGTTCCACCTCTATTGAGACGAACTCCCCCATCCCAGTGAGCCTGATTAGGTCAGCTTCACCAATTTCGTTACCATCGTCTGTTTTGAAAACACTCATTCCAGGATGCATTCCCATGAGTTAGCCTTTCGACCCAGCTTCAAATATCCAGTGGAAGAACCGGGCAGCAAGAAAGTGTCCTACAGCATCCACCTTGTAGACGCGTCTGGACTGTCTAGCTGAACCTGTACTGGAACTTGGCTACGGGCTCATCCCCGAATGGGAAGTCAATAGTTTTTCGAACAGCCACGACAGATGATTGGCGGGACGAAACTTGTAATTAGAATCCACTGTTTTGCACTGCATTCACGGCATTGGATCCGGAATCCTTTTAGGACGACACTCGCCTTTCTGCCTAGGCCAGCCAACAGCCAACATTTCGTAGCCTTGTCGCTGTTACCGAACACCTTTTTAAAATCTGGAACGTCTTCACTGGTAGCTCATCTATTGAAATGCCAGCATATTCATCAACCTCTTGCCCTTCTCGCCGTGCGCGTTCCCGATACCAGTTGAAAACCTGCTGTGCAGCCATTGATTCCAGTAATCGAAGCAATGGAACAGGGCGTAGCATACCCAAATCATTGAGATCTCCTAAACCATATTCTTCAGGGTTGTCGACATAGACTTACATGCGGAAAAGCAGATCAGATTGAAGGAATGCGCCAGGCTAGCGCTCCGAGGGATTACATACTCCGTTACGCCTCTACTCACTGATTCTTATCAAAAGCCTCTTTTAGCCACTTACGTTACCGGGCGTACAGCTCTTTTCAGCTCTTCGGAAATCGGTTTAAGCAGAAGCTTAACACGGTGCACAGAACCCGCACCTCCTCATATTGCTCATAGCGACTTCTGCGGACTCAAGCATGTTATGGATCCGCGACGGTCTGCTCATGTGGGCATTGCAAAATTCGACTCTGCGTAAATGCAGATGAAACTGAATTAACGAGTTTATTTCACACGGCTTATCGGAAGATTATTATGCATATTTAGATATCTTGATGGCTAGGTAGGGAGTGAGGTCATGTCGGTTCCCGATCAATTGCTTATCCTCGGCAACGGTTTTGATCTTCAATGCGGGTTGGCTTCGACATTTACGGATTTTGAGGAGCCGCGCAAATATATGATTAATACGATCATAAAGAAATACACACATTGCGAGGACATGGCAGGCATGCCTCTATCGCTTTATGACGATGAAGAGTGACCAGGTAAATCTCTGGCTGCTGATTTGCAGGCTGGGGGAATCACTGCTTGGGATTTTATTCTTATTGCAGACGAACAGGTACGAACCTGGTATGACGTAGAAGCCTGTATCAGAGACTGGCTCATGGGCTACGCCGAGGGCCATCAATCTTCTAGCGAGAATCAGCTGCAAACAATGGAAAATCAGTACTCGCAATATAGACGAGTGACAACCCGTGAAGTATCGCCCGGAGACTACGAGGGAATCGCAGCTTTGGGCAACTTTATTAATGATTCAGTTTTTGAACAACTGTCGGTAGACAGACAAGTCGCTAAACTGCTTCTCAAATGGTATAATTGCGATGCTGATGATAATTCAGTCATGAAAGCAATGATGCAGGAACTCCATCGCCTGGAGGCAGCCTTCTCAAGTTATATGAAAAATGTAGCAAAGAGCAATGAAAATTACCGTAGCCGTACCTGTCTTCTGCTAGAGCAACTCATGAACGATCAGCTAAACGATTATAATTCTTTGCTGACCGATAACACGTACAAAATAGGCGGGGACATCTCATTCGAAAGCTCTTTCAATAATGTGAGAATACTGGATTTCAATTACACCGATCCCGTCTACGGCATCGAAATCGCACCTACCCTCATCAACATCCACGGGAACATACATGGCGGGGACATCATTTTCGGCATTGACAGCAACAGCGTCGACACCAATGACTCCAAATTATCCAGGTCTCGTAAAGTTCACCAAGACCTATAGGCTCATGGCACTGGGCAAGGGTCGCAAGACCAAACTGGTCCATCCCTATGTAAGCGGGCAACCAGGCAGCAAGACCAACATCATCAAGTTCTTCGGGCGTTCCCTGGGTGACCCCGATTATTCGTACTTCCAAGCCATCTTCGATGAAGTGAACCTGTACGGAAGCGATACCCGACTGGTCTTCTACTACAACCAGAACCGCCTGAACGAAAATAAGGATGACGAGAAGGGCAAGAACACGACAAGTGAAAGCGCACAGGAAGAGATGTTCGAGAAAGTCAACCGCCTCATCACCACATATGGGCAGACCCTGGACAACAAGGACCACGGCCGTAACCTCATGCACAAGCTTCTCCTGGAAAACAGGCTGCAGGTCGTCCAGGTCCCAGTCTGACAGAGGTGCCACTTTCTAAAGTAATTCCCCTTGACAGTCAGGATACGGCCCCAGCCTGACTATGCACTCTTCATGACCTAGCACCAAGCATATTATGACCCAGTCGACACTGAACTTAGCTACACTCACCTCTTAGCGATGGCAACCTTGGAGCCATACGGCTGTTTGATCATAGCCACACTGCTTCAAAGAATTTGACCAATTGCCATCCCATCAGCACTTTCCTGGCGCCTTCTAACAAGAGTAAATAATCAGCCAGAGCGTAAGGCAAAGTGACTAACAATTAAACTCCGGCCTATCTTTAAATCTGCAGCGTAACTAATTGGTCTTACAGACCAGGGATGACGTGCTGTATCTAAGGGAATTCTGGCTGCACCTTTCCTGCTCCGCTTAGGCTCTCGTGCTCGCCTCCACCGGCAGGTCCTTGGCGATCCTGGACGTATAGGTTCCATTCTTCCAATCAGCGAGATTGCCGACCACGTAGACACGACGCTTGGCTCGCGACACGGCGACGTTAAGCAGATTGGGCGACCCGTTAACCCATGAACGAGAGCCTTCTCCACGCTTGCCGGCTCTGCTGCCAAGAACGATGAAGACCACATCGGCTTCCCGCCCCTGGGAGGTGTGGACGGTTCCGGCCTGGCTTGATGCGAGCCGGCTCGCTTCGCTGTCATTGCAACCAGTGCATTGCCGCAAGGCATCCGCGAAGGCGTCACGCACCTGTTTGGCCACAGCTCTGAACGGAGCGATGACCAGAATATTGGTGGGGTCAATCCCGCCTTGGAAGAGCCCGCATAGACGCTTGTGGAGTTCGTAGCCTTCCTGCGGCCTCCATTGCGTTCTCCCGGTTTCGCTGGAATTCGGCGGCACATCGTACCAACAGGAGGCCGGCAGCTCATCTCCCGCATGAGGACCGGACGGATAGGCACAGGGCTGATGCCCCGGCCCTACACGAACCATCCTGCCGGAGTAGGCCATATCGTTGCATATGGAAAACATGGGTTCATCACAGCGCCGATGAACCACCAGAGGCATCCCCAGCCAGTGGTCATCCGTCTCGTCCAACAGACCGCAAGGCGTCTGGTAATCAACCAAGGCCTGCATGTTTTCGGACTCCAGTCCCAGGTGCTGGAGGTGATGGGTGCTCGCCAGGAGTTCTCGCATCGGCTTAGGCATGGTACCCACGGGTTGGAGCTGCATAGGGTCTCCAACTGCAACCGCATGTTTCACGCGCTGCAATAGACCAGCAGCGGCCTGGGGCAGGGCCTGTCCAGCCTCATCAACAATCGCCCAGCCGAGCGCCTCCTTGCCTATCCCCGATAACATTCTGGATATTGAAGCAAAGGACGAGGAGACGACTGGGATCACCAGGAAGAAGGTCTGCCAAGCCACCAACCTCTCGTCATTCGTAAAGCCATTCGACTGCATCACAGCGCAAGCAAGGGAAAGATTGCACATGAACTGGTGGGAAGCACCCATAACGACCTGCTGATGAAGAGCCAGCGCCTTGATATAGACCTCCGTCCGCGCCTTGCTCCATTCCTGGTCCATCCACGCAACATGATCATCGCCAATGTCAGGCCTGGGCCACTGAATCTGCTCGGCCTCAGCAATTTGCTGTTCAAGAGCAGTAAGTTGCCTGGTCAAGGTCGCAATCTGTTTTTGGCATTGACCTAACTCCTGATCACCGACTTCCAACCCTCCATAGAAGGATTGCAACCGCTGATGGACCGTGCTGGCCTGCTCATCAAAATGCTGCTTCGCGCGACGCGCCTGCTCCAGATCAGTACGTACCTTAAGCTCGTCCTGCTGCCTTTCGCGGCTGTGGAAAAACGACCTTAGCGGATGCGCCTTCCAGTAAGACAAGTGAACCTGACAAATGCCATCAGCCTGTTCCCAAGCAGCTTGCGCATTATTGGCAGCCTGGCCAGCATCCGACATCTGCCGTTCCATTGATTGAACCTGTCCGACATACCTTGAGCGGCTTGCCTTCATGCCATGGAGTTGTTCATTGAGGGTTTTCAGCTCGGCTGACAGATTGGATCGCTGATTGCACAGGTCCGAATAAGAACGCATAAGGTTGTACTGGGCAGTCTTCCTGGCGCGGATGCTTTCTTCCTTCTTCAGCGCAGCATTAAAGTCGTTCCTGGCCTTTGCCCAATTGGTCCTGCTGCCTCTTTCACCTGGCATGTATTTCAATGACTTATAGATAAATTCGTTTTTGAAGGGCCACAGGAATCGGTTTTTATTGCTCATATTCCCCAAGACCGCCGATATAAGAGCCCAAGCGGATGAGGCATTTGAAGAACCGCTCTCATTATCCTGGCTCCTGCGATCGGTAATTTGCCCGGTAAAGTCTCGAAAAGCGAATCCACAGGGAACCTGTTTGAATTCACTGTCAATATAGGTTTCCCACTCGGCGTCTATAGCATCGGCACTGGGCAGATCCTGGCTGACGTTTTCAACAGCCTTGTTGTTGCTGGAAGCAACGACAATCTCAAAGCCGGTCACCGACGGATCAAGCGTCCAGTAGACGTAGTCCTTGTCCTCTTACGAAGTTGCTCTGGCCAGCCTCCGGGATGTGAAAATATCCTGAGGACGGGAGAATCCTGCCAACCGCCGGGCCCTGGCCACAATAATCTCGGCCACCACATCCTTGAGCAGGGTGGTCTTGCCAGTTCCAGGAGGGCCATTGACACCTAGCAGTGATGAGCTGCCATATCCTTCCAAGGCCGCCCGTATTTGATTGATGGCCAGTTGCTGACCAGTTGACTGAAATTGATTGGAAGCACTCGGCCATCGTCCAAAAGGCATGCCGGCAGGTTCCGTAAAGTCGCCTACCAAATGCCCCTCAGGGTCCTTCTGCAGATTGAACCGTCGAGGATGACCAATCGATAGATATTGCCTGACCGGTTCAGAAAATATTTCAGGCCCATTTTGATAAAGGTCCTCAAGATCTTCGAGGAAGAAGGAGTCCATCATTTCGCCATTCAACGATTCCGAACTGGCTTCCAGATGGCAATTGACATAATCCCTGATCAGAGGTGAGCCGTCAGCGCGAGCAAAAAGAGGAGAGCTACTCACCGCGCGGTCATCCAGTCCCATCCGATCCGCTACATGCTCGATGAGGCTTTCGATCTCATATCTGCCGACCGGGCCTGCCTTGTACATCGGTCGGCCTGCTTCGTCCCCAGAGTCTTCCCCAGCCAGACGATTGAATTCGGATTTGAGTTTGCTTTCCGTATCGTCAAATACTTCGATATGTGGCCACCCAGCCGGGCAATCGGGCCAGCCCTCATGATTGAACAGGCAGGAAACCGCTTTGGCATATTGCGAGAGCATCAACGATCTTGGGACCAGACAGCCATCATCCCCTACGCAGAACTCCATGAGGGAAGCCACGGCAGAAGGACCGCCAGCGCTCTTGCTCTGCCGATGGGCAAGCTCCTGCAACACCTCATCCTGAGCAGTCTCCTCGGCTGGCGAGAGCTCTCGAACAAGCTTGGCGGCCTTCAACAGCGCATTCGTGACTACACGCTGGGAGAGCCCGACTGCTATTCGAAAACGTTCATGCCTAAGCCATCGATTTTGTCGTCCTACCCCTTCTTGCTGCTCCGAGCTCTCGCCAGGTTTTACTGCCTGGTGGACAGGGCGACGCGCAAATCGACGGTCATAGTCCTTGCGGTAAACGGCACAGGCTGAGCCAGACCGATTGGCCTTTGCTGACAGCTTTTCCACCACCTGTAGCAGGCGCGAAACCATGGAATCCGTCAGCTCAGTACCCGCCGGCAGAGGGCCGGGCTGCTCAGCCACCTCTAGCCATAACCGGTTCGTCTCCCCAAGCAGACCGGTTATAGTCTGTTCGTCGAGCCTTGATTTTGCCGCCTGCGCGCGCAACCAATTCTCGGTATCCTCCGCAAACGAGAAAGGTTTGGTCAGCCGAGCGTACATGTCTGTCTGCAGCCGGTATATTTTCCTGCTCTGCAGGTCGTTATAGAGGTTTGTATAGGAACGACGCTCATTGTCAACCGGCCCGATGAGAAGATCAGCATGAATGCCATCCCATGGAAGTCGCTCCTGCTCAGCAACGCTTACCCTGTGGTCGTCGTTGCGGGAGGAGGATAAAGCAATGAGCTGGTCATCCCTCCAATTTTGTGGCGAGAACAGTTCAACCGCGCACCAATATGACAAAACATCCATTGCATGCTGTTGCTCATCGTTCCCCATATTTGCCAGTATGCGGATAAGCTGGGACAGGCACGAGAACCAGGATCCATGCTCCAGGAGTCAAACTGTTAGACGGAAGCATAAGGTTATGGACGCGCACAAGTCGCAAGCCAGGGCAGGGACACCGAATCTAACCGAATCCCGTATCAACCTTAAAACCGTCAAGCCCAAAAGGAATTGGAATAAGTATGCTCCCAGCACGTTACGGCATCTGGCTAAGTGCTCCATCATTCATGTGGAAAAATTCATCTGCGATTTGCTTAAGCTCACCCTGGTGGTGACTGGCGATGATTATAGTCCTGCCCTGATTGCGCTGCCTGATCATCTCGTCCAGGAATATCCCCACAGAATGCTCATCCAGACCATTCGTAGGCTCATCCAACAGAATCAGACGCTGGTGTTCCATTAGGGCCTGCACAATAGCGAGCTTCTGCCGCATGCCCAGCGAATAGGATTTAACCTTCTCATCCACATGGCCATCAAGGCTGAATTCAGTCAGTAGCCGTTCAGTTTCATCAGCATCAAAAGTGTGGTTGATGTTCCCCAGATAACGGAGGTTCTGCATGGCAGTTTCACTGAGCACAAACCCCGGGTTCTCGATGATCAGGCCGATGGGCTCAGGAAGTCGACGATTGAAAACCACAGGCTGACCTCCAATGGTAACCTTGCCGGAATCCGGCCGTATAAAGCCGCATATGGCTCGCAGCAGCATTGTCTTGCCCGATCCGTTGGGACCGACTATGCCATAAATCCGTCCTGAATCAAATTCAGCTTCAACTTGATTGAGCACCCGCTTGCCTTTGTAGGTCTTGCTCAGGCTGTCAACATGAACGAACATGGGGAGTTCTCCTTATCAAATGGGCGTTAATTGTGTTATGAGGCGGCTTCATGACACTCACGCGATTCGGGGATGATCGCAGGCCACAGCGTTCGCGGCAATCAGCGCGACCGTAAGGGCAAGCAGCGATGGAAGCCACAAGGGTATAGGACCTGCATGCGCCGTGGAAAACCACCGCGCAGCCGGCCAAAAAGACAGCAGGGACGCATAAATAACGAGAGCAACAATGTAGCCAGCCGCCCGGTTTGCCAGAAGATAGGAACAGTTAACCATAAGAAGCATGCAGAACAGGGTCAGGCCAGCACAAATAGCGGTTGACAGCAGTTGACCGGGAACCAGATCAGGTATCACCACAAAAGCGATGCATACCTGAATCCCTGTAAAGACCAGGCAGTAAAGGGCTAAAAGTGCCAGGTAACTGGCGAAATGTCGAATCCCCCGATCCTGACGGATGTAGACCAGCGGATTCGGTATAGCCAGGTATTCCGAAAGCTGCTCAAGAGGCAGGGCCATTCCAGTAATCATGAAAACCAGGGCGTGCATGTTAGTCAAGAGATTTGACTCCTGGGGATTTTCACTGAGACGATACATACCCATAAATATGCTGCTTGGTTTCCTACTGAGATAGTAGTTGGTCACCAGAACGGCAAAGGCCAGCAGAATAAGGGTCCGCAGACCGTTACGTGGTCCAAGTTGCTGCATTGCTCTTCGTAGCGCGTGCATTTCAATCACCCAGTCGATCAGTATTACCGAAAGCTGATGAGTTAGCCAGAACCATAACCGGGCAATAGATAATGAAAGGGACAATCTGTTGTATAACCACAAATTTCCAATAAGGAGCAACAGGGTACCAAAAGTAAAATACAAACCTAGTAGCGTTACCTGCCAGTGGACTCAACAACCAATCTGCAATAGCGAAAAAACCAATGATAATAGGCAGGAATCGTCCCCAGGATATTCCAAGGTTGTTCAGCAGCAGGCAGACCAGACCCACAGAGATAATCATCATGAATATTTGCACAGGGACCATCAGGGAAACAGACAAGGCCATAGGTGTTATCTGCTGGCCCTGCAATGGGAACTCAATCAAGAAAAACAACAGCCACGTGTATAAAGCTCCGACGATGCCGACAAGTGCGCACCACAGCAAGTTGGTTTTCAACTGCAAACGCGGATCGCGCCTGACCATTTCGAAGGTCGAATACCTAGCACTTCCAGCGTATAACAGCATCAGGAATACGGGCAATACTCCGATAGTGGGGCAGTTGAGCATGAACCCCACATAGTCCATCACTGGATCCTTCTCCATGTTGAGAAATAACTGGGTCGTGCAATAGATAAAGCCAAATAGGAAGAGTCCGGTAAGAACCATTTTGGAACCGAAGGAGGAACGACGCAGGTAGATCAGATGATTAATCATGAAACATCTCGGCTTCGTTTGAATGCAACAAGCGAGGCCGATATGACAACCGGCAGGCATACCGAAAGGGCCATTCCTACGAAGATCTGCACAAGTTGTCGAGAATCTGCGCCCCCAGGAGCAGGGAAGAGAAATATCACATGGCTCCATTGGTCGGGCACAAGAAAATTGGTTATCCCTGGGAGCATCCACCAGAGCATGCTAAGGACGAAGGGGATGAGAACTTCAACATACCTATGGGTAGTAAAGAACGATGCAGCGACGGCAATATCTGCGAACAGGCCCGAAAGAATGAATACCATTAGCATAACCGTGAGGATAGCCAATGGCTGATTGAAGCGGTACAACGGATACAGCCACGAATCTGAATAAATGAGCACGTATTTGGATCCGTCAACCAAACCCGTGGCATCCACGACATCACCATTGATGAAATTCATGTGTGGGTTCATGATTGCTGCAATAACCAAGTTTATCAAAAGCGGGCTCAACCCCCCTATGCCTCCCAAAACAAATCCGGATGCCAGCGAGGTGTTCATGATTTTGCCGCGTCCCTCGCGTCCCAGCATTCCACTCATGCGTCGACTATGCCGCTCGATTGCAGCTACACTGCCGCCTACAAGAGCAGCAAGAAAAGGAAGAATGAATAGATAAAGTCCCGATCCAGTCCCATCGCAACTGAATAACATCACGTCGCTGAGGAAAGTCAGTTCATGACCAGGAGCTAACCGAAAGCCAGCATAATGCGTCGTCGAATACTGGATTAGGAAAAGTGCAATCGACATCGCAATTACCGAAACCATTCGAAGACTAGTCAAGCTGCGAGAGATTTGAGCCTTAGCCAGGGATGTATTAATCAAAATACTCCTCCGTTGAACATAAGAGTTGACAAGTCCCTTCATCCATCTAATGGTCGAAGGGACTTGCCGTTGTCTCAGGCTGAGTCAGGACTCCACACACCATAGGCCTGTGTGGTCCCGGAATAGGAATATGCGTGCTGCAACCTCATATGGACCTGTGATCTCCCAAACCTCTGATATGCAGAGTTGTATACATATTGGTACTGGCCAGATTTCAGATTCACAGTTGCCGAATTGACATCTTTGTTGGAATAATTTAGCATCCAGCTGCGAATTGTACGGCCCTTGGATACACTGGTTGCCTTGATGTATCCTAAACTGGCATCTTGCTTTTGACGATTTGGAGTATCACTAGTTTGCCAGCTCGAGAGATAGGTGCTCCATCCAGTATCCGCGTGATTGTTAGCAAATGCAGCTGGTGCAAAGCTAAGCGATGCAGCAAGCGCTAAAGCTACAGCCATGCCTTTCTTTTTTAGATTTTTTAACAACATTATGACCTCCTTAGTACTGCCATAGTAACTAGAGTCAAATTTATTATACTGACAAATAAGTCTCACTGTCAAATTAGCTTTTCGTCATCTTTTGTTTTCAGCTTCAACACAGCCGAATTTCCTTCAAAACTCTGCGATTATCCCCCTGGATGCTCTATCTTCCTTTGTCTCGCAAACAGCTGCCAGTCATGCAGAAGAGCTGAAAAAATAGGTCAAACAGCAGATGAAACCGACAGCGTCAATGTTGATAATTTTGATCAACACTACCTCTGTATGGAAAAGAATAATGAAGTGGCACACAGCTGATTCATAACGGCTGTGCGAAAGATGAAGCAGGGCGCAACTGTGCCCTTACCTGGTGCAGCGAGAGCAAGTGCAGTCGCCGCATCAGCAGAAGCCATGTTCATGCCCGCAGTCGTCTGACTGCCCAGTTGAACAGCTTGCGCAGTTCCGAGGCCACTAGAACCAGGGAGGCCAGGGCGATGCACTCGAGCCAGGCCTGAGGCTGGAGAGGGACGGTGCCGAAGGCCTCGCCCAGGAAGGGCACGTAGATCACCAGGAGCTGGAGCAGGATGGAGACGCCTATGGCGCCCCAGAGCCAGGGATTGCTGAAGAGCCCCTGGAAGGCCGACTTGTGGGAGGAGCGGGAGGCCAGGGCGTTGAAGAGCTGGGCGAAGACCAGGATGGTGAAGCCCATGGTCCGTGCCTCCCTGATCTGCGCCTCGTGACCGATCGCCTGGACGGACCTGTCGGTGAAGAGACCGCCGCTCAGGTGCATGTCCATACCGATTAGGGTGACCACGGCCATGACCAGGCCTATGTAGATGATGTCGATCCACATGTCCCGGTCGATCACCCGGTCGTTGATGGATCGGGGCGGGCGATCCATCAGATCGTCGGTCTGCGGGTCCACACCCATGGCCAGCGCGGGGGCCGCATCGGTCAACAGGTTGATCCAGAGCAGCTGGGTGGCCAGCAGCGGCACGGTGACACCCGCCATACCGGGCTGCGATATGCCCAGAAGCCCCGCGAAGACCACGCCGCCGAAGACCGTGAAGACCTCTCCCATGTTGGAGCTGAGCAGGTAGCGCAGGAACTTGCGGATGTTGTCGAATATGCCCCGGCCCTCCCGCACGGCCTGGACGATGGTGGCGAAATTGTCGTCCGCCAGGATCATCTTGGCTGACTCCTTGGTGACCTCGGTCCCGGTGATGCCCATGGCCACGCCGATGTCCGCAGTCTTGACAGCAGGGGCATCGTTGACGCCGTCGCCGGTCATGGCCACGACCTTGCCCTGATCCTGGAGCGATTCGACGATCTTCAGCTTGTGCTCGGGGGCCACGCGGGCGTAGACGGAGACCTTGGAGGTGGTCTCACGAAGCTGGTCCGGATCCATGGCATCCAGCTGCTCGCCGGTGCAGGCGGGTTGCCCGGGTTCGATGATGCCCAGGTCCCCTGCGATTCTGGCCGCAGTGAGCGGATGGTCGCCGGTGATCATAATCGTTCTGATGCCGGCCTTGTGAGCCTGCTCCACTGCATGACGGACCTCGGTGCGGGGCGGGTCGATGATGCCGACCATGCCCGTCCAGATCAGATTGCTCTCCAGATTGGCGCTTTCCTGGATCACCTTATCCGCGGACAGGCGGATTGCGGGAGCCTGCTGAGACCTCTGAGACAACCGGTCCGTCTGATCCGTCCCGACCGTGCTGGACGGTCCCTCCCCCTCGTCGGCTTCGGTCAGGGACGATAGTTCCTGGTCGGATAGAGGTCGGAAGGCCTGTCCCAGAGTCCTGTAGGCATCCGCCGAGAGACTGCCGACCCGGGCAAGTATCCTCTCCCGATCGGCACTAGTCATAGACCTGACCTGGCCACCATCGAGAATCCGGTCACATTGGCCAAGCAACACGTCAGGAGCGCCCTTGCAGAAGAGGCGCGATTGCCCTTCGTCGCCATCATTCGGGGCGGCCAGGACCGACATGAGTTTGCGCTCGGACGTGAAAGGAATCTCGGCCAGACGACGGTAGCCATCAGCCTTGGCATCAGAACCGACTTTACGAGCGGCAACGATCAGCGAGACCTCGGTGGGATCACCGACGATCTGCCAGTGACCCTGTCCCGATCCAGACTGGGCCCGGGAATTCGGTTCGGCCTGGTTCGCTTGCCAGTGAAGGTCTCCGTCGTTGGCGATGGCCCCGACCATCAGGGTCTCTTCAACCGCCTCAGCCAAAGTCGAATCGATGGTGTCCGTCGGCCGGTCGTCGGAACCTCCGGCCTCGACCGGCTGCATGGTTCCCTCCGGAGCGTACCCGGTGCCAGTGAGCCTGACCTGCCCCGAGGGGACGACCACCCGTTCAACGGTCATTTCATTGCGTGTAAGAGTTCCTGTCTTGTCGGAGCAGATGACTGATGCCGATCCCAGGGTCTCCACCGAGCTGAGCTTCTTGACGATGGCATGATGCTTGGCCATGCGCTGCACGCCCAGGGCGAGAACCACAGTCAGGATGGCCGTCAGCCCCTCCGGCACAGCAGCTACGGCCAGAGATACGGCCATGAGCAGGGAATCAATCAGATCCTGGGTTGTCTGAAAGCCTTCCATCAGGGCCAAAGCAGCCAAAACCAGGGCGGCAATCAAGCAGACGGCCAGTCCGAGGAGCTTGGAGACGCGGGCCATCTCCTTCTGTAGGGGCGTGGGTTCCTCCTGGGTATCAGCCAGCATGTCGGCGATCTTCCCGACCTGGGTGTCCATACCAGTAGAGGTGACGATCATGCGCCCGTTCCCCTGGGTCACTGCGGTGCCGTTGAAGACCATGTTGGTTCTGTCACCCAGAGCCTTGGGCTGGTCAAGCCGACCGGGCCGCTTGCCCACCGGCAGCGACTCGCCGGTCAGCGATGCCTCGGCCACGCGCAGACCCGCGGCCTGGAACAGTCTTCCGTCGGCGCCGACCGAATCGCCTTCAGCCAGGACTACTACATCACCAGGCACGATCCTGCTGGTCTCCAGGCTGACCACCCGGCCGCATCGCAGCACCGAGGCGTGCGGGGCCGTCATGCTCGCCAGAGCATCCACAGCCCGCTCGGCCTTAGCCTCCTGAGCGTACCCCAGGGCGGCATTAAGGATGAGGATGATCATGATGACGATGGCATCAAAGGGCAGGGGCTCCCCGCCTCCTGATGCCGGATGTGAGCGTTCCACCACCCAGGGCACCAACGAAATGGCCGTGGCTGCCAGAAGCAGATAGACCAAGGGGTCCTTGAACTGTTGAAGGAATTCCCTCCATGCAGGAACGGGAGGCGCTCCAGCCAGCTCATTAGGACCGAACCTGTCCAGCCGACGCGCCGCCTCGGCCTCATCCAGGCCCCGGTCGGGGTCCACATTCAGAGCAAGGGCAACCTGATCGACACCTACTATAGAAGGGTCCTTGAGGACGGGGCCATTCACTCTGCGCCTCTGCTCATGGCCCTGCCCTGCAGTCGGGATCACGCCGGTATCTGTCGATTTCTCATGCTTGGGATCGCTGGTCAACCCAGTCATGCCACTCTCCTGCTTATGCCACGGAGTAGTCAACGCTTCAGAGGCCCGTTGGAAGAAATCAGAGGCGGCCAGACCAAAACGCTGCGTGGATGCTTGCCAAGTTGAACCAATAATATACATAAACACGGCCGAAGTCGTCAAGGCCTTTGCTTCAGTATGCATTCTCAGGCCTGTCTCATGACAGAGACGGTATCTTTGCTGCACTTAACTTGGCAGCGCCCTAGTTGCCGAATCCCCCCCCCCCAAAAAAAATACTAGATCTTCATTAGAAAAGCTTTAATCAATTTGGGCTCATCTGGCATAAAAACCCTTATCTGCCCTGAGAATCCTATTTAAGACCCTCTTGTGATTATTCGACAGGCTCAGCTGGCGTTATCTGAGCAGTAAATAGTCTTATAGGCCAACCATGGTAGTTCTTGCCAGCCGTCTGCCCTAACGATCCTTTCAGTGGAGACACCATTGGAAATAGCACTAAACACGAGAAAGAGAGGAGAGAGACGGACAAAATGCACAACATTATCGATCTGCAGAATAGTAATATCGCCATGAATGATGAAGCCGCTCATCATAGCGGCGTCAGCATATTTGCATGCCACGGCGGTGGGCATGATAATATCTGGAGTTGATGGACCTGCAGCTAATCCACAAAAATATGCCACTGCGATGACGCATTCATCAAAATGGCATGGGCTGTCATTTTTGCCCTGATGACGGCAGGGACAACAGTCATGTAAGTCTATGGGCGCCATCCTTGTATGGCATCCATAGCAATATTCTGATGAAGATTTATAAGTCGCGAGAACGGCGATGATGGGAGAACGGTGATGAGTGGTGCTTCAGTGAGTTCAAATGGATTGACAATGACGGTGACTCCGAGGAAGGATGATTCGATCACCATCCTCGACCATGTCGACTTCCATGCTGAGCCCGGAAGAATCACGGGGATTGTCGGCCCCTCAGGCAGCGGAAAGTCCACCTTGCTGTACTGCCTTTCGGGGTTGGAACGTGCGACATCCGGAAGCATCTCCCTTCTAGGGCATGACATCACACATATGCGAGCGTCCGCGCTCACTCGGTTTCGGCGTCGACATCTGGGATTCGTGTTTCAATCCTACAACCTGATCACGAGCATGACGGTGGAGGAGAACCTCGCGCTGCCATTCACCCTGCGCGGCCGTCGACTCCCCAAGCAAAAAGCGGATGAGATGTTGCGGTACTTCGGATTGGCAAACGAGAAAAAAAGGAGCGTGACGATGCTCTCAGGCGGAGAGCAGCAACGTGTCGCGCTTGCACGAGTGCTGCTCTCCGATGCAGATATCATTTTCGCCGACGAGCCGACTGGAGCCTTGGATCAGGAATCTGGCGCCAAGGTCATGCAGGTGTTCAAAAGCCTGGCTATGGATGCGGGCAGGACCGTAGTAATAGTGACCCACAGTGGAGAGGTAGCCGGACAGTGCGACCAGATCGTTGAGGTCCGTGATGGCCACGTGCTGAACGCTGATACGGAGAGCGGGGCCCGCATATGAGGGGCGCACTCTCTGATCTGAAAGCAGCCCCGGCCGTATGGGCCGGCGTATGGCTGTCACTAATCGTTTCCCAGACCGCTGTGTGCACTATCGTCGCCGCGCGCAGGGCTATTGATGCCGCTTACCACGGACCGGATGCCGGGTTAGGCGCCAACCTTTCCGGCCCAGCAATGCTGTTCAGCGTGGTCATAGCCGTGTTCGTGATGCTGTGGGTCGTGACCGCCGCTCTGAACCAGCGCAGGCACCAACTAGCATTGCTGGTCCTTCAAGGCGCCACGCCCTGGCAGCTGCTCTTCGGGAATCTGGCTATCATCATCGTCCTATTCATCTTGGCAGCAGTAGCGTCATCCCTCCTGACGCCGCTGGCAGCACCATATCTGTTCGACCTCCTGGCCAGAGCATTCGAGCTGAAACTGACGTATCAAGCAACCCAGCTGCTGGCATCCATCGGCACTGGGTTGGCCATTGCCGGAGTCGCCGTCCTTGCAGGCACAGTGCTGACCGTGCGCACACTATCCAAGATCAGGCCGATAGAGGCGCTTCGGCAGTCACAAAACCCGCCGAGACAAGTGAACGCATTCCGTGTTCTGCTAGGCGCATCGTTGCTCGTGGGAGCGATATGCGCGCTCATCATCCCGGGGACAGCTACACGCAAGATAGACTCTGGCGAGCTCGCCACGCACATTTCCGGCAGGAATCCCATAGAGTCCAGAGTGACAGGATTCATTGGGTTCTCCATGGGAGGCATGTTCCTCCTGATCTTCGCATTGGCTGTTCTGGCTCCCTATGTCATGCACTGGTTCACCAAAGGATGGACGCATCTTCTCCCCCTGCCATTCAGCACCTGGAAACTCGCTAGGCAGCAGGCCGTTGGGAGGATCCAACGACAGAACGCGACCATCATTCCCATGACGGCCGGCTTGTCGTTGCTCATGACTTTCTCTGGTGTGTTGCATACGCTGACCGACAGCCTCAAGAATTTCGCCAGTAACGGCCATTCCATGAACGTGAACCCACACATGCTGACGAACCTGATGGCCATGCTCGGCCCTGCGCTCATCATCGCTTTGGTGGGCGCAATCTCCGGACTGATGATCACCGCACGAGGGCGACGCCTGGATCTGGCGCTGACATACGTATCCGGTGCCAGTACCGGACAGTTGCGCATTTTGGGAGCCCTCGATGGTCTCATTTCGATGGTCACCTCGGTGCTGCTCGCCTTCGTCATCACACTGCTCAGCACCTGCGGCACCGCCTTCATGCTGCAACGATATCTGGGAAGCGCAAAGATAAGCGTTCAATGGGGATATTGGGCGGTCATCGCACTCCTCGCTATTGTCGTAGGCGCCCTCGTCACAGGCGTGCAGGCGCTGTGCGCGCGTTCCGAGGATTCTGTGAGGGTCATATCACGTGCAGTCGGTGAGTAACCACCCCCAACAAAGGACGAAAATGTCGCCACACAAGCGGAATAGTAATGAGAAAACCGCATCTTTGATAGACGTGCCCCGCCTTTTGAAATCCATAAGGGTGTTTTATTCACGGTTAGTCTGCTAAGTATAGCGAGCGCCCTCTTAAATCTGGCTCAGCCACAGCTTGTCAATGTCATTCTTGGACGCGTGCAGCATAACATGCGATCCGCAGTGCCCCTCTAATAGCGTTGGCAGGAGTGTTTCTGTCCGGCGCAGCAATCACTTCTTTTGACGCTTACCTGCTGTTGAACGATATGAGACGGTCTCTAGTAATGCATATTCTGCATTTGCCGTTCAAAGATCTGGACCAGTCGCATACAGGCAACGTAATTTCTATTATTTCATCTGATACAAATGAACTGAAGCGATTGCTGACCGATAATTGCCAGAAGTGTTTGGCACTTTACTGGTGTTCATAGGCGCGTGTGTGGGAATGGTCATAATCAGTCCCGTCATGTTCGTTATCTCTCTTTCGACCTGTCTTGTTACTGTCGGTTTACTGGTAGTCTTATCCGGAAAATTACGAGACTGCTCCAGAGGGGCTCAAACGGCCATAGGAGATATGACGTCTGCAGCCACTGATGCTTTGATGAGTTTGAAAAGGATCAGGGCCTTCAACGCCACGGAGCGTGAGACCAATAAAATCGGCGAGAAGCCAGGCAAGCGTGCACATCCGGTCGTCTAATTTCAAAGAAGCAGTCACTGATATGGCCATCAGGAATGGCCTTAATGCAGTTGTGCCTGATGGTTGTATCGGGAATCGGCGCTTTCCAAGTGGCCAAAGGAGTGATGACTGTTCAGCAACTGGTAACTTCTCTATGTAGCTAGAAATGATGCCCACGCCTATGGCGACACTTTCTTCGACATATAGCAGACTGTTCAGAGCGTTGGGCGCGAACTCCAGCATTCAAGCGATAATGAGAATGCCGACCGAAGATGCGACATCAGCATGAGCAGTATCCAGTAGGGTCCAAAGGAAGGTCACCAACTCCGATCAGATTGACATCGATCTTGACCATGCTGATATTCCGTATGATGACGCACGGAACAATCGTGGCGGGCTCCAATTGAATGAAGCGGGCGTGCATATGAAAGGCGGTGTCGTCTACGCGATAGTCGGACCATCCGAAGCGGGCAAATCAACCATGCTGGCCCTTATAAGGGTATTCTATAAGCCAAATCATGGCCATGTTCTCTTTAATGGTATTGATCTTTCAACTCTCAGCTCCTCTTATGTACGTTCTCTGATCGGCTATATAGAACACGATGCCCCCATATATTCCGGTTCTTCCAGAACGAATCTGGCGATGAACAAGAACGGCGTATCCGATGAAGGCTGCTGGAATGCCTTAAATAAGGTGAACCTCACGCCAAAGTGAGAGACACCTTCGATGGATTGGATACCCCAGCAGGCAACGCGGTGTATTGCTGAGTAGCGGTGAACGCTATCGCTTGGCCCTGGCAAGGCTGTTGTCCATAAGGCGGCCGATCATGCTGCTTGACGAAACAACATACCATTTAGACGCTTAAAACGAGGAGCTCGTCGCACAAGTCATTCATGCCAATTCCCCGGAGCAGACAATAGTCATGGCGGCACAGAGAATACAATCAATCGCTTCGTCAAATAGAATCATGGTTTTGGCCAATAGAACTATCAATGGTTTCCTTTGGAAAATATTGTCTGCCAATTCTACTCTCCTATATGTATTGCTGTTAATAAACTTGATACCAATGTGAATAATTTGGCTATATATAAATATGCGCGGAAAATACGATCCACCGGCAGCAAGGTTCTCACCTCAACAAAGGAACAGACGATTCAAACTATCGTCTTGCCCTCTAAAGATATCTTTAATGACATTTATTGGCTGCTTGGTTTCCAGCATGATATGCAGTCATTACTAGACTGACCACGGGATATCTAGCAGTAAAGTTTAGCTGGGAGTACAGCACGTGAACCTTACACAGGGCACGCAGGAATAAATCTTGGAATTGCTCATTGTCAAGACATGACCCTCGCTGTTCCGCACAGTCAATCAGCTATCTGTTTTTTGATGACTATATGATCACGACGATGTTGATCGCCTACGGGCTTAAGGAGCCGGACCGGGCATCAGACCGCTGGTTAATAGCCTAAACGAGACGGAGTAGTCAACGCTTCGAGGGCCTGTTGAAAGAAATCAGAGGCGGCCAAACCAAAACGCTGCGTGGATGTTTACCAAGTTGAACCAAGAATATACATAAATCAGGCTATGCTCGTCAAGTTCTTTGCTTCAGGGCGTATCAGCCGACTTTCCATGCCGATACGCCCGAAGACAGACGACCCTACTTGACCGAGCGGATCAGCATGATGACCGCCGCGCCGATCAGCACCATGACGATGGCCACGGGGAAGATGAACACATACCCGGCACGGATCACCAGGACCGAGACCAGTACTGGGGCGATGACCTGTCCTAGGGTATTGGCCAGGTTCAGGATGCCCAGATCCTTACCAGCTTCGTTCTTGTTCGGCAGCACATCAACATTCAGGGCCTGGTCCACCGAGGTATAGATGCCATTGCCCAAGCCAGCGATGCCCGCGTAGCACATCATGCCCACTGCCGTCGGGAACACCCACGGAAGTGCAATGCCCAGGGCCAGGATGCAGGAGCTGACCGCCACGATGGCCTTGCGACGGCGAAGCTTGTCCGATATGGGACCAGAGATTATCGAAGCAAGGAAAGTGACCACCATCGAAATGACGGACATCGTAGAAATTGTACTGGCCGACTCCGCCACTGAAAGCCCGCAATACTTTTGCAGAATGTAAAGCTGATAAGTAGCGACCATCGACGAACCTATCATCATAAAGAGCCTGCCACCGAGAGCCAGGTAGAAGTCACGACTCCCCTTGGTCGGCGGAGTGAAGGAGACCCGCAGCCGGTGCCAAAGCCCTTGCTTCTGGTTACCCTTTCCATTACGCGCAGCCGTTGCTGCGGCACTTTCAACAGCGGAATGCTCACGCGGCCAAATGATGACGGTGAGAATGCCGGTGACCGCAAACAGGCAGATACCGAGGATGAAGCCCACCTGCATGTGACCAATGAATCGGGCTCCTATCAGGGTGCCTAGGGACTGCCCTACGATGCTACCGCCTCCATAGAAGGCAGAGAAAGTGCCGCGAGTGGACTCGGGTATCCGGTCCGAGAGCACCGCAACAGCCGGCGCAATCATCATGTTGACGCCCACCTGCACCAGGCACCAGCCGGCCACGATGGTAGGAATAGTCACTGCCTGTGCCGTGTAGAGATAGCCCAGCGCAGTGACAATTCCGCCGGCCACAACCCAGGGTGTGCGCTTGCCCAGCCGCGAGTGCGACATATCAGACAGGGCGCCGAATATCACATTGGACACCAAAGCGAATACGCATCCGACTGAATTCATCGTGCCCAGTATGGCCTCGGGAACGCCGATGCCAAGATCCGTGAACCGCTGCGGCAGGAGGACCTGGGAGCCGGAGGTGCCGGCGGTCATCCACAGTACTGAAAACAGGCAGAAGCCTACGCCGAAGCGGATTTTCTCTGCTCGTGTCAGAGGACGACCCGTATCCGGCGCCAATGCATCCGACGACGATGTCGCCTTCTGAACCTGCTCAACCGTATCAACCATTTCACATACTCCAATCCTTTACAGGGGAGCACCATGCTCCATCCGAGCTTCTTTGCTCTTCCGCAGACGTACAGCTGTGTTGTTGCTCCGCTTCTACGAGGATCAGCCACGACAGAATGCGTCATGCATAGCTTTCTGGGCCGACCAGTTCCAAACAGTCAGGACCTGGTCGGCCCAGCAGCAGTCAGCGTTCAACCACCAGATCGTAGGTTCCTGCAGGGTAATCCTTGCTGGATCGTTTGCCAGGGGCTGCAGGGGAACCAATCAGCACCCGCGCCACGGAACCGGCAGGGACGACCAGACGAAGCCTGACCCGGCCATCTTCTTCGAGCCGCCAGGACGATTCAGCCATGCCATGTGGCGTCAGATGGCGTGTCGAGGCTTTCGTCAACCCGCCACCGATTCGAGGATCGACCTCGAAAAGGCTCCACCCTGGTTCGAGAGCTCTTAAACCGCCGATTCGCTCGTGCATCCACTCGGCCACAGACCCCAGGGCATAGTGGTTGAAGGAGGTCATGCCGCCCGGGTTGATGGATCCGTCGGGCTGCATGGAATCCCAGCGCTCCCAAGTGGTCGTTGCTCCCATCTTCACTTGGTAGAGCCAGGAGGGGCACTCGGTCGACAGCAGCAGGGAGTATGCCTCGGCATCATGCCCGGTCTCGCTCAAAGCTGGCAGGACGAATGGAGTGCCGGCGAAACCAGTGGAGACCTTGCCGCCTGATTCGCGCACCAGTTCCGCCAGCCGTTGGCCGGCAGCCTGCTTGAGTCCAGGCTCGGCATCGAACAACCCGAAAGCAATCGAAATCGCATAGGCGCACTGAGTATCGGAGGTCATGCGCATGTCTGGGCCATCGCCGACCACAAACCGGTTCCGATAGCCGGTGACCATCCGCTCATGCAAGGAGCGGTAGTCGGCTGCCTCTGTCGGCTTCCCCAGAGCCTGGGCAATGCGGGAGGCATAGTCAACCGAACGGGCGAAGTAGGCAGTGGCCACCAGCTCCTTCTGTGTCATAGCCTGAGCAGGATCATCCGGCGGAGCGGTGGGATCCAGCCAGTCTCCAAGCTGACCCAGCACATAGTCCGGCCGACGATCCCAGACTCCGTCCGGCGATAGGTAAGCGCGCACTTCGTCTATCCATCCCCGCACCAGATCCCAGGATTCATCCAGAATATGCCGATCACCGCCCTCCATATAGAGGGTCCAAGGGACCGCTACGGCCGCATCTCCCCAGATAGCAATGGCTGACGGCTTGGCCCAGACGCCCAGCGGTACAAAGGGTACGAAGAACGGTATGGTTCCATGAGCCTCCTGCTCAATGCGCACATCCTTCAACCAAGAGGAGAGGAAAGCCTGCACATCGTACAGGTAAGCGGCCGTCGGCGCGAAAAGATCGATATCTCCGGTCCAGCCCATGCGCTCGTCCCGCTGAGGGCAGTCCGTGGGAATGGAGAGGAAATTGGAACGCATGGACCACAGGACGTTGTCGTGGAGCTTGTTCAGAAGCGGATTTGAGCTGTCGAACCAGCCGGTCCGCTCCATGGTGGAGTGGTAGACCCGGCAGTCGATGTCCTCGGCGGTCAGTTCTCCGGGCCAGCCCTCAATGCTGGCATAGCGGAAGGCATGCATGGCGAAGCGTGGCTCCCACCAAGCATCCTGACCATTCGAGATGTACTGGTCATGCTCCTGCCCCCGGCGCAGGGTCCGTGTAGCCAGGGTGCCGTCCTTCTCCAGCACCTCGGCATGGCGGATGGAGATCCGAGCCCCCTCTGCCAACCCATGCATGTGCAGGCGCATCCGCTGACTGCAGTTCTGACCGAAGTCGATCAGCCAGGAGGAGGACTTCCCCGAGCCTCCGGTACGGGTAATGGACACCGGCTGGTTCCGCCCTTGCATGCGTACGGCCTGGAGCTGTGGATTCTCAATCTTCGCCGGATCATAGGAAACCTCAGCCACTGGCCGCCATGCCGAGTCGTCGAAACCCGGACTTGACCAGCCAGGCTCCTCCAACCTGGCATCGTAGGTCTCCCCCTCATACAGGTCCGAGCACACGATCGGCCCCAGAGTGGTTTTCCAGGTGCGGTCCCAGGAGTTGGAGTAGATGTGAGTGATCGAGCCGTCCTCGCCCTCCACCTCCAGCTGGGCGAACATGCCTATCCTGTCGCCATAGAAGTTAGCCATGCCGCCGTCGAACCCCAATCGGCCACGATACCAGCCGTCGCCCAGCCAGAAGCCCATGGCATTAGCACCCTGCGACAACTGCTCTGTCACATCGTAGGTCCAGCACTCCAGACGGCGGCCATAAACAGTCCAGCCAGGCGTAAGCTCGTCTGATCCGACCCGAGCGCCGTTGATTTCAGCCTGGACCAGGCCCAGAGCAGACAGATAAAGCCTGGCGGACCTAGGCGCTGCAGGCAGCTCGAACTCCGCACGCACCAAGGGCAGATGACGATGGTCCGTTTCGGCCTCTGGCCAGGAGGGACCGACGAAGTCGGCGATGCGGTCCGTCACATCCAACCCGACATCAAAGTGGCGCTCCGGCGATGGCGCTCCAAGAGGCGCTCCGTCAGCATTGAGCATGGCAAGTGTCACAAGCGCCCGTTCCCGCGAACGCAGGGGCTCAAAAGGCCAATCCAGAAACATATTGTCGCCTGCGTCGACTTCGGCTTCCTGCTGTACAGGATCACTGCCCGGCATCCTCCTGGTTAGGTTGATCGCTACCTGTGTCCCTTGGGGCGGCTGTTCCGAGTATGTCCAGGAAAGCCTCGGCTTGTGGCTGCCGATTCCCAGCACGTCACCGTGGTAGTGCTCCACCTCAGGGGCGCTGATCACGATTGCCTGATCCGTATTCATATAACTTGACCTCCTTGTCTTGTATGCGAGCGTTACCGCTTGGACCGTTCCCGGCGTTCCTCATCAGTGCCATACCGCGCCTGAAGCCTGATCATGACGGTTCCGGCGATGGCCTCGATGATCACCACCACTGCGAAGCCCCACATGGTGGTTCGAATGGTCGAAGGAACGACCAAGGCAGGTGTAACCAGGGCGAACAGGCCACAGCACAGACGGGAGAATCCGTTGATGAAACCCTGGATGGAGGCACGGATCTCAATGGGGAAGGATTCCTGGGTCCAGACCTTGTAGAGGGCCTCGCCGGCCAAGGGGCTGCCAAGGTTCATAAAGGCGGTGGCTCCCACGATTACCCACAGGTTGGTGCCGCCAAGAGAGAGGGCGACCATGGCGATGAAAGTGATGATGATGCCTGCCACAAAGGCCTTGTTGCGGTATTTGCCCCCGGCGATTGAAGCGAAGACGATGTTGAGGATCAAGGTCACGAAGTTGAGGATGATGCCCATACCGGTGGCCAGGGTCTGGGAGGCATGGGCATTGACCAGCATGAATGTCTGAAACTGACCCCAGGTGTTGGCCAGCAGGTTCCAGCCCACATAGAAGATCAGGATTGCGGCGAAGAAGCTCAGATACATCTTCCTGTCCGCGCCCATCATCACCTTGATCACCGAAACCTTTGCTCCGGTCTCGGCACCGGGCTCGGCTGCATCACGGCGGTCAGCAGCCTCATGGAAGGCGCGGAAGGTTGGCGAGCATGTGCGCCAGAGCCAGGCGATCACTGCAAAAACAGCCAGAATCACGAAGACCACACGGCCACCTGCAGCCCCCTGCATCCTGGAAACCAGGAAAGCGCAGATGAAGGAGATGAACACGCCAACCTGCCAGTAGACCTGGGTGGTGGATACCAGACGGGCCGCCAGCGAATCATTGGGAGCATCATGAGAGACGACGGTCATCGACACCGGCAGATCCGCGCCTGAGGCCACGCCTGCAATGACCACTCCGACCAGAAGCATGGCATAGGAGCCGGAGAATACGACGATGGCGGCCCCCACCGCATAGAGCAGATTGATCCAGTTGAAAAAGCGGACCCTGCCCACAGCGTCAGCGATGCGACCTCCGAAGAGGGACCCGAAGGCGATGGCGAAGGTCAAGGCACCCGACAGGACTCCCACCTGGCCATTGCTCAGCCCGAAACCCTGCTGCCAGACCGTGATGGTCGATGAGAGGCCCACAATGATGCCTGATCCCAGCATGGACCCGATGCCGGCGGCAACAGCCAGGGAGCCATAGCCTCCCAGCCCCTTGTCCGCATTAGAAATGCTGTCTGCCATATTTTTCTCCTCTGTCATTGAGGCGAGCGCCGGGCGCGACCTTGTTTATCGAAGCCCGACACCGGTCATTTTTTATTTTTCATTCCATATTAAGGCGAGAGACTGCCTTGTCATGGATTAATACTAACTCGCTTTTTGAAAATTTCAATCCTTGTTTCCAAACAAGACTCGGTACTGCCGGAAGCTAAGCGTTAGGCTGGTTTTACGCGATAATCATGGTCAGCAGGAAGGAATCCGACACAATGTCGTCCGCACAAGACGCAGCCGTCCCGTCAGGCAGAGGCAAGGTGGGCGTTGCAGACATCGCCCAGAAAGCCGGAGTCTCGCTGGGTACTGTCTCTAATTATCTGAACTATCCTGACCGCGTCTCGCAGACTCTGAAAGAACGCATCAGCGCAGCAATAGACGAACTCGGCTATGTGCCCCGCCCAGCTCGTGGAGCCGCGGCCCTGACCGGGCAGTCCACCATCGGCATCATCATGACCGATATCGAGCATTCCCTGTTCACCTCCGTATTCGAAGGGGCTCAGGAAATCTGCGAGGACAAGGACATGCAGCTGATAGGCACTAATGCTTATTCCGATTCGAAACGCCAGACCAGCCTGCTCAAGCTCTTCTACTCACTGGGCGTCAAGGGGGTTATTCTCTGCAGCGTAGTGGACTGCACCGCTGACTTGGAGTGGGCGGCCTCGGTCAAGCTGCCCGTAGTGCTGGTCGATCATGTGGAGCCCAGCAGCAAAACCAAAAACTGCAGCGTCCTGGAGAACAACCTCGCCGTAGGGCAGATGGCGACCAGGCATTTGCTGGAAGCTGGATGCAAACACATCGCCTTCGTATCCCACTCCTTCGACTATCAGTCCATATACGACCGCTATACGGGGGTTCAGCGGGCCATGCGAAAGCAGTCCCAGGCCAAGTTGTCAATCATCGACTCACACGGAATCATGATAGAAGACGGCTATGAGGTCGGCTGCGAGATCAGCCAGCTCCCGCCTACGACAGTCCCTGACGGCATCATTGCCGGCACCGATGTGCTCGGGGTGGGAATCATCAATGCCCTGCAGGAGAAGCACAGATATCGCGTACCCGACGACATCAAAATCATCGGCACCGAAGGTGCCCGCACGGGCAACTATCCCAAGGTCCCCTTGTCAGTCGTCGCTGCGCCCGGCGTCGACATGGGCCGCAAGGCCGCAGCCCTTTTGATGGACGAGTTCAGCAACTCCCGGCATGTACACGGCTCTGTATTGATTGAACCGATTCTGGTGGAGCGGGATTCAAGCCGGGCGGCATAATCTCGAGGAAAAGACATTCACCATGTTATGATCCTGCTTCATCATGGCCGCCCGGCAATGCCTGCCCTTACGGTATGCCATTCACGGCTGCTTCCCCGAAGACACTTCAGAGAAGGAATCATTGGCCACATATCGTTGGTACTTGCTCCGGGGTCTATCGGGAAGCGTCATGGAGAGTGCATTTTCTACGAGCAGCGGCTCGATGTACCGCCTGCGGACGTAGTACTTGCCTAACCCCAGCGCATGCGCAACACTCTCGAGCGATTGGGGCTCCTTGCAGAAATCGAGAATCCTGTCTCGTATTCCAATGCTCTTCTTCGCAGGATCTGATACTGCGGTTCCGGACCAAGGAACGTTTGCTTCCGCCGCACCAGCACGCTCCGGCACAGAGTAGAAGCGCACAGTGAAGGAAGCCTGCCGATCCTGAAACTCTACAGGCTTATATCCACACTGTTTGGCCTCCTCGCGGATAGCCGGAATCCCTGAGTGCCGATTCTCGGCAATACCTTCAATCTCCAGCAGACTGACCAGGGTAGGGTTCCTGGTCTGACTGTTGGCAAAGCCCAAGTCGTTGATGCTCTGACCGCCATATACACCACCAGGATTCCAGCATTCAAGACGATCGGCAAAGAGCGTCAATCTGACCGGAGTTCCGTTGCAGTATGGGCCATAGTCACGATGCATCAATGCGTTGGTCAGGATTTCCCTGACTGCGGTTTCGGGATACTCAGGAATATCAATGCGCACCCCATCCCTGATCACCGTCCTGGTTCTGCTGTTACGCCGCACAAAGGCCATGGCATCCTCAAGCATGCGGTCAATGGTCCCTTCAAAGCGCCGATTGTCAAGGAACCGCTCTCCCCCAAGACCAGTTCCGGCCTTGGTTCCCGGCACAACCACGGCGGTAATGCAGAGGTTCGGATACACCTGCTGCGGGTATTCGCCAAGGGTCATCAAACCTGCAAGAGTAGGAGATCCACGACGGCAGACACCCGATAGCTCCAGGATCTCGTCCTCATTCCTTCTGGCTAGGAGCGGACGTTCCCGCTGTGCTCGACTCATGAAATCATGACGTTTTTCTGGGTTCAACATATCGGAATCGGCCTGAGGGTCTACCGATACATCGTCGCGCCGACCATCCTTGAAAGTCTCAATCTCATACAGCTGCGTAGGCGTCATGCGGGCATCGGCATCCCCGATCCGGGTGTAGCTGCCTGCGCTGATGCCTGCTGTCTTGCGGTAGACAGGCCTCTCGCCCATGGGTCTGCCGTTGATGTAAGCCGACACCACGGTCTTGCCGTCAATCAGGCTTTCGCTATAGACCGGTCTGACCTCGGGATACATCTCTTTGCCCTGTGCTGTTACCGCCTTTTCCAGCTCCTGCGCGTCGTGGACGCCAACAACCTCGAATCCAAGGCTTTCATCCAGCCCGAATACGATGATGCCGCCCTCGTTTTGGTTGGAAAACGACGACAGCGAGTCATACACCTTCGGAGTCCCCTGGCTGGCGGCTTTGACTTCTATCGATTGGCCTTCGCAACCCTTGCGCTGAATCGAACGCACAACCTCCTCCAGAGACAGATCGCTCTGTTCAGCGTCATCTGATTTTTGCATGCAGGCCCCTATAAATTGATAACCTCTGTTATCTTTATCATACAGATTTACTAAAGAATGGCAAACTTTAGTAATTGATTACTAAAATAATCGCTAAAAATTGATGTTTTTATAATTATCAATCCATGATTAACACTATTTCCAGATCTTTATCACTGTGCAATTTTTAGTCGGACACCGAGTTGGCCGTGGCCGATATTCACCCCGCCTCATTCACTGCACCGGCAAAGATACCGTGACTACTGCGCCATTGCCATCGGTTGCATTCCCCAGGGTCAGGCGGCCTCCTGCACTCTCGACAGTTGACCGGGCGGCAGCCAGGCCGATGCCATGGTGGCCGCCGGAGCCGTGCCGACTGCTGTCAGCCTGATAGAGCCATTCTGTGGCGTGGGCCAGAGCCCGGCTGCTGAATCCTGGACCCTGGTCACGCACAGTCACCACCAAATCGCGCCCGCCCGCCTGGCCATCCTCCAGCCTCCAGGTCAGCGCCACCAGGCCTTGGTCCGGAGAATAGTCAGCCGCGTTGGCGACGATATTCATGATCGCCCTGGCAAGGTCAGCATCATTACCGGAAACCTGTCCGGCATCGGAACCCAGGCGGTCTTCCCTCTTAAGCCGCAAACCCCGGGCATTCAGGTAGCCCTGGGCCTGGTTGTCGACCATATCCCTCAAGGCAACTGTCGTAACCCCGGATCGCTCTGAAGCGGCGCCTACGGAACCCTGGCTGATGGCCTGGGCATAGTCGGCCATCTCACGGATGGCATCCTCGATGGAGTCCAGGTAGGACTGCTGCTCCTGGCTGAGTCCGGTCTCCCCCAGCAGGTCGGCGTTGCCTCGCATGATGGTCAGCGGCGTCTTCAAGTCGTGAGCCAGGGCCGCCACCTGCCGACGCTGGGACTCCTGGGCCGTCCAGGTCTTTTCCAGCGATTCCCTCAACGTGACGCGCATCCTGTCGAAGGACCCCAGCACCCGGTTGATCTCCAGGACATTGCTGCTGGGCAGTGAGGCATCCAGGTCCTGCCGCCCTATATCGTCAGCCACCTGGTTGAAGACCTTGAGCTTGGACGATATGACATGGGCCGCCCGCAACCCGATCGACAAGAGGGTGAGCAGCAAAGCCATCCCGTAAGACGCAAGCAGAAGGTTCTGGGGATTGGTATAGCGGTCCCGGGTCTGCCTTGACGCCCACTGTGGCTGAATCCGATAGGCCAGGACGCATGGCCGCCCATTGGCTGTGGCATAGACGACGTAGGTCGCATCCGGCTTCGTGCGAGTGGCGAGGGGCCTTCCTGTCTTCTTTGTCTGCTCTTCCGATGGCTTAGATGCTCTGTGTTCCCAGTGGTCGGCCGCCAGCTGGTCGGCCTCGTTGGCCATGCCGCCCTTCATATCTCCCCCAGTGGGATGCCCCTGATCGTCATAAGTCCGGTACCAATAAGCGGCGGGAATCACGGATTCGTCAACAGTAGTCGAACGGCTGATAGATTGCCCCACCTTCTCCAGATGCTGCTCGCCATAGTTGGCCCAGAAGAAGTCACCCCTAGCCCCCAGGTTTATCCAGACCATATAAATGCCGGCGAAGAGCACAGCCAGAATCAGCAGCACATAGAGAAAGTACCTGATGATCAGCAGAACGATGGGCATTCCCTTGCGGCTTGGCCGGCCCTTGCCTTTGACGCTCGGTTCCATCGGTGATTCGGGCACGCCGTCGGTCAGGCCACCCATTGGTAGCCCACCGACCAGATGGTCCTGATGGGGTCCACCCCCAAGGCTTTGAGCTTGCGCCGGGCATTGCTCAGATGCACCCTGACCGCAGCCGTGGCATCGCTGTCTGTATCATTGGCGGCCGGGTCATCCTCTGCGGCCAGGCAGGCCTCCCATATCTGCATGGGCGCGTAGGCCCGCCCTGGATGCTCTGCCAATAAAGCGCATATGCGGTATTCCGTATCCGTCAGATTGGCGCTGTGCCCATCCACCCTGATCTGCCGCGCCTGAAGGTCCATGTCCAAGGGTCCGAAATGCAGGAGGGGACGCCCGCGCCGACTGCCCTGGGAAAGCCTCGCCCTGACCTTGGCTCGAAGTTCGGCAATGCCGAAAGGCTTGCGTATATAGTCGTCGGCACCCAGGCCATAGGCCAGGACCGCACTGTCCTCGTCGGTCTTGGCCGTCAGGAAGATAATCGGACAGGACACCCGTTCCCTGATGGCAGCCAGGAGGGCAAAGCCGTCCATGTGGGGCATCATGACATCGCAGAGAATCAGGTCGACCGAGGACAGGTCCATGCTTACGACCTTCCGCGACTCGTTGACCACGGTCACGGCATAGCCGTCCTTGGACAGGGCCGCCATCAGCAGTGTGGTGATCCTTGGATCGTCGTCCACCATCAGGATGGAGGCCCGATGCCGATCGTCCCCGGGGGAACCTCCGGCGTGCACATCAGCCACGATTGGCTCCTTTTCTGCGTTTTCTGCGCTTGCCGACTCGGCCCAGCCGCGTTTGAGAATGAACACCTTGCGGGCCAGGATTCCAGCAAGCCTGATTTCTAGGACAGATTCCTTACGGACCGGATGCCCTGTAATCCAGTCTAATCGCTGACCTTTCGCCGATCCTCGAACCTGCCGATCCAGAGCAGGAGGGCCAGGCCCAGGGTCAGGGTGAGGACCAGACAGGGAACCAGATTATCCACAGCCGTCATGCCGATTGAGGCACGCAGGCCCTCCCCTCCCGGCATGGTCAAGGCCAGGGCCTGCTCGATTCCCAGGGAGCCGAACCTGGTAGGCCAGGTAAAGGGTATCCACCGGCTGATCCCGGGAGTGCTGGCGGCGCCGGACAGGGTACGGCTGTACAGGCCGTTGAAGAGGCCACCAAGGGAACTGATGGATACTCCGGTGCCCAGGACACCGATGGCGATGGTCGCATTCCGGCCGAAGCGTAGGGCCAGGGCGATGGAGAAAAGGTAGAGGCAGAGGGAACCAACGGCCATGCCCAAAGTAGCGAGCGCGACGGCCGAGATTGGTGCGCCCAGTCCGCCAGCCAGAACCATGGGCAGGCAGAAGGCCAGAGCCGCCAGGGCCAGTGCCAGCAGACCCAGAAGCCAGAGCACCAGGACCTTGGCCGCCAGACCCAGACGGCGGCTGGGAATCCCCAGAAGGTTGGCCATGTCGCCGGCCTCACGCTCGGTTTCGATGTTTATGGCAACAACGATGGCGGCCATCAGGGGCATGAAGGCGCCCAGGACCTGAAAGAAGGCATCGGTCTCCAACCCGGGATCATAGGGGGCTGCGGCGAAGTAGGCACCGCAGACGAGTCCTGCCGCCAACCCGCAGACGACATGGATGGCGATAAGCACAGATCCGTGCAATCTCACGACTTCCGAGGCCACGACCCGGCCGACTGTCATCCCAGCCATGTCAGTTGGTCTCCTTCCGCGAGAACCAGATGCCCGTCAGGACGGACAGGAGCAGGAACCAGACCAGACAGGCCACCAAGGCCGTCAAGCTCTGCCCGCCGAAGACAGACAAGGCGGCCTTGATCGGACTGTTGCTTTCGGTCTCCAAGGGCACGCCATCAGGCATGACCTTCATGAAGGGCACCGGCAGGTTGATCATGGCGGCGGGCGGCAGGAAGGGCCATAGCCGTTGGTCTCCCCAGAAGATGATTGAGACCAGCAGGTCCACCATGTAAGGCAGGCCGAACCCGATCAGAACGCCGAACCGGGCGGTCAGGGCAAGTCCCGCCGGTATCATCCAGGAGCAGGCCAGGACCAGCATCAGGGCGCTGACTACAAAATCGACCAGGGAGGGGCCCTGAACCCCGGAAACGGCGACTATGAGTGCCGAAAGGCCCAGAGCCAGCAGGGTGGCGAGGCCGACCAGAAGCAGGCAGTAGACGATCTTGGCCCACCAGACCATAACGGGCACGGCAGGCAGGGACAGGGTCGTTCTCCACCGCTGCTTTCCGTCGATGTTGGCCACGGCGACGCTTATCAGGGCGGTCATGGCCGGAAGGAGCAGGACATACCAGTAGTTGACCCAGGAGGGCAACCAGGCGTGCAGTCCGAATGCGAAGCAAGCCACGATGACAATGAGCACCAGGGGGAAAGCCAGGGCCATCCGTCTGGGTGCTGCCGACCGGCCCTTCATGATCTCCGCTGCCAGGATCCTGCCGAAGGGGATGCCGTTGCCCCTAGTCCCGAGCCTTGCCTCGGCCCGGTTGTCTGAAGTAGTCGTATTCTGCTGGATGAGTTCGCTGGCATTCCTCTCGTTCATCGTGACCTCCTGAGCACGTCCATGAACAGCCCCTCCAGGTCCTCCCCGGCGTGCAGCTCATTCTCGTAGGCCAGGCGACCGTCGGCGATGATGCCGATGTGGTCCGCCAGGACCGACACCTCGGAGAGGATGTGGCTGGAGACGATCACGCTCATCCCCTGCTGCGGGAAGCTGCGTATCATCCCCCTCAGCTCCTCGATGCCCAACGGATCCAGCCCGTTGGTGGGCTCGTCCAGAATCAGCAGACGAGGGTTGGTCAGGATGGCATTGGCTATCCCCAGGCGCTGTTTCATGCCTAGTGAGAACTGTCCAGCCTTCTTGGAGCCCGTATCGCTAAGTCCGGCAATGGAGAGCGCCTGGTCGATCCGCTCATCGGGCAGGCCGAAGAGGGTTGTGCGCACCTTGAGGTTCTGGCGGGCCGTCAGATTGGGATAGACGGGCGGCTGCTCGATCAGGGCGCCGATGTCGTAGAGATCCCGGCGCGACCAAGGGTGCCCGTCCAGAATCATGGATCCGCCAGTAGGGTGCAGCATGCCTGTGACCATCTTCAGGGTGGTGGATTTGCCAGCCCCATTTGGACCCAGGAGCCCGTAGACTCCGCCCTCGGGGACATGCAGGGACACCTGGTCGACGGCCCGTTGTCCGTGGCCGAAGACCTTGGTCAGACCCTCGGTCCGCAATATGTAACGCATGGTCAGCTCCTATTCGTTTCCGTGTGGCAGGAGCCAGACTAAAGAGCGAAAATAAAGAAAGATAAAGAAGCGGGCAAAGTCCCCCCGCAATCCAAGGAAGGCGTCGTGAAGAGTGAAGGTCTGAGAGGCCTGGAACAGTCACAATTCTGAGTCTGTCGAACCTTAATATCCGACAGGATCCGTGTAGCAAGCCGGCAGAGCAAGAGGCCAGCAGAGCAAGGACTATGCTGGATGGTTTCGCCGAAGGTCATGAGATGTCGATCGGACCCAACCCTCGCTTTCTCCTCGTTTTTGCAGCGTGCCATTTAACACACGCAACCAAGGAAATCAACTCTTTTCTTCCCGCCGGGCCGATGCTACATCTGGTACCTGGCTCTGGTGCACCATGCCAATTCGACAGCACGATCAAAGGAACCACATGCACATTCGACCATTCCCTTCCCTCACTCGATTCAAGCGCACTATCGCAGTCATCCTGGTGCTGGCAAGCGCCCTGTTCTTCCTGGGTGCCTGCGGATCGGACTCGCAGGCAGGTCCGTCCAGCGAGTCAAAGGTCACGGAAGGGCAAGGCTCCTTCCCCGTCAAGATCGATCACGTCTACGGCACCACCTCCATACCCTCCAAGCCCAAGCGCATCGCCACTGTCGGATGGGCCACCCCCGACAACCTCATCGCCTTGGGGGTCGTGCCGGTCAGTATCCAGAAGAACGCCTTCGGCAAGACCGTGGATGGCGGATACCTGCCCTGGACCAAGGATGCCCTGGATGACATGCATGTGGACAAGGCGGATATGCCCAAGCTGCATGACGAATCAGACAGTATCGATGTCGAGGCCATCGCCGCATCCAAGCCCGATCTGATCATCGGCCTGCTCTCCGGCATGACCAAGAAGCAGTACGACACCTTGAGCAGGATCGCGCCCACCATCGCCTATCAGAAGGTGGCCTGGGGCGACCCCTGGCGCAGGGTCATCACCGCCACGGCCCAGGCCATCGGTGAACCAGAAAAGGGCAAGCAGCTGATAGCCGACCTGGAGGAGCGCATCGCAAAGGCCGCCGAGGCCCATTCAGCCATCAAGGGGAAGACCGGGGCGGTCATGTACTTCGACGCCTCCAAGCTCTCCAAGTTCAGCGTCTACACCACCTCCGACGCCCGGCCGCAATTCCTGAACGACCTGGGCCTGGAGACTCCGGAGTCCATCAAGGAGGACTCCAGGAGCACCGAGGACTTCTACAAGGAGATCTCCTCGGAGCACGCCGACAGGTACAAGGATGTCGACATCATCGTCACCTACGGCACCCCGGACCTGCTTGAAGCGATGCGCAAGGACCCCCTTCTCTCCAAGATTCCCGCAGTTGCGCGCGGATCCGTCGTGGTCATCGACAATGACAGCGAGATGGCCAATGCCCTCGACCCCTCGGCCCTGTCCATCCAGAAGACGACCGACACCTACGCCGGGCTTCTGGGCGAGGCTGCCTCCAAGGTCTGATCAGGCCGCAGGTGTGGGGATGAAAGAGGGAGAGGTGGCGCATATATGCGGTCGGGAGTGACTCCGGGCCCAGGCACCCGGCGAGCAACCATGCATCGCAACGGAAACAGACCCATGGTCTTGTCCGGGCTGATTCTGGCGGTCTGTCTGGTCATGGTCTGCGCCCTGTCCCTGGTTTTCGGCTCCCGTTCCGTCAGCCCTTCCGACATCCTCCACGCCCTGTCCGCCTCCTCGGATGACATCGCGGTCTCGGCCATCCGCCTGAGAATCCCCCGCACCGTCCTCGGCCTCCTGGTCGGTGCCGGGCTCGGGGTGGCCGGGACCCTGATGCAGGGCATATCACGCAATCCATTGGCGGACCCGTCGATCCTGGGGTTCAATACGGGGGCGGCCCTGGCGATCGTCTGCTCCATGGCCTTCTTCTCCCTATCAACACCGGTCCAGTACGTCTGGGTGGGACTGCTGGGCAGTGCAACAACCGCGCTGGTCGTCTGGGCCATAGGCTCCCTGGGCCCATCCGGCCCATCGCCCCTGAGGCTGACCCTGGCCGGTGTCGTGGTCAGCTCGGTACTGGAGTCCCTTACCTCCGCCATCCTCCTGCCGCGCGTCAATGTCATCAGCTCATATCGCTTCTGGCAGGTGGGTGGAATCTCGGGCGCCCGGTTCGACCTCATGATGCCGGTCCTGCCTCTTCTCGCCCTTGGCCTGATACTCGCCTTCTGCCTGACACCCGGAATCAACGCCTTGACCCTGGGTGACCAGATGGCCGAAGGACTGGGTATGCACGTCGGACGCGTCCGCAGCCTGGCCTGGCTTGCCGCGATACTCCTCTGCGCCTCCTGTACGGCGTTGGCGGGTCCGATCGGCTTCGTCGGATTGATGGTCCCCCATGTGGCACGACTGCTCATAGGCCCCGACTACAGGCGAATCATGGCCCTGAGCATCCTTATCGGCCCCCTCCTGGTGGTCGGCGCCGATGTGGTTGGCAGGATAATCACCCGTCCATCCGATGTGGAGGTGGGCATCGTCACGGCACTGATCGGGGCTCCCGTATTCGTGATTCTGGCCGGGCGCAGAAGAACCGCGGAGGTATAGGCATGGTCGCTTATTCCCTTCATGATTCGCATAGGCACGATACGATGACCGACCTGCAGCGGATACGACGGGCCCAAGCCATTCGTTCACTGGCAGTCACCATTCTGCTTGTGATACTTCTGTTCGGGCTCACACTGGCCGACCTGGTTCTGGGACACCGCGCCTACTCCATGAACGACCTGATTGGAACGGTTTGGGGGCAGGGCGACGAAGGTACCAGGTTCGTGATTCTCCAGCTGCGCATGCCCCGGACGCTGATCGGCTGTGTCGCCGGCCTGGCGTTCGGCATGGCCGGGATCGGCTTCCAGCACCTCCTGCGCAACATGATGGCCAGCCCGGACATCATCGGCATTACGGCCGGAGCCAACACGGCCGCCATCTTCGGCATTGTCGTATTGGGCCTTTCGGGTATGCCACTGGTCTGCCTGGCGGTCATGGGCGGTCTCCTGACAGCCCTCCTGGTCATGGCCCTGGCCTGGCGCGGTTCGTTTGACCCGACCCGGCTGATACTGATCGGCATCGGAGTGGCCGCAGGGTTCAACGCACTGGGCTCCTGGCTGATGATTCGCAGCGACCAGTGGGACATCCAGACTGCGACCAGATGGCTGACGGGCAGTCTGGCCGATGCCCAGTGGACCGATCTGCCGATACTTGCAACAGCAACCCTGCTCGGCGCCATGCTCCTGTTGGCACTCGACAGGAATGTCAGCACCCTGCAACTGGGGCAGGAGATGGCCGCCGGACTGGGCGTCAGAGTGAGCCGCGTCCAGTTCCAGGTGATTATCGTAGGTGTGCTGCTCCTGGCCGTCGCAACGGCGACCACCGGTCCCATCTCCTTCGTTTCCTTTCTCTCCGGCCCCATCGCCGCGGTCCTGGTAGGCCGGGGGGCATCAGCCCTTATCCAGTCGGGCCTGGTGGGTGGTTGCCTGGTTCTGGGGTCCGACATCGTCGCCCAGCATCTGCCCACAACCCAGGTACCGGTCGGCATCATCACCAGCATTGTGGGCGGGCCCGTTCTCATCGCGATCATGGTCCTCATGACCCGCAGACAGGAGCTCTGAACATCATGACATCACCCCCGACAGGCGACTCCTGGAGCATCGCGCATAGGCTGACCGCATCGCACCTCCGCCTCACCTATGGCGGGCGCACGGTCATCGAGGACCTGAGTCTGGATATACCCCCACACACGATGGGATCCATCATCGGACCCAACGGGTGCGGAAAATCAACCTTCCTCAAGGCCATGGCCAGGATACTGAAACCGGCCTCGGGTGCCGTCATGCTGGACGGAGAACCCATCACCAGCATGCCCACCCGCAAGGTGGCGACGATCCTGGGGCTGCTGCCGCAGAACCCGTCAGCCCCCGCCGGCATCGCCATCGCCGACCTGGTCGCTCGCGGCCGGTACCCCCACCACCACTTCGTCGAGCGGTGGACAACCAAGGATGAGAAGGCGGTGGAACGGGCCCTTGCCCTGACCGGACTGACCGATATGGCGGGGTGCCCAATCGACCGCCTGTCCGGAGGCCAACGCCAGCGCGCCTGGATTGCCCTGACCCTGGCCCAGCAGACCGACATACTCCTTCTTGACGAGCCGACCACTTACCTGGACATCGCCTACCAGCTTGAGGTCCTTGACCTGCTGAGCACCCTGAACAGGCAGGAGGGCGTCACGGTGGTCATGGTTCTCCACGACCTGAACATGGCCGCCAGATACTCGGATTGGATCCTGGCCATCAAGGATGGCAGGAGGGTCGCCCTGGGCGCCCCCGATGAGGTCATGACCGAGAACCTGGTCAGCGAGGTATTCGACATCGCATCCACCGTGGTGACCGATGGGCCCACCGGCGCCCCCTTGATGACCCCGGCACCCCTCCATAGTCTCGAAGCCCACTCTGGCGGGGATCGCAATGTACACGTACACTGGGATGACTCGACAGGACGACACCGAACAATCCGATGATGTAAAACCTCTCGTCCCGCCCTCCACATCGCTTACCCCGACGTCCTGAACCGCGAGGTCTCAAGCCACAAAGTCACAAACTGCCACAACCTGAACGACAACAACCCGACACCAAAATCGACCTATAAACCTCAACCGAAAGAGAGCCAGCCGTGGAACGCCAAGCCAACAATCATCCTGTACCCTTGATCCCCTTCCGTGTCTCCGTAGCCAGAGCGGAAACGCTCTCGCCCCATTTCAAGCGAATCGTCTTCCAGGGACCGGATCTGAAGATTTTTGCAGACGCCGGGTACGATGAGCGAATCAAAATCCTTTTACCCCTTCCCGAAGGATCCGTGCTGCCCCCTTCCTTCTTTGAGGCGACCCCTGAGGATCCGCTCGCCTGGTACCAAAAGTGGAGGACCCTGCCCGCAGAGAGTCGCAATCCCATGCGCACCTATACGGTTCGCAAGGTCAGGCCCGAGAGCGAGCAAATAGATGTGGACTTCGTCATCCACGATCATGCCGGACCTGCTGGAGCCTTTGCAGAGGCTGCAAAACCTGGCGACCAGGCCATCATCATCGGCCCCAATGCACAGGCCGGGGGGCCGGTCGCGGGGATGGATTTTCACCCGGGTCAGTCCAGACATCTTCTCCTGGTGGGCGATGAGACGGCGGTACCAGCCATCGCCGCCATAATGGACAGTCTGATCCGCGACCACTGGCAGGGTGACGGGGTGGCAGTGATCGAAGTCCCGGCCGAAGAGGATCGTCTTCCGCTGCCCGAACTCGAAGGAATCCGCGTCATCTGGACGACCTGCGACGAATCCGGTCATGGACATGCCCTTATCGAAGCCATGCGCAACCTCTTGGAGGACCTACCGATTCATTCGCCTACGGCCGTAGCCGATGAATCCTCCAAGGAATTCACAGAGGTCGATATCGACAAAGAGCTGCTCTGGGAGACTGCCGATGCCACCCAAGCCGATGCCTCCATTCGTGCCGACGACCTGTACGCCTGGATCGCCGGAGAGGCGGCCACTGTCCGCGAACTGAGGCGCATGCTGGTCAGAGACCGGGGAATGGACCGGCGTAACGTCTCTTTCATGGGATATTGGCGTCAGGGACGCAGCGAGATGTCCTGACCGGCTACGATGACGGGGTCGCTGTGGAGCAGCAGAAACTCAATCCGCGATGTCACGAAAGGCCTGCTCGCAGTTCCATCCCATATTTTCATATCAAAAGAACCGGGCCAGGGGCACACCCCGGACCCGGTTCCCTCAATGAGTAGCTCGGAAGATCAGTCCTCATCCTCAGCCACGCGGGAGTGGCTGTAGATCATCTTCATGGAGCAGATGAAGAGCACCAGGCCCAGCAGGATGATGACGCCACCGATCATGAAGACATTGGCGTAGGTCGAAGCCAGGCCCTGCGCGGTGCCGGCCAGGCTGCCCGAACCCATGGATCCGTTGGCCATGAGCTGCCCGAAGAGGGCGACGCCGACAGAGCCGGTGATGGCCTGCAGGAGGTCGTTGAAGCCGAGCACACGGCCGGACTCCTCAGGAGCCACGGTCAGGGTCGCGGTGTCAACGATGGGCTGGTAGAAGAAGGAGGTGCCGAAGTAGTAGATGCAGGGCGCCACAGCCAGGGCCCAGATCTTGCCGGCGGGAATCAGGAAGGCGATGGCGATCAGGCCGCCGCCCATGCAGGCCAGAGCCAGGATGACCGAAGCCTTGCGCCCGATCTTCTGAATGATGGGCCCGGCAGCGAATCCCATGATGCCGGCCAGGATGATGGACCAGACCAGCAGGTTGGAGACCTTGGAGGAGTCGATGCCGTACACGTTCAGACCAATGGCGTTGACGCCCGCGTTCAGGGTGTAGCTGAAGAAGTAGCCGACGAAGATGACGGTCATAGTCATGGCGAAGGCCGGGTTGGTCAGCATCTTCGGAGTGATGAAGGGGTTGCTGGCCTTGTTGACATAGACCAGGAAGGCCACCAGGGTCACGATGCAGGCAATGCCCCAGCCCCAGTTGATGTCGGTGAAGAACATGGTCACCGAAGCGGCGAACAGTCCGATCAGCGTGAAGCCGATTCCGTCGATCTTGACGCCAGCGGCATGCTGGTCGGGCAGGTTCTTGGCCAGGACGGGAATGAAGAAGACGGCCAGGATGCCCACGCCGAAGAGCCAGCGCCAGTCGAGCAGGGTCATGTAGCCGGCCAGGAAGACTCCCAGGGCGGCGGCGAAGCGGAAGACCGCGACGAAGACACCGTACCAGAGCACGCGCTTCTTTTTCTCCACATACTTGGAGACCAGAACCAGGAAGATGGATCCGGAAACCTGCCAGCCGGCCGACTGCACCACGCGGGCGGCGATGACGATCCAGATGCTGAAGGTGCCGAAGCATCCCAGAATCGATCCCAGCACGAAGACAATCGTGCCCAGGATCATCATCTTCTTCAGGGAGACGAAATCGCCCAGGGAGCCGTAGATGACGCAGACGATTCCCAGGATGATGCCGGGCAGCGAGGTGATCAGCGGAGCCAGATTGGCCTGGTTGAGCTGCTTGCCGATGTTCACGTAGATCATGCCGAAGGCCTGCTGCTGGAGCACGCCCAGGGTGAAGATGATCAGGACCACCGGGATGGCCACGCGGGCCATCTTGTTCATTTTCGCGAACTCGGGAGTCCCCTCCTCGGGAACGGGTATGCCGTTCTTCTGCTCCTCGGAGACAGTTGACTCACTCATTTTTTCCTTAGTTTCCTTTCGGTTCTTCTCAATGCGGAAGCTACTGGCGGCGGACCCGGCCGACCCTGTCGACAAAGGCGGAGCGGAATCCATCCACATCCACGTCCACGCAGACGCTGGCGTTGGCCTTGCCGCCGAGGATGCCGTCGTAATCGACTACCGTGGCGCCCAAGGTGAGCGGGCTGGAGATCTCGACATCCACAAAGGCCTCGCGCATGGTGAACAAGTCGGGCTGAAGCAGGACCATGGCGGCGGAGGGGTCATACATCTTGATTCCCTCCTCGATATGTCCGCCGTCGTAGGACCGGAAGAGGGAGGCGACCATGCCGCCCACTTCGCCGGCTGCGTCCAGGTCGTCCAGATCGCCGGCGACCAGATGGGCCTTGCGACCGATGTCCAGGCCAACCATGGTCACAGGCAGCCCGCTACGGAAGACCATCCTGGCAGCCTCAGGATCGACGGAGATGTTGAACTCGCCATAGACCCCGATGTTGCCGCGTCCGGTGGAGCCTCCCATCATGACGATCCGATCGATGTGGTCCTTGACCTCCGGGAAGGTGGCCAGCAGCAGGGCGATATTGGTCAGAGGGCCCAAGGTCAGGATGGTGACTGGCTCATCGCTCTCCAGAAGCACCCGCCGCTCCTCCAGGACCGCATTGTTCTCGGTCAGCAGGCTGGTGTCCGGCTCAGGAAAGACGAATGACCCCATCCCCGACTTGCCGTGGGCTTCGGTGGCGAATCTGTTGTCACGCATGAGCGGGGCCGCCGCGCCACGGGCCACGGGGATGCGCCGGCCCAGGAAGGTCAGCAGCTTCAGGGCATTGTTGGTGGTGTGGCCGATGCCCACATTGCCGGACACCGAGGCTATCAGCCTGATGTCGAAGCCGGGCTCGTCGACCAGCATCGTAATGGCCGCGGCATCATCGATGCCAGGGTCCGTGTCGATGATCAGTGGTCTGGTCATTGCTTCACTCCTTTTGCTCTTGTCGTATCCAAACTCAAATTCCTGCCCCCGCTTTGGCCCGCCGGGCCGCATCGACAAAGGCAGAGACGGTGAAGACCGGGCCCTCCAACCCGACCTGCCGGGCCACCCGGGTGATGGGCGGAGGCGTCACATAGGCCTGCTTGAGCACATCCTCCCGGGCGAAGACCTCCTCGCGGCTGCCATCCAGCAGGACCCGGCCATGTTGCATGAGCACGACCCTGGGGAAGTTGCGGGTGACGAACTTCATGTCGTGGGAAATCGTGATGCAGAGCCTGCCTTGGTCCCGCAGCCGGGCGATGATGGCAGCCAGCCGATCATTGCCGGCCTTGTCCTGCCCGCATGTGGGCTCGTCGAAGACCACGGCACCCGTATCCATCATGAGGACCGAACCGATGGCACAGAACTTCTTCTCGGTGGGACTCAGGTCGAAAGGATGATCGTCCAGCCGGTCCGCCAGGCCCACCAACCCAGCCACCTGCTCCATACGTCGCCCTATCAGATCCTGATCGAACCCCAGCTGCCGGGGACCGAACTCGAATTCCTTACGCACGCTGTCCAGAAAGAGCTGATCGTCGGGATTCTGGAAGACGTACCCCACCTTTCGGGCCCACTGGGCCGTGTCCGCCGTAGCCAGATCGACGCCGTCGATCAGTATCCGGCCGTTGGTCGGCCTGAGGATGCCGTTCAGATGCTTGGCCAGGGTGGTCTTGCCAGCGCCGTTCTGACCAATCAGCGCCACGGGCCGATCACCTTCGAGGGTCAGGTCCACTCCGTCCAGGGCACGATGGCCATGCGGGTAGACATACTCCAGATGCTCCAGGTCGAGCCTCATCGCAGCGCCTCCCGAATCATGCCTACCGCCTGGTCCTCGCGTACGGGCAGATCCGACAGGTCGAATCCTGCGTCCTCCAGACCTCTGCCGAGCTTGACGTAGTCCGGTATGTCAATCCTCCACTTCTCGGCATCGGGATCGGTGAAGACCTCCTCGGGTGTTCCCAGGGCGCGGACCCGGCCTGCACCCAGGACCATGACCTGGTCGGCGCATCGGGCGACCCGCTCCATATCGTGATCGACCATGACTACGGTGATCCCCTCCTGGTTGAGCCGCTTGACAATGTCGAAGATCTCCTCGCTGCCAAGCGGGTCCAGCTGGGCCGTGCATTCGTCCAGGACCAGGATGTCCGGCTCCATGATCAAGGTCGAGCCAAGGGCCACCCGCTGCACCTGTCCGCCGGAAAGCTCCAGGGGGTTCTTGTCGAGCAGGTCCTCGATATGCATAAGAGCAGCCACCCGGGCCACCTTGGCATGCATGGTTTCACGTGAAACCCCATGATTGCCCAGCCCGAAGGCCAGTTCCTCGGCCACGGTCCCTGCCGTATAGGAAAGCTGATTGAAGGGATTCTGAAAGACCAGGCCCACATGTCTGGACAGATCGGCAATGGTCGAAGCGGCTACGTCCCTGTCCTCGATCCGGACGCTTCCCCTGGATTTGCCTACAAAATAGTGCGGAATCAGACCGACCAGGGCATTGCACAGGGTCGATTTGCCCGACCCGTTGGCTCCGACGATACAGAAGAAGCTGCCCTGCTCAACGCTGAAACTCACCCGCTTCAAGGTGGTCCGATTGGCGTCACGGTATCTGAAGGAGAAGTCGTCCACTCGTATGACCTCGGTCATGCCCGACCTCCCCACTGGATTGCCAGGGTGATCAGCCCAGTGCGCGAGAGGCAACCGAGCACCAGGGCCAGCACCAAAAACACGGTGAACAGGATGGTCACCACGGTGTCACTGCGCCGCCAGACCACCTCAAGGTAGCTGGTCTGCCGCACCCCCCGGATGCCGAATCCCCGGGTCTCCAGGGTCATCCCGCGCTCCTGCGAATCCGTCAGGGAAGAAAGGACAACCGGCCCAAGCAGGGGCAAGAAGGCCCGCACCCGGGAAATCAGGCTGCCGCCAGTCTCCAGGCCACGTGCATGCTGGGACTGCTCAATGATCGCAATCCTGCGCTGCATCTGCGGGACCACATTCAGGCTGGCCAGGATCAGGTAGCCTATCTTCGATGGAACGCCGATCTGTGTCAGAGCCGCAACCAGGCGACCCATGTAGGTGGTTTTATTGGTCAGGTAGAAAGACCCCAGGAAGACCAAAAGTGTCACTACGATTCTGGCCGCATAGAGGCTGCCTTCGAGGCCCACTTGGGCGAATCCCAGGTCAAAAATGACCCTGGTATTCCTCGGGCTGTAGCACCCCTGGATGAACAGCAACATGAGCGTGACGGGAATGCCAAACCCAAGCATGACCCCGGAAAAGGGCCTGAGCACCCGAGCCAGGGCCGCTGCGATAAAAAGCGCGACGATAATCCCCAGGCCCAGAGTGAAGTCCGGCCAGACCAAGGTCGCCAGGCCCAAGGAGCACACGCCGACGATCTTGGCCATGGGATGCATGCGGGCCAGTGGAGAATCAGGAATCCGGTTCGAAGCAGGGCCAGGCATCAGCGTTCAGACCTTTGGGTACGTTCACAGTCCAAGTCCGCTGGGTCGCCTGTCGATGGGTCCCGCTCAGATTCCATCGCGCCGTCGATCTTCCCCGGCCGTGCCGAACTCTCCCGACTGGACGCCCCAGTCGCTTCGCGTTCGTCCTCGTCTTCGTCCTCATCCAGGTCATCCAAATCGTCCAGTTCAACCTGGTTATCGCTGCTGTCCAGGGCGTACTGGCTCAGGAAGCGTTTGGGGATTCGTCGCACGATCACATAAGCGATCAGGACGGTAATTCCCTTGTCAATCAGATTCTCCAGCATGGAGGAGGACAGCACCGAGATGACGATGTTCTTGACAGCCACCACAAGTGCAGCCGTGAGGACCGAGGTGCCGTTGACTCCGGTGGCACCTCCGTAGACGAACACGGTGATCAAAGAGGCGGTGACCGTGTTGACCAGGGCGCAGGCCAGCCAGACCAGGACCACTCCCCATATCCGTTTGAAGAGCCCGGCCTTGACCATGTACCCAATCACCAGGCCACACAGAACACTGGAGAGCGCATAGGGCAGATAGACCGGATTGGCCACCAGGGCGAGGAAGACGTTGGTCAGCAGCCCGCACAGGGCGGCCACCCAGGGGCCGGACAGACAGGCGATGACCGTGGTGCCGATCATATCCAGGAAGAGCGGCAGCTTGAGGGTAGAGCTCAGGGTCCCGCCGATGAGGTTGATGCCCACCGCGATGGGTATCAACACCAAGGATTTTGTCGAGAACTGCGCAGTGATCCCTCTCCACAACGATCGCGCGCTCATAATCCGTACCGCCTTTGGTCCTTGAATGTCGATTTCTGCAGATGGCCGTCGCTCACAGCCAGATCCGCATCACCGCTTTGAGAAACCACTTTAGTAAACAACTTTCATTGACAGAGACTATCAACAGCCGCATGGGGTGTCAAATGCGAAACCTCCGACGACGATCCCTCAGGTAAGCTTGATTCGCTAGATCCAGCAGGTCGACAAAGCCGTTCGCCGGAGCTTCAGAGATGAGGAGGACAGGAAACCCCATGAACATCAAGGACATTGCTCAGCTTGCCGGCGTATCCACATCGACGGTCTCCAAGATTGTGAATCACAAGGACGCGAGCATCACAGCCGCCACGCGCGACAGGGTCCTCGAACTGGTCAGGAAGTACCACTACACGCCCTACGGATCCTCCAAGCCCAGCACCACCACCTGGAGAATCGGGGTCCTGCTCAGTTCATCCATCTCCATGGACTCCACCTTGGACGGGATCATCCAGCAGGCACAGAAGTCGGGGTACGGCACCCTGGTTTTCAACAGCTACGGCGATCATGACCAGGAGGAACGCAACATCCTGGCCGCTCTGGAGCATCGGGTGGATGGCATGGTCTGGGAGCCGATCGACCAGACAAGCCTGGCCTTGAAAAGCAGGATCGAGGCAGGAGGAATCCCCGAACTCACCATTGGACCCCTGGGAGACGACCGGGCCGCACTCATGCCCTACGAGGAGGCTGCCTACAGTCTTACTGAAGAGCTGATCAAGCGCCATCACACCAGCATCGCCTGTCTGCTCTCGCCGGGCCGACGGACCCAGAGCTTCCTGCACGGTTATCGTCGCTGCTTGTTCGACCACAACCTCCAGTACCATACCGACATGGTCCTGGAAACCATCGGTGAGGACCTGACCCGGGTCCTGGAGAACCGGCAGGTCACCGGAGTCGTGGCATCCCACTACCACCACGCCCTGGAATTCCTCCAATTCGCCGAATCCATGCATTACCGCCTGCCCCAGGACCTCTCCCTGGTCTCCCTGATGAACGACACCAACGTGCATCTGCGCTACCCGGGCAGCCCGGAGATATCGTCCTACGTCATGCGCAATGCCGATTTTGGCGCCTACCTGTGCCGACGAATCATCCGCTCCATCGAGCATGAGTCCGGTCCAAGCGAGACCTTCGAGCACGTCTTCACCCTGGACGGCGAGAAGACCGTCGGTCGGCCCCCGGACCAACAATGCAAAAAGATCGTGGTGGTCGGCAGCATCAACGTGGACACCTACCTGACCGCCCCCAGCCTGCCCAAGGCGGGTATGACCACCACGACCAGAAACTTCGCCTCCACACCTGGGGGCAAGGCCACCAACCAGGCTGTAGGCGTAGCCAGACTGCAGCATCAGGTTTCCCTGATCGGCAATGTCGGCAGTGATCCGGCTGCAGACTACATTTACAAAACGATGAGGCAAGCCCATGTGGATGCCTCTGGTGTGCGCAGAGTCAGCGGGGCAGACACGGGCAAAGCCTATATCTTCGTCGACAGCAAGGGCGAGTCGATGATCTCCCTGGTGGCGGGCGCCAACGAATCCCTGACCCCGGACGACATCACCGAGCGCGACCAGATCTTCAGAAACACCGGCTACTGCCTGATCCAAACAGAGATCCCCATGGACACTGTCGCCGAGGCCTGCAGAACGGCCAAGCGCCACCAGGCCGCCACCATCGTCAAACCGTCATCCTGCGACCACCTGCCTGAAGACCTGCTGCCTTCAATTGACATCCTGATCCCGAATCTCAACGAGCTGAACACCCTGATACCCGGACCAGAATCCGTGATAGACAAGGCGAAACGGTTCATCGACGGCGGGGTGGGTAAGGTCATCATCACCCTGGGCGAGCGCGGCTGCACCCTGGTCACTGCCAGCGATCACCAGGACTTCCCAGCCCACGAGACCCGAACAATCGACGACACCGGCGCCAGCGATGCCTTCATCAGCGCCCTGGCCGCCTATCTGTGCAACGGATGCTCCCTGGACAAAGCCGCTCACATCGCCAATCTGGCCGCGGGCTTCAGCGTCGCCCACGAAGGTGTCATCCCCTCCCTGATCAACCGCCGCCAGCTGGAGGGCCTGATCGACTGAGCGGCCCAGGCACGAGACCGGTCGGAAGGCTGTGATTGTCCTAGGCCTTGCTCTGGCTCAAGCCGAACGTCCCCAGGTCCTCCGACTGCCGTGCCAATCATCAAGGTCTGCGGTCATGGCCCCGTCTCGGCCTTTTGGCGTGCATCGCCGGTCCAATCACTGCGGATTCCACAGCAGCTGTACCATTCGCCGTTACGCTGCTTCACATTGGCATATATTTACAACCATCGTGACGACCTCGCTGTTCTCATTGTTTGGCATGGTCCGACTTCATGTTTTCATCAACGCTGGATTCCGACGGGGCCGCACGTGCCCCATCACGATAGGCCTCTATAATTCTATGGGGCGCAGAATCCGGAATGGGGGCCATTGATGGCTGCAACTGTTCTGACTTCGGTGCCAACCGCAATACTGCTCATGGCCGCACAGAAACGTATCGTTGCGGAAGTTACAGCAGGTGCGATAAAGGACTGATCTCAAAGGTGAATCAACCAATTGAAAGGGTACCGAATCAATGCAACATTCAACATTTACCACCGATGGCCAAACCCTGAAGTGGACAGGCAACGGCGAATACCTTTGCATCGAGCCCTGGGGATCAGATTCGATACGTGTCCGATCCTCGCAGATGCACGAACCCGAAGACCCGGACTGGGCGCTTTTACGAGACCACCACGAGCCTGCCGATGCGGTGCACATAAGCATCGATGACCAGCGGGGACAAGCCACCATAATCAACGGATCTCTCATGGTCAAGGCGCAGGCTTCGGGCGGCATTGACACAGGCAACGGTTATACCGACAAGTGCCTGCTCAGCTTTTGGCGCACCGACGGCAAGCTGCTCTTCAGTGAGATGAGCGATGGCGGCTCCCTGAATTTAAGAGCGCGTTCTTTCACTCCCATCGTGGGAGGCGACCACCAGGTCAAGGTGACATTCGTGCCTCCGGAAAACGAACGTCTGTACGGCATGGGTGAATATCAACAGAACATCATGAATCTGAAAGGCTGCACGCTCGAACTGGCCCATAGGAACTCGCAAATCTCCATACCCTTCGTCGTCTCCAGCTGTGGATACGGATTCCTCTGGAACAATCCAGCCGTCGGTTCCGTCAGTTTTGGGAAAAACAAGACCCAATGGTCGGCGGACAGCACTCGACAGATTGATTACTGGGTTACAGCCGGTGCCGATTACCGCTCTATTATGGCCCATTACGCAGACGCTACCGGCCATGCTCCTCAGATGCCTGAATGGGGTCTTGGATTTTGGCAGAGCAAGCTTCGCTATTGGAACCAGGATCAATTGCTGGAGGTTGCCAGAGAGTTCAAAAAACGCAACATCCCTCTGGACCTCATTGTCATCGACTTCTTCCATTGGCCTCACATGGGTGATTTCAGGTTCGAGGACGAATTCTGGCCGGATCCCGTCAGCATGAGCAACGAATTGCACAAGATGGGGATCCGACTCATGGTGTCAGTCTGGCCGCAGATAGCACTGACTTCTGAAAACTATCCAGAGATGAAGGCCAAGAATCTGCTGGTGCGAGCAGACCACGGCGAAGACCTCGGCATGATGTTCGAGGGGCCCAGCCAGTTCTACGATGCCACCAACCCTCGAGCCCGCCAATATGTATGGGAGAAATGCCGTGAGCACTACGCCGATGTCGGCGTCGATGCCTTCTGGCTGGATGAAGCCGAACCAGAGTACGGCACTTACGATTTCAGCAATTACCGCTACTGGGCTGGACCTGCTCAGCAGACAGCCAATCTGTATCCGCGGGAATACAACAGGGGGTTCTACGAGGGGCAGCTGGCCTACGGACGCCAGGGGCAGATCGTTAACCTCACCAGATGCGCTTGGGCCGGATCCCAGCAATATGGGGCTCTTGTATGGTCGGGCGATGTGGCGTCCACCTTCGAGGCGTTCAGAGCACAAATCACCTGCGCTATCCATATGGGCATGGCCGGCATTCCTTGGTTCACCACCGACCTGGGTGGCTTCCACAATGGCGATATCGACGATCCCACCTTCCGTGAACTGTTATTGAGGTGGGCGCAATTTTCCTGCTTCTCGCCCGTCATGCGCAATCACGGTGACCGTAGCCAGCATCACCCCGACGGGACCACCAAGACTGCCATCACTACAGCGCGAGGCGAACGGCGACTACCGTCCGGAGCGAGCAATGAACCATGGAGCTACGGCAAGTCCGTCGAAGACATCTATGTCAAGTTCATCAAGATCCGAGAACATCTTCGCCCTTATTTGCGTGAGCTGTTTGCTCAAGCGCATGAGGATGGGCAGCCGCTCATAAGGGGGCTGTTCTACGAATTCCCCCATGACGACGCTGCCTCTGACATCGCCGACGAGTATATGCTCGGACCCGATCTGCTGGTAGCCCCCGTGACAGAGGAAGGAGCCAGATCTCGACAGGTCTACCTGCCTGGGGACGCGACTACACAATGGCAGGATCTTCGCGACGGAGCCATGTACGACGGAGGCCAGACGATCACCGCAGAAGCCCCACTGGATACCCTGCCAGTATTCGCCAGAGACAGCAGAAGCCACGAGCTGCTGGGCATGCTCTGATATATCCGTCATTCGCATCGGGTCAGGACCGCTCGTCCTGGCCCGACTTCTTATTCAAGGCATGATTCATCCCGTTCCCAGTTCCATTGAACTTTCATGCTCATATTCTTCACTGCGCAACGTTCGCTCAGGGAGTTTGCCAAGTCATCGGGTAGCGAATCACCGAGTGACGAACCGTAAAGAGCCCATCTTCTGGAAGCCGGTTGTAACGTAAACGAGAAATGGAGCAATAGGCCAATAAACGGATGCCGATGACCACGATTTCTGCCAGCATCAATTCCAACCGGCCTGGTCAGCAACTGGCACCGGAGCCCCTGATAGACTTGCTCATAGCCCTCAAAGAGCGAATGATGATGTCCAAAGTGCTCTGCGAAAATGACTAACTAGCACGCAATAGCCGTACCTATGGCCAGATAGGATTCGAGATACAGAAAGGGGAACGATGGCTCAAACAGTACGCGTCAATGTTCCCCGCACCATCCTCGATTGGGTCATATCCATAGGCGCTGAAGACCGTCTAGGTGAAGAACAACGTCAGAATATTGACGCATGGAAACAGGGCACCAAACGGCCTACTGTCTCTCAGCTACATGACATCAGTGACAAGTTGCACGTGCCATTCGGCTACTTCTTCATGGATGAGCCCATTGATGATACGCCACCCGTCTATGCCAAACGCACTGTCGGCAGCCAGCAGCCACAAGGACATCCTTCCCGAGATCTTGTGGACACCATTGACCAGATGACCGCCATTCAGGACTGGGCGAGGCAAGACCGTATCGATAATGAAGGCACCCGACTGGAACAGGTGGGTTCCCGGACCATCAATGACGACAGCAACCTTATCGCCGAGGATATTCGTCGAGCTCTGAAGATTGATGAACATTGGTATCGCAAATCCGACCTGCATAAACCAGCTAAGGCTTTCAAACTACTGCGCGAGCGCGCTGAGGGCACCGGGATTCTCATCATGCAGAACGGAGTAGTCGGCAACAACGCCAGCAGACCACTCGACCCCAAAGAATTTCGGGCTTTTGCACTCATCGATCCATACGCCCCATTGATATTTATCAACAAGACTGACGAGCCCGAAACCGCTCGCCTCTTCTCCCTGGTGCATGAGCTGGCACATGTTTGGCTGGGAGCTGATGAATTATACAATGACACCGCCCTACCCACCGGAATCACCAGGCTTGAACAGGTCTGCAATGAAGTAGCGACGGCCATATTGTTGCCAGACGAAGACTTCCTGGAAGCATGGCAGAGCATTCCGAACGATACCACATTGGACGAGCGGATGAAAGAACTAAAAAAGCGCTTCCCTGTCTCCCATACCGCTTTGGCCCTTCGCGCCCTGAAACATAAGCTGATCAGCCAGGAAACCTTCCAGAAATGCAACCAGGCCGCCCAAACCTGGTCAGAAGAAACTGAAAATAAGCAAGGTTCCCCAGACTTTTATGACACCGAACTGAGCAGATTCGATTCCCGATTCCTGGAACGGCTAGCAAGCAGCGTGGACAAAGGGGGAACCACATATTTAGATGCCTATCGCCTCATGGGTATCACAGGCGACACTTTCACCAAGCTCATGAAAAGAGCCGTCTCATGATGCAGCCATCATTCATGGATTCGCCCTATCTTATTGATGCAAACTGCCTGATCGAACCATACAACCGGTACTACAGCCCTCAGTTTGCTTTGTCGAAACCGTTCTGGAATCATCTACATGATCTGGTCAACGAGGGCCAAGTGACAATCATCGACAAAGTTCGCGACGAGGTATATGGTCACAACTGTCCGGAAGTCGATGTCTGGTTGGACGCAGTAAAAAGCATTATGGTCGCCTGCGAGAAAGAGGATGGCATTGTAGAAGCGTATGGGACAGTGCTCAACCAGATTGCCCGCCCCGAAAACGGTTACCAACCTACAGCGGTACGTGAATGGGCTGACAGAGATATCGCCGACCCCTGGTTGATTGCCACGGCCAAGTTTTACGGCGCTACCATCGTCACTTTCGAGCAATCCCAAGCTGAATCGGATCGCCCGTGGAGACATCCCAAGATTCCGACTGTCGCCTCCCAGCTCACGGTTAACACTGTGGGCCTATTCGCTTTCATGCAGGACGTTGGAGGATTCTGAAGATTCAGACGACAAAGCCTGCTTCACTTTCTATCTCGCCCTTATCTCCAGACGCGTCATCGCCTAGAGTAGATGCAAGGAAGCACCGCAGCATCAAGATACCAAAGGAGCGGCCATCATGAGGCCAATGTCGGACTATGCCAAGGACCTGCAGCACTCGGGCATGGTCGCCCGCGATCTGGACGAGACCATCGACTTCTACACCGACAAACTCGGGTTCGAGCTGGTCGGCATCTACCCCAACGGAGAGAATCGCTGCGCCTTTCTGCGTCTGGGCCATCTGACCATCGAAACCTGGGAGGGCGAGCCTGCGCCCATGCGCACCGGGGCCATCAACCACTGGGCACTGGACGCGCCAGACATCGATGCTGCTTACGAGCATGCCCTGGAGATGGGGTTGAACATCAGAGAGGACTCCATCCAGTCCATTCCCACCTTCTGGCAGCACGGAATCCGCTACTTCAACGTCATTGGCCCCAACCAGGAGACCATCGAGTTCTGCCAGATTCTCTGAATGCCATCCGATCAGGCTGCAAGAAGACACAGCCGGACGTGCGAATCCTGTATACAGCGAGCGCAGAGCTCCATACGGGCAATCCCATGTGAGTAATGAGACACATTTATCTGCAACCTGCAAGGAACTGAATTCACCCGAATTTCCCTAGAAACCAGCCACTTCCGACACAAAACCCCTTTCAATGTGACCCGTATTTCTCCACTAAAATGAGCATTGCGTCCAATGCGGGGCGCCCGATAATGAAAGAAGTTTCTCATGACGAACATTGAGAATGTCACGGTGGCCGGCGGCGGGGTGCTGGGCAGCCAGATCGCCTTCCAATCAGCCTTCAAGGGCAAGAAAGTCACAATCTACGACATCAATGATGAGGCCATTGCAGCGGCGGAACAGCGGATCAAGAACCGTCGCGACCTCTACAAGCATGACATCAATGCCACCGACGAGCAGTTCGATGCTGGCCTGAATAACCTGAGCTACAGCGCAGACCTGGCCGAAGCCGTCAAGGACGCCGACCTGGTCATCGAAGCTGTCCCCGAGAAACCCTCCATCAAGCACAACTTCTATCAGAGCCTGGCCAAGGTAGCCCCTGAGAAGACCATCTTCGCCAGCAACTCCTCCACCTACGTGCCCAGCACCTATGCCGCAGACACCGGTCGTCCGGCCAAGTTCCTCTGCCTTCACTTCGCCAATCACGTGTGGCGCATGAACACCGCCGAGATTATGGGTTCCGACCAGACCGACCCCGACATCTTCAATGAGATTGTCGACTATGCCAAGGAAATCGGCATGGTCCCCATCCCACTCCACAAGGAGCAGCCCGGGTACATCCTCAACAGCCTGCTGGTCCCCTTCCTGGAGGATGCCGGCTACCTCTGGGGCAACGACATAGCAGACCCTGAAACCATCGACAAGACCTGGATGATCGGCACTGGCTCGCCCGTCGGCCCCTTCGGCGCCTATGACGCGGTCGGCCTGCGGACCATCTACAACATCATCGAGGAACAGAAAGGCGACGACCCTGACTTCAAGCCCTTCCTGGAGAAGGTCCGGAAGATGCTCGACGAGGGGAAGACCGGCAGTGACGCAGGCCACGGATTCTATGATTATCCGAACCCGCGTTACAAGGATGAGGACTTCCTCAAGGCCTGATCGTCTGTCTGCTGCATCTGTGAGTCAGGTCCCGTCCAAGACCTGGCTCTACTATGGAAGAACGTATCCAAGGATGGATACCACAAATGAAAGAGGTTTCTATGACGAACATTCATAATGTCACGGTTGCCGGCGGTGGGGTGCTTGGCAGCCAGATCGCCTATCAATCAGCCTTCAAGGGCAAGAAAGTGACGATCTACGACATCAACGATCAGGCTGTGGCAGCCGCAGAGGAGCGTGTCAAGAACCTGCGCGATTCCTACAAGCGCGACATCAACGCCACTGATGAGCAGTTCGATGCCGGACTGAACAACATGTCCTTTACCGCCGACATGGCCGAGGCTGTCAAGAACGCTGACCTGGTCATCGAAGCTGTCCCCGAGAAGCCCTCCATCAAGCACGACTTCTACCAGAGCCTGGCCAAGCTGGCGCCCGAGGACACCATCTTCACCAGCAACTCCTCCACCTACGTGCCCAGCACCTTCGCGCCTGACACGGGCAGACCGGACAAGTTCCTGAACATGCACTTTGCCAACCAGGTCTGGCTGAACAACACCGCAGAGATCATGGGCTCCGAGCAGACCGACCCCAAGGTCTTCAACGAGATCGTGGACTATGCCAAGGAAATCGGCATGGTCCCCATCGTCCTGAAGAAGGAGCAGCCCGGATACGTCCTGAACACCCTTCTCATCCCCCTGCTGAACGCCGCCGCCCACCTCTGGGGACACGACATCGCAGACCCGGAGACGGTGGACAAGACCTGGATGATCGGCACGGGCGCCCCGATGGGACCCTTTGCCATCTTTGACGTTGTGGGGCTGCGGACGGCCTTCAACATCACCAAGGAGCAGCAGGGCGACAACCCTGACTTCAAGCCCTTCATGGATAAGATCCAGAAGATGATGGATGAGGGCAAGACCGGCAAGGATTCGGGAGAAGGGTTCTACACCTATCCCAACCCCGCCTTTGCTGATCCTGACTTCCTGAAGGCCTGACAGGACAGCTCTTCTATCAATAGAGCCCGCCCATTAGGGGACCACGTCGCGAGGCCCCCTAATGGGCGGGTTCGCTTTGCCGATCTTCAAGCTGCTCAGGAAGCGATCCGACTACATACCCAACACAATCCTTATACCAATCATGGGCGCACAATGTGGACGACCCACTATCGGCGCAGCATTCTCTACCAGTGCCAGGACGGCAACCCTCAAGCCAGGCCCCTCCTCGACAGACTTCTATTACCACCCTGATCCCAACTACTGGTACCCCGAATTTCCAAGGTTAGAGTCGAATCCTGCTAAGTGGGCCACGAGGCTGGAGCATGGCCTTTCACGGCTTACAACAGGGGGCGTGGTAAGCTGTATATTTATGGCATTTTTGTGAAAACCGCTAAAGGAAGAGGCAGACAGGGAAATCACAAAGGCGGAAAAGACGAACAACGGCCTAGTGGCCGGAGAAGGAATAATGGCAGAGGACGATAAAATTTCGGCTGCAGCTAGCGGCCAGCACGAGCAGAAACAGCGTGATCGACAGACAACCAAGCAGCTGAAGAAGCAGCAGGCCGCGGAAAAACGCAAGGCCCGCAAGCAGAATCCCAGACCGCATCGCGGTTGGAGCGAGCGCCTGCATCTGACCGACATCAACGTGGTGGACAGGTCCACCCTCAAGCGGGCCATCGCCGGCACCGTGGTCGGCAACTTCATGGAATGGTACGACGTGGGGGTCTACGGCTACCTGGCGGTGACCATCGGCCGCGTCTTCCTGTCCGACGCATCCGATGCCGTACAGCGGCTCTTCTCCTTGGGCGTCTTCGCCGTCACCTTCGTCGCCCGTCCCCTGGGTGGAGTGGTCCTGGGCCAGCTGGGCGACAAGATCGGCCGCCAACGCATTCTGGCCTTCACCCTGCTGAGCATGTCCGCAGCCACCCTGCTGATCGGCCTTCTACCCGGCTATGCGGCCGTCGGCCCGCTGGCACCCATCCTGCTCATCCTGCTCAAGCTGATCCAGGGCTTCTCCACAGGCGGCGAGTACGCGGGCGCCTCGACCATGGTCACCGAATATTCCCCTGACCGGCACCGTGGCTTCTTCGCCTCCCTGCTGGACGTGGGATCCTACCTGGGCTACGCCTTCGGAGCAGCCTTGGTCTCCCTGCTGGAGTTCTCCATTTCCCCGGAAGCCATGCTGGCCTGGGGCTGGCGCATCCCCTTCATCATCGCCCTGCCGCTGGCTGCCATCGCGGTCTACTTCCGGGCCAAGGTCCAGGACACACCTGCCTTCCGCCAGGCCCAGGATGCCAGCGCCGAAAAGACCAAGAGCCAACACAAGAGCCTGCTGGACCTAATCCGCGGCTACTGGCGGGAACTGCTCATGGCCTTCATCCTGGTCGCCGCGGCCAACACCCTGAGCTACACGCTGACCGCCTACATGCCCACCTACCTGTCAGGCACCCTGCACTACAACACGGCCCAGGCCAACCTGCTCTCCCTGCCGGTCCTGCTTATGGTGGCCTGCTGCATCCCCATCACCGGAGCCCTTTCCGACCGCTTCGGACGCAAGAAGGTGCTGTTCATGGGCGCATTCACCGGACTATGCCTGTCCCTGCCGGCCTTCCGACTGCTGGAGCACGAGACCACGGGCGCCGTCTTCGGCGGACTGGTCCTGCTGGCCATCCCGGTCATCTTCTTCGTGGCCAACCTGGCATCCACCCTGCCGGCCCTCTTCCCCACCGCTTCCCGTTACGGCGGCATGGGACTGTCATACAACCTGGCTGTGGCCGTCTTCGGCGGCACCGCACCTGTCATCATGGAAGGACTGGTGACCGCGACCGGCAAGTCCCTAGCACCCGCCTACTGGATCATGTTCACCTCCACCTGCGGTCTGATTACCGTGCTCTTCCTGGCGGAGACCGCCCGGCGCCCCATGCCCGGCACCCTGCCCACCGTGCTCAACCGGCAGGAGGCACGCGACCTGGTGGCCACCCAGGACCGCAATCCCGACCTGGATGTAAAGACCATCATCAAGGATGCCGAAGAGAGTGGCGTGCGCAAGACACCGAAAAAGCTGGCTGCCGAAATGATGAAAAAACTGGGCAGCAACAAATCAACTAGAGGAACAAAATAAAAGGGCGCGAAAGCTTCTCTACTTTGATACAAAATGGATTGTCGGCTCCGGAGACAGACCCAGAGCCGACAATCTATTAGCCTCAATTAGCTTAAGAACGCAACAGTATCTCAGTCAAGGCCGATTGAACCGACCGTGGCACTGCCGAAGGCACCCCCTGTTCGCCGCCAGGGAATCCAGCTTGCAGGGTATCCAAACCCGCAAGCGCATCCACTCCTTGCCTGGACACCATATCCGCGAGCTGATCTTTAACTTCAAAAGAGATCTGCGCTCTCTTTAAGACCGCACCGGCGTCATGCATCGCGGGGTTGCTTGCCAACTCAGCCCGCTCAGGCAATATTTCAACTTTGGAGCCTACTGGCACCCTACCTAGATCAAGCCAGACTGTCAGTGTTGATTCGTCATATGTCGTTGGGACTTTCCTCACACTCCTGTCAATCCGCACCTTGCAATCCGTAGGTGCCCAACCGCGCAAAGCTACTTTCCAATGCCTGTAAGATGGCAAGGCTTCAACGCATCCATTAACAGCATCTATCGTGACTACGCCGCCGGAAGACCAATTAAGGCGGATGGCGGTCCTTGCAGCACCCGCCTCCCGTTCAGCCTTGTCAAGATCGGGAGAAACAGGGAAACGTCCAGCATCCTCGATCAAGGTGAAGCAACCGTCTGCACCAGGGAAAACCATCAGGACCATCTGTTCGGGGTTGCCAGACAGAGGATGGCAACCGACCGATAGTTCCTTCCTAGTTTCCGCCCTAGGTTTGCAACGTCCAACAGAATAGCTGTCAGGAGAGGAAACGCTCTCTCCACCCGGGGCTTCATAGGCAGGCCCTAAAGGAATAATTCCTCCGGCTTTTGCCAAGACCGGTACCCTGTCGATTGTCCGCCACAGGCTCAACCTGCGACCTTGCGGATCACCAGCTTGGTAATGACGACCGTCCATGCAATCAAACCAGTCCCCAGAAGGCAGCCAGGTTAGGCTCTCCCCCATTCTGGTAATGGCATCAACAGGCTGCAAGATCGGAGAAACCAGAATCTGGCTGCCAAACCAATATTCGCCGGGAAACGCATAAGCATCTTCGCATTCTGGATCTTCCCAGTAAAGAGGCTGGACCAAGGGGAGCCCTTCATATGCCGCCCGCCAGTTCATTGTATAGAGATAGGGTATCAGCGCCTGTCGTAAGCGCAAGGCATTCTCCATAGCGCCTCGGTAGGGCTGAGGATATTCCCAGGGCTCCTTCCCTTCGAACGGCGAAGCTGATGAGTGCAGACGGTTGATGGGACTAAAGGTACCCAACTGATACCATCTGGCCTCCAGCTCGTCATCCCGACACCCTTTCATATGGCCGCCAATATCATGACTCCACCAGCCAAAACCGATGTTGCTGGCAGTCGCAGTGAAGTAAGGCTGGAACTTCAGTGAATTCCAAGTGACAATGGTGTCGCCAGAGAATCCTATAGGGTACCGATGCGACCCAGGACCGGCATACCTGGAAAGAATCAGGGGCCAATGACCGAAACGCGCACTGTCTAAGTAATGGAAGTGATTAAGCATCCACAAGGGGTCCAACCCCGGCACCCGAGTCACACCCCCCTGCTGCCAGTCCAGCCACCAAAAATCTACCCCCTGGGACTCCAGCTGATGATGCATTTGCAGGTAAGCCTTGAGGAAGCGGATATTCGTGAGATCGAACATAATCGGATCTCCCTTGTCTGCGTCCACCCCCAATGTCCGTGCCATATCAGCATAGGGCTTCTCGAATGCTCTAATCCCATCTCTAGGATGAACATTGAGAGAAACACGCAAATCCCGCTTATGAAGAGAATGGAGGAAACTCTCAGGGTCCGGAATCAGCTGTCGATTCCAGGTATATCCAGTCCATCCGGACCCGTACTTGGGATCAACTGAATCCGTCAAATGCCAATCCATGTCCATGACGGCGACGGTGAATGGTAACCGAGATGCTCGGAAACGATCCATAAGACCTAGATACTCCGCTGAAGTATAGGGGTGGAAACGGCTCCACCAGTTTCCAAGAGCCCACCGTGGAAGAAGCGGAACAGGTCCGGTTAACTGGTAAAAATCCGCCAGGGCCTCCCGATAACGATGGCCATAGGCAAACAGATAGATATCTATCTCCTTGTTTTCCCTGGGGGTGATCCAATGACCATACGGATCTTTCTCCCCCCCAGCCTGGTCAGTACGAACAATAAGGTTCGAAGATGAATCGTCCAGAATGGCCCACCCATCGCGGGAAATGACACCGTCTCCCAATTCGATTGATCCATCAGCCTCGTCAAGAGTTCTCGCTGTCCCACGCAGGTTATGCAGGGAATCATCACCGAAATGCCAAGTGTTGAACTGATTGGAAACCCCTTTCACCATGGCACTGAGCCCCTCCTTGGCAAAGGAGTTGTAATCATATTCCAGCCTTAGTGCTGGCGTATCAATGACAAGCTGTTCATCTCCTTTTATTACACGCGCATGGATTTGGTCTGGATCGGTGAAGTTTCTGTTGATTACAGTTTGAGTGGCCTGGTCTTCGAAGTCCCCTTTCGCAGACCATTCCAGCCTGATCAGGGAATCGCTCAGAATCCCTATCCTCCAGCAATCCCCACAGATGGTCCACCTGGCATTCATGGTTGGCTTAAGCTTGTTATTAAAAGCAGAAAAGCCTCGATATGAGTCATCTATTCCCCGCATAGAATAATTCCTTCCTCTGTTTTCTTATATCCAGACCCGCATCAAAAGAGCTTCCATGTAAAGAACCGGAAACCTGCTCCATTTAGAAGATCTTCTTGAACATTGTCTACTTGCCGCTACCGCTGGCCACTCCAGCTATAAACTGCTTCTGGAAAACCACATACACCACCAGCACCGGAATAATGGCGATAGAGGTTGCAGCAAACAAGCCACCGTAATCGGTCCCATATCGCCCACTGAACATCTTCAGACCTACGGAGAGCAGCTGTTTCTTCTCATCGGTGATCATCAAGAATGGCCAGAGGTAATCCTCCCAATTCCACAGGAAGGTAAATATAGCCAAGGCGGATATGGAGTTCCTGCTCATGGGCAGGATGATGCGGTGGAAGATTACTGCGTCCCCGGCACCATCCAATTTGGCCGCTTCCACGATCTCATCCGGTATTCCTCCAATCGACTGGCGGAAAAGAAAGACTCCGAAAGCGTTGACGAGGCCCGGAGCCAGCAGAGCCTTGTAGGTATCCAGCCAACCAAACTTGGTCATCATCTCGTATTGAGGAATAATGGTGACTGCCCACGGTACCATCATGGTGCTAAGCACAATACCGAATATCAAATTGCGCCCTCTGAACCTCATCTTCGAAAACACATATCCCAAGGCTGCGCTTGTGTAGATGATCACGACCGTCTTGAACGATGACACGAACAAGGAGTTCAGAAAAAGACGGAGAAAATCGAACTTCTCCTGTATGCCCCGGTAATTGCTCAGAGTTGTGGGTTTGGGGAAGATACCGCCTGACACTTTCACGATCTCGCTGTTGGGCGCAAATGACGAAATGAACATCCAGACAAAGGGGATGATTGTGATCAGAGCAAGGATGAAAAGCATCCCAGTCAGGATCCAGGACCACATTTTCCTTGCTCTCATGATTCCTCCATATCCATATCACCTGAGGCCTTGAACATCAGAATCGTGAGTATTCCTGTCATCAGGAAGAGAAGAACACTCATGGCCGAAGCTGTGCCGAACTTGTATTTCTGGAAGGCCTCATCGAAGATGAGATAGCTGATTGTGTATGTTTGCGTTCCGGGTCCACCGCCAGTCATGATCATGATCTGCACGTAAGCCTGAAGATAACTGATCAGGGAAGTGATGACGATGAAGAGAGTCATCGGCTTCAGCAGCGGAAGCGTGATTTTCCAAAAAGTCTGCCATGCATTGGCTCCATCAATAGCGGCGGCTTCGTAAACACTTCTCGGCAAACTCATCAATGCCCCCAGATAGAGCACGACCGCGTACCCGAAATCCTTCCATATTGTCATGATGATCACGGCCGGCAAGGCCCAGTTGGGATCCTTGAGCCAGTTGATATCCAGCCCAAGAACCCGGTCGATCATGCCGAACTGCGGGTCAAACATCCAAACCCATACAAAGGCCACCGCAACCATAGGGGTGATGGTCGGCATATAGAAGAGACCACGCAGCGTATCCTTGGCCTTGACCAACTTCGAACTGAGCAAGAGCGCCAAGCCCAAACCGAGAACAATACGGAACACAACCGATACCAGGCAAAAGACAGCCGTGTTCCCTATGGACTTCCAAAACAGACCGTCGGAAAGCACCAGACGGAAATTATCAAAACCGACCCATTTATAGGTCCCTATCAGGGGATTCCAATCATGCATGCTACCTGCGAATGCCTTGAATATCGGGTAGATCATGAACACGCTGAAATATATGACCAGGGCCGCAAGAGATACGTTCCTCATCGTGAATACACGACCGAGGCCCTTACCAGTCTGGATGGTCTTGCTGCCTGTGTGACCTGTTTTCGTCACTGCCTTCATAGCTGTGCCTTCCGACGTCCATCCATGGTCTATCGCCTTGCCTCCTTATAGAAGGCATAGGCAGGCTCAAGTGATTTGAATCCGGTGCCTTTGATGTCTTTCTCCATCAGAGCCTGGGTCGAGTCCAGGGCGCTATCAATCGATTTATGGTTCTGGAAAACGTCCTGGAAAGACTTTTTGGCGCTTGATTCCATAGTTGAAGGCGTCGGTCCGGGCCAAATCAACCGGTCGATCCTAGGCTTGATAGCGGCCATGATCGGCATGGACAGAATCTCTGGATCGTTCTGCAGGGACTTCTTAGCCGGGAACGAATTGAAGGCCTTTGCATCGTCCTTGATGAACTTGTCATTGGCGAGGATGTATTTGAGGAAGTCCTGTGCCGCCTCCTGCTGTTCTTTGGATTGGTTCTTGTTGACGCCAGGGGTCGATTCTCCGTTGTAACGATCGTAGGCAAAAGGCGTCTGCTCAGAGAAGGTCGGGGTTGCGAAGACGCCGTAATCGATACCCGGATACTTCAGCTTCAGCGTGCCAGCAAAACCTCCCCACTGGTAGACCATGGCCGTCTGTCCATTGCCGAAACTCTGCCCCATATCCACGCCGAACGCCGTTGAAGCCACCTTATATTTGTCATACAGGTCCTTGATGAACTGCATGTTCTCTTTGGTCGTTTCATTTTTATAGTTGGGTTTCGTTCCTGAGGAATCAAACATGAGCTCGCCTTTTTGATAATTGAGCCCCTGCCAGAGACCAGGGTAGCCCGCGCTTGCTTCGTCTCCGTTGAGGTTAAAGCCGGATTGCACCATCTTGGAGCCATCCCATTTGGTAAGTTTCTGGGCGACTGTAACCAACTGGTCCCAAGTCTTCGGAATATCGGAATCCGTCAAATTGGCCTCCTTCCACAGCTTCTTGTTGTAATAGATGTTCCCCGTGTTGATGACCGTATCGATGTAGTAGGCCTTGCCCTTCTCAAGGTGGGCGGAGACCCCGGTGTAATCGGCTTTGAGCTGGTCTGCGGGTATATCAATCGGGGCCATATAAGGCTTCAGGAGGGCATCTTGTGAATTATGGATAGCAAATAAAGCAGGTCCATTCTTGCCTTTCAAAGCTAGCGGAACCTTCGTCCAATAGTCAGCCCAAGCAACATTCACAATTTTAAAAGTGACATTGGGGTGAATCTTCTGATAATCACGGGTCATAGCACTGATGGGGTCCTGTTCCTTGTCGACCCAAGACCAGTATTCAAGCTGAATGGGCTTACCTTTATTCACAAGGTGGTTGGGGTTGTACTTGACATTCACCCCAAGAGTTTTCAACCCCTTATCGGCCTTGGTGTCAGTCTGGCCTCCGCCCTGACCGCCCTCGGCACCACACGCCGACAAAGCAATTATGCTAACGGTCGCAACAAATGTAGCCAATACGCGTTTTATTCGCATTGTTTTTCCTACCTCCTTGTAAGATACTCACTTGCGAGACCTATTGTATATCAAAGAATCAGGCTCTATATTCAATCATTCATAACAAATTATCAGGTTATGCGACCCTTAGCATTATTTAGCTATTCTTCCTGAGTCAATTACCGCTCGCTACATCCCAATATGCGGCGTGTCGATCTAATCCATCTGCAAGCGAGGATAAAGTGAGCGATTGTTATACTTACAGAGTTGGTTGCATTTTCTCCGCATTGAGGTGGCAAGTGTCCAAAGCCAGCGTTTACGACGTTGCTCGCGAAGCAGGGGTGTCGATTTCGACAGTATCGAGATCTTTCACGAGTCCAGAAAAGGTGTCGGTGAAAACACGGGCGAAGGTAATGAAGGCCGCTGAGGCCATGAATTTTACCGTTACCCACACGGCAGCAAGCCTTAAAACCGGCCGGACATTCCGCGCCGCACTGCTGGTTGGCAACGAACGCTTGGATTGGTTCGGCTCCTTGGTACGCGAAGGGCTGGATTCCATCCTCCATCCGGCTGGCTACGACACCTCCATCTATCCCATCGGCGACTCCGAAGAACAAGAGCATTTCTTTGCCGAACTGCCTATCAGGAGAAACGTTGATCTGGTTTTCGTGTCCTCTTTCGACATCACTTCCAAGGAAACCAGCCGCTTGAGTAGTATCAATGTACCGATTATCGGCATCAACGTGGAATCGAACCATGACCTGGACGGTTCAGTGAAAATCGATGACGCAAAGGGTATCCAGCTGGCGGTCAATCATTTACTTACACTTGGTCACCGGAACATCGCGTATATGCACATCTCGCCAAAATCGTCCCTGCACTTCAGTTCCTTGAACCGTTTGCAAGGTTTCCTGGAAGCTTGCAGACAGTGGCCGGAACCAGTGAAAACCGAAGTAATAAAGCTGCAGCCCGGACAAGACGTATTCAGCTCCTTTATTTCTCAGCTTCAAAGCATGGAAAGCCGCCCTACTGCTCTCTGCTGCCAGGATGATTCGGTCGCTATCCCGTTACTTTTCAAACTCAATCGTTTTAGGCTCACCGTCCCAGGTAACCTTTCCCTGGTTGGTTTCGATGACAGCACTTACGCAGATAAAATCGGGCTGACAACAATTCGTCAGGATCCTTTTGATCTGGGCGCCAAGGCTGGTTCGCTCGCATTGGAATTTCTGAAGAAAACCCCACCAAAGAACCCATACATAACCTTGGACACCCAGATCATGATTCGTAACACGACTGCCCCGATTGAAGACACCCGCCCCTTGGATAAATGGGCCTGCAATTCATGATTTCACACCGCCGTAAGTGTGATACGAAAATATTTCCTTGGAAACACCAGAAACACGACATTAGTGGGCAGGTCACCAAATATTTATCGGACCGGATCGGGCAACCAAAATCAGGTCTAAAGCAATCCCGGGGCAGATGCCGGATGATTCACCAAATCCCGCTCGATCCAGGCCATGACCAGCCTGGCCAGGGCATCAACCTCCGCATCGGTCAGAGCCCGGCCGCGAGGAATATGGTGCCAGCGCTCGATGCACCCCCGGCAACAGGTGGCCGTGGCATGCTGGGCCGTGAAGACCGGATGCCCACGATAGGGGGTCTGTTTACCGTCCTTCAAAGGGTGGGCAGGCCCCACACGCTTGGCCAACATCTCATGGGCGTGGCGGTCGATGGTATCCCTGCCCTTGGCACGGGCGTAGGCGCGATCCTTGGCCGACAGGGAGAAGCCGGCCCGGAAGCGCGAATGCCCCAATCTGGCAAGAATGTCCTGGGTCCAGGCCTCGTCTGCCCAGACCGACGCTGATCCGCTGCTGGTCATTGCCTGATCGCCTCCATGTTTAGCCTTACCAAAGAGTCTGTACCCAGGCAAGGTTTCCCATGCGGAATAATTCACCAAACATGGACCCAACGGGGACCAGTGTCAGGGGTAGGGTGAAGACAGTACTTGTATCCACTAACTACCAGACCCGCCATGTTCGGTCATGTCCGGGTCACACAAGGGGGCTTCATGGCCAAAAGCAAGATGACTGTAGCCGAGATGATCGGGCTCTTCCTCACCCCTGACGCGCCTGTGCAGGTGACCGCCTTCGATGGGTCGGTCTTCGGGCAGGACCAAGCGCCGCTGCATCTGGAAGTCAAGAATTCCCGTGCCATGTACTACATCACGGAAAATCCCAACGACCTGGGTCTGGCCCGCGCCTACCTGCAGGGCGATCTGGATTCTCCCGAGTTGCTGCCGGGCAACCCCTATCAGGTCCTCAAGGAGCTGATGGGCCTCAAGCACTTCGTCAAGCATCCCAGCAAGATGGAGCTGGCGCGGGCGGCTGGAGCCGTCTTCTCGCACGGTGTGCGCGTGCCCGAACCGCCGGCCATCGAAGGACCTTCCCTGGCCAAGCGACTGACCGAGGGCATCCGCCCCCACACACGTCGGGGCGACGCGGCCACCGTCAGCTACCACTACGACCAGTCCAACGACTTCTACCGGCTCTTCCTGGGGTCCTCCATGACCTACACCTGCGCCGTCTTCGAGAAGGAGGACGACAGTCTGGAGGACGCTCAGTGGCACAAGCTCAACATGGTCCTGGACAAGATGCACCTGAACAAGGGCGACCGTCTGCTGGACGTGGGCTGCGGCTGGGGCTCCATGGAGATCGCGGCCGCCCGCCGCGGCATCCACGTCATCGGAGTGACCCTGGCTGAGGAGCAGGTCGAGTGGGCCCAGAACTGGATCCGCCAGGAGGGCCTGCAGGATCTGGCCGAGGTCAGGCTGATGGACTACCGCGACGTGCCCGAGTCCGGCTTCGATGGAATCTGCTCCATCGGCATGATGGAGCATGTGGGCTACAAGCAGTACCCCTCCTACTTCAAGGAGATGATGGACAAGCTGCGTCCGGGCGGCATCCTGCTCAACCACCAGATCACCCGCACCAACTCCCACGACCACAAGCGGGCCGGCGGCTTCATCGACCGCTACATCTTCCCCGACGGCGAGCTGGCCAGCCCGGCCGAGATCGAACTGGCCATCCAGGATACCGGCTTTGAGGTCATCACCCAGGAGAACCTGCGTCAGCACTATGCGCTGACCCTCAAGCACTGGACCGAGAACCTCCAGGAGCATTGGGGCCAGGCCAAGCCCATGGTGGGCGAGCCCAAGGCGCGGCTCTGGGGCCTGTACATGGCCGGCGCGCGGCTCAACTTCGAACTCGACAACATTCAGATACACCAGTTCCAGTGCATCAAACCTGATCCAGAGACCGGCACGGACACCTATCCGCTGCGGCCCTGGTGGGACCGATAACTACGCGACCGTTAAAACCATAAAGCCTGAAAAGGGGCGGGGAGTCAAATCCTCGCCCCTTTTTGTTTCCGCAACCCTTACAGCCCGGTCCTCAGGACGACCTGTCCGCCGAAGCTTCCAGCCGGGCCAGGTCCAGAGCCTTGTTAAAGGCATCCGAAGTCCAGCTGGCCCCGGCCACCTTGTCCACCTTGAGGTCCTTGAGCGGGCGTCCCTGGACTACTCCGGGCACAGCCCGGGCAAAGCGTTCCATGTGGCCGCGCGAGACGGGCGAATCCGAATGCCCCTGGACCTGGACCCGGGTCACCTGGCCTCCCGACAGGTCCAGATCCACATCGATGCTGTCAGCCCCGTCATGCCCGTACTTGCCCGTCAGGGCGTAAGTGCCATCGTGATAGTTGCCCGTGTCAGCCGGGGCGGTCGGCAGTCCATCACGGGAAACAGCCGTGGGCGTGCCCTCGCCCGCAGAGCCGGCTCCCGACTCTGGTGCAGAGCTGGACTCGGCGCCTGATCCAGCGAATTCGTCGTCCATGGGCTTGGCCTGCTGGCTTCCGCAGCCGCCCAGGAGGGAGCCGACCGCCACCAGGGTCGCCAGGGTTGCCGAGGCCGTGGCCAGTCCCCGAGACTTGCTTGTAGCCATTTCAACGCCCTCCTTCTGCATCAGCAGCCGATCCCGGCAGGGAGCCGCCGGTCTTGGCCGTCTTGGTGGGGTCATGGAAGCCCACCGGAATATCCTGGCCCCCGGTATCACCAGGAGCCCCACTGAAGGCCGGCCGACCTCCGGCTGCCAGGTAGGCCTGCTTGGCCTCCTCATCGTTCCACTGCTCACCGGCCAGCACACCGTGGTTGAGCATGATCTCCCGCTGGGCGCATGAGGCCACCAAGGCATCGTGCGTAACCACGATCAGGGAGGTTCCCTGGTCATGCAATTGCCTAAAGAGGTCCAGCACGATCCGCTCGTTGGCCTCGTCCAGGTTGCCGGTGGGCTCGTCAGCCAGGATCAGCTTGGGCTCGTTGATCAGCGCACGTGCCACGCAGACCCGCTGCTGCTCGCCGCCCGAAAGCTGGCTGGGCAGGTGGCGGGCCCGATCCGCCAGACCCACCCGGTCCAGGGCCTTCATGGCCTGATCCTCGTCCACCACCGAGTGGTAGTACTGGGCCACCATGACGTTCTCCAGGGCGGTCAGATGCGGGACCAGGTAGAACTTCTGGAAGACCAGGCCGATCACATTCTTACGCACATCGGCCAGCTGGGACTGGCTCAGATCCTCCAGCGGGCGCCCCTGCAGACGGACCGAGCCCCGGCTGGGGGTGTCCATGCAACCCAGAATGTTCATCAGCGTGGTCTTGCCCGAGCCGGAGGACCCCACCACGGCCAGCCACTGGCCCTGCGGGACGCTCAGATTCAAATCGTCCAGGGCATGCAAATCGCCGTAGATCTTGGAAACGTGGTCCAGATCCAGCAGCATGCCGCCGCCCGACTGGAACTCGCTCGCCTTTGCCTGCGTCATTGTCATTCCTCCCTCAAAACCAGGGCCGGGTCGATACGCGAAGCCCGGAGGACCGGCCGGATGGATGCGATCATCGATATGGCCACGCTCAGCAGGACCGTGCCCAGGGCCAGCCACCAGTTGAAGCCCAGCGGACGCTGGAAGACGGACAGGCAGAGCAGCCGGGCGAAGCCATAGCCCAGGGCGGTGCCGACCAGACCTCCGGCCAATCCGTAGCAGGCCGACTCCGCCAGAAACTCCATGGCTATCCCCCGCGAAGAGGCACCTAGAGCCTTGCGCAGGCCGATCTCGCTGCGCCGTTGGGAGACGATGGAGGCCATGGTGGTCCCCACGCCCACAAAGGTCAGGACCAGTACCACCACCGAAACCAGCCAGAAGAGCGACTGGAGCATGGCGATGGTATGGCTGTCGCCCGCTGTGATCCTGGTGACCGGCCGGGCCTTGACCCCCATGGAGGTCATGTCGTTGATGCCTGCGGCGATGGTCTTCAGCCCCGAAGTCATGGTGTTGACCGAGTATTCGATGACATCGGTGCCCCGCTTGGCCCCGGTCAGGAGCTCCAGATCGGCCAGGTCGGCATAGATAATGCGATCCTCGGGTCCACCGGTATCGACGATGCCCCCCACACGAAAGTCACGGCCCTGGCCTCCGGCCTTGCCTGTGCCGGTGACCTGGCTTGCCGGGTAGCCGATGGTCATCTGCTTGCCAGTGGTCAGCCCCAGCGAATCAGCCAGGTCCCGCCCCACCATGACCGAACCGGGCCGGGGCCAGGAACCCTCCACGCTCCAGTGACGGTTGAGCTGACGCACCTGGTCGGGGTGGATGCCGGCCATCACGCGGGCGCCGGCATTGACCTGCACCGTCTCATATCGATAAGTGGCGTACCTTGCCGGAGCCTTGGCGGTCACCATGTGGGTAGTGTGGTCCACCATGCCCTGTTCGATGCCGGCGGACCGGTTGTCCCCCTGGATGGGCGAAACGACCAGGTTGGCCCCGTAGGAACGCATCTCCTGGTTGATCTGCCTGGGAGCCTCGATGCAGACCGCCGCCAGGCAGAAGAGGGTGGCCGCCCCCACCAGGGAGGCCACCACGGCCATCAGTGCCCGGCCACGACGACGGAAGACGGCCCCGAAGAGCATGGTCAGGAACATGCGGGTGTTGGTCATATGGCTCTTATGGCGATCAGCGGCCATGAAGCACCTCCGCCGGCCGAAGCCGCAGAATCGATCTGATGGACGAGATGGACGCCAGCAGCACGGTCAGGGCCAGCAGCACGAAGACCAGCACGAAGACCATGGGGCGCATGGTGATGCCCGATCCGAAGACCACTCTGCCCACAATCTGAGCCACCCCGGAGCCCAGCAAGGCACCGACCAGAGCCCCGGCCAGGGCGATCAGGGCCGTCTCGGCCAGCACCAATCGGGATACAGCCCCGTCGGTGGCGCCCAAGGCCTTGAGCAGGGCGAACTCCGAGGACCGCTCGGATATGGAGGACGCCATCAAATTGGCCACGGCGATGGCTGCCGCCAGCAGGCTGAGCACGGTCATCAGGATCATGACCGCCTGGGTCTTCTGCAGAACATCGCCCTGCAGGGCTGCCACCTGTCTGACCTGCTTAGCCATGGACCCGGGGATGGCCTCCTCGATCTGGTAAGCGATGGATGAGGGGTAGGCCGTGCAGTACCAGGTCTCCCACTCGTCCTGGGAGAGGGCAGCTGGGTTTCGTGCGGCCTTGCGGGCCAGGTCGTTCTCGGGCGTGGTCAGAGCCTTGACCTCCACCTGGTCGATCTGATCGGTCAGGCCGGACATCTCCTGCAACGGCCTGGTAGGCAGGTAGAGGGAGGAGGCGTCAGAATCACCGGAGTCGAAGATGCCCACAATGGTGACGGTCCGCTGTTGATCACCCAGACCGACCCTGACCTGGTCGCCAACCTGACGGCCGCCCAGTCGTGCAGCCAGCTCCTTGCCCATCATGGCCTCGGTCCTGCCGCCGGACCCGGCCTCGTCCTTGGGCCAGCGGCCTTGAACCTTCCACCAGGGCCTAAGACCTTTGAGACCTGCAGTACTGCTCTCGCCGCTGTCTACCTTGACGGTCCGGCCGAACCAGGTGCCTACCAGGGGGGCACCGACCTGGTCCACAGTGCCACGAAGATCCAGGCGGGGAGCGAAGTCGGTGATGTTGTAGGCCCAGAAGATGGTCTTGATCTTGGGCACCTGGGACTCCTTGAGGAAGGCGGTTGGCGTTGACTCATCGCCTGAGGGGCTGCCCTCCTGGTCGCCGTAGAGGTCGGAGACCACGGCATCAGCCTTGGCTTGGACCGTGATGTTGGACCCATAGGTGGACAGTTCCGCGTTGAGCTTGTCGCCCACGTCGAAGACCACCCCCAGCATGGCCGTAGCCACGCAGGCCGACAGGCAGACAGTGACGGCGATGAGCATTCTTCGCCCGAACTGGCGGCTGAATGACCGCAGCATCATTCGCATGAAGAACATACCAACCGCTCCTTCCCTTTTTTCAGCTCTTGAAGTGCGAAGACAGAGCATCCAGATCGGCGGTGCTGATCAGTATCGCGCCCCGGCCGGTCTTATAGGGCAGAGGGACGGGATTGCAGCCGCCCTTGAACCCGATGGTGGCCAGGTTGATGGCTACGTCGCACTTCTTGCAGATGATCTTGCCGTCTTTTTCGTAATAGCCTGCATCCCCGCAGTTATCGCAGGCATCCAGCCCGACTCCGTAGGCTGCGCCATTCTTGCGGATGATGATAAAGCGCATCTCGGTGCCGTCCTTGGCCCGGTAGCTGAATCGATGCAGGTGGCCATCCTCCACCTGGGAGAAGCGGATGGTGGCCGTATCGGCAGTCAGGGAATACCGCTCCGGAGGTGAGAGCACGGGAACCTTGTGGGCCTGGGCCGTTCCCACCGTCAGGGCCAGGGTGATGCCGATCATGGCCACCAGGCTCCAGACCGCCGATGCCAGGGCCCTTCGGCGGAAGGCCCGGTGGCTACGGTCTTCCGCTGTGGAGGCTCCGGTCACCGGCATGCGCCAGCCTGCAACCAGACAGGCCAGGACTGGAATGATGAAGACCAGCACCTGGGCAAGAACCAAGGTCAGGTCGGCGTTGTAACCCAGGGCCATGACCCGGAAGGCCCAGCCGTGCAGAAGAACCAGGCCGGTGGTCTGCATCAGGGCCACCAGGGCCACGATGTGCCGGACCAGCAGCAGGACCACCATGAGCAGGGCGGCCAGGCGGAAGGCTATCCGGGGGCAGGAGGTATGCATGGTCCTCAGAATGGCGGCCACCGTCACAGCGGCGGCAAGGCCGAGCAGGAAGCCCAGGGCCCGCAGGAGCATGGCCGAGGTCAGCACAGGCTCCCCCGGCTCCACAAAGGCCGTAAGCTGCAGGATGACATCAGGCAGGGCACGGAAGGTGGTCAGGGCTATGGCCAGGGCCGCCAGGGCGTTGGCCAGATCCATGACCCAGGGGTGCCGATGCCAGTCCGAGACCAGCCGGTCGGCGGCCAGCACCACCGCAATGGCCGCCAGATCGGTCAGAACGCAGGCTACCAAGGTCGGGTAGTTGACCATGGTCCGGCGGTTGATGATCACGGTGGCGCGCAGGAGGGCGAAGACCAGCGCCCCCAGCACGCCGACCCCCAGGCCAATCAGTCGCCATGAGGAGGAACGAGGCCGATCGCGGCCCTCGCCAATCCCCAGAAGCACGCTGAAAACCATGACCAGGAGGGCCGGGGCCAGCGTCCCCGGCAAGACCGTGACAAATTGCTCAAGCATGGTGCATAGCAGCTTACCACTGGTGGGGCGTGTAGTCCCAGTCCCAGCTGACCACGATGGGCTCGGTCCAGAAGTGTCCCTTCACGCCAGTCTCCGGGTCGACGTGCAGCATCCAACCCTTCTTCTCCGGGGAGTCGATGGAATAGGTCAGCTTGTAGGATCCGGCCTTCTCCATTTTGATGTTGGCTCCGTAATGCGGACCATCCGAGGCGTTCATCTGCATGAAGGTGCCGGACTGCTTGTCATTGGGGTCATCCTTGTTCTGGATGGTGTAGTTGACGGTCAGATCCGGAACGAACTCACCCTTGGCATAGCCCAGGTTGTTGTTGGGCAGGGCGTGGATATCGGCCTCCAGGTGCAGGCTGGCATCCGCCGCCTTCAACCCCATGGATGCAGGCTCCATGTCGATGGGCTGGAAGAAGACCGTGCCTATGTTCAGGGGGCCCTTCTGCTGGTCGTCGGGCGGGATGGGAATCTCCTCGAACCCGGCCCCCTTGCCCGCCGAGGACTGGGAGGCGCCGGAAGCCTCAGGCGCGGGGGCCTCACGGGTACCCGATCCGCCGGAGCCGCACCCCGCCAGGGCCAGGGTGCCCGAGAGCACGATCGCGACCAGGGCGGTCAATTGTCTCTTCTTCATGATTGTCCTTCGCTCTTTGGTGTTTGCATGGATGCCGTGACCTCAGAGGGCACAGCCCCTTCGGCGGCCTGATCGGCTGCCGTCTGATTGACGGCTGCCGACAAGGACCCGCCGGAGTCCTGATTCGACCGCGACCGCTCCTGCTTGTGCAGGCGGCGGGTCGACACAATCGCCAGCACGACCACGACCAGGGCCGCCAGGATCTGGGCACCGATGGTCTGCGTGTAGGGATACAGCCCTATCCAGTCGCTGGTGGGCACCCCGGGCAGGTAGGTGGCCGGCACCAGGTCGCCCTCGATCAGGGCATGGACGCCGCCCCCGGCGAAGATGACCACCATGACCGCCATGAGCAGGCTGGTGATGATGAAGAAGGGCCGGATGGGAATCTTGACCGAGGTGAAGCGGATGAGCACGAAGACGATGACCAGGACCACGGCGGCAGCCGCAAAACCGGTCCAGATCTCCCGTCTGCCACCAGGGGCCATGGCGAAGATGGCCTGGTAGAACATGACCGTCTCAGCACCCTCCCGGAAGACCGCCAGGAAGGAGAGCAGAGCCAGGGAGATCACGCTGCCCTTCGAGATGGCCGCCACCGTCCGGCTTTGAATGTAGTGGTTCCAGGATTCCACAGAGGACTTGGACAACATCCAGTTGCTGGTGTAGAGCAGCATGAGCATGGCTACCAGGGCCACCACGCCCTCCAGGATCTCCTGCTGGGGACCGTTCCCGTTGAAGAGCAGGGTGAAGAGCAGGGCCACCAGCCCGCTGGCCACCAGACCTGCCGCAATGCCCCAGTAGATGTGCCGAACCTTGTCTTTATGGCCGGCCTTGACCAGGTAGGCGATGATGGCCGCTACCACCAGGATGGCCTCCAGTCCCTCCCTCAGAAGGACCACAAAGGCCTGGCCGAAGGCTGATGTCAGGAAGGTCGTCCACCCGTTGACCTGGTCCGCGGCGCCCCCATCCAGAATGGCTGCGTCCTCGACCAGCATGCTCTTCAGATCGTTCACCAGGGTCTTGGCCGGCTTACCCGCCACCATGGCCATCCGGGTCTCCTTGAACTGGTATTCTACCTGAGAGACCCTGTTGCCACTGATGGCGTTCATGACGTTCTTCTCGAAGCCCAGCTTTTCGTAATACTGGTAGTAGGCCTTGTTGACCAGGTCGGATCCCGCCTGGCCCTGCCCCTTGGAAGCCTGGGCGAGCGCCTGATCCAGAATGGGCGTCATCTCGTGGGCCACCTGGGTCCAGGTCCGGTCGCCCTTGCCGGTGTTCCGATGCTTCTTGGCTGCGTCCAGTCGTCGACGATCCGCCTTGATCTGCTCCTGCTGGGCCTTGGCGTAGGCACGGGGATTGGCCAGCCCTTGGGTAGCATCCAGCTGGGTGGCCGCAGCGGACAGATCGGCCTTGAGCTTTTCACTGCCCTGGGTCAGGGCCTGCCCGGCATCCGGGGCATAGGCCTGATTCTGCAGGGCCTGGAACTGCCCGTCCAGGGCGTTGCGCCTGTCCTGCCCCAGGGTCGACCCCACCACCGAAACGAATCCGGAGCCCACGTAACCCACGTTGTAGGCCCCCATGAATTCCGAGGCCGCCCCGGCGCGATCCCCCCGGGCATAATCCTCACACCCTCGATCCAGCTGACGGGATACGGAACCAGCCACCTGGGTCCAGCTGTCATAATCCGTGGCTCCGCTCGCCGCCATGGCCGACTGCGGGGTCTGCAGGACCAGGAATATCAGGGTCAGCAGCAGGCATGAGAGCAGGGAGCCAGCGGTCCTGGCCACTCGTGTCCTGCCGACCTGTGCAACCATGGGTGATGATCTCCTTCGTCAGTCCCTCGTAATCGAACCTGCGAGAAACGAAGGCCGATTTGACAATTACTGAAAATCAATCTAGCTCAGGCACAAGTGGAAAAACAGACTTGTTTATACCGTTTTGAAGCCATATAATGCGCCCGCGCCCGCAGATGGTCAGTCGACCGACAACGGCTCACCCTTATGCTTCCACAGGCAGATGCCGCCGAATACCAGCAGCCAGACCAATCCCAGTATGGCTGGATACCGGGTGTCGGGAGCCAGGAAGAGCGAGAGATAAATCAGGACGAAGAAGGCGATGGCAACGGTTCCGGTCACCCGGTAGGCCGGCATGATGAACCCATCGGGCATGAAATCCTTGCTGGTCCGGTAGCGACGGTGGGCGAGCAGGGTCAGGATGTAGATGAAGATGATGACCGCGCTGGAGCAGGAGGTGAACAGGACGAAGGTGTCTTCGAAGCCTGGCAGCAGATGTAACACCGGGGATAAAAGGATCAGCACTCCGGACAGGACGATGGCCCGGGCGGGCACCTTGCCGCGGCGCGAAATCGTATGCAGGCTGCGCATCACAGGAGAGCGGCCGGCGGCGGCCAGCTGGAAGAGGTTGCGGCCGGCGGAGTAGAGCAGGGAGTTCAGGGAGGAGCTGGCTGCCGTGATGACCACGAAGAAGACCAGAGCGGCCGCCCAGTCGACACCGGCGTAACGGAAGACCATGACGAATGGCGAGGTGAAGCTGCCGTCGGCGTTGGGGCGGAAGGAGCGCCAGGGCACGATCAGCATGATGGCGACCAGGGCTCCCACATAGAAGATCAGCACCCTCAGGATGATCTGGTTGATGGCCTTGGGCAGGACCTTGCGGGGATTCTGGGTCTCGGAGACGGTCACCCCCACGAATTCGATCATCTCATAGGCGAAGAAGACCATCTGGAAGCTCATTAAGAAGGCCATCCACCCGTTGGGCGCCAGGCTCAGGCCGGTGGTGATGTTGTCCAGACCTGCGTGGCCGGCCGGGCTGATCAGATCCTGTCCCGGCATATGGACGGCCGGGTAGTGGAAACCCGTGATGACCATGACCACGGCCGTGGCGATCATGGCCAGGATCAGGGTGATCTTGATCATGGAGAACCAGAACTCGGTCTCCCCGAAGACCCGCACGGCAATCAGGTTGATGCACACCATGGCCGCCAGGAAGCAGAGCTCGATCAGACCCCGCCAGGCGCTCAGATCGATGCCGAAGGTGCCGAAGAAGGTGACGAAGTAGGTGCCCACGGCGGTCAGCTCGGACATGCCGATCAGGATGAGCACAATCCAGTAGGACCAACCGGCGAAAGACCCCCACCCCTGGCCCAGGTAGCGGCTGATGAAAGCGATGAAGGTGTGCTGGACGGGGCTGCGATACATGAGCTCGCCAATGGCCCGCATGAGCAGGTACATGATCACGCCGACGCCGATGTAGACCAGGATGATGGAGGGCCCGGTCAGGGCAATGGACTTGCCCGACCCCAGGAAAAGCCCGGTGCCGATGGTGCCGCCGATGGCGATGAACTGCACATGACGATTGCTCAGACCGCGTTCCATGCCGTCACCTGCCGAGATGCCGTCACCTTGATTCTGCTGCGCCAAAGGGCCATCGCCCGTACGGTTCATGCGACTGCACCTCCTTGTCTTCACAACCCATCAATCATCACCGTCCAGGTAGGGATGCCCATCGAGGCCGGTAGGTCAGCAATACCACAGAGGTGTCGATAACCGGGAGCGGACGGCAGGCACCGACGCCCATGGTAGGGCCCGGCGGTCATCATTCGGTGAATTTACCGTCTCACATGGCGGACGCCTTTATTCCACAATGCAAAGGCATGGTCATTCGGCTCGGGTCGGCTCCTATAGGGTTGGCCCTGTCAGCCGGCAACATTCAGCTGACAACCATCACCACCTAAGGAATGACATCCCCATGGATCAACCCAAGGAGTCGCAGGGCAAGGACCTGCGCAAAACCCTGAAGAACAGGCATATCCAGCTCATCTCGCTGGGCGGCGCCATCGGAACGGGACTCTTCTACGGGTCCGGGGAATCCATCTCATTGGCTGGGCCGGCCATCATCATCGCCTATCTGATAGGCGGTCTGGCCATCTTCATGATCGTCAGGGCCATGAGCGAAATGAGCGTGGAAGACCCCAAGTCCGGCGCTTTCAGCTACTACGCCACCCGCTACTGGTCCAAGCGGGCAGGGTTCGTTTCGGGGTGGAACTACTGGATGAACTATGTGCTGGTATCCATGGTCGAACTGTCCGTGGTGGGCACCTTCGTCAACTTCTGGTTCCCGGCAATCCCCGCCTGGGTCTCCGCGGCCTTCTTCCTGGTGGTCATCACGGCAGCCAATCTGATGGGAGTCAGCAAGTTCGGCGAGTTCGAGTTCTGGTTCGCCATCATCAAGATCGCAGCCATCGTCGCCATGATCATCGGCGGACTGGCCGTCGTGGTCATGGCCCTGCCCACGGCAAACGGTCTGCGGGCATCCTTCGCCAACTGGTTCACAGTAGGCGGAGGGTTCCTGCCCAACGGACTCATGCGTCATGGGGCCAACGGCCAGTGGACCGGTCTGCTCATGTCGCTGGCGGTGGTCATGTTCAGCTTCGGCGGCACGGAACTCATCGGCATTACCGCCGGAGAGGCCTCCGATCCCCGTCGGACCATCCCCAAGGCCACCAACGCCATCATCTGGAGAATCCTGGTCTTCTACATCCTGACACTTGGGGTGATCATGGCCGTGGTTCCCTGGAATGCCATCGGCAAGCCCAATGCGCAAGGCATGGTCGTCAGCCCCTTCGTCCAGATATTCGACTCGGTTGGAGTCCACGCAGCCGCAGGCATCCTCAACTTCGTCTGTCTGACAGCGGTCATGAGCGTCTACAATTCGGCCCTCTACTCCAACTCCCGCATGCTCTTCTCCCTGGCCCGGCAGGGCAATGCCCCCAAGTATCTGGGGAAGCTGTCCAAGGGAGGGGTGCCCTACGCAGGAGTGCTGACCTCGGCCTGCATCATCGCCCTGGCCGTGGTCGTGGTCTTCCTCTGGCCCCAGTTCGCCTTCAACTACCTGATGAGCATCGCCACAATCTCGGCCATCATCAACTGGTCAATGATCATGGTGACCGAGATGCTCTTCCGGCGTGCCGTTGCCCGCGGCGAGGGACCCGGCGACCTGGCGGGCAAGACCGGCGAAAACGCTCTGAACGCCCTGCACTTCAAGCTGCCCTTTGCCCGGGTGACCCCTTGGGCGGTCCTGGCCTTCCTGGCCATGATCGTGGTGCTCATGTGCTTCTCGTCCAGCTATCGGGTGGCCGTCATCGCCGGGCCCATCTGGCTGATCGTCCTCCTGGTGGCCTACCAACTGACCCAGCGGCGAGCGCAGTAGCGATACAAGCGGGAGAACTCAGCGGCCCTCCTCCTTCTTGCGGTCCGCGACCAGCGCCTCCAGCAGCCGCCGGTCGCGGTCGGCGATCATGGCCTGGCTCTCGGCCCCCTGCCAGGAATAGAACCCCTGGCCGCTCTTGGCGCCTAGCTCTCCCGCTTGAACCTTGGCCTCCAAGATCGGGTCCTCACCGGGACGGTTGTCCAAATCGTCGTAGAGGTACTTGGAGATATTGTCGAAGACATCCAATCCTCCCAGGTCAGCACTGGCGATGGGTCCAAGGATGCTCCACCGCCGCCCAAGGCTGTAGGTGACGATCTCGTCGACGGCCTGCGGAGTGGCGATGCCCTGTTCCACGATATTCAGGCACTCCCGAATAACAGCCGCCTGGATGCGATTGCCCACGAATCCGAGCGATTCCGTGGACAGCGCCACGGCATGCTTGCCGATGCGGTTCATGAGCTCGACCGTGGTGTCCACCACGCCCTGGTCGGTGCCCGCAGCAGGCACCACCTCGACCAGGGGCATGAGCTGGGCGGGATTCCAGAAGTGGGCCACCAGGAACCGCTGGGGATGTTGCAGCACCGAGGCGATCTCAGTGGGCCCTAGTCCCGAGGTATTGGTAGCCAGAATGGTCTGTTCGCCAACTATGGTCTCCACCTGCTGCCAAACCTGGTGCTTGACATTCATGTCTTCCAAGACGGATTCGATGACAAAGTCGGCATCAGCCAGAATGCCGTAATCAGTGTCCTCCTGAATCCGATCCAGCACGCTCTCCCTCTGATCCTGGGGAATCAGCCCGGCACCGATAAAGGTATCCAGATCATGCTCGATCAATCCCCTCCCACGGTCCAGGGCCTGGCGGCTGGAGTCCACCAGCCGGACCGGATACCCTCGCATGGCGAACTGGAGCGCCGTGGCATGCCCCATGGTTCCCGCTCCGATATTGCCGATTACCTTGATGTCGTCGACCTTCATCAGTGGTTGCCTTCTTTCCTAACGAATTCATACTTATCCTAAGGCAGTCAAGCGGCGCAACCAGGACCGCCCAGCGCAGCCAGAGACATTGCGGATTTGCCTATCGGTCATCGAGGACAAGTGAGCGGTTTGAGCCTTGTCTGAGAATCCCTCTATGCTGGCCCGTAATTGCAAAACCACTGATGAGGTCGCCGAACCTATCAGTAACCGGGAACAGACAGTGCGGTGTCGTCCATTCCCGGCGAAAGGAGGTCCGGCCGAAACGGCGCGGATCCGCCCATCCGTCCCGTTGGGCCCGGGTCGAACAGGTCCGGGACTGTCGCAACCCGATGTTGCGGAGCGCTATGTGCAGTGTACGGACAGGCAATGCGTCTGGATTCCGCCTGAGCGGAACTGGCCGGAACCGTCGTCATAGGGCTCTCAGGTCAGTTCGAGGAGAAGAGCAGTCATGGCGACCAGGCAGGGCGGAAAAGCCATTCCCTCCGCATCCACCGACCGGGTCCAACGCAACCTCAAGACCCGCCACGTCACCATGATCGCCCTGGGCGGCTGCATCGGCACTGGACTGTTCATGACCTCCGGCTCCACCATCGCCAAGGCCGGACCGGGAGGCGCGTTGGTGGCCTACGCGGCCATGGGCCTCATGGTCTATTTCCTGATGACCAGCCTGGGCGAGCTGGCCACCCACCTGCCCACCTCCGGCTCCTTTGCCGCCTACAACGCCCGTTATGTGGATCCGGCCCTGGGATTTGCCATGGGTTGGAACTACTGGCTGAACTGGGCCATCACCGTGGCTGTGGACATCTCCACCGCAGCCCTGCTGATCCAGTACTGGCTGCCCCACACCCCAGGCTGGATCTGGAGCCTGCTGGTCCTGGTGGTCATCTTCCTGATCAATGCCCTGACCGTGTCCACCTTTGGCGAGACCGAGTTCTGGCTCTCCCTGATCAAGGTGGTGACGGTGATTGTCTTCCTGGTCATCGGTCTGGCCATGATCTGCGGAATCATGTTCCGCCCGGCCGTGGGCCTGGGCAACTTCACCTACAAGGATGCCCCATTTGTGGGCGGATTCCCCGCCATTCTCAACGTCTTTCTGATAGCAGGCTTCTCCTTCCAGGGCACCGAGCTGATCGGGGTCACGGCCGGCGAGTCCGAAAACCCGGGCAAGGCAGTTCCCAAGGCCATCAACGACGTCTTCTGGCGAATCCTGCTCTTCTATATTCTGTCCATCTTCGTCATCGCCGCGCTGATCCCCTACACCAGCCCCAACCTGCTCAGCTCCGCCCAGGGGGACATAGCCATGTCGCCCTTCACCCTGGTATTCCAACGAGCGGGTCTGGCCTCGGCGGCCAGCGTCATGAACGCCATCATCCTGACCTCGGTTCTCTCGTCCGCCAACTCGGGGGTCTACGCCTCCACCCGAATGCTCTACGCCCTTGCCAAGGACCATTACGCCCCGGCCTTCTTCGGACACACAACCCGTCACGGCATCCCCATGGCCTCGCTGGTCGCCACTCTGGTAGTCTCCCTGGCAACCTTCGCCGCCAGCATCTTCGGCCAGCGGATCTACATGTGGCTGGTGGCCGCCTCGGGACTGACCGGATTCATCGTCTGGATCGGCATCGCCCTGAGCCACTATCGCTTCCGCCGCGCCTGGGTGGTCCAGGGCCACCGGGTTGAGGAGCTGCGCTACCATGCCAAGCTCTTCCCCCTGGGGCCCATCCTGGCTCTGGTCCTATGCGTCATCGTCATCGGCGGGCAGAACTTCGAGGCCTTCGTCAACTGGAACTGGCAGGAGATCGGCGTCACCTATATAAGCGTGCCCCTGGTGCTCGCGCTCTACCTGGGCTACAAAATCCGCTACCATACCCGGATCGTGCCCCTGGAGACCATGGATTTGAGCGGGGACCCGGAATCGCTATGAAAGATTTGCCAGCTAACATGACACATTGTGACCACGGGAGCCGAAAGGCCATATCAATGGCATAGACTCCCTAAGCGTTCGAGGACCGGCTCAAGGACCCGGCCATATGAATCTGTTCCGGCATCCAGCCGGCATATCAGGAATCGCAATTTCAGTACGACCCCGGACTCCCCGGTGCGTCGCCCAGCCAAAAGGAGGAGGATCATGACGCGGAACACCAGCAATGCAGCGTCGAACACCAATCAATCCGACCGGGCCGGGCAAGAGCACCATGGCTACGGCAGCGTCAAGCGCAACCTCAAGACCCGCCACATCTCCATGATCGCCCTGGGCGGCTGCATCGGCACCGGACTGTTCATGACCTCAGGCTCCACCATCTCCACAGCCGGCCCCGGCGGCGGACTCCTAGCCTACATAGCCATGGGCGTCATGGTCTACTTCCTGATGACCAGCCTGGGCGAGCTGGCCACGCACCTGCCTGTATCGGGATCCTTCGCCGCCTACAGCGCCCGCTACGTGGATCCGGCCCTGGGCTTCGCCATGGGCTGGGACTACTGGCTGAACTGGACCATCTCGGGTGCCGTGGACATCTCCACCGCAGCACTGCTGATCCAGTACTGGCTGCCCCACACCCCGGGATGGATCTGGAGCCTGCTGGTCCTGGTCATCGTCTTCCTGATCAACGCCCTGACGGTCTCCGCTTTCGGGGAGACCGAATTCTGGCTCTCCCTGATCAAGGTGGCCACCATCATTGTCTTCCTGGTCATCGGTATGGCCATGATCTGCGGCATCATGTTCCAGCCGGCGGTCGGTCTGAAGAACTTCACCTACAAGGACGCCCCCTTCGTGGGAGGCTTCCCGGCCATCATGAGCGTCTTTCTGATCGCCGGCTACTCCTTCCAAGGCACCGAGGTGGTGGGCGTGACCGCCGGCGAGTCCGAGAACCCCGGCAAGGCGGTTCCCAAGGCCATCAATGACGTCTTCTGGCGGATCCTGCTCTTCTACGTGCTGTCCATCTTCGTCATCGCCGCCCTGATTCCCTACACCAGCCCCAACCTCCTGGGAGCCTCCGACGGGAACATCGCCATGTCGCCCTTCACCCTGGTCTTCCAGCGGGCCGGTCTGGCCTCGGCAGCCAGCGTCATGAACGCAGTGGTGCTGACATCCATCCTCTCGGCCGTCAACACCGGAGCCTACGCCTCCAGCCGCATGCTCTACGGACTGGCCAAGGACCACTATGCTCCGGCCATCTTCGCCAGGACCACCAAGAGGGGCATCCCCCTGGCGGCCCTGGTGGCCACGGTCTGCATGTCCCTGGCCACCTTCGCCTCCAGCATCTTCGGCCAGTCCTTCTACATGTGGCTGGTGACCGCCACCGGACTGACCGGGTTCATCGCCTGGATCGGCATCGCCCTGAGCCACTTCCGCTTCCGGAGGGCTTTCAAACTCCAAGGGCACGACCTGAGCGAGCTCAAGTACCACTCCAAGCTCTATCCGTTCGGCCCGGTCCTGGCCATGGTGCTCTGCGTCATCGTCATCGCCGGACAGGACATCCCATCCCTGCTCAGCCTGAACTGGTCGCACATGGCCATGACCTACTTCAGCGTGGTTCTGGTCCTGGTCCTCTACCTGGGCTTCAAGTTCGTCAACCACACCAAGATCGTGCGCCTCAAGGATATGGACGTGTCCGGCGCCGAATCCGCCCGCTGAAGCAGCGGATACAGCGGACACCCTTGCAGAAGGGCCAGTCCTCTATAACCCAGTCCTCTATAACAAGAAGTGCCCCCACCCAAATGGAATTGATCATCTGGATGGGGGCACTGCCATATATGCCCTCCGGCATTTGAAAATTTCACACATCCACATGACAGATCCGTTCAGTGAAACAATCTGACCGCATGATTGAAACGTGGATGTCAGGTCACGATAACAAAATGGCCGTTCCCTCATCGGCATTGCACCCGGATGAGGGAACGGCGATTTGCTGAATGGTCAGTCTGACTATGCAGGGTCCTCCCGACAGAACCTAGAGGTCACTGCACCTGGGAACGGGCGATCTTGCCGGTGAAGGACTGGGCCTCGTCGGCATCCTTGACGTCCTTGTTCCAGGAGAACATGGCGCGCAGCTTGGGGCCGACCTCCTCGATCTTCTCGTGGGAGTACTTCTCCTGGAGCTCCTTGAACTTGGGGGCGCCGGCATCCTGGTCGTCAATGAACTCCTTGGCAAAGGAGCCGTCCTGAATGCGCTGCAGCTGGTGACGCATCCTGTCCTTGGTGGACTCGTCAACCACGGTGGAGGTGAAATCACCGTACTGAGCGGTGTCGGAGCAGGACCAGCGGGCCTTGTTCAGGCCGCCCTCGTTCATCAGGTCGACCAGCATCTTGAGCTCGTGGCAGACCTCGAAGTAGGCGATCTCCGGCTGGTAGCCAGCCTCGGTCAGCACCTCGAAGCCAGCCTCGACCAGGTGGTTGACGCCGCCCATGAGCACATCCTGCTCGCCGAAGAGGTCGGTCTCGGTCTCTTCCTTGAAGGTGGTCTTGATGGCGCCGGCGCGCAGGGCGCCCAGAGCCTTGGCATAGGCCAGGGTGATGTCCCAGGCGTCGCCGCGTGGATCCTGCTCCACGGCCACGACCACGGGCACGCCACGGCCAGCGACATACTCACGACGGACGATATGGCCCGGGCCCTTGGGGGCCACCATGAAGACCGGATGGTCGGCACTGGGCTTGATGTAGCCGTAATGGATGTTGAATCCGTGGGCGAAGGCGACAGCCGCACCCTCCTTGATGTTGGGCTCGATGTCGTCCCGCCAGATGTTGCGCTGGTACTGGTCGGGTGCCAGGATCATGACGATGTCGGCCTCTTTGGTGGCCTCGGGTACGGTCTTGACCTCCAGGCCCTGCTCCTTGGCGAAGGGCACCGACTTGGAGTTGGCGCGCAGGCCGACCACAACGTCCACACCGGAATCACGCAGGTTCAGCGCATGAGCATGTCCCTGGGAACCGTAGCCGATGATGGCCACCTTCTTGCCATCCAGAACCGAAAGGTCCCCATCCTTCTCATACCAGATCTGTGCTGCCATTATCTACACTCCTTTATGTGCGGTCCAACCGGACCGGCTCTTCCAGGCCGGGGAACGCAAAATACTGTGAATTCCTGTTGTTGTTCCAGGCGGACGATGCTCTTTCGACCGGGGCGACGGATTTTGTCCTTGACCCCGATCCGTACCCTGTGGATACGGTATGCCTCCAACCATACTCGTGATATGGCCGGATGGACTGTCCGCAATTCGTTGTTCGGACACCGACGCGATTCGAGGAACCGGCCGGCGGGATGTATCCAGGGCTTACTTGGTGAAGTCCACATCCTTGGTTTCGTGGCAGGTCAGCACTGCCACCAGGCAGCAGACCGCCATGACGGCCAGGTAGAGCCCGACCGAGCGCACTCCCCAGTGGGAGGAGAGCCAGGTGGCGATGGTAGGCACGAAGGCCGCGCCCACGATGGCCGCCAAGTTGTAGCCGATGCCGGAACCTGAGTAGCGCACGTTGGCATCGAAGAGCTCCGGCAGGAAGGCGCCGATGGGCCCGAAGGCGATGCCCATCAGGGCGAATCCGACGCAGAGGAAGACCATGACCTGGAAGGTGTTGTGGTGGGCCATGAGCAGGTAGGGGAAGACCAGGCTGAAGACCACCAGCATGACGGAGCTGCCGATCAGCACCCGGCGACGGCCGATGCGGTCCGCGTAGACGCAGGCCAGCACGATGAAGAGGGCGAAGACCAGGATGGAGACCATGAGCATGAGCAGGTACTCCTGGTTGGTGAAGCCCAGTCCGCCGCCGCCCTGGGACTTGGGCTTGGTGCCGTAGGCCAGGGACCAGGTGGCCAGGGTGTAGAAGAGGGTGTAGGTGACCGCGACCAGGAAGGTGGCCTGGAGCACCTGGCGCCAGCTCTTGCGGAAGACCTCCAGCAGCGGGGTCTTGACGACCTTCTGCTGATCCAGGGCCATCTGGAAGATGGGGGTCTCCTGCATGGAGACGCGCACGGCCAGCCCCACGACCACCAGGATGGCGGAGAGCAGGAAGGGCACACGCCAGCCCCAGCTCAGCATCTGCTCGGGGGTGCAGAACATCTCCAGCAGGAAGTAGGTGCCGTTGGCCAGGAAGAAGCCGATGGGAGCGCCCAGCTCAGGGAAGGAGCCGTAGAGGGCCCTCTTGCCTTCCGGGGCGTTCTCGGTGGCCACCAGGGCCGCGCCGGACCACTCGCCGCCCAGGCCTATTCCTTGTACGAACCGGCACAGGCAGAGGACCACAACGGCCCAGAGCCCCCATGTGGCATAGGTGGGCAGGACGCCGATCAGGACCGTGGAGCAGCCCATGGTCAGCAGGGAAACCACCAGCGTGGTCTTGCGTCCCTGACGGTCCCCAAAGTGTCCGAAGATCAAGGATCCCAAGGGCCGCGCGATGAAAGCGATGGCGAAGGTCAACAGGGAGGCCAGCAGGGCCACGGTCGGATCGGTCTTGGGGAAGAAAAGCTTGGGGAAATAGTTGGCCGAAGCCGTCCCGTAAGCGTAGAAATCGTAGAACTCGATGGCCGTGCCGACCATGGAGGCCCCGATGACCGTGCGAACCGAGCTGCGGGTCACACGGGTGCTGCCGGGCGCGGAGGCTGCCGAGGCCGGGGAAGCAACACTGACGTCGTTTGCCGTCACTTCATCTCATCTCCTTATAGAAAAACCCCGCTGTTGGCAGGGTCTGATGCGATGAAGCCTATGCGTCCAGCCCCGCCTTCCGACGGGGTCGAACAATGAAGATTGTCGAGTCAGTCCGCCGGTGAGGACGGGCTAATAATTCGTGCGGACACGTTGCCGAATCGGCGGGTGTCTGTCAAGCTGGTCATCACGGCGAACCTCCCCTCATCATTCACGAACCGGATGCGTTCTCTGTGCATCCGCATTGGTGCCGACCATAGGCCTGGCACCGACTTGTTCAACGAAGCACGTCCACTATGTGGACGGATGGTTATTGGAGTCAGTAAAGAACCGACCAGGAAATTCATCTGAGATCACGGCCTGTCGGTCGGCATACATCAGGGCACAGGAGAAGGAAAACCGGGCGGCCAACGCATCCGGCGGCACCAGGAAGAGGGCGGTGGCCAGTCCGTCAGCCAGACCCGTGGGGTGTTCGTTGTCCTTTTCGCCGGCCACCACCCAGGAGGCCAGCACACGGTCTACCGGACGGCCGTCGATGGCATCCAGGATGTGGTGAAGCGCTGTCAGCCCGGCCGCTGCGGCATCCTCCGACCGGTCGGTCCAATGGCGGCGGCTGGGTGCCGAGGCGCACAGGGATCCATGGGGCAGTTCGATCCGCCCCACGCCTGCAGACAGATCACCGGGATCCTCCATGGCGATGGAGACCGGGCGAGAGGTCCGCATACGCATATCACCGCCGGCATCGATCAGATACTCTTCGACCCGAGGCTCGAGCAGGTCGGCAATGAGGTCTACCAGATAGCCCTTGCCGACCGCCCCGAAATCAAGGCTGACCGGACCGACAGTCATAAGGACAGCACCCTGACGCCTGAGGTCATCGCCCCAGGTCGGGCGGCCGTGGATCCGTCCCAGATGCCCGGCGGCGCCGGCCTGTAGCCGGAAGGTGGGCTGTCGCCCGTAGCCCAGACGGGTCAGGTCCTCGCCCACCATGGGGTCCAGGGCTCCGTTGGTGGCGGAATACAGCCTGTCATACAGATCAAAGAGCCCCTGACAGTAGTCAGGAAAGACAAACCTGCCCCCATGAGTAGCCTGGGCCATTTGCGCAGGTATGGCATCCTGCCTGAACCGTGACAGGGCCCGCTCGTAATCCTTGATCAGATCGGCAATGGCATCATGCAGCCGTACTCCCAAGGGCCGATTCGTGGAGATGATGATTCCCGTACCCACCGCCCCAGGGAAGGCGGTCAGGCAGGGCAGCCCCATGGAGATTCCTCAGCCGATCAGGGAGTGGATCTGCACAATCTGGTCACGGCCCGGGCCCGACCCCACGGCCGAAATGCGGCAGCCGGACAGGTCCTCCAGGCGGTGGATGTAGTCCTTGGCCTTGGTCGGGAACTCCTCGAAGCTCTTGGCGCCGGAGATGTCCTCGCGCCAGCCCGGCAGCTCCTCGTATACCGGCTGGGCGGATTGGAACTCGGCCTGGTCCACGGGCATCTGATCCACCCTGACACGGGAGCCATCGGACCGGGTGATGTCGTAGCCCACGCAGACCGGGATGGTCTCCAGACCGGAGAGAACATCCAGCTTGGTCAGCACGATGTCGGTCAGGCCGTTGATCTGCACTGCATACCTGCTGACCAGCGCATCGAACCAGCCGCAGCGGCGGGAGCGGCCGGTGGTCACCCCGTACTCGTGGCCCTGACGACGCAACCATTCGCCCTGCTCGTTGTCAAGCTCCGTGGGGAAGGGCCCCTCGCCCACACGGGTCACATAGGCCTTGGCCACGCCGACCACCCGGTCGATCTTGGTCGGGCCCACACCGGTGCCGGTGCAGGCGCCCCCGGCCGTGCAGTTGGATGAGGTGACGAAGGGGTAGGTGCCATGGTCCACGTCCAGCATGGTGGCCTGTCCCCCCTCGAAAAGCACGTTCTTGCCCTGTTCCAGGGCCTGGTTGAGCATCAATGAGGTATTCGCCACATAGGGCTTGAGCCGTTCGGCGTATCCCGCCAGCTCTTCAACGGTGGCCTCCACCTCGATGGCCCGGCGATTGTAAAGCTTGACCAGCATCTGGTTCTTCTGATGCAGGCTGGCCTCCACCTTGTCACGCAGGTGGTCGACATTGAACAGGTCGTGCACCCGGATGCCCACACGGTTGATCTTGTCGGCGTAGGCCGGGCCGATCCCGCGGCCTGTCGTGCCAATCTTATGCTTGCCCAGGAAGCGCTCGGTCACCTTGTCCAGCGTCCGATGATAGGGGGCGATGATGTGCGCGGACTCGCTGATCCTCAACCGGCTGCAGTCCACGCCGCGGGACTGGAGCCCATCGATCTCCTCGAAGAGGGCGGCCGGGTCGACCACGACGCCGTTGCCGATGACCGGGGTGATGGCCGGGTGAATGATCCCCGAGGGCAGGAGGTGGAGGGCGTACTCCTGATCGCCCACGACCACGGTATGGCCGGCATTGTTACCCCCGTTGAACCTGGCGACGTAGTCCATGTGCTCGCCGATCAGATCCGTTGCCTTGCCCTTGCCCTCGTCGCCCCACTGGGCCCCGACGATCACGATTCCAGGCATACGATGCTCCTTATCCACTGGTCGCCATCCAAGGAAACAACGGCAGACCATCCATAGACGAGCCTAACCCGACGTATGGAGCGGAAGACGAACCGACCCAGGCGCCGACCCAGGCATCAGAAGGCCCGGACGGGCTCAGCAGCCAATCGCAGCTTCCCCGCCCGCAGGACCTTCCCAGGGCAGAAAGTCGCCAGTCATCTCATGGCCCGCCCTGCGCTGCCCAGCTGCTGGCAGGCCTGGACTACGCGCGCCGCCATCCCGTCCTCGGCCTGGCGTCCCCAGGAACGGGGGTCGTACTCGCTCTTTTCACCGACCTCCCCGTCCACCTTGAGGACCTTGTCGTAGTTGGCGAACATGTGCCCGGCCACGGCCCTGGTGAAGGCGTACTGGGTGTCGGTGTCCACATTCATCTTGACCACGCCATGAGCGACGGCCGAGGCGATCTCCTCCGGCTGCGAGCCAGAGCCCCCATGGAAGACCAAGAGGAAGGGCTTGTCGGCAGGAGCGCCCGGGGCAGGGATGCCGTCGACCTGTCCATCGGATATCGCTCCGGCCGTCCTGGCCTGGATCTGCCCCAGCAGGTCGGGCCTCAGCTTGACCACACCGGGCTTGTAGGACCCGTGCACGTTGCCGAAGGTGAAGGCCACCATGTAGCGGCCGCGCTCACCCAGACCCAGGGCATCGACCACCATGGGGCCATCCTCGGGCGAGGAATAGAGCCGTTGGTCGATAGCCGCCGAGTGACCGTCCTCCTCGCCGCCGACAGCGCCTACCTCGATTTCGAGAACGGTGTGGGCAGCCCGGGACAGCTCCAGCAGCTCCGCCGCCGTAGCCAGATTTTCCCGCAGGGGCAGGCCGGAACCGTCCCACATGTGCGATTGGAAGAGCGGATCCTGACCGCGGGCCACCTGATCCTTCTCGTAGGCCAGCAGGGGACGCACCCACTCGTCCAGGTATTGTGGGGCGCAGTGGTCCGTATGCAGGGCCACGGTGATACTCGGATAGCGGGCAATCACCTCGTGGGCGAACTTGGCAAAGGCGATGGAACCAGCCACCCGGTCGGCCAGGCGCTGTCCGGACAGGTAGGCAGCGCCTCCCACGGAGACCTGGATAATCCCGTCAGACTGGGCCTCATCCAGCCCCTGTAGGGCCGCGTTCAGAGTCTGGCTGCTGGTCACATTGATGGCGGGATAGGCATAGGACCCCCGTCTGGCCGCATCGAGCATCGCCACATACCGTTCAGGAGTCGCTAAAGACATACCCTCATTATCGTCGGTTGCGAGGAAAATCGGCCGATCACCCGCAGCTGCAGACATCACCGATGGATTTGCAGGTCTCTGCCCTGATGGCGAACACCCCACGACGCGCTTTGACAAGCCTCCAAGCCGCAGGTAGTTTAGCTCCGTACAGTTTGATGAAACGTTACATCAAACAGGTTGTTTGTTTCACGGCAGTAACGAATCAGCCTAGGGAAGGCACGACATAGGTAACAGAAGGTTGGGGTCGCCCATCCTTCTGGGAAGGAGACCAACGTGTCAGCAAGCAAGGAAACCGTCCGCAAGATCATCCTGGATCTGGACACTGGCATCGATGACACACTGGCCCTGTCCTACGTCCTGGGCTCCCCGGACGCCGAACTGATCGGGATCACAGGCACCTACGGCAACGTTGTGCTCGACCAAGGCGTCGACAACGATCTGCGGCTGCTGGCCATGTACGGCAGGGAGGACATCCCGGTCTTCAAGGGGATCGATCACCCCAGCACGGCCAACTCCTTCAGCGTTCCGCCGGACTCCGAGATCTTCCACGGGGCCAACGGCACCGGCAACATCGAAATCCCCGCACGCACCGACCGGCGGGCCAGCCAGCAGAGCTCGGTGGACTTCATCATCGACGCGGTCCGCCGCTACCCCAAGGGCGAGCTGGCCGTGGTGCCCACCGGCGCCCTGACCACCATCGCCGCCGCCCTGGAAAAGGCCCCCGACATCGCCGATCGCATCAGCATCGTCATGATGGGCGGCACCCTGACCCAGCCGGGCAACGTGGGACCCTTCGCGGAAGCCAACATCAACCAGGATCCCGAAGCCGCCAACCGGGTCTTCGCCACCACCGCAGACATCACCATGGTCGGCCTGGACGTGACCACCCAGGCTCTGATGAGCCGCGAGGACACCGAGACCCTGCGCGCCACGGGCACCAAAGCCGGACGCTTCCTGGCGGACATGACCGACTACTACATCGACATCAGCGAAAAGGAGAGCGGGGTCTACCTGGGCGGATGCAACCTGCACGACCCCCTGGCCGCCGCCGTGGCCATCGACCCCAGCCTGGTCACCACCTTCGCCACCAACCTGATGGTCGAGACCGAGGGACCGCAGCGGGCCCGTACCATCGGCGACCCCAGCAGGCTCCTGGACCCGGTCAAGAACACCAAGGTGGCCCTGTCGGTCGACACCGAGCGGTTCACCCGGCGCTTCATGGACAGGCTCCTGACCCTGGTGCGCAAGACCGAGAGCGAACGATAGAAGGACGGCAGTCATGAGCGAAACCATCACCACAAAGGCTACCGAAGCAACCGTGGACGAGAACCGCCGCAGCACCAAGCGGGCCCTGCCGGCCCTGCTGGCCATCTTCCTGCTGGGCACACTGATGATCCAGGCCTTCAACCTGGTCTTCCAGAACGTGGGCGACTCCCTGGGGATGTCCGCCAACGCATCGCTGATCAGCACCCTGCCCGGCATCGTCCTGGGCGTGGTCTGCATGCTCTACGGCACCCTCTGCGACTACATCTCCCCAAGAAAGATGACCCTGTTCGGCGTGGGCGCCCTGATCGTCGGCAGCCTCCTGGGCTTCTTCGGCGCATCGAACTTCTGGGCCGTGGTCCTGGCCCGCATGATCCAGACCGCGGGCGGTCAGGTGGCCGGCTCGGTCTTTCTGGTCATGGCCATGAAGTACCTGAGCGACAAGGAGCGCGCCTTCTATCTGGGTATCTTCAACGCCGTCTACTACGCATCCTCGGCTATCGGCATCTTCGCCGGCGGACTGATCACCTCCATCGACTGGCGCTACCTCTTCCTGGTGCCCCTGGTCTCCATCCTGCTGATCCCCCCGGTGCTCAAGTACACGCCTGACACCGGCGTCAGGGGCGAGCGCATCGACGTCTTCGGCATCGCCCTGTTCGCGCTGATCGCCGGATTCGTGGCCGTCTACTTCTCCTTCCCGGCCACCTGGATGCTGGGAGTGCTGGCCGTCCTGATCCTGATCTTCGCCGGCTATGTCTGGAAGGGCGCCAACCCCTTCCTGAGCCGCGGGTTCGTGACCAACGGCGCCTACATGGCTGTCCTGCTGGCCCTCTTCGTCTTCTACTTCTTCAACTTCGCCTGCGTGCCCATCTACAACGTAATCGGCGACCGCATCTACGGGATCTCCCTGAGCCAGGTCTCCCTCTGCCTGACCATCGTCTACATCGTGGCCACCCTGGTGGGCTGCCTGTCCGGAGTCATCATGAACGCCATGGGACGCCTGCCCATGCTGATCCTGTCCGCCCTGCTCATGATCGCCGGAGCCGCCGGTTCGGCCCTGATGCTCACCTCGGGCTTCTGGGTCCTGACCGTGCTGGCCTCGGTCTTCATCGCCGGCATCACCATGTCCTACACGCCCCTCTACGACTCCTTCTCGGCCACCCTGCCTGTGGACCAGAATGGACGCGGCATCGGCATCGGGGATCTGATGATGAACACCTCGGCCTCCATCGGCATGGCTGTCTACAGCGGACTCATGGCCAATCCCCAATTCGGGTCGCATGCACTTGCGGGCGTCAAGACCGGCATCCAGGCCCAGGCGGCCAACATGTTCTGGGTCATGGCGCTGGCTGCCCTGCTGGCCCTGATCATCGTGGCCATCTTCCACAAGGCCATGTCAGCCAATGCTCCCCAGGAGTAAGGCCGGTGTGACCCACACATACTTGGTCGGATAGCCGCGCTGCTTGGTCCACTCTTCCTGGCCTCGGGAATGAGTCGGGCCCGGCACCGGCACCCGGCCGCTCGAACCGGGGAGGGAGCGGAGTTCGGACTGCTTTCGGCAATGTGATAGTCCCCCTCTTCCCTCAGCCGCCGAAGGCAAGAAGATCGCCGCCCCTCCCCCCGGCGGAGAGCCCCCGTCATAGCCATAACTGACGGGGGCTCTTCCATATCTTCATATCTTCAGCTCCTGTCTTCAATTCTGTGCCTACGACTCAGGCCGTGCACCGAAACACAATTTATATAGACGTCAAAGAAAGGGAATCTGAACCAGAGAATGCGAGTGCCCGGAACTTTCGAGCCCATCTTGTGGATTCGCCGACCTTGAGTCTCGGATCCAAAGGAGATGGAAGCTCAAGGAACAGAAGCCCGGCCCGACCGAACACTAGACGTCTCATGGGTTTGCGAACACTCAGGGATTTGCAAACGCCCTACCGTCCTGCAATAAGCCTCAACGAACTCAATCGAGCCATTGGGCATGTGGTTTCACGTGAAACGTCGGTGCACTGATACTTGCCCCAAGATGAAGAGAACCCGGCGATGCGTGAACACCGTCGGGCGAGAGAGAAGAAAGGGAAATCAGTTGTCGGACGGAGGTCAAACCGCCCGTTCGGTTTTTGTACCGACATTTATAGTAAAGAACTGCTACCTTATGGTGACGATAGTGTTATCTGAAAATTCTCTGTGAATCCTGCCAGACCAGCAAGCGGGCATAGTGCCGGTTAGACTGGATTTCGGATGGTTTCCCGCCCGAGGAGAGATCATCGACCATTAAACCTGAAGGAGATACCTAGGCATGCTGCTCAGCGACCATGACATCCTGGATGCCCACGAGGCAGGGCACTTGAATCTGGACCCGTGGACGCCCGCCATGGTTCAGCCCTCCAGCGTGGACGTGCGCCTGGACCGCTACTTCCGGGTCTTCAACAACCATCAGTACACCTACGTGGATCCCGCAGAGGACCAGGGTGCACTGACCGAGCAGTTCGAGGTGCCCAAGGACGAGCCCTGGATCCTGCACCCCGGCGAGTTCGTGCTGGGATCCACTTGGGAGTACGTCAAGCTGGACTCCACCCTGGCCGCCCGGTTGGAGGGTAAGAGCTCCCTGGGACGCTTGGGCATTCTGACCCACTCCACCGCCGGGTTCGTCGATCCGGGCTTTGAGGGGCACATCACCCTGGAGCTGTCCAACGTGAGTACCCTGCCGGTCAAACTCTGGCCTGGCATGAAAATCGGCCAAATGTGCTTCTTCCAGCTCTCCTCGCCCGCCCAGTATCCCTATGGGTCCAAGCACAACGGCTCCCACTACCAGGGCCAGCGCGGTCCGACCCCCTCCCGCTCCTACGTCAACTTCTACAAGGCCGACGTCTCAGACTAACTGCCAACGGCCGCCTCCGCCATCACCTTGACTTCGAGCGCACTCGAAGGGGTATAGCTGGATTTGTCGGAACTACCCGGCCAAGATGGTGGCAAGGAGATCAACCCATGGCAATCAAACAAACGGCGGGCCACGACCGGCTCGGTCGATTCGCACCGCAATTCGCCCACCTGAACGATGATGTGCTCTTCGGCCAGGTCTGGTCCCGCGAGGATGAGCTTTCGGCTCGGGACCGCAGCATGATCACCTGCGCAGGCCTGATGAGCATGGGGCTCTTCCCCCAGTTGAAGAGCCATATGGCCATGGCCAAGGGCAATGGCGTCACCCGCACCGAAATGGTGGCGCTGATCACCCACCTGGCCTTCTACGCGGGATGGCCCAAGGCATGGTCGGCCTTCGACCTGGCCAAGGAGGTCTACGGTGAGGGCGACAACGACGACGGGAGCTGGGACACCGCTGCACCTGCAACCCCATCTAAAGCCGGGACCGAGCCGGATTCAGGGCCCTATCCCTTGGGGGATCCGGCTGACGGCCCCAACTTCACCGGCCATGTCTGGCTGCACCCCCTGACCGGTCCGGACGCGGAATGCCCAGCCAGCAATGTGACCTTCGCACCCGGATGCGTCAACCGTTGGCACACCCACCCGCATGGCCAACTGCTCATCGTCACCGCCGGGCAGGGGTGGGAGCAGGAGGAGGGCCGTCAGCCCCGCAGACTGGAACCCGGCGACGTGGTCTTTTGCCCGGCAGGTGTCAGGCACTGGCATGGGGCCTCGGGCCGGGCATCCATGGCCCACATCGCCGTCACCCCGGCATCGAAGGGACAGTCCCCGGTCGAGTGGATGGAGTTCCCCGATCCTGACCAGGTGGCCGCCCTGGGATGACCCGCACGGCCGACCCGCCCGGCCTGAACGATGAAGGTAGAGCATGTCTTCGCCCTGCAGATATTGAGGCCGACCGATATCTGACCGGTTCCCGCCTGCCTTTACACTGAAGACATGGCTAACAAGAAAGGCCCGACCAAGGGTTCGGGCGGCAAGCACCGCAACAAACTGCGCGGCAGAGGGCCCACGCCCAAGGCCGAGGATCGCGTCTACCACAAGGCCTACAAGGCCCGGCAGGCTGCCCAGCGCAGGCAGGCGGCCGACCCACGCCTGGCGGCCCGCCGCCGGGCCGACCGGTTCACCTCCGATTCCGACGACCTGGTCATCGGCCGCAACGCCGTCCTGGAAGCCCTGCGCGTAGGAGTCCCGGCCAGCCAGCTCTATCTGGCCGCCCGGATGGAACACGACGACAGGACCAGGGAGATCGTGCGGCTGGCCGGGCAGGAAGGGCTCAACCTGCTGGAAGCCGACCGCCTGGAGATGAACCGCATCGCCCGGTCCGGCAACCACCAGGGCGTGGTCCTCAAGGTGCAGCCCTACCAGTACGCCTCCCTGCAGAGCCTGGTCGACAGGGCCGAAAAACACGCAGCCGCCCTGGAAGGAGCCGGCCAGGCGACCAAGATCGCCGCACGCCCGCTCTTCATCGCCCTGGACGGGGTCACCGACCCCCAGAACCTAGGGGCCGTGATTCGTTCAGCAGCGGCCTTCGGGGCCTCGGGGGTGGTTCTGCCCGAGCGACGCAGCGCCTCGGTCACAGCCGCAGCCTGGAAGGTCTCCGCCGGAGCCGCCGCCCATCTGCCCGTAGCCCGTGTGGTCAACCTGACCAAGGCCATCCAAGGGCTCAAGGAGCGCGGCTACTACGCGGTCGGCCTGGACGGCGCAGGCACCACCACAGTAGGCGAGACAGGCTTCGAGGCCGATCCGCTGGTGGTGGTCCTGGGCTCCGAAGGCAAGGGGCTGAGCCGCCTGGTCCGCGAGAACTGTGACGCCCTGGCCTCCATCCCCATCTCCAGCTCGGTGGAATCCCTGAACGCCTCGGTAGCAGCAGGCATCAGCCTCTACGCCGTGGCCATGGCACGCCGACGGTCCACCAGCCAAACCAAATAGCCCCAGGCCGGCACCGGCAATCCGAAGACAGACAGGCCAAGCGGCAACAGCCTGTGCGCAACAACCAACATGCAGCAGGTGCCGCACAAACCAACGAGTCAGCTGGAGGCCCAGACCGCATCGTCCTGATCGTCCTGATCGGCAGCCGCATCCAGGCTGCCGGGGGCGTAGACCGATCTCAGCGAGCTCCGTCCGCCATTTGCATCCTCAAAGACCGGTTGTGACGGCACCTTCTCGCCTGCTCTGTCACGGGCAGCCTGAGTTTCCGCTCCGCTCTGACCGCCGGTATCAGTTTGAATGTTTACTTCTCGGCTATCCGCGTCTTGACCTCCAGCATTGGCTCGGACGTTCACGCCACTGCCATTCGCTTCATAGCCTCCCACTTCACGGCCGTCCGCGTCCTTGCCGGCCTGATTGCGGGTGGCCTGCTTACCCTGACCAGTCTGGGCGTGGCCGCCCTGCCAATTCATCTCGTCGTCGACCACACCGGCATCGGCCTCTTCGTTGATGGTCTTCATATCCTCGGAGTCCAGCCGGTACTCGGGTAGTGATTCGCTGATGTAGCTCTGCACGGCCTCGGCCATGGGCACATCGTGACCGGCCTTCTCGGCCATCAACCAGCGGTGGGTCAGCACCTCATGGAAGAACTGGGCCGGTTCGATCTGCGAGCGGTATTCCGGCGGGATCATGCGTACGGTGGGCTCGAAGACCTCCCGCATCCAGTCGGTGGCCACAATCTCCAGATCCTCGCCCTGCCGCCAGGTGGATGCCCGGTAGGCATCCAGATCGTTGAGCAGCCGCCGGGCCTGGTTCTCCTGCACATCCAGGCCGGTCAGCCGTAGCAGCTTGCGGGAGGCGTAGCCGGCATCGACCACCCTGGGGCGCACCAGCACCCGGTTGCCGTCCTCCTCGGTCTTCATCTCCAGCTCATCCACGTCGAATCCCAGATCGTTGAGCCGGTTGACGCGGCGCTCGATCTTCCACATCTCATCCGGGTCGAAGCTGTCCACGTCCGTCAGGGCGCTCCAGAGGGAGTGATAGCGGTCCACCAGCCGGTTGCCCACGCCGACCTCGTCCACCTCACCGGCCAGCAGGTTGCCGGAATCCAGATCCATGAGCTCGCCGATGATGTTGGTCCTGGCCAGGTCGATGTCATACTCGCGCTGGCCGTCAGTCAGGCTGGGATGCAGATCACCGGTCTCGGCATCGACCAGGAAGGCCGAGAAGGCATCGGCATCACGCAGGAAGAGCACGTTGGACAGGGAAACGTCTCCCCAGTAGAAGCCGGCCAGATGGAGCCTTACCAGAAGGACCGCCAGGGCATCGATCAGGCGCTCGGCCGTGTCCGGACGCAGATTGCGGGCGAAGAGGGCACGGTAGGGCAGCGAGAACTTCAGGTGCTGGGTGACCAGCATGGCCTCAAGGGGCTCACCCTCGCGCGTGTGTCGGCCGGTGACCACGGCGATGGGGTTGACCGTGGGCAGCTCCAGTTTTTGCAGCTTGCGCAGGAGCTCGTATTCACGCTCGGCAACCCGCTGGGTGATCTCCTTCATGGCGTAGACATCGTCGCCCACGTGGACGAAGCGAACCACGTGCCGGGAGATGCCCCTGGGCAGGTTGGCCAGCAAATCCCGGGGCCAGGTGGCCAGCGGCCGCTCCCAGGGCAGGGTGAACATCCTGGGGTTGGAGCTGGTGGCCGTGATGTGCAGGGCGGCCGGCTCCTGCTCGGAGGAGGGATCGGCCGTGGTCTTTATCGAGGTGGCTTTCATGGCGCGAGGGTCCAGAGAGGAGGCCGTCGCCCGGTTGATGTTCACGCTAGTCATGCTTCATCCATCCCATCGCCGCCCATCCTATACGGGAAGAGCCCCGCACGGATGCGCCGCGCGGGGCTCCTGGTCACCCGGTCAACAAGGAAAGGAGATGATATCAATGATCGATACGGGCCCTGCGGCCCGGCGGGAAACCGTGGCCGAACCACAGGGTCACAGGAACGCTCAGTTCAGCCGCAGCTCGCTGGCCGGGGAGAACAGGTGCATCTTTTCAGGATCGATGTGGATCTTGACCACGTCGCCCACCTTGGGCAGGTCACGCGGGTTGACACGGATGGTGGTCAGCTTGTTCTGGTCGGACATGACGATGGCCTGCTCGGCCACGCTGTTGTCGGTCAGAATGTTGCCGTAGATGTAGCCATCAGAGCCCAGATCCTCCACGTTGGCCACCTTCAGGGAGAAGGCATCCGGCTCGTCGGCACCGGCCAGAGAAGCATTCTCGGGACGGAAGCCCACGACGATCTTGCCCTGGTCCTCGGGGGTCAGCTTGTCGACGGCCTCGCGAGGCAGGCTGATGGTGTCCTCGCCGATCTTGGCCTGGCCGTTGACTACGGGATGGATGTTGATGTTCATGGAAGGCGAGCCGATGAAGCCGGCCACGAAGACATTCTCGGGCCGATCGTAGAGCTCGGTAGGCGCGCCCACCTGCTGCAGGACACCCAGCTTGATGACGGCGATCCTGTCGCCCATGGTCAGAGCCTCGGTCTGATCGTGGGTCACGTACAGGGTGGTGACGTTGAGCTGACGCTGCAGGGCGGCGATCTGGGTACGGGTCTGGACACGCAGCTTGGCGTCCAAGTTGGACAGAGGCTCATCCATCAGGAAGACCTTGGGCTGACGCACAATAGCGCGGCCCATGGCCACACGCTGACGCTGACCACCGGACAGGGCCTTGGGCTTGCGGTCCAGGTACTCGGTCAGATCCAGCACCTCGGCGGCCTTCTCCACCCGCTGGCGAATCTCGTCCTTGGGGGTGCCGGCGATCTTCAGGGCGAAGCCCATGTTGTCGGCCACGGTCATGTGGGGGTAAAGGGCGTAGTTCTGGAAGACCATGGCGATGTCGCGGTCCTTGGGCTGCATGGTCGTCACGTCCTTGTCGCCAATCATGATGCGCCCCTTGTTGACCTCTTCCAAGCCGGCCAGCATGCGCAGGGTGGTGGACTTTCCGCAGCCGGAAGGCCCGACCAGAACAAGGAATTCACCGTCTCTGATGTCCAGACTGAGGTCACTGACCGAGGGCTCATCGTTGCCCGGGTAGATACGAGTGACGTGGTCGAATACCACTTCTGCCATTGTTCATCCTTTCATCGGCAGGTACGTGCCGAACGATCCGTAGTGAAGGGTTGTTTTTCACTGTGGTTTCCGTCCCGGGGTCAACACCGACATCGGCATGGCCATGCGACGGTTTTCTATTTTGTGGTTAAGAGAAACTCTCCCTTGAGCCAGTGCCCACTATACACCAAGGTCCGAATTCGGCGTGCGAACCCTTGCCTACTCAATCCTTGGACTTGTCGGAATCTTCGGAATCGCGCTCGAAGACCGTCCTGGCAACGTTGATCGCGTTGATGACCCTGGGGAATCCCACGTAGGGAGCACATTGAAGTATGGCTTCGACCACGGCCTCCTTGCTCAGCCCAACATTCAGGGCCCCCTGGATGTGAACGGCCAGCTGTGGAGCCGTGTCTCCCTGCGTCACCAGACTGCCTATGGTGACCAACTCGCGCTGCTGAAGATCGAGTCCTTTCCGGGTGTATATGTCGCCAAAGGCGAATTCGACAATCCAACGGCCAAGGTCCGGCGCTATGTCCTGAAGGGAGTCGATGACAGCCTGGCCTCCCTTGCCGTCAATAGCTGCCAAGGCCTCGGATCCCTTTTCAAAGCGCGAAGCTTCCATGAAGCCCCTTCTTTCTGTTGTTTTGCATATTGCCCAGCCGAGAATATTGTATCAGCGCCTGTTTACGGATTATGCCGTCGACTGTCTAGCCATTTGCGGCAATCTCGGACGCGGCGAAACAGCAGGAACCGCAATCAGGTGCTTTTCAACCAGTCGGGGCACAATGGAGATATGAGCGATCTTGAGGGTTTGGACCTAAGGCCGGGACGGCTGGTCGGGGGCTACACCCTGATCGAGCCCCTGGGCGGCGGCGCCATGGGGTCCGTCTGGCGTGCACGTGATGGCGGAGGCCAGGACTACGCCATGAAGATTCTGCGGGAATCCCTGGAGGAGGACCAGGCCTCGTCAGACAGCCCTGATGAGCGTGACCGAGCCTCGGCCCGCGAGCGCCTGCGACGCGAGGCTCTGGCCCTGCAGCGGATCCGTCATCCAGGAGTCTGCCGGATCGTGGACATGGAACTTGATGATGCCCTGGCCTTCATCGTGACCGAACTGATCGAGGGGCGCAACCTTCGCGACGACGTGGCTGTCAACGGCCCCTATCGGGGCGACGACCTGGAACGGCTGGCAAGGAAGCTGACCGATGCCGTCGCAGCCGTCCACCAGGCGGGCATCGTCCACCGGGACATCAAACCCACCAATGTCATGATTTCGGTCTCCGGGCCGGTACTGGTGGATTTTGGCATCGCCATGGGCCAGGGGCAGAGCCACGTGACCCGGACCGGACTGGTCATGGGAACCCCCGGCTTCATCGCCCCGGAGATCATCGACGGAGCCGAGGCCGACCAGGGAACCGACTGGTGGAGCACGGCAGCCGTTCTGGCCTACGCGGCCACCGGACGGGCGGTCTTCGGCGACAAACCCATGATGGCGGTCCTGGAGCGGGAGGCTTCGGGCAATGCCGACCTGTCCGGACTGCCCATGGGTACCATGAGAGCCCTGCGCTCGGCCCTCTCCCCCGACCGAGGCGCGCGTTGCACGCCCCAGGAGCTCCTGGAGGCCATCAGCCGGGATGCCATGGATCCGCAGGCCTGGCAGGGGGAGCAAGACGACCAGGATACGGGCAGCCAGGAGACGATGCGCCCTTTTGGCGCCGGCTCTTCGGGGGCTGAGGGGCAGGCCGACTCGCCCACCATGGTCGTTGAACCGGCCACCATGCCCATGCCGCCTATCACCCAGGCTGATTCAGACAGTCCGCGGACGGCCTGGTCACAACCTCCGACAGATAACGGAGCCGATGAGCAGACGACCCTCCTGCCCGACTCGGAGCAGCCCACCAGATTCTTGAATCCCCTTCCCGCAGCCCAGGAGCAGCAGGAACAGACGCAGACCTGGCAGGACCAGCAACCCTTGGCCGACTGCCAAGATCTTCAGGCCACCACCGTTCAGGATCCGCTGCCGCCGGCACAGCCCCTGCCCAGCGGATACCGCGACGAGGCGAACGCCCACTGGCTGGGAGACCAGCCCCCCGCCCAGTTGCGGCGCCTGCGCTACTTGCAAGCCGGAACCCCCTGCCTGGTCATGTTGGGAATCCTTCCCGCCCTACTGACAGCCCTTGCCCCGGTCTCGGCTCTGGCCGCCGCCGGAATCCTTCTCTGGGCCCTGAGCACCGCAGGATGGAGCATAAAAGCCCAGATCGAACGGGAGCTACGCCGCAACGGCCCTCGACGGGGCACCGACCGTCTGCTGAACGTGGCCGCCCTCCCCTGGCACCTGCTCAAGGGCCTGGCGGCCGCCCTGCTCCGCCTGCCGGGCATGATCCTCGTCCAAGCCCTGGTCGCCCTGCCACTGACCTGGGCGGGCGCTCTCACCACCGTTCGCGCAGGCCTGACCCTGGGCGAGCACCTACTGACCTTCCCCCTGCCAGCGGCCAGGCCCCTGTCCGCCGGCGGACTGTCCATGGCCCTGGCGACGCTGGTCGGTTGGTTGTTGACAACCCTGCCTACGCAGGACCGTTCAGCCCCCAAGGCCAACAGCGGCAACGTGGTCCTGCGTCTGGCGGCGGGCCGCATCCCCATGGGCCGCCAGGATTCCGAGACGCCGGGCAGCCCCCGCCGCAGGTGGATTCTGCTCCTGATCTGGCTGCTGATTGTGGCCGTCCTCCTGGCCGGGCTGATTGCCCAGCCCTCCATGGACTGGGCCCCCATCCACCTCCTGCGCGCCTGAGGTCGCGCTCCACCCCTGGCGGCTACACTATGCTCTGTATGCCAAGGAAAGGATCCAGGTCATGTCCAAGGGCAAGCAGAACCGCAAGGCCGCGCTCAAGGCCCAGGAAGAGGCCCGGCGGCTCCAGGAGGCCAAGGAGCGCCGCCAGCAGACCATGATCGGCGTCATCGTCACCATGGTGCTCATCGCTCTGATCGCTCTGGGCGGCTTCCTGTACTGGCGCAGCCATCGCCCGGTCAAGACCCAGGACCTGGAGCAGGCCCGTCAGGCCGTCGCCAAAGTCAAGGAAAAGCCTTCGGCGGCCAACGACCAGGGCGGCTTCCTGATCAGTTCCCAGGGACTGGGCAAGCCGGTAGCCAAGGCCCCGACCGTGGAGATCTACATGGACTTCATGTGCCCAGGCTGCGGCGCCCTGCATCGCGGGCTGGACTCCACCCTGACCGGTCTGGTGGATGCCGGGCAGATCAACCTGGTCATCTACCCCATGAGCTTCATGGACCGGCTCTCCACCGACAACTACTCGAGCAGGACGGGCACGGCCACCATCTACGTGGCCCAGCACGACCCCGACCACCTGCTGCCCTTCATCGCCAATCTCTACGCCAAGGACTTCCAACCGGACGAGTCCGACTACCACCCCATCAGCAACGACAAGATCCGCCAGCAGGCCATCAAGGCCGGGGTCGATCCCAAGGTTGCCGACCAGGCGGTCAAGGGCCGCTACCGGGCCTGGATCAAGGCCATGGACGCCTACACCCCCTTGCGCAAGGAACTCTGGAATCCCAGCGGGTCCAACAAGGGGCAGATGACCACGCCCACGGTCCGCATCAACGGCAATTACTGGGAACTGGGCAACCTGTCCCGGGCGGGCTTGGACTACAGTTCGGGCCTGCTCAAGGCCCTGGGTCTGGACCAGTCCAAGGTAGGCGTCAAGGGCGCCATGCCGGCCATCGGCGCCTCCGGCCAACCGCGCTCGCTGAGCTGAACCGGCCAAGTCGGGAGGAATTTCGCGCCCAGCGTCCCCTTGGGGACACGGTGATGGTACGATATCATTCCGTACCGCGGCCCGGAATGCTGTAATGGACCACCGGGACCGCCTCCTTAGCTCAGTTGGCCAGAGCAGCCGCCTTGTAAGCGGCAGGTCGTCAGTTCGACTCTGACAGGAGGCTCTACGCCAGGAACGAACCATAAAATCCGATTATTCAGCTTTGTCTCCGGGCAGGCTATAATAATGGACATTACCTGGATAATTACAAATACTTCCCTCGAGTAAGTCATTTCGGAGGCTCGTTCTCCGAAGTACGAACGGAGCTTTTCCCCAACCATCTCCGTTCGTATTCGAGGACGGGATCATTCCCCTTCATTCCCGTCCTCTTGACGTTGATCCGCCGGCCTAGGGCCCGGGTCTTGAAAAGCCGACTGACCGATGACGGTTAAGTCGGCTTTTTTATTGCCATCCCTCTGCGACAAATGTGGATATTTGCCCGACCTTGCGGATTGTGCGGCCTCAGTCCATGCCCTCACCGCTAGAATTGCCGGGTACAGACAAGGCAGGAACGGGGAGGCGAGCACATGGCCAGACGCTGGACACCGCGGCGTTTCGTCGTGCTCAGAAGGATTCGCGTGGTCTCCTGTGCCCTTCTGGTCGTTCTGGCCATGGTCCTGACTTTCTTCATTTCCGCGCGCAAAAGCGTGGCATTGAGCGTCAACGGGCAGACCAAAATGGTGACCACCTATGCCTATAGCGTGGACGGTCTGCTGCGCGAGCAGGGAATCAAGGTCAAAACCCACGACCTGGTCGATTCCACCTCCGGAGGCCAGCTGCGCAACCATGCGGCGGTCACTGTGCGCTCCGCCTATCAGACCACCATCGTCATCCAGGGCCAGCGGGTGCCCTTCTGGACCACGGCCACCAGCATGGACCAACTGCTGGGATTCTTCGAGGAAAACCGCAAGCAGGCCATGAAGGTCACCGTAGATGTGGGCAACGTCTATAACCAGCTGACCGGCGGTCTGGTCATCAACCAGGCAGGGCCGGTTACCGTCATAGCTGACGGGAAGACCTCGGTGGCCCCTGACGGCAAGCTCCCAGCCGCCTCCATCCTGGACTCCAAGGGCATCGTGCTGGGCAAGGAGGACCGGGTCAGCGTGGAGCATGACCAAGGCGCCACTGTTCTGCGTGTCCAACGGGTCACCCACGGAAACACCCAAAGGACGATCCCCATAGCCTTCGCCACCAGGACCGTGGTCGACCCGAGCCTGGCGCCCGGTCAGACCCAGATGCGGCAGGCGGGCGTAGCAGGTCAACGCCTGCAGACCATCCAGGTCACCTACGTGGACGGACAGGCTGAATCGGAGCGGGTGGTCAAGGAGGAGACCGTAGCCATGCCGGTGGATCAGGTGGTGGCCGTCGGTCCCGACAAGCCGAAGGAGGGACAGAACAGCGGGCAGCAGTCCAAGGACGCAGGCAAGGATTCCCAACAGGTGCAGAAGACCCCCTCTCCGAGCCCCTCGGCCAGCCAGGATTCGCAGTCGGCAACGACACCAGCCCCTACACCAACACATACCAAGCCGCCGCAGACCACGCAGCCGACACAGCCGAGCACACCAGCTCCAGCTATGCCCGATAACAAGCCAGCCCCGTCGCCAGCGCCAGCGCCGAGTCCATCTCGTGACGGTCTATGGCATGCCAGTCCTGAACTGGCCCAAGCCTATGCCGGGGGTGCAGCTGCCCAGCGCGGCTGGACGGGTTCGCAGTTTGCAGACCTGGTGACACTTTGGAACAAGGAATCGGGATGGAGTTGGAAAGCCAAGAATCCCAAATCACCCGCCTACGGCATTCCCCAGGCCAACCCTGGATCCCAGATGGCGGACTATGGACCCAACTGGCGTGACGATGCCGCTGTCCAAATTGACTGGGGCCTCAATTACATCGCACAACGATATGGCAGTCCTAGCGCAGCCATGCGCTTCTGGAACCAACATAAATACTACTAATCCCCAGCCATATCCGCCGAGCAACGAACCGACATGAACACTAAAACCGAGAGTGACCGCCTCCTGGGAGCAGCCGACATCCGACGCCTCGCCGACCAGATCGGCATCCACCCCACCAAACGACTGGGGCAGAACTTCGTCATCGATCCGGGAACCGTCCGCAGGATCGTCCGTCTGGCCGGGGTGGAATCTGGACAGACCGTTCTGGAGGTGGGCCCTGGTCTGGGATCCCTGACTCTCGGCTTGTTGGAGGTGGGCTGTCTGGTAACCACCGACGAGATTGATCCCGTCCTGGCCCGGCAGCTGCCGCAGACCGTCCGCGAGCGCATGCCGGAGAGCCTGGACCGGCTGACCGTAATCAACCGGGATGCTTTGACACTGACCCCTCAACTGGCAGGTGACGCGGGCGTTGCCACCGACCTGGCCATGGTGGCCAACCTGCCCTACAACGTAGCCACTCCGATCATTCTGACCCTCCTGGCCCGGTTCACCAATCTGAACCGGTTCCTGGTCATGGTCCAGAAGGAGGTGGCGGACCGGCTGACGGCCGCCCCGGGTTCCAAGGTCTACGGCGTACCCAGCCTGAAGCTGGCCTGGTACGGGCATGCCGCCCAGGCTGGCAGGGTCGGGCGCCATGTCTTCTGGCCAGCCCCCAACGTGGACTCGGCCCTGGTCTCCTTCATGCGGGACAAGGATGGACACGGGCGCGGGGACGAGGGCACGAGGACCGAGGTCTTCTCCCTGATCGACGCCGCCTTTGGACAGCGCCGCAAGACCCTGCACGCCGCCCTGAAGGGCCTGGTGAGCGCCGAAGCCTTCCAGGCTGCAGGCATTGACCCTGCACGCCGGGGGGAAACCATGACCATCGAGGAGTTCGTCACCCTGGAGCAGGCCCGCCGCGAGGTGACCGCGTGAGCCCGGCAACCGGGAGGGACGGTGTTGCCCTTTACTGTCCCGCCAAGATCAATCTGAGGCTCCGCGTCGGCCCGACACGAGCCGACCTTGGAGGGCAACACCGCCTGGACACCATTTACAGCGCCGTGGGAGTCTGGGACAAAGTCGAACTGCGACGGAGAGAACCTGGCAGCGGATTCCGCCTGAGCCTGGAGGGCGAGCACCTGGGCGACCTGAACCGCCGGGATACCGATCCACGCGCCAACCTGGCCGTCAAGGCCCTCCTGGCCATGGCTCAGGCCGCCGGGCACCAGCCTGATGTGTCCATCCACATCGTCAAACGGATACCGGTGGGTGCCGGACTGGCCGGCGGATCCGCGGATGCCGCCGGAACCATGCTGGGCCTGAACCGGCTCTGGAATCTAGGGATGCCTGCCACCGAGCTGAATCGCATCGCCGCCCAGCTGGGCGCGGATCTGCCCTTCTGCCTGCATGGAGGACTCAGCAGGGGCACAGGTTTCGGCCAGATTCTGCAGCCCTTGGATCTGGACGGTCCACAGGCCCAGCGGCTGTCCCGGGCAGGGCTGACCGGACACCTCCTGATCGGGGCCTACGAAGACCAGCTGAGCACAGCCCAGGTCTACAAGGCCTTCGATCTGATCGGGCCCGGCCCCAACGACCTGAACGACCTGCAGGAGACCGCCTGCACCCTGCACCCGCGTTCGCGCCAGGCCCTGGACCTCGCCCGGCGGGCAGGCATCGGACCGGCCTTCGTCTCTGGATCGGGCCCCTCGGTGGTGGTCATGGCCCCTCGACCCGAACAGGCAGTCACACTGATAAGGCTCTGGCGGGAGCAGAATGCCGTGGACAGAATCATCGAGGCTGACTCGCCAGTCCTGCCCAGGATGGTCCCACTGCGAGTCACCCATGGACAGTAGAGTAGGCAACATGACGAATCCCGAACCACTCGACGAACGCGAGGCCCGCAGGCAGTTCGTGCGACGGCGGCAGAAGATGGTCTTCACCATAGTCGTCAGCGCCCTAGTAGCCATCCTGATCATCTGCGGACTGATCATCTTCGGGTCCATCGGGCATACCGCCGAACACGCCACCATCGCCAAGCCCAACTACGGGGTCGCTGTGCCCTGTCCGCCCGACAACGCCAAGCTGGTCAACCATCCGGACATCCGCGTGCGGGTGCTCAACGGAACCAACAAGTCCGGTCTGGCCACTGCCCTGGCCTCTGCCCTGCGCAATCGGGGATTCAACATGCAGGATGTGGCGGACTATCCGGGCAAGACCGAGACCGCCCGCACCCAGATACGCTTCGGAGCCTCAGCCATTGACCGCGGCTACACAGTGGGATCCCAATTCAACGATGCGGTTCTGATCATGGACGACCGCAACGACGATCTGGTCGACGTGGTCATCGGGGCCACCTTTACCGATCTGGACGACGAGGACAGCAACTCTGTCGTAGGCCGCAAGATCGAAGCCATCAAGGGTTGCCAGGCCGACCCCTCCTCCATGAAGAACCTGCCCAAGGCTCCCAAGGCCTGACGCTGCCAATCCGGCATACTGCCGTATTCAACACGACGCGACCACAATAACCGTCACCAATTTCCGCAGTCTCCTGACAAGGGCATCCAGGAAAGGCTTGACCTAGGTCAGGCTTGGTCGGCGCCTTCTCTTTGCCACCAGTCCCGCAGCTCCTGTTCGGCTGTCTGCCGGTCGACCGGGCCATGATCCAGGCGGTAGTCCAGCATGTGCCGATAGGCACGCCCCACCTGCGGCCCGGGCTTAAGATCCAGAATCCGCATGATCTGTCGTCCATCCAGGTCGGGCCGGATGGCATCCAGATCCTCCCGCTGACGCAGTTGAGCCACCCTGTCCTCCAGCTCGTCCATGGCGGAGGAGAAAACCTGGGCCTTGCGCTTGTTGCGGGTGGTCGCATCGGCCCGGGTCAGGCGATTGAGCCGCTCATATAGAGGTCCTGTCTCTCGGGCATAGCGGCGTACGGCCGCATCGGTCCACCGCTCATCCACGTAGCCATGGAAACGCAGGTGCATGGAGATCAGGTCGCAGACGTCGGCGATCAGGTGGTGGTCGAAGCGCAGGGCCTTGAGGCGCTTGCGGGCCAGCCGGGCTCCGACTGCATCGTGATGATGGAAGCTGACCTTGCCACCGGGCTCGAAGCGTCTGGTGGCGGGCTTGCCGATGTCGTGCAGCAGGGCGGCCAGGCGCAGGGTCAGGTCCGGGGCGGGCACAGGTCCGTCAGGTCCGGTCTCCAGGGCTATGGCCCGGTCCACCACCATCAGGGTGTGCTCAAAGACGTCCTTGTGCCGGTGATGCTCGTCTATCTCCAGCTGCAGAGCCGGCACCTCGGGCAGAACGATGTCAGCCAGGCCGGATTGCACCAGGGCCTCGATGCCCTGGACGGGGTGGTCGGACAGCATGAGCTTGGTCAGCTCGTCGCGAATCCGCTCGGCCGAGACGATGCTGATTCGATCGGTCATGCGGGTGATGGCCTCTGCGGTCTCCGGGGCTATGGTGAATCCCAGTTGGGCCACGAACCGCACGGCCCGCATCATCCGCAGGGGGTCGTCGTCGAAGGATTGGCGGGGATCCACTGGAGTCCGCAGCACCTGCTTGGCCAGGTCGTTGGCCCCCCGGTAGGGGTCCACGAAGACCAAGTCGGGCACCCGCAGGGCCATGGCATTGACGGTGAAGTCGCGCCGGGAAAGGTCTCCCTCAAGACTGTCCCCGTAGTCCACCTCGGGCTTGCGGGAATCGGGATCGTAGGTGTCTTTCCGGTAGGTGGTCACCTCCACCTTGACCTCGGTACCGTCAGGACGCCGCCGCAGCGCGCCAAGGGTGCCGAATTTGCGCCCCATGTCCCAGAAGCCCGACCCCCAATGGCGCAGGATGGGCTCGAACTGCTCGGGCCGGGCCGAGGTGCAGAAGTCAAGGTCGTGGGAGGGCCGGTGCAGGAGCAGATCGCGTACAGGACCCCCTACCAACGCCAGTTCAAAACCCTGCTCGGCGAAGAGGCGCCCGAGCTCGATGGCCTCCGGCCAGACTTGGAAATCCACGCTCACCCTTTCCTACGGAGTTGATGCGCCTACTAGCATACCGTTACCCCACCTGCACATTACCTTACGTAAAGTTGGAGTATGATTACGCCCGCGGACATGGCGCGCATGCTTGCACATAGCGCCGACTCTGCGGATATCCATGCCCGCGGCCAGCAGGGGCTGGACCACCTGGTGGAGACTGTAAGCGAACGTCTGGATCCGCAGGTCCGCGAGCGCATACAGACCGAGGATGACGCTCCCACACCTGCCCTCATGCCCCGGCATAAGCATGCCTCAGGACCTTCGACCTTTGCCTCTCTGGATGCCCAGGAGCTGCCGGTGGTGCGCGAGTATTCGGCAGGCGGACTGATCTTCGACCGGCATGACCGGGTGGCCATCATCGCCCGGCACTCCCGCTCGGGCCACCTGGAATGGTGCCTGCCCAAGGGGCATATCGAGAAGGGGGAAACACCCGAGCAGACGGCGGTGCGCGAGGTCCACGAGGAGACGGGGATACTGGGTAGGGTGACCGACTCCATCGCCACCATCGACTACTGGTTCACCGGAACCAACCAGCGGGTACACAAGCTGGTTCATCATTTCGTCCTGCGGATGATCGGCGGATCCCTGAGCGTGGAGGGTGACCCTGACCATGAGGCCGAAGATGCCATCTGGGTGGACTTCTCCGACCTGACCTCGGTGCTCAGTTACCCCAATGAGCGTAAAATAGCCTGGCTCTACGCGAGGAAGTACAAAAAACAGCCATGATCCAGACCCCCCTGCGCCCGGGCGGGCGCACCAGCCAGCACACTCATGCCTTCAATCGGTGGACCCGGTGGGCCCGGATCCTGCTGGTGACCGTCCTTCTGCTGGCCTTGGTGATGGTTCCCTGGCGGCCAGCACCAGCCCTGGCAGCCAGCAATCATCAGAGCTCGGCCGAGGTGGCCCTGCGCTGGTCCACGCCAGTGGTGACCGACAAGTCCGGCTACGCCCTGCGCGCTGCGGTGACCAACACCGCCAACCAGCCCATGGAGAATGCCCATCTGAGCGTATCCACCAGCGCCCTTTACTCCTTCAGCTCCCGGGCCGACATGCAGGCCTGGTCCGAAGGCCACGCCCGCATCCCCACCCCGGATGTGCTGGGTACACAGGCAGTACCGACAATCCCGACCGGGCAGAGCACCGAGGTTGCCGTCAACGTACCGGCTGATCAAGACGCGATCAAGAAGATGACCAGCTGGGGGCCCAAGCCCGTCCGGCTCTCTTTGAGCGACGATCAGGGTCGGGTCCTGGGCGACGTGTTCACCTTTCTTACGCGGACCTGGGATGGCCTGCCCACTGCAGGCACCCCCGCCCTGTCCCTGACCATGGTTCTGCCGCTGACCTCCTCGGACTGGAACATTGACGACAAGGCCATGACAGCGCTGATGACCCAGTCCAATGCCGAATCCGCGTCAGGCCCGGGCAACGATAAAAACCGGAGCGTGACACTGACCCGCCAGGGGGCCCGCCGCCAGGAGGACCGGAGCCAGCTGCTGTCCAAGCACGGGTCCCTGCAGGCACTGGGCGACCCGGTCTATCTATCCGCATTCGCCAACCGTCCCCAGATCCAAGGGCTGATTCAGCCGGCCGACTTCGACATCACCGGGTATGCATCCCAGAATCAGGACCGTTATGCCCAGGCCGGAGTCACCCCCGAGTCCTGGAGTGCCAAGACCGCGGCCAAGCTCTATGCTGACGCAGCGCCTGGCATATACGCCTGGCAGGGCCGACAGGAGTGGACCATGGAGTCCATCACCGCCGCCCGCCGTGCCGGCTATCAGACGGTCATCGCCCCCCAGGGCTTCGAAGTCGGCGCCGGCACCTCCGCCCACACCGGCAAGTACACCATCGAAACCAGGGCCGGAAAGGTAACCGTCCTGTCGGCCCAGCGCGAGCTCAGCAACCTGGCCAAGGGCCACCCCAGCTCCACACGCGCCACCGGTGAGCAGACCCAGGCCGGGCAGACGGCGCGCTTCATAGCTCAGAGCGCCTTCTACCAGATGGAGCAGCCCTACGCCGAACGCTCCCTCCTGGTCTGCTTCGACGCCGATGAGGACACCCAGCAGGCGGACCGGATCATGACCGAACTGGAGCATGCTCCATGGATCAGCCTTAAGTCCATGGACGACCTGATGCAGGCCCCAGACTTCACCGGCGGGTCGTCAGGTCTGATCAAGGCCCTGGAGCCCGGCAGCGCAAAGGGCAACGCCAGACATGGCGATGGCCCGACAGGCACCCTGGACTCCCTGATCGCCAGCCGGGCTGACATCGACCGATTCGCCACCTCCATCCTGGCTGACGACAGGCATGATTCCCAACCCACCGCCAGCGCCTCGGCAGGCAAGACCGACAGCCAGGCCCTGGCCCGCCAGGATGCCGACACCACCGCCCGCCAGCCCAAGGATCCGCATCAGTGGCTGAGCCAGCTGACCGCCGCCCACGACGACCTGGCCCTGAAGTCCCTGGGGGGAACCGCAGCCGCCTCTGGACTGGCCGATCAGGCCGAGGCCATATCCCGACGGCTCCTGGACGGGATCAGCATCACGCCCAGCGAGTCATTGAACGTCGTCAGCGAGACGGCCTCCATGCCCGTCACCGTCAGCAACAGCCACCCCTATCCTGTCCACGCCCGCATCAGCGCCCGAACCGACTCCATGGAGATCGTCACCTCGCGCATGGCGGAGGCGGTCATTCCCGCCCGCTCCGAGGCTCAGGTAACCTTCAAGGTCAGGGTGGCGGCAGCCGGTAGAGCCAACGTGGACATCGGCCTGCTGGACAGCCAGGGCCGTCCATTCGGCCAGGTGCGTCGTGCTCAGATCACCAGTAATCTGCGACTGAGCGACATGAGCGGCCTGATTATCATTGTCATCGCCGTGCTCCTGGGACTCCTGGGGCTCTGGCGGCAGTTCCACCGTACGAAGGACCCGGACGAATGAGTTCCGTAGGGCGCAATTCCGCCATCATGGCCACGGGCACCGCGGCCTCCCGCGTAACCGGGCAGATCCGCACCATCCTGCTGGCAGCCGCCATAGGCACCACCGGGATCGCGGCCGATGCCTACCAGACCGGCGCCATGATCCCTCAGGTCATGTTCACCCTGATCTCGGGCGGCATCTTCAACGCCGTCCTGGTCCCGCAGATTGTGCGTACCCTCAAGGAGCGGGACGCAGCAGACCGGCTGAACAAGCTGATCACGGTCGCCATGGTCCTCCTGGCCCTGCTGACCCTGCTGCTGATGCTGGGCACTCCGGTGCTGACCACCATCTATCTGAACTCCAAGTGGAACCCGGCACAGCGGGCCCTGGCCAACTCCTTCACGCTCTGGTGCATGCCCCAGGTCTTCTTCTACGGGCTCTACACGGTCCTGGGGCAGATCCTGGCCGCCAAGGGCCGGTTCACCGCATACGCCTGGAGCTCGGTGGGTGCCAACGTTATCAGCTGCCTGGGCTTCCTGGCCTTCATCTTCCTGTTCGGCAACGCCCGCAATCAGCCGGTCGGCTTCTGGGACAACGGCAAGGTGGCCCTGACCGCCGGAGCCTGGACCATGGGAGTGGCCTTCCAGGCGCTGGTCCTCTTCATCCCCCTGATCATGAGCGGCTTCCGCTATCGTCCCCGCTGGGGCCTGCGTGGAATCGGTCTGCGATCCATGGGCTCAGTGGCGGCCTGGAGCATGTGCGTGGTCGTCATCAACCAGCTGGCCAACGTGGTCAATGCCCGCGTCAACAACGGCGCCCCCCTGGAGGGCAACCCGTTTGACATCGCCGGCAACGGCTCCTATCAGAACGCCTACACCATCTTCATCCTGCCCTACTCGCTGGTGGCCGTCTCGGTCAGCACGGCCCTCTTCCCCAAGCTGTCCAAGGCGGTTTCCGACGGCCGCATCGGGGATGCCCGCAATGATCTGAGCCAGGCCCTGCGCAATGTGGGACTGGTCATGTTCTTCTTCGCCGCAGTCCTCCTGGCCATTCCAGTGCCCATCACCCGAGCCCTGCTGCCCTCGGTAAGCGTGCACGAGTCTGTCCTTATCTCAGGACCGCTGATAACGCTTTCCCTGGGGCTGGTTCCCACGAGCGCCTTCCTGCTCATTCAGCGCACCTTCTACGCCTTCGAAGATGGCCGGCATCCTTTCATCTTCGCAGCCGTCTCCAACACCATCCAGGTGGCAGTGCTTCTGGTATCCATACGCCTGTTGCCTCCCCGTTACTGGGCGGCGATGGTAGGACTGAGCCTGTCACTGAGCAGCCTCCTCAGCTTCCCCGTCCTGGCCCACATGCTGCGCAGCCCCTTCCAAGGGAACCTGGACGAGCGGCGGATTCTTATCACCTACGCCAAGGCCTTCCTGGCTGCGGGATTGGCCCTGGCGGCCGCCCTGACGGTCAAAACCCCGGTGACCCATCTGGTCGGCGCCTGGATTCAGGGTCGGCAGGGTCACATGAGCTGGGTGCAGGCGCTCTTCATCTGCGTGGTCATCACCCTGCTGACGGCAGTCATCTATGTCGTGACCCTGGTAGCCCTGCGCACTGAGGAATTCATCCAGCTCCTGGTCGATCTGGCCCGTCGGCTGGGCAGGACAGCCCGGCACCCCGTCCGCAGCCTGGACGCACTGCAGGAGCGACCCTCCCGGCTGGCCGACCGCTCGGTCAGGGTGGTGCACTCCTCCTCCCCCGACTCCGCTCTGCCCGGCATGGACGCAGCACTGGAGAACTTCGAGGAGGCCCGTGAGTCCGACGCTGATGGAGAATCCGCGATAGCCGGACCTCCACCGGCTCCCCCGACTCCGCAACCCGTTAGGATTGTACCTAGGAACAGCAAGGTCCACCACGGTGTCGCCGACTACAGGCGGCGCCCCACTTCTGATGAGAGCTCGGCAACCATGAACGCGCATATCGGAGACACCATCCTCGGCAGATACACCCTGGTCACCCTGCTCCGCCGCGCGAACGGTCTGAGCGCCTGGCGGGCCAAGGACAAGGTCCTGGACAGGGACTGCCAGCTCTTCATCGCGGGGGATTCCACCTGCATGGACCGGATCAACATCAACGCCTCAAGCCTGGCGCTGAGCAAGGATCGCCGTTTCACCCCTGTCTATCAGCTGCACACTCGTGACAAGGTCTCCCTGATCGTCACCGCCCCCGATGCCGGCATGTCCCTGAGGGACTACATGCACGGACCCGCCGGGGAAACGCTCAGCGACCGGGCCATCGGCACCATCATGGGAGAGGTCACGGAGGCCATGCGGACCCTGCATGCCGCAGGCATGGTCGACTATGCGGTCTCCACGAGCACCATCAGGCTGGCCCCGGCCTCGATCACCCTGGCAGATGCACCCATATCGCCTATGCTCGAGCACCCGTCAGTCTCAACTGAGACGGGGTTGACGAACGAGGAGTATGCCATACGAGAGCTGGCCGGCGTGCTCTATGCCATGCTGACGCGCCGACCCGACCAGGACGGACGGCAGCCCAGTCTGCAGGAGCTGCCCAAGCAGGCCCCGGAAGAGTTCAAAATCATCTGCATGCGCGGGCTGGGCCTGGCGAATGAGCAGGGAACCGTGCCGGTTCCGCTGGTCACCCTGGCGGAGCTCTCGGCCCTGCTCAGCCCCTGGGTTCCGCCTGAGGAGCTGACCGACAGCGATCTGATCTGGCCCGGACTGGACGGCCGCGCCTCCATCGAGTCCGTCGCCCTGCGTCCAGTGGACCCCAAGAACGTACTCCCTCTTCCCGCGGGGCTGACCTCCTCGGCCCTGCCTGCCACGCAGACCGTATCCCACCATGAGCCGCACTGGAAGACCAACCAACTGCTCTTCCCCGGCCGCAGCGAGATCGAAATGCTCAATCCGGAGGATACGGATACCGACCTCTTCTCGCTCTTTGACGAACGCCAGCGGCTGCGCTCGCTGAACAGCTCCTCCCGCAAGACCGCGGCCATGGACGTGAGCGCACTCAGGGCGACGGCGGCCAGACCCGTAGCCGTGGATGAGGAAGAGTCCAAGGCTGTGACCGGACGGATGCCGACCGTCAAAGACGATCAGCGTAAACCGTCCGAGGCTCTCAGCGGCAACGGCGTGACTGCCAACAATCCCGTGGAGCGAGGCTTCTCCCAGTGGGACTTCCACAAGTCCAGCGGCCAGGAGAACAGTGCGGCGGACGGCAGCAGCCAGGCCACCAGGGCAACATCCAACATGAGCGTCTGGCAGGACGGCAGAGGTTCGCAGACGCGCCAAACAGACGCTGCGGCCACCAAATCTCATGTGGGAGGCAATGCAGAACCTGCAGCCCGGAGTGGACACTCTCCTTCTGCCGCTGCTACTGACAGGACCAAGGCATCCAGCCAAGCGACCCAATCCTCCAAGAGCCACGATTTCGACGAGGAGGAGCAGGAGACTACAGTCATGGAGCCGCTGCCCCCCAGCTTCACGCCTGAAATCCACTCCATGCCTGTGCCGGTGACTTACTCGGTTCTTCCCGACGATGAGCAGGATAAGGATCTGGACGATGAGGCCGATATGGCTGACACCCGTCTGTTCGGCCGCTTCACAACTCGCTCGGTGGTCATCGCCATAGCGGCCGTAATCGTTGTGGTGGCCCTGGTCTGGGCCCTCTCGACCATTACCGGGTCCCGATCCAAGGTCGGTAAAAGTGAGGGGGGCTGGCCGGTCATGTCCAACGTGCCCTTCCCCGGCAAGACCAATGAAAGCGAGGAAGCATCTCCCTCCAGCAACGGCGATGGCGATGATCAGGCTCAGGCCGGCGCCGATACTGGGAACGACAAGGTCAGCCACGCTGACAAGGAGGCAGGGAAGGTTCCCGACCCGCCCAAGCCCAAGAACACCACGGCCTATAAGACGAGTCGTCAACTCTTCCTCAACAAGCCTGCCGGCCTGCAGGGCTATGGATGGTATATGCACCTGACCCAACCGGAAGAGGTCTCCCGCCTGACCATCGTCGCGCCTCAGAGCGGTGGCCATGCTCAGGTCTATGCGAATTCCACAGCGGCTCAGCCCAACCAGGGACAGCCGCTGGCAGACTTCAGCTTCGATGCCTCGGGCACTACCCAGGTCACCCTGCGCGAGCCGGTGACGACTCAGGACCTGGTCATCTGGGTGCCCATGGACGGCATGCCGGGAAACAGCCTGCGCTTCACTTCCGTTCAGGCCTTCTGAGCATGACTATGGGTCGACGACAACAAAGGCAAATCATCCCGACGTCGACCCGGAAACCATCTGTCGACCGCAATGGCCTGCAGGCCCCATGGAACCCGTCAGCCAGGCATGACTGGCTACCCATCCATATGCCGAGACCATGGGTGTACCGAAATGGTAATGTGTTGGATATTTCCTCCTACATAGCGCCTGCAGGTAATACAGTTTCCTTAGACAACGGCGGCAGGAAGGCGGAAGTCAGTTATGGCGGATGATCCCAATATTGCGTCCAAGGTCATCAAGAACGATCCTTGGTATAGCTCCTATGCAACACGAGCCGAGCAGATGCGTGCATCCGAGATTCGCGCCCTCTTCGCCGTGGCCAACCGGCCCGAGGTGGTCTCCCTGGCCGGTGGCATGCCCTACCTGGGCCGGATGCCCTTCGATAAGTTGGCTGACCAGCTTGGCGACATGCTGCGGAGCAAGGGCCAGGTGGCCTGGCAGTATGGGTCGGCACAGGGCGATCCCCACCTGCGCGAAGACGTGCTTCCCATTATGGAGCTGGAAGGCATCAAGGACGTCCAGCCGGATGATGTGGTCATCGTCAACGGTTCCCAGTCGGGACTGGACCTGATCACCAGGATCATGTGCGACCCCGGCGATGTGGTGCTGGCTGAGGCGCCCAACTATGTGGGTGCCCTGGGCGTCTTCCAATCCTTCCAGGTCGATGTGGTCAACGTGGCCATGGACAGAGACGGGCTGATCCCCGAGGCTCTGGAGGAGACCATTCTGGAGCAGCGCCGCCAGGGCAAGGCGGTCAAGTTCCTCTACACCGTGCCCAACTTCCACAATCCCGCCGGCGCCACCATGAGCGTCGAACGGCGGCCGCGAATCATCGAGATCGCCAAAAAGTACCATGTGCTCGTTGTGGAGGACAATCCCTATGGACTGCTGGCCTTCGACGGCCAGACCTATCCGGCCCTGCGCTCATACGACTCCGAGGGCATTGTCTACCTGAGCAGCTTCTCCAAGATCATCGCCCCGGGCATGCGCGTGGCCTGGATGGTTGCGCCTCCCGGCATCCGACAGAAGCTGGTTCTGGCCAACGAGTCAGCCATCCTGTGTCCCTCCAACATGAGCCAAATGACCATCACCACCTATCTTGACAACTTCGATTGGAAATCGCAGATCAACGATTACCGGGGGATGTACAAGGAACGCTGCGATGCCATGGATGAGGCCTTGAAGGAATACCTGCCCTACTGTTCGTGGCTCAAGCCCAAGGGTGGCTTCTACATCTGGCTGAAGATACCCCAAGGGCTCAACGCCAAGGATATGCTGCCCAGGGCGATCACCGCCAAGGTGGCTTACGTATCAGGCACAGCCTTCTACGACAATGGGGAGGGCGCGGACCATATGCGCCTGTCCTTCTGTTACCCCACTCCCGATCGGATCCGGGAGGGAATACGCAGACTGTCCACGGTCATCGAGAACGAACTCGCCACCGTCCGGCTGTTCGAGCCCGACAGCGGCAAGGAAAGGGGCTGAATCATGGCGGCCAAGCACAGCAAGACACCACGGCAGCAGACCGGCGGCAAAACCTCGGCAGCCGGCAAGGCCAAGACAACCGCGAGCGCGACAGCGACCACAGTCGCCAGCCCGGATACCACCGCGGCCACGGGTGCTGGCGAAGTGACCAAAAGAGCCAGGCGGACCTCGCATCGCTCCACTCGTGAGGCCACGCCGTTCACCATGGACGATATCATCTCCCTGGCGAGCAAGGCCACCAAGCGTGCCGATAAATCCCTCCTGGTTATCTGCGGTGGCCTCAGCCATGAGCGTGATGTCTCCATCAGCTCAGGGCATCGAGTCCAGGGATTCCTGGAGGAGGCCGGATGGACGGTCCATGTCCACGACATGGATGGCTCGCTCCTGCCCTACCTGACCGATGAGAAGACCCGTCCTGATCTGGTCTGGCCCCTGCTGCACGGTGCCAACGGCGAAGACGGCTCCATTCGTGATGTCTTGGAGATGGCGGAACTGCCTTACATCGGATCCCGGGCCAAGGCCTCCCGGACCGCCTGGAGCAAACCTATCGCCAAGAACGTCGTCCGCATGGCCGGCTTGCACACTCCGCATTCCGTGACCTTGCCCGAGTCCATGTTTCGCGAGCTGGGAGTCGAACCCGTTATCGATATGCTCCTAGGTTCGTTGGGACTCCCGCTCTTCATCAAGCCCACCATGGGCGGCTCAGCCATGGGCTGCACCATGGTGACTGAACAGAGCCAGCTCACTCAGGCGTTAATCAACTGCTTCGCCTATGGTGATGTGGCCCTGATCGAACAGGCCGTCACTGGCACCGAGGTCTCCGTGTCCATCCTCGAATTTGACGGACACCCCCTGGTTCTGCCTCCGCTGGAGATCTGGACCCCTTCAGGCACGTACGACTTCGAGGCCCGCTCCACGCCCGGCCCGACGGAGTTCTACGTTCCAGCCCGACTGGATGCCAAGACCACACAGGCTGTGAGCGATGCCGCGCTGACTGCCCACCGGGCTCTGGGGCTCCGCGACATCTCACGCACCGACTTCATCGTTGATGCCCAAGGACAGCCACAATTCCTGGAGTCCAACGTGGCGCCCGGCATGACGGACACCTCGCTTCTGCCACAATCAGCCTTGGCTGCCGGCTACAACCTACCGGAGCTATACACTGCATTGGTTCAATCAGTTTTGAATCAAAAGCGAACCGACTGAGACTTCAAAGCCTGCCTGGCTCTGTTTATCATTCGGTTTTCACAAATAGGGTCCGTCTGATGCATATTGCGCAAATTGCACACCATACAACAGGCGGACCTGCAATATACCCAGCTTGCAAATACATGCAGAGCAGCAGATAGTACGCAAGGAGGGCACCCTACACACATGTGCACTAACTGTTTGACACAGTATGGACTAGCAGTTTGCAATCATTAAACCCGATGCTCTATTCCGCGTTCATTATTCTGATTATCATTCTTCTCTGGCAATCATATGCCGGTTGTTCGCCATTCACCACCCATGGTCGGTTATCTCCCTCCCTCTATGTGTAAAGCTGGACTTTCCATTTCCTCTTTACGCTTCACCTCCCATTTACTCCCCGCTTCACCTTTACTCCCCACTTCACCTTTACTCAGCCAAAGCCAACGTTGACCCAAAAGTATGTTCAATCAGATCTCTGTTTTTATTGTTGACAAGGCTGACTTGCAGAAGTGCTGCAGTCTAATCAATTGCCGAGGTCGGATTGGCCGGTCACTCTCCAGGACTCGACTTATAACAGACTGCTGTTATCGCTTCACACCCATGCATGCAATCATGGTCGGCAACGAATGTTTCACGTGAAACATTCTGGGGCGAACAACTTGCTTCATCGACTCCAACGAGGGTCCCACACGGCATAGTACTTACGATTGACGGCGAATCCTGCCTGTTAAAAGCGTGAGTCGAATAAAGATATAGGCCGGATGAAAGCAAATACAACCTTCATAGGATCGTAACCTTCGTAGGATCGCAACCGCCACGATTGCCGCATCAGCCAGCACAGGATGCTTTGCCTAGATGTTTGTCAGGTAGACATGACTGCATATATATAGATATATGCATCACTGCTTTTGCATCTTTGAGAATCGAACCCTCTCTACTTGGCCATCAAGAACTTCAAGCGAAAGCTGAGTCCGCACCAATAAATTGCCATTCCGCCACCGGCATTGCTGTACCATTTCATTGGCCCCCGAGTCTTACATACTCATCGTTAAGAGCACGATCTTCCTATCAGAATTAATCCATCGGGTCATATTGCTTACGCGGTTTGCTCACCCTCGCACACTGCGAAGCTCATAGACAAAAGCACATAGATACCCTGCAAATCAGAGGGTACACACACATATCCAAGCGCATCCGTCCTCGTTGAAGACCATACCTTCGCAAAATCAAGCTAACCGTTGAAACTGCGCCCCACAGCGTTCGAACCGTCTACGTTATGGCCTGGCTAGATATGTCTTACTTGTCTCTGCTGCTTTCCTCGCCCTTGTCCGATACGCGTGAAGAACTTTCACTAGGTCCTTCCTGAGTAGCGGGTGCATACCGGTCGTCAGTCCTAGCAGTTACATCTTCATCAGCCCCAGGGCTTTTGTCTGTTATCGGAGAATCAGCCTCCAAGTCGTCGCCATTCTCATCAGGACTTGGAGGATTCCAAAAACGCCAGCTATGCCAGCTGTCATCCTCGCGCTTATCCTCTGTTTGGTGGCTGGGGTGCTCCCGCAGCAACCGATCAACTCGGAGCATGAACCAAATCAGCACCAGAATCGTCCCAATATTGGTCACGATGGCTACTATCACGGTTTTCTCCATGGTTCAAGGATAGCCTGCTCCTATCAGAACCCGACTGACTGTGAGATAAGTAGCGCCCTTTTCGCCCACCGCGTGTGGCCCAGTCATCCTAAATGGATACAGTGGCGTTATGAAGCAAACTGTTCATGATGCCATTGTTATAGGGTCCGGACCCGCAGGATACACTGCCGCCATTTATCTTGGCAGAGCTGGATATGCTCCACTCGTTATTGCTGGAGCCCTAACGCCCGGCGGTCAGCTTATGAACACGACGGAAGTAGAGAATTTCCCAGGATTCCCTAAAGCAGTGCTTGGCCCCGATCTTATGGATCAGATGCGCGATCAGGCCGAACATTTCGGTGCTCAGATAGAATATGATGATGTCGTTTCAGTTGATTTGAACCAAGACTTCAAGCGAATTACTACCGATGGAGGCCAAGAATACCAAGCTCGAGTCGTCGTCATCACCACTGGTTCGCAATATCGGAAATTGGATATTCCTGGCGAGCGCGAGTTCTCAGGACGAGGAGTATCCTACTGCGCAACATGCGACGGCTTCTTCTTCAAGGATAAGCCGATCGTAGTTGTTGGCGGCGGGGACTCTGCCATGGGTGACGCAGACTTCCTGACCCGTTTCGGCTCTTCCGTCACACTGATCCATCGTCGCCAAGGCTTCCGCGCTTCAAAAATCATGGTGGATCGCGCCGAGGGCAACGACAAGATCAACTTCCTTCTCGATTCGGTCGTCACGCGAATCAACGGCGACGACAGTGGCGTTATCTCTTTGGATGTGCACAATACAGCCACTGACCAGCAGTCCACCATTCCAGCCAACGGAGTTTTCGTCGCCATTGGATTCACCCCTCAGACCGCTTTCCTTAATGGCCAAGTTGATCTGGATCAGGATGGCTATATCCAGGTCGAGGGTGGGTCAACGAAGACTTCATTACCTGGAGTCTTTGCCGCTGGTGATGTCACCGACAAGATTTATCGTCAGGCCATTTCCGCCGCTGGCATGGGTTGCCGTGCTGCCCTGGATGCTCAGGAATATCTTACGAGTTTGGATAACCGATAAGGTCTGATACGCCCCCGCAAACAAGAATTCACGTGCCTGGTAGTTTACAATTACCAGGCACTTCGTTTATCGATTATGCACAACTGTCTATCAAGTTCTTGGCTGTCAAGTTTCCTTAGTTCTCCATTGACCGCAGCCGGACATCTCACTCAACTGGAACACGACAAATCCTAAAGCTGCTCCAATTGTTCCCTGCTGACATAAAAGAAAGGTTCCACTGAGACGACATCCTACAATCGGCCCCTCCCCTCCTATTGCCACATCGAAAACCCTACAAACCTCGCCTGCTGAGGTTGGTTGACTTGTTGTTGGACAAGAGCCATTCCTCCTCAAAAGCCGCATAAAAGCCAGAAGAACTTAACTAACCAACTGACACATACCTGAACAACTATTCGATAATGCCAACCAGCTAATCAATCATCGACTCACTGTATATCTCACCCTTGAACACACTCATCTTTTTATCGACAGCTATGCATTTGAGATACTGAGCCTTTGAGATACCGATCTACCCAGAAGTAGTTACATGGCGCTATAACCACGCTAATTCTTTAACAGGTGTCGCAATTCACGCCCTGCCAACAATATGTAGATTTCATACTACCTTTCAGTACGGGCTCTGAGATCTTTGAATGGTACATGCTCATAACTGCCGAATCATTCCGATACTTAGACAAAAACAGCGATTGCTCATCAGCTCAGACAAAACCAGACTGAGCTTGAAGCAATCGCTTGCCTTAACGAAGGGGTTTAGTCGATCAACCCTTACAGTCGCATTTTGAGATTGGGATCAAAGTATGTATCAAACCCAACCTTTATCGCCCGAACGAATGTCATTATTTGCGGATTGATTCTTCTCCAAAAGAATGGCAACGATACGGTCCATGTCTTCGGGCGAAGAAAATACGATTTCAATTTTTCCGTGCTTTTTAGTGCCCTTAATAGCCACTTTGGTATCGAAGTGACTTTCCAGATCCTGGCGCACAGGACTATCCGCCCAGACATTTACCCTAGGTTTTTTTGCTTTCTTCTTAGCCTGCCCTGTCTGCAACGCGACAAGTTCCTCGGTTGATCTTACCGACAAACCCTCAGCAATGATTTTGTCTGCCAGAGCAGCCATAGACTTTTCATCCGGCAAAGTAAGCAAGGCGCGGGCATGTCCAGCTGACAACACACCTGAGCTTACTTTTTTCTGCACACTTGGGGGCAACTTCAACAACCGAAGTGTATTGGTGATCTGAGGTCTGGACTTAGAAATTGACTTGGACAAACCGTCCTGAGTCAAGCCAAACTCGTCAATCATTTGCTGATAAGCAGCTGCTTCTTCCAACGGGTTAAGAGCTACTCTATGAAGATTCTCGAGCAAGGCATCACGCAACATGGCGTCATCGCTCGTTGTTTTCACAATTGCCGGTATGGTGTCCAGGCCAGCCAATCGAGTAGCTCGCCAACGACGCTCACCCATTATGATTTCATAATGGGTTGTTTGCCTCAGCTTCGCCTCACTATGGTTTAAACCCTGACTCGATTGTTCCTTGCTGGTCTCAATGTCAAATGCTTTGGATTTACTTTCCGCACTGTCAACCGAGATTGTTTTATCCTCGATTTTTCTTGGAAGGTCTGCAAGAGTTGATCTTCGAACCACTATGGGCTGCAATACACCAACTTCCTTGATGGAGCGGGAAAGCTCCAAGAGCTCATCTTCATCAAAGATTTGCCGTGGTTGCTGAGCGTTTGGCCTAATATCGTCCACACGCACCTCGGCCAAGTACCCGCCTTGGACGGGTTTCAACTCCTCTTGGCTGTTGTCCCCCGCTTCATTTGGCTCGCTACCATTGCGAACAGCACCTGCATGGTTGGTGCTTTGCCGAGTCTCATTTGCCTGACGGTCGACACCCGCGCTCGCTTCCACCATGGACGATGTTTCACGTGAAACATTTGTCGTCGTGGGTCCAAAGAATAGATCGCTTGGGTGCTCCAGGCTGCTGATGGACGGGACAGACCGACGCTTGGTAGTCCTCTTCGAAGTGGATGTTTCACGTGAAACATCCGCACCGAGAGACTCAGAAACACTTACACGCCTTTGTCCCGTGTTGGAACGTTTGTGACCGCTCTTAGAAGATGCTGCCGTAGCCGCTAGTTGAGAGCTTGCACGACCCAAATGCGTAGTACTGTGTTCTCTTTTGGCTTTGTCTTTTTCCGAGGCGTCCCTCACTTGGCGCTGTTGTCCGTCCGATTCCGTAGGCAAGCCTTGAAGAGTAGGCTGCTTGTTACCTGAATTCTGTACTTCGTTATCTTGTTGCCGACTTTTGTCAGCATTGGTTTCGTCATCTTCACCTGGCAGGGCGGGGAATAGAGCCCCCAAGCCCTTGCCCAACCGTGAACGGCTTGTCATGTCCTCACTCCCCCTGTCTTCTATTGGCAATATGTTCCAGCACTTGCTCGGACCTCTGGGCAATTTCTAACGCTGCCTCTTCATACGCGATAGCACCGGCCCCTTTAGGATCGTAGGTGACGACGCTTTGCCGGAAGCTGGGAGCTTCAGAGATTTTGACTGAGCGCGGGATGGTCGTATTAAGCACTATCTCTGGATAATGTGCCTTGACTTGGTCAAATACTTCCTTGCTGAGCAGTGTCCGTCTGTCATACATAGTCAACAACATGGTCGAGATTACCAGATAGGGATTATAGCTCTGCTGAACAAGCCCTATGGTATGCAGCAATTGTTGCAATCCTTCGAGGGCATAGTATTCAGCTTGCACTGGAATCAATACCTCATTGACTGAACACATGGCATTCAGAACCAGCAATCCAAGACTGGGCGGGCAATCAACGAGAACATAGTCATAATGGTGATGGCAGACTTTGAGATAGTCCGCAACTGCCTTTTTCATGAGTTGATTGCGGTTGGGCATATCAGCAACTTCGAGCTCAGCACCACTCAGATCAATCGACGATGGGACAACCTCAAGGTTCGGGAATTCAGGGGAAACCACCTTAACGTCGTCGATACCAAGACGACCCTCTAGCACATCATATGTTGATGGTGTCCCGGACTCGTGAGCCACGCCCAGTGCAGTGGAAGCATTGCCTTGCGGATCCATATCGATGACCAACACACGTTGATCAAATTCAGCAAAAGCACACGCTAAATTAACGGTGGTAGTGGTTTTCCCCACCCCGCCTTTTTGATTTGCAACGGCAATAAAGCGGGTCTTTGTAGGGTGAGGAAATTCAGCCTGGCGTAAGGCCTGATAGCGTGCAGATAGATCTGCCATCTCCGCACCAGACACCGAACCGGTCCCGTCAGCGAATATTCGATTCAGAATATCCGTTGCCGTCTCCATACCTGATGTGTTCGGCGTGGACTGCTCACCGACTTCCGAGGTATTTCTCGAAACGGGTTTCACCTTCTTCGACGCGGTCACGAACCTTCCTCCTTTTGATAACTATTCAATTTTCCCGTCCTAGTTGGACATGTCAGAACGGCCGCAAGTTATACACCGTCACTGTTTATAACTGTGGATAAGTGTGGATAGCTCCATCAGCGCATATGAGATCGACCCTTTCTCTAAATTATTGGTTTTGCCTTGCAATTATTGACAATTCTGCCGCATCACGCCCAGTGCTACGGCATACAAACGATGATGTGGATAACTCGATCACCGGGTCTAAATTGTGCATAACTTAACAATAGCGAATCAATAAATCTCCTACGTCGTGAATATAAGCAGGAACCTTCATGGTTATAATCAATGATGGCATCCACCTGTTGGAATGCTGTTTTATATGCTGCTGGAACTCTCCAATTAAACTCCAGATGGAAAATCTTATACAAGAGTACAGCAGAATAGTGTTTCACGTGAAACATCTTTGTTGCCCGGGAAGTATTCTTGTAAAGTTAATTGTCAGTTCAAACGGTCAGAGTACTTCGCTTTGTCCTTTTATTTCCAAAAGCTGTACATGTGCGAGCACCAACTGATACTTGCTTGAGTAGACAACACTGAATGTTTAATTTTTCAAAGGAGAATTGGACTCTGTTAAACAAGATTCGACTATGCCCAGTCAGCAATTATCTTCAACTCCATGAAGTTATAGCTAAAGAACAATCATCTGCGCATTCAGACCATTGCCAACCTTATCTATGATGGGTTTTAATAATATAACAACTTTCTTTCGCTTGTGCTTCAATACACAAACTTATTTATTGAATTAAATACCAATTGTTTCACGTGAAACATTACGATCAATCTGTATGCAGAAATCGTACACTAAGAACTGCTCAAGCTGAATAATGTTCTGTGCAGAGATCCCACAAGATCGGAAAGCAGCAAATGGCATTCTCTCCTAACATACTGTCACTCTTATAACTACTCGTAAGAGTCAGCGAAGTCATTTTGATCTATCACGCTCGTTATTAATAAAGCCCTCTCTACCTTTTGCAGGTCAATACAGCTGTTGATTTTACGATGTTTCACGTGAAACATTCTTTAGTGACCGCCTCTCAAACCGAAGAATATCTCTTATACGGCTTCATTCGGTTGACAAGCTACTCCAGATACCGCGGGAAGGTTTGATAGTAAGGATTGATTCTAAAACTGATTCAGTCTGGATAAAACGCCGATTCATGCAATCCTGATACATTTGCAGCGACGACATAACTCTATACGGTTGATAAAGAGACCGAAAAGATCAACACTCAGATTTAGACACGAAAGACTCCCCTGATGTAGAGGAAACATGTATATGGTTACAGCAAGACGAAAATAACTACAACAGTCGAGTATATGAAACAGGTAAATTCATAGATCACCAAGCAGCGAAACGACGCAATTTCCAGGGAGTCTTATGCAACATGGGAAGGGTAGCGGTACATCCAATTCCAGGATAAACCTCATAGAATCGGATAACTAATTAATGTATGGATGCCAAGCTCGGAATAGAATAATACTTGCTGGCAAAACAATAGAGTCGCTGCGTGTTGCTCAATATTCAAGAGACAGAACATCCTTATTTCAAATAATATGGTATTTATGAGAATTTGATAAACTTTCATGTTTTGCACTAGCTTAGACTTGATTTCAGAAAATCCAGGAGAATTCGGACTGAAAAGACATCCATGGCAGACACTATAAATCAACGATATGCTTACATTTCCTTATGACCAAACAATCGATCCATCTCGATCAATCATCTATCTGTCAATCCCGTTTGGAGAAACCAATTAAATCTGGTATGACTTAATCAGTCATTTCTTATCAGTTATTCAGCAAGGCACCGTGCTAGGGGTTGATAATGTATTCTCTCAGCAAGAGAATTCTTTTTCTCTATTAAGCCAAGTCTTCGACATAATATCTTTTTAAAAAAGTTATATAAGCGTCGCGCTTTAGCGCTTGTCCACAAGAACAACATGAGTATCCTCAAGACCAGGAGCGACTGGAGCTTGGCAAACCCGTGGATTCTCTCCATGACATTTTTTTATCTCTTTAGCAGCCTTATCAAGCTCAGCCTGTGCCGAACGGCCCTTAAGAGCAATAAGCTGACCTCCCGATCTCAAAAGAGGTAAAGTCCATCCGGCGAGCTTAGTCATGGGAGCTACAGCTCTGCACGTCACGACATCGAAAGTCTGAGGTACTGAGGGATTGGAGTCGGCGTTTGCTAGACCTTCTCTCCCCATTACCCCCGAGGAGTCATGGCCATTTACATCTTGTTGACTGTCATCATTTCTGACTGCAGCCAAGGTTGAAGAATCTCGACGACCGTAGACCGAAACGGGCTGTTCCTCGCTTCTACGACGACCGTGACGGCGACTTTGTGAACCTTTTTTGTTATGCCGCGTCGACGCGTGGGGTGATTTTGGGGCCAGATCCTCTGCACGCTTACGAAGCACAACTGCATTAGCCAGGTGCAACTCATCAACAACTTCCTGCAGCCAAGTTACACGCCGCTCCATTGGCTCGACTAGGACAACCTTGCACTGCGGAAGGCAAGCTGCCAGTACAATGCCTGGGAAGCCCCCACCGGAACCAATATCTGCCACTGTCGCCGTCTGACTGTCAGTGGTCAATCGCTCTCGCACGAAAGGGACAATAGCAGCTGAATTGAGTATGTGCCGCTCCCAAATAATATCCTCATCGCGAGGGCCAATGATGCCCCTCTCCACACCCTCACGCAAGATCTTGTCGTGGAAACGCAGCATGGGTACCAGAGCATCGCCGAGCACCTGGCTTAAGAGGGGACTATCGCTCAGCTCATCATCCACAACAGCCATTTCAACTCCTCACATTCACATTTGACGCCCAGTCAATTACAGCCACAGACCACGACAGCCTCATGCTGTCTCGTATACAGCGAGGTTTCACTCTGCCAGAACCGAAAACCGTTGGATTCCTAAAACTATTTACCAACGTGTGCTATTACCAACGTGAGGTTTTCAACCGCAAAAGCGCATCGAGAGCCAAATATCAGTATCCCATCGGAAACAGCATAGGCGCAGTCTCTGATAGAGGATCACCAACCGAGGGCATCGGAATCGAACAGCATGGCAAACCAACCATCATGAGCCTGACAGCACTATACAGCTGACTGATGGCACAATACACCTGCCAAATAGCACAGTCTTGGTAAATAACACAAGAATCTTAGGCAGTACGATTGCGCCAAACAGTGGACCAATCTAAAAAGCCGACATCATAAGTACTTCATCGGCCCGTAGTCCTACATGGCTCGGCAATCACTGCCTATCGGCATCCGCAGGATCGTCATCAGCCGGGTAGTCAGCCGAATCATCGACCTGGTCTGTCTCATCCGCGTCCAGCGGGGCATCATACCCGACTGGCTCATCCTCAACATCGTCAGGCAGGTCCTCGTCTTCGCTCTTGGCCTTCAGGTAGACGGTGACGTAACGGTGGGGTTCCTCGCCGTGGGAGCGTGACTTCAGCCCCTCCTCGCGGACCATGTCATGGACGATCTTGCGCTCGAAGGAATTCATAGGCTTCATATTGACAGGTTCGCCGGACTCACGGACCTCGTCAATCACGTCCAGGGCCTGCTCGCGAAGATGTTCGCGCTTGCGCCGCAGGAAACCGTCCACATCCACAATCAGATGGGAGCGCTCCCCTATCTTCTGCTGCACGGCCAGCCGCGTCAGCTGTTGAAGAGCGTCGACTACCTCGCCATCCTTGCCGATCAGATGCCTGATATCCGTGTCGTCGTCAGCCACAATCTGCACGGTCGGACGGTGGTTGCGCACCCCCATCTCGATATCGCCCTCGTAATCGACGATGTCCAGCAACCCCTCCAGATAGTCGGCGGCGACATCCGCCTCCTCATTGAGTTGCTCGATGGTCTTTCCCTGGTCCAGAGACTGAGACATCTATGCTCTCCTTACACGCGTTTACATCCGATTCATAACCTCAGGTCCACTGGATTCCTGGTCGGATTCCTGGTCACCAATCGAGTGTCCAGTATTGAGGATACACGGACGTGATGATTGCAGATTACTCCAGTATCCGCCCGACCGAAAGCCGGGTCATCACGCCAGCCACCACTGCCATTAGCCGCCTCAACGGCCGCGACGCTTGCGGTGGGGCTGAGAACGTTGGTGGGAGACGTTCTTGTTGTTGCGGGCCTCCTCCTCAAGCCGCTTGGCCTCCATCAACTGCTCCTCCTCCAAAGAGGGCAGCCCCTGACGCTTGCGGCGAGCATTCTCACGGTGGTGGTCCCGCTCCTCCTTGCTCTCTGCGGCCGGCGAGCCCGGCGTGGGCATATGGCGGACCTGGAAGAGGGTTCGGCCCAGATTCCAAAGGTTGTTGGTCAGCCAGTAAATCAGTACGGCGAAGGGGAAGTAGATGCCTGAGAAGATGTACATGACCGGGAAGATGAAGGCCATCATCTGCTGCATCTTGTATTGCTGTCCCTGCATGGCCGACCTGGGCATGTTCCGCCGGACGTTGTGGAACTGCGAGTAGAACATGGCCAGGCACATGAGCACGATGAAGACCACGATGACTATGCGGCCCGCGCCCTGTGCGGACATGAAATTGTCCGAAATCCGCAGCCCGAAGAAGGTGGTCTCCTCGAATTCTCGCGCCACCTGTCGGTTGAAGGCTCCCAGGGGCGCCCGCTTGCCCCGGGCGATGAAGGGCACAGCCGAAAGCACATAGAACATGGTCATGAAGACCGGGCCCTGGACCAGCGCGGGCAGACAGGACCCCATGGGGTTGGCATGGTTATCCTGATAGACCTTCATGGTCTCCCGGCTCATAGCCTCTCGGCTAGCCGGATCCTTCTTGTTACGGTACTTGTTCTGGATCTTCATCAGCTTGGGCTGCAGGGCCTGCATCTTTTGCATGGATCGCAACTGCTTGATGAAGAGCGGCAGGACGCACAGGTTGACGACCAGCACCAGCATCACTACCGAGAGCGCCCAGGCCACACCGGGACCCTTATGGAACCCGATCAGGGTCAGGAACTTGTGGCAGTAGGTCATGATGTAGGTCATGAGCCACTCGATCGGGTACAGGATCTTGTAGAAGAAGCCGTATATGCCCGTATCGAAAGTGAAAGTGTCGTTGTTCTGGAACATTGTCAGGCCGTCTCCTTGTCTGGGGCCATGGGGGTCAGCCGGGCCTCCTCATGAGCCTTGGACCACGAGAACCGATAGAAGATGGAAAATCTCTGGGGCACGTCATCGATTCCGCCGTTATTGAAGGGCGTGCACCGCAATAGCCGCAGAGCGGCCAGGATGGTTCCACGCAAGGCCCCGAACCGCCTCAGAGCGGTCAAAGCATACTGGGAACAGGTCGGGTAGTAACGGCACCTCGGCGGCGACAGGGGTGAGATGTGGCGCTGATACCAGCGGACTGCACCCTGCAGAACCCGGGATGCCAGGCCGCTCATGCCCTGCATCCTTCTGTGGCTTTCTGCTGTTGAATCGGTTGACCCTTGGACCCGTCGGCAAACTGCAACCCCGGCTGTACCTGTGCATCAAGGCCTCCGGCGGTCTTTCCGGTCTTGTGCATAAGGTCACGGAAGAGCCTATCCACTTGCTCCTCCAACTGCTTGTAAGTGGCCGTGGCAGCGCTGGGTTTGGCGCGCATGACCAGATCACAGGAGGATGGCAGCAGGTCCTCCTTGGATCCGGCAAGTTGCCTGAATCTGCGCTTGACCTTGTTCCTGGTCACAGCCTTACCCACATTTTTGGATACAGCGAGCCCCATGCGGCGTCTGCCTGCAGGCAGGATGTCATGCCGCCCTTCACGCACAGCCGATGTCACCGGCAGCGGGGTCGCCGTCCGGTCAGATCCGGGTATCAAGTAATGTATGACCAGATCCCTGCTGCTGACCCGATGGCGTCGCCTGAGCACCGCCGTGAACTCCCGGTGGCTCCTCAGCCGCTCCACCTTCTGAAAAGGGATTGGGATCCGATTCAGGCGGAGAGGGTCCGACGACCCTTGGCCCGGCGGCGGTTGATCAGGGCGCGACCGGAGCGGGTGCGCATGCGAGCGCGGAATCCGTGCTTCATGTGACGACGGCGATTGTTGGGCTGGAATGTCCTCTTCATAATTCGTTGCTCCCGTGTGTAGACATACTCGAGTACGGCTCGTTATGAGTCAAGCTATATCACGGTACACATGAGCCGGGACGGAGTCAAACGAGCTCCCGCCATCCAGCTGGCGAGAACCGCTCCATACCCTGTGCAAACCCTGTCATAGAGGGAGAAAGAGCATCTTTACTTATCCACAAATTACATCACTGTTATTCACATTCGGCGCAGATACAACACGCTATCCTGTGGATAACCGCGCAAAGTCGGTGTAACAATGGGCTACTGTCTACTTTGAGAGAAGCAGGAAGACCGGGAAATCCGTCGTCGAGAAGAGAGGAGCACACTG
>NZ_KQ033886.1 GCF_000967265.1 Bifidobacterium mellis
TGTTGGTGTGGTGGTGGTTTGAGAACTCAAGAGCGTGTTTGTGCTACTTATAGCTTTTTGATTGCCAGTCCGATGCCTTCCCCTGTTTGGGGTTTCGTGGGAGCGTGTAATTGGTGTCGGGGTTTTTCGTGGGTTGGTTTCCTCCTTATGGAAGCCGGCCCGTCAATTATTGATGTGGGCTGTTTCGGCCTTCTTCATGGTTTTTTGTGGAGGGTTTGATTCTGGCTCAGGATGAACGCTGGCGGCGTGCTTAACACATGCAAGTCGAACGGGATCCGGGCAGCTTGCTGCCTGGTGAGAGTGGCGAACGGGTGAGTAATGCGTGACCAACCTGCCCCATGCTTCGGAATAGCTCCTGGAAACGGGTGGTAATGCCGGATGCTCCGCACTGTCGCATGATGGTGTGGGAAAGGGTTTACCGGCATGGGATGGGGTCGCGTCCTATCAGCTTGTTGGCGGGGTGATGGCCTGCCAAGGCTTCGACGGGTAGCCGGCCTGAGAGGGCGACCGGCCACATTGGGACTGAGATACGGCCCAGACTCCTACGGGAGGCAGCAGTGGGGAATATTGCACAATGGGCGAAAGCCTGATGCAGCGACGCCGCGTGCGGGATGACGGCCTTCGGGTTGTAAACCGCTTTTGATTGGGAGCAAGCGAGAGTGAGTGTACCTTTCGAATAAGCACCGGCTAACTACGTGCCAGCAGCCGCGGTAATACGTAGGGTGCAAGCGTTATCCGGATTTATTGGGCGTAAAGAGCTCGTAGGCGGTTCGTCGCGTCTGGTGTGAAAGTCCATCGCTTAACGGTGGATCGGCGCCGGGTACGGGCGGACTGGAGTGCGGTAGGGGAGACTGGAATTCCCGGTGTAACGGTGGAATGTGTAGATATCGGGAAGAACACCGATGGCGAAGGCAGGTCTCTGGGCCGTCACTGACGCTGAGGAGCGAAAGCGTGGGGAGCGAACAGGATTAGATACCCTGGTAGTCCACGCCGTAAACGGTGGATGCTGGATGTGGGGCCCGTTCCACGGGTTCCGTGTCGGAGCTAACGCGTTAAGCATCCCGCCTGGGGAGTACGGCCGCAAGGCTAAAACTCAAAGAAATTGACGGGGGCCCGCACAAGCGGCGGAGCATGCGGATTAATTCGATGCAACGCGAAGAACCTTACCTGGGCTTGACATGTGCCGGACGGCCGCGGAGACGCGGCTTCCCTTCGGGGCCGGTTCACAGGTGGTGCATGGTCGTCGTCAGCTCGTGTCGTGAGATGTTGGGTCAAGTCCCGCAACGAGCGCAACCCTCGCCTCGTGTTGCCAGCGGGTCATGCCGGGAACTCACGGGGGACCGCCGGGGTTAACCCGGAGGAAGGTGGGGATGACGTCAGATCATCATGCCCCTTACGTCCAGGGCTTCACGCATGCTACAATGGCCGGTACAACGGGATGCGACATGGTGACATGGAGCGGATCCCTGAAAACCGGTCTCAGTTCGGATCGGAGCCTGCAACCCGGCTCCGTGAAGGCGGAGTCGCTAGTAATCGCGGATCAGCAACGCCGCGGTGAATGCGTTCCCGGGCCTTGTACACACCGCCCGTCAAGTCATGAAAGTGGGCAGCACCCGAAGCCGGTGGCCCAACCTGTTTGGGGGGGAGCCGTCTAAGGTGAGGTCCGCGATTGGGACTAAGTCGTAACAAGGTAGCCGTACCGGAAGGTGCGGCTGGATCACCTCCTTTCTACGGAGATTTTGGAAATCCCCTGCGTGTGATGCGTGGGGGTCGTGCCTGCGGGTCCGGCCGGTTGGCCGGATGGTGTGGGCGTGCTGGCGTGGAACGGTCTTGAGGCTGTGGCATGGATGCGCTGTTGGGTTCCCGGACCGCCACCTTGGTGGGTGGTGTTCCTGATGCCCGTCGGGTTCCTGCGTGGGGGTTTGTCCCGCGTCGGGTCCTGTCGGTGTGCTGGTGGTTTGAGAACTGGATAGTGGACGCGAGCGGATGGCCGGCTTTCGGGCTGGTTGTCTGCTGTATTGTTTCGTCCGGGCCCATGCGAGTGGGTTCGGGTCGATCGTTTTGTGATCGTTTAGTGTGATGATTTGTCGTCTGGCAGTTCGCAGTTGTTGTTGTCGTGGCATGGCCTGTGGTCGTGTTGTCGGCAAGGGCGCATGGTGGATGCCTTGGCAGACAGGACCGATGAAGGACGCGTGGGGCCGCGATAGGCCTCGGGGAGCCGCCGACAGGGCTTTGATCCGAGGGTGTCCGAATGGGGTAACCCGCCGGCCGTGATGGGCCGGCACCGCATTCGTGCGGGGGGTACGCAGGGAAGTGAAACATCTCAGTACCTGCAGGAAAGGATATTCCGTGAGTAGTGGCGAGCGAAAGCGGATGATGGCCAAACCGGTGCCGTGGAAGACCCGTCGGGGGTTGCGGCATGGGTGTTGTGGGACTTGGCGTCCGGGCTCCGACGGGCCCGGCGGCAGTGATAAAGCGGCGTGTGAGGCGAACGGGATTGAATTCCCGGCCGTAGAGGGTGATGGCCCCGTAGCCGAAGGCGCGCCGCCTGCCGGTCCTTGTTCCCAAGTAGCGCGGGACTCGTGGAATCCCGTGTGAATCGGCCCCGACCGTGGGGTAAGCCTGAATATTCCTGTCTGACCGATAGCGTACGAGTACCGTGAGGGAAAGGTGAAAAGCACCCCGGGAGGGGAGTGAAAGAGTTTCTGAAACCGTGTGCCTACAATCCGTCGGAGCCCTTCGGGGTGACGGCGTGCCTATCGAAAAATGAGTCTGCGAGTCAGTGGTGCGTGGCGAGGCTAACCCGTGTGGGGCAGCCGTAGCGAAAGCGAGTCCGATAAGGGCGTTTCCAGTCGCGTGTCCTGGACCCGAAGCGGGATGATCTAGCCCTGGGCAGGTTGAAGCGCGGGTAAGACCGCGTGGAGGACCGAACGGACCTGGGTTGAAAACCGGGCCGATGACCTGGGGCTAGGGGTGAAAGGCCAATCAAATTCCGTGATAGCTGGTTCTCTCCGAAATGCATTTCGGTGCAGCGTCGCGTGAGTGCCTCCATGGGGTAGAGCTACTGGATGCTTGAGGGCCCGTATCGGGTACCGACAGCAGCCAAACTCCGAATACGTGTGAGGTGTATCGCGGCAGTGAGTCGGCGGGGGATAAGCTCCGTCGTCGAGAGGGAGACAGCCCAGATCGTCGTCTAAGGTCCCCAAGCGCGTGCTAAGTGGGAAAGGATGTGGAGTCGCATAGACAGCCAGGAGGTTGGCTCAGAAGCAGCCATCCTTGAAAGAGTGCGTAACAGCTCACTGGTCTAGTGGTTCCGCGCCGATAATGTAGCGGGGCTCAAGCACGCCACCGAAGACGCGGCAGCGCAGTTCGCTGTGCTGGGTAGGAGAGCGTTCCGCGTGGGGCGAAGCGGCGGCGTGAGCCGGCCGTGGACCGCGTGGAAGTGAGAATGCAGACATGAGTAGCGAGAGGCGGGTGAGAATCCCGTCCGCTGGATGACCAAGGGTTCCGGGGCCACGTTCGTCGTCCCCGGGTGAGTCGGGTCCTAAGGCGAGGCCGACAGGCGTAGTCGAATGGATGAAGGAGTCGATATTCTCCTACCGGCGTCAAGCCGTCCAATCCAAGACGTGGAAGCATGCCCTTACCTGTGTCGGGCGATGGTCTTCGGACCGTCCGATGGCATGGGACCGGCGTGTGGATGCGTGGCGGGTAGCGCGGGAGTGACACGGAACGGGAGCCGGGCCGCGGTGGTGGTTATCCGTGGTCAAGCATGCGGCGCGTCGGGCAGGCAAATCCGCCCGGCATGAGCGCGAGGTGTGATGATGGGGGGTCTTGTGCCCCGAATCCGGTGTGCCGTTCCGTCGAGAAAAGCTTCGGCGTGAGGAGTGGCGCCGCCCGTACCCCAAACCGACACTGGTGGTCAGGTAGAGTATACCAAAGCGATCGAGCGAATCCTGGTCAAGGAACTCGGCAAATCACTCCCGTGCCTTCGGTATAAGGGAGGCCCCGGCCGGTGAGGCGCCTTGCGCGCGGAGCCGGCTGGGGCGGCACAGACCAGGGGGTAGCGACTGTTTACCAAAAACACAGGTGCATGCGAAGACGTAAGTCGCTGTATATGCACTGACGCCTGCCCGGTGCCGGAAGGTTAAGAGGATCCGTCATCCCTCTTCGGAGGGGGCAGCGGTGAATTCAAGCCCCGGTAAACGGCGGTGGTAACTATAACCATCCTAAGGTAGCGAAATTCCTTGTCGGGTAAGTTCCGACCTGCACGAATGGCGTAACGACTTCCCCACTGTCTCGACCAGGAGCTCGGCGAAATTGCAGTACGAGTAAAGATGCTCGTTAAGCGCAGAAGGACGAAAAGACCCCGGGACCTTTACTATACCTTGGTATTGGCGTTAGGTGCGGACTGTGTAGCATAGGCGGGAGGCTTCGAAGCGGGTGCGCCAGCATCCGTGGAGCCGGAATGTGAAATACCGCTCTGTCCTCATCTGGCCTCTAACCTCGGCCGGTCATCCCGGCCAGGGACAGTGCCTGGCGGGTAGTTTAACTGGGGCGGTTGCCTCCCAAAGAGTAACGGAGGCGCCCAAGGGTTCCCTCAGCCCGGTTGGCAATCGGGTGTTGAGTGCAATCGCACAAGGGAGCTTGACTGCGAGACCGACGGGTCGAGCAGGGACGAAAGTCGGAGATAGTGATCCGGTGCCGGCGTACGGACGCGGCATCGCTCAACGGATAAAAGGTACCCCGGGGATAACAGGCTGATCATCCCCAAGAGTCCATATCGACGGGATGGTTTGGCACCTCGATGTCGGCTCGTCGCATCCTGGGGCTGGAGCAGGTCCCAAGGGTTCGGCCGTTCGCCGATTAAAGCGGCACGCGAGCTGGGTTCAGAACGTCGTGAGACAGTTTGGTCTCTATCCTCTGCGCTCGTTGGAATCTTGAGGAGCCCTGCCCATAGTACGAGAGGACCTGGGTGGACGAACCTCTGGTATGCCGGTTGTCGCGCCAGCGGCACGGCCGGTTGGCTACGTTCGGATGGGATAACCGCTGAAAGCATCTAAGCGGGAAGCCCCCTCCAAGATAAGGATTCCATGAAGCCTCCGGGCTTCTGAAGACCCCATGCAGAACACATGGTCGATAGACCGGACGTGGACACCCCGCAAGGGGCGGAGCCGACCGGCACTAATGGTCGAGGACAACACAACACCCACCCCCTGGAGGGGTGGCGGCATCAACCCTACTGCGCATCCTGCCTGCGGCAATGAACACGGACGGCCACAGGCGATCGACAACGGAACACGCGTCCACCATCCGGTCCCCGAACCACCAGGAGACCCCATGCCCTTCGCATGAAGGCGTGGATGAAATTGAAGATTCGCGGCGGTCATGGCCTGGGGGAGACGCCCGGTCCCATTCCGAACCCGGAAGCTAAGACCCAGCACGGCAATGGTACTGCACCCGGAAGAGTGTGGGAGAGTAGCACACCGCCGCCATTACACTTGAATACGGGAGATATCCTTGGGAGAACATTCCTGAGGATGCCTCCCTTTTTCATATTCGGCTCAGACCAATGCTTGGCTGTTCCTGTCCTCCTGCACAAAGCCGTGAGGGAAACAAT
>NZ_KQ033887.1 GCF_000967265.1 Bifidobacterium mellis
CCCCACTGCTCGACTCAGACATCACCACCACTCACCCTTCGCCCTGCACCTTCGCTAGCACGGGACCCAAGGACCCGGCCAATGGTGAGAAAGGCTTCAAATAACCACGGCCTTCAGACACCGACGTCTTCCGCCCGACACCGCCTTTATTCTGATTATAGTCCCGACACTTCAAGGCATTTACATCGTCTTTGGCCACGGAACGGATTCCGCCGGTAACGGTCCCGTACAGAGGGTCTTCCCGCATCGCGGGAAACGAGTTTCAACCCCCTCGTTGTCGAACGTCGCATATATATAAAGACCGGCAGCTTTTGCAGATGACCACACTCCGCGCCCGAATCCCTCCATCAACAGCAGGGTATGCTCATACGTTTGGACGAAGACACAGCCAAGAACTTGGCTCCCTCCGCCCATTTCGAAACCGTCAGGATCCCCGTCTTGTCAACCTCCGATCCATCCGCAATGACCTCAAAGCCGGGGACCTCGGCATTAGTGGAACCGACCATGAGCAGGTCCACGCCCAGCTGCTCCTCCTCCGGGAAAGCCACGAACAGTAGGGCACAACCACCAGCAGCGCATCCGCCCCTGCCTCCTGGATCATCTCCACCATACGCACCGTATGCGCCATGTCATTGGAACGCACCCGAGATCACCGGCACATCGACAGCATCCACGACGGCACCACACGCGACACAGCCGAAGCCGCGCTCTCCAGCCAGGACCCCCCCCCCACAGGAAGCCGCAAGGAACCAGAAACACCAACAGCCATCACACACCACTTCCCAGGCCAGAGGATGGGGAACCGCTCCACGATCCCGTCGCCCCTTCGCAGTCAAGCTCCTCGATTATGAAGTCGGAATCAGCAAGAGAGAAGGCGCCCGAGGGACCGACAGGAGCAGTTTCACCAGGGGCGAGCAGACGGCCGGACACCCTGGTTCCGTTGGAGGAATGCCGGTCTGTTATCTCGAACCCGCCACCAGGAAGGCGGCGGATTTGGGCATGTATCCTGCTTACGTTCATGTTGCCGCCCATATGGATGTCAGCCTGGGCGGATCTGCCTATGGTGGCCGTATTCTGGCTGCAATTCACCCGGTATCCATCTCGGATTCTGGTGACACGGAAGCGGGGCCTCCTACTCATGTTGAGGCTGGCCGGCCCCTCATCACCGGAAACGCCGGAGGCTTCACCCGCCCCGCATATATCCCGGTCTGGATGAGGGGACATACCCAGAACGGTGTCCCCATCATTGCCCTCATCCGAAAGTCGGATTCCCGGATTGTCATCGGGTTCCAGAGCCCGATACCCAGAGGGAGCCTCCGTGGCAGCTCCCTCCTCCGGCAGCTTGAGAATCGTTTCTGAGTAGTACTCATCTTCATCGCCATGGGATTCACCCGCATGGTCCCCGGTCGGATCCGTGCCGGATGGGCCCGTCCCGGCACCAACCTGGCTCCGGGCTTCAGAGCCCGAGGACTCGGCGCTGGCGCCATCACCCCCCGGCAGGGTCCGGAATCTGCCTGCCGGGAGGATCGATGCCAGCATGGCATGGTAGGCATCCGCGTCGAACTCCTTGTTTGTTCGCACGAACGTCTCAACCGACCGAGACCACTCCGGATGCCCAAAAGCGCCAGTGTCGACCTTGCTGAGCCTGAAAAGCAGGGAAAGAGGACTGGCATCGAAACGGGGCCCATCGACGATGGGGACCTGTATCATTCGCGGAACCGTGTCGTCACCGGCAAAGTACAGATAATCCTGATGCCAGAGCACCGTCTGCAGAACCGCGCGCTCCTCCGCGCACACCCGAGCCACATCCCCTATGGCCTGCAAGACCCCGGCATACCGCTCAGCGGCCATGCCATGCCGCAGAACACGGCCCAGGGGTGTGGCTCCGGTCAAATCATAGTAGAACCTGGCTTCTCGCAAATCCCCCTCATAAGTGAAGGGAACCAGGTAATCCACATACCTTCCCGAAAGCAGAACCTGAGCCAGCGCCAGGTCAGGCATTTCGCCCCGAGTGGGGTTTACCGCCAGCGTGCATGCCCCGGAAGCACGGTCACGCCTGACCCTGCACTTCACCCTAGCTCATCCTTATCTTCGACAGCTGCCCTTGGGCAAAGCCAAGGAAACCGTCCGACCCCGCCATCGCATACTTCATCAGGCGATCAAACTGGTCATCATCCATGCCCCCCTGACAGTTCACCACGAACACCGTGCGGAAGACCAGGCCCTCCTCGGAGCTCTGCAAATAGGCACCCGGCCCCTCATAGTCCCGGTTCCAGGCATTGCAGACATCCTCAAGCAACTCACGCTGTCCTTTCGGATGGCTGCCCTTCTCAGTCCCACGAACCACCAGATACTCATGATGCTCGCCATCCATAGCGAATGTGAGCATGATATTGGCCCACATTCCAATCCAGGCATGCTCATAGTACTCGACATGGAAATCCTGCTGATCCATCCACCGCTTAATCCTGTCATCGTCGACGACGGCAGCCGGTCCTACACCACGCTGTGTCACTATTCAGCCTCTCTTTCCATAGGGCCCGCTGGGGGTACGTATGGGATCCGGGTATTGCTCGCCCAACCAGGCATAGAAGGCCTGTACGATTTTCAGCGAATCATCCAGCCTTGCCCCGAAGACATCCTCTCGTTCATCCCACATAATCTGGCCGACACTGAAAACCCGCACGGCTCTGTCTTCCTCCACCGAGGGTTCGCTGGCATAGGCCTTGGTCCACGCCGCAACGCTGTTCCATTCATTGCAGACATCGGCGGCATCGCGGTACCGGGCCGAGCTGAACCCGCGGCTCCACAGACTCCTGAAACTGATGGAGTCCAGACCAGCCGTCAGCGTATACAGCACCTCACCCTCGAGCAGGGTGGCCAGAACCGACTCGCCGCCGGCATCAATGAAAACGGGCACGCCCCTCTGGCCGAGCATCTTAGCCAGGCGGGCAAGAGGGGCCGGGAGCCCTTCCGACAGTTTCTCGCTCAGCGTCGGCAAGCCGCCCATCGTCGATTCCGGTTTTATATCAGTGCCGTTCATGTTGGTCTCTTCCCATCTCGCATTGTCGGGGTTCGTCCTTCCC
>NZ_KQ033888.1 GCF_000967265.1 Bifidobacterium mellis
GTGTTGGTGTCGGCGGGGTGTCGGATGGCGCTGGGGATCGGGTTGATGCGTTTGTCCTGTCGTCGGTGATGTCGCGTGTGGTCGGGTGTGTCCCGCATGCGCGGCCCGGCGCCCGTGAGTTCTCCCTGGGTGGGGTCCTGTGGAAGACGGTGTTGTACGCGTTGACCTATGTGGCCGGGTTCGCCTGCGGCTGGTTCCTCCTGTTTGATCAGGACCAGGATTGGGTGCGCATGCGGATAGGCCAAGCTACGTTTCCCGTACTGTTCTCTATTTTTGCTGTGGTTGTCCTGTTGGGGCGGTATGAGGATGGGAAGGGGCGTCCGGGGCCTTGGTTTGTGGTGTTGTCGCTTCCGTGCGCTCCGGGGTTCGGTGTCGTATTCGGGTCTGTCGGTCGCAATTCGGGTGGCGTGTTCCGGTGGGTTCTGGTGTCGGTGGCTGTGCTGGTGGCTGTCGGGGTGTCGCTGTTTCCGGTGGTGATGCGGCTGGTGCGCAACGGGTTCGCGTCGTGGGCGGCGATGGTGGTGTTGTGCGTGGTGCCGTCCTGGATGCTGGCCAAGGTGACGGGGTCGGCTGGCGCGTCCTTGTTCTGGTGCTGCGTGGTGGGCGTCGTCGGCGCCTTGTGGTTCGTGCTGGACATGTGGGCGATCGGGAAGTGCGCGGGCACGCATCGTGACGCGGCCTTCGAGTGGCTGGCGGCCTGGGCGCTGGTGTTCGACCTGATCGTGCTGATCGCCTCCCTCCTGGGAGCATCCAATGATGACGACAATGCCAGCCGATGACCCGGACGACGGGCTGCGCCATGGGTGGTACTTGCGTTGATGCCGATATCGAATGTTCCGTCCTAACGGACCGTCGGGACGGGTTTATGAAGAAAGTGAAGGTGAGGATTATGGCCAGTGCCCTGTTCTCGAAGAGGCCGCGTCGCGTGGATATGATGAAGGGGTACGAGCCCATGTACGATGCTACCTTGCAGGAGTGCCTGCAACGGCCCTTCTACCTGTATGCGAGGGGGAAGGGGCGTTCCTGCCGCAAGGAGATATGGGTTTTCGCCCTGTTCGTCTCGTTCATGGACACCTGCCTGACCCGCGTGTTCTCTTCTGGTCCCTTGGTTGTCATACCGGCGCTGTTCTCCCTGGCGATGCTGGTGCCTATGTATGCCCTGACGGTGCGGCGTCTGCATGATTTGGCCCTGTCGGGGTGGCTGGCGCTCGTCCTCTACGTGCTGATTGTGGTGGGCTTTGGTCTGGTTGTCGGTTCGATGGTGTCGGATGCCTTGGAAGGGCTGGACCCGTCCTCCCCTTCGCCCCTGGGGATCGTCATCCTCCTTCTGGCCGTGGTCATCCGGCTGGTCATCATGTGCGTCCCCTCACGTCGCCGTCATCCAGTTGTCGACAACGGAAGCCTCAGTGCGAGTCAGACCGGCACGGCGCAGTACCCAGTGGACCCAAACGGACAGTGACCCCCTGCAGTAAGA
>NZ_KQ033889.1 GCF_000967265.1 Bifidobacterium mellis
GGGCCTATAGGAACTAAACGCGTTGTTTTAGGTTCTGTGTGTGGGTTTGGTTGTGTGTTGGTCAGAGTGTGGTGTTGGGGTATCTGACTGGTGTGTGGAACTCGTTCCAGTTGATGGCGGTGCCGTAGTGTTCGGGCTCGTCCTGTTCCTGTCTGGTTTCCCGTTTGGGTGCTGGTTGTGGCTGGTGGTGTTCGTCCCTGTTCAGGCTGGCGGGGTCGGGGGTTGTCGGTTTTCATGTAGCAGTGCCATTCGCAGGCGCGTCTCATGTGGCTCTCGGGTAGGCCGTGGTGTTGCAGGAGGGTGCGTTTGATGGGTGGGTTGACTCCTCCTTCCAGCCGGTTGGTGGTGCGTTCCACTGGCCCGCCGGCGGTGAGTTCGGGTTCCAGGAAGGCGAAGAGCTGCCTGTCTTGGAAGAGGTGTTCGGGCCTGCGGTAGCAGCGGCGGAGTTCCTGGTGGGTCCACCACCAGGATTGGTGGCTGGCTTTGGGGTTGGCTGGGTCGTCCTTGGCCATGGTGCGTTCGTCGATGAGGGTTTTCCATCTTTCGTGCCAGGCGTTCAAGGCCTCACCCCGACGCACCGCTTCCTCGATGGTATGGACCCGGGTGAGCTGGTCGGAGAGTCGCTTGGGTTCCTTGCCGGCCTGAAGTCGTGGTTTGAGTGTCGGGTCGGTTTTGGTGTTGCGTTGCACGTGCACCAGGCGGCGTTGGATGCGCGTGCCCGGCAGCAGGCATGGCAGGCTTTCTGCACGCCGCGAAGGCCGTCGGTGATGAGCACGTCGGGCCCGGGGATGCGGGAGGACAGGGCCGTGCAGGCCGCCGTGTTCTCCTGATGGCACCACTGCCGGTCGATGACCTGGCCCGTCTGCCCGTCGATCGCTATCAGGAGGCACCAGCCGTGTGCCATATACGTGCCGTCGGCCATGAGCGTGTGATGGACCACCCCGTCCGGTGTGATTGCCGGCTTGATGTTCCAGCACCAGCCGACCCGTTTACGCCAGGCCCTGGCGCCCATGGCCCCCATCTGTTCCCGGGTCCTGCCCGTCAGCAGCCGGTCCAGGAACTCCCTCAACTGCGCGGCGCGGGCCCGGTCCTGCCTGCGCGCGGTGGACGTGATCGAGCAGGACGGACACATCCGGCGCTGCGTGCCTGATCTGTTGCGCCCATGCCTGCGCATCCGCCCATGGCATATGGGGCAATGCCTGGCCCTCTTCGATCTGGTTCTCATTCCCCAATCGAACAGGAACGGGCACCCCTGCAAGACCCCTATTAACAACCCGACCTATTAACAACCACCCAACACGCTTACAGCCACAAGGCCAAACCCCCAACATAAACAACGCGTTTAGTTCCTATAGCCC